>NZ_BMEB01000003.1 GCF_014636275.1 Cellulomonas carbonis
AACTCGGCCGGATACGGCTTCGGCATGGTCCAGACCTTCTCTCTCGAGAAGCCGGACCACCAGACCCGATCTGGTAACCGAGCCGTGGGGCAGGTCATCTGACCTGTGGTGCCGAAGGGTGCCGCTGGAAGGATGAGCACCGTGCCTAAGCCCTATCCGATGGAGTTCCGGCGCGACGTCGTGGCGGTCGCTCGCTGCGGGGATGCGCCGATCAAGCAGGTCGCGGCCGACTTCGGGATCGCCGAGTCGTGCCTGCGGAACTGGCTGCGTGACGCCGACGTCGAGGACGGTAACCGCCCCGGCGCGACCGCGAGCGAGTCTGCGGAGCTGCGTGAGCTGCGCCGCCGCAACCGGCTGCTGGAGCAGGAGGTCGAGGTCCTGCGCCGCGCCGCGGCCTACCTGTCTCAGGCGCACCTGCCGGGAAAATGATCTACCCGCTCGTGACTGAGCTCGCCGACGACGGGATCCCCGTCGCGGTGACGTGCCGGGTCCTCAAGCTCGCCCGCCAGCCCTACTACCGCTGGCTCGCCGCACCGATCACCGCCCGTGACCTGGAGGAGGCATACCTCGCGAACGCGCTGTTCGATGCCCATCGCGACGACCCGGAGTTCGGCTACCGGCTCCTGGCCGACGAGGCCGCGAGGGCCGGCTTGGTCGCCTGTGACCGACGGGTGTGGCGGATCTGCTCTCGGAACGGCTGGTGGTCGGTGTTCGGCAAGAAGCGCACGAGGAACGGCAAGCAGGTCGGCCCGCCGGCCCACCACGACCTCGTGCGACGGGTCTTCACCGCCGACGCGCCGAACCGGCTGTGGCTCTGGGACATCACCGAGCACCCCACCAGCGAGGGCAAGATCTACCTCTGCGCGATCAAGGACGTGTATTCGAACCGGATCGTCGGCTACTCGATCAGCGACCGCATGACCTCCCAGATCGCCGTGGACGCCCTGCTCAGCGCCGTGCAGCGACGACGAGAGGTGTCCGGCTGCGTGGTTCACAGCGACCGAGGCAGCCAGTTCCGAAGCCGGAAGGTGGCCCGCGTCCTGGCCCGCCACGACCTGGTCGGCTCCATGGGTCAGGTCGCTTCCGCCGGCGACAACGCCGCCATGGAGAGCTTCTTCTCGCTGCTGCAGAAGAACGTCCTGAACCGGCGCCGCTGGGCCACCCGCGAGGACCTGCGCATCGCGATCATCACCTGGATCGAGCGCACCTACCACCGCCGCCGACGCCAGCAGAGGCTCGGTCGCCTCACACCCGTGGAGTTCGAGACCATCATGACCACTCAGGTCGCACTCGCCGCCTGAGACCGACTGTCACCTACTCGTGCAGCAGACCCCTTTGCGGAACGCCAGGGGATCGCGATGGCACGAGCGTCTGGCTCCTCAGGAGAGGCCTTGCCCTTCGGGGGACACTCGCTCCCAGCACACAAGACACTAGGTGGGCGGTCGGTCTATCCGACATCACCTCGCCAGTTTCCCGTGGCCCATACGTGACCTAGTGTGCGGCAATGAATCAGTGGGGTTGGGACCCGGACTCAGTGAGTGCGGCGGCGGGCGCCCTCACCGTCGTGGCCGCGATCGTCGCGCTCGTGATCGGCCTTCGGCAGTACCGAGCCGAGAGCGCTGCCCGGATCGCCGCCCTGGAGCGTGACTCCCGCGCTCAAGCCGAGCAGGTGACGCTCAGTTTGGCGGAGGAGTCGCAGAACCCTGGGCTCCATCCTGTCGCACGGGCTCTTAGTGCCGCCCGACGCTTGAACTGGGCCGATGCGCCCCCAGGTGCCAACTATGTCGACGTGCTGATCCGCAACGGGAGCAACGGCCCCGTGAGCTTGGCTTTCGTGCAGTCTCCGTGGGACCTGCAGGTGCCCATTCCGCACTCACACAGCGTCCGTCGCAGGGGGTTCATCGAGCGCACCGAGAACCACCGGTACGGATTCCACCGGGACTCCTTGCCTCCTGGGGAATACTTGCTGCGTGTGCCGTACTCGCACCCCGACCTGTACCCGCTCGACCTAGCGCTCGGATTCACCGATTCCCAAGGTAGATCCTGGATCCGCACCTTCACTGGGCGGTTGTTTGCGGACACCGGGTCGTGACCTCCCGAAACGCCAGCCTGGTCCCGGGCTCGAAGTGCGGATCAGCCCGGCTGCCAGCTTCCTCGCGCGCTGACCGGCCAGGCAGGCGCGAGACGCCAGAGCCTTCATTGGGGCGACTCGGCGCGGGTAGCCGCCAGGGCCGGTCCGCACGCTGCGGACCGGCCCCTGAGGCCTCCGATCAGGCGGTCGCCACCACCCGCTGACCCAACTCGTCGTCGGACGCGAGTCCCACGGCGTCGTCGGCGGCGGGGGCCGTCTGCGGCCGGCGCGCCAGGGCGACCGACGCGACGGCTGCGGCTGCGAGGACGGCGAGCGCCCCCCAGCCCGCGGTCGGGCTCGTGCTCCACCGGCCGTCCATGAGGAGCAGCGCCGGGACCGTGCAGGTCGGGATGCCGAGCAGAACGAGGTACCACCCCGTGAAGCGCCCGAGGTCGAGCGTCCCCACGTGCGACCGGCCGAGCGCGAGCAGCACGAAGAACAGCAGCCACATCGACGACCACGTCGCCCAGATCACCGCGAACACGGGGTCGGTGCCGACCGACTGTACCGCGTACAGCGCGGCGATCCCCGCCACGAAGACGCTGTACCAGCCGAAGCCCTCGGTCTCGAGGCCGCGCTGGACGATGAGCCCGTACCAGAGGTACGTGAAGCCGAAGAGCAGGCTCGGCCACGTGCCCTGCACGACGGCGGGGTCCGACGACCCCTGGACCAGGACGAGCAGCGGGAGCACGACCTGCGCCCCGCCGACGAAGAAGTTGAGCGGTGCGACGCTCCGGCCCCGGACGACGCCGAGGCTCGCGAGCCCGTTGACGAAGAGGACCGCGCCGACGAGCAGCAGACCGACGTTGCCCATCAGCGCGTCACCAGGCCCTCGAAGGTCTCCGCCGAGATCACGGGTGCGAAGAAGTTCGTGATGCGCTCGAACGCGGCGGCCTCCTGGTCGGGGCGCTGCGCACCCGTCGCGTCGCCGATGACGATCGGCAGCAGCCCGTGGTCGCGGGCGGCGCGCGCGTTGCCCTCGATGCACCAGTCGAGGTGGATGCCGGTGATGACGACGACCTCGACACGCTTGCGTGCGAGCTCGAGCGGCAGGTCGGTCCCGACGAACGCCGTCTGGAGCGCCTTCTCGTAGAGCTCGTTGTCGCCGGGCTCGACCAGCTCGCGCAGCTCGTCGACGAGGGCGTCGTCCCACGCGACCTGCTCGGGCGTCGCGTCGAGGTGACCGGTCCACGACGCGTACTGCGCACGGTCGAAGTCGGTGCCGGGGTAGCCGTCGCGGAAGACCGAGTACCCGATCCAGTTGAAGGACACGAAGTTGCCCGCGGCCCGGGCTGCCCGGACGGACCGGACGGTCGCGGGCAGGCTGCCGCGGAAGGCATGGCCCTCGGCGTACTGGACGCCGCCGGGGCGGTAGAGCGAGTTGGACTGGCTGACGGAGAGGAAGGCCGCGGGGCGCGACAGCACCTCCCGCAGGTCGAGGCCGGCCCAGTGCGCGGGCAGCGGCGGGATCTGGTCGACGTTGGTCGGCGGGAGGCCGAGCGCGACGGGGTCGAGCTCGACGGGCTCGAGCGGGGTCGTGGGGCGGACGTCCAGCGTGGTCATGGTGGTTCCGTCTCGTTCGTGATGGAGGCGCGCGTGGCGTGTGGGGACCGGCGGACGGGTGGGGCCGGCGGGGTCGACGGGTCGTGCCCGGCGAGGGACGGTCCGGCATGGACCGGTGGTGGGCGCAGCGACGCGCGGTCGGCGCGGTGGGCCCCGGCGCGTCGGGCTCAGCAGCCCTGGACGCGGCCCGCGAGGACGCGGGACTCAGCTGGGCATTCGGCAGGCGCGGCGGGCCAGGAGGCCCTCACCGGCTGCGGCGCACGGCACGGCGGTGCGGGCGCGCAGTCGCGCGCCGGTCGCCGGGGTGCCGTGGGTCATGGCGCGACCGTAGCGGGGTCCGACGACGACGCGTCACCCGTCCGGCGGATCTTCTCGGTCGGTGAGACCCCGTCCGGCGACAGGTGCCCGCTCGTCACCCACGGCCTCCGGCCGGCGGGGGGCGTCGGGGCGGCCGGCTCCGCGACGTGCCCGAGCCGGGGGTCTCAGCCCGAACCGGTTGCGGTCAGAGCCAGCCGGCGGCGAGCTCGAGGACCCGGTCGTCCGCCTCGGGCGTGCCGATCGTGATCCGGATCCCCTCGCCAGCGAACGGCCGGACGAGCACGCCTGCGGCCGCCGCCTCGACGGCGATCTCGGTGGTCCGCGCGCCCGTCTCGAGCCACACGAAGTTGCCCTGGCTCTCCGGCACCGTCCAGCCCTGGGCGCGCAGCCCCGCGAGCACCCGGGTGCGCTCCGCGACGACGGCGTCGACGCGCTCGAGCAGCTCGTCCTCGGCGTCGAGGCTCGCGAGCGCGCCGACCTGCGCGAGGTGGTTGACGCCGAAGGGCGTCGACGCGGTGCGGATGCCCCGCGCGATGTCGGGCGACGTGACGGCGTAGCCGACGCGGAGCGCCGCGAGCCCGTACGCCTTGGAGAACGTGCGCAGGACGACGACGTTCGGGTACGCCGCGAGCACCGCACCGCTGCGCAGCGGGTCGTCCTGCCGGACGAACTCGACGTACGCCTCGTCGAGCACCACGAGCACCGTCGGGGGGACCCGGTCGAGGAACGAGAGCACCTCGGTGTGCGTCAGCGCGGGGCCCGTCGGGTTGTTGGGCGTGCAGAGCAGGACGACGCGCGTGCGCGGCGAGATCGCGGCGGCCATCGCGTCGAGGTCGTGCCGCCCGTCGGCCGTGACCGGCACGCGGACGGACACGGCGCCCTGGAGCTGGACGAGGATCGGGTACGCCTCGAACGAGCGCCAGGCGTGGACGACCTCGTCTCCCGCGTCGCAGAACGCCTGGAGGACGTGACCGAGCACCGCGACCGAGCCGGTGCTCGCGACGATCCCCGACGGGTCGACCCCGTGCCGTGCCGCGAGCGCCTCGCCGAGGGCCGTCGCGAACATGTCGGGGTAGCGGTGCAGCTCGCTCGCTGCGCGCTCCACGGCCGCGCGCACCGAGGCGAGCGGCGGGAACGGGTTCTCGTTCGAGGAGAGCTTGTGCGCGTCGGGATCGGCTCCGCGGGCGCCCGGCACGTACGCGGGCAGCGAGTCGACGACGGCGCGGAACGGCACGGGACTAGTCACCGGGTCAGGATGCCACCCGTCCGCGTGACACCATGGTCACCATGAGATTCCTCCTGCGGGTGCTCATCAACGCGGCCGCGATCTGGCTCGCGACCGAGGTGCTCTCGGGGCTCGAGGTGGTCGGCGGCGCGACGACGACCGAGCGACTGCTGATCTTCCTCGGTGTCGCCCTGCTGTTCGGCGTGGTGAACGCGGTCGTCCGGCCGATCGTCGCCTTCTTCTCGTTCCCCCTGTACATCCTCACGCTCGGGTTGTTCACCCTCGTCGTCAACGCCCTGATGATCATGCTGACGGGCTGGCTGTCGGAGCAGACGGACATCGGGCTGCGCGTCGACGGCTTCGGCACCGCGCTCGTCGCCGGCCTCATGATCGCCGTCGTGAGCTTCCTGCTCAGCATCGTCATCCCAGGGGCCCGCAAGAAGAAGGACTGACCCGGCGGTCCCGGCCAGCGCCGTCTCACCGGACGCCACCCGCCACGTCGCGCACCCGGGCGCCCGTGTACCAGGAGGTGGTGGAGGTGCTGTCGGGGCCACCGAGGATCTCCGACAGCTGCTGCTCGAAGTGCTGCACGGACGGGTCGGCCACCTCGCCGAGCGCGCCGAGGGCGTCGGTGTAGGTGTCGACCGAGTGGGCGGACACCGGGTCGAGCGGTGTCCCGGCGAAGCGTCCTGCCGTGAGGTCGACCGTGACGGTCGTCCGGTTGGGCACGTCGGGGTTCGGGCGGCCGTCGAGGACCGGCACGACGTCGTGCGACGTCTCCACGTGCAGGGCCTGTACGTGGTCCGGGATGTCGATCCCGGCGACGGGTGAACCGACCGTGATGACCGCCTGGACGTCGAACCGGGCGAGGGACGGGTCGCTCGCGAGGTCCATCGCGGCGAGACCGCCGAGGCTGTGCCCGACGACGACCACCGGCTCGCCAGGCTCGACGCCGGCCAGCTCGAGGGCCTGCACCAGCGTGCCCGTGGCGTCCGCGCGGGCCGCCGCCGCGTCCTCCGGCGACAGGGCCGCGCCGCGGGTGAAGAGCTCGAGCGACGACGTCGTGTCGTTCGGGTCGGAGCCGGGCAGGAGGGACCAGTCACTGGTCCCGGGCGTGACGGCGATCCACGAGACGGTGCCGTCGGGCCGCTCGACCCGCGTGACCTCGACGTCACCCAGCGCGCCGTGGGTGGACCCGTCCGGGTAGAGGTCGGCGATGCGGGCGACGATGTCGGCCGCGGTCCACGTGCCCGCGGACGCGGCGGCGCCGGACGGCGGCGCGGCGCCCGCCGACGTCACCGGACCGGCCGAGGACCCGGCTCCCGACCCGGCCCCGGACGCACCATCGGACGCACCACGGGACGCACCGCCGGCCGCGCCGCCGGACGCACCCCAGGACGCGGCCCCGCCCACCGCATCCTCCATCACCGCGCGTCGCGGCCGACCGTCGGGGGTCGCCGTGGTGCCCGGACCCGGGGCGGGATGTCGCCGCAGCGACGGCGTGACCACGAGGTCGCCGCGCTGGTGGCCGGCCGCGGCGGCGACGAGCCGCGACCCGCCGAGCAGCAGAGCGGCGACGCGCGACGTGGGAGCCGAGCCGAGCCCTTCACCGTGGATGAGCGGGCGCACGTCGCTCGGCCCCGGCAGGGCGCCGAGGAGCCACGCGGCGAACGGGTCGACCGACCTCTCGAGCCCTCGCGCATCGGGCACACCCGGCATCCGCCCGCCGCCGCCGAACGCCCACGCGAGAGCCCGCACGGCCGGGTTGCGGGACTGCGTCGCGGCGCCGATCCCGCGGTGCGCCATCCCCAAGGGCGTCGGCACGCGGCTCAGCAGCCCCGACACCACGGACCTGCCTGCGAGCAGCAGCGCCACGCCGCCGAGGGCTCCCCACGCGAACGGGCCCGCTTCGCCGAACGCGTGCGCCGACGTCATGACGCCGGCCCGTAGGGCGGCGGCGACGCGCCCGTCCGCGTCGGCGTACGCGTCGGCGGCACGGTCGAGGGCGTCGGCGGCCGCCCGGGCGCGGGTCGCGGTCGCCCCGAGGCCGTCGCGGCGGGACAGGAGCGCGGCGCACGCGTCCTCGGCGGCGGGTGCCGTCGCCGGCGACCAGCGGCGGGCGTCGTCGACGACCCCGATTACCGCCGGCACGCAGCGGTCCGCGCTCGCGAGCTCCTCGGCCGTCCGGCGGAGGGCGTCTGCCGCGCGACGCAGGTCCTCGAGCGTCGCGCGGGTCCCGCCCGCACCGCCGTGGACGGTCACCTCGACGCCGGCCCCGGGGTCCGGGCAGACCGACGCCGGGCCGGTGAAAGTCGCGGTCATCGGCTGAGCCTCGCCGCGACCTCGGGCGCCCAGCCGACGACGGCGTCCTGGTCGACGCGGAGCGCTCCCGCGACCGCTGCGTCGGCCGCGTGCACGTGCCGCAGCACGTCGTCCCGGCACGCGTCCGCGCGGCGCGCGAGCGTGTCGACCCCGGCGGCGATCTCGGACAGGCGGTCGAGGTAGATCGCGGCAGCAGGGGACACCCAGTCGACCTGGACCGCGCCGAGGAGCCGTGCCCGCGCCGCCTCCACGTGGTCGGCGACGCGTCCCGTCGTCGTCCTCGCCTCGTGCCCCCACGTGCTCATGTGCCGCTCCTCTCCCTCGGGCGGCGGCCGCACGGCCGGCCGGCCCGCCTGACGCCCCTCGACCGCAGGTGACGCTAGGGAGCGCGAGTGGGGCGCCACGGTTCGGACCGCTGCGACTGTGGACGCGCGCCTACGCTCGCCCCTGTGACCACCGCCCCCTCGTCGACGGCTCCCGGCGCGCAGGAGGGCGCGGGCAGCGCCGGTCGTGCCGCCGTCGGCGTCGCGGCCGTCGTCGTCGCGTCGCTGCTCTTCGCCGTCAACGGGACGGTGTCGAAGATCGCGATGCAGTCCGGCCTGAGCCCGACCCGGCTCGTGGAGCTGCGGTCCCTGGGCTCCGCGGTGGTCCTCGTCGCGGCGGTCCTCGTCGTCGCGCCGCGCACGCGGCTACCGGGACGGCGCGAGCTCGCCGGGCTCGCGGTGCTCGGCGTCGTCGGCATGGCGATGGTGCAGTGGCTCTACTTCGTGGCCATCTCACGGCTCCCGGTCGGCCTCGCGCTGCTCGTCGAGTACACCGCGCCCGTCCTCGTGGCGCTGTGGGCGCGGTTCGTGCTGCGCGAGGACGTCCGCGCGCGGCTGTGGTGGGCGCTCGCGGCGTGCCTCGCGGGTCTTGCGCTCGTCGCGCAGGTCGGCCGCGGCGTCACGCTCGACGCGGTCGGTCTGCTCGCCGCGGGTGCCGCGGCGGTGTCCCTCGCGACCTACTACCTGCTCGGCGACCGCCTGGTCCGCCGTCGGGACCCGCTCTCGACGCAGGCGTGGTCGATGGTCTTCGCGGCTGTCTTCTGGGTGGTCCTCCAGCCGCTGTGGACGTTCGACGCCGCGGTGCTCCGCGACGACGTGGCGCTCCCCGGTGCCGCCGAGGGCGTCGTGCTGCCGCTGTGGGCGCTCGTCGCCTGGATCGTGCTCCTCGGGACGGTGGTGCCCTACGTGCTCGTGCTGGCCGGCGTCGCGCGGCTCGGCGCGGCGCGCACGGGCGTCATCGGGATGCTCGAGCCCGTGGCGGCGGCGGCGACCGCGTGGCTCGTGCTCGGCGAGTCCATGACGCCCGTCCAGCTCCTCGGCGGCGCGGTCGTCCTCGCGGGGGTCACCGCGGCCGAGACCGCCCGGTCGACCCACGCCGCCCGGCCCGCGCCGGACGCCGTGGTGAGCACGTAGCCGCGGCGGATCCCCTCCCATCCCTCGGCCCGGGTGCTGGGCTCGCCGACCGTCAGCGTCGGCCCCACGAGAGCCAGTGCCGCGGCACGAGCACGACGACGAGCGTGACGGCGGCGACGAGGGCCACCGCGCGCAGCCAGCCCTGGCCCGCGTCCGCGGTGCCCGCACCGGCCCGGACCGTCGCCACCACCGCGACCAGGACGAGCACGCCCGCCTGCACGACGACGGCGGGCAGCAGCGACCGCCGCAGGACCCCGAGCTCGACCCGCGCACGCCACGCCACGTGCGCGGCGAGCCCGCCGAGCCGCACGACGAGGTGGGCACCGACGACGAGCGCGGCGAGCTGCAGGGCACCGGTCGCACCCTGCGCGAGGAGGTCGTCGCGCGACAGCACCCACGTGCCGACGAGCGCGGGCACGGCCCCGGCCGAGGGCCAGTCCGGACGCCACGTCACGAGGACGCCGACCGCGGCAGCGACCAGCCACACCACGGCCCCGCCGCCTGACGCGAGCGTCGTGAGCGCGAGCGCGGCGGCCGGCAGGAGACGCACGGCCCACCCCGGCGCGGCGTTCGCGAGCTCGACCCGCAGCGTGGGTGCGCCCGGGCGGTCGTCCGTGCGTGCCCGTCGCGTGTGCACGGCGGTGCGGACCCGCCCGCTCACCGGCCGACCCCCACGCCCGGCCGGCGGTGGGACTGGCGAGCCATGAGCTGGACCCGCGCCGCGGCGTCGTCGTCGGTCCAGCGCACGACCTCGCAGCCCGCGGCAGCGAGGTCCGCGACGCGGTCCCGCCGCTCCATCTCGACGATCCGCAGCGCGAGCCGGCCGCGACCGTCGAGGGCCCCTCGACGCAGCGTCGGCAGCACGTCGACGACGACCACGCGGTGCCCCGACCGCCGCCACAGCGCGGCCAGCGTCGCGGGCTCGGCGTCGAGGAAGGTCGAGAACAGGTACACGAGCGTGCCCGACGGCAGCTGGGGCGGGCGGACGCGCGGGGCGGGGTCGCCCTGGGGGCGCAGGACGGCGAGCTGGTGGACGACGCGGTCGAGCTGGCTCCGCCCGCCGCCGGGCCGCAGCGTGCGCTGCCGGACGCCGAGGTCCTCGACGCCCACCCGGTCGCCCGCGGTGAGGTAGGCCCGGGCGACCGTCGCGGCCGCACGGCGCGCGACGTCGAGCGAGGTCGCGTCGTCGGGCCGCACGGGGACGTGCCCGCTCCACGTCGCCGGGTCGGGGCCGACGTCGTCGCGCGAGTCCACGACGAGCGTCACGTGCGCCTCCGCGAGCGCGAAGGTGCGTCGCGTGTAGAGCTGCTCACCGCGCGGCGAGCGGCGCGCCGTGACGCGCCAGTCGACCCGGCGCAGCGAGTCGCCGGGCTGGAACGGGTGCACGTCGCGCAGGTCGCCGCCCTCACCGGGACGCCGGGAGGCGTGCTGGCCGGTGAGCCCGCGCAGCCGGAACGGGAGCGGCAGCCCCGGCATCGTGCCCGCACGTGGCAGCACCGTCACGGGCGGGACCGTCGTCCGCGTCGCGGGTCCCGTGAGGTGGCCGCCCGTACCGAGCCCCTGCCCGTCGACGCGGACCAGGTCCTGCGGTCCGGTGCGCACCGACGGCGCCGTCACGTCGAGCGTGCGCGTGAGCGGCACGGCGACGAGCGCCTCGACGTGCCCGTGCGAGGGGCGCGCGACGCGCAGCCGGACCGCCTCGGTCCCGGGCGGCGCGGCGAGGTGCACCCGCGCCCCGATCCGGCCCGCCGTCGTCGTCGCGGGCTCGACGTCGACCCACACCTCGCCGCGTGGACGCAGCAGGAGCGCCCACGTCGCCGCGACGAGCGGACCGACGCCGACGAGGACGACGTCCGCGCGGCCCGCGACCGCCCCGAGGCCCACCACGGCGAGTGACGCGGCGAGCGTCCACACGAGGTGGCGTCCCGGCAGCCACGGCGCGCCGACGGGCGGCGGCTCGGCTCCACCGTCACCGCGGTCGGCGCCGCGCGCGGGTGGGTCGTCGCCCCACCCCAGCTGCGGCTGCATCCCGCTCACGTCAGCCCGCCGCCGAGACGGTCGAGGGGCCGGGCACCCGGCTCAGCACCTCGCGGACGACGTCCTCCGCTGCCCGGCCGGATGCCCACGCGGCCGGCGTGAGGGTGATCCGGTGCGCGAGTGCGGGGACGGCGACGGCCTTGACGTCCTCGGGCGCGACGAAGCGTCGGGCCTCGATGATCGCGAGCGCGCGCGCGACGAGCAGGAGGGCCTGCGACCCGCGCGGCGACGCCCCGACCTCGACGGCGTCGTGCGCGCGCGTCGCGGCGGCGAGGTCGACGCAGTAGCGGACGACGTCGGGGTCGACCCGGACCTGCTCGACGCCCGCCTGCATCGCGAGCAGGGTGCGGTCGTCGACGACGCGCCGCACCGTCGCGTCCTCCTGGCGGCGCTCGAGGCGGCGCGTGAGGACGTCGACCTCGGCCTCGGCGTCCGGGTAGCCGACCGCGAGCCGCACCATGAACCGGTCGAGCTGGGCCTCGGGCAACGGGTACGTGCCCTCGTACTCGACGGGGTTCGAGGTAGCCATGACGTGGAACGGCCGACGCATCGGGTACGTGGTGCCGTCGACGGTGACCTGGCGCTCGGCCATCGCCTCGAGCAGCGCCGACTGCGTCTTGGGCGCGGTCCGGTTGATCTCGTCCGCCAGGAGCAGGCCGGCGAAGACCGGCCCCGGGCGGAACGTGAACGCGCCCGTGGCCGGGTCCCACACCGACGAGCCGGTGATGTCGGCCGGCAGCAGGTCGGGCGTGCACTGGATGCGCCGGAACTCCAGGCCCAGGGCCGTCGCGAGGCTGCGTGCCGCGAGCGTCTTGCCGAGCCCCGGGACGTCCTCGAACAGCACGTGCCCGCCCGCGAGGATCGCGGCGAGCGCGGTGCGCAGCGGCCCGCGCATGCCGACGACGACGGTGCCGACCTCGGCGAGCACGGCGTGCGCGGCGCGCGCGACGTCCCCGGGGGACAGCTGGGCGGCCGGCTGGGGCGGCGTGGTGGTCACGGCGTGGTGCCTCCTCGGGCGGTGCGGGACGGGCCCGTCGGTCCTGTGGGTGGTGCGGGGGTCGGTGCCGACGCGGGTGCCGGCAGGCCCGTCGCGGTGGGGGGGAGGGCGCCTGCCGACGACACGGGGGGAGCGGCTCGGGTGCCTGCCGACGACGCGGCGACCCCGCCGAGGCGCTCGACGACGTCGACGCAGTGCTGGAGGTCACCGAGCGACGGCAGCCACCCGCCCCGGCCGGTGAGCGCGGTCCACGCGCGGTCGCCGAAGAGCGAGCGGGCGCGGGCCTCGGCGTCGGCGTCGTTCGCACCGGTCCCCACGGCGCCGAGCCCGGCCGCGAGCCGGGCGCCACGGCGGGCGAGCCGGCGCTCGGCGTTGACGCGGACCCGGCGCACCGCGGACTCGGTGACGCGGCCGTCGCGGCCCACGAGCGTCCAGCTCAGGAGCGTGACGTCGCGCCGGCTGCCGTGCGCGTCGTCGGGCCCGGTCTCGGGCCACAGGTACTCGTCGCCGGCACCGAGGCTCGCGGCGAGGGTGACCGCGAGGGCAGCCGCGACGCCGGCCACGACGGCGTCGGGCGTGCGGAGCAGCAGCACGTCCGCGACGACCGCGACGGCGACCCCCGCGATCAGCGGCCGGACGACGCCCCGTGCCAGGGAGCGCGCGCGACCGGGGGCGCGCGGCGCGGGGTCGCGTGCGTCGTCGTCGGCCGGGGTCATGTGCGCGGACCCAGGGTCGAGGCGAGCGTGCCGAGCGCGGTGGTGGCCGCTGCGACGTCGTCGGCGGTGAGGTACTCGTCGCCGAAGCGCGCCCGCAGGTAGAGGCCGAGCAGCGTGCGGACCGCGCGCGGGTCCGCGGAGGTGCGGTCCAGGACGTCGACCGTGAACTCGGTGGGTGTCGCGGCGGGGTGCCGCGGCACGCCCGACCGCTCCGCGGCCTCCTCGAGCGCGACCCACGCGGCGACCACGGCGTCGGCCGGCCGGGCGTGGCTGCGCAGGTGCTCGGCTGCGCCCGCGACGCCCGTGCGGAGCTCGTCGAGGTCCGGCAGGAACCCGTCGGCCAGCACGGCGTCGCCCGCCTCCTGGTCCCCGTGCGCGGGGTCCGACGCCGGGTCGCGTAGCTGGTGCCTGCGGATCACCTGGAGCACGGCGAGGCCCAGCGCGATCGACAGCGCGACCGCGACGAGGGACCAGAGCCAGCCGAGCTCGACCGGGAGCTCCGGGAGCCGGTCGAGCGCAGCCACGTCCTCGCGCGCCTCGGGCGGCAGCGTCGGGGACACGACGTCGGGAACCTCGGGCAGGACCGTCTCCGCGCCGCGGAACGGCGTGACCGTCGGACGCCAGGGCCCGCTGAGGGCGGTCGCGAGGACGACGAGCGCGAGCAGCGCGACCACGACCGCGAGGCGCACCGCCGCACGCCGCGGGTCGGGCACGGGCGGGAGCACAGCCGCGCGCGCATCCTCGGCGGCCCCGGCCGCACCGCGGCCCGCGCGGTCCCCCCACTCGCTCACCGGCCCATCATGGCGCGCGCCGCCGACACCGACGCGCGACCCGACGCCGTCCGACGCACGATGGGGTGTGCCCGGCCACCGGGTCGACCGGCGCGTCACCGTGGCGCGTCCCGGAGGGAGGACCATGACGCACCGCATCGGCTACCTCGTCGGCAGCCTGTCCAGCACGTCGATCAACCGGACGCTCTCCACGGCGCTGATCCGGCTCGCCCCCGACACGCTGGAGTTCACCGAGATCCCCATCGGCGACCTCCCGCTCTACAGCCCCGACTTCGACGGCGACTACCCGGCGGCGGGCCGTGCGCTCAAGGACGCGATCGAGGCGAGCGACGGCATCCTCATCGTGTCGCCCGAGTACAACCGGTCCATCCCGGGTGCCCTGAAGAACGCGATCGACTGGGGCTCGCGGCCGTGGGGCCAGAACTCGTTCGCGCGCAAGCCGACGGGGATCATCGGCGCCTCGATCGGGCAGATCGGCACGGCCGTCATGCAGGCCTCGATGCGCAGCGTCCTCAGCTTCCTCGACGCGCCGCAGCTCAACTCGCCCGAGGCCTACATCCACTTCGACGCGGACGTCTTCGGCGACGACGGCGAGGTCCGTGACGAGTCGACGGCGGGGTTCCTGCGGCACTACATGGAGGAGTACTGCGCCTTCGTCGAGCGCGTCCTCGCGGTCAACGCCCCCGGCCACATCGGGGACCCCGACCCCTACCGCGACTGACGCGGCCCGCTGGTCGCGAGCAGCGGCCGGACGACGGCGCGCGCGGTGGCCCACGGGGTCCGGCGGGCCCGCCACGGCCGGGTCAGAGGAGACCGGCGTGCCCCAGCGCGACGTCCACCAGACCCTGCCGCGGGAGGTCGGCGACCGCGGCGAGCGGGAACCACTCGGCCCGGTCGGTCGAGCCCCCGACCTCGTGCCGGAGCTCACCCCCGACGACGTGCGCCCGGAACACGATGCGCACAGCGTGCAGCGGGACGTCGACGGGCCGCCGCTCGGCCGGGACGACGACCGCGTCGGTGCCGATCAGCGCGTCGAGCTCGACGACGTAGCCGGTCTCCTCCTCGACCTCGCGCACCGCCGCCTGCTGCGGGGTCTCGCCGGGGTCGAGCCCGCCGCCCGGCATGGTCCAGCGGGGCTCGCCGTGCAGGACGAAGCGCGACAGCAGCAGCTGCCCCTCGCGCACGACGACGGCGTACGACGCGACCCTCAGCTCCACGCGGGCGAGCCTACGGCCGGGGTCCGACGCGTCGGCACGGTCGAGGCGGCCTCGGTCGAGGCGGCCTCGGTCCGTCGCCCGCTGGGCCGACGGATCTCGGAGCCGGACGGGGGAACCGGGACAGGAGGCCGTTCCGCACGTCGGTGGCCGTCGATAGCGTGTCGGCACGTCCGACGACGAGGGGGTCCCGATGGTGCGCTCCGTCCTGCTCAGCGCCGACCGGTTGAGCACCGTGCTCGCCATCCAGGACGGGTTCGGTCCTGACGTCGAGCCGGGTCTCGACCCCGGCCTCGGCCCGACCGTGCCCGGCCAGGAGTCCTTCGAGGCGATGTTCTCGCTCGTCATGGTGCTCGTCGTCGTCGGCGTGGTGGTGAGCGTCGTGGTCGCGGTCCGACGCGGTGCCCGGTACCTGCACCACGGGATCGACCCGACGACCGTGGACGTCGACCTCCAGGCGAGGCTGCTCCGCAGCCAGGCGCTCGCTCCGGCCCCCGACGTCGCACCGGGCGCCGTCCCCGACGCGGCCGCAGCATCGCCCGCACCGCCCGCACCGCCGGGTGCACCACCCGGTGCCCCACCCGCGCGCTCCGTCGCGGAGCGGCTCGCGGAGCTCGACCGCCTGCGCGAGGACGGCACGATCACCGCCGAGGAGCACACGGCCGCGCGCCTGAGGGTCATCGCCGACGTCTGAGCCGCGCGGTCGTCGCCGACTCGCCTGCCGGACGCCGTCGTCGGCCGCACCCACCCCGGTGGGAGGATCGGCGCATGCCGAACACCGAGCCCGGCCGCGCCCACGACCTCGACGCAGGAGCCCCCGACGCGGGCACCCTCCCGACGGCCGACGTCGCGGACGAGCGCGACCCGGCCGACGACGTCGTCCTGGGTGCGAGCGGTGCGCCGACGACGCGCGCCGAGCGCACGGTGCTCGCCGACGTCGTCCCGCCGATCGCGCTGGGGCCGCTCGACGGTCGCTACCGGGCGGCCGTCGCGCCGCTCGTCGACCACCTGTCCGAGGCGGCGCTCAACCGCGAGCGCGTGCACGTCGAGGTCGAGTGGCTCATCCACCTCACGTCGCACCACGTCGTGCCGGGTGCGCCGACGCTGTCGTCGGAGGAGCGTGAGTACCTGCGCGACGTCGTGCGTACCTTCGACGCCGAGACGGTCGCCGAGCTCGCCGAGACCGAGCGCGTGACGGTGCACGACGTCAAGGCCGTCGAGTACCTGCTCAAGAGCCGGCTCGAGGCCGCGCCCGACCTGCTCGGCGAGGACACCGTCCTGCCGCGCGTCGCCGAGCTCGTCCACTTCGCGTGCACGAGCGAGGACGTCAACAACCTGTCGTACGCGCTCATGGTGCAGGGCGCCGTGCGCGACGTCTGGCTGCCTGCGGCGTGGGCGCTCGTCGACGAGCTCGCGGCGATGGCGCACGAGCACGCCGACGTCCCGATGCTCGCACGCACGCACGGCCAGCCCGCGACGCCGACGACGCTCGGCAAGGAGCTCGCCGTCCTCGCCCACCGCCTGCGCCGTCAGCTGCGGCGGATCGGCTCGGCCGAGTACCTCGGCAAGATCAACGGCGCGACCGGGACCTACGGCGCACACCTCGCCGCGGTGCCCGGAGCGGACTGGGTCACGGTGTCGCGCACGTTCGTCGAGCACCTCGGCCTCACGTGGAACCCGCTCACCACCCAGATCGAGTCGCACGACTGGCAGGCCGAGCTCTACGCCGACGTCGCGCGCTTCAACCGTGTGCTGCACAACCTCGCGACCGACGTCTGGACGTACATCTCGCTCGGCTACTTCGCGCAGGTGCGCGGCCAGGGCACCGTCGGCTCGTCGACCATGCCGCACAAGGTCAACCCGATCCGGTTCGAGAACGCCGAGGCGAACCTCGAGGTCTCGTGCGCGCTGCTCGACACCTTGGCGTCGACGCTCGTGACGTCGCGGCTGCAGCGGGACCTCACCGACTCCACGACGCAGCGCAACATCGGGCCGGCGTTCGGCCACTCGCTGCTCGCGATCGACAACGTGCGGCGCGGGCTGGCCGGCCTCGACGCCGACCCGGCCGCGATGGCGCGGGACCTCGACGCGAACTGGGAGGTGCTCGGCGAGGCGGTCCAGTCCGCGATGCGCGCCGCGGGGATCGCCGGCGTGGCCGGCATGGAGCAGCCCTACGAGCGGCTCAAGGAGCTCACGCGCGGGCGTCGCATCACCGGCGAGGACCTGCGGACCTTCGTCGAGGGGCTCGGCCTGCCCGACGACGTCGCCGCGCGCCTCGCCGCGATGACGCCCGCGACCTACACGGGCGCGGCCGCCGACCTCGTGCGGCGCTACCTCGACTGACGACCCCTCGAGGCGCGTGCCGTCAGCCGTCGAGGACGACGGTGCTGCAGATCTTGTCGGCGAACGTCTGCCGGCGGGCGTCCCACAGGGGCCACAGGTAGCCGATGTAGACGCTGCCGTCGGCGACGTGCGCGAGGTCCCGGACGAACGCCATGCCCGCCCCGATCGGCACGCCGGTCCGCTCACCGACGAGCCGGATGCCCGTGACCGACTTGCCCCACGACTGGCCCGTCCGCCCCTGGCGCACCCACCGGTTCCACCACGACAGCCCGAACGCCACGGCCGCGCACGCGAACCACGTCAGCACGCCGACGATCGCGCCGGCATCGGACGGCTCACCGGTGACGGGGTCGATCGTCGTCGTCATCGCGACGAGCAGGACGACGTACCCCACGAGGATCGGGGCGCCCGCGAGCAGCCCGTCGAGCAGGTTCGCGCCGACCCGCTTGATCCACGGGGCGAGCGGCGTCGGGACGCCGCCGACCAGCCCGAACCCGGGCGGAAGCTGCAGGGGCCACTGCGACGCCGGCTGGTAGCCGTAGCTGGCTGGGGCGCCGTACGCGGGTGCGCCGTACGCGGGTGCCCCGTAGGCGGGTGCGCCGTACGCGGGTGCCCCGTAGGCGGCCGGGCCCGGCGTCGACGGGGTGACGTGGGAGGCGGGTGGGGCGGGCGGCGCGGCGTCGTCGTCGAGCGGCTGCCACTGGCTCATCGGTGCTCCCTCACGTGCGACGTCGCCGCGAAGTATGGCAGCGGGGCGTCGTCCGCCGGGGGTGGTCCGCGCGCGACCACCTCACCCCACGCCCTCCCACGGCGCTTCGGCACCCGAACGGCCCATACCTCGAGGGTTCCACCCGGTGGTCGTGCTCAGCACGAGCCGCGGACGGCCGATCCGTCGGCCATGACGAGCCCGCGCCCGCACACCACCGCGCCCGACGCCCCGCGCCGGTCCTGGGTCCCGCGCGGCGCCGTCCTCGACGAGGCCGCCTTCGCGGTGCGCCACCGTGCGCTCACGTGGGTGCTCGCCGGGCACGTCCCGCTGCTCGCGGGCCTGGCGGCGTTCTGGACCCCGGCCACGCATGCCGAGCACGGCGCCCCCGTCGCGGGCCACGCGTGGATGGGCTGGACCGGCGTCGCGCTGGTCGCAGCGCTCGCCGTCGTCGGATGGCTCGCGCGCGGGCAGGCCGTGCGGGCGACGTCGGTCGCGACCGGGCTCGTGCTCGCCTCCGTCACGCTCGTGCACGTGTCGGGCGGCATGACCGACATGCACCTGCACTTCTTCGTCATGGTCGCCGTCGTCGCGCTGTACCAGCAGTGGACACCGTTCCTGGTCTCGGTCGGTGTCGTGGCCGTGCACCACGTCGGCATGAGCCTGGTGGACCCCGAGCTCGTGTTCTCCGACCCGCGGGCCCAGGCGTCGCCGGTGGCGTTCGCGGCGCTGCACGCCGTGCTGCTGCTCGCCGAGTGCGTCGCGCTCGCCGCGAGCTGGCGCTTCACGGAGCAGGCCGAGGACGAGCGCAGGGCCGAGCAGCGCCGCGCCGAACGTGCCGCGGCGGAGCAGCGGGCCGTCGAGGAGGAGATGGCCGCCGAGCAGCGTCGTGCCGACGAGCGCGCCCGCGCCGAGCTCGAGGCGCGCAGCGCACGGGCCGCCGAGCTCGAGCAGCGTCTGGTCGCGCTGACCGGCGCCGCGGAGGATCTTCGGGGCGGCGCGGTGGAGTCCGCGGAGCTCACGGACGCGCTCGTGGCGGTCGCCGCCGAGATCGGCCACGCCGCGCAGTCCGCGTCGTCGTCGGCCGTGAGCGCCGCCGCGACCGTCACGTCGTCGTCCGAGGCCCTGCGCCGCCTCGAGGACTCCACCCGCCGGATCGCCGACATCGCCCGCACCATCACGACGATCGCCGAGCAGACCAACCTGCTCGCGCTCAACGCCACGATCGAGGCAGCGCGCGCCGGCGAGGCGGGCAAGGGGTTCAGCGTCGTCGCGCAGGAGGTCAAGGAGCTCGCGGGCCAGACGGCGCGCGCGACCCAGGAGATCGACGGCGTGGTCGCCGGTGTGCGCGCCGGGATGCAGGACGTCCTCGCAGGCACGTCACGCACCGACGAGGCGATCGCCGACGTGGTGCGCGTCCAGCGGGAGATCGCCGACGCCGCGGACCGGCAGGACGGCGCCGCGGTCCGCACCCGCGCCGCGGTGGCGGGCATGACGACGACGGTCGAGCGCGTCACCGGCGAGGTCGCGCAGATGGCCGGCGCCGCGTCCTCCTGACGGCCGAGGCTGCCGCCCGGCGCTCACCGGCCGGCGCCCGCCGCTCCCGGCCGCCCCCGCCCCTTCGTGCACGGCGACCGCGCGTTTCTCCTACCGACTTCGCGGACGACGAGCGCGAGCTCGACGACGGAGCGCGAACTGGCGGACCGGGCCTGAACTCGCGGACCGGGCCCGACCTGGCGGACCGGGCCTGAACTCGCGGACCGGGCCCGACCTCGCGGGCCGTGCCCGACCCGGGCCCGTGCGCCCCTCAGCGCGCGAAGGGGCCGACGGGTCGCAGGGTGGCCGCGACGTCCGCCGGGAGGACCGCGCGGAGCCGGCGGACGAGGAGGCGTCGGTCCCGCAGGTCCGCAGCCGTCACCCGGAGGACACGCCACCCCGCCGACTCGACGAGGTCCTGCCGACGCTTCTCCTTGAGCAGGGCGTCGACACCGCCGTCCTCGTACTTGCTCCGCCCGTCGTACTCCACGAGAAGTCGCCACCCTCGCCACCCGAGGTCCGCCCACATGTCGCCGGCCGCTGTCCGCACGAGCACCTGCGTCTCCGGCCGCGGCAGGCCCAGGCCGATCAGCGCGGCCCTGGTGGACGACTCGCCGGGCGACTCCGCGCCGTCGTCGGCGTGCTCCACCACGGCGCGCGCCCGGCGGATCCCGCGGGTGCCGGGCCGGCCGGCGAGGGCGCGCTGGAGGGCCTCCGCCGTCACGCCCGAGCGCCGCGCCGCATCGACCACCACGAGCCCGTGACCCGCCGGGAGCGTGGCCGCGCAGTCGACCGCAGTGCGTGCCAGGGTCGTGACCGGCATGCCGGCGACCGTCGTGACCTCGTCCGGTGCGAGCCGGACGAGGTGCCGTACGACGTCGTCGGCGTGCGATCCGCTGACCGTCGTCGGCCGGATGACGTGGGTGGGGCCGGGGTCGCCCGGCAGCGGGAGGCCCCACATCAGCGCGGCCGTCGTGTGGCTCAGCACGCCCGGCCGATGCTGCCGGCTCACCGCGACGGCGTGCGCGAGTGCGAGCTGCGTGCCCAGCTCGAACGGGTCGGTGGGCAGGGTGTCGGCGACGACGTACGCACCCGGCCGGAGCCGGCGCCATTCGCCGTCGCGGAGCCGACGCCGGGCGTCGTCGTCGGGATGGTCGCGGGCGAGGAGCACGTCGGGGAGGTCGTCGACGGCGATCGGGACGCAGCGTGGAGATCCTGGGCGGCGAGGCACGGGTCGACGCTCTCGCGCCCACGGGCGCGACGGCGGTCGTGCACAGGCACTGGTGCGAGCAGCGGGCGCGTCGCTCCGACGGTCGCGACGAACCGGCGACCGACGGCCGGCGGGCGCGTGCTGCGCGAGCTCGCGGGTTGGGGTCCGAGTTCGCGTCTGAGGACCGCGAGCTGGGCGCAGAAACGCGAAGTCGGCGAGGGAGTGGCGGGCGTGGGGGTCGACAGGGCGGAGGAACGCCGACGCCGGCGAGGCGGCCGGTGGTGTGCGGGTGCGTGCTGCGCGAGTTCGCGGATTGGCGTCCGACTTCGCGTCTGTCGACCGCGAGCTCGGCGTAGGAACGCGAAGTCGCGAGGAGCAGCCGGGTACGGGAGGCGCGCGTCGGGGGAGCCGGGTACGGGAGGCGCGCGTCGGGGGAGCCGGGTACGGGAGGCGCGCGTCGGGGGAGCCGGGTACGGGAGGCGCGCGTCGGGGGAGCCAGTACGGGAGGTGCGCGTCGGGGAGTCGCCCGGGGGGGCTGCGAGACGCCGACGGTGCGGCCGCCCGGGCCGTGCCGCCGGATGTGCGGATACCGTCGCCAGATGGCCATTGTGCCTGCCATAGTCGTCGTCATGCGGCGGATCACCCACTGGATCGATGGCGACGAGTGGCAGGGGCCCACGGGCCGGTCGGCGCCCGTGCACGACCCCGCGACGGGTCAGGTCACCGCGCACGTCGACCTGGCCGACGACGACGTCGTGGGCGCGGCCGTCGCGTCGGCGAGCAAGGCGGCGGACGCCTGGCGCCGGGCGTCGCTGACCCAGCGCACACGGGTCATGTTCGCCTTCCGTCAGATCCTCGACGCGCGCAAGGACGAGCTCGCCGCCGTCATCACCGCCGAGCACGGCAAGGTCCTGTCCGACGCGGTCGGCGAGGTCACGCGCGGGCTCGAGGTCGTCGAGTTCGCGTGCGGCATCCCGCACCTGCTCAAGGGCGGCCACTCGGAGGGCGTGTCGACCGGCGTCGACGTGCACTCGGTGCGCCAGCCGCTCGGCGTCGTCGCGGTGATCTCGCCGTTCAACTTCCCGGCGATGGTGCCGCTGTGGTTCGTCCCGGTCGCGCTGGCGGCCGGCAACGCCGTCGTGCTCAAGCCCAGCGAGAAGGACCCGTCCGCGTCGGTGCTCATGGCGCGCTGGTGGCAGGAGGCCGGACTGCCCGACGGCGTCCTGACCGTGCTGCACGGCGACAAGCAGGCCGTCGACGGACTCCTCACGCACCCGGACGTGCGCGCCGTGTCGTTCGTCGGCAGCACGCCCGTCGCGCGGTACGTCTACGAGACGGGTACGGCCCACGGCAAGCGCGTCCAGGCCCTCGGCGGCGCGAAGAACCACATGCTCGTGCTGCCCGACGCCGACCTCGACCTCGCCGCCGACGCCGCCGTCAACGCGGGCTTCGGCTCGGCCGGCGAGCGGTGCATGGCGATCTCCGCCGTCGTGGCCGTCGACCCGGTCGGGGACGAGCTCGTCGCGCGCATCGCCGAGCGCATGGCGCGCCTGACCACGGGCGACGGGCGCCGCGGCTGCGACATGGGCCCGCTCGTGACCGCCGAGCACCGCGACCGGGTGCGGGGGTTCGTCGACGCGGGTGTCGCCGCGGGCGCGCGGCTCGTCGTCGACGGGCGCGGCGTCGTCGCCGATGGTGACCCGCGCGGCTTCTGGCTGGGCCCGACGCTCTTCGACCACGTCTCGACCGACATGTCGATCTACCGCGAGGAGATCTTCGGTCCCGTGCTGAGCGTCGTGCGGGTCGGCGGGTACGAGGAGGGCCTCGCGCTCGTCAACGCGAACCCGTACGGCAACGGCACGGCGATCTTCACGAACGACGGCGGCGCGGCCCGACGCTTCGAGTACGAGGTCGAGGTCGGGATGGTCGGCATCAACGTACCGATCCCCGTGCCGATGGCGTACTACTCGTTCGGCGGGTGGAAGAGCTCGCTCTTCGGCGACACGCACGCGCACGGCGCCGACGGCGTGCACTTCTTCACGCGCGGCAAGGTCGTGACCTCGCGCTGGCTCGACCCGGGCCACGCGGGCGTGGACCTCGGCTTCCCGACGCACGACTGACGGCCGCGGCTCACCCGCCGTCCGGCCGCGCCTTCTGCGGGAAGGGGGTCTCGCCGCGCGCGAGCATCTCGACGTGCTGCGCGATGCGGCGGGCGCGGGTCTCGGGCCGGACCGCCTCCTCGACCCGGTACACGACCGCGAACCTGTTCTGGGAGGTCAGCACGTCGAACATCCTGCGGGCCCTGGGCTCGGCGTCGAGCGCGGCGGTGAGGTCGTCGGGGACGGCGAGCGTCGCGGGTCCGCCGTAGGCACGGTCCCACCGGCCGTCGTCCTGTGCGCGTCGCACCTCGGCACGTCCCGCCTCGGTCATCCGGCCCTCGGCCTCGAGCCGCGCGACGATCCCCACGTTGCGGGCCGACCACGGGCTGCGGGACCGGCGCGGCGTGAACCGCTGCGAGCCCGACGTCTCGTCGCGCCTGCGCACCTGGCTGTCGATCCAGCCGAAGCACAGCGCCTCGTCGAGCGCCTCGGCGTACGTGAGCGCGGTCGTCGCGGTGCTCTTCCTGCGGGACAGGACCAGCCAGACGCCGTCCGACGTCGCGTGGTTCTCCTCGAGCCAGGTGCGCCACGCGGCGGCGTCGGGCACGACGAGCTCCGGCTGCTCAGGCACGTTCGGCTCGTGTGTCGGTCGGTCCCTGGGCACGGCGGTCGGCCGAGATCCCGAACCTCTGGGCGAGCGCCGTCGGCGTCATCCCGGTCACCCGGACGACGTCGCGCGACAGGTGGGCCTGGTCCGCGTAGCCGAGCGTCGCGGCGACGTCGGCGAACGTGCGGGCCGTGCCCGCCCGGATGAGCTCCGCCGCCTCCTGGAGCCGGCGCCGCTGGACGAGCCACCGGGGCGTGAGCCCGAGGCGTCGGTGCAGGAGCCGTTGGAGCGAGCGCTCCGACATCGCGAACGCGTCGCACACCTGGGCGACGCGCGTGACGTCCGGCGTCCCCTCGACGTACGCGACCACGCGGTTGACCAGGTGGCCCTCGTCGTCGACGGGCAGGTGGCCGCGCAGGACGTCGTCGACCGCCCCCACGGCAGCGGCGTGCGAGGCCGCCGACGACGGGTCCGGCGCCATCGCCGCGTGCACGGCGGCGACGAGCGGTCCGGCCCGCTCGCCGAGCACGTCCTCGACGCCGACCCACCGGTCGGTGTACCGGTGCATGGGCCCGCCGAGGAGGTAGCCGCCCGCGGGGGCGAGCATCACGCCGACCGCCCAGCCGTCACCGCGCAGCGTCGTCGTCGACAGGCCCGTCACGACGCCGTAGAAGCGCGCGTACCCGGACGCGATCACGAGGTTCGCGACGGGGTACTGCAGGACGCGCTGGACCGACTCGCCACCCGGGGGGACCGACCACACGGGGACCCAGTGGCGGGCCGCGAGGTCGTCCAGGCCGTCGTGCCCCGGGTCGACCTCGTAGCGGTGGATCGTCCACGTGCCGTCGCGCGGGTCGGCGAGGTGCGCGCGGTCGACCACGGCGGAGCTGTCGGCTTTCATCAAGACCCAGCATGCCGTCGCGCCTAGCGTCCTGACCATGACGACAGCAGACCTCCATGCCGCAGCCGAGAACCCCCTGACCGCCGTGGTCGACGCCGTCCCCGCCACCGCGTGGTCGAACCCGTCACCCTGCGAGGGCTGGGACGCGCGCGACGTCGTGCGCCACCTCGTGCAGACCCAGCGCGAGTTCCTGACCGGTCGCGGCGCCGACCTCGGGCCCGAACCCGACGTCGACGCCGACCCGGCCGCCGCCTGGCGCGAGCACACGGCCCGCGTCCGCGCGCTCCTCGCCGACGAGGCGTTCGTCGGCACGTCGTACGACGGGCACTTCGGGCCGACGACGGTCGGTGCGACCTTCGAGCAGTTCTACCTGTGGGACATGCTCGTGCACCGCTGGGACGTCGCCCGGGCGGCCGGCCTGGACGCCGACCTCGCGGACGACGAGCTCGACCGCGTCGAGGCGGGTGCCGACGCGTTCGGCGACGCGCTGTACTGGGACGGCGTGTGCCGCCCGGGCACCGAGCCGGCACCGCACGCCGACCGCCAGGGACGCGTCCTCGCCCGGCTCGGTCGCGCGGCCTGACCGGCCGTTCCCCGCGCCGCGCCCGTCACCCGGCGCCCTCGTCGAGCCCGGCGCCCGCGTCGAACCCGGTGCGCGCGTCGAGCTCGCTGAGGCGTCGCCGCAGGTGCTCGCGCTCGGCCTCGTTGGTGACCCGGTCCAGCGCGCGGGAGAGCTCGGCGTGCGCCTCGGCGACCGCACCCGTGCGCGCGAGCAGCTCGCCGCGGACGACGGGCACGCGGTGGCTGCGCGGCAGGGCGTCGTCGAGCCCGTCGAGCAGCGCGAGCCCGGCCTCGGCGCCGTGGGCCTCCGCGACGGCGACGGCCCGCGCGAGGCGGACCACCGCGGACCCGGTGAGCTGCTCGAGCCGTCCGTAGAGGTCCGCGACGACGTCCCAGCGCGTGTCCGCCGACGACGACGCGCGCGCGTGCTCGGCGGCGACGAGCGCCTGGAGCCGGTACTCCTCGGCCTGCCCCGCGCCGGGTCGCACAGCGTCGAGCAGTCGGAGCGCCTCGACGACCTCGTCGGCGTGCCAGCGGGTGCGGTCCTGGTCGGCGAGCAGCACGAGCCGCCCGTCGTCGTCGGTCCGGGCGTCGCGCCGCGAGTGCTGGAGCAGCATGAGCGCGAGCAGCGCGTGCACGAGGTCGCTGCCCGGGACGGCGGCGTCGAGCGCGCGCGTGAGGGAGATGGCCCGCTCGGCGACGTCGACGCGCAGGGGCGCCGCGCCCCTCGTCGGCTGGTACCCGGCGGTGAACAGCAGGTACAGGACGACGGCGACCGTCCCGAGCCGCTCCGGCATCCGCTCGGGCGGGGGCGGGGCGAACGGGATGCCGGCCGCGGCGAGCCGCTTCTTGGCGCGCGTGATCCGCGCCTGGAGCGTGGTCTCCTGCACGAGCAGGAGGCGCGCGATCTCGGGCACGTCGAGCCCCACGACGAACCGCAGCGTCAGGGCGACGCGCGCCTCGGGTGCGAGGGCCGGGTGGCAGCACGAGAACAGCAGGCGCAGCGTCTCGTCGGCGAGGTGCGCGCCGGGGTCGACGGCCGCGGCGGCGTCGTGACGCAGCCCCTCGTCGACGACCATGAGCGGCTCCTTGCGCCGGTGCACGGCCTCGGACCGCAGCGCGTCGAGGACGCGTCGCCGCGCCGCGGTGAGCACCCACGCCACCGGGTTCGTGGGCACGCCGTCGCGCGGCCACGTGCGCGCGGCGGACGCGAACGCGTCGGCGACGGCGTCCTCGGCGAGGTCCGGCCGCGCGAACTGGCCGATGACGAGGGCGACGAGGCGCGACCAGTCGGACCGCCACAGGTCCTCGATCGCCTCCTCGACGCGCGCCCGGGTGGCGTCGGACGCGCCGCCACCCGGGCTGCCACCCCGCACGTCAGAGCTCCGCGACCGGCCGGATCTCGAGCGTGTACTCCGGCAGGTGCCGCACCGCGGCGACGACCGCGTCGAGGTCCGGCATGTCGAGGACGTAGAAGCCGCCCAGCTGCTCGGCGAGCTCCGCGAAGGGACCGTCCGTGACGAGCTCCTCGGTCCCGCGGCGCCGGTACGTGGTGGCCGCCGTCACCGAGCGCAGCGCCTCGGACGACTCGACCGTGCCGCCGGCCTCGCGGACGGCGGTCTCGAAGGCCTCGTGCGCGGTGTAGTACCCCGCGCGCTCCGCCTCGTCCGCGCGGCGCCAGACCTCCTCGTCCTGCGCGATCAGCACGACGAACCTCACGAGGGCACTCCGGTGCCCGCGCCGGCGCCCGCCGCGGCCTCGACCGTCGCGTCCGCGTCGGCGCCGATCTCGGGGGACGCGAGCGGCCGGATCTCGGCGGTGCCGGTGCTCAGGATGATCGTGACGAGCCGAGTGAGCCCGTCGAGGTCGGCGGTCCGGACGACGTAGTAGCCGCCGAGCTGCTCGACGAGCTCGGTGTACGGGCCGTCGGTCACGACGGGCGACCCGTCGTCGGCGGCCCGGACGCTGCGGGCCGTCCGGCTGTGCCGCAGCTCGGCGCCGCCGATGATCTCGTGGCCGCCCTCGGCGCACCGGCGCGAGAACTCGTCGTGCCGACCGAACTCCTCCTGCCGCTCCTCGGGCGTCGCGGACTCCCACACGGCCTCGTCGCCGTACAGGAGGACGACGTAGTCCTGCGGTGCGCTCATGTCCAGCTCCCTCCCGGGCGCCGTGAGCGACGCCCGTCCCGACGACACCCCGGTGGCGCCGTCGACAGCATGACGCGCGGACGGTGCCGGGATCGACAGCGCGGACGAGGGAGTTCCGCGAGATCCGGTGCCGGCGTGGGTGGTGCGGGCGTGGGTGGTGCGGGGGCGGGGTGGCCTCGTCGTGGCGGGCGCCGGGCCCGAGCGGTCAGGCGGCGGCGGTCGCTGCGGCCAGCGCGACGACGAACCAGACGCACTTGCCACCGGTCGCGAGGCTCTGCGCACCCCACTGCGCGGCGAGCACGTCGACCAGCTGCATGCCGCGGCCGCCGGCCTCCTCCGGCGAGGGTTCGCGCACGACGGGCGCCCCGCGGCCGTCGTCGTGCACGGCGACGAGGACGCCGTCGGCGTGCCGCGTGACGCGGACGACGACGTCTCCGCCCGCGGAGCCGTGCCGGATCGCGTTGGTCACGACCTCGCTCGCGAGGAGCTCGACGACGCACACCTCGTCGGCGGTCGCACCGAGCGCGGTGGCCTGGTCCGTGGCCCAGCGACGTGCGCGCGACACCGACCCCGGTGCGCACGCCACGACGAGCTCGCGCGGTGCGTCGGTCGAGCTCGGCACCGGACGCAGGGCGAGGACCGGCCCGGAGCCGACCTCGGGCAGCGGAGCGGGCGACCCGGCGCGGCCGGCGGCGCGCGTGGCCGCCGCGGTGGCGAGGCAGGTGCTCATCGGGACCTCCAGGAGGCTCGTTGTCGAGCTCGACACCGGATGAGAGCGCTCACCCCGGCCCCTATGACGCGGTTCTCGCGCGGTCGTGCGACGACGGTCGCCCGGGACGTGCCGACCGCCACCGGACGCGGACCCGCGGAGCGCCCGCGTGCTCCCGGGGTGCGGGTCGCGGGAGTCGGGCGCACGGTGGAGGAGCGGGCCCGGTCGGCGACGACCGTCGTCGCCGCGGTGGGCCGGAAGGCTCCCGGGCACGAACCGGTGCCCGTCCAGCTCATCCCCGACCCCTGGAGGACCTCATGCACTCGACCAACACGCTCCTGCGCTCGCTGCACGACCTCGGTGCCGCCGCCTGGTTCGGCGGGAACCTCATGGGCGCGATCGGGCTCAACGGCGCGTCGGAGTCGGTGAGCGACCCGAGCGACCGCCTGCGGACGGCATCCGTCGGCTGGGCGAAGTGGGCGCCCGTCAACATGGCGGCGATCGGTGCCCACCTCGTCGGCGGTGCCGGCCTGCTGCTCGCGAACAAGGGCCGGCTGGCGGGCCAGGAGGGTGTCGCGAGCAGCACGGTCGCGAAGGCCGCGCTGACCGTCGCCGCGCTCGGCACGACCGCCTACAACGGTGTGCTCGGTGCCAAGATCGCGCAGGCAGGCCGGGCGCCCGCGGACAGCGCGGTGACGCCGTCGCCGGGTACGCCCGACGACGTCGCGGCCGCGCAGCGTCAGCAGAAGGTCCTGCAGTGGATCACGCCCGCGCTCGTCGGCGCCGTCGTGGTGCTGGGCGCGCAGCAGGGCGAGCTCCAGCGGCCCGAGCAGGTCAAGAAGGGCATCCTCGGCCGGTTCCTGCCGAGCTGATCGCCGCAGGCCCGGGGCGGGACGCACCGGGCCCACCGGTGCGGGCCGGGCCGGTCGTTGACGCCAAGATCGCCGCGTCACTACGGTCGAGGTCCCGGCAGGGGCGGTCGCCGGTGGACGCGCGGGGGGCGTGTCCCGGCCGTCCCCGCGGCGGACGTCGTCCGCGGTCAGGGCGCAGGGGTGGCCATGGAGACGGCAGTGCTCCTGTCCGGAGGGCCGGACTCCGCTGTCCTCGTGCACGACCTCGTGCGCCGCGGCGACGACGTCGTCGCGATCCACCTCGAGCTGGGTGTCGCCGAGTCCCCGGCCGCGTTGCGGTGCGCCACGGCCGTGAGCGCCGCGCTCGGGATCGAGCTGGTCCGGCTGGACCTCACTCCGGGCGGCGCGCGCGAGGTGCGGGCGGGACTGGTCCCGGGTCGCGCCGGTCGTGCCGCAGAGCCCGCGTTCGGCGGGGCGCTCAGCGTCGCCGCGACGACCGCGGCGACGCTCGGTGCCCACGTGCTGGCGTGCGGCGTGCACCACGGCGAGGCCGTCTTCCGCGGCAACCAGCGGCACGCCTTCGACGCGCTCGCGGCGTCGGTGTCGATCGACGTCGGACGGCACCTCGTCATCACGACGCCGTACCTCGGGATGACGAAGGCCGAGGTGCTGCTGCGCGGCGTCGCTCTCGGTGTCGACGTCGCCTCGACGTGGAGCTGCACCGAGGGCTCGACCGTGCACTGCGGGCGCTGCCCGGCGTGCGCCACTCGTCGCGCGGCGTTCGGTGACGCCGGCCTCGTCGACACGACGCCGTATGCGCGGGCGGCGGCCGCAGGCGGTGCCCGGTCCGACGCGCACGCCCGATGACGAGCGAGGTCACCCGTCTCGCGCGGCGGCGGCCCGCACCGCGCGTCGTGCTGATGTGCGGACCGGCGGGAGCCGGCAAGTCGACCGTCGCGCGCCGCCTGGAGGGGGAGGGCTGGCACCGGCTCTCGTTCGACGACGTGGCGTGGTCGCGTGGGCTGCGGTCCCACCCGCTGGCGGACGCCGATGCGGAGGCCGTCCGGGCCGCCGTCCGTGCCGAGCTCCTCGACCTGGTGGGGCAGGGTCGCGACGTCGTCGTCGACTCGGCGTCCTGGTCGCGCGCGTCGCGTGACGAGTACCGCGCGCTCCTCGCGACGGAGGGCGTCGTCCCGCTGACCTGCTACGTCGAGACACCGCGGGAGGTCGCGCTGTCCCGCGTCGCGGCCCGCCGGGGGAGCGGGCCGCACGACCTCGAGCTCCCGCCGGGTGTCGCCGCCGCGTACGTCGACGGCTTCGAGGTGCCCACGGCCGAGGAGGGACCGCTCGTCGTCGTGCCGGGCGGGTAGCGCGCCGAGGCGGGCTCATCCCGGGAGCGTCGTGTCCGCCTCCGTGCCGAAGGCGCGACGCACGAGAGGGCCGCTTCCCGGCAGGCCGGCCAGTGCGAGGAACCCCTGGCGGGCGCGGATGCCCCAGCGCGACGAGGGCACGAGCCAGCGCGCGGTCCGGCGGCCGGACGCCTGCCGCTCCTCGGCGAACGGCCGGACCGTCCGCTCGTAGCGTCGCAGTGCCGTCGCGAGGTCGTCGGGCCGGCGACGCACCTGGCCGACGAGCGCCCACGCGCCGGCCATCGCCATCGAGGCACCCTGCCCGGCCATCAGCGACGGCGCGCACGCCGCGTCACCGACGAGCACCGTCCGACCACGGACCCAGTGCTCGACCTCCGTCTGCGCGACGTCGTCGTAGTAGAGGTCGGTCTCGGCCGTCAGGTGGGAGAGCACCCGGCCGACCCCCGACCCGAGCCCGCGGTAGTGCGAACGGACGGCGGCCCTCGGGTCGTCGGGGAGCGGCCCGGACGTGCGGTGGACGAGCCAGGCGGCGAGCAGGCCGTCACGCATGGGGTACACCGCCACCTGCCGGTCGGGGTCGGCGACGAGGACCATGCGCGCGCCGACGCGTCGCCGGAGCCCGTCGTCGTCGAGCACGAACGCGGCCGTCTGGTAGCCGAGCGAGCGCAGCGCCCTGGCGCCGGGGGCGACGACGAGCTCGCGGACCCGCGAGTGCAGCCCGTCGGCGCCGACGAGGAGGTCCGCGGTGCGCGTCGTGCCGTCGGACAGGTGGACGTCGAGGTGGTCCGTGCCCTCGCTCACGCCGTCGACCGTCGTCGCCCACCGCGTCTCGGCGCGGTCGCGCGCGGCCTCCAGCAGGACGTCGGCGAGGTCGCCGCGCGGCAGCGACAGGAGCCTGCCGTCGACGGCGCGTCGGAACGCCCCGTAGTCCGCCGACCCGCGGCGACGACCCGCCGGGTCGAGGTACTGCACCTCGGCGATCGACGCCGCGCGCTCGCGGAGCGCGGGCACCAGTCCCATGCGGTCCGCCACCGCGAAGCCCGGACCGAAGAAGTCGATCATGTAGCCCGCGCTCCGCGGCCGCGGTGCGCGCTCGACGACGACGACGTCCCACCCGGCACGCTCCAACCACCACGCCGTCGTCAGTCCCGCGATGCCGGCCCCGCAGACGACCGCGCGCCGACGCCCGACCGCCGTCATCGCGCCGCGGCGCGCTGGTACTGACGGACGGTCAGCGGGACGAACACCGCGAGCAGCACCACGCCCCACAGCAGCGTGTAGAGCACGGGGTTCTGCAGGGGCCACGCGGTCGGCTCGGGTGTGCCCGGGAGGATGTTGCCGAAGAGCTCGCGCGCTGCCTGGGTCACGGTCGAGATCGGGTTCCACTCCGCGAAGCTGCGCAGCGGCCCGGGCAGGTTCTCCGACGGGACGAACGTGTTCGCGATGAACGTCAGCGGGAAGATGACGATGAACGACGCGTTGTTGAAGACCTCGGGCGTCCGCACCAGCAGGCCGACGTAGGCCATGAGCCAGCTGATGCAGTAGGCGAAGAACAGCAGCAGGACGTACCCGAGGGCCGCCTCGCCCACCGAGGTCGTGATGCGCCACCCGACGGCGAGCCCGGTGAGGGACATGATCACCACGGTGAGCACGTTGTTCACGACGTCCGCGGTCGTCCGCCCGACCAGGACGGCCGAGGGCGCCATGGGCAGCGAGCGGAAGCGGTCGACGATCCCGCTCTTGACGTCCTGCGCCATGCCGGTGCCGGTGATGGTCGCGCCGAAGACGACCGTCTGCGCGAAGATCCCGGCGATGAGGAACTCGCGGTAGAGCGCCGGGTCGATCTGCTCCGCGCCGGGCAGCGAGATCGACCCGCCGAACACGAACGCGAAGAGCAGCACGAACATGATCGGCGCGATCGTGGACCCGACCAGCAGGTCCGGGACGCGCTTGACCTTGATGAGGTTGCGCCGGGTCACGGTCCACCCGTCACCCAGGGCCTGGGCGAGACCGCTCATGCGTCCGTCCCCTCCGTCGTGCGCGCCTCGGCCTCGTGGCCGGTGAGCGCCAGGAACACGTCGTCGAGCGTGGGTCGCCGCACGCCCGCGTCCTGGACCTCGATCCCGGCCTCGTCCAGCGCACGGAGCGCGGCCACGAGCGCGGCGGCGCCACCGGTGACCGGTGCCGTGACGGTCCGCGTGTGCTCCTCGGTGAGGAGCTCGCCGACGGCGACCGGCGCGAGCGCCTCGACGGTGCGCGGCAGGTCCTGCGGCCGGGCGACCGTGACCTCCACGCGCTCGCCGCCGACACGTCCCTTGAGCTCGTCGGCCGTCCCCTCGGCGATCACGCGCCCGTGGTCGATCACCGCGATCCGGTCCGCGAGCCGGTCCGCCTCCTCGAGGTACTGCGTCGTCAGCAGGAGGGTCGTGCCGCCCGCGACGAACTCCTGGATCACGGTCCACATCCCCAGGCGGCTGCGCGGGTCGAGCCCCGTCGTCGGCTCGTCGAGGAACAGCACGGGCGGCTGCGCCACGAGCGCCCCGGCGAGGTCGAGCCGGCGCCGCATGCCGCCCGAGTACTGGCCCACCGGCCGCTTGGCGGCGTCGACCAGGTCGAACCGCTCGAGCAGCTCCCAGGCGCGCTCGCGCGAGCGCGCCCGACCCAGGTGGTACAGCCGCCCCACCATGTCGAGGTTCTCGAACCCGGTCAGGTTCTCGTCGACCGCGGCGTACTGGCCGGAGACGCCGATCCGCTTGCGCAGCTCGGCCGCGTCGCGGACCACGTCGAGCCCGCTGACCGTCGCCGAGCCCGCCGTCGGCTGCAGGAGCGTGGTGAGGACGCGGACCGCGGTCGTCTTCCCCGCGCCGTTGGGGCCGAGGAGGCCGAAGACCGTGCCCTCCTCGACCGTGAGGTCGATCCCGTCGAGCGCGCGGACGTGCCCGTAGGTCTTCACGAGCCCGCGTGCGGAGACGATGTCCACCGCGTCAGTGTGATCCACGCCACCGACATGCGGGAGGGGGCCCGGCTCGCGCGGCACCGCCCGCCTCGGTCAGCGGGCGTCGGCGAGCAGCGCGAACCCCGCCCGGTCCACGCTCGACGAGGTCGCCGAGACGACGATCGCGCCCGTGCCGGCGGCGCGGTCCAGGCCGAGCCACGAGCGGAACCCGCCCGTGCCGCCGTTGTGCCACGTGACGGTGCGCCCGCGGACGTCGAGCGTGACCCACGCCGCGCCGACCCTCGCCGCGCCGGCGAGCGGGGCCACCGGGTCCAGCGCGCGGAGGCCCGGGGCGGTCCCGTCGAGCAGTGCGCGCGTCAGGCCGACCACGGCGTCGAGCGACGCGCGGATCCCGCCCGCAGGGCCGAGGGCCTCGCCCGTCCACGCCTGCTGCACCTTGCCGCGTCGGTCCCGGCCGAGCAGCGCCTCGGGCCGGAGCTCGTCCGGCGTCGCGGGCACGTAGAAGGGCTCGAGCCCCAACGGCTCCGCGACGCGGGCGCGGACGAGGTCGGCGTAGGTGGTCCCGGCCGCGCTCGCGACCGCGTGCCCGAGCAGCTCGAACCCGAAGTTCGAGTAGCGCGACCGCTCCGGTCCGGGCGTCACGCGACGGGCCTGGTCGAGCAGCTCGGCGAGCGTCTCGCCGTACGGGTTGGTGCCGTGCCGCCACAGCGCGAGCGTCCGGCGCAGGACCTGCGTGCCGGGGGCGAGGCGGGGCAGGCCCGATCGGTGCGTCGCGAGGTCGGCGAGCCGCACGCCCGCGACCGGCGCGCCCCCCAGGTCGAGGTGGTCGCCGAGGGTCGACGTCGCGGTGACCTCACCACGGTCGAGCGCGTCGGCGTACAGCAGGCCCGTGACGCCCTTGGAGACCGAGCCGATCTCGAGGTCCGCCTCGGGCGGCACCCCGAGCAGCGCGGTCCGGACGCCGCCCGGCGTGACGACGGCGGCCGCCACCTCCCGGTGTCGGCGGCCGAGCAGGGTGCGCACGCGGGTTGCGAGGTCGCCGTCGGTGCCACGCGTGGGCTCGGTCGTCATGGCGCCATCCTGGCCGGACGCCCCCGCCCGGGTCGACGGCGTGCCCGCCGGGGCGACGCGTCCTCGGTGCGCAGCGCGGCGACGGCGGCGAGGACGAGTGCCCCGCCCACCAGCGCCGGCCACGCGAGCCGCTCACCGAGGACCGCCGCGGCCAGCGTGGCCGCGGTGAGCGGCTCCACGAGCGTCGCGACCGTCGCCGCCGAGCCCGTCGTCGTCCGCAGGCCCGCGTACAGGAGGCCGTAGGACAGCGCCATCGTGGCGACCCCGAGGTAGACCAGCAGCCCGAGCGACGTCGGGTCCGTCGCGAGCACGGGCTCCCCGAGCGCACCCGCGACCACCAGGAACGGCGCGAGGGCAAGCGCGCCGACGACGGTCGCGCCCGTCGTGAGGGCGACGGGGTCGACGCGCTGCGCGAGCCGGTGGCCGAGGACCGTCGTGGCCGCGTAGGTCGCGCCGGACGCGACAGCGAGGGCGACACCGAGCGCCGGACGGTCAACCGGCGCCGTCGTCCCGTGGGGTGCGGCCGCGGTGACGAGCACGAGCCCGGCGAGCGCCGCCGCGAGGACGCCGACCTGCCGCCACGTGGGCCGGGTCCGCCGCGCGAGGTGCTCCCACGCCGCGGCGAGCACGGGTGCGACGCCCAGCGAGACGACCGTCGCGACGCTCACGCCCACGAGCAGCACCGACACGAAGTACAGGCCCTGGTAGAGCGCCGTCCCGCAGCCCAGGGCGACCGTGAGGCCCAGGTGCTCGCGCACCGTGCGTCGCGCTGCGCCGAGCCGCCCCGTGACCGCGGCGAACGCGACGAGCGCGACGGCGGCGAGCGCCATGCGCCACGCGCTCGTCGTCATCGCCCCGAGGCCGGTCCGCTCGTGCAGGAGGGTGACCACGAGGCCCCCGGTCCCCCACAGCACGCCGGCCGCGGACACCTGGAGCAGGCCGACACGGCTGCCGGCGTTCCCGTGGCGCGCGGGGGAGCGGCTCGCCGTCACCGGTGCAACGTAGCGACCCCGCGGCCCGGTGCTCGCCGAGGACCAGGCGCTGGTCGTGTCGGGGGTGGGCGCTAGCGTCGGTGGGGCGATCGGGGCACGGGAGCGTCGAGGGGGAAGACATGACCACGTTCAGCCAGGACGACCTGCGCGGTGCGACGTTCCACGGCGTGCGGCTGCGCGGCGCCCGCTTCGTCGAGTCGGACCTGTCCGGCGTCGTCATGCGCGGGGTCGACCTCGCGGGTTCGGACATCGACGCACCGTGGCTCACCGACGGCGAGAGCACGCTGCTCGTCAACGGCGTGGACGTCGCGGGGTTCGTCGAGGACGAGCTGAACCGCCGGTTCCCGGGCCGCTCGCAGCGCCGGGCAGCGGACCCTGACGGGCTGCGCGCGGCGTGGGGGGCGCTCGAGCGCACCTGGGCGGCGACCCTGGACCGGGTCGCCGGGATGCCTCCGGGGACCGTCGACGTGTCGGTCGACGGCGAGTGGTCGTTCGCGCAGACGCTCAGGCACCTCGTGATGGCGACGGACACGTGGCTGCGGCGCGCCGTCCTCGAGGTCGAGGAGCCGTACCACCCGATCGGCCAGCCGAACGCGGAATTCGCGTCGGACGGCGGCGACCCGACGGTGTTCTCCGCGGGCACGCCGCCGTACGAGGAGGTGCTCGCGGTCCGCGCCGAGCGGGTCGGGATGGTGCGGGACCTCCTCGCGACCGTCACGCCCGAGGAGCTCGACGTGCCGCGCGTCAACCCGTGGGCCCCCGGGCACCCGGAGACGACGCGCTCGTGCCTGCACGTGATCTTCGAGGAGGAGTGGGAGCACCACCGCTTCGCCGTCCGCGACCTCGACGCCATCGACCGTGGTGCCGCCGGATGAGCGCTCCGGCCGAGGGGCGCCTGGTCGTCCGGCGCCTCGTGGAGGACGACTGGCCGCTCCTGCGGGACGTGCGGATCGCCGCGCTCGGCGCCGACCCGGACGCGTTCGGCTCGAGCCTCGCCCGCGAGCTCGCGATGGACGAGGCGGACTGGCGGGCACGGCTGCGCACGAGCCACTGGTTCGTCTCCTTCGACGACGAAGCCGACGACGACGGCGTCGCCGACCAGACCGACCCTCGCGGCACACCACCCGTCGGGCTGGTGTGCGTCATGGCCGCCGTCGTCCCGGGCGAGGCGTCGCCGCGAGCCCGCCAGGTCGTCTCGGTGTGGGTGCGACGCGAGAGCCGGCGACGCGGGCACGGCGCTGTACGCCGCACGCGGCTTCCGTCCCACCGGCGAGTGGATACCGCTGCCGCGTGACCCGTCGATCCGCGAGGAGCGCTGGCTCGTCGAGCTCTGACCCGCGCGTGCTCAGGGCGACGGCTCGACGGCGGGGACGCCCTCGCGCCGCAGGACGGCGTCGCGTGCGCCTCGCCGCCGCTCGAGGAAGTCCCGGAACGCCATCGGGACGCCGCGCGCGGCCGCGAGGTCCACGTCGTCCATGACCTGGACGTGAACGTGGGGCTGCGTCGAGTTCCCCGAGCTGCCGCACCGCGCGAGCGGCTGGCCGGTGACGACCCGCTCGCGGACGCGCACCGCGAGCGAGCCGGCCTGCAGGTGGACCAGCGCGACGTACACGGGTGGGTCGCCGGTCGCGAGGACGACGTGGTTCCCCGCGATCGCCCCGACGCCCCGCCGGAGCCTGGACGCCTGCCCGAGCGCGTACGGGACGAGTGCCAGCTGGGACCGCCGCGCCTCGTGGTCGGGCTCGCCGTCGTGCGCGACGACGACCTCACCGTCGACGGGAGCCAGGATCGGCCGCCCGAAGCCGGCGAACCGCTCGGGCGGCTCGGTGGCGAACGCCGTCCGCCAGTCCCGACGGCGCGCCGGCCGGCCGCGCTCGTCGACCCCGACGAAGTCGATCGCGTAGCGCTCGCCAGGCAGGTCGACACCGTGGCTCGGCACACGACGGGCCGGGCTGTTGCGGACGAGCCACCGCCCCTCGAAGGGCAGCGCGAGGACCACCGGAGCACGGTCCGGCGGCGCCTGCCCGACCGTCATGGTCAGCGTGCGGCCACGGCGCCCCGGGCCGCCGCCACCTCCGCGACGAGGTGCACGAGGTCGGTCCACACGACGGCCGACGGGACGGCCCGGAACAGCGTGCCGCCGTCCGCGGACCGGGTGAGTGCGAAGTGGCCCGACGCCCCGGCGTTGACCATGACGCGTCCGTGCGTCAGACCGGTCCCCTGGAACGTCCACAGGCACCACGGCTGCTGCCACGCCCGGAGCAGGTGGGGGTCCGCGTCGGCCGGCGGCGGTGCGTCGGCGTCGTCGGCGCGCGCGAGGACGACGCGCTCGGGGATCGCCTCCGGGCTCGTCGCGAGGCTCCACGCGGGCCCCAGACCGACCCAGGCCGCGATCATCCCCGGGACGTGCGCGGCGTCGACGAGGTCCAGACGCATCCCGTCGTCGGACTGCCCTGACTCGTCGGGGTGGGCAGCCGACGCGTCGTCGTCCGCGGTCGCGGACTCGGCGCCGGCCGGCGACGGCCCCGACAGCACCACCGCGAGACCTCCGACGAGGTACGCGTCGAACGCCCGGGGCCGCCCGGCGTCGGACGCCTCGACGCGGAGGTGGCCGTCGGGCTGGGTGAGTGCCCCGGCGACGAGGCGGCCATGCGCGGTGGGCGTGCCGTCGGGAGCGAGCAGGCCCGCGTCCACGAGGGCGGGGTCGGCCTCGGTGCCGGTCGGCTCGGGCGTCGCCGTCGTCAGCGCGGCGAGCGAGGCCCGGTCGAGGGAGGGCCCCGTCGACCGGAACGGCTGGGCGGCCACGACGCGCGACACGTCCTCGAGCGGCTCGCCGATCGACGCGAGGTAGGGGTCGAGGCGGGGGAGCTGAGCGGTCATCGGTTCACCGTCCCGGGGACGAGCCCGGCCAGGGCCTGGTCGAGCAGGGGACCCGCCTCGGGGAGCTGCGCCACCCCGCAGGTGGCGGTCGCGGTCGTGACCGCTCCGTGCGCGAGGACGACGACCTGGGTCACGGTGAGCGGGATCGGCCCCTGCTGGTGGACGGCGACGAGCCGCCGGCCCTCGGCGTCGCCCACGGCCCACAGGTCGTAGGCGAGCACGTGCGCGCCGTCGGCCACCGCGGTCGCGGCGGCGAGCGCCTCCGTGCCGAGCGTGCGGATGTCCGCCGCGGCGTCGGCCGGCGCGACGGTCACGGTGACGTTGGGCCGGAAGGTGGTGCCGTCGGCTGCCGCCTGCCCTGCGGGGCCGGCGATCGCGATGGGGAACCCCGGCGCCTCGACGCGCTCCCAGCCCGGCGGCAGGCCGAGCGCGAGCCCCGTCACCTCGTCCCGGACCTCGGCGGTCGTGCTGGTCACCGCTGCTCCTTCCGTCCGCGCATGCGCCCGCCGCGCATCCGCGCGGGGTCGCGCTCGACCTGCTCGACGAACCACCGCGGCTGCAACGCCCGAGGCAACCAGAAGATCCCGACGATCCCCACGACCCACGCCACCAGCGCCAGGACGACGGCGACCGCGCCGAGGAGGACGAGCACGGCGTCGTCCTGGCCCGCGAGTGCGGCACCGATCGTCGCCAGCAGGCCGCCGGCCCCGAGCCACGCGCACGCGAGGACGACGGTCGGTCCGAGGATCCACACCTCGGCGAGGGTGCGGAACCGTCCGGCGTAGTGGGCCAGGCCGAGGGCCAGCAGTACGAGGCTCGCGATCGCGCCGACGACGAGGCCGCCCGTGGGCGGGGCCGCCGACGGGTCCGGGAGGGGCTGGAGGCTCAGCCGAACAGCGAGTTCCATGCGTCCTTCACCGTGTCGCCGACCTCGGAGACGGCCTCCTCGAGGAGCCTGCCGGTCGCCTTGCCCACCTTGCTGCCGACGAACGAGCCGACCGCGCCGCCGATCAGCGCGCCGCCGACGGTGCCGACCACCGGGATCGGCACGAACGACCCGACGGTCGCGCCGATCTGCGCGCCGACGATCCCGCCCGCGACCGCGCCACCGCCCTCGGTCACGGTGTTGTACGCGGCGCTCGCGACGCGCTCGCCGGTGCCCCACTCGGGGTGGTACTTCGCGTCGTGCTCCCACTGGCTCATGTAGGAGTCGTAGAGGGTCAGGCCTGAGCCGAGGACGCCGAGTGCCCGACCACCGGTGCGGGCCCACGTGGGCGGGCGGCCGAGGTCCGGGTCGGTGACGAACGTCGGTCGGTCACGCGGGTAGAACGCGGGGCTGTCGGCGGCGCTCGCGAGGCGCCCCACGTGGGGGTCGGCGGCCGAGCCCTGGATGACCAGGAGACCGGACGGCCGCCGCACGACGGGCGTCCCGCGCACGATGTCGTCGGGTGCGGGCAGGTCGAGCGACGGGAGGGTCGCGCCGGGGCGGGGGACCGCGAGCGAGAAGCGGCGGTAGCGCTCGAGCAGCGCGCCGCTCGTGCCGAGCACGAAGGCCCCGAACTCGTCGGACCTGGCGGTCCGGTCCACGTTGTCGCCGGCGCTCTGCGACCTGTCCCAACCCAGCTTGGAGAAGTCCGGCAGCCAGTAGCCGGCCGTGAGCAGCTCGCTGATCGGGCGCTCGTGGTCCACGAACCGCAGGACCAGCTCACGTGCCCACCCCGCGAGCTCGGCCAGGTCACCGGCGCGGGCGCGCACCTGGTTCCGCACGAACGGTGCGCCCGTCACCAGGTGCGCCACGTCGTCGATCTCGCGCTGGAGGTCGGTGGCGGCCTCGTCGAGGCTCGCCGAGACCAGCAGGGTGGCGGCGCTCATCGCGAGCACGCCGTCGGGATCGATCGCGGTGGACGTCATGACACCTCGGGTGGCCGGCGGGACAGCCCTCGCAGGATGCCAGACGGTCGGCACCGGCGGAACTCGGGTCGTGCGCCGTCGTGACCGGCGGGCCGGGTGCCCCCACTGGCGTCCACGCGGTAGACCGGAGGCGTGACGGAGCGCAGCCCTCGCGCGCGGCGCGTGCCGGAGGGGTACGAGAGCGGCCCGGACGCGCCCGTCCGGGCGGCGCTGCACGCGCTCGCGCGGGCCGACGGCGCCGCGACGCTCGTCCTCGTCGAGGGCATCAGCGACCAGATCGCCGTCGAGACGGCCGCGCAGGTGCGCGGTCTCGACCTCGACGCCGAGGGAGTCGTCGTGGTGCCGGTGGGCGGCGCGCACGCCGTGGGCCGGGTCCTGCGGACGCTCGCCCCGGGCCGCCCCTCGGCCGCGCGGGCCGTCCGGGTGGTCGGGCTGTGCGACCGTCGCGAGGAGGGCGTCGTCGGCCGCGCGCTCGAGGCCGCGGGCCTCGGTGCCGTCCGGGACCGGCCCGACCTCGAGCGTCTGGGCTTCTTCGTGTGCGACGAGGACCTCGAGGACGAGCTCGTCCGTGCCGTCGGGGCGCACGAGGCCCTGCCCCTGCTCGCCGCGGAGGGCGACCTGCGGGCGTTCCGGTCGCTCCAGGACCAGCCCGCGTGGCGCGGGAGGGCGGCCGACGAGCAGCTGCGGCGGTTCCTCGGCAGCGGCGGGAGCCGCAAGCTGCGCTACGCGAGGCTGCTGGTCGTGGCCGCCGCCGAGCGCGACCGGTTGCCCCTGCCGCTCGTCGCGCTGCTCGAGGCGGTCGGGTAGCCCTCCTGCAGCGTCGCGGGCCCCGGCCGTCAGCTCTCGGCGTCGAAGCCCTCGCCGTCCGCTGCGGGGCTGACGGTCCAGACGCGGACGTCCTTGCCCGTCCCGTGGTGGTCCTTCTCGTGCACGCGGACGGTGCCGTCGTGCTCGTCCTGCCCGGAGCCGGCGACCTCGTGGTCGCCCGTGGGGCCGTGGGCGTGCATCGTGACCTGGCCGGTGAACTCGTCGAGCGACGCCGGGGTGTGGCCCTCGACGTCGGTCACCTCGTAGGGGACGCCCGAGGCGATCATGGATGGGGTCGAGTCCGTCATGGCGGTGCCTCTCCTGGACGGCCGACGAGGGCGGATGCCGCCTCCGGCCGTGCTGTGCGAGCGTGCGCCCTCCCGGGCTGGATGGCAAGGCGTGGTGGTCACCGGTGCCGGCGGGTCGTGGGCGATCTGCGCAGGGGAGACGTCGTCGACCGCATCTGTGCAGCACGTCGGACGGTGTGAGCCGGGCTCGTCGCCCGGCGGGACTTCACACACGGCCCCGGCAGGAGCAGGTTGGGGGGCGGCGGGTCCGTCGCCCGCTCCCGGCTGCCGCCGGCGTGGACGACAGGGTGGAGACCGGCGATGACGACCTACTCCCGCACCAAGGAGTTCGAGGGCGCGACCTTCGTGAGGGCGAGCTTCAGGGGCGCCACGCTGCGGTTCTCCGACCTCAGCGGCGTGACGATGCGCGGCGTCGACGTCGACGGGCTCGACCTCGACAGCCACGACCTCTTCTTCGGCAGCCTCGTCGTCAACGGGGTCGACGTCGTGCCGCTCGTCGACGCCGAGCTGAACCGGCAGTTCCCCGGGCGCGAGCTGCAGAAGGCCGAGGCGCCCGAGGGCCTGCGCGCGGGGTGGGTCGCGGTCCAGGACGCATGGGCGACGACGGTGGAGGGCACGCCGCCGGAGCTGGTCGACGCGCACGTCGAGGACGAGTGGTCCCTGGCGCAGACGCTGCGGCACCTCGTCCTGGCCACCGACGCCTGGCTCCGGGGCGGGATCCTGCGGGTCGAGCAGCCGTTCCACGAGATCGGCCAGATCTTCACCGGTGCGGCCGAGATGGGCTTCGACATGCCGGTCTTCCGCGACAACCCGCCGCCCTACGAGGAGGTCCTCGCGGTCCGGGCCGACCGCCAGCACATGGTGACCGACTTCCTGGCCACGGCGACGTCGGAGCTGCTCGCGGAGGAGCGCGACGACCCGTGGGGCGGGGGCGACTGGCACCCCACCGTCGGCGACTGCGTCCGCGTGATCCTCGAGGAGGAGTGGGCGCACCTGCGCTACGTGCGGCGGGACCTCGCCCTGCTGCGGTGAGCCCGACGGTGGCGGTCAGGCCGGGTCGCGCTCCGTGGCGGGAGGGTGGGAGCCCTGCTCGATCTCGCCGGCGATCCGCTGCTCGAGCGCCGTCGTCGCCCCCTCGGGGACGGCGACGAGGCCTTCGAGCTCCCGCATGGCGAGGCGGTACGCGGTATGGCGCTCGCTGGCGGACGCGCCGCGGTCCTCGGCGATCGCGATGAGCTGCTTGGCCTTCGTGAGCGCCTGCCGTTCCGACGCGGTGAAGGTCGACGCGCGGCGGCGTCGGGCCTCCCGCCCGGCGACCTCGAAGGCGAGCGCGAGCTCCTCGACGGAGCTCCGGTACGCGTCGAGGCGGACCAGGTCCTCGACGTCGTCGGCGCGGGCGGGGCGCAGCCCGTCGGCGTGCCGCTTGGCGCGGTGGAAGTCGACGACGAGCGGCTCGCGCATGTCGCTCATCATCGGGAAGTCGATGAGCTTGTCGACGTCCAGCTCGTACGCGAGCCATCGCCGGTGGACGGCGTCGTGCTCGGCGACCACCCGGTCGACGTCGGCCCTGTGGGCCCTCCCCCGGACGGTCGGCGCGGTCGTGCCCGCACCAGGTACGGGACCGGCGCCGGCGCCGTACTTGATGCGCGCGAGCTCGAGCTTGTGCTTGCGGCGGCGCTTGTCCCATCGCTCGAAGCCCTCGGTGGCACCACCGAGGACGCCGAGGAGGGGGAAGACCAGCCACCAGTACGAGGCCGCGAACTCCCAGAAGCCATCCACGTCGACCACGGTAGACCGGGTGCGGCCTGCGATGCCGCGACGGCCAGGAACAACCCGCCCCGGCCGGGAGTTGAGCCATGTGGACTCAAGTTCGGCCGTCTGAAGTTGCATCGTCGAGGTGCGCCGCGCAGACTTGAGTGCAGCAGGCTCAACCAAGCGAAGGAAGAGGCACCCACACATGGCACGAGCTGTCGGCATCGACCTCGGCACCACCAACTCCGTCGTCGCCGTCCTCGAGGGTGGCGAGCCCACGGTCATCGCGAACGCCGAGGGCGCTCGCACTACCCCGTCCGTCGTCGCGTTCTCGAAGACGGGTGAGGTGCTCGTCGGCGAGGTCGCGAAGCGCCAGGCCGTCACCAACGTCGACCGCACGATCTCCTCCGTCAAGCGCCACATCGGCACGGACTGGAAGCAGCAGATCGACGACAAGTCCTACTCCGCGCAGGAGATCTCCGCGCGGGTCCTCGGCAAGCTCAAGCGCGACGCCGAGGAGTACCTGGGCGAGCCCGTCACCGACGCGGTCATCACCGTCCCCGCGTACTTCAACGACGCGCAGCGCCAGGCGACCAAGGACGCCGGCCAGATCGCGGGCCTGAACGTCCTGCGCATCGTCAACGAGCCGACCGCGGCCGCCCTGGCCTACGGACTCGAGCGCGGCAAGGAGGACGAGCTCATCCTCGTCTTCGACCTCGGCGGCGGCACGTTCGACGTGTCCCTCCTCGAGGTGGGCAAGGACGAGGACCAGTTCTCGACCATCCAGGTGCGCGCGACCTCCGGCGACAACCACCTCGGCGGCGACGACTGGGACCAGCGGATCGTCGAGCACCTCATCAAGGAGGTCAAGAACACCGCGGGCGTCGACCTCGCCAAGGACCGCATCGCGCTCCAGCGCCTCCGTGAGGCCGCCGAGCAGGCGAAGAAGGAGCTCTCGTCCGCGACGAGCACCACGATCTCCATGCAGTACCTCTCGATGAGCGAGAACGGCCCCGTCCACCTGGACACCAAGCTCACGCGCGCCCAGTTCCAGCAGATGACGCAGGACCTCATCGACCGGACCAAGGCGCCGTTCCACGCCGTCATCCGCGACGCGGGCATCTCGGTGAACGACATCGACCACGTCGTCCTCGTCGGCGGCTCGACCCGCATGCCGGCCGTGGCCGACGTCGTGCGCGAGCTCACCGGCGGCAAGGAGCCCAACAAGGGCGTCAACCCGGACGAGGTCGTCGCCGTCGGCGCCGCCCTCCAGGCTGGCGTCATCAAGGGTGAGCGCAAGGACGTGCTGCTCATCGACGTCACCCCGCTGAGCCTCGGCATCGAGACCAAGGGCGGCGTGATGACCAAGCTCATCGAGCGCAACACGGCCATCCCGACCAAGCGCAGCGAGATCTTCTCCACGGCCGAGGACAACCAGCCGTCCGTCCTCATCCAGGTGTTCCAGGGCGAGCGAGAGTTCGCGCGGGACAACAAGCCGCTGGGCACGTTCGAGCTGACCGGCATCGCGCCGGCGCCGCGCGGCGTCCCGCAGATCGAGGTCACGTTCGACATCGACGCGAACGGCATCGTGCACGTGTCCGCGAAGGACCGCGGAACGGGCAAGGAGCAGTCGATGACGATCACCGGCGGCTCGGCCCTCCCCAAGGAGGACATCGAGCGCATGGTGCGCGAGGCCGAGGAGCACGCGCAGGAGGACAAGAAGCGCCGCGAGGACGCCGAGACGCGCAACCAGGCCGAGGCGCTCGTCTACTCGACCGAGAAGGTCCTGGCGGAGAACGGCGACAAGGTCCCGGACGACGTCAAGACCGAGGTGAACACGGCGCTCGGCGAGCTCCGCACGGCGCTCGAGGGCGACGACGTCGAGGCCGTCAAGGCCAAGCAGTCGGCGCTCGTGACCGTGAGCCAGAAGATCGGCGAGGCGATCTACAAGGCCGACAACGAGGGTGCCGCCGGCGCCCCCGGTGCCGGCGCGGCGGGCGCGGCCGGTGACGGCCAGGCCCAGGGTGCCGCCGCCGACGACGACGTCGTCGACGCCGAGATCGTGGACGAGGACGAGACCAAGTGACCGACCACCCCATCGGTACGGGGACCGGGTCCGGCGGCGACGACGAGACCCGCCCCCGGTTCACCGACAAGCGACGCATCGACCCGCTGACGGGTGCCGTGCGGGACCCGGAGACCGAGGGCCAGGCCCGTGCCGACGCCGCGGCCGGGACGGCGGAGGGTGACGCCCCCGCCGCCGGGCCGAGCGCAGCGGGTGCCGGGGACGCGTCCGCGCCGTCGGGTGCCGACGACGAGCTCGCGCAGGCGCGTGCGCTCGCCGACGAGCGGCTCGCCGACCTCCAGCGGCTCCAGGCGGAGTACGTCAACTACCGCCGCCGGGTCGACCGGGACCGCGACGTCGCGCGCGACCAGACGGTCGTCGGCGTCGTCGAGGCGCTCATGGGCGTGCTCGACGACGTCGAGCTCGCGCGGCAGCACGGCGAGCTGGCCGACGGCCCGTTCGCCGCGATCGCCGAGAAGCTCGAGACGGCGCTCGGCCGGTTCGGCTGGCAGCGCTACGGCGCGGCGGGCGAGCCGTTCGACCCGAACGTCCACGAGGCGCTCATGCACGCGCACTCCGACGACGTCACCGAGCCGACGGTCGTCCAGGTGCTCCAGCCGGGGCACCGGGTGGGCGAGCGGGTCGTCCGCGCGGCGCGCGTCGCCGTCGCCGAGCCCCAGTGACGCGGCGGGGCGCCCGCCGGCCGCCCGGACCGGCGACGCGCGGGCGCCCCGCACACGCAGGCAGGCATGACGACGACGAGCAGGGAAGGGGGTAGGCGATGACCGGTCAGGACTGGTTCGAGAAGGACTTCTACGCGATCCTCGGCGTCCCGAAGAACGCCGACGCCGCGGCGATCAAGAAGGCGTACCGGAAGCTGGCGCGCACGCTGCACCCCGACCACAACCCCGGGGACGCGGCCGCCGAGTCGCGCTTCAAGGAGGTCGGCGAGGCCTACGCGGTCCTGTCGGACCCCGAGCAGCGCCAGCAGTACGACGCGATCCGCGCCATGGCGGGCGGCGGCGCGCGGTTCTCCGCGCCGGGCGGGCCCGGGTCGGCCGCGGGCGGCGCCGCGTTCGAGGACCTGTTCGGCGGGCTCTTCGGCGCCGGTGCGGGCGGTCCCACGGCGGGCGCCGGCCGCGCGGGCGGGCCCCGCGTCCGCTACTCGACGCCGGGCGCGGGCGCCGGTGCGGGCGGCGGCTTCGAGGACATCCTCGGCGGGCTGTTCGGCGGCGGGTTCCAGCGCGGCCCGCAGGCCGGCGCGGACCTCGCGGCGACGACGACGCTCCCGTTCCGCCAGGCCGTCCAGGGCTCGACCGTCACGCTCACCGTCGAGGGCCGCAAGGTCACGGCCCGCATCCCCGCGGGCGTGCGCGACGGCCAGAAGATCCGGCTGCGCGGCAAGGGGCGGCCCGGCGAGGGCGGCGGTCCCGCGGGCGACCTGCTCATCACGGTGCACGTGGAGCCGCACCCGGTCTTCGCGACCGACGGCAAGGACCTGCGCATGACGCTGCCCGTGACGTTCCCCGAGGCGGTGCTCGGCGCGCAGGTCGACGTGCCGACGCTCGACGGCGGCACGGTCAAGGTCAAGGTGCCCGAGGGCACGCCGTCGGGCCGCACGCTGCGCGTGCGCGGCAAGGGCATCACGACGCCGCAGGGCACGGGCGACCTGCTCGTCACCGTGCAGGTCGCGGTCCCGCAGCGGCTGTCGGGCGACGCGCGCAAGGCCGTCGAGGCCTTCGCGAGGGCGACCGAGGACGGCGACGTCCGCTCGGAGCTGCGGGCGCGCGCCGGACAGTGACGCACGGCCCCGCGCGGCGCTGAGGCACCGGGCGGGGTCCGACGCACGGAGGGAGGCAGTCGTGGCAGGACCCGAGGACGCACCCGTCTTCACGATCTCGGCGGCGGCCGAGCTCGCCGGCATGCACCCCCAGACGCTGCGTCAGTACGACCGGCTCGGCCTCGTGTCCCCCCAGCGCACCCGGGGACGCGGCCGCCGCTACTCGCTGCGCGACATCGCGCGGCTCCGCGAGGTCCAGCGGCTGTCCCAGGACGAAGGCATCAACCTCCAGGGCATCAAGCGGATCCTCGCGCTCGAGAACGAGGTCGAGCGGCTCCGTCAGCAGGTCGACCTGCTCCGGGCCGTCGCCGAGCCCGGTCGCCGCGTGTTCACCGCGGGCCCCCAGGGCGACGTCGTCGCCGTCCCCCGCGGGCACCGCCCCGCGCGCATCACGAGCACGGGCGCGCTCGTCGTCTGGCGCCCCTCCGCCGCGCGCGACTGACGCGCCGGGCCGCGGCAGCCGCCGGTGGGTGGGTCCGCCCGCGGCATGCGCGGGTCGATCCACCCGGCGCGGGTCCCGGCCGCCGCGACCCGGCCCCGGGCGTCAGCGCAGCCGCTGCCAGAGGAACGTGTACGCGAGCGCCGACATGAGCGCCGCCTGCGCGTTCGTCGACGCCCCGCCGTGGCCGCCCTCGATGTTCTCGTACGACGTCACGTCCTTGCCCAGGTCGCGCAGCAGCGCCGCCATCTTGCGCGCGTGACCGGGGTGGACGCGGTCGTCGCGCGTCGACGTGGTGAGCAGCAGCGGCGGGTGGTCGGCCTCGTCGCGCACGAGCTGGTAGGGCGAGTACCGCCGGAGGAACTCCCAGTCGGCCGGGACGTCCGGGTCGCCGTACTCCGCGACCCACGAGGCCCCCGCGAGCAGCCGGCTGTAGCGGCGCATGTCCAGCAGCGGCACCTGGCACACGATCGCGCCGAAGAGCTCGGGGTACCGGACGTACATGTTGCCCATGAGCAGGCCGCCGTTGCTGCCGCCCTGCGCGCCGAGCCGCTCGGGCGTCGTGACGCCCCGCCCGACGAGGTCGCGCGCGACGGCGGCGAAGTCCTCGTACGCGCGGTGCCGGTTCTCGCGCAGTGCGGTCTGGTGCCAGCGCGGCCCGTACTCGCCGCCGCCGCGGATGTTCGCGAGCGCGTACGCCCCGCCCCGCGCGAGCCACGCGCGCCCGAGCGTCCCCGAGTACGACGGCCGCAGCGAGATCTCGAACCCGCCGTACCCGTACAGCAGCGTCGGGACGGGACCCGCCGCGTCGCGCGGCCGGACGAGGAAGTACGGCACGCGCGTGCCGTCGTCGGACGTGACCATGTGCTGGCTGACCTCGTGCGTCGACGCGTCGAAGAACGACGGCGCCGCCTTGAGGTGCTCCTGCGCGACGACGCCGTCGGCGGAGAGCGTCGCGCGGCCGAACGTCGACGGCGTCAGGAAGCCCGTGACGGTGAACCACACGTCGTCGGACTCGTCGGCGTCGACCGCGCGCAGCGCGACGGTCGTGAGGTCCGGTGCGCCGAGGTCGGCCGGCGCGACGTCGACGCGGGTCCACCCGTCCGGCCCGGGCGTGAGGACCTGCACGCGGTCGGTGACGTCCTCCAGCACCGTCAGCGCGAGGTGCGAGCGGGTCCAGGTGGCGCCCGCGAGGGACGACGTCGGCGTCGGCGCGAACAGCACCTCGAACGACCGGTCGCCCGCGAGGAAGTCGTCGAGCCGGACGGCGAGCAGCGCACCCGCGGGGTGCACGGGGCCGCCGTCGGGCGCCCACTCCTCGCGCAGCTCCACGAGCAGCCACTCGCGGTGCACGCCGACCTCCGCGCTCGTCGGCACGTCGATGCGTGTCAGCGAGTCGTCGGCGCCGAGGAGGAAGACCTCCTGGTGGTAGAAGTCCGTCGCGCGCACGACGAGGTCGCGCTCGAAGCCGGGGGTCCGGTCGTGGAACGCGGACACCGAGAGGTCCTCGACCTCGCCCTCGAAGACGACGGGTGCGTCGGTCAGGGCCGTCCCGCGCCGCCAGCGCCGCACCTGACGGGGGTACCCCGACGACGTCGTCGAGCCCTCGCCCGTGTCGGTCGCGACGAACGTCGTCGACTCGTCGACCCACGAGACGCCGCCCTTCGCCTCGGGCCGGACGAACCCGTCCTCGACCCACGTGAGCGTCGTGAGGTCGAGCTCGCGCGTGGTGTCCGCGTCGGACCCGCCGCGGGAGAGGTTGACGAGCGCGCGGCGCAGGTCGGGGCGCAGGATGCTCGCGCCGTGCCACACCCACTGGACGCCCTCGGCCTCGGACAGCGCGTCGAGGTCGAGGAGCACCTCCCACTCCGGGTCGTCGGTGCGGTAGCTCTCGAGCGTCGTGCGGCGCCACACGCCGCGCTCGTGATCGGCGTCCTGCCAGAAGTTGTAGAGCCGGTCCCCGGCCTGCGACACGACCGGGATGCGGTCGCGCGAGTCGAGGACCTCGAGGACCTCGCCCCGGATGGTGTCGAGCAGGTCGCCGCCGAGCGCCGCGAGCGCCTCGTCGTTGCGCTCGCGGACCCACGCGAGCTGCGCGTCGCCCTCGACGTCTTCGAGCCAGACGTGCGGGTCGGCCGCCACGTCGGCGTCGGTCGGGGCGGCGTCGGCGGGGGTGAGGGCGTCCTCGTGGGTGGTCACCGGGCGATCCTTCGCCGCCGACGCCGCACGCGGCAACTCGACACCGCGAGGACCGCCGCACCCGAGCCCGCCCCCACGTCGAGATCAGGGTTCGCGTCGGCGAGTCGCGCGACACGCCGACGCCAAGTCTGATCTCGACGGGCGGGGACGCGCGGGGCGGGAGGGGAGGGCCCGCGAGAGGGCGTGCGGGAGGGCGTGCGGGAGGGCGCGCGAGAGGGCCCGCGAGAGGGCGCGCGGGACCCGCAGGAGGGGGATCGCGACGGCGCCGCGCCGCAGGGGAACGGTGCGGCGCCGTCGCGGGGTGGTGGAGGGGCTGCCGTGTCGCGAGGGGGGTCAGCGACGCAGCTGCTCGAGCAGCTCCACCGCCCGGTCATGGGTCTCCGGGAGGGGTTCGATCCAGATCCGCGGCGGCTGCCGGAGCAGCTCGCCGATCTGCAGCTCGGCCGCCTGGAGGTCGACCTCGTCGCGCAGCACGCGCACGGTCTCGCCGAGGTCCCAGTCGCGCGCCATGAGCACGGCGAACGCGCCGCCCCCGAGGGACGCCATCGGGTGGCCCGTCGGCAGCGCCGCGGTGAGCGCGCGGCCCATCGCGGCCGAGCGCGCCGCGCGGCGCCACGGGTGGATGTCCCCGACGGCGACGTCGACGAGCACGAGGCAGTGGGTCGTGAACGCGTGGTGCGCGTGCCGGCGAGCCGTGCCGTACGTCTCCATGAGGCGCACGGACAGGTAGTCGACGGTCGGCAGGCCCGACTCGGGGTCGATGCAGCCCGCCGACACCGGCACGCTCTCGATCGCGGCCGCCCAGCCCTCGCAGAGCGCGCGGACCACCTCGAGCGGCGGCTCGACGCCCGACAGCTCGTAGACGATCGCGAGGTCGTCGAGCGCCTCGGCGATGCCCACGCCCGTCGACCCGCGCATCTCGCCCAGACGGAACGCCGCGGGCGCCGCGGCGAAGCCGGTCGTGAGAGCCTCGGTGAGGGCGTCGACGGCCGGGTGGTACCAGTCGCCGGGCCGGAGCCACACGTGCTCGACGGTCCGCGCGCGCCACTGCTCACGCAGCGCGACGGCCGGCGTCAGCGGCATCTCGGTCCTCATGCCCGATGAGAGGGAGCAGCCCCCAGGTCATGACGCGACTTCGACACTTCAGGTTGCGGGTGAAAAAGCCGATGAGTGCTGACAGGGCCCGATCGACGGGCACGTGCCGGGCGGGACGCCGCTCGGCCGGAGACGCGGAGGTGGCATGACCACCCTGGGGAGCAGCTGGGACCTCGCGAGCGACGCGGAGATCATCACCGCGGTCCGGGCGGGGGACACGGCGGCCTTCGGCGTGCTCTACGAGCGCCACGCGCCCGCTGCCCGCGCCGTCGCGCGCCAGTACAGCAACTCCGCCGCCGACGCCGAGGACGCGGTCTCCGACGCGTTCTCACGCGTGTTCGGCGCGATCCGCTCGGGCGGCGGGCCCGACGTCGCCTTCCGGGCCTACCTGTTCACGGTGCTGCGCCGCACGGCGATGCAGCGCATCGAGTCGGTGCGTCGCACCCAGCCGACCGACGACGTCGCGACGTTCGAGGCGGCCTTCGGCGCGGGCGAGTCGACCGAGACCCCCGCGATGGAGGACTTCGAGCGCGGCGTCGTCTCCCAGGCCTACCGGTCGCTACCGGAGCGCTGGCAGGCGGTGCTCTGGTACACCGAGGTCGAGAGCATGAGCCCGGCCGAGATCGCGCCCGTCCTGGGCCTCACGGCCAACGGCGTCGCCGCGCTCGCGTACCGCGCGCGGGAGGGCCTGCGGCAGGCGTACCTCCAGCAGCACCTCGCCGCCCCCCTCGACGAGGCCTGCACGATCGTCAACGCGAAGCTCGGCGCCTACGTGCGCGGTGGTCTCGCCAAGCGCGAGACGGCCCTTGTCGAGTCCCACCTCGACGAGTGCGGCCGGTGCCGCGGGCTCGTCCTCGAGCTCGGCGACGTCAGCCACGGCATGCGCGCCGTCGTCGCGCCGTTCGTGCTCGGCGCGGTCTCGTGGGCGGTGCTGCACGGCGTCGGCTTCGGCGGTGCCGTGGGCGCCGCTGCGGCAGGGGCTGCGGCGGGGGCCGGGGCGACCGGTGCCGCCGGCTCGGGTGCGGCTGGATCGGGAACGGGCGCGGGCTCGGGCGCCGGCGCCGCCGGCTCGGCCGCGGGTTCCGGCTCGGCCGTGGGCGCGGGTGCCGGTGCCTCGGGTGCGGGTGCGACGGTCGGCGCGGGCAGCGCGGCCGGAACCGCGACGGGCTCCGGCCTGGGTCTCGCCGCCTCGACGGCGGCCGGCGTCGCGGCGGTGGGCGGTGCGTCCGCGATCGGCGTCCACGCGGCCCAGGAGGCCGCCGCGGCGCAGGTCGCGGGCGCGGCGTCGACGGCGTCGACCGGTGCTGTCGCCGCGACGGGAGCGACGGCGGGTGCGACGGCGGCTGCCGGCGCCTCGGCCGGCGCGGGCGTGCTCGCTGCGCTCGCGAGCGTGCCCGCGGGCGTCCTGGCCGCGGTCGCGGCAGGCGTGGTCGTGGTCGGCGCGGTGGGGGTGGCCGGGTCGCTCGGCGTCTTCACGTCCGACCCGCCCGCGGCGACGGCCGAGCAGGTCCCTGGCGGGTCCGACGGCGACGCCTCCGGCGACGACGGCGGCGCAGAGGGCTCGCCCGGCGACGACGGCGGCTCCGAGGGCTCGGGCGACGACGGCGGCCCCGGCAGCGACGACACCGACGAGCCGCCCGTCGTGGCGGCCCCCGAGCCGCCCGCCGACGACGCCGCGGCCGGGTCGGCGTCGACCGACGAGCCGCGCACGCAGCCGGGCAGCACGACGGCCCCGGGTGTGTCCGACGCGGACCCGGAGCCGACCGGCCCGACGACGCCCGCGGACCCGGCGGACCCGGCGGACCCCGGACCGACGGACCCGGACCCGACCGACCCGGACCCGACGGACCCCGCCGACCCCGGCGATCCCGACCCGGCCGACCCCACGGACCCCGACCCGACCGACCCGACCGACCCGACCGACCCGGACCCGACCGACCCGGACCCGACCGACCCCGACCCAATCGACCCGACGGACCCGGGCGTCGTCTCGCTCGTCGTGACGCCCCCGGCCGACCTCGCGCTCGAGGTCGGCGTGCCGACCCTCATGACCGTCCAGGTCACGAACACGGGCACGCGCGACGCGGGCGAGGTGCGGTCGGAGCTGCTCTTCGCCGACGACGTCGAGTGGGAGCTCGAGGCGCTCACGTCGCCCACCGCGGGCCCGGGTGCCTCGGCGCCGGCCGCGACGGGCACGGGCCGCTGGACGTGCGCGGCCGAGTCCGCCGTCGTCGGCGCGTGCACGCTCGACGGTCTCGCCGCCGGTGCCACGAGCACGCTGACCGCGCGCCTCGTCGTCGACGCCGACCTCGACGGGTCGCGTGATGTGCCCGTCCAGGTGCGCACGTGGGCGCCCGGCGTCACGGAGCCGTCCGTTCCGCAGTCCCTGGGCGGGACGCTCCGATCGCGCCCCGCGGTGCTCACCCTCGGCACGACGCCGGGAGCGGTCCTCCAGGGCGAGGTCGGCGCCGACGTCGTGCGCCGGGTCGAGGTCCCCGTCGGCAACGCGGGCGGCACGACCGCGCGCGGCGTCGTGGCGCAGGTCGTGACGGCGGACCTGCCCGACGGCGTCGAGGCGCGCGACGTGACGGGCGACGCGTGGGTGTGCCGCGACTCCGAGCCCGGTCGGCTCGACTGCGCGCTCCCCGGGCTCGCCCCCGGCGCGACCGTCCCGCTCGTGCTCGACCTCGTCGCTGCCGCGCCCGACGTCGCGGCCGGCTCGGGCCTCGTCGACGTCGACGTGAGCACGGCGCTGCACGTCGCGCTCGCCGGGTCGACCGCGACGACCGACCTCCCCGTGACCGTCCGCTCGGCCCCGGCCGCCGTCGTCGCCGGCCCCGCGGACGCGACCGAGCTCGTCGCCGACACCGCACGACCGGTCGACGCGACGCTCGTCTTCGACGTCGCCAACGACGGTGCGACCACGGCACGCGACGTCGTCGCCAGCGTCACCACGGGGGTCCTCCCCGCGGACGTCGGCGTGACCGTCGGCGAGCCCTGGCGCTGCACGGCGACGCTCGGCGAGCTCGTGTGCGAGCTCGACGCCCTCCTCCCGGGTGCCGAGGCCCCGCTGGCGGTGACCGCCACCGCGGGGACGGGCCTGCGCGACGTCGACCGCGCGGCCGACGTGCGGGTGCGGCTCGGTGCCGCCGACGTCGGCGCACCGCTCACGATCCGCTCCGCACCCTCGGTCCCGGCGGTCACGACGACCGTCACCCCGGGCGACGTCGAGCCCGGTCGTTCGCGGCCGGTCGGCGTCCACGTCACCAACGCGGGGGCGACGACGGCGACGTTCGAGGTCGTCGTCGCGGTACCCGCGCCGCTCCAGGCCGAGCGACCTCTGCCGGACGGGTGGTCCGACGCCGCCCCGGGGTCGGTGCGCACGTCCGTCCTGGTGGGACCGGGCGCCACGACCGACCTCGTCCTCCCGGTGCGTGTCCCCGCGGGGCAGTTCGCCGACGACGACGTGGTGACGCTCGGCGTCGAGGTCACCGGACCGACGACGCGCGCGACCGCGACGGCCGACGTCCCCGTGCCGACGCGCACGCCGGACCCGGAGCCGACCGACCCGACGGACCCGACGGACCCGGCGGACCCGGACCCGGCGGACCCGGATCCGGCGGACCCGGATCCGTCGGACCCGGACCCCGCCGATCCGACCGATCCCACTCACCCGTCGGACCCGGACCCCACCGATCCGACCGACCCGACCGACCCGTCGGACCCGGACCCCACCGATCCGACCGACCCCTCGGACCCGGACCCCACCGATCCCACTGACCCGTCCGACCCGGACCCGACCGACCCGACGGACCCCACCGACCCGACGGACCCCGCCGTCGCGCGGCTCGACCTCACCGTGCCCGCGTCGCTGGACCTCGAGCGCGGCACGCCGGGCCGGCTCGACGTCCGCGTCGCCGGGACGGGTGACGCCGACGCGGAGGACGTGACGGTCGACGTCGACCTCCCGCCCGGCATCGCTTTCGTCGAGGGCGGCTCGTGCGCGGCACGTCCGGGGACGAACGCCGACGTCGAGTGCCCGGTCGGGACCGTCCCCGCGGGCGGCTCGGTCGACGTCGAGATGGAGCTGCTCGCGCGCGCGGCGCTCGAGGACGTGCCGGTCGTCGTGACCGTGCGGGGCCCGGGCGTCGAGCAGGTCGAGCGCACCGTGTCGGTGCGGGTCGTCGCGGCGAGCGCCGCGATCGTCGGCGCCTCGGTGTCGGCCGAGGACCCGTCGGCCGCGCAGCTGCGCTGGGTCGTGACCGCCGGCCCGTCGGTTCCGGTCCGCGGCCTCGAGGTGCGCATCCAGGACCTCGGCGCCGCGTGGACGGGCGTCCAACCCGCCGGCGGGTGGACGTGCCGCAGGCAGGGGCCGTCGGTGGTGTGCGAGCTGCCGCGTCTCGACGCGGGGGAGACAGCGACGCTGTCGGTCCCGGTCACCGTGCGAGCCGGCTTCGCGCTCGCGTGGGGTCGCCTGACGGCGGACAACCTGACGGGTCAGCGCGACGCCGCGTCGGTCATCCACCTGCGCGACTGAGCCCGCTCGCCTCGCTCGCCCCGCTGGCGCCGCTCGACCAGCTCGCGCCGCTCGACGCGACCGGCCGCTGCGGCGGCGACCGCTGCCGCCACCGGACCGGGGCCGTCAGAGCGCGTCGAGCCCTCCGTCGCCCGGTTCGCCGCGCCCGGCGGCCTGCACGGCCGCGTCGATCAGGTCCTCGCCCGCGACGAGCTCGAGCGTGAGCCCCACGGTCGCGGCCTCGTCGAGCAGCGCGACGACGGTCCGGGCGACGTCGTCGCGGCTCACGCTGCCCCGCTCGACGCGCGGCTCGAGCCGCACGAGGCCGGTGCCCGGCTCGTCCGTGAGACCGCCCGGACGCAGGACGGTCCAGTCGAGGTCGCGTGCGCGCACGTCGTCCTCGGCGGCGGCCTTGGCCTCGAGGTAGGCGCGGAAGACGTCGTCGTCGGCCTGCGTCGGGTCGTCCGCACCCATCGACGAGACGAGCACGTAGCGGCTCACGCCCGCGCCCTCGGCCGCGTCGGCGAGGAGGACGGCGGCGCCGCGGTCGACGGAGTCCTTGCGGGCCGCACCCGAGCCCGGACCCGCGCCGGCGGCGAAGACCACGGCGTCGGCGCCGTCGAGCACGGGGACGAGCTCACCCACGTCGGCGTGCTCGAGGTCGATCACCGCCGCCTGCCCGCCCGCGTGCTCGACGTCGCCGATGTGGGCGGGGTTGCGCACGAGGCCGACCACCTCGTCGCCCCGCTCGTGCAGGAGCCGGGTGAGTCGGAGGGCGATCTGGCCGTGGCCGCCGGCGATGACGATGCGCATGGCCGTCACGGTAGGTCGCCGCGGGCCGCACGGCACCCCGTCGGCCGAGCCCGGCCCGCGGTCAGCCGGACTCGCCGCCGCTCGGCAGGCCCGGGCGCACGGCGGCCGGTCCTGTCCCGCGCCAGCGCGCCTCCCACCGCCGCCACGCGGGCGTCGTCGGCCGGTGCACCGCGACGGTGCGCAGACCGCGCACGAACCGCCGTCGGACCTGCCCGGCACCGCGCAGCGAGCGCCCGGACACGCCGACCCGCAGCGACCGGTCGCGCCGGATCCGGGCCATCGGGCCGAGGCAGAACGCGAGGTCGACGTCGTCGTGCAGCTCGGCGTCGGTGCGCACGACCCGGTCGCGGACGGCGAGCCACGCGCTGCGGCGCACGGCCATGTTCGACCCCCAGAGCGGGGGGTGCGCGAGCGCGCCGTGCATCGAGGCGTAGTACGCGCCGAGGTAAAGCCGTGCGAGGAGCGGTCCGGCGGCGCCGAGGTCGTAGAAGTCGCCGTCGCCCGTGAGCGCGTCGAGGTCGGGGTCGTCCGCGAACGCGTCCGCGATCCGCTCGAGCCAGTCCGGCGGCGCGACGGTGTCCGCGTCGCACCGGACGACGACGTCGCCGGTCGCCGCGTCGTAGCCCGTGGCGGCCGCGGCCGGGATGCCGCGCAGCGGTTCGACGACGACGCGTGCGCCGTGCTCGAGCGCCACCGCGACGCTGCCGTCGCGGCACCCGTTGTCGACGACGACGACCTCGAGGGGCGCGAGCGACTGGGCGTCGAGCGCGGCGAGGCACCGCCGGAGGGCGGGTGCGTCGTCGAGCACGGGCACGACGACGCTCAGCGTCGGCCGGGCGGGGGAGGGCGGCGGCATCGGGTGGCGTGCTCCTCGAACGGGGCGGGACGGGGCAGGTCGGGTCACCCGGCCGGCGGCCGAGACCGCAGGGTGTCGACGGATCCGCGTCGATGCCCCACGATGGTCCCCACGGTACGAGTGTTGGGAAGGGCGCTCGCGCCTGCTCTCGCATACGCTCAGCATGCTGAGCATGTGCCCGATCCGTCCGGAAGGCCTTCCATGACCTCGTCAGAGACCGTCGTCCTCCTCGCCGACGACGGCACCCGGACGGGCACCGCCGACAAGGCGACGGTGCACACGGCCACGACGCCGCTGCACCTCGCCTTCTCGTGCCACCTGCTCGGCGACGACGGACGCGTCCTGGTGACGCGCCGCGCGCTCGCCAAGCGGACCTGGCCGGGCGTGTGGACCAACTCGGTGTGCGGGCACCCGGGCCCCGACGAGTCGTTCGAGGACGCGATCCTCCGCCGCAGCCGGTTCGAGCTCGGCGTCGAGGTCGCGGACGTCGAGGTGGTCGTGCCGGACTTCCGCTACCGCGCCGTCGACGCCTCGGGCGTCGTCGAGAACGAGATCTGCCCGGTCTTCACCGCGCGCGCTCTCTCGCCCGTCCGTCCCAACCCGGACGAGGTCATGGACCTCGCGTGGGTCACGCCCGCGCAGCTGCGCGACGCGGTCCGTGCGATGCCGTTCGCGCTGAGCCCGTGGCTCGTGCAGCACGCCGCCGGCCTCCCGCTCCTCGCGGAGGTCGGTGCATGACCCTCACGTTCACCGGTCCGGCGCCCGTCGTCGGCGACGAGCAGCCCCGCTGGCTGCGCGCGGCGCAGGACCAGCGGGCGGTCGACGCGCTGCTCGCGCGCGTGCTCGAGCAGGCCCGTGGGCACGCGCTCGCGTTCGGCCCCGAGTACGGGCTCGTGTGGTCCGAGCTGGCCCGCAGCGTGCGCGGCGGCAAGCGGTTCCGCTCGGCGATCGTGCTCGGCACGCACGCCGCGCTCTCGGGCTCGCACGACGACGCCGCGGTCGCCGTCGCCGCCGGCTTCGAGCTGCTGCACACCGCGTTCCTCGTCCACGACGACCTGATCGACCACGACTGGGTGCGCCGGGGCGAGCCGAACCTCGCCGCGACGATGCGCGCGACGTCGGTCGCGGGCGGCTCGGAGCCGGCGCCCGCTCAGGAGTGGTCCGAGGCGGCCGCGGTCCTCGCGGGCGACCTCGCGCTGAGCCGGGCGCACCGCCTCGTCGCGGGCGTCGACGTCGTCCCCGCACGGCGGGAGCAGCTGCTCGACCTGCTCGACGAGACGCTCCTCGTCTCCGCGGGCGGCGAGCTCGCCGACACCGCCTACGGGCTGGGGCTGCGCGTCCCGACGCTCGACCAGGCCCTGCTCGTGTGCGAGTCGAAGACCGCGATGTACTCGTTCCGCGCGCCGCTGCGCGCGGGTGCGATCCTCGCGGGGGCGTCGCAGCGCACGCAGGCCGAGCTCGACCACGTCGGCCGCCTGCTCGGCCGGGCGTTCCAGCTCGTCGACGACCTGCTCGGGGTGTTCGCGCCCGAGGAGAGCATCGGCAAGAGCAACATCAGCGACCTGCGCGAGGGCAAGCACACCGCGCTGATCCTCCACGCGCAGGCGCTGCCCGTGTGGGCGGACGTCGCCGACGGCTTCGGCGACCCGGAGCTCGACCGCGCCCGCGCCGACGCGATCCGCGCGGCGCTCGCCGGATCGGCCGCCCCGGGCCTCGTCGAGCAGCACGTCCGGGCCGATCTCGCCGAGGTCGCGAGCCGCTGCGACGAGGACGTCCTCGGTCCGGACCTGTGCGCGTTCGTGCGCACGATCGCCGACCGCGTCACGGGCGCGCTCGACGACGTCGTCGGTCACGTGGAGGCGGTCCGGTGCGCAGCCGCCTGAGCCTCTACGACGCCGTCGCCGAGGGGGCCGCGGACCTCGTGGTGCGCGAGTACTCGACGAGCTTCGGCCTCGCGACCCGGCTGCTGCCCGCCGCGCAGCGCAGCGAGATCCGCAACGTGTACGCCCTGGTCCGGCTCGCCGACGAGGTCGTCGACGGCGCGACGGACGAGGCGGGCGGCGACGTCGCCTCGGCACGGGAGCGCCTCGATGCGCTCGAGCGCGAGACCGAGTCCGCGATGGCGAGCGGGTACAGCACCAACGTGCTGGTGCACGCGTTCGCGCTCACCGCCCGGCGGTCCGGGATCTCGACGGACCTGACGCGCCCGTTCTTCGCGTCGATGCGGATGGACCTCGACACGAGCGTGCACGACGAGGACAGCTTCCGGCGGTACGTCTACGGCTCGGCCGAGGTCGTCGGCCTCATGTGCCTGCGGGTGTTCCTGCGGGCCGAGCCGGCCGCACGGCGCGACGAGCGCTACGCCGAGCTCGCCCCCGGGGCGCAGGCGCTCGGCGCGGCGTTCCAGAAGATCAACTTCCTGCGGGACATCGCCGACGACTCCGACCGGCTGGGGCGCAGCTACTTCGTCGGCGTCGACCCGCACCACGTCACCGAGGCCGACAAGGCCGCCGTGCTCGACGACATCGCGGCGGACCTGCGTGTCGCGCGTGCGGCGATCGACCGGCTCCCGCCGGGTGCGGCGCGCGCGGTCGCCGTCGCGTGCGAGCTGTTCGCCGAGCTCACGCGCCGCCTCGGCGCGACCCCCGCGGAGGACCTCATGCACACGCGCGTCAGCGTCCCGACGACGGCGAAGGTCCGCGTCACGGCACGTGCGCTGCGCGGCCGGGTGGGCGTGCGATGAGCGGCACGACGAGGGACGCGAGGGGCCGTGCCGGCTCGGACGGGCGGCGCGCCGTCGTCGTCGGCGGGGGGATCGCGGGGCTTGCGACGGCCGCGCTGCTCGGCGCCGAGGGGTACGAGGTCACGCTGCTCGAGGCGCGCGACCAGGTGGGCGGGCGCGCCGGGCTGTGGCGCTCCGACGGGTTCGCGTTCGACACCGGCCCGTCCTGGTACCTCATGCCCGAGGTGTTCGACCACTTCTTCCGGCTGCTCGGCACGAGCGCCGACGCCGAGCTCGACCTCGTGCGCCTCGACCCCGGCTACCGGGTGTTCTTCGAGTCGGAGCCGCCGCTCGACGTGCGCTCGGACCTCGAGGGGTCGGTGGCGCTGTTCGAGGAGGTCGAGCCGGGTGCGGGCGAGCGGCTGCGCGAGTACCTGCGCGTCGCGGCCGACACGTACGACATGGCGACGCGGTACTTCCTCTACACGACCTTCGCGTCGCTCCTGCCGCTGATGCGCCCGGACGTCGTCGCGCGTCTGCCGCGGCTCGCGCGCCTGCTCACGCGCTCGCTCGAGGACCACGTGGGCGAGCGGTTCGCCGACCGGCGGCTGCGCCAGGTGCTCGGGTACCCCGCGGTGTTCCTCGGCTCGGCGCCCCGCATCACGCCGTCGATGTACCACCTGATGAGCCACCTCGACCTCGCCGACGGCGTGCTCTACCCGCAGGGCGGGTTCGCCGAGCTCATCGAGCGGATCCGGGCGCTCGCGGAGAAGAACGGGGTCGACGTCCGGACGCGCGCCGACGTCGTGCGGATCGAGACCGAGCCGCTCGACGACGACGCGGCCGGTGCGTCGTCGTCGGGCTCGGCCGACCGGCTGCGCCCGCTGCGTCGCGCAGGGCGGGCGGCGCTGCGCCGACCGGTCGCGCGGGCGACGGGCGTCCGGGTCCGCGAGGCCGACGGGACGGTCACGACCCTCCCGGCCGACGTCGTCGTCAGCGCCGTCGACCTGCACCAGGCGGAGACGCGCCTGCTGCCCGCGCACCTGCGGGACCACTCGCCGCGCTGGTGGCGGCGCCGCCTGCCCGGCCCGAGCGCGGTGCTCGTCTACCTCGGCGTGCGCGGACGGCTGCCCGAGCTCGAGCACCACTCGCTGTTCTTCACCGAGGACTGGCAGCACGGGTTCGACGCGATCTTCCCGAGGGGGACGCGGCACACGCCGTCGGGCGGGCCGGACGTGCCGTTCCCGAGCCCCGCGTCGCTGTACGTGTGCCGGCCGAGCGCGACGGACCCGGGCGTCGCACCCGAGGGCGACGAGAACCTGTTCGTCCTCGTGCCGGTGCCCGCGGACCCGCGGCTCGGGCGTGGCGCGGTGGACCGTGCGGGCGACCCGTGGGTCGAGGCCGTCGCGGACGCAGCGATCGGGCAGGTCGCGCGGTGGGCGGGTGTGCCCGACCTCGCCGAGCGCGTCGTCGTGCGGCGGACCGTCGGCCCCGCCGACTTCGCGGAGGACCTGCGCACGTGGCACGGCACCGCGCTCGGGCCCGCGCACACGCTCGCGCAGAGCGCGATGTTCCGGGCGGGCAACGCGTCCCGCAAGGTCGCCGGGCTGCTGCACGCGGGCGGGACGACGATCCCCGGCATCGGGCTGCCGATGTGCCTCATCAGCGCCGAGCTGGTCCTCAAGCGGCTCCGCGGCGACACGTCCGCCGGGCCGCTGCCGGAGCCGCAGGCCGGGACGGGCGCGGGGACTGACCCGGGCACGGGGACGGGCGCGGGGACGGGCCCAGGGGCGGCCCCGGGCGCCCGACGCGCATGACCGGTCTGCTCTACCTCGCCGCGCTCGCGGTGTCGATCACCGGCATGGTCGTGCTCGACCGGCGGTTCGCGCTGTTCTTCTTCGACGACGCGCGCCGCGCCGCGGTCGTCCTCGCCGTCGGCGTCGGGACGTTCCTCGTGTGGGACCTGCTCGGGATCGGGCTCGGCGTGTTCTTCCGCGGCGAGACGCGGTACATGACGGGGGTCCAGCTCGCGCCCGAGCTGCCCGTCGAGGAGGTCTTCTTCCTCGTGCTGCTGTCGTACCTGACCATGAACGTGTGGGCCGGGGCGCGGCGGGTCGCCGAGGCGCACGCGGGTCGGAGGGACTCGCCGTCGTCGTCGGCGGGGCCGGCCGGGTCGGCCGGGTCGCCGTCCGCGGGCGGTGTCCGGTGACGTACGCGCTGCTCAACGTGCCGTTCCTGCTGGGCGCGGTGGCGGTGCTCGCCGTCGCGCGCCGACGGACGGGGCGTCCCGCGTGGGGGCCCCTCGCCGTGACGGCGGCGGTGATGCTCGCGCTCACGGCGGTGTTCGACAACGTGATGATCCGGGTCGGGCTCGTCGCGTACGACGACGCGCAGCGGCTCGGCCCGCAGGTGGGCGTCGCCCCGGTCGAGGACTTCGCGTACACGGTCCTCGCGGTGCTGCTCCTGCCCGCGTTGTGGGTGCTGCTCGGGCGGCGCCGTCGTGCGGCCGACGACGACGCGGCGGGCTCGGCGGGTGCGGCGGCGCGGATGCGGCACCCGCGCGGTGCCGGAGGCGGCAGCATGGGGCCGGACGACGGACGGAGCGGACGATGACGACGGCGGCCGGCACGGGCGAGGGTACGGGGGCGGAGATGGGTGCGGGCACAGGGCCGGGTGCCGGCGCGGGTCGACGGTCCGCCGGGGCGGTCATCCGGGAGCTCACGCTGAGCTCGCGGCCGCTGAGCTGGGTCAACACCGCGTACCCGTTCGGCGCGGCGTACCTCATGAGCACGCGCGAGGTCGACCTGACGTTCGTCGTCGGGGTCCTGTTCTTCCTCGTCCCGTACAACCTGCTGATGTACGGGATCAACGACGTCTTCGACTACGAGTCGGACCTGAAGAACCCGCGCAAGGGCGGCGTCGAGGGTGCGCTGCTCGACCGGCGGCTGCACCGCACGACGCTCCTCGCGTCGACCCTGCTGCCGGTGCCGTTCGTGGCGTACCTCGTCGCCGTGGGTGACCCGCTGTCGTGGCTCGTGCTCGCGTTCTCGCTCTTCGCGGTCGTCGCCTACTCCGCGCCGCGGCTCCGGTTCAAGGAGCGGCCGGTGCTGGACTCGATGACGTCGAGCACGCACTTCGTCTCGCCCGCGCTGTACGGGCTCGTGCTCGCCGGGAACGGGATCGGCGCGGGCGCGTGGTGGGTGCTCGCCGGGTTCTTCCTGTGGGGCATGGCGAGCCAGGCGTTCGGCGCGGTGCAGGACGTCGTCGCCGACCGCGCCGCGGGCATCGGGTCGGTCGCGACGGTGCTCGGTGCGCGGCCGACGGTGTGGTTCGCGTTCGCGGCGTACGCCGTCGGGGGCCTGCTCATGCTCGCGGTCCCGTGGCCCGGGCCGCTCGCGGCGCTGCTCGTGCTGCCGTACCTGGCGATCGTCTGGCAGTTCCGCGGGATCACCGACGAGACGGCCGAAACGGCGAACCGCGGCTGGCGGCAGTTCCTCGGCGCCAACTACGTCGTCGGGTTCCTCGTGACGATGCTGCTGATCTGGGCCGTGCTGCGCTGAGGAACGTCGACGTCACGTAGGCGCCGCGCCGCGGTCTCAGGCGACGCAGACGACGCCCGTGTTCCCGTCCTGGTCCGCGATCACGGTGAGCGACGGCGACTCGCTGTCGTCGACGACGGTCCCGCCCGCGGCGACGGCAGCGGCGATGCGCCCCTCGGCGACCTCTGCCGGGACGTAGACCTCGACGTGGAACCGCTGACGTGCGGTCGCGGCGTCGTCGTCGGCGGCGTCGCCGAACCAGAGGTTCGGCACCCGCCCGGTGGCGTCCCGGACCTCGTCGCTGGGGGACCCGCGGCCCTGCGAGGCGGGGTCGCCCGTGAGCAGCGCCGCCCACACGGGAGCGATCGTCGAGGAGCTGGTCGTGTCCAGGCCGAGCTCGACGACGCTGACCGAGGACGGGTCCGCGGTGAGCCCGTGCTCGGCGGCGACCTCGGTGATGCGTCGGGCCACGTCGACGTCCTTCTGGGTGACCCACTCGACGACGTGCTCGGTGGTCTGGTCCTCGCGGTAGACCGCGTCGGGGCTCACGAGCTTGAGGTCGACGTGGTTCCGACCGATCGACACGGTCGGGTGGTGGCCGAGCGCGTCGCCCGCCTCGCCGATCGCGGCGACGAATCGAGCGGCGGCACCGAAGTCGTCGACGAGGTACCGGGCGTGCAGGCCCTGGGCGAGCTTGCGCCAGTCGGTGAGCTCGGCTGAGGCGATCGCCGAGCCGCTGAGCATGTCCATGGTGGCCCCCTGCTGGTCATGTGCTCGTGCGTTCCTGACGGTAGGGCGGGCGCGACCCGGCGTCCAGGCCCTCGCGGCTCGGCGGATCCGCCGTCTCCCGTCGCGACGGACCGCGATCCACCGGCCCGCCTCCTACAGGTCCCGCCGCCCGAACGACACCGCGGCGAGCGCCCAGATCATCGCGACCCACACCGCCGCCCAGACCAGGTAGGTCCACGTCAGCGGCGCTGCGCCGAGGAACGGGAAGGCCGCGGCCTCCTCGCCCCCGAGCCGCAGGAACGCCGACGGGTCCTGGAACGCGTGCATCGCGCCGCGCCACAGCCCGTCGGTCGGCAGGAGCATCCGGGAGATCGGCCCGACGCGCGCGACGGCGTCGTTGCCGAGCGACTCGCCGATCCCGGCGACGACGCCCGCGATCCACGTCGCGCCGAACAGGCCGACCGCGACGACGCCCGACGCCATCGGCGACACGAGCGTCGACAGCAGCAGCGCGAGCGTGAGCAGCGCGACCGTCTGCGCGGCGAGCAACGCGAGCGCGACGGCGGGCCGGGGCGGCCAGTAGCCGACCGTCGCCTGCACGACGAGGCACTGGGCGAGCCCGGCGACGACGACGAACCCGGACCCGAACCCGACGAGCCCGAGCCACTTGCCGAGCAGGAACGCCCACCGCCGGACCGGTCGGGCCAGCACGGAGAGCGCGATCCCGGACTCGGTCTCACCCGCGAGCGTCGGTCCCGCGAGGAACGCCGTCCCGAGCGCGGCGATGAGGCTGAACCCGAACATCACCAGGTTCAGCATGATCGACGCGGTCAGTCGTGCCTCGCCGCTGGTCAGGGTGTCCGGGCCGGCCTCGGCCGCGAGCCGCGAGAAGCCCCACGCGCTGAGCGCGAGCAGGACGACGGTCAGCGCGGCGAGCGCGAGCAGGACGCGGCGCCGGGACGCCTCGCGGAGCGTGAGGGCGGCGATCGTCCCGACCGTGCGGAGGGGGTTCGGGGTGCGCGAGCCGAGGTCCGGGCTGACCCCGTCGCCCGCGACGCCGCCCGTCGTCGTGCCCAGCGCGTTCATGCGTCGCCTCCGTGGCCGGACCGGAGGATGCCGAGCAGGCGGTCCTCGAGCGTGATGCGCCCCGGCTCGACCGCGTGAACCCGTGCGCCGAGACGCACGAGGTCGCGGACGAGGTCGGGGACGGGGTCGGTGAGCGGGACCGCGGCGTCGTCGGCCGGGTCCGTGAGCGGGACCGCGGCGTCGTCGGCGGGGAGCGAGAGCGTGTACCAGCCGTCGGCCTCTCGGACGGAGCCCGTCGCCGCGAGCCGCGCGGCGACGTCGGCCGTGACCCCGCTCAGCCGCAGCCGCACCTCGCGCTGGCCGAGCAGCTCCGCGAGCGAGCCCGACGCAGCGACCCGCCCGCCGTCGAGGATGACGACGCGGTCGCACACGCGCTCGACCTCACCGATGAGGTGCGAGTTGAGCAGGACCGCGACGCCGTGCGCCCTCAGGTCGAGCACGATGTCGCGGACGTCCGCGCGGCCGAGCGGGTCCAGCGCGCTGGTCGGCTCGTCGAGGACCACCAGCTGCGGGCGCACGACGAGCGCGACGGCGAGCCCGAGGCGCTGCTGCATGCCCTTCGAGAACCCGCCCACGCGGTCGTCCGCCCGCCCGGCGAGCCCCACGAGCGCGAGCCGGTCGAGCCGCTCGCGCTCGGCGACGTCGACCTGTGCGAGCCGCACGTGGAACGCCATGACCTCGGCCGCCGTGAGCCACGGCTGGTAGCGGAACAGCTCGGGCAGGTAGCCCACCCGGGCGCGGGCCGCCGGGTCGGTCGTCGGTCGGCCGAGCAGCATGGACTCGCCGCCGTCGGGCCGGACGAGCCCCAGCAGCATCTTGATCACCGTCGTCTTGCCCGCGCCGTTGGGTCCCAGCAGGCCGACGACCTCGCCGCGGCCCACCTCGAACGACACGTCCTGCACCGCGGGCCGCCGGCCGAACGACTTGCGTAGCCCCGAGCACCAGATCGCGGGCGACGGCGGGAGGGCCGCCACGAGCTCGGCCGCCGTCCGCCGCGCGGCGGGTGCGTCGTCGGGCGATGTGCCCGGGGGAGGCGTCGCCGGCTGCGGCACCGCGCTCTGCGGCCCCGCGCTCTGCGGCCCCGCGCTCTGCGGTGCCGCGCTCACCCGAGGTCCCGCGCGACAGCGAGGACCTCGTCCGCGTCGAGCGGGCCGCCGACGACGGTGACCACGCCGTCGTCGACCCAGACGACCGCCGCGACCGTGCGGTCCCGGGACTCGAGGAGGGTCGCCGGTGCTCCGTCGACGTCGGTCGCGGACGTCACGACCTCGTCGGCCGGCACCGGGATCGGCAGCGTCGAGCCGTCCGCGGCGAACGTGCGCAGCTGGGCGGCGACGTCGTCGGGCAGGCCCGGCAGGGAGAGCAGGTAGTCGCGCGCGACCTCGAGCGCGACGCCGTCCGACGACGCCGTGGGCGCCACCGCGCGCGCGACGACGAGCGTCGGCGTGCCGTCGTCGGCCCACACCTGCGCCCACCCGGGGCCCGCGACGAGCTCGACTCGGCTGCCGTCGAGCCCCGGCGGAGGGGGCGGCAGCGTCACGTCGTCGTCGGTGGCGGCGCGGGTCGCACGGGCGGCGTGGTCGGCCGAGAAGGTGAACGTCGCGCGCACCTCGCCGACGGTGCGGTGGTCGGGCTCGCCCTGGACGCCGCGCGGGAGGTCGGTCACCGTCGGGACGGCCAGCCCGGTCCGGTCGGCGGCGGCGGACGCGTCGGTGGCGTCGCGCACGTCCGGCTCGGTGACCTCGAGGTCGCCGTACGCGCTCAGGTCCGGCAGCGCGACCAGGTCCTCGGGGGTGACGCTGAGCGGCGCGACCTGCTCGGTCCGGAACATCGGCACCCACCCGTTCGCGGCGGCGGTGCCCGCTCCGGCGAGGACGCCCGCGACGGCGACGACGGCGAACGCGGGACGGCGGAGGAGGGCGGCCGGTCGGCGGCGCGCGGTGCGGTGCGGTCGTGCGGCGGTCGAGGTGGCGGGGCCGATCGGGCGGGAGGCGGCGGCGTCCGGCGTGCGGATGACGGGTCCGGCGTCGGACGGGTGGGCAGCGGTGGCAGGCGCCGTGGGGGTGGGGAACCCGGCGGCGGGTGGCTGGGTGGCGTCGGACGCGACGGTGGGCGATCCGGCGGCGGGCGGCCGGGTGGCGTCGGACGTGACGGTGGGGGATCCGGCGGCGGAGGCGCGGATCGCGGGACCGGCGCCACGTGTCCCGCTGACCGGCGCCCGCACGGCGGCGAGCGCGTCCAGGCACGCATCGCAGGACGCGACGTGCGCACGCCGCTCGTCGGGGACGGCCGCGGGCTCGTCGACGAGGCGGCGCAGCTCCTCGGGATCGGCGTGACGCATGGGGGCTCCTGTGACTCGGTGCGATGGGCGGCGGCCCCGGTCGGGACCGAGCCGCCCGTGGTGCCCGGCGCATCGGCGGAGCACCTCGTGCCCATCGAGTCTCACTCGCTCTCTATCGAAAGTCAATAGATCGCCGGACCCAGGTGCGGCGCGGCCCCCGCTGTGTGAAGGGTTCGGTCCGCGTGGCGCCCCGAACCCTTCACCTAGCCGGCGCGGCCGCCAGTCGACGCTCTGCGGAGTCCGTCGGTCGAGTTCCGGTCGACGGGCTCCGCACGAGCGGGCCGACGAGCAGGGGCCCGGGCAGTCGACCGACCGCCCGGGCCCGCGCCTCCGCGCCTCCGCGCGCCGCGGCCCCGCGCCTCCGAGGTTCCGCGCCCCGCCTCCCGCGCCTCCGAGGTTCCGCGCCCCGCCTCCCGCGCCTTCGCGGGCCCGCCTGTCAGCGGGCCGTCGACGCGCTCGCGTTGACCTCGTAGCTCGTGTTGGTCGCCTCGAAGAAGTTGACCAGCTGGAGCGTGTCGTTCGCCGCGGCCATCCACTTGGCCGGGTTGCTCACCCGGTAATGCGGCTCGAAGCCGAGCTCCTCCAGGCGCCGGTCGGCGAGGTACCTGACGTACTGGTTCACGTAGTCGGCGTTGAGGCCGAGGATCCCGTGCGGCAGCAGGTCGTGGTTGTACGCCTCCTCCATCGCGACCGCGTCGAGGACCATCTGCCGGATCTCGTCGGCGAACTCGGGCGTCTGCAGGTCCTCGTTCTCCTCGAGCACCGTGAGGATGAGGTTGATCCCGAACTTCAGGTGCAGGGACTCGTCCCGGACGATCCAGTCGATGAGCGACCCGAAGTTCCGCAGCAGGTTCCGCTGCCGGAAGCTCAGCGCGACCATGAACCCGGAGTAGAACCAGATCCCCTCGAGGATGATGTTGTACGCGACGAGGTTCCGGACGAAGTCGCGCTTCCCCTCGGTGGTCGTGATGTCGAGCGTCTGCTCCGTCATCCGCCGGATGTAGTGGACCTCGAACTCCTCCTTCGCGGCCATCGACGGCACGGTCACGTGCGAGTCGTACGCCTCGGCGCGGTCGATCGGGAACGTCTCGAGGACGTACTCGAACGACATGCAGTGGTTGGCCTCCTCCCACATCTGCTTCGCGAGGTACAGGTGCGCCTCGGGAGCGTTGATGTACGGGTAGACGCCGAACGCGAGCGCCTTGTTGACGAGCAGCTCGTTCGGGTTGAAGTACGACATCAGGAACGTGACGGCGTGCTTCTCCTCGTCCGTCATGCGCGAGAAGTCGGCGAGGTCCTCACCGAGCTGGATCTCGTTCGGGAACCACGTGTTCGCGACGGCCTGGTCGTACAGGTCCATCGCCCACTGGTAGCGGACGGGCTTGAGGAGCAGTCCCTCGGAGATGCCGGTGCCGAGGATCGACGTGCGTGCGGTCGTGCTGGTCATGGCTGGTCCTCCTGCGTCGTGGGGAGAGTGGTCGGGCGGGGTGCGGTCGCGCGTGCCGTCACTGGCAGGACTCGCACTGCAGCCGCTCCATGGGGTCGACCGGGCACGCGACCCCGTCGACGACGTCGGTCACGTCGGTCACCTCGAGCACGACGTCCGGCACGACGGCCGACGACGGCGCGTCATCCGGCTGGGTGGTCGACGGCGCCGCCTCCTGCGCGACCGCCGACGGCGACGCCACGCGTCCGAAGCCGAAGCCACCGCGCGCGGGAGCGGTGGCGCCCACCGACGGTGCGCTGGGCGCGGCCGGCGCGCCGGACGTGGTCGGCACCAGTGCAGGGGCCGGGCCCCCGTCCACCCCGGACGGTCGCACCGTCGCGACCGGCGTCGCCGTCGTCGGAGCGGCCGACGCGAACCCGAACCCGCGCCGCGGCGTCGTCGTGGGCGCGCTCGCCGCACCACCCGCCCCGCCGACACCCGCACCCGGCCGCACCTCGGCCTTGTTGACCCGCACGGTCGACTGCTCGGCCGTGTGCCGGGGCTTCATGTGCAGGTAGTACGTCGTCTTGACGCCGCGCTCCCAGGCCGCCTGGTACAGCGCCGCCATCTCGCCGACGTCGCGCGACGCGAGGTAGATGTTCCGCGAGATGGCCTGGTCGATCCACTTCTGCGCACGGGCCGCAACCTCGACGAACGCGTACGGCGACAGGTCGAAGCTCGTCCGGTAGACGGCCCGCAGGTGCTCGGGCACGCCGGGCACCGCCGAGAGGTCGCCCTGGGCGGCGAGCAGGTCGTCGCGCACGTCCTCCCAGATGCCGAGGCGCTGCAGGTCGTGCACGAGGTTCCGGTTGACCTCGAGGAACTTCCCCGACGACGTCGCGCGGCTGAAGATCTGCGAGAACTGCGGGTCGAGGCCCGGCGTCGTACCCGCGACGAGCCCGATCGACGCCGTCGGCGCGATCGCCATGAGCGTCGCGTTGCGCATGCCGCCCGCAACCTTCTCGCGCAGCACGTCCCAGTCGAGCCGCACGGTCCGGTCGACCTGCACGGGCACGCCGCGGTCGGCCTCGAGGCGGTCGAGCGTGTCGATCGGCACGAGGCCCTTCGACCAGCCGGAGCCCGCGAAGTTCGCGTACGGGCCGCGCTCGCGTGCGAGGTCGGCGCTCGCGTCGATCGCGTGGTAGCTGATGAACTCGACGACGCGGTCGATGAGCTCGTACGCCTCCTCGGACTCGTAGGCGTACCCGAGCCGCTCGGTGACGTCCGTGAAGCCCATCACCCCCAGGCCAACGGCACGGTTGGCCCGGTTCGCGCGCTCGGACTCGTCGACCGAGGAGAGCGTGATGTCGACGAGGTTGTCGAGCTGCCGCACCGCGAGGCGCACCGACGCGCGCATGCGGTCCCAGTCGAGCTCGCCGTCGACGAGGTGCGCCGCGAGGTTGATCGACGCGAGGTTGCAGACGGCGATGGTGTCGCGGTCCTGCGGCAGGCAGATCTCCGTGCAGAGGTTCGACAGGTGGATCGTGCCCGTGTTGTCGTTGAGCGCCCGCGCGTTGATCGAGTCCTTCCACGTGAGCCACGGGTGCGACGTCGTCTGCAGCGAGATGAGCATCGCCGTCCACTGCTCGCGCGCCTTCATGCGCCGGAAGCGGCGGATGCGGCCGGCCTGCGCGTCGGCGACGTACTCGGCGTAGCGCGCGGAGAACGCGCTGCCCACGAGCTCGACGAGGTCGGGCGTGTCCGCGGGGTCGAACAGGTACCAGTCGTCGTCGGCCGCGACGCGCTTCATGAACTCGTCGGAGATCCACACCGCGGTGTTCGCGGTGCGCGTGCGGCGGTACGGGTCGCCCGAGTTCTGGCGCAGGTCGAGGAACTGCGGGAAGTCGAGGTGCCAGTTCTCCATGTAGAAGCACAGCGCGCCGAACTTCTTGCCGCCGCGGGACACCGCGCGCAGCGTCGAGTCGATGGTGTGCATGAACGGGATGGGCCCGGTCGAGGTCGTGTTGTTGGAGCGGATGGGGGATCCCTCGGACCTCAGCTTCGTCACCGACAGCCCGATCCCACCCGTCCCCTTGGTGAGCCACATGACGTTCCGCACCGACGTCGCGATGTGCTCGATGTCGTCGTCCATCTGCATGACGAAGCAGTTCGACAGCTGCGGGTACGAGGTCCCGGCGTTGACGAGCGTCGACCCGGCCGGCAGGTACTCGAGCCGGGCGATGCGGCGGTAGAACTCGACCGCCTGCTCGGTCGGTCGCTCCTCGTTGAGCGACAGTCCCATCGCGACCCGCATCCAGAAGTACTGCGGCACCTCGAGCGGCCGGCCGTGCCGGTCGTTGATCATGTAGCGGTTCCGCATGGTGACGGTGCCGATGTACCGCAGCCGCTCGTCGTGGTGGTGGTCGAGCGCCGCGGCGAGGGCGTCGAGGTCGAAGTGCGTCACGAGCCGCGGGTCGAGCAACCCGTCCTCGACGGCGTCGCGCACGTACCCCGGGAAGCGCGCCTGGTGCAGCAGCGCGAGCTCGAGGTCGGTCTCGTAGCCGCCGAGCACGCGCTTGTAGATCACCTTGCGCAGCAGGCGCGCGGCGATCGTGTCGAAGTCGGGGTCGTCCTTGACGTTCTGGACCGCGACGGCGACGGCGGCCTCGTCGAGCTGCTCGGTCGTGATCCCGTCGAACAGCGTGATGGCGAGCTCGGACGCGATCTGCGTGACCTTGGAGATCTGGTCCGGCAGGCCGACGGCGGCGCGCTCGATCGCGCGGTTGATGCGGTCGGCGTCGTACGGCTCCTGCGTCCCGTCGCGCTTGGTGACGTGGACGCGGCGCACGGGGACGACGGCGTCGTCGGCGCCTGGTGCGCTGGTGGGTGAGGGGGCGGTGAGGGTCATGGTCGCGGGACTCCCGGTCGGCCTGAGGGCTGCGGAGCCCTGGGTCGACGGGTGCGCGCGGGCGCATGGCCGCCGAGCCCTCCCGAGAGGCTCCGGAACCGACGCGCACCGGCGGTGCGCGTACCGACGGCAGGTCTTCGGACTCGTGGGCACTCCGCACGCTCTCGCGTGCGGCGTCCTACCGGCCGTCGCTTCCCGGGCCGAGGCCCAGTGCTTCATGACGGCTGTCGTTCCCACTCACCGCTGCGGGGCAGTCCCGGATTCCCACCGGGTTCCCTCTTGCCTCACCCGGGGCGACCCGGGTGAACCGTCGGCGAGCACGACCCTAGTGGCTCGTCGGGCAGGTGACCACAACATGTGGGCGTGTCGAGTCGCCCGCATCCCACATCTTGGGCCCGCCACGCGGCGGCCTCAGCGCTCCGCCGAGATCAGCCTTCGTGTCTGCGAGTCGCGCGACTCGCCGACGCGAACCCTCATCTCGACGAGGGGGTGGGTGGGGGAGGCACTGCCGGGCCGCGGAGCGGAGCCCCCCTGGCCTCACGCGGCCCGGCAGCACGCGTCCTCAGTCGGCATCCCCCGAGCCGACGAGGACGATGTCGGGTGTGAGGTCCCATCGGTACCCCACACCCCGGACGGTGACGATCCGCAGGCAGCCCCCCAGCTTCTCCCGCAGTCGCCGCACGTGGACGTCGATGGTCCGTGTCGTGCCTGCCGTCACGTTCTTGTGCCACACCTCGTGCAGCAGCTCCGCGCGGTCCACGGCCCGGTTGGGCCGGCGCAGGAGGTACTCGAGGAGGGCGAACTCCTTGAAGGTCAACGCGACGGACTCTCCGTCGACCGTCACGTCGCGGGCCACCGTGTCGACGACGACGGCCGGCGCCGACTCGTCGTCGACCACGGCCGGCGTCTGGCCCCACACGGCGCCGGCCCGCTCGAGGGCGGTCATCGAGGCGTGCACGGACGAGATCTCAGCGCCCAGGCGGGCGACGGCGCCGCGGACGCGGCTCGACGGGGAGACCGCGAGGAGCGGTCGGGCGGTGACGAGCGGCCCGGCGTCGGCGACGAGCCGGTCGATCCGGGCCGCGAGCTCGACGAGGGCCTCGCGGCCGGCCTCGCCGGACCCGGGCGCCGCGGCCACGTGCACGACCAGGCCGGGGCGCTCGTCAGGGCGCTGCCGCGGCACCGCTGACGCCGGGGCGTCAGTCACAGTCACCGGGACAGCAGTCATAGTGAGAGTGTGACCGTCGGGGTGGAGATCGCCAACTGTGAATGCCGCGGAATCTCGCCATCTGAGACGAGATTCACTCGGACGGAGCGCTGACCTGCGCTGACCGTCGTCACCCGGGGTTGTGATCACGGTATCCGCAGGTCCAGCGGTCGGCACGCGTGAGCCCGACGACAGTCAGGACCCACGCATCGGGCACGGCTCGGGGACGTCGACTCCCGAAACCGTCCTCAGGGACGCGAGAGCTCGCGGAGCGCGTGCGGGTCCTGCCCCGGCCGCGCGTCCGCTACGTGGGTGAAGCCCTGGGCCACGAGCCCGTCGAAGAACGTCCCGCTCACCTTGCGCGGCGGCCGGACGAGCGTGACCGACGCGCCGTCGGCCTGGAGGCCCTCGCGCAGGCGCAGCAGCTCGGCGGGGTCGGCGTCGCCGTGCAGGAGGGCGATCCGGCGGGCCGCGGCGACCGGGTCGGGCAGCAGGTCGATGATCCGCTCGAACCCGATCGAGAACCCGCACGCCGGGACGTCGCGGCCGAGCCACTTGCCGACGACGGCGTCGTACCGGCCGCCGCCCGCGACCGAGCCCGAGCCGGCGGTGTGGCGGATCTCGAAGATCGGGCCCGTGTAGTAGCCCATGCCGCGCACGAGCGACGCGTCGAACGCCACGCGCGCGTCGGGCAGGACCGCCACGACGGCCGCGACGATGGCAGGCAGGTCGTACAGGCCGACCTCGGTCCCGCCGACGTCGACCCGACCGGTCCGCAGCGGCGCGTCCTCGGGGCCCGCCTGGTCCTGCAGGGCCGTGATCGTGTCGAGCAGGCGGCGCACGACGTCGTCGTCGGCGAGGCCCTTGCGCGAGACCTCGGCCGCGACGCCGTCGGGGCCGATCTTGTCGAGCTTGTCGAGCGCGATGAGCGTCTCGGGGACCGACGCCGCCTCGACGCCCGCGGCCTCGAGCAGGTCCTGCAGGACGCGTCGGTCGTTCACCAGGAGCGTCACGTCGTCGCCCATGCCGAGCGCGTCGAAGGCCTGGAGCGTCGAGACCAGCAGGTCGACCTCGGCGAGGATCCCCGCCTCGCCGATCACGTCGATGTCGCACTGCGTGAACTGGCGGAAGCGACCCTTCTGCGGGCGCTCGGCACGCCAGACGGACCCGATCTGCAGCGACCGGAACACGCTGGGCAGCTCCGCGGCGTGCGACGCGTAGAAGCGCGTGAGGGGGACCGTCAGGTCGTAGCGGAGGGCGAGGTCCGTCGCGTCCGCGGGTGCGACGGGTTCCTTGGGGTCGAGACCGCGGCGCAGGATCTCGAAGAGCATCGACTCGTTCTCGCCACCCTGGTTGGACCGCAGGCGGGAGAGCGGCTCGATGGCCGGCGTCTCGATCTCGGTGAACCCGTTGCGGCGGTAGGTCGCGCGGATCGTGTCGAGGATCGCGTCCCGCTTCGCCTTGTCCTTGGGGAGGATGTCTCGCATCCCGCGAGCAGGGACGACCGCCTTGACCATGGCCGCGAGTCTACGGGGGCGCGGCGGTGCCCCCGGGTCCGACGGCGCCCCTGGACGGCCGGGCGGCGCCGTGACCCGCCGGGGTCAGACCAGGCCGTAGAGGCGGTCGCCCGCGTCGCCGAGGCCCGGGACGATGTACGCCTTCTCGTTGAGGCGCTCGTCGACGGCGGCGACGACGACGGTCACGTCGGCACGGTCGCCCACGTGGTCCTCGACGACCTTGAGGCCCTCGGGCGCTGCCAGCAGGCAGATGCACGTGACGTCGCGCGCGCCGCGCTCGAACAGGTAGTCGATGCTCGCCACGAGCGTGCCGCCGGTCGCGAGCATCGGGTCGAGGACGAAGCACTGGCGGCCCGAGAGGTCCTCGGGGAGCCGGTTCGCGTACGTGATGGCCTGCAGCGTCTCCTCGTCGCGCTGGAGCCCGAGGAAGCCGACCTCGGCCGTCGGGAGCAGGCGCGTCATGCCCTCGAGCATCCCCAGTCCTGCGCGCAGGATCGGGACGACGAGCGGGCGCGGGTCCGCGAGGTGCGTGCCGGTCGTCCGGGCGACCGGGGTGTCGATCTCGACGGGCACGGTGTGCACGTCGCGCGTGGCCTCGTACGCGAGGAGCGTCACGAGCTCGTCGACCAGCAGCCGGAAGGTCGGCGACTGCGTGCGGACGTCCCGCAGCACGGTGAGCTTGTGGGCGACGAGCGGGTGGTCGGCGACGTGCAGGCGCATGGCTGCACGGTACCGGCTGGGCGGCGTGCCGGACCGGGCCCTACGCCGCGTCGTCCCACCAGCGCAGGACGCGCGCCGCGTGGAAGGTGAGCCACGGCGACGGCTCACCGGGCGGGACGTCGACCTCGAACCACGCCCGTCCGGCGTGACGTCGCTCCTGGACCCATGTGCCGTCCGGGCGCCGGGCTGCGCGGACCGACTCGACCGCCTCGGCGCAGCGCGGGTCCGGGGGTGTCCCGTCGTGCAGCGAGGCCGCGCGCAGGTGGTCGAGCGCCTTGAGGGCGCTGTACACCCAGCGGAACGGGTACGCCAGGTGCGTGGCCCACGGGCCGACGAGATCGCCGGTGGACAGGCGGTGCAGCAGACGGCGCTCGAGCAGGTACTCCTCGCCCGCGTGCCGCGCCGCGCGCAGCTCGTCCGACCCGCCGGTCGCCACCTCGTGCCAGAGCAGGCCGCGGACGGCGTTGAGGGTCGAGTGGAACGACGAGCGCGTCGACCCCTCGACCCACTCGCAGTTCCACCCGCCGTCGGGCTGGCGGTGCTCGACGAACCAGCGGCCCAGCCCCGACACGTCGGCGCCGAGCCAGGCGCCGTTGGCGAGTGTGTACGCGTTGATGCACGCGTCGACCTCGCCGTCCCAGTAGGGCAGGTCGTCGTACTCCCAGCGGCTGCTCCGTGCGAGTCGCTCGGCCGTGTCGCCGAGGACCGACGCGTCGACGCCCCACTCGCGCAGGTCGTTGAGCGACCACGTGGTCGCCGTCCACGGCTGGCCGTCGCCGTCGGCGGGCTCGGGACCCGTGAACCCGACGGGGAAGTACGCGCCGCCCGCCCACTGGCCGTCGTCGTCCTGCAGCGCCAGCAGGCGGGCGCCGAAGCCTTCGGTCGCGACGCGCGCCCGTGTCGCGCGCCAGACGTCCTCGGGCGCGTCCGCGAGGTCGCGCTCGACCTGCCAGCGCAGGGCGGGGTCGGTGTCGAGCAGCCAGGTGAGGGCCGCCGGGTCGATCGGGTCAGCCGCCATGGCCGGACGCTACTGCGGGGCGCCGACACCGCACGAGGGGTCGGGGCGCGCCCGGTCCCACGGGGCCCACGGCACTGCCGGTGCCCACGGTGCCGACGACCCACGGTGCGGGGCCGCCTCAGCGACCCCGCACCGTCCGGCTCACGCGAACGTCGAGGCGTCGATCACGAACCGGTAGCGCACGTCCGAGGCGAGCACGCGCTCGTACGCCTCGTTGATCCGGTCGGCCGGGATGACCTCGACTTCTGCGCCGATGCCGTGCTCGGCGCAGAAGTCGAGCATCTCCTGCGTCGTCGCGATGCCGCCGATCATCGAGCCCGCGTACGACCGGCGCCCGCCGATCAGCGAGAACACGTTGAGGCTGAGCGGCTCGGCGGGGGCGCCGACGTTGACGAGCGTGCCGTCCACCGCCAGCAGGCCGAGGTGCGCGTCGACGTCGATCGGCGCGCTCACGGTGTTGACGACGAGGTCGAAGGTGCCGGCGAGGCGCTCGAACGTCGTGGGGTCCGACGTCGCGAAGTAGTGGTCAGCCCCGAGGCGCAGCCCGTCCTCCTGCTTCTTGAGCGACTGCGACAGGACGGTGACCTCGGCGCCCAGCGCGTGGGCGATCTTGACGGCCATGTGGCCGAGCCCGCCGAGCCCGACGACGGCGACCGTGCGGCCCGGCCCCGCGCCCCACTTCCGGAGGGGCGCGTAGGTCGTGATGCCCGCGCACAGCAGCGGCGCGGCCGCGGCCGGATCGAGGCTCTCGGGCACCGAGAGCACGAACTTCAAGTACTTGAAGTCAAAGGGTGGTCGAGGCGGCGGACGGCGACCTACCGTGACGGCGTGACGGTCACCCTGCGGGAGATCACCGACGACAACCGCGCGGCGGTCCTCGCGCTGCGCACGACGCCGGACCAGGAGCGCTTCGTCACGTCCGTCGAGGACTCGCTCGACGAGGCGGCCGACCACCCCGAGGGCAACCCCTGGTACCGCGCCGTGTACGACGACGACGACCCGGTCGGGTTCGTCATGCTCAGCTGGGACGTCGCCCCGCGGCCGCCCGACATCAACGGTCCCTGGTTCCTGTGGAAGCTCCTCGTCGACCACAGGTCCCAGGGACGCGGCTACGGGCGGGAGGTCGTGCGCCAGGTCGTCGAGATCGTGCGCGAGCACGGCGGGACCGAGCTCCTCACGAGCCACGTCCCGGGAGACGGGAGCCCGGCCGGCTTCTACGCGCGCCTCGGGTTCGTGCCGCGGGGCGACCTCGACCCCGAGGGCGAGATCATCCTGCGACTGCTCGTGTGGCGCTGACGAGACGCGTGCACGTCGTCGGCGCGCCCGGCCCGCGTCGTGGCAGCCTGGTCGAGGTCGCCCGAACGCGGCGCCGGACACGAGGAGCGCCCGATGCGTCACACGCCGCGGTACCTGATGACGGACCCGGAGGAGGTCAAGCGGCTCGTCCGCGAGCACCCGTGGGCGACGTTCGTCAGCGCGACGGCGAACGGCCTGGTCGCCTCGCACTACCCCGTCCTGCTCGACGAGGAGGCCGAGGGCATCGTGGTGCTCAGCCACGTCGGTCGGCCCGACGACGAGCTGCACGAGCTCGGCCGCCACGAGGTGCTCGTCATTGTCCAGGGACCGCACGACTACGTGTCGCCCAGCTGGTACGCGCCGGGCGACGTCATCCCGACCTGGAACCACGTGACCGCGCACCTGTACGGGACGCCGGAGATCCTCGACGAGGAGGAGAACTACGCCGTCCTGTCGCGTCTGACCGACCACTTCGAGCAGCACCACCCGCACGGTCGCTCGCTCGCCGACGACGAGGCCGGGACCCGGCGCGTCGCGAAGGGGACCGTCGGCCTGCGGATCCGGGTCGACCGGTTCGACGCGCGCGCCAAGCTCAGCCAGAACAAGCCCGCCGACGTGCGCGAGACCGTCACGGCGCACCTCGAGGCGCGCAACCCCGCGCTCGCGGCCGAGATGCGTCGGCACGCGCCGCCGAGCGCGTAGGCGGCGGGCACGCGACGGCGGGCGCCCGGACCGCTCGCGGTCTGCGATCGTGGGCGCGACCCACCCGACGACCTGGAGGACCGCGTGCGCGAGGACGACGCCCGCCTCATGCGTGAGGCGATCGCCGAGGGGCGCCTCGCGCTCGCGACCGAGGACGTGCCCGTCGGCGCCGTCGTCGTCGGGCCGGGCGGCGCCGTCGTCGGGCGGGGGCACAACGCGCGCGAGGCCACGGCAGACCCCACCGCGCACGCCGAGGTGCTCGCGCTGCGCGACGCGGCCCGGGCGCTCGGGCGGTGGCGGCTCGACGACTGCACGCTCGTCGTCACGCTCGAGCCGTGCGCGATGTGCGCGGGTGCGATCGTGCTCGCGCGGATCCCGCGGCTGGTGCTCGGGGCGTGGGACCCGAAGGCGGGTGCGACGGGCTCGGTGCACGACCTCGTGCGCGACCGGCGCCTCAACCACCGCGTCGAGGTGGTCGGCGGCGTGCTCGAGGACGAGTGCGCGACGCTGCTGACGGACTTCTTCGGCGAGCGGCGCGAGGCGTAGCCCGGCCGCGCGTGCGGGGCGGCCGACGCCCGGCTCAGCGCAGCAGCAGGGGCGCGGAGACGAAGCCGCCCGCGGGCGGACGCTCGCGCTCGCGGGGACGGTCCGGGTCGGGCTCGACCGCGGTCGTCGCCGCGAGGACCGCGCGCGTGAGCGCACGCAGCTCGAGCGTCGCGAGCGGTCGGCCCGGGCAGACGTGCTTCCCGATGCCCCAGACCAGGTTGTACGGCGCGTTCGCCTCGGGGTCGAACGCGTCCGGGTCGCCGAAGACGCGCGGGTCCCGGTTCGCGGCGGTCCAGTTGACGATGACCTGGTCGCCCGCGGCGACGTGCCGCCCGCCGAGCGTGACGGGCTCGGTCGCGATGCGGCGGTTGCTGACGAAGGGGTCGTCGATCCGCAGGATCTCGTCGAGCACGCGGTCGAGCTCGCGGTCCGGGACGCCGGCGCGCAACCGCGCCTGGAGGTCCGGGTGGTCCGCGAGGTAGGTGAGCACGACGCCGGCGCACAGGGCCATCGACGCGAGGTCGCCGCCGGTCCAGTTGCGCAGGACCGACACGATCTCCTCGTCCGTGAGCGGCCGGCCGTCGACGCGGTCGCGCACCAGCTCGGTCGTCACGTCGTCGGGGGCGTCGTCGCCCGCGTCACGGCGCGCGTCCGTGAGGGACCGGATGATCGCGGTGAAGCGCTGCGCGACGGCGGCGGTGCGAGCGCGGTCGCGCGAGCGGGTCGCGGACCGGTTGTCCTCGACCCAGTCGAGCAGCTCCTCCTCGAGCGACGTCGGCCAGCCCAGCCACGCGCTCTGCGCCCGGACCGCGAAGCGCGCGCCCACGGTGACGGCGTCGACCGGCCCGGGCACGTCGACCGCGGCCACGAGCTCGGTCGCGACGCGACGGATCACGGGCTCGGCCGCGCGCACCCGCTCGGGCGTGAAGTACCGGTCGACGACGGCGCGGTACGCGGAGTGCTCGGCGCCGTCCATGCCGTTGGGGACCTGCAGGTGGCGCGACACCGCGTTGGAGTACGTCGTGTGGTCGAGCGCGACGGCCATGACGTCGTGGTGCGAGAAGACGGTCCACGCGCCGTCCGGGCCGTGCGCGACGGGACACCGGGACCGCAGCTCGTCGTACGCCGCGACGGGGTCGCGCCGGACCCGCGGCCCCCGCGGGTTCCAGTCCGGCGGGGGCGGCGTCCCGCCGTCGTCCCGGACCGGTGCTCCGCCCCGGAGGTGGTCGTCCGCGGACAGCTCGTCGCTCGGCGTGTGCTCGGTCACCGCCCCATCGTGGCCCGGGTCCCGCCCGGGTGGCACATCGCCGCACGCGGAGGCACACGGACGGTGGTGACGCCGCGCGGGTGGTCCTCGGGGCGGAGCCGGAGGTTCCGTCGGGCGGCCGATCCGCCGCGACGGCGCCGCCCCTACCGTCGAGGGCATGGGTGGACGAGGCAGTCAGCAGGCGGGTGCACCGATCGGCGCCGGGCTCGCGGTGGGCGTCGGCGTCGGCGCGGCGCTGGGGGTCGCGCTCGACAACGTGGCGTTCATGGCGATGGGGATCGCGGTCGGCCTCGCGCTGGGTGCCGCCCTCGACGCGCGCCAGAGGGGTGACTCGAGCGGTGAGGGAGGGACGGGCGGCTGGGGGGACGGTGACGGGGGAGACGGCGGCGGGGGCGACTGAGCGCCCCGCCGCCGCTCCGGCCGTGCGCCGCCGTCAGGCCGGCACGCGCCCGTCGGCCGCGGCCTCGATCGCGGCGATGTCGAGCTTGACCATGCCCATCACGGCGCGCATCGCGCGTCCGTAGCGCTCCGGGTCGGAAGCCATCTCCTCCATCCCCTGCGGGACGACCTGCCACGAGAAGCCGAACCGGTCCGTGAGCCAGCCGCACTGCGACGGCTCGCCGCCGTCGGCGAGGAGGCCGTCCCAGACGCGGTCGAGCTCCTCCTGGTCGGCGACCGTCGCGACCAGCGAGACGGCCGGGCTGAACGTGAAGCTCGGCCCGCCGTTGAGCGCCTGGACCTGGAAACCGTCGATCTCGAAGGTCACGAGCATCACGCTGCCCGCCTGGCCCGGGGTGCCCTCGGGGTAGCGGACCGTGCTCACGATGCGCGAGTTGGGGAAGAGCGAGCAGTAGAGCTCGGCGGCCTGCTCGGCCTGGTCGTCGAACCAGAGGCACGGGGCGAACGTCGTCATCGGGACTCCTCGGGTGGGTCGCCGGCCGGACGGTCGGCAAGGGGTGGTGTGGCCGGTCCGGGCGGACCGGGGTGTGCGGACGGTGCGGGTCAGTTCGCGGTGGGGTCGGCCATGTGGAAGATCTCCCAGACGTGGCCGTCGGGGTCGGTCACGCTGTGGCCGTACATGCCGCCCTCACGGATGGGCGTGCGCGCCTTCCCGCCGTGCGCAACCGCGTTCTCCACGAACCGGTCGACCTCGTCACGGCTCGACGCGGTGAGGGCGTTGAGCACCTGCGTGTGGGTGCGCGCGTCGGTGATCTGGGTGCCGACGAGGAAGTCGGCGAAGCGCGCGTGGACGAGGAGCATCACGCAGATCGTGTCGGACACGACGATGCACGCGGCGTTCTCGTCGGAGTACTGCTCGTTCACCGTGAAGCCGAGCCCGGTGTAGAAGGCGAGGGACTCCTGCAGGTCACGGACCGGCAGGTTGACGAAGATCATGCGCTCCACGGGTGGTCTCCTCGGGGTCGGGGCCGGGCGGTCCCGGCTCGTGCTCTCGTCCGTACCGACCCGGCGGCGCGCCGGAACTCATCGGTGGCCGGCCCCGCCGCAGGTCAGGGGCGTCTTCGGGTCCGGCCCTCCCGCCGTGTCGGTGCGCGGGAGTACGGTCGCCGGGTGACCACGACTGTGACCGAGACCACGTTTCAAGAGCTGGTCCAGCCCCTGCGTCGTGAGCTCGTCGCCCACTGCTACCGGATGATGGGTTCGCTCCAGGACGCCGAGGACCTCGTGCAGGAGACCTACCTGCGCGCATGGCGGTCGTTCGACCGCTTCGAGGCACGTTCGTCGGTGCGGACGTGGATGTACCGCATCGCGACCAACGCGTGCCTCACGGCGCTCGAGGGCCGGTCGCGGCGCCCCCTGCCGACCGGGCTCGGCGCCCCTCCCGGCAACCCGAACGCCGAGCTCCGCACGCGGGACGACGTGCCGTGGCTCGAGCCGCTGCCCGACCGGGTCGTGTGGGGCGAGGCGCCGCCCGACCCGGGCGACGTCGCGACGTCGCGCGACAGCGTCCGCCTCGCCTTCGTCGCGGCGCTCCAGCACCTCACCGCGCAGCAGCGCGCCGTGCTCGTCCTCCGGGACGTCCTGTGCTGGCAGGCGTCGGAGGTCGCGGCGACCCTGGGCACGACCGTCGCCTCGGTCAACAGCGCGCTCCAGCGCGCCCGCGCGCACCTCGCGTCGCTCGACGCCGACGCGGTGCCCACCCTGCCCGACGACGACCCGCGCCTGCGCACGCTCCTCGCCGAGTACGTCAAGGCGTTCGAGGAGTACGACGTCGACCGGATCGTCTCGCTGCTCGCGGCGGACGTGACGTGGCAGATGCCGCCGTTCGAGGAGTGGTACCGCGGCGCGGAGGACGTGGGCGCGCTCATCCGCCGGCACTGCCCGGCCGAGGCCGCGGGCGACCAGCGGTTTCTGGCCACGTCGGCCAACGGGGCGCCGGTCCTGGCGCTCTACATGCGGGACAAGGTGGACGGCGTGCACCGTGCCTTCCAGCTCCAGCACCTCGAGGTCACGCCCGACGGCGTGGCCGCGGTGACGGTGTGGTTCGACAAGGAGCTGTTCACGCGGTTCGGGCTGCCGCTGGAGCTGCCCGTCGTCGACGGCTGACCCGAGGCCCGGTCGTCACCCGACCGGCCCGGCTCGCCTGCCCGCCGCCGGGCCGGGTCCGGAGGTCGGCCTGGGAGACTGCGCGGCGTGACGACGGAGATCCTCGGCCCGGCCGTGCTCGTGGCGGTCGGCGTGGCCGCCGCGTCCGGGGCGCAGGTGCTCAGCGGCATGGGCTTCGCGATGCTCGCGGGACCCTTCCTGGTGCTCGTGCTCGGGCCGACCGAGGGCGTCCGACTCACGATCGCGCTCGGGCTGCTGCTCAACGCCGTGCTGCTCGCGGCGACGTGGTCCTCGGTCCGGTGGGGCGACACGCTGCGGCTCCTCGTCCCGGCCGCCCTGCTCGTGGCACCCGCCGCGTTCGTCACGGGGCGCATGGGTACCGCGTGGGTCACGGGCGCCGCGGGGGTCGCGGTCCTCGCCGGCGTGGCGCTGCTCGCGTCTGGCCTGCGCGCGGCGTGGGTCGAGGGCCCGGCGGGGCCGGTCGCGGCCGGTGCAGCGAGCGGCGTCCTCAACGTCCTCGCCGGGACCAGCGGGCCGCCCATCGCGCTGTTCGTCGCGCACCGGTCGTGGTCGCCGCGCGTCAGCACCGCGACGATGCAGGCGTACTCGCTGCCGCTCAACGTCGTCACGCTCGCGGTGATCGGCCTGCCCTCGGCGGGCGGTGCGCCGCTCGTCGGCGCGGGCGTCGGCCTCGTCGTCGGCGGCGGGCTCGCCTGGCCGTTCGTCCGCCGGATCGGCCCCGCCGTCGTGCGCGCCATGGTGCTCGCGCTCGCGGGCGTGGGCGGGCTCTCGCTGCTGGGCGCCGCGATCACGGGCTGACGGTGCGCTCCTCGCGGACGTGCCACCGCACGACCCCGTCGTCGTCCGTGGTCTCGCGGTCGACGCGGAAGCCGCCCAGCTTCTCGAGCACGCGCAGCGACGGCGTGTTCCACGTCCGGACGGTCGCCCAGATGCGCTCGCGGCCCGTCGCGAACGCCGCGCCGAGCACGCAGCGGGCCGCCTCGGTCGCGTAGCCGCGGCCGCGCGCCTCGGGGAGGAGCTCGTACGCGAGCTCGGGCTCCTCCACGGTCCCGCGCCCGACGACGATCGCGGCGTACCCCGCGGGAGGTCCGCCGTCGCGCGGCCGCAGGACGTACGCGCCGATCCCGTGGTCGCGCGTGAGGGCGTGCATCCCCGCGATGCGTTCCTGCGCCATCGCGGGCGTCACGACACCCGTGCCGCGCGTCGTGAAGAGCTCGGCAAGCCAGTCGGCGTCCGTCGCGCGCTCGCGCGTGAGGAGGAACCGCTCGGTCGCGAGCTGGTCGGGCATCGGCGCGAAGGTCACCGCCCCAGTGAACCGGCTGGGGGGCGTCAGCGCAGGGGCGGGCTTGACGTCGTCGCGCTCGGCACCGGACGCTCCGGCGCATGCGTCTGCACCACGTCCAGGTTGGCTGCCCGCGCGGCGGTGAGGACGACGCCCGCCGCTTCTACGGCGAGGGGCTCGGGATGGTCGAGGTCGACAAGCCGCCACTGCTCGCGGGTCGGGGCGGCTGCTGGTTCCGGTCGTATGCCGACGACCGTGCGGGTGGCCGCGTCGTCGCGGCCGAGATCCACGTCGGCGTCGACGTGCCCGCCACACCCGGGCGCCGCGCCCACCCGGCACTGGTCGTGGACCACGTCCAGGAGCTCGAGGACATCGCGCGGCGGCTGCGCGACCTCGGCTTCGTCGTGGACACCACGGAGAGGCACACCTTCCCGGGGTACGAGCGGTTCCACGCCGTGGACGCCGCCGGGAACCGCGTCGAGGTGATGGCCGAGGCCGGTGCAGGGCGGTCCGGCGACCGGTGACGCGAGCACCGCACCGGGCCTACGGTGGGCACGAGCAGGGCACGAGCAGGGCACGAGCACGGGCGCGAGCACGGCGCGAGCAGGCCAGGGACCAGCCGAGTGGAGACCGCGATGGACGACCGCGTGGGCAGGGACCCCGAGACCCGCGACTTCACGCAGCTCCCTGAGCGTGTCGAGATCGCGGACACCGTCGCGACCCAGGTCGTCGGGCCGCCCGCGGACCCCGCGATGGGCCGGGACCCCGACATGGAGTTCCTGCTGCGCAACGCCGACGACTGAGCGACGCGGTCGCACTGCATCGAGGTGCCTCGCCCCGGGGTCGAGGAGTTCTTCCCCTGCTTCGGGTTCCCCGGCTGACCGGTCGCGTCAGGCCGGCGCGAGGGCGTCGGCGAGCGCGGTGAGCGTCTCGGACGTGCCCGCGTGGACCCGCAGCGTCGCGAGCGCGTCCCCACGCGTCGCGCCGCGGTTGACGACGACGACGGGTCGGCCGGACCGGGCGACGTGCCGGACGAACCGGAAGCCCGACATGACCGCGAGCGACGACCCGGCGACGAGGAGCGCGTCGGCGTCGTCGACCAGCGCGAACGCCCGGTCGACCCGCTCGCGCGGCACGGACTCGCCGAAGTAGACGATCTCGGGCTTGAGCATCCCGCCGCACACGTCGCAGTCGGCCACGACGAAGCCCTGCGTCGACTCGATGACCGCGTCGGCGTCGGGCGCGATCTCGACGTCGGCGACCGCGCCGACCGCCTCGACGAAGCCCGGGTTGAGCGCCTCGAGCCGCTGCGCGAGCGTGTCCCGCGTGACCCGGTGCCCGCAGTCGAGGCACACCACGTCGGCGTAGGTGCCGTGCAGGTCGATGACGCGCCGGCTCCCCGCCAGGTGGTGCAGCCGGTCGACGTTCTGCGTGACGACGCCGACGACGACGCCCGCGTGCTCGAGCCGCGCGAGCGCCCGGTGCCCGGCGTTGGGCTGCGTGCGGTGCACGTACCGCCAGCCGACGTGGTTGCGCGCCCAGTACGTGCGGCGGAAGTCGGGGTCCGACACGAACTGCTGGTAGGTCATCGGCCGACGGGGCGGGGAGTCCGGCCCGCGGTAGTCCGGGATGCCCGAGTCGGTCGAGACGCCCGCACCCGTGATGACGGCGACCCGCCGTCCGCGCAGCAGCTCCACGGCGGCGGGAAGGCCCTCGTCGAGCTCCAGGGCGGGGGTCGACGGCGGGTCGAAGCGCGGGGTGATCGTGCGCGGGGTGACCGTCGGTGGCGCCGCGGGAGGACGCGAGGAGGGGGCGGTCACCGGGTCACGGTACGTCCCGATCCTGGAGGTCGCCGGGCCCTGCGGGGGTCCGGTGACGAGGGTCACCGGGGCCCCTGCGCTGCCCGATTGGGAGCGCGGCGTGCCGACCGGCTATCCTCACGGGCGAGGTAGCGTGTCCGAGCGGCCTAAGGAGCACGCCTCGAAAGCGTGTGTGGGTGAAAGTCCACCGTGGGTTCAAATCCCACCGCTACCGCCACCCGACGTCCACGGACGTCGAGCCGAAGGACCCGGACCCCGTGGGGCCGGGTCCTTCGTCGTTCGTCGGGGTCCGGCCGCACCCCAGCCCGCCCGAACCGGGACCAAAGCCGCATCCCCGACGCCGATCGCGGACCTAGCCTGCAGGTGTCCCTCGGGGGCGTGGTCGCGATGACGAGGTCGGCGATGACACAGCGCGCGCAGGTCCTGACCAACGACCCGGCGCACGCGCCGGAGCCGTCCGCACCGGCGCCCGGAGCCGCCCCACCGCGCTACCCGGGCGTGCCGACCGTCGTGCACGGCAACGGCGCCGTCGCGCACGTCATGACGCAGGTCTGCGGAGGTGTCATCGGCTACCCGATCACGCCGTCGACCGAGATCGCCGAGCTGTTCGAGGCCGCGCGCGCCGAGGGCGCCCTGAACGTGTGGGGCCGCCACCCGTTCTTCGTCGAGGCCGAGGGTGAGCACTCCGCGCAGAGCGGCGCGCTCGGTGCGGCGCTGACCGGCGGGCACTTCGTGTCCAACGCGTCGTCGAGCCAGGGCGTGCTCTACGCGATGGAGTCGCACGTCGTCACGGTCGGCAAGAAGATCGGCGGCTTCGTCCTGCAGGTCGCGGCGCGCGTCGTGTCGCGGCACTCGCTCAACGTGATGGCCGGGCACGACGACGTGTACGCGCTCCTGCCGGCCGGCTACACGATCCTCTTCGGCTCCGACCCGCAGGAGGCCGCCGACCTCGCCGCGATCGCGTACCGCACGTCGTCGCTGTCGCTCGTGCCCGTCGCCAACGCCATGGACGGGTTCGCGACGAGCCACGTCATGAGCGAGGTGCGCCTGCCCGAGCCCGAGCTGCTCAAGGAGTACCTGGGTGACCCCGCGGGCCGCATCCCGGCGCCGACCGTCGCGCAGGAGGTCCTGCTCGGCGCGCGCGGCCGCGTGTTCCAGCTCGAGCGGTTCCTCGACCGGCACGCCGACGACGTCCCGCCCGCCGACCTCTCCGCGCTCCGCGGGCACCTCGCGGCTGCGGCCGACGCGGTCGAGGCCGACGACGACGGCGCCCTGGCCGACGACACGGGCCGCTGGCTGCCCGAGGAGCTCCGGGGGCCCTGGCGTCGCCAGTGGCGCGGGGCGTGGCGCAAGGGGACCCGCCAGCTCGTGCCCGCGCTCGTCGACGTCCACGACCCGGGCGTCACGGGTCCCGTGCAGAACCAGCCGGACTTCCAGGCCGGTGCCGTCGACCACCGCACGCACTTCGCGAGCGAGGTCCCGCGGCTCGTCCGGCAGGCGATGGCCGAGTACACCGCGCTCACCGGCCGCACCTACGCGCCCGTCCGCACCTACGGTCCCGACGACGCCGACCTCGCCGTCGTCGGCATGGGCTCCGTGACCGACGACGTCCGCGCGGTGCTGCCCCACCTCGAGGCCCGGGGCCTGCGCGTGCGCGTCGTGTCCGTGAAGCTCCTCCAGCCGTTCCCCGAGGACGAGGTGGTCGAGGCGCTGCGCGGTGCGACCGCCGTCACGGTGCTCGAGCGCTCGGAGGACACCGCGCTCACGCGGCTCGTCACGCAGGCGCTCTTCCGCGCGCACCTCTCCCCGCGCCTGACGACGGCGATCTTCGGGCTCGGCGGGCACGACCTCCAGCCGCGGCACACGATCGCGATGGTCCGCCGCATGGCCGCGGGCGGGACCCCGCCGCTCCTCTACCTCGGCTCGCAGCTCTTCTCGACCGACCCGCCGCCGCACGTCGCCGAGCTCCAGGAGCGCCTGCGCGACGCCTACCCGGAGACGGAGGCGATGGCGCTCACGACCGAGCCCAACCCGCCGCTCCTGCCGCCGTCGGCGTTGCGCGTGCGGTTCCACTCCGTGGGCGGCTACGGCACGGTCGCGACCGGCAAGCTGCTCACGCAGCTGCTCTCCGGGCTGCTCGGCATGCACCCGAAGGCCGCGCCGAAGTACGGGTCGGAGAAGAGCGGTGCGCCGACGAGCTTCTCGATCACGCTGAGCCCCGAGCCGGTCCTGCTGACCAACGCCGAGCTCGAGGACGTCGAGGTCGTCGTCTCGCCGGACCACAAGGCGTTCGTCCACACGAACCCGCTCAAGGGCCTGGTCCCGGGCGGCACGTTCCTGCTCCAGTCGGACCTGCCGCCGCTCGCCGTCTGGCGCGACCTGCCGGCGTACGCGCGACGGACCATCCGCGAGCGCCGGATCCGCTTCCTCGTCGTCGACGCGTTCGCCGTCGCGACGCGGCACGCCCCCACGCCCGAGCTCGAGACGCGCATGATGGGGATGGCGTTCATCGGCGCCGTCGTCGGTCACGTCGACCGGGTGTCCGGTGGCGCGAGCCCCGAGGTGGTCCTCGAGCGGGTGCGCGAGCGGATCGTCGCGAAGTTCGGCGCGAAGGGCGACGCGGTCGTCGAGGCGAACACGGCCGTGATCCGCGACGGCGCCGCCGCGACGGTCCCCGTCGAGTACGACGACCCGGCGTTCCTCGCGGTCGAGTCCGAGCCGGCGCGGCCGCGCACGCGGACCGCTGCGTTGTCGGCGTCGATGTGCCCGGCGGTGGCCGACCCGCGCCCGAGCGCGCTGTTCGACCCGGGGTACTTCGACGACGTCGTCGGGCGCCCGTTCCGCGAGGGGACGATCGGCGAGGCGCCGGTCCTGCCCGGGACCGGGATGTTCATGCCCGTCGGCACGGGGGCCGCGCGCGACAAGGGCGTGTTCCGGCGGACCGTGCCGGTGTTCGACCCGACGAGCTGCACGGGCTGCCTCGAGTGCGCGCTCGTCTGCCCCGACGTCGCGATCCCGAACACGGTGCACGAGGTCCACGACCTCCTGCTCACCGCGATCGCGCGGGTCGACGCGACCGAGCCGCAGCGCGACGCGCTGCGCGCCCAGGTGCCGACGTGGTCCGCGCGCGTGCGCGAGCTGTACCGCGGTGACCGGACCGAGCGGCCGTTCGCCGACGTCGTCGCGGACGCGGCGTCCGTGCTCGACGCGCCGTCGCCCACCACCGCCCGGCTCGTCGGTGCCGTCGTCGGGGCGGTCGCGGCGTACCCCGTCGCGCGCACGCGTCCCTTCTTCGACGCCCCCGAGCGGACGACGCCGGGCACGGGCGGGCTGTTCGCCGCGACGGTCGACCCGTGGAAGTGCACGGGCTGCCTGCAGTGCGTCGAGGTGTGCGGCCCGGGTGCGCTCGGCGCGCAGGACCAGATGCCCGACCTCCTCACGATGCTCGAGGACCGCTTCGAGACCATGACGCACCTGCCGAACACGCCGCGCAGGTTCCTCGACGGCGCGACGACGTCCGACGGCGACCTCAAGCGCGTCGTCCTCGACCACACGTGCTACTACGCGACCACGGGCGGGCACGGCGCGTGCCGCGGGTGCGGCGAGGTCACCGCGATCCGGCTCGTCACGTCGCTGAGCCGCGCGCTGGGCGACCAGCGCCGCGTCGCGCGCACGCACGAGCTCACCGACCTCCTGACGCGCCTCGCCGCCAAGCGGGACGCGCTCGCGGACGACGACGAGCGGCGCGCGCACCTCGCCGCGGTGACGGCCGAGCTCGAGCGCCGCCTGTACCTCGACGAGGGCGGGCCGACGGGCCACGGGCCGGCGCCCACCGTGGTCGCCAACTCGACCGGCTGCAGCAGCGTCTACGCGTCGACGCTGCCGTTCACGCCGTACCTCGACCCGTGGGTCAACAGCCTGTTCCAGGACGCGCAGCCGCTCGCCGCGGGGCTCTTCGAGGGGATCGCGGCGCACGTCGTCCCCGAGGTGCGCGCGCTGCGCGAGGCGCGCCTCGAGCTCGACGACGCGTACGACCCCGCGGTGCACGGCCCGGCGCTGCGCACGCTCTCGTGGCGCGACTTCACCGACGACGAGCTCGGGCTGCTGCCGACCGTCCTCACCGTCGGTGGCGACGGCGCGAGCTACGACATCGGCTTCGGCGCGATGTCGCGCGTCCTCACCGGCGGCACGCCGGTCAAGATGCTGGTGCTCGACACGGGCGCCTACTCGAACACGGGCGGCCAGGCGTCGACGGCGAGCTTCACGGGCCAGGACGCCGACCTCGCGCGGGTGGGGCGCGCGCACCTCGGCAAGTCCGAGCGCCGCAAGGAGCTCGCGCTGCTCGCCGCGCTGCACCCCGACGTCTTCGCGTGCGTCACCGCGACGGCGCTGCACGGTCACTTCCTGCGCACCGCCCTGCGGATGATCGAGCACCCCGGACCCGCCGTGATGGACGTCTACACGCCGTGCGGCACCGAGAACGGCGTCGCCGAGGACCAGTCCCACGCGCGGTCCCGGCTCGCGGTCGAGAGCCGGATGAGCCCGGTCCTCGTGCACGACCCGCGCCAGGGCGAGACGCTCGCCGAGCGCCTCTCGCTCGACGGCAACCCCGACGTCGACAGCACGTGGACGACGACGACGCTCGCGTACGTCGACGACGCGGGCGCGCCGCAGGTGCTCACGACGACCCTCACGCCCGCGCACTTCGCCCTCGGTGAGGGGCGGTTCCGCAAGCAGTTCCGCCCGCTGCGCGCCGACGAGGCCGACGCGGCGGTCCCGGTCGAGGAGTACGTCGAGCTGACCGCCGAGGCGCGCGAGGGTCGCGTCCCCGTCGTGCTCGCGACCGACGCCGAGCGGCACCTCGTCCGGGTCGCGTGCTCGCCGCAGGTCGTCGCGCTCGTCGAGGACCGGCGTCGGCACTGGCACCTGCTGCAGCACCTCGCGGGCCGGCACGTCGTCGCGCTCACCGCGCGTCACCGCGAGGAGGTCGACGCGCTCACCGCGCGCTACGAGGAGGCCGCCCGCCTGCGTGAGACGTCCCTCGACGACATGGCGCGCGTCATGGCGGACCTCGCCGTCGCGAGCGGTGCGCCCACGGCGTCGGGCGGGGTGTCGGGCGGGGTGTCCGGCGGGGTGTCCGGCGTCGTGCCGGGCCTCGTCCCCGGCGGTGCCACCGTCGGCCCCGCCCTGCACGCGGGCGGGGTCGGTTCGCCCGACGGGCTCGTCGCCCCGGCGCCGGCGGTCGCCGTCGACGAGGCGCCGATCCGGCTGGACCCCGCGGACCAGGCCCTGTGCAACGACTGCGGCACGTGCTACCAGGAGCTCCCGCAGCTCTTCGAGCGCGTCACCGCCGTCGTCGACGGCGAGGTGCGCTCGGTCGCGCGCCTGCGTCCCGGGGCGCTCGACCACCTCGAGGTCACGCCCGACGTGGCGCGGCGGATCGCGCGCGTGAAGGCGACGTGCGATGCGGAGATCATCCGATGAGCACCCCGATGAGCACGGCGACGGAGTCCCAGGCCGAGCTCGTCCGACGGCGCCTCGCCGCGGAGCCCGGGGCGTTCCGCGACCTGTTCGTCGCGGACGGGATGCACGCCGTCGCGTGGGAGTTCCACCAGCCCGAGCTGAGCGAGGCGTTCGTCCGGGCGCTGTGGGCGGGTCTGCTGCGGCAGGACGACGCGAGCACGGTGCTCATGCGGTTCCTGTGGGACCTGCCGCTGGGGAAGAAGCGGCTGTTCGTGCGCGGCGTCGACCGGCACCTGTCCGACCGGTACCCGATGCTCGCGGGGCTGTCGGAGGGCTGGCCCGCGGCGCGCCGCATCCCGCCGTACGTCCGCGCCGCCGAGGACCGGTCGGCGGACTTCGGCGTCGTCGACCAGGGCTTCCTCGGGTACCTCGGGCAGGGGTTCACGCTCGCCGAGGTGGACCTTCTCGTCTGGCTCGAGGTGCTGCGCGACAAGCAGTGCGCCGAGCGGCCGTGCGAGCTGGGTGCGCTCGTCGCGGGCACCGACGAGCGCACCGGGGGCTGCCCCGTGCGCGTCCGCATCCCCGAGGTGCTGGAGCTGGTCGGCACGGGCCGGTTCGACGACGCGCTCGGCCTCCTCGAGGAGTGCAACCCGCTGCCCGGCGTGACGGGCCGCGTGTGCCCGCAGGAGAAGCAGTGCCAGGGCGTGTGCCTGCTCAAGACGCCGATGTCGGTGGGTCAGGTCGAGCGCTACCTGCCCGACCGGGCGCGCGTCGTCGACCCTGGACGTGCCGCGCGGACGCTCGCGGGCGCACCCGACCCGTGGGTGGTCGCGACCCGGCCGCCGGTCGCCATAGTCGGCTCGGGCCCGTCGGGGCTGATCAACGCCTACCTGCTCGCGGCCGCCGGGTTCCCCGTGACGGTGCTCGAGGCGTTCCCGGCGCTCGGCGGCGTGCTGCGGTACGGCATCCCCGAGTTCCGGCTGCCGAAGGACCTGGTCGACGACGTCGTCGAGCGGATCCGGCTGCTCGGCGGGCGGTTCGTGCAGGACGTCGTCGTCGGGCGGACCGTGACCGTGCAGGGGCTGCGTGACGCGGGGTTCTGGCGCGTGTTCGTCGGGACGGGTGCGGGCCTGCCGCGCTTCATGGGGATCCCGGGGGAGGACCTGCTCGACGTCATGTCCGCGAACGAGCTGCTCACGCGGGTCAACCTCATGCAGGGGCTGCGGGACGGGCACGAGACACCCGTGCCCGACGTCGCCGGCCGGCACGTGCTCGTCGTCGGCGGCGGGAACACCGCGATGGACGCCGCCCGCACCGCGCGCCGCATGGGCGGCGACGTGACGGTCGTGTACCGGCGCACGCGCGCCGAGATGCCCGCACGAGTCGAGGAGCTCGAGCACGCGCTCGAGGAGGGCGTCCGGCTGCTGCCGCTGAGGTCGCCGACGGAGCTCGTGGGCGACCCGGCCACGGGGCGCGTGACCGCGGCGACGCTCGACGTCATGGAGCTCGGCGAGCCCGACGCGTCCGGCCGTCGTCGTCCCGTCCCGACCGGCCGCACCGAGACGGTCGCCGCGGACCTCGTCGTCATGGCGCTCGGCAACGCCGCCAACCCGGTGCTCACGGGCTCCGAGCCGCGGCTGCACACGTCGCGTCACGGCACGATCGACCTCGACCGCGCGGGGTCGCAGGAGACGACGCTGCCCGGCGTCTACAGCGGGGGCGACGCGACCCGCGGCGGGTCGACGGCGATCAACGCCGCGGGGGACGGGCGGGCCGCGGCGCGCGAGATCGCCGCCGCTGTGGACCTCGACGCGGACGCGGTGCGGCGCGCGGTCGCGTCGGCGCGGCGGTTCACCGACCTCGCGTCCGTCGCGCCGACCCTGGTCGCGCGCACCGACCTCGCGCCCGGCATCGTCGAGCTCGAGGTGCGGGCACCGCTCGTGGCGCGGGCGGCGCGGGCGGGGCAGTTCGTGCGGGTCCTTCCGCAGCCCGACGGCGAGCTCGTCCCGCTGACGCTCGCCGACTGGGACGCGACGGCCGGGACGGTGACCCTCGTCGTGCAGGGCGTGGGCACGAGCACGGCGGGACTCGTCGCGACGGCGGTCGGCGCGGCGCTCGCGGGCGTCGCCGGCCCGCTCGGGTGCCCGAGCCGCGTGGAGCGGCACGACGACGACACGACGGTCGTGCTCGTCGCGGGCGGGCTCGGGCTGCCGCCCGCGTACCCCATCGCGCGCGAGCACCTGCGGGCTGGCAACCACGTCACGCTCGTCGCGGGGTTCCGCGACGCCGCGCACGTGTTCTGGGACCGGCCCGACGAGCGCGTCGCGCTGCTCGGTGCGGGTGCCCCGGGCCGGTTCGACGTCGTGTGGGCGACCGACGACGGGAGCGCGGGGGTCGCCGGACCCGTGACCGGCCCGCTCGAGGGCGTCCTCGAGGCCGCTCGGACCGGCTCGGGGCGTCGTGTGGCCGAGGTCGTCACGGTCGGCCCGCCGCGCATGATGCGTGCGGTCGCCGACCTGACCCGGCGGTACGGCGCCCCGTGCGTCGCGAGCCTCAACTCCGTCATGGTCGACGGGACGGGCATGTGCGGCGCGTGCATGGTCCCCGTCGTCGTCGACGGCGTCCGGGAGCGGCGGCACGCGTGCATCGACGGCCCGGAGATGGACGCGCACGCGGTCGACTGGGACCGCTACCTGCCGCGCTTCGGCCAGTGGCGCGAGCAGGAGCGACGCAGCGCCGTGGCGCACGGGCTCGCGTGACGCCCGCGGGGGACCGCGGGCCGTGGAGCCGCTACGGGCGGTAGCCCTCGACCGCCTCGCGCACGACGGCGTCCGCGCGCCGCTGTACCTCGGACGCCTGCGGGGCAGGACCGCCCTGCGCCGCGTCCCACGCCGCCGCGAGGGCGGCGCGCGCCTGGTCGGGTGTCGCGGTCGGCACGCCCTCGAGGACGGCGGGCACGAGCCAGTCGACGTCGAGCGTCCCGCCGGGCGGTCCGAACACGCGCTCGCCGCTCACCCAGTCGGTCGGTCCGTGCGTCATGCCGTCATCGTCCGCCCGGGACGCCCCGTGCGCGCGCCGGGGGCGCGCACGGTGGCGGGGCGTCGGGTCCTGCAGGACCGTCAAGCCGTCAGGCCGTCGGGACGTCGGACGGCGAGCGGAGGTCGCCGCGGAGCAGGCGGAGCTGCGTGCGCTCGGCGTCGATCTCGCGCTGCGTGCGGAAGCCGAGCCGGCGCAGCACCGGCAGCGGCGGGCACCAGCCCTGGAGGCCGTGCTGGAGGAGGAAGCCGGCGACGACGGCCGGCGGGACGAGCCACCAGCTGCGCGTCCGGACCGCCGCCGTGAGGGTCGACACCAGGATGAGCGTCGAGGCGTTCACCTCGAGGGCGCGCTCGACGTCCCACTCGCGGTCCAGCTGCGCGAGGTGCTCGTCCAGGTCGGCGCGGGGGGCGCCGGCGAGGTGGGCCACGCGGTCGGCCGCCGTGCGGTCGATCTCCGCCTGGACCTCGTCGTCGGTGTGCGCGCGGACCCGGTCACCGGGTGTCGCGGTCGTCGCCTGCGGGTGCTGCTCGCTCATCGTCTGCCTCCCTGCGTCGTCGACGGGTGGTGCGTCAGTGCGCGGTGAGCTGGTCGAGCGCGGCGCGGAGCCGGGTGCCGGCGTCCTGCGCGACGCCGGCGAGCCCGTCGTTGCCGGTGACGCCGACCATGACGTCCGGGTCGAGCGCCTCCACGATCGTGCGCCCGTCGTCCAGCGCGCGCACGACGACGTTGCAGGGCAGCAGCAGCCCGATGCTCGCCTCCGCCTGGAGGGCGCGGTGCGCGAGCGGCGGGTTGCAGGCCCCGAGCACGACCTGAGGAGCGACGTCCACGTCGAGCTTCGCCTTGAGCGTCGCGGCGAGGTCGAACTCGGTGAGGACGCCGAAGCCCTGCGTCCCGAGCGCCTCACGCACCGCGGCGAGGGTCGCCTCGAAGGGTCGGTCGACGGTGGTCGAGATGCCGTACGTCATGGTCGGTCCTTCCGTGGCGTGCGTCGGGTGGTGTCAGTGCCCCGCGTGCTGCGTCTCGTGCTCGGCGATCTGGCGGCGGACGTCGTCCATGTCGAGCTCCTTGACCGCGGTGATGATCTGCTCGAGGGCCTGCGCGGGCAGCGCACCCGGCTCGTTGTAGACCATGACGCCCTCGCGGAAGACCATGAGGGTCGGGATGGACGAGATGCCGGCCTGCGCGGACAGGGCCTGCTCGGCCTCGGTGTCGACCTTGCCGAAGACGACGTCGGGGTGCATCTCGGACGCCTTCTCGAACACGGGCGCGAACATGCGGCACGGGCCGCACCACGCGGCCCAGAAGTCGACGAGGACGATGTCGTTCTCCTCGACGGTCTGCATGAACGTCGCGCCGGTCAGGGTGGTGGTGGCCATGGGTTCCTCTCGGTCGTTGAATACCCTCCGGGGTATACAACGTACGGCTGGCGGCGGTATTCCGCGCGGGGTCTCGGGTCCCCCCTGGTCGAGGTAAGAGTTCGCGTCGGCGAGTCGCGCGACTCGCCGACGCGAACCCTGATCTCGACGGAGCGGGGGTGCGGGTGGGGTGCGGGTGGGGGTGTGGGTGGGGGTGCGGGGGTAGGTGGTGTGGGGTGCGGGTCAGCGGCGGACGGTGCCGCCGGCGGCCTGCCAGGCGCCGATGCCGCCCGAGAGGCTCGTCGCCTGGAAGCCCGCGGCGCGCAGCTGCTTGGCTGCGGTGCGCGAGCGCATCCCGGACGCGCACATGACGACGACGGGCGTCTCGGCGCGCAGGCGGCGCGACGCCTTGTCGAGCTCGCCGAGCGGCGCGTGGACCGCCTGCGGCGCGTGCCCCGTCTTCCACTCGCTGCGCTCGCGGACGTCGATCAGCGCCGCGCCGTCACGGACCAGCTCGATCGCGCGGGCTGCGTCGACCGTCGTCGGCAGGCCGCCGTCGTCGTCACCGCGGCCGAGGAGCCGGCGCAGGCGGCCGAGGAGGGTCGTGTCGGGGGTGGGCATGGGGCGGGCCTCCGGGGGTCGCTGGGGGTGGGTGGGTGCGCGCCGTGTCGTCGGCTGCGGTACGACGATACCCCCGGGGGTATCCGCCATGCGAGTCCACCGTGGTTCCGCGGCGCCGACGGCCGACGGGCCGGGTCGATGAAGACTCGATGAAGGCGCGTGCGATCGGGAAGCGTCGGGCGGGCGGCGGTGTTCAGCACGACATACCCCGGCGGGGTATCCGAGAGGAGCTGAGGACGATGAGCCACCACACCGAGCACACGGGCCGGGCGGCCGAGCAGCGCGGCCCGCGAGCCGCCGAGGCGGCGCCGCACGGAGGCCACGGCGACCACGGTGACCACGGAGGCCACGGAGGCCACGGCGCCGCTGTCCAGCACGCGGGTCACGGCAACGCGGGTCACGGGGACCACGCGGCGCGCTTCCGCGACCGGTTCTGGCTGAGCCTCGTGCTCGCGGTCCCGGTCGTCCTGTTCAGCGAGATGTTCGCCCACCTCCTCGGCTACGTGCCGCCCGCGTTCCCCGGCTCGACGTGGGTGTCACCCGTGCTCGGGACCGTGGTCTACCTCTACGGCGGGTGGCCCTTCCTCACGGGCGCGCTCGTCGAGGCGCGGTCCCGCCGCCCCGGGATGATGCTCCTCGTCTCGCTCGCGATCACCGTCGCGTTCCTCGCCTCGTGGGCGACCACGCTCGGCGCGGCCACCGGCCTCGACTTCTGGTGGGAGCTCGCGCTCCTCGTCGTGATCATGCTGCTCGGGCACTGGCTCGAGATGCGTGCGCTCGGCGCCGCGTCCGGTGCGCTCGACGCGCTCGCCGCCCTCCTGCCCGACCTCGCCGAGGTGGTCACCGACGGCGGCACGACCGAGGTGCCGCTCGACCGGCTCCGCACGGGCGACGTCGTCCTGGTCCGGGCCGGTGGCCGGGTCCCCGCCGACGGCGTCGTCGTCGACGGCAGCGCGCACGTCGACGAGGCGATGATCACGGGCGAGTCCAAGGCCGTCCGCCGGGCGGTCGGCGACACCGTGGTCGGCGGCACCGTCTCGACCGACTCGACGCTGCGCGTGCGCGTGACGGCGATCGGCGCCGACACCGCGCTCGCGGGCATCCAGCGCCTGGTCGCGGACGCGCAGGCGTCGGCGTCACGCGCGCAGGCGCTCGCGGACCGCGCTGCGGGCTTCCTGTTCTGGTTCGCGCTCGCGGCCGGAGTGCTCACGTTCGCCGCGTGGGCCGCCCTCGGTGACATGCCCGACGCCGTCGAGCGCACCGTGACGGTCCTCGTGATCGCGTGCCCCCACGCGCTCGGCCTCGCCATCCCGCTCGTCATCGCGATCTCGACCGAGCGCGCCGCGCGCGCCGGGCTGCTGGTCAAGGACCGCCTCGCCCTCGAGCGCATGCGCACGGTCGACACGGTCCTGTTCGACAAGACCGGCACCCTCACGGTCGGCCGCCCGACGGTCACCGACGTCGCGGGCGCGGACGGCTGGGACGACGACGTCGTCCTGGGTCTCGCGGCCGCGGTCGAGGCGGACAGCGAGCACCCGGTCGCGCGGGCCGTCGTCCGGGCCGGCGAGCGCGTCGCCCACCCGGTCGCGACGGGTCTGGAGACCCTCGCGGGGCGTGGTGTGCGCGCCGAGGTCGAGGGCCGCACCGTGCACGTCGGCGGGCCCGCCCTGCTCGCCGAGCTCGGGGTCGCGGCACCGGAGGCGCTCGACGTCGTGACCGCCCCGTGGGCCGCCCGGGGCGCGTCGGTGCTGCACGTCGTGCGCGACGGTGCGGTGGTCGGTGCGCTCGCGGTGCAGGACGCCATCCGTCCCGAGTCGCGCGAGGCCGTCGCGGCCCTGCGTCGTCGCGGCGTCCAGGTCGCGATGGTCACGGGCGACGCGCGCAACGTCGCCGAGGCGGTCGCGGCCGACCTGGGGATCGACGAGGTGTTCGCGCAGGTCCTGCCGGCCGACAAGCACGCGAAGGTCGCCGAGCTCCAGGCGCGCGGCCGTCGTGTCGCCGCCGTGGGCGACGGCCTCAACGACAGCCCGGCCCTCGCGGCGGCCGACGTCGGCATCGCGATCGGGGCGGGCACGGACGTCGCGGTCGAGTCGGCGGGCGTCGTGCTCGCGTCGGACGACCCGCGCGGGGTCGTCGCGGCGATCGAGCTGTCGCGGGCGTCCTATCGCAAGATGTGGCAGAACCTCGCCTGGGCCACGGGCTACAACCTCGTGGCGATCCCGCTCGCGGCGGGCGTCCTCGCATGGGCCGGGTTCGTGCTCTCGCCCGCGGTGGGTGCGGTGCTCATGAGCGCCTCGACCGTCGTCGTCGCGCTCAACGCGCAGCTCCTGCGCCGGCTCGACCTGGACCCCGCCCGCGTCGCGGCCCGCTGAGGCCGACGACGACGGCGCCGCTCGACGACGCACGGAGGGCCGCCGCGGATCGCGGCGGCCCTCCGTGCTGCTCCGGGTGAGCGCGCGGTCACAGGCCCTCGAGCATCTCCTCCATCTCGGCGATCTCCGCCCTCTGGTCCTCGATGATCGTCTCGCTCAGCTCGAGCGCCTCGGGGTTGACGCCATCCTCGAGGTGCTCCTCCGCCATCTCGATCGCGCCACGGTGGTGCGCGGCCATGAGGTCGAGGAAGCTCCGGTCGAAGTCGGTGCCCTCGAGCTCGGACAGGGAGCCCATGGCCTCGTCCTGGTCCATGCCCTCCATGTCCATGCCGCCGTGGTCCATGCCGGACATGTCGGCGTCGCCCGCCGGGTCCTCGCCCCACGCGTCGAGCCAGTCGGACATGAGCTCGATCTCGGGGCCCTGCGCGGCCGAGATCCGCTCGGCCAGGGCGACGACGTCGGGCGACTCCGCCCGCTCGACCGCGAGGTCGGCCATCTCGACCGCACCCTCGTGGTGGATGATCATCATCTGCGCGAACTGGGTGTCCGCGTCGTTGTGCTCGGTCGCCGCGGCGTCCGAGCCGGCCTGCGCGTCCTGCGACGAGGACGTCGACGCGGGCGCCTCGTCGGCGTCGCCCGCGCAGGCGGTCAGGGTGGCGGCCAGCGCCAGGGCGCTCGCGGTCGCGGCGAGCCGTCGGCGGGTGGTGGTCGTCATGTGGTTCTCCCAGGAGGTGGTGGGTGCGCGGCCGGTGCCGTGAGTCCACGGCACCGGCCGGTCCGGTGTCAGGGTGCCGCGGTGGTGGAGCAGCAGCCGTCGGTGCGCGTCGCGCCTGCGCCGCAGCAGCCGTCGGACGTGGTCGTCGTGGTGTCGCTGGTCTGCGTGGTCGCGCTCGTCGTGTCGCGGCAACAGCCCATGGTGCACTCCTCGGTCGGGGTGGTCGAACGGTGGGGTCGGTGGTCAGAGCCGGCTGGTGACCTCCTCGAGGAGGGCGGACGGGGCGAGCCACATCGACGGGTAGCTGCCCTGCCAGAGCTGGTCGCCGTCGGGGTCGACGAGCACGAAGCCGTGACCCGGCAGCCCCTCGTGCATGCCCGTGCCGAGCGTCCCGTACGCCTCGGAGACCGTGCCGTCGTCGAGCAGGAACGGCGCCTCGACGCCCAGGCGCTCGCGGTCGGCGTTGATCTGGTCCGCGGTGTTCATGACGATCGGCAGCACGGTGATCCCGGCCTCGGCGAACGCCGGGTCCTTCTCGATCTCGGCCATCTGGACCAGGCACGAGTCGCAGCCGGCGCCCTCGTTGAAGTAGAGGACGACGGGCTCGCCGCGGAAGTCCGAGAGCGAGACGGTCCCTCCCTCGGACGTGGGGAGCGTGAAGTCGGGGGCCCGGCCCGTGGCCTCGGTCGTCGTCGGGCGTGAGGTGAGGAGCCCGACGGCGACGAGGACGCCGACGACGACGAGGCCGACGAGCCACGCGACCGCGCCGAGGCGCTGGCGCCGTCCGTCGGGAGCGGGTGGGGGCGCGGCGGGCTCCTGCGCGGCGAGGCGGCGGGTGGCGGATCCGGAGGTCATGACGTCGTCTCTTCCGTGCGCGGGGTGGCGTGGCAGGAGGGGGTCGGTGCGTCGTCGGTCGGAGCCGACGTCGTGTCGGTGGTGGCCGTCGTGGCCGTCGTGGCCGTCGTGGTCCGTGCCGCGGCCGCGCCACCTCCCGGCCGGCGGCGGTCGACGAGGGTCGCCAGGACGAAGACCGCTGCGACCACGAGCAGCGCCACGGCCTGGAGCGGCTCGGGCACGGGGGCGAGGACGTCCTGGACGCCAGCGAACACGTCCGTCAGCGCGCGGCTCGCGGAGTCCTGGAACGCGCTGCCGCCCGTCATGTCGGTGCTGCCGGCGAGCGCGATGACGGCGACGCCCATGATCGCGAAGCCCACCGCGACCGCCACGTTGACCGTGTTGGTCACGAGCGTCCGGCCGGCGACGCCGAGACGGACCGGCCTGGCGCGGAGCAGGCCGCGCTCGCCGAGCCGCGCGCGGTCCCACACGAGCGCCATGACGAAGAGCGGGAACACCATGCCGAACACGTACGCGAGCCCCAGCGCGAGACCGCCGACCGCCGAGCCGGACAGCACCGACAGCGTCATGACGCCGGCGAGCACGGGCGCACAGCACGACGACGCGATGCCCGAGAAGACGCCGAGGGCGAAGAAGCTCGCGGTGTCGCCGCGCGTGGTGTCGGGCGCGCGCACGAACGACGGCAGCGACCACATGCGTCCCGAGAGCGCGAGGCCGGCGAGGGCGATCATGAGGAGCCCGCCCGCCCAGTACAGGGGCGCGTGGTAGCGGGCGATCGCGCCGGCCAGCAGCCCCATCCCGAGCGTGATCGGGACGAGCACCACCGCGAGCCCCGCGGCGAACACGAACGTCAGCGGCAGGAGCCGCCAGCGCGCGTTCTTCACCGCACCCGCGAGGTACGACGGCGCGAGGAACACGATGCAGCAGGGCGCGAAGAGCGCGACACCCCCCGCGAAGAACGCGGCGAGGATGCTGCCGGTGGCGAGCAGCTCGCTGCCCATCAGGCACCGACCGCCGTCGTCGCCGTGCGGGCGGCGAGCGCCTTGGCGAGCTTGCGGCGCGGGAGCCGGCCCGAGGAGAAGAAGTCGCCGTCGAGCAGGACGAGCGGGTTCATCGCGGGCCGGTGCTCGGCGACGAGCGCACGACCCTCGTCGGTCCCGACATCGACCAGGCGGATGCTGAGCGGCACCTCGCGGGCGAGGTCGGCGAGCGCCTGCTCCGCGTCGTGGCAGAAGTGGCACGCGGGGGACTGCACGACGGTGACGACGGGCGGGGTGGGCATCGGGCGCTCCTCGGCTGGGCTGACACCACAGGTTCGGCAGTGCGCCCCGAAGCGACGACCGACGTCCGGTCAAGGTTCGATGAAGCCCGCGGCGTCCGGCTCCGCACCGGCCCGGGTCACCCAAGATGGACCCGTGAGCACCGCACCCGCAGCCCCACCCGCCGGCACGGACGGGGCGGCACGTCGCGCCGTCGTCGTCGACGACGAGCAGCCGCTCGCGCGACTCGTCGCCGGCTACCTCGAGCGCGACGGCTACGCGACGACCGTCTGCCACCACGGTGCCGAGGCGGTCGAGGTGCTGCGCGAGGTCGACCCGGACGTCGTCGTGCTCGACCTGGGGCTCCCGGGCCTGGACGGCGTCGAGGTGTGCCGCCGGCTGCGGACGTTCTCCGACTGCTACGTCGTGATGCTCACCGCGCGCGCCGAGGAGGTGGACACCCTGATCGGCCTGTCGGTCGGCGCCGACGACTACATGACCAAGCCGTTCAGCCCGCGCGAGCTCATGGCGCGCGTCGCGGCGCTCATGCGCCGTCCGCGCCGGGCCCCGACGGTGGGTGCGGCGGCCGTCCCTGCCGCGCAGCTGCTCGAGGTAGGCGACCTGCGGATCGACGTCGACGCGCGGGACGTGCACCTCGGCGACCGTGCGGTGCCCCTGACGCGGACCGAGTTCGACGTGCTCGCGACGCTCGCAGGGCGGCCGGGGCGCGTGTTCAGCCGACGCGCGCTCATCGACGCGGTGTGGGGACCGGGCTGGGTGGGCGACGAGCACCTCGTCGACGTCCACGTCCTGCACGTGCGCCAGAAGCTCGGCGACACGGTCGACGCGCAGCGCTACGTGCGGACCGTCCGGGGGGTCGGCTACCGGATCGGCACGGGCGCGTGAGCGCGGACCGGCCCGCGGCGGACTGGGGGCTCGGCGCGCGCCTCCTGGTGGCGCTCGGCGCCGTGCTGGTCACCGGGGGCGTCACCGCGTGGCTCGTCGCGGCGGCCGTCGGGCCGGGGCTGTTCCACGAGCACATGCTCCGGGCGGGCGCGGAGGAGGATGACGCCGTCGTCGTGCACGCCGAGCAGGCCTTCGTCGACGCGAGCACCGTGTCCCTGGCTCTCGCGCTCGGCGCGGCCGCGGCCGCCTCCGCCGCGGTCAGCGTGGTGCTCACGCGCCGCATCGGCCGGTCGCTCGGGGCGGTCTCGGCCGCGGCGGCGCGCATCGGCTCCGGTGCGTACGAGTCCCGCGTCCCGCCGCCCGGCCTCGGCTCGGAGTTCGACGAGCTCGCCGACTCCTTCAACGGCATGGCCGCGCGCCTCCGCGAGGCCGACCGCCTGCGGGCGCGCCTGCTCGCCGACGTCGCGCACGAGGTGCGGACGCCCGTCGCGACGATCGTCGGCTACCTCGAGGCGGTCGAGGACGGCGTGCAGGACCTCGACCCGGCGACGGTCGAGGTGCTGCTCGACCAGGCCGCGCGGCTCACGCGGCTCGCGGAGGACCTCGCCGCCGTGACCCGCGCCGAGGCCGGGGACATCGTCCTCGACCGCGCGCCCGTCGCGCCCGCCGAGCTGCTCGCCGCGGCCGAGGGTGCGGTGCGCGAACGCGCGGCGGCCGCGGGCGTCACGGTCGAGGTGCGGGTCGACGACGACCTGCCGGCCCTCCGCGTCGACCGGACCCGCATCGCGCAGGTGCTCGACAACCTCCTGACGAACGCCCTGCGGCACACGCCCGCGGGCGGCGTCGTGACCCTCGCGGCGCGGCGGAGCGACGACGGCGTCGCGCTCGAGGTCGCCGACACCGGCGAGGGCATCGCGCCGGAGCACCTCCCGCACGTGCTCGAGCGCTTCTACCGCGCCGACACCGCCCGGGACCGCGGACGCGGCGGGTCCGGGATCGGCCTGGCGATCAGCCTCGCGCTGGCGCGCGCGCACGGCGGGACGCTCGTCGCGGCGAGCGACGGTCCCGGGCGGGGCGCGACCTTCACGCTCGTCCTCCCTGCCGCCTGAGCCTCAGACCGCCCCCGCACCTGCGCCGTAACCGCCCGGCCGGCCCGTGGCGCGGCCCGCGAGCTCGTCCCGCAGCGTGCGGTGGGTGTCCAGGTCGATGTCCCCGGACGCGAGCCGTGCGTCGAGCACGGCCATCGGGTCGGGCGACAGGGGCGGCGGAGGTGCGCCCGGGAAGAGGCGGGCCACCGCCCAGACGGCGAGCGCGAGGACGACGAGGCTCGTGCCCATCATGAGCCAGCCGCCGGTCCCGTACCCCAGGCACCACGACATGGTCGGCCTCCTCGTGCGGCGCACCGGACCCCGGTCGGGGTCCTGCACCCAGCGTCGCGCGGCCGCGTCGAGCGCGGGTCGAGGTCGGATGAAGGCTCCGTGAAGCCCGCGTCGACGGCGTCGTCACCGCTGCCGTCGACGCGCGATGACTTCTCGGCGCCGGGCTGGTCTGATGCAGCAGACCCCCCGCGGAACGCGGGCTCCCGACCACGGAGGCAGACATGGCCACGATCGTCTCGACCCTGTTCATCTCGCTCGACGGCGTCGCCGAGATCGACCCCGCGTGGCACTTCCCCTACTTCGACGACCGCATGGGCGCCGCCGTCGGCGAGGACTACGAGGACGTCGACGTCCTGCTCCTGGGGCGCGTGACCTACGACAGCTTCGCGGGGGCGTGGCCCGACCGGGAGGCCGCGGGCGGTGAGGACGCGACCTTCGCCGCGCAGCTCGGTGACGTGCGCAAGCTGGTCGCGACGCGCGGCGACCAGGACCTCGGGTGGCGCAACGTGGAGCGTGTCGAGGGCGACCTCCTCGACGCGGTGCGCGCCGTCGCGGCCGAGCCGGGCGTCGACAAGATCCTCGTCGCCGGCTCGATCTCCGTGGTCCGGCAGCTGCTCGCGGCGCGGCTCCTCGACGAGCTGCGGCTCCTCGTCCACCCGGTCGCGGCGCGGCACGGCGAGCGGCTCTTCGACGAGGGTGACGTCTACCCGCTGCGCCTCGTGAGCTCGGAGGCGTTCCCCACCGGAGTCCTGCGCCTCGTGTACGCGCCCGACGAGCTGCCGGCCGCGGCGGCGTACGACGACGTCACCGACAAGGTCCCCGGCGCCGACGGCTGACGCGGGACGGGTGTCCCCTTCATCGAACCTTCATCGCCGGGGCCCCCCTCCCGACGTGCGCCCCCCGCGACGTCGTGCCTAGCGTCGAGAGCGGTCGACTGCACGGCGCCCCACCCGGGCGCGGGCCGGCGGCGACCGCGACGAGCGAAGGGGAGGGCCGACCGATGGCGGACGGACGCGAGGGGCGCGTCGACCAGCGTGCTGACCAGCACGGCGGTGAGCACGGCGGTGAGCACGGCGGTGAGCACGGCGGTGAGCACGGCGGTGAGCACGGCGACCAGCACGGCGGCGGTCACGGGAAGGGCATGTACCTGCGCTTCGTCGCGATGATCCTCACGGGCATGGTCGTCATGTACTGGACCATGTTCGTCGGCTCGTGGGAGTGGAGCCACGTCCGGTTCAGCCAGAGCCGCCTGTTCATGGCGCTGACCATGGGCGGCGCCATGGGGCTCGTGATGCTGGCCTGGATGCTCACGATGTACAAGAGCGCGAAGGCGAACGCCGCCCTCGTCGTCGGGAGCCTGCTGCTGCTCGCGGGCGGCGTCTACCTGGACCGCAGCCAGACGACGGTCGGGGACACGTCGTGGATGAGCGCGATGATCCCGCACCACTCGCTCGCGATCACGCGCTCGGAGCGGGCCTCGATCCAGGACGTGCGGGTCTGCGAGCTCGCCGCATCCATCAGCGAGGCGCAGCGCCGTGAGATCGACGAGATGGACTGGCTCATCGAGGACATCGGACGCAACGGGCTCGCGACGACCGCCGAGGAGGCCGAGGCGCGCCCCGTGCCGACGTTCGAGGCGTCGGCCGACCGCGAGTGCGCTGCGGGCGCTGGGGGCTGACGCTCGTCCGCGACCGCTGACCGACGGGCCGCTCGCCGGGGCCCGGTCGCGTCAGCCGTCGACCTTCCACGGCGCGTCGGGCCGCGTCGGCACCGGGGTCGCGGCGGTGCGCACGGCATAGGTCGCGCGGTCGCCGTCGGTCCCCACCTGACCGAGGTACTCGTGCCCCGTGAGCCGGCACCACGCCGGCAGGTCGATCGGTGCGACGGGGTCGCTCGTCGTGAGGTGCACGACCGTCCCGGCCGGCAGCTCGGCCGCGCGGTCGCGGAGGATGAGCAGGAGCCGCCAGCAGCCGAGGTCGCCGCCGTCGATGTGGACGGCGGCGTCGGGGACGCTCATCGCGCGCCCCGTGCTGCTCGGTCCACCGGTATCCCTCCGCGTCGGCGTGCTCGCCGGGCTCGAGCCCGGCGTCCCAGCCTTCCACGCCTGGGCGCGGGCACGCGCCCGTCAGGACCTCCGACTCTCGTCCGCGGGCCCAGGCGGGGCGACCGTGGTGGTGGGGCCGGAGGAGGTGGCCGGTGGCGACGCGTGGTCCGTCCGTCGGCCGCGGTCGGACGACGACGGCCGCGACCAGGTCGTTCGTGCGCCGTCGGCCGGTCGCGGCGTTCGTGGTGCTCGCGTACGCCGTGTCGTGGGCGTGGTGGGTCCCGATGGTCGTCGTCGGCGCGGTCTCGCGCCCCGGCGTGCCGTGGCCCACGCACCTGCCGGGTCTGCTCGGGCCCGCCGTCGCCGCGGTCGCGGTCACCGGGCTCGCCGACGGCCGCGCGGGGCTGCGGGCGCTCGGGCGGCGCGTCGTGCGGTGGCGCGTCGGGTGGCGCTGGTGGCTCGTCGTGGTCGCGACCGCCGCGCTCGCGACCCTGGCGTTCGTCGTCCCGCTGCTGACCGCCGACGACGTGCCCGCGCCGTCGGACCTGGCGCGGTACACCGGCGTCGGCGCGATCGGGCCGCTCGGGGTGGTCGCCGTCGCGCTCGTGGTCAACGGGTTCGGCGAGGAGACCGGCTGGCGCGGGTTCGCGGCCGACCGGCTGCTGCGCGACCACGCGCCGACGCGCACCGCGCTCGTCGTCGCGGCGGTGTGGGCGGGGTGGCACGCGCCGCTCTTCCTCGTCGTCGACCGCTTCCGGGGGATGGGGCCGCTGGCGCTGGGGTGGCTGGTCGGGCTCGTGGCGGGGTCCGTCGTCCTGACGCACCTGTACGTCGAGGGCCGGGGCAGCGTCCTGCTGGTCGCCGCGTGGCACACCGCCTTCAACCTCACGGCGGCGACGGAGGCGACCGGCCCTGCCGTCGGGGCCGTCACGAGCGTGCTCGTCATGGTGTGGGCGGTGCCGGTGGTGCATCGCTGGCGCCGCACCGACGGCCGACGACAGAGTATTGACAATCGTCGATGAGCGGTCCAGGATCATCCCATCGACAGACGTCGATGAATCAGTCGCCCGAGAGGCCCGCGGCGAGCCGGTCGGCCCGCGCACCGCTCGCCGTCCCCCGCCACCACCGAGGAGCACCGATGCACCCCGAGACCTACCTCCCGCTCCACCACGTCCGCGCGCGTGACCTCGCCGAGGTCGCCGCCACACGCCCCGCCGCGCGGCGTGCGCCGCACCGGACGTCGGCCGCCGCCGTCCGCCCCGCGCCGCTCGCGTCGGTCGCCGCGCGGCTGCGGCGCGCGGCGGACGAGCTCCTGCAGCCGGAGTGCTGCCCCGCCTGACGCGACGCGCCCGACCCCGGCCCGACCCCGGCCCGACCCGAAACGGAGCCCCGGATCGCTACCCTGTCCCGGTCAGCGCGGGAGAGGACGGCATGAGCAGCGAGACGTCCCGCCGCCCGCCCCACCTGCGGCCAGGCCTCGTGGCGCTCGTCGCGGCGGGCGGTGCCGTCGGCTCGGCGGCGCGCTACGGCGTGAGCACCTGGGTCGGGCCGACCGACGGCTGGCCGACCGCGACGTTCGTCGAGAACCTGGTCGGCGCGTTCCTGCTCGGCGTGCTGCTCGAGGCGCTCGTCCGGCGGGGGCCGGAGTCCGACGGGGCGCGTCGGCTGCGGCTCGCGCTCGGGACCGGGCTGCTGGGGGGCTTCACGACGTTCAGCACCCTCGCGATCGAGGTCGAGCGGCTCGTCGTGGACGGCCGCATCGGCCTCGGGCTCGCGTACGGCGTCGTGAGCGTGATCGCGGGCGCCTCGGCTGCGCTGGCCGGCGTCGTCGTCGGCGCGCGACGCGGTGGACGCCGCGACGCCCGCCGGACGGACCTGCCGCGGACGACGACGCCCCGTGGGGGTGCGCGGTGACCGTCGCGCTGGTCGCGCTGCTCGGCGGCCTCGGTGCGGCGACCCGGTTCGTCGTCGACGGCCTGGTGCGCAGCCGCGCTCGCGGTGCGCTGCCGGTGGCGACCGTGGTCGTCAACGTGACGGGCTCGCTCCTGCTGGGCCTGCTGACGGGTGCGCACCTGTTCCACGGGCTGGGGTCGCTCGCCTTCACGGCCGCGGCGACCGGGTTCTGCGGCGGGTACACGACGTTCTCGACGGCGATGGTCGAGACGGTCCGGCTCGTCCAGGCCGGCGAGGTGCGCTGGGCGGTCCTCAACGCCCTCGGCACGCTCGTGACGTGCGTCGCGGCGGCATCTGCGGGCGTCGGCGCCATGTGGCTGACGGGTCGCTGAGGACCGGCGTACCGTCGGAGGACGCACCCTGACGAGGGCGAGGTCCCCGATGCCCACGCACGTCGTCCCGCAGCCCGCACGCGAGCGGATCGTCCCGCTGCGCGGTCATCCGCTCGTCGTCGGCGTCGTGCCCCGTCAGCCCGAGCTCGTCCCGCTGACGGCGGCCGCGTGGGCCGCTGCGACCGGGGCGACCGAGCTCTACCTCGCGTACGTGGACCCGGCCCGCTACACGCGCGAGGAGTACCCGGACGGGAGCGTCTGGCACGACGACGTCGACCCCGACGGGGGCGACGCGACGCTGTGGGAGGACACCCAGCGCGACATCGAGGCGTCCCTCGCGCGCGTGCTGGCCGACTCGGGGGTGCCGTGGCACTTCCGCTACCTCGCCGGGCGACCCGACCGGGCCCTCACGCACCTCGCGCGGGCCGTCGACGCTGCGGGGTTCGTGATCGGCACGAGGGCGCCCGGGGCGGGTGCGCGCCTGCGGGAGGCCGTCGAGGGATCGGTCGCCGTGCGGCTGACCCACCACCAGCACCGGCCCGTGCTCGTCGTCCCGCTGCGCGTCGTCGACTGGGCGGAGCACCCGTGGCGGCGGTCGGGCTGAGGGGACGGCGCCGGCCGGGCCTCAGCGGCCGAGCGGCCCCTCGGCCACCGCGACCTCGCCCTCGGCGAGCGCGACCGTGGGCGTCCCGGCCACGACCGCGTCGGCACGCGTCCACGGCTGCTCGTCGGCGAAGAACGGCAGCTCGTGCGCCATCCACTCGTGCCAGAAGCGCCGCGACTCCTCGGCGTCGCCGTTCACGCCCTGCTCGACGTCGCGCGCGATGCCGCGCTGCTCGGCGAGCGCGTGGTCGGACTGGACCCACACGGTCCGGTCGACGAGGTGCGCGAAGCGGCGCTGGTTCGCCCCGGCCCCCTCAACCACGACCGCGCGCAGCCCGACGGGGACGTCGACGACGCCCTCGCGGCCGCGCTCCTCCCACGCGGGGGGCCGGAAGGACACGTCCTCCCCGCGCAGGGCAGGTTCCAGCACGCCCTCGACCAGCAGGTGCGCCCAGCCGAACATCGGCTCGTGCCACGCGAGGTCGTCCGTGTGCACGACGACGGCGGGGGCGAGGTGCGGCAGCAGGCTCTGCGCGAGCGTCGACTTGCCGCTCCCGCTGCGGCCGTCGACGGCGACGACCCACGGCCGGTCGCCCCAGCCGCCGTCGTCGCCGCGCGGCGCGCCCTCGAGCAGCCGCTGCGCGAGCGTCGCGACCGGGACGGGGGTCCAGGGCCCGGCGGCCGGCTCGCCGTCGGGCAGCACCATGGGTGTCGTCATGCGGGTGAGCGTGCCGCGCCGCGCGTCCGCGCGCGACCGATGGTCACCGTCCGGACCGTGGAGGTGCGCGCTCAGAGCAGCAGCACCTCCACCGTGACGACGTCGCGCCACACGCCGTCGAGCCGCGCGTGCGAGCGGTGCGTGCCGACCACCTCGAACCCGTGTCGAGCGGCGAGCGCCAGGCTCGCGGCGTTCTCGGGGAAGACGCGGCTCGTGACCTTGTGCAGCCCCGCGGCCCGTGCGCGGTCGAGCAGCGCGCCGAGCAGCGCCGACCCGACCCCGCGCCCGTGCGCGTCGGGTGCGACGTAGATCGAGTACTCCGCGACGCCGTCGTACACGGCGCGCGGCGAGTACGGGTAGGTCGCGGCCCAGCCGACGACGACGCCGTCGAGCTCCGCGACGAGGAACGCGTGCCGCGGGGAGGTCGAGGCGATGCGCTCCGCCATCGCGCCCGTCGTGCGGTGCTCGGTCTCGAACGTCGCGGTCCGCGCGTCGATCCCGGCGTTGACGATCACCGCGACGGTCCCGGCGTCGTCGGGCGTCGCGTCCCGCACCGCGGGCGGGGTCACGCGGCGCGCTCCGCGGCCAGGAGCGCGACGGCCGCGGCGGCCGAGCACGCGGCGACGGCGGCGAACGTCGGCCCCGAGCCGACCGCCGTGATCGCGGCGCCGCCCGCGAGGGGAGCCGCGACGCGCCCTGCCGTCGTCGCGAGAGCCTGCCGGCCCGAGGCCGACGCGTACCGGGTCAGCGGCACGTACTGGCCGAGCAGCGCCGCGCGCGCGATCGTCATGACCCCGAACCCTGCCCCGGCGAGCACCACGAACGCCACGAGACCCGCCGTGCCGGGAACGGCCAGCAGGGCGACGACGCCGAGCGCCTGACCCGCGAGCAGCGTCGCCGCGGCCCGCGCGGGGCCGACGCGCGCACCGCCCGCGAACACGAGCCGGCCGGCGACGGACATCACGCCGAGCGCACCCGCGGCGAGCGCGGCGTGGTCGGGGGCGACCCCGGAGCCCTGCAGGTGCGCGACGAGGTGCACCGTGACGGTCGTCGTCGCGACCGCCTGGAGGACGGCGGCGACCGTGAGGTGGTGGACCGACCTCGGGCGGCCTGCCGGGGCGTCGCCGCGCGGGGTGGCCAGGCGCGGCGTGACCGGTGCGGCGGCGCCGTCCGCGGGGGAGCGGGCCTCACCCCGCGGTGGGGCGTCGTCGTCGGCCGACGGCGCGAGCCCGGCGCCGTCGGGCGCGAGGCCGAGGTCCGCGGGGCCCCTGCGCAGCACGAGCGCGTGCGGCACGGCGCACGCGCCCACGAGGAGCGCGAGCACGACGAGCGCGCCCCGCCACCCCGACCGCTCGACGAGCGCCTGCGTGAGCGGCAGGAACACCGTCGAGGAGAGGCCCGCGACGACCGTCACCACGAGGAGCGCGCGGCGACGGCCGTCGCGGAACCACGCCGTGACGACGGCGAACGCGGGCTCGTAGAGCACGGCCGCGCCGGCGAGCCCGACGACGACGAACGCCGCGTAGAGCTCGAGCAGCGTCGTCGCGCGCGACCACGCGAGGACCCCCACGCCGGCCACGACGCTGCCGGCCGTCATGAGCGCCCGCGCGCCGTGACGGTCGACCCAGCGCCCGACGAGCGGGGCCGCGAGCCCGGAGACCGCGAGCGACAGCGACAACGCGCCGGACGCCTGCGCCGTCGTGGCGCCCAGGTCGTCGCGCATCGGGACGAGGACCACCGCGAAGCAGTAGAACAGCGCGCCGTAGCCGACGGTCTCGGTCACGGCGAGCACGCCGACCATCCGCCAGCCCGGGAAGCGCGGTCCCTGGAGACGCGGTCCCCCGGGCGCCGCGGACGCGACCGGCGGCCCCGGTGCGGCGGGCCGGCCCGCCTGTCCGCCCGACGGTCCCGCCCGGCCGCCGCCGGACCCGCTCACGCGCAGCAGCCGCCCGTGCCGCACGAGCCCGACGGCGCCTGCGCGAGCGCGAGCTGGGCGACGAGCCCGCCACCCGCGGCGCCCGTCGCGAAGCCCTGCGCGGGCGCGCCCTCGGGCCGGTCGCGGTGCGCCTCGTCCGGGACGTCCAGCCCGTCGACGCCCGTCGCGGTGCCGCAGCAGCCACCCGCCGCCGCGGTGTCGACGCCCGCAGCGTTCGTCGAGCACACGCCGGTCTCGGGGAGGACGAGCTGGACCTCGTCGGCCGCGGCGAGGTCCCCCGCGATGGCGGCGACCACCGAGCGGACCTGCTCGTTCCCGGTCGTCATGAGGAACGTCGGTGCGCGGCCGTACGACTTCATGCCGACGACGTACAGGCCCTCGTCGGGCTGGGCGAGGTCGCGGTGGCCGTGCGGCGGCACCGTCCCGCACGAGTGGTACGCCGGGTCGATGAGCGGGCCGAGCGCTCGCGGCGCCTCGAGGCCGGGGTCGAGGTCGAGGCGGACCTCGGCGAGGATCGACAGGTCGGGACGGAAGCCGGTCGCCGCAGCCACCGCGTGCAGGCCGGTGAGCCGCAGCTCGCCGTCGGCGGTGGCGCCGACGACGGTCACGGTGTCGTCGTGCACCTCGAGCGCGGTCACCTCGACACCCGTGACGAGCCGGACGGCGCCCGAGGCGACGAGCGAGCGCAGGTCCGAGCCGAGCGCGCCGCGCGCCGCGAGCTCGTCGGCCGCACCACCGCCGTAGACCTTCGCGGGCGACGCGCCGCGGATGGCCCACACCACCTCGGTGCCGGGCTCCTCGGCGGCGAGGCGGCCGAGCGCGAGGAGCGTGTTGGCCGCCGAGTGCCCCGCCCCGACGACGAGCGTGCGGCGTCCGGCGAAGCGCTCGCGGTCGCGCCCGAGGACATCGGGCAGCGGGCCGACCAGGAACCCGGCGGTGGCCGCCTCCGGCTCCCCGACGGCGGGCAGACCGGACGCGCCGAGCGGGTTGCGGTCCGCCCACGTCCCCGAGGCGTCGACGACGGCACGGGCGCGCAGGTCCGTCGTCGTCCCGTCGGCGGTGCGCACGCGGACGACGAAGGGCCGGTCCGCGCGGCCCACGCTGCGGCTGCGGTCCATGCCCTCGCGCGAGACCGCGACGACGCGCGTGCCGAGACGGATCGAGTCGGCGACGGCGCGCGCGAGCGGCTCGAGGTAGTGCTCGACGAGCTCGGCACCGGTGGGCGGCACGGGCGTCGTCGGGCGCGTCCACCCGGTCGGTGCGAGGAGCTTCTCGGCCGTCGGGTCGACGACGTACCGCCAGGGCGTGAACGTCCGGATGTGGGACCACTCGCGGACCGAGGCGCCCACCGCGTCGCCGGCCTCGAGCACGACGAACGGGAGGCCGCGGTCGGTGAGGTGCGCCGCCGCCGCCAGGCCGATGGGGCCCGCGCCGATCACGACGACGGGCAGGTCCGTGGTGGTGCTCATGCTGTCCTCCTGGCAGGTGCGGCCGGTGTGCCGTAACATCGACATCTGTCGATGCGAGTGCCACACTGGCGTAAGCATCGATGGATGTCAATAGAGTGCGAGGAGATCCCGTGAGCACCGCCACCACGACCACCGCAGCGCCGAGCGGCGCGCGTCAGCTGCCCGTCGTGCCCCCGCAGCCGACCGCCGTCGAGGCGTGCTGCGCGCCGCTGCAGTCGGCGGCGCTGTCCGACGCCGAGGCCGCGGTGCTCGCCCGCCGGTTCGCCGCGCTCTCCGACCCCGTCCGGCTGCGCCTGCTCAGCCTGCTGTCGACGGACCCCGACGGCGCCGTCTGCGCGTGCGACCTCGTCGAGCCCGTGGGCAAGAGCCAGCCGACCGTGAGCCACCACCTCAAGATCCTCCGCGAGGCGGGCCTGGTCACGAGCGAGAAGCGTGGCACCAACGTCTGGTACGCGGCCGTCCCGGCCGCGATCGAGACCCTCCGGGAGGCGCTCGCCCCGGCGCGCTGACGGCGGGAGGGTGACGCCCGTGTGACCGGCGTCACGTCCGCATCCCGTCACGGCACCCCGGGGTGCCGTCGATGGGGCCCGACGTGGAGACCCTCACGTGACGCGTCCGACGCTGCGCCGCACCCTGATGACGGTCGCGGTCCTGGTGCCGACGGTCACCGGTTCGCTCACCCTCGCGGGCTCGTTGCGGGTCGCGGCCGACGACGGCGCGACCGGTGGGGCCGTCGGGGTGCAGCAGGAGTCGGCCACCTCGCCCCAGGTCGGCGATGCGGGTGCTCCCGCTCCGCCGACCGTCAGGCCGACCGTCGGGCCGACTGACGGGCTCGCCGCGGGCGCCGTCGTCGACGGACCTCCCGCCGTCGTCGACCCGTTGACGGACCTCCCCGCCTGGATCACGTCCGGGGAGACCGCGCCCGCGAACCCGCTGCCCCAGGCCGACCCGCCCGCGCCGACCGGCCCCGTCGACAACACCGTCGTCCGGACCGACTCGCTCGGCATGCGTCTCGACGCGCACGACGGCGACCTGCTCCAGGCGCCGGACGGGACCACGTACCTGTACGGGACGAGCTACGGCTGCGGGTTCACGCTCGGGAAGCCGTCGCCGTACTGCGGCGTGCGGGTCTACAGCACGACCGACCTGAGCACCTTCGTGCCCGCGGGTGCCGTCGGCGGCCTCTACGCCTTCGACCACCTGGCCGGCCCGTGGCAGGCGCTGTGCGCCCCGACGAGGAGCTACGGCTGCTACCGCCCGCACGTCGTCCAGCGGCCGGCCGACGGCAGGTACGTCATGTGGGTCAACACGCACCACGACGCGGGGTACAAGGTCCTCGTCGCCGAGCACCCCGCGGGTCCCTTCGTCGACACCGGGCTCGCCCCCGAGCTCGCGATCGTGCCGCCGCCGGGAGGGCTGCGGTACGGCGACCACGACCTGACCGTCGACCCGGTCACGGGTCACCTGTACGTCACCTACACGGTGATCTGGGCGAACGACAACACGCACCAGCTCGTCGTCGAGCGCCTGGACCCGAGCGGCACCACCGGCACGGGCGAGTTCGTGCAGCTCGCGGCCATGGCGCCGGCGAGGGAGCTCGTCGAGGCGCCCGCGCTCTTCCGCGCTCCGACCGGGACATGGCACATGGTGTTCTCGGACCCTGCGCGGCCGTACCGGACCACCGGCAGCGGGATCATGGACGCGCCCGGACCGCTCGGCCCGTGGACGAACCGCCGCACGCTGAGCGCCGACTCGTGCGGGGGCCAGCCGGCGGGCGTCTGGCCGGTACGGACGTCCACCGGCCGGACCGCCTACGTCTACGGGTCGGACCGCTGGGACGAGGGCAAGGGCAACCAGGCCGCGGCCGAGAACTACTACGGCGAGCTGACGTTCACCGCGCGGGGCGGGACGTCGATCGACGCCCACCGGTGCCAGTCGACCTGGACGCTGCGGTAGCCCCTCGCCGGGGAGTCGGTCGCCGCGGCGGGACCAACGTCCGGCGTGGCCCGCACGCGGCGGGCGAACACTGAGGACATGGCTACATCGACAACCATGGATGCGTTGTCGCGGCGCGTCGTCGTCCAGGCCGGGGCGGTCGCCGTCTGGGTCGCGCTGTACGCGGTCAACCGGCCGTTCTGGGACTGGCTCGTGGGCGACGTCGTCGGGCTCGACCTCGAGGGGCGGCTCGGGTCGGGCGTGCACTTCTTCCTCTACGACACCGTCAAGATCGCCCTGCTGCTCGCGGGGATCATCGTCGTCGTGACCGTCCTGCGGTCGTTCGTGAGCGTCGAGCGGACGCGGGCGCTCCTCGGCGGTCGGCGCGAGGGGGTCGGCAACGTCATGGCCGCGGGCCTCGGTGTCGTGACGCCGTTCTGCTCGTGCAGCGCCGTCCCCGCGTTCATCGGGTTCGTCGCAGCGGGCGTCCCCGTCGGCGTGACGCTGAGCTTCCTCATCGCGAGCCCGCTCGTGAACGAGGTCGCGATCGCGCTGCTGCTCGGCCTCTTCGGCATCGGCCCGACGCTGCTGTACGTCGGGGCGGGGCTGCTGATCGCCGTCGTCGGCGGGTGGGTGCTCGGCCGGATGCGGCCCGAGCGCTGGGTCGAGCCGTTCGTGCTCGAGACGCGCGTGAGCGGCCGTGTCGTGGACCCGTCGGCGGGGCTCACGTGGGACGACCGCGTGCGCATGGGCGTCGACGAGGTCGGCGTGGTCCTGCGGCGGATCTGGCCCTACCTCGTGGTCGGCATCGGGATCGGCGCGGTCATCCACGGGTGGGCGCCCGAGGGGTTCGTCGAGCGCTACGCCGGCGCGGGCAACCCGTTCGCGGTGCTCGTCGCGGTGGTGCTCGGCGTGCCGCTGTACTCCAACGCCGCCGGGATCCTGCCGCTCGTCGAGGCGCTGCACGACAAGGGCCTGCCGATGGGCACGCTCCTCGCCTTCATGATGGCCGTCGTCGCGCTGAGCCTGCCCGAGCTCGTGCTGCTGCGCCGCGTCCTGAGACCCCCGCTCATCGCCGTGTTCGTCGGCGTCGTGGCCACCGGGATCGTGGCCGTCGGGTACCTGTTCAACGCCGTCCTCTGACGACGGCCGGACGAAGGAGATCGCCATGCAGGACGAGGTGCAGGACGCGGTGCAGGAGAAGGTGCAGGTCAAGGTGCTCGGCCCGGGGTGCGCGAACTGCGTGACGCTCGAGCGGGTCACGCGCGAGGCGCTGGCTGCGCTCGGCCTCGCCGCCGACGTCGAGAAGGTCACCGACTACGCGACCATCGCGGGGTACGGCGTCATGCGGACGCCCGCGCTGGTCGTCGACGACGAGGTCGTGCTGGCGGGGCGCGTCCCCACGGTGGGCCACGTGAAGGAGCTCCTCGCGGCGCACACGCCCGCCTGAGCATCCGCGCCACCCGAGGCTTGATTCGACGAGCGTCTTAGTAGATGCTTGTCGAAACAAGACCGAGGAGGTCGCGATGCCGGTCGTCGACGGAACGTCCACCACAGGTGCTCCCGTGCACGCGATGCCGCGCGACGTCGCGGAGAGCGTCGTCCCCGTGGTCCGCGCGCTCGCCGACCCCCTCCGCCTCCAGATCGTCTCGGCGCTCGCGTCGGCGCCCGGCGGGCGGCTGCCGGCGGGCGAGATCGCGTCGCTCACCGAGCTGGCCGGGCCCACCGTCTCGCACCACCTCAAGCAGCTGCGCGAGGCGGGCGTCGTCGTCGCCGAGCGGCGCGGCACCTGGGTGTTCTACTCGCTCGCGGCCGGGATGGACCGGGTCGCGTCGGCGCTGCTGGACGCGCTGGCCCGCGCGGCGTCCGCACCGCGGTCCGACGACGACGTCGACGAGGGCCCGCGCGCGGACGTCGAGGCCGCGCTGGCGCGCAGCACCGAACGCCTCGCGGCGCGGTTCCCCGGCGCCGCGCCCGAGGTCGTGCGCCTCGTCGTGCGCGAGTCCTACGCGGCGCTCGCGAGGACGGCCACGGTCACGGCGCACCTGCCCGTGCTCGCCGAGCGGTTCGCGGCCCAGCGGCTCGAGGACCAGGCCGCAGCCGCGACCGACGCCCCGCGCCCGCCGCAGGTGCTGTTCGTGTGCACCGCGAACGCCGGGCGCTCGCAGCTCGCCGCCGCGCTCCTGCGCCGGCTCGCGGGCGACGGCGTCGTCGTCCGGTCGGCCGGCTCGATGCCCGCCGCCCACGTCCACGCGACGGTCGCCCCGCTGCTCGCCGAGCTGCTCGGCGACGACGGCGCCGGGCCGGACGTCGAGCCGTTCCCCAAGCCGCTGACCGACGACGCGGTCCGCGCGGCCGACGTCGTCATCACGATGGGCTGCGGCGACTCGACGCCGCAGCTGCCCGGCAAGACGTACGAGGACTGGCCCGTCGGCGACCCGGCGATGGCGTCGCCCGACGGCGTCCGCGCGATCTACGACGACCTGGCCGAGCGCGTCCGGGCCCTCCACGAGCAGCTGGGCGCGCAGCTCCGTGACCGAGGCGGGCACACGACCCGCTGACCACCCGGCGACCGGGCCACCCGGCCTCCAGCGACCCACCCGACCACCCGACCCCGGCCGACGCGCCGGCGACCACCCGAGGAGAACCCGTGCCCGAGACCACCCGCCCGTCCGTCCTGTTCGTCTGCATCCACAACGCGGGGCGCTCGCAGATGGCCGCGGGCTTCCTGAACCACCTGTCCGGAGGGGCCGTCGAGGTCCGGTCGGCCGGCTCCATGCCCGCCGACCAGGTCAACCCCGCGGCCGTCGAGGCGATGCTCGAGCTCGGCATCGACCTGCGCGACCAGACGCCCAAGGTCCTCACGGACGAGGCGGTCGAGGCGTCCGACGTCGTCATCACGATGGGCTGCGGCGACGTCTGCCCGATCTACCCGGGCAAGCGCTACGAGGACTGGAAGCTCGACGACCCGGCCGGCCAGGGCGTCGAGTCGGTCCGCGTCATCCGCGACGACATCCGCGGTCGCGTCCTCGCGCTCCTCGAGGAGCTCGGCGTCCCCGCCGTCGACGCCGCGCGGTGAGCGACGGCACGCACGCGACCGCCGTCGTCGACGCGTCGCCCCGCCCGTCGTCGCCGGCCGCCGACGACGCGCCGGCGCGCCTGAGCGCGCTCGACCGCTGGCTCCCGGTGTGGATCGGGTCGGCGATGGTCGGCGGGCTCGCGCTGGGTCGGTTCCTCCCCGGGGTCGGTGATGCGCTCGGCGCCGTGGAGGTGGGTGGCATCTCGCTGCCGATCGCCGTCGGGCTCCTCGTGATGATGTACCCGGTCCTCGCGAAGGTCCGGTACGACCGCGTCGCCGCCGTGACGGGCGACCGGCGGCTCCTCGTGAGCTCGCTCGCGCTCAACTGGGTGGTCGGGCCGGCCCTGATGTTCGCGCTCGCGTGGGCGCTGCTGCCGGACCTGCCCGAGTACCGCACGGGCCTGATCGTGGTCGGGCTCGCGCGGTGCATCGCGATGGTCGTCATCTGGAACGACCTCGCGTGCGGGGACCGGGAGGCCGCGGCCGTGCTCGTCGCGGTCAACTCGGTGTTCCAGGTGGTCGCGTTCTCGGTGCTCGGCTGGTTCTACCTCGCCGTGCTGCCCGGCTGGCTGGGTCTGGCGACCGACGGCCTCGACGTCTCGGTGGGGCAGATCGCCGTCAACGTCCTCGTGTTCCTCGGCGTGCCGCTGGTGGCCGGGTTCGCGTCCCGACGGATCGGTGAGCAGGTGCGGGGGCGCGACTGGTACGAAGAGCGCTTCGTGCCGCGCATCGGGCCGTGGGCGCTCTACGGGCTGCTCTTCACGATCGTGCTGCTGTTCGCGCTCCAGGGTGACGCGGTCACGTCGAGCCCGCTCGACGTCGTGCGCATCGCGCTGCCGCTGCTCGCGTACTTCGCCGTCATGTGGGCCGTCGGCATGGTCACGGGACGCGCCCTGCGTCTCGGCTACGCGCGGTCGACGACGCTCGCCTTCACGGCCGCGGGCAACAACTTCGAGCTCGCGATCGCGGTGGCGATCGGCACGTTCGGCGCGGCGTCGGGCCAGGCCCTCGCCGGGGTCGTCGGCCCGCTCATCGAGGTCCCGGTCCTGGTCGCGCTCGTCTACGTAGCCCTGCGGCTGCGACGCACGTGGCCCGACGGCGGTCGTGACCTCGCCCGCGCGGACGCCGTCGGCTAGCTGCGCGCCCGGCACGACGTCACCGGGGAAGGTCGGCTCCGCATGCCGGCACCGATCTTCCCCGGAGGCATGGCCGAGCCGTGCCGCCGTCGTCAGACGAGCTGCGCGGTGCGCTGCCCGGCCGCCAGGAGCAGGTCGTCGAGCGTGAGCTCGTCGGCCTCGCGGACGACGGCGAGCCCGCGCTCGGCCGCCGCGAGCGCGATCTGCTCCTGGTGGTCGTCGACGTGCTCGCCGTGGGCCGCGCGGCGCGGCACGAGCACCGGGACCTTCCCGGCCTCCAGGCACCGCAGGAACGTGCCGCACCCCGCGTGCGAGACGACGACGTCGGCGCGGTCGATCTCCGCCTGGAACCGCGAGTCGGGGATGACGTCGAGCCCGTCGACGCCGAGGCCGGACACGTCCGTCGCGCCGGTCTGCCAGACGACCTCCGCCTCCGGCGGGACGATCTCGAGCACGCGCTCGACGAGCCGCCGGAAGCCCCACGGGCGCGCGGTCCCCAGAGTCACGAAGACGCGGGCGACGCGCGGCTCGGGCGCCGCGCCCGCGACCGTGAACGACTCGAAGAGCCCCCGGTCGAACCGCCACCGCGGTCCGGCGAGCGCGGCGTAGTGCGTGTACCGGCCCACCCACGGGAGCCACTCGAGGACCCGACCCGTGACCGACGGGCCGGAGGTCCGCGCGATGCACTCGTAGTAGTCGGCGCGAGCGCCCACGAGCGGGGCGAGGGGCAGGGCCGCGAGCGACACCGCGGCACCCGTGCTGTAGACGCGGTCGACGGCGTGCCGCCGCAGGGCCGCGAGGGCGGACGGCGTCCTGCGCAGCACGGCGCGCCAGTCGCGTGCGTCGACCATCGGCACGTAGTGGACCAGGCGCCCCGTCAGCATCGACTCGCTCTGCGGGCTCCGGTGCGTGATCCAGAGGGCGTCCTCGTGCCGCTCGGGCTCGAGGGTCGGCGCCATGAGCGCCATCTGCACGAGGTGCCCGCCCGTGGTCGCGACGAAGGCCGCCCGGTGGGTCCCTGAGCGCGCCACGCGCCCACTGTGGCACCGCGGCGTCGTCGGCGGAAGGGCCACGGGACACCGTGCCTCGTGCGGGCGCGCGGGCGTCCTGCCGCAGGGGTCGGAGGGTGATCGTCGGGCCGTCGGGGCCCGGCGGGGCTCAGGCGCGCGTGAGCCGCTCGACGAGGGCGACGGCCTCCGACTCGGTGACGACGGTGCGCTCCTTGGTCGCCTGCATCCAGACGGCCGGGTGCGTGATCTGACCCGGCGCGGACTCGACGACGAACCCGCCGGTCGCGGCGTCCTCGGCGACCTGCCAGGTGCGCAGGCGGCCCGACTCGTCCACGGCGTGGACGGTGGCGGGGAAGGTGAGGACCGGGGCGGTCATGAGGCTCATGCGTGGCGTCCTGAGGAGGAGAGGGTCGGCCCTGTGCCGACACCTCGTTCATCGGCGCGAGGGCGCCCGACTCAAGCGGATCTGCCCGTTGTCCGCCTCACACTGCGCCCGTCGTCCGACTCACGCTGCGCCCGTCGTCCGACCCGCACCGCGGCCGTCGTCCGACTCGCACCGCGCCCGTCGTCCGACTCGCACCGTGGCCGCCCGGGCACCGGTCACCAGGGCGCCTTGGCGTAGTCCTTGAGGAAGCAGCCGTACAGGTCCTCGCCGGCCTCGCCGCGGACGATCGGGTCGTACACGCGGGCCGCGCCGTCGACGAGGTCGAGGGGTGCGTGGAAGCCCTCCTCGGCCAGGCGCACCTTGGTGAAGTGCGGCCGCTCGTCGGTGATCCAGCCGGTGTCGACGGCGGTCATGAGGATGCCGTCCTCGGCGAGCTCGGCGGCGCTCGTGCGGGTGAGCATGTTGAGCGCGGCCTTGCTCATGTTGGTGTGCGGGTGCCCGGGCCCCTTGTAGCCGCGCGAGAAGACGCCCTCCATCGCGGAGACGTTGACGACGTACGTGCGGCGGGCGGGCGACGCCTTCATCGCGGGCCGCAGGCGGCTGACGAGGATGAACGGCGCGGTCTGGTTGCAGAGCTGCACCTCGAGCAGCTCCATCGGGTCGACCTGCTCGACGGTCGCGACCCAGCTGTTGGTGTGCTCGGTGTCGGGGATGAGGCCGCCCGCGTCGATCGACGTCCCGGCGACGAGGCGCTCGAGGCTCGCTGCGTCGGCGGTCAGCGACTGCGCGACGAGGTCGTCGGCCGCGAGGGACGCCGCGCGCTCGATGGCGAGGGCGGGACTCGTGAGCGTCGTGACCGACCCGGCGAGCGCGCGCGGGTGGGCGTCGCTCGTGTGCCCGAACGTCGTCACGAGGCCCTCGAGCTCGCGCGGCAGCGGGACCTGCTCGGCCTCGGCGAGGCGCGAGTACGCGCCGGGGGAGCGGCGGACCGTCTGCGCGGCGTTGTTGATGAGGATGTCGAGCGTGCCCGCGGACGCGACGTCGTCGGCGAGCGCGACGACCTGCGACGGGTCGCGCAGGTCGATGCCGACGACCCGCAGGCGGTCCATCCAGTCGCCCGCGTCCTCCATCGCCGCGAAGCGGCGCGCGGCGTCGTGCGGGAAGCGCGTCGTGATGGTCAGGTGCGCCCCGTCGCGCAGGAGCCGCAGCGCGATGTACATCCCGATCTTGGCGCGGCCCCCGGTGAGCAGCGCACGGCGGCCCGTGAGGTCCGTGCGCGCGTCGCGCTTGGCGTGGTTGAACGCCGCGCAGGCGGGGCAGAGCTGGTGGTAGAACGCGTCGACCGTCGTGTACGGCTGCTTGCAGATGTAGCAGGGACGGGGCTTGAGCAGCTCACCCGCGGTCGCGCCCTTCACGGACGAGACGAGCGGGATGCCGCGCGTCTCGTCGTCGATCCGGCCGCGGCTGCCCGTCGCCGTGGACTCGATGACGGCGGTGTCCGCGGCGCTGATCGCCTGGCGCTTCTCGAGGCGGCGGTGCTTCTTGGCCGACTTGAACAGCGCCGAGGCGGCACGGCGCGCCGCGACGTGGTCGGGGTGGTCCTGCGGGAGGACCGCGACCTGGTCGGCGACGCGGAGGAACACCGCGAGGTCGGCCGGGTCGATGCCGGGCGCGTGCGGGGCGCTGGTCGCGTCGGTGGTGCCAGGCGCGTCGTCGTCGGTGGGGGTCGCGGGCACGGGTGCGTCGGTGGGCGCGGTCATGCTGGTCCTGCTCTCGTGGGGTGGGCTCCCACGGGCGGCCGCAGGCGGCGTCCACTGTACGCGACGGGGCTGGGCGGACCCAGGGGTCCGAGCGGGCACGACGGCCGGCCCCGCCACCGAGGGCGGGACCGGCCGTCGTCGTGCCGTCGTCGTGCCGTCGTCGTGCGTGGTGCCGGTGCCGGTGCCGGTGCCGGTGCCGGTGCCGTCAGCGCGTCACGGCGCGAACGTCAGCGGCTCCCCGGCGTACGTCAGGCGCCAGTCGGGGTTGGTCGCGGAGAACACCGCCGGGTCGACGACGCCCTCGGCCGCGACCCAGTCGATCAGCAGCTGCCGGATCTCCAGCTGGCGGTTGTAGACGACCGGAGCCGTCGTGACGCCGGGGAACGAGCCGCCCCCGGACTGCCGGTAGTTGTTGATCGCGATGACGAAGTCCTGCGCCGGGTCGAGCGGCTCGCCGCCGTACTCCAGGTCGACGACGCGGTCACCCACGGGGCGCGACAGGTCGATGTCGTACGTGAGCGGCGCGTCGAGCCCGTACATGACGTCGTAGTTGTAGTCGGGGGTGCCGTTCGGCGCCGTCGGCGTGACGGCGTTGGTGACGTCGTCCGGCGCGTACGTGCCGGGGCCGGGGACGGGCCGGAAGTACTCGGCCGACTTCTCGAGGTACGCCTTCACCTCGGCGCCCGTCATGCGGATGCCGAGCAGCGTGTTGTCGAAGATGTACAGCCCCGCGACGTCGCGGATCGACACGGGCCCGGCCGGGATCGCCGCATCGCGGTTGAACGGCGCCGCGATGGACAGGACGGGCAGCTCGGCGTCGGCCCCGGTCAGGCCCTCGCGGACCTCGAGCGCCTGGACGTGGTTGATGAGGTCGAGCGCCTTGGTGTCCTCGTACCGGGCCGTCGCGGCGGACATCGCCTCCGCGGACTCACCGACGACGCTGTTGACGTAGTCGACGACCGTGGCGTGCTCGTCGCCGAGCAGCTCGACGATCTCCGGGTCCTCCTCGACCGTGTTGGCGTTGAGGACCTCGGCCTCGACCGAGTCGACGTCCCACCGGCCGCGCTCGAAGGTCAGGCCGATGTCGAACGTGGACAGCCGCATGCCCCAGCGCAGCGGCTCGGACAGCACGACCTCCTCGCCCGTGACCTGGTTCGTCACGCGCAGCTCGGGGATCTCGACGTGCGCGTGGCCCACGAGGATCGCGTCGATGTCCGGGACCTGCTCGGCGACCTGCCGCGAGGCGTTCTCGACGTGCGGCAGCGCGTCGCCGTACGACGACGACCCGTTGGTCCCCGAGTGCGCGGAGACGACGACGACGTCGGCGCCCGCTGCCTTCATGCGCGGCACCCAGTACGCGGCCTGCTCGACGAGTCCGGGGAACTCGATCTTCCCCTCGACGTTGGCGCGGTCCCAGATCGCGCTGCCGGGGTTGGTCAGGCCGAGGATCCCGACGCGGACCGGCTTGCCGCGGTGGCCCTCCGGGCGCATCGGGATGATCGTGTACGGCTCGAAGGCCGGCTCACCCGTCGTCGCGTCGACCGCGTTGGCGGCCAGCAACGGGAAGTCGACCTGGTCCTCGAACTCGCGCAGCAGGTCCAGCCCGTAGTTGAACTCGTGGTTGCCGAGGGCGGCGGCGTCGTAGCCGATCGCGTTCATGGCCGTCGCCATGGGGTGCTCGCTGCCCTCGGTGATCGGGTCGACCTTCGCGTAGTAGTACGCGAGCGACGTGCCCTGGATCGTGTCGCCGGCGTCGACGAGCAGCGTGCTGTCGGCGCCCTTCTCGGCGCGCACCTGGTCGACGAGCGTGGAGATCTTCGCCAGGCCGACGTCGTTGCCGGCCGAGTCGGTGTACTCCGCGTCGCGGAAGTAGTCCCAGTTGAAGACGTTGCCGTGCAGGTCCGTCGTTCCCATGACGGTGACCTCGGCGGTGCGCGGGGCGGGCTTGCCGTTGCCGTTGCCCGCGGTGGCGGGGCTCACACCGACGGCGACCAGCGCGGCCGCCGAGGCCAGGACACCGAGCGTCGTCGCGCGGCGTCGGAGGGGGATGCTCATCGGGGGGTTCCTCCCTGAGTGGGGTCGCACCGGTCAGGTGCGCCGTCATGCTTCACCCGGGTGAAGCGAGATCACAACCCTTGACGCGACCCGTCCCTGAGCGTTCACCGCGACGTCCCCGCCCGTACGCCCCCACCGCGGCCTCGCCCACCTCCCACCCGCGCGCCCTCACCCGCGCGCCTTCGCCCACCTCCCACCCGCGCGGCCTCACCCGCGCGCCCTCGCCCACCTCTCACCCGCGCGGCCTCGCCCACCTCTAGTCGAGATGAGACTTCCGGTCGGCGAGTCGCGCGACACGCCGACCGGAAGTCTGATCTCGACGCTGACCACGCTGGGGGTTCGGCCCGGCATGCTGGCGCTCGTGCCCACACCCGACCGGTCGACCGCCGACGCCGAGAGGACCCGCGACTACTACGACCGGCTCGGGAGGCTCGAGGAGGACCGGCTCGTGCAGGACGTCGCAGGCCGCGTGTCCTTCGAGGTGCACCGCCGACTGCTGGCGGAGCACGTCCGCGCGGGCGACCGCGTGCTGGAGATCGGCGCCGGACCGGGGCGGTTCACCGCCGAGCTCGCGAGGCTGGGGGCACGCGTCGTCGTCACGGACCTCTCGCCGGTCCAGCTCGACCTGAACCGCGAGAACCTCACGGGGACGGCGGACGAGGGGAACGTCGAGCGGCGTGAGCTGCTGGACGTGTGCGACCTCTCGCGGTACGACGACTATGAGTTCGACGTCGTCGTCGCGTACGGAGGCCCGCTGTCGTACGCGTTCGAGGCCGAGGAGAGCGCGGTGCGCGGCCTCCTGCGCGTGACCCGGTCGGGCGGGCGGGTGCTCGCGTCGGTCATGTCGATGCTGGGCACGTGGCGGCACGCACCCGCCGGCGTGACGGCCCTGGCTGAGGCGCTCGGCGAGGACGTCAACGACCGGGTGCTCGCCACGGGCGACCTCAGGCACGTCGGCGGTGAGCACCAGTGCCGGATGTTCCGAGCACACGAGGTCGTCGACCTCGTCGAGCGGGCGGGTGGCCACGTGCTCGCCACGAGCGCGAGCAACTGGGCCTCCCTCGCGGATCCCGACGTCCTCGGGCGGGTCGAGGCGGACCCGGACCGCTGGGCTCGCTTCCTCGACCACGAGGTCCAGGCGTGCCGGGAGCCCGGTGCCCTCGACGGGGGGACGCACGTCCTCGTCGCCGCCGAGCCGCGTCCCTGACGCCCACCGTCGCGCCCGCACCCGCACCCGCACCCGCACCCGCACCCGCACCCGCACCCGCACCCGCACCCGCACCCGCACCCGCATCCTCGTCGAGATCAGACTTCCGGTCGGCGAGTCGCGCGACACGCCGACCGGAAGTCTGATCTCGACGGAGGGGCGGAGGGGTGGAGGGGTGGAGGGAGCGGAGGGGTGGAGGGAGCGGAGGGGGGCGGGGCGGGGCCCGACCCATGGGTCAGCGAGCGGCTCGGGGTGGGCGGCGGACGAGGCGGCGGAGGCTGCGCGGGGTCACGCCGCGGCCCGCGCTCGAGCGGGCCCGGCCGCCGCCGCGCGTGCCGAGCCGCAGCGGGGCGCCGAGGAACTCGCCCAGCGTGACGCCCGCGGCGATGCCGAGCCCGACCATCGCGGCGCCGAGCAGGATCGAGACGCCGGTCAGCAGCCCGCCCGTTCCGCCCTCGACGACGGCGAACAGCCCCCGGTAGATCGCGAGCCCGGGCAGCAGCGGCACGATCCCGCACACCGACGTGACGATCGACGGCATCCGAAGCCGCGGCGCACCCCACTCGCTGAGGAACCCGACGACGGTCGCCGCGGCCGCGCTGGCCACGACCGGCCCCACACCGAGCGCCGTCGTCGCCTCGAACGCGCCCCACGACACGGCTCCGGCGGCTGCGGCGACGGCGACGGCGCGCGGCCGCGCGTACGACGCGACGGCCCACGCGGCAGCGATGACGGCCGCCGCCGAGACGGCGACCGGTACGGGGGCGAGCGCACCCGGCGGGTCGGCGAGGACCAGCGGGACGCCCATGCGGCGCGCGACGTCGAGGACGCCGACGATCCCGGTGACGATGCCCGCGGTCAGCAGCACCACCTCGAAGGTGCGGGCGCCCGCGGTGATGGGGAAGCCGCTGATGGCGTCCTCGGCGGCGCCGACCAGCGACAGCCCCGCGAGCAGGACGACGATCCCCGCTGCGACGACGAGCGACGGCGGGAGCACCGAGAGGTCGATCCCCACGAGCGGCGCCCACAGGAACAGCGCGACGGCGACCAGCGCCGCGACCGCCGCACCCGCGGCCTGGAGGAAGAACTCGGGCAGGCCGCGTCGGCGCAGCGACCACACGACGCGGTCGATGAGCGTCGTCGTCACCGCCGCGACGAGGGCGACCGCGGGTCCGCCGCCCAGCAGCACGGCGACCGCGGCGGCGAGTGCGGACAGCGCGACCGTCACGACCCAGCGCCGGTAGGTCTGCGGCGCGCTGATGATCGCGTCGAGCTCGTCGTGCGCGGCGTCGAGGGCGGCCGCGGCGTCGTCGGCGGCCACGGGCTCCTCGCGGATGCGGCGGGCTAGCTCGACGACGCCCTGGAGCCGGCCGTAGTCGGGGATCCGCTCCTGGACGATCCGCACCATGGTGACCGGGCGCCCGTCGCCCGCCCGGTCGTAGGACACGGTGATCGCGGTGAACGTCAGGTCCGCCTGGGCACCCGTCAGTCCGAACGCCTTGACGACGCCGCGCACGGCCTGCTGGACGTCGACCGCGGCAGCGCCGAGCGACAGCATCGCCTCACCGACCCGCAGCGCGAGCTCGAGCACGTCGCGGATCATCACGGGGTCGGGCCCGCCGGGCCGCGACCTCAGGCCGGCGCGGACCTCGGAGGGCCCGCCGCCGACGCGTTGCGCGAGGGCACGGACCACCCGACGACGACGCACCGGGCGAGCCTACGTCGCTCACACGGTCGGGCGACGGGCGGCCCAGGAGACCCACTCACCGCCTGCGTGCGCCGGTGGTAGGTCCGAGGACCGACCGCCGCCCGTCGTCGTCCGCTCAGCAGTCGGCCGCGTCGTAGGTGCAGAGCCGCTCCCACAGCCCGCGAGCCCGCTCGACCGTGGCGTCGCGGGACCCCTCGGGCGTCCCCTCGCCGCCCTCGGCCGTGACGAGAGCGACGGCGTTCGCGCGGCTGCTGACGACGGCGTAGGTGCCGAAGGGCGTCGCTCCGCCCTCGCCGTCGCCGAAGTACGACGCGACGCCCACGCCCCGCTCGGGGACGTCGACGGGCTCGGTGCCCACGAGGTCGGAGTCGCCCGCGCACGCCTCGAGGAGGGCGGCGAGCCGGTCCACCTCGGCCGCGGCCTGCTCGGGGTCCGCGAAGAGCGCGACCTGCTGCACCAGGATCTGAGCCTCGAGCTCACCCGTCCCGTCGCGCGCGGTGACCATCGACGTCGTACCGGACGGGACGCCGGCCGCGCACTCCTCGGGCAGCACCCACGGGACCGCTCCGTCGTCGGTGGAGCGGCGCGCGACCCCCATCGGTAGGAGCGCGTCGGCGGGTACCTCGACGTAGTCCTCCGCCGGAGTCGGCTCGAGGGTCGGTGCGGGCTCCGGCCCGGTCGGCTCGGGAACGGGCGGCACGACCGGGCCCGCGGGCTCGGTCTGCACGAACCACGCCTCGTCGAGCGCCGGGACGCCGACGAGGACGCCTCCGACGAGCAGCGCCGCACCCGTGACGGACGCGGCCGCGCGGCGACGTCGTCGTCGGTGGATACCGGTCCGGACGGACGCCCAGACGGCGTCCTGGTCGAGGTGGTCGGCGGTCTCGGCGTCGGTGCGCAGCGCGTGCCGCACGTGATCGGTGGTGCTCATCGGACGTCCTCCGGGGTCGCGTCGGCGCGGAGGCTCAGGAGCGCACGCGCGGCGGTGGATCGGACGGTGCTCGGCGCGAGCCCCAGCACCTGGCTGATGTCGGCGTCGTCCATGCCCTCGTAGTAGCGGAGCACCAGGACGGTGCGCTGCCGGGGCGTGAGGGACGCGAGGCGCCGGCGGACGTCGTCGCGGTCGGCGACGCCGGCCGCTGGGTCCGCGTGGGTCGGCGCGAGCGCGTGCAGCGCGGCGTCGTCGGTCGCGACGACCGTGCGCGTGTGCCAGCGGCGCCGCCACGACAGGTGCTCGTTGGTGATCATGCGCTTGACGTAGAGGTCGGGCCGCGCGGTGAGGCGGATGCGGCGCCACCTCGACGACGCCCGCACGAGGACCTCCTGGACGACGTCGGCGCCCTGGTGCGGGTCGCCGGTGAGAGCCGTCGCGTAGCGCAGGAGGTCGCCCATCCGGGCCCGAGCGAACGTCTCGAAGTCGTCGTACTGCCGCAGCGTGACGAGGTCCCAGCTCTCCCGCGTGCCCGCGGGGGCCTCCTGCCCGGCGGTCACGTCCGCACCCCGGGGGGCAGGAGGGTCGGCCACGGCCCCATCCTGGGGTGGCCGGGGCCCGGGCCGGTACCTCGTCGTTCGCTCACACCCTCAAGACGCGGCCCGGCGCCGATCTGCTGCAGCGCGCCGACGACGTCGCCGGGGACGCTGACTTCACCCGGTCCGGATGGCCGTGTGCGACCGACGTCCCATGTCGCTCGGGCCGGGATCGCCGACAGTCCGTGCGGGCCGCCCACGAGGCGCGCCCACCACGCGCCGGCCGACCGCCGGCCCCCGGACGGAGGACCATGCAGCTGCTCACCGAGGCCGTCGGCCTCGTGGCGTCCCTCTTCTCGCTCGTGGTGTGGATGCCGCAGGCGGCGCGGGTGTGGCGGGTCAGGCACGACCCGGTGCAGCTGTCGGGCGTGTCGCTGCTGACGCAGGCGATGTCGGTGGGCGGGGCGGTCGCGTGGACGGCGTACGCGGTGCTCATCGACTCGTTCTGGGTGGGTGCGCCGAGCGTCGTCAACGGCCCGCTCGCGATCGCGACGATCGTCGTCGTCCGCCGGTCGCGCCGGGCGGGCGAGCGCTTCGCGGTCCCGGTGCACGACGTCGATCCGGCTCCTCTCCCGGGCCCCGACGCGGTGACGCTCGCGGCCTGAGGGCGTCACACCTCGCGGGGGGCGGGCGTCGCCTCGTCGCCGCGGCGCAGGAAGTAGGCGCCGAGCGCGCCCGCGAGCGTCGCGAACACCGCGACGGAGTACGCGGCGAGCGCGACCTCGAGCCACCGCGCCGCGGCGCCGGGAGCCGAGAGCGGCTCGCCCGTGATCGTCGCCAGGGCCGACGCGTGCAGCGCCTCGGCGTACGACGCGTAGGCGCCGAGGATGTACAGCACCTGGCTGCTCGCCAGGACGACGACGCCGGTGACGACGGCGAGCCACCCGACCCGCCCGCTGAGCAGCCGCCCCGCCGACCGTGACCCCCGCACCGCGCTGCTCACGACGCCGCCCACGCGCGCGACGCGGAGCAGCCGCACCGCGCTCGCGGCCCGCACGACCCGCAGGAACGGCACGGCGAGGAACACGACCTGCCACCAGTTGCGGCGCCAGAACGTCCGCTGGTCGCGCGCGACGTACGCGCGCAGCGCGAGCTCCGCGACGAACACGCCCCACAGCACCCAGCCGACGACGCCGAGCGCCGTGGCGAGGCCGCCGCGGGCGAGGTTCTGACCGAGGACGACGAAGAGGAAGACGACGCCGAGCGCCCCCATCGGGGTGTCGAGACGGGCGGCGAGCGCCTCGGCGGCCGTGACCCCGTGGCGCGACGGTGGCTGCTGGGTCGCGGGATCCATCCGGCCAGTATCGGCAGGGGACGAGTCTGGCGCCGGTCGGGGCCGGGAGCGGCGAGCGCGGGCTTCCCCTGCCGCGTGGCGTCCGGGACCATCGGGGGAGAGGGCCGGACACCCACCCGGCCCGGCCCGGCACGCGGGCCGCACGAGCCGCGAACCCGTCCCTGCCGAGCCCCAGGAGCCGCACCATGCCCGGTCACCGCATCTTCGCGACGCCGTTCGCCGCGATCTACCCGCACTACGTCGCCAAGGCCGAGCGCAAGGGCCGCACCAAGGACGACGTCGACCAGGTGATCTCCTGGCTGACGGGCTACGACGCCGACGGGCTCGCGCAGACCCTCACGGACGAGCGCGACCTCGAGACGTTCTTCGCGCAGGCGCCCGCGATGAACCCCAACGCCCCGCTCATCACGGGCGTCATCTGCGGCGTGCGCGTCGAGGAGATCGAGGACCCGCTCATGCAGCGGATCAGGTGGATGGACAAGCTCGTGGACGAGGTCGCGCGCGGCAAGAAGATGTCCTCGGTCCTGCGCGAGGGGACGCCCACGGCCTGACCGACCCACCGCCCCGGGTGCGACCCGTCCACGCATCGCCCAGGGTGGGAGGAACCCACCCGTGGAGGTCCTCGTGCCCAGCCGTTCCCTGCCCGTCGCCTCGGTGCCGGACACGCTCGCCGTCGCGAGGGACGTCGTCGTGCCGCTGCTCGCGCGCGGGGTGATCGTCCGGCGGCCGCCCGTGGTCGGCGCGCTCGCCCGCGCCGACGCCGACCGACGCGCCGTCCAGCTGCTGCAGCGTCTGCGCCGCACCTACGGCACGGGCCCGCTGCGCCTGCCGATCCCCGGCCGCCGCGCCGTGCTGCTGCTCGACCCGGCCCACGTGCACCGCGTGCTCGCGGAGACGCCGGACCCGTTCACCGCCGCGACGCGCGAGAAGCGTGCGGCGCTCGGTCACTTCGAGCCCGCGAACGTCCTCGTCTCGAGCGCCGAGGACCGCCCGGTGCGCCGTCGCTTCCACGAGCAGGCGCTCGACACGCCGCACGCCGTCCACCGCGGGGCCGACCGCCTCGTCGCGGTCATCCACGCGGAGCTCGACATGCTGCTCGGCCGCGTCGACGCGACCGGTGTCCTCGACTGGGACGACTGGGCCCGCACGTGGATGCGGATCGTGCGGCGCCTCACGCTCGGCGACGCGGCCGCCGACGACGAGCAGGTGACCGACGACATGGTCGCGCTGCGGGCGGCGGCGAACTGGGCGTTCCTGCGTCCGCGGCGTCGGCTGCTGCGGCGGCGGCTGCGGGAGTCGATCGCGCGCTACGCCGCCGACCCGGACCCGTCGTCGCTGCTGGGCTGGGGCGCGTCCGCGATCGAGCCCGGGACGCGCGTCGAGGACCAGGTCCCGCAGTGGCTGTTCGCGTACGACGCCGCGGGCTGGGCGATGTTCCGCGCGCTCGCGCTCCTCGCGACGCACCCCGACCACCTGGCCGACGTCCGCACGGAGGCCGACGGCGTCGACCTGCGCACCCCGCAGCGCCTGCCGCTGCTGCGCGCGACGGTCCTCGAGTCGCTCCGCCTCTGGCCGACGACACCCGCGGTGCTGCGCGAGACGGTCCGGCGGACCCGGTTCGAGCGCGGACCCGTGCCCGAGGACACGCTCGTCATCACGTACGCGCCGTTCTTCCACCGCGACGACGAGAACCTCGACAGCGCGAACCGGCTCGACCCGACGCTCTGGGCGCACGAGCGGACCGAGGCCGACTGGCCGCTCATCCCGTTCAGCGCGGGACCGGCCGGCTGCCCCGCGCAGAACGTCGTCCTGCACACCGCGAGCACCGCCCTCGCGCGACTGGTGACCGAGCGCGACCTCATGCTCACGGGCCCTGCCGCGGAGGTTCTGCGGCCGCCCGCGGACCTGCCGGGCACGCTCGACATGTTCACGCTGCGCTTCCTCGTCACGCCCCGCACGACGGCGCCCGTCCGCGCCTGACGACGTACGCTCCCGACGTGCCCGAGGGTCATACCGTCCACAGGATCGTGCGCCAGTTCGAGGCGGACTTCGTCGGGCGCCGGGTCGGCGCGTCGTCCCCGCAGGGGCGGTTCGCCGACGGCGCCGCGCTGCTCGACGGCCTGGTCATGGTCGGCTCGCGCGCGCACGGCAAGCACCTCTTCCTGGGGTTCGCCGCGGACGGCGCGGCCGACGTCGAGCCGGTGCTGGGTGTCGCGGCCGAGCGGTGGCTGCGCGTCCACCTCGGCCTCTACGGCGCCTGGGACTTCCACGGCCAGGTGTCGCCGCTGCTGCCCGGCGGGGACGCGACCGCGTCCCTCGGTGCGCCGCGTGTGCGTCGCGGGGTCCGGATGGGCGAGGGCGAGCGGTCGATCGACGCCGACGACGCCGAGCGCGCCATCGACGAGCCCGACGCCTTCCCGCCCGACCCGGTCGGCCAGGTCCGCGTCCGGCTCCTGACCGACGCCACCGCGGCCGACCTGCGGGGCCCGACGGCGTGCGTCGTCGTCACACCCGACGAGGTGCGCGCCGTCGTCGACGCCGCCGGGCCCGACCCCCGCAGCACGCCGGGCGCGGAGGGCGAGGAGCGGTTCGTCGAGCGGCTCACGCGCCGCCGCGTCGCCGTCGGGCAGCTGCTCATGGACCAGGCCGTCGTCAGCGGGATCGGCAACATCTACCGCGCCGAGATGCTGTTCCGCGCGCGGCTCGACCCGTACACGCCCGGGTCGAGCGTGCCGGCCGAGGTCGCGCGTGAGCTGTGGCGCGACTGGGAGGTGCTGCTCGACGACGGCATCCGCACCGGCGTGATGATCACGCGCGAGGACCTCGACGACGAGGGACGCCGCGCCGCGCTCGCCGACCGGTCCCAGCGGCACGCGGTGTACGGGCGTGCGGGCGAGCCCTGCCTGCGCTGCGGGACGCCCGTGGCGCTCGCCGAGATGGCCGGCCGGAAGCTCTACTGGTGCCCGGGGTGCCAGGTCTGAGGAGGCGCGGGCTCGTGCTCGGGAGGTGTCGGGGTCCGTCCCGGCGGGGACATCGGTGCGCTGTCGTGCCGATGTCCGGATCTGCCGAGATGGGGACGGCCCCGAGGCTTGCCCTGCCGACCTTCGAGCGCCACAATTGTGGTCATGAGCGTCGAGCCGCTACGCGAGGTCCGTGACCACTTCAGCGACGTCGTCGACCGCGTCGAGCGGGAGCACGAGAGGGTGACCGTGACCCGCAACGGACGCGCTGCGGCGGTCATCATGAGTCCGGAGGATCTCGCCGAGCTCGAGGAGACGCTCGCGGTCCTCAGCGATCCGGACGCGTTGGCAGACATCCGGGAGGCTGACCGCGCGTACTCCTCCGGTGACGTCGTGCGGGGCATCGACGCCGTTCGTGCCCTGCGCCCGTGACGGAAGCGGAACCCTACGAACTGGTCCTGACGCCGCCGGCGGTCCGCGCGATCCGCTCCCGACTGCCCGAGGCCATCGCAGCCGCGGTGATCGAGTTCCTGACCGGCGCCCTGGTCAACAATCCGCGCCGAGTCGGCAAGCCACTGCGCGGCGACCTGGCGGGGATCCATTCAGCGCGGCGCGGGACCTACCGAGTCCTGTACCGGATCAACGACGATCTGCGAGAGGTCGTCGTCCTGCGTATCGAGCATCGCGCCGACGTCTATCGTCCGCACTGAGCCGATCCGCCGCCGCACCAGAATGCCTCTCGACACCCGCACATCCCGCACCACCGCGCCCGGATCGTGACCAGGCGTCGCTCCCGCTTGTCGGTGCTCGCTGCCACCCTGTGCTCAACGCCGAGAGACGAGGAGCGGTGCCGGTGGCTCGACGGGTCCGGAAGCGGAGGAGACCCCTCCTCGCCGCATGTGCGGCGGCCGCCCTCGCATCAACCGCGGCCGCGTGCGCCGGCCTGCGGGCCGAGCCCTCGGCCGCAGGCCATCCGTGCTCCGCCGGGGCGGGAGTCGACGACGGCCGTCGCGTCGACCCTCGGCAGCTCGTCGCCTCGATGGACACCGTCCGCGGCGAGGTCGACGACGTGCCCGGCGTCAGCGGGTGGTGGGTCGACGAGGCCGAGGGCCGCGTCGTCCTCGGCGTCGCGGCAGGGGACGACGACGGCTGGGGAACGTGCGCCGCGCTCGCGGAGATCCTCGACCGGGCGGGTGCGCCGTACGCGTTCGAGGTCTTCCCCGGACCCGTCGAGGACGCCGAGCGCAGGGCGGTCGGCTTCGGGGAGGCGTGGACCGACGACGGCGTCCTCCTCGTCAACGCGTGGTCGTGCAACGGCGAGCCCGAGGTGACCTTGCTGGAGGAGACCCGCGACGAGATCCGCCTCCAGATCACGGCGACCGTCCCCGCCCCCGGGTGGCCCGGCGACGGCTGCTTGGACACGGTCGCGGTCCCGCTCGAGCAGCCGGTCGACGACCGCACGCTGACGGACGCGACCAGCGGCGCTGCCGTCCCCGTCGAGCTCCGGGAGCCTCGGTGACAGCCCCCGACGGCGCGGCCACCTCAGGCGCCCGCCTCGAGCCGCTCGACCCCGCAGCCGGTGCGCTCACCGACGACTTCAGCGCCCCCGAGCTCGACCCCACCTTGTGGGTCGACCACTACCTGCCGCAGTGGACGACGCCCGAGCGCTCCCGGGCCCGCTACGACGTCGGGCACGGGCGCGACGCGCTCCGCCCCGCCGACGACACGGACGACGCCGCCCACCCCACCGGCCTGCGCCTGCGCATCGACGCGGACCAGCCCGACTGGCGGCCCGAGGACGCCCCGCTGCGCGTGTCCAACCTGCAGACCGCCACGTTCGGCGGCCCCGTCGGCTCGGCCCGCGGCACCCACCGCCACCGACCCGACGGGCTCGTGGTCCGCACCGCCGTGCCGCAGCGGCTCCTGTGGGCCCCCACGTCCGGGCAGGCCGACGTCACCGTGACCGCGAGCCTCGACCGGGCGTGCATGCTCGCGGTCTGGCTCGTCGGGACCGAGCACCTCGACGAGCAGGACAGCGGTGAGGTCTGCGTGGTCGAGATGGACGCCGACGCGGTCGGCCCGACGACGACGAGAGCGCGGGTCGGGATCAAGGCGCACCACGACCCGCGGTTGACCACCGACATGACCGAGGTGACCGTCCCCGTGGGCGCCGGCCAGGCGCACACGTGGTCCGCGCGGTGGGATGCCGAGGGCGTCGTCGTCGCGTGCGACGGAGCGCCCGTCTACACGTCGGCGCAGGTCATCGACTACCCGATGCAGCTCATGGTCGACCTGTTCGAGATCGGCCCCCGTGACCCCGCGGACGTCTACCCGAAGACCGCCGTCGTGCACTCCGTCGCGCTGTCGCGCCCCGTCGACGGCACCTGAGCCATCTCAGCGCCGCGCGCGAGGCGCTCCGGCCAGCACGAGCGCGGTGATCGTCAGGCACAGCGGGCTGTAGACCCGCCGGTCGACGCGGACGAACCGGTCGGACGGCGTCCACGGCACGAGCTTCCCGGTGCCCGCGGTCAGGCCCGCGAGGCCCCGGACCGCGAAGACCCCGGCGACCCCGGCCCGGCCGGTCCGCGCGACGCGCCCGTCGTCCCCCGCCCCGACGACGACGGCCGCCCCCGCGAGGAGCGTCGCGACCGCGACGCACGCGACCGGCCCGGGGAACTCGTCGGCGCCGGCGACGACCTCGGCGAGCTCACGGCGGTCCCGCGCCGGCCAGGCGGACCCCGTGGCCCACAGGACGTGGATCCCGGCGGCTCCCGCGATGAGCGCCGCTCCGGTGAGCGACAGGGCCCGTCGTGCGCGTCGCGTCGTGATCACCGACGCACGCTAGCGCGGTCGGCCACGCGGCCGCCGTCGTGCGACGTCCTACGGCTGCCCCCACGTCGACGGGTGACCCGTGCCATGGATCCCGCGAGACGCGCGGTGATCGTGTCGGACGTGTCGCCACACTTGGGGGCAGGTGGTCGTGCGGGGGGCCGGACGTGGCGAAGACGCAGGTGTACGTCGACGGGTCGAAGGCCAAGGGGTACGTGGTCGCAGCCGCCGCCGTCGCGCCCGGGATGTCGCCGAGGTGCGCAAGGCGGTTCGCGCTCTCCTGCCTCGCGGGCAGCGCCGGCTGCACATGGTGGCCGAGGCGGACCCCCTGCGACGGAAGATCCTCAGCGCCCTGGCCGCCGCCGTGATCGTCAGGACCTTGCATCGATCACGACGCGGTTGGGGTGCCGCGAGCTGCGGTACCGGCACATGAGCCCGTACGACGAGCCTCTGCTCTGGGTGCCGGACGCCGTGGGGTGGGCCTACGCGCGCGGTGGAGAGTGGCGTGACCTCGCTGGTGCCGTCATCCGGCACGTCGTCGCGGTCTGATCCCGGACATGCGAAAGGCTCGAGCGTAGACACCATCCGGAGCTATCTCGAGCCTTCGACTTCCCGCGGCTACGGCCTTGGGCACTCAAAGCGTAGGCGGCTCCCCGGACCGTCGCAAGGCCGCGCTGGGCCGGGACACGGCGATCGCCGCGGTCAGACGGTCATGCCGCCACCGGGGCCGGGACTGCGGACCGCACCCACGACCTCGGGGAGCGAGACGTCCGACGACTGCGGCAGGCTGGGCGCATGGACTTCCGCATCTTCACCGAACCGCAGCAGGGCGCGAGCTACGACGACCTCCTCGCCGTGGCGCGCGCGACCGAGGACCTGGGCTTCGACGCCTTCTTCCGCTCCGACCACTACCTCGCGATGGGCGACGGCGACGGCCTGCCCGGGCCGACCGACGCGTGGACCACGCTCGCGGGGCTCGCGCGAGAGACGTCGCGGATCCGGCTCGGCACGCTCGTCTCGTCGGCGACGTTCCGGCACCCCGGTGTGCTCGCGATCCAGGTGGCGCAGGTCGACCAGATGTCCGGCGGGCGCGTCGAGCTGGGCCTCGGCGCCGGCTGGTTCGCGGCCGAGCACGAGGCCTACGGCATCCCGTTCCCGGCCAAGCGCTTCGGCATGCTGACCGAGCAGCTCGAGGTCGTGACCGGCCTGTGGGGCACGCCCGTCGGCGAGCGGTTCGAGCACCGCGGCGAGCACTACACGCTCGTCGACTCGCCCGCGCTGCCCAAGCCCGCCCAGCGCAGCGCGACCGACCCGACCCGCGCGGGCGTGCCCGTCGTCGTCGGCGGCAACGGCCCGCGCCGGACGCCCGCGCTCGCCGCGCGCTTCGCCGCCGAGTACAACAGCTCGTTCCCCGAGATCGCCGACATCCCCCAGCGCTTCGCGGCGGTCCGTGCGGCGTGCGAGGAGGTCGGCCGGCCCGCCGACGACCTCGTGTACTCGGTCGCGCTCGTGCTCGCGGTCGGTCAGGACGAGGCGCAGCTCGCGCGCCGCGCCGCCGCGATCGGCCGGGAGCCCGCCGAGCTCCGCGAGCACGGTGTCGCGGGCACCGTGAGCGAGGCCGTCGACCGGCTCGGTGCGCTCCGTGAGATGGGCGTCCAGCGCGTCTACCTCCAGGTGCTCGACCTGCACGACCTCGACCACCTCGACCTCGTCGCGCGCGAGGTCGTCCCGCAGCTCGGCTGAGCGGACCCGCCACGCGAGCCGCTGACGCCGCCTCCCGCGCGGGGCGGCGTCAGCGCTCGCGCACCGCGACGTCCCGCCCGACGACGACGCGCACGAGCCACGCCGCGGCGACGACGAGCAGCGCGACGAGCAGCGCGTTGCGCCCGGCGAGCGCGGCCGTCACCGCGAGGTCACCCGCCAGCAGCGCCGGGTAGCCCCACGGGAAGACGACCTGGGTCAGCGCCGCGGCGGCGAGTGCGAGCGCCGCGACGACCCACGTCCGACGCGCCCAGTCTCCGCCCCGTGTCGAGGCGAGAGCCACGGCGACCGCGGCCGCGACCCACGTCATGAACTGCGGCGACCCGACCTTGTTCGCGACGACGAGCCATGTCGTCAGGACGAGGACCGCGGGGACGAGCGCCTCGACGGCGGTCCCGCGGCGGCGCGCGACGAGGAGCAGCGCCCCGACCGCGACCACCCCGACGGGCAGCACGACGTCGAGCGCGGACGCCGCCGTCGCACCCGCGGGCACCTCGTACGTCACGAGCTCGTCGTGCAGCACGGCGGCCGGTCGACCGTCGACGGCGCCCGCCACGACCCACGGCGTCGCGGCCACCGACTCCACCTGGAGCCCGCGCTCGCCTTGCGCCCCGAGGAACGACAGCACGCGCGGGCCGCCACCCGCGAGCCCCACCGCACCCACGACGAGCCCCGTCACCACCGCGGCCGGGACGACGACGTCGCGCCACGGTCGCCGGGCCGCGGCGGCCAGCGGGAGCAGCAGCGCCCCGGGCGCGACCTTGACCCATGCGCCCGCGGTGAGCAGGACCGACGCCCGCCCGGGCCGCTCCGACGTCGCGGCCAGGACGCCGAGCGCGAGCAGCGCCGCGGCGACCGCGTCGAGCCGCCCGACAGCGACCGGCCCCAGCGCGAGGAGGGCCGCGAGCCACCACCACGCGGCGCGGTGGGCGTCGCGACGCAGCAGCGCCGCGACGACGAGCGCGTCGAGCACCGTGACCAGCGCGCACCACGTCAGCGCGTAGACCGGCGTCGAGACGGTGCTGACCGCACCGGCCGCGACGACGGGCACGAGGGCCCCCGCGGGGTACACCCACGGCTCGTCGAGCAGGGGCGCGCCCGCGCCGTCCAGCACGGTCCACGCCCACCAGCGGTACAGGTCGAGGTCCCAGAACGCCTCCGCGGGGACCACCACGACGCCGACGACCGTCAGCACCGCGTGGACGACGACGAACGACCCCCACACGGCCGCGAGCCGTGCAGGGGTCGTGGGCAGCACCGCCGTCCCGCTCACCTCAGGTCGCGCGCGGGAGCCGGGCCGTCAGGGCGACGTCGACGCGACGCCCGCCGCGAGCGCGAAGAACAGGATGAAGCCGACGACGACGAGGACGACGAGCGCGATGCCGACGTACCCCACGACGAGCCCGGCCGTCGCGACGCCGCTGCCCTGCTCGCCGGTGTCCGCGATCTGCCGACGCGCCATGTGGCCGGTGATGACCCCGGCGATGCTCCCGAGGACCGGGACGAAGGTGAGGCCCAGGACGGACGACACGAGCGAGATGATCGCCATCGTGTTGGTCTTCACGTACGGCGGCGGTGCGTAGCCCTGCCCGTACGGCTGGCCGTACGCGGGACCGTACGACGAGCCGTACGGCTGCTGCCCGTACCCGGGCTGCGCGTAGGGCGGCTGCTGCCCCTGGCCGGGGTCGGCTCCCGGATCGGTCTGCGCCGGGCCCTGCGCCGGGCCCTGCGACGAGCCCTGCGACGAGCCCTGGTCGGGAGCGGTGTACGGGGCGTCCGCGGTGCTTCCCGTCGGCCCGGTCCCGCCCGGCGGGGGCGGCGTCGGCTGGTCGTCGCGCGGGATGGGCTGGCTCTCGGACACGTGAGCTCCTCGATCGATCGGCTGCTGCCTCGAGCATGTCACAACGGCGCGGACCCGCTGCTCAGGAGGAGGGGCGCCGTCCGACGGCGGCGACGGTCGCGACCGCGATCATCGCGGCGGCCACCAGCGTGCTCCAGTGCACGCCCAGGCCCGTCGCGACGTCGAGGCCCACGGCGGTGACCATCTGGCCGCCGACGATCGCGAGGGTCAGCGCGAACGTCCCGAGGTGCCGCACGGCCCACGCCGCGCCCACCGTGATCGCGGCGCCGAGCGGTCCGCCGAGGTACAGCCACCAGTGGTCGACCAGCGACGGCAGGACGACGTCGCCCAGCCCGCCGGTCGCCCACGCGCCGGCCAGGACGACCGAGATCACGAGCGTCCCGCCCGTGGCGGTCGTGAGCCCCGCGACCACCGGGTCGCCCGCGAGCGCGGTCACCTTGCCGTTGCCCGCCTGCTGCACGCCGAGCGTGACCCCGCCGAGGAACAGCAGGAGACCCATGAGCACGACGGTCGGGAGGTCCGCCTCGAGCGAGCCCGAGCCCGACAGCACCGCGACCGCGAGCCCGGCGACGGCGACGACCCCCGCGAGCGCACGGCGTCCCGAGAGCGGGAGCGGCCGGGGGAGCCCGATGCCGCGCGCGTCGAGCGCGAGCCCGGAGACGGTCTGCCCGGCGACCGAGCAGACCGACGCGATCGCGACGCCGACGACGGGGACGCCCGCGGTCATCGCGAGCACGATCGGGATGCCGCACACGCCGATCGCGTACCACCACCAGCGGCCGTCGCGGCGCAGCACCGTCACGGTGCGGCCCGCCGACCCGCGCAGCACGACGACCACGACGACGGTGAGCAGCGTCCCGACGTAGGACAGCCAGCTCGCCGTGAGGGCGCCCGCGCCCGCCGTCGACAGGTCGCCGTTGAGCCGTCCCTGCGCCGCGACCATCGCCCCGCACAGCGCGGCGACGACGACGGCGGGCAGGACGAGCGACGCGGCGGGCCGGGTGGTCCCGGGTGGGACGGTCCCGCTCACGCCTCGCATGCGGCGGACCCTACCCGCGGGGTGGGACGATCGAGGCATGAGCGCGGACGTCGTCGTCGGACCGACGCTCGTCATCCCGCGCGCCGAGCTGAGCACCCGGTTCTCGCGTTCCTCGGGGCCGGGCGGGCAGGGCGTGAACACGACGGACTCGCGCGTCGAGCTGTCGTGGGACGTCGTCGCGTCCGCGGTCCTGACCGACACCCAGCGTGAGCGGCTCCTCGAGCGGCTCGGCCCCCGCCTCGTGGCGGGCGTGCTCACCGTCGTCGCGTCCGAGCACCGCGAGCAGCTGCGCAACCGCGCGGCGGCCGAGCGACGCCTCGCGGCCCTCGTCGCGGACGGCATCGCGCCGCCGGCCCGGCCGCGCCGCGCGACCCGACCGACCAAGGGGTCGACCGAGCGCCGCCTCGCCGCGAAGAGGCACCGCTCCGACACCAAGCGCCTCCGGTCCGCGCGCCCCGGCGACTGACCGCCGGGGCTCCTCCGCCGCGGCGCGGTCGGACCCACGTCGGGGCGTCGCGGGGCCGTTAGGGTTCACCCGGCCCGGGCGCCCGCCGTGGGCCGTCGCGACGTCGAGGAGTCACGATGAGCAGTTTCGGCTGGCGCATGCACGGGGACGGCAGGCGCGTCGCGCCCGGTGCCGTGGTGGCCCCGGACGAGCGGCTCTCCGTTCCGCGGACGGTCGCGATCGGCATGCAGCACGTCATCGCGATGTCGGGAGCGACGCTGCTGGTCCCGGCGATCACGGGCTTCCCGGCGTCGACCACGCTGCTGTTCTCCGCGATCGGCACGGTCGCCTTCCTGCTGCTGACCCGCAATCGGCTCCCGAGCTACCTCGGGTCGTCGTTCGCGTTCATCGCGCCGATCCTCGCCGCGACGGCGTCGGGCGGCGTGTCCGACGCGACCGGCGGCATCCTCGTCACGGGTCTGCTGCTCGTCGTCGTCGGGCTCGTCGTGCAGCTCGCCGGTGCGCGGTGGATCGACGCCGCGATGCCACCCGTCGTGACGGGCGCGATCGTCGCGCTCATCGGCCTCAACCTCGCGCCCGTGGCGTGGGGGAGCGTCAACGCCGACGGCTCGGCGACCGGGTTCCGCTCCTCGCCGGTGACCGCGCTCGTCACGCTCGGCGCGATGGTGCTCGTGACGGTCTTCTTCAAGGGCATGCTCGGCCGCCTCGCGATCCTCGTCGGCGTCGTCGTCGGCTACCTGTTCGCGCTCGTGCGGTCCGAGGTGGACCTCGGTCCGGTGGCCGACGCCGCGTGGCTCGGCCTGCCCGAGCTCACCGCGCCGACCTTCCGGTGGAGCGCGATCGTCCTGTTCCTGCCGGTCGTCTTCGTGCTGGTCGCGGAGAACGTCGGCCACGTGAAGTCCGTCGCCGCGATGACCGGGCAGGACCTCGACCCGCTCATGGGCCGTGCGCTCATGGCCGACGGCCTCGCGACCACCCTCGCGGGTGCGGGCGGCGGCTCGGGCACGACGACGTACGCCGAGAACATCGGCGTCATGGCCGCGACGCGCGTGTTCTCGACCGCCGCGTACTGGGTCGCCGCGTTCACGGCGCTCCTGCTGAGCCTGTCGCCCAAGTTCGGCGCACTCGTCGACACGATGCCCGAGGCCGTCCTCGGCGGCGCGGGCACGCTGCTCTACGGCATGATCGGCCTGCTCGGCGCGCGCATCTGGGTCCAGAACCGCGTCGACTTCTCCGACCCGGTGAACCTCACCACGGCCGCCATCGCGCTGATCGTCGGCATCGCCGACTTCACCTGGGCGCCTGAGCCGGGCCTCGAGCTGCGCGGCATCGCGCTCGGCACGGCCGCGGCGATCGTCGTCTACCACCTGATGCGCGGTGTCTCGCGGTGGCGCGGCACGTCGCAGGAGCCGGCGAGCCCGGCGTCCGTGCCGGGTGGTACGGAGCTCGAGGGCACGCGGCTCGAGGGCGTCCGACGCGACGGCTGAGAGCGATGAGCCCGCCGGCCCTGCGACTCAGCCGAGCCGCAGACCGAGCAGGTGACCCGCGGCGGCGTCGGGGTCCGACGCCGCCGCGGCCGGGTCGGTGACCGCCGGGACCGGCCGGAAGCCGAGGTGCGCGTAGAACCCGCGCGCCCGCAGGTTCTCCGGGTCGACGCCGAGGTGCACACCCGGCACGCCGCGCCGCCGCAGCTCCGCGAGCAGGTGCTCGACGAGCCGGCGACCACCTCCGGAGCCCTGCGCCTCGGGCAGCAGGTCGATGTGCAGGTGGGCGGGGAAGTCCGCGGTCACGGCCGACGGCGTGCGCTCGGGCTCGTGGACCAGCCGGACGAGCTCGGCGTCGCCCGGGTGGGTCGCCGACCCGACGGGATGGCGCTCACGGGCGCCCGGCCACCACTCGACGTCGCAGCGCTCCTCGAACGCGGTGGTGTCGGCGACGCCCAGGACGTACCCGACCGCGACGTCGTCGGCCCCCGCCAGCACGAACGCGAGGTCGGGGGACAGCGCGAGGTACGGGCCGACGTAGACGTCCCCCAGCAGCAGCGGGTCGTGGCGCCCGGTCGCGTCCGAGCCCGCGGCGCCGGTCCGCAGGCAGATCTCGTACAGGCGCGCGACGTCGGTCGCCCGGGCACCGCGCACGGTCAGCGCCGTCGACCCGTCGGCCGGGCGGTCCCCGTCGCGCTCAAGCACGTCAGCCCTCGGCGGGAGCCTGCTCGCCCTCGGCGGGAGCCTGCTCGCCCTCGGCGGGCTCCTCGGTGGCCGGGGCCGGCCCGGGAGGTGCGACCTGGAGCGCCTCGTCGAGCGGGACGCAGCCCTCGACCCCGACCAGCGGCTCGCCGGGGGCGAGCGGCACGGCCGCCGGCTCCACGAGCGTCGAGTAGGCGCCGCCGAGCACGAGGTCGACCGTCGGCTCGGTGCGGGTGTCGATGAGCAGCGCCGCGCCGTCGATCTGGGCCGCGAGCGTGTACCCCGCGCGCAGGCCGGTCTCGCCGAAGCGCACGAGAGCGATGCCGGGGTAGTCGCCCGGGAAGTTGTCCGCGCTCAGCACCGTGAAGCCGCGCGCCGCGAGCTGGTCGCCGACGTCGGCCGCGAGACCGGCGCGCCCGGCACCGTTGAGGACCTGCACCTGGACCTCGCCGTACGTCGTCGGCACCGCACCCTCGGGCGGGCACGGGGCGGCGCCCGCGCCCTCCGCCTCGGGCCGGAGCGTCGTGAACTCGCGCGCGAACGGCGGGTCGATCACGCCGGTGTAGACGGCCGTCGCGCCGAGCGCGGCGACGGCCATCGCGGCGAGCATGCTGCCGAAGACGACGGCCTGCCGCTCGCGGCGGTGGCGGCGCCGGAGCGCCTGCGGGTCACGCGCGGTCATCAGTCCTCCAGCACCAGGACGCGCGCGTGCAGGATCGACCGCTGCTGGAGGGCCGCGCGCACCGCACGGTGCAGGCCGTCCTCGAGGTACATGACGCCCTTGTACTGGACGACGTGCGCGAAGAGGTCGCCGTAGAACGTCGAGTCCTCCGACAGCAGGTTGTCGAGGTTGAGCGTGCGCTTGGTCGTCACGAGCTCGTCGAGCCGGATCTGCCGCGGCGGCACCTCGGCCCAGTCCCGCGGCGTCGTCAGGCCGTGGTCCGGGTAGGGGCGTCCGTCCCCCACGGCCTTGAAGATCACAGGGGGAGTCTAGTGCGGGGCGCGCGCCGGGCCCGGGACCGTCCGCCGACGGCGGGGCGGGCGGACGCCGGACGGCGACCCGCGGTCCGGCCAGGCACGGTCAGTCGCCCAGGCCCACCCGGTCGACGCGACGGTGGTAGCGCATCCCGGTGACGCCGCCGAGGACGGCGCCGAGGAGCGTCACCACCGCGACCCCGAGCGCGACGAGCACGCCGGTCGTGGTGAGGTCCTCGACCTCGATGCGCGGGAACGCGAGCGCGTCGGACAGGACGTCGAACTCGGCGCCGGCGAGCAGCGTGAGCACCGCGACGGCGATGGCCATGACGACGGCCCACAGCCAGACCGCGACACCCTGCTTCGCGCCGCTGAACCGGGCCATGCGCCCGGCGACGTAGCCGCCCGCGAAGTACGCGACGAACAGCAGGACCAGCAGGACGATGCCGCTCACGAGGCCGAGCGTCGTCGTCGACGTGCCCACCTGGTCGGCGGCCTCCTCGGGCGTGTCCGTGACGAGGCCGAGCGCACCGCTGATCGCCGCGGCGAGGGCGGTGAGGATGACGGCGGTGCCCGTCGCGGTGAGCCAGCCGAAGAAGGCGGAGCCGATCTTCATCCCGCCGAACTCCTCGCGCTCCCGGGCGAGGACCGTGCGGCGGTCGCGGTCGAGGTCCCGCGGGGAGTCGGTCGCGGAGTGGTCGTCGCGCCGCACGTCGTCGTGCCGGTCGTCGTGCCGGTCGTCGTGGGTGCCGCGGTACGTGTCGTCGCCGCGACGCTCGCCGCGCCGCGCGTCGTCGGCGTGGGCACCGTGGGTCGTGCCCGTCGTGCCGGAGGTCGGTGCGGTGGTCCGGTCGTCCCGCCCGGGCGTGGCCGGGTCGGTGCGGCGGGGCTCCTGGGGGCTCGTGCTCATCGTGTCCTCCTGGCTGAGGTGGGCGCCGGACGTCCGGCCTGGTCGCCCTCCATCTCGACCGTAGGAGCGCCGTTCATGGTCGGCAACAGGAGCGGGGTCCGCGCCCGGCGCACGACCCACCCCGGCCGGCGACGGCGACGCTTCCGAAATGTCCGTTTCAGGAGTAGGAACGGACCGTCAGCGCCGACAACCGGAGGCCGCCGTGCGCGCTCGTCCCGCCCTGGTCCCGCTCACCGCCGCGGCGCTCGCCGTCGCCGCCACCCTCGGTGGAGGCGGTGCGGTCGCCACGCGTGACGGCCTCGCCACGGGGCCCGCTCCCGGAGGGGTCGGCGCGGCCGTGCACGCGCAGGCGGGCGCCCAGGCTCCGGCCCAGCCGCAGGTCCAGGCGGCGGCCGTCGCCGGGGGCGTGCACCTCACCGCCGCGGGGGACATCGGCGCCACCTCGAACACGTGGGCGGTCCTGGACTCGGTCCGCGCGCTCGACCCCGACGCGATGCTCGTCCTCGGCGACCTCTCCTACGGGCAGACGGGTGCGGAGCAGGCGTGGTGCGACCAGGTCGTGGCCCGCGTCGGTGCCGGGTTCGCGTTCCAGCTCGTCGCGGGCAACCACGAGATGAACGGCCTCAACGGCAACATCAACGACTTCTCCGCGTGCCTGCCCAACCAGCTCCCCGGCCTCGTGGGCACCTACGGGCGCGAGTGGTACGTCGACGTCCCCGCGCAGGACCCGCTGGTCCGCGTCGTGATGGTCTCGCCGGCGCTCGACTTCCCCGGCCAGGCGCGGTGGGAGTACACCGTCGGCAGCCCGCGCTACGCGTGGACCGAGGCCGCGATCGACGGCGCGCGCGCGGCGGGGGTGCCGTGGGTCGTCGTCGGGATGCACCACCCGTGCCTGTCGGTCGGCACCTACTCGTGCCTCTCGGGCAGCGACCTCAACGACCTGCTGCTGAGCAAGCGCGTCGACCTGGTGCTCAGCGGCCACGAGCACCTCTACCAGCGCACGCACCAGCTCGCGCTCGGTGCGGCGTGCCCGACCGTCGTCCCCGGGGCCGCCGCGGACCTCGACTGCGTCGTCGACGCCGACCCCACGATGGTGCGCGGCGCCGGGACCGTCTTCGCGACCGTCGGCACGGGCGGGATCCAGCAGCGGGCGGTCGCGACCGGCGACCCCGAGGAGCCGTACTTCGCGACGGCGAACGGCCTGGCGACCGCGTCGTGGGGCGTCCTCGACCTGCAGGTCACCGCGGACGAGCTGAGCGCGCGGTTCGTGCGCGCGTCCGGCGCCACGTTCTCGGACGCGTTCACGCTGCGCGCCGCCGACCCGGGCACCAACGCCCCGCCCGTCGCGCGCGCGACCGTGTCGTGCACCGGGCGGACGTGCGCGTTCGACGGCTCGTCGTCGTCCGACGGCGACGGCACCGTGACCGCGTGGGCGTGGGACCTCGGCGACGGCGCCACCGCGTCCGGCGCGACGACGACGCACACCTACGCGGCCGACGGCTCCTTCACCGCCCGGCTCACCGTGACCGACGACGACGGCGCGACGGGGACCGTCCAGCGCGTCGTCGAGGTCGCCGCGCCGTCGGCGGTCTTCGCGGCCGACACCTTCACGCGCGACCTCGCGCGCGGGTGGGGCTCCGCGGAGACCGGCGGCGCGTGGCGCACGAGCGGCTCGCTCGACCTCTACTCCGTCGCCGGCGGCGCGGGCCGGATCCGGCTCGCCGCACCCGGCGTCGGGCCCGACGTGAGCCTCCCGGCGACGGCGTCCTCGGCGGACCTCGTGCAGACCTTCCGGGTCGACAAGCTCCCCGCCGGCGGGAGCGGGCTGTACCTGTACCCGTCGCCGCGACGCGTCGCGGGCGTCGGCGAGTACCGGTCCAAGGTGCAGCTGCGCGGCGACGGGCGCGTCGTGCTGTCGCTCGTCCGGGTGACGGGCGGGACCCACACCGCGCTCACCGCCGCGACGCTCCTCGCCGGTCCCGTCGTCGCGCCGGGCGAGGGCCTGCTCGTCCGCACCCAGGCCGTGGGGACGAACCCGACCACCGTGCGGGCCCGCGTGTGGGAGGCGGGGACACCCGAGCCGACCTCGTGGAACGCGACCGCGACCGACGCGACCGCGGGTCTCCAGGCGGCGGGCTCGACGGGTCTCAACACCTATCTGTCCTCGGGCGTGACGTCGGCGCCCATCGTGCTGACGCTCGACGACGTGCGGGCGGTGGTGCCCTGACGGCGCCCGCCGGCACCGGGACGACGGCGGACCTGCGCGCGCAGCGGCGCGCGAGCACGGGCGGGAGCGAGCATCATGACGGCGTGGACCCCAGACCGCCCGAGGACGTCGCGTGCGAGGCGATCGGGCGAGGCCTGGCGCAGCACCCCGACGACGGCCTCGTCCTGCTCCAGGCCGTCCGCGACGCCGACGGCGAGGTCGTCGAGCTCGTCCACGAGTGGGTCAACGCGGCGGCGGAGGTCAACGCCGGGCGAGCCCTGCTCGGCCGCGGCCTGCTCGAGCTCTACGGCTCGGACGCGACCCTGTTCGACACGATGCGCACGGTGCTCGCGACCGGCAGGACCCTGCGGACCGAGGTCGCCTACGCCGACGAGAGCGCCGACCGCCGCCTGCACGGGCGGACGTTCGCGGTGTTCTACGCGGCCGTCGACGGCGACCGGGTCGTCTGTCAGTACCGCGACATCAGCGACCTGCGCCGCGCGCAGGCGCACATGCTGCACCGCGCCGAGCACGACGAGCTCACAGGTGCCGCGAACCGTCGACGCGCGCGGGAGCACCTCGGCAGCGTGCTCGCGGACCTCGCTGCGGGCGCCCCGCCCGTCCTGGTCGCGCTCGCGGACCTCGACGGCTTCAAGGCCGTCAACGACACGCACGGCCACCTCGCGGGCGACGAGGTGCTCCAGCTCGCGGCGGCGCGCATGCACGCGGCCATGCGGGGCGACGACCTGTTCGCCCGGTACGGCGGCGACGAGTTCCTCGTCGTGTGCCGCGACATCCCGGACGACGACGCCGCGCTCGTCGTCGTCGACCGGTTGCGGCACGCCGTCGCGGGGCGGTACCGCCTGTCCGGCGGCGGGGAGGTCGGGATCGGCATCTCGGTCGGGTATGCGCTCGCGACCGAGCCCGTGCCGATGGACCGCCTGCTCGAGCTCGCCGACCGGTCGCTCTACCGCGCGAAGGCGGCACGCGGCACGCGCGCCGACGAGCGCCAGGTCGGGGCGCGCTGACGTGACGAGGCTCCCGTGAGCGTCCGCTTCCGCCGTCACCACGTCGGCCCGCCGCCCGGCTTCACCTGGTCGGGCGCCGTCCGGCGTGCGCTCTGGCGCGCGCTGTTCAGGACGGTCGGCGGCTTCACCGTCACGGGCGCCGCACCGTACGAGGCGATGGTCGTCGTGGCGAACCACTCGTCGCACGCCGACACCCCCGCGCTGCTCGCCGCGTTCCCGACGCCCTACAAGCCGATGGTCGTGGCGGCGCAGGACTACTGGTTCACCACGCGCTGGCGGCGTGCGGTCGTCACCGTGCTGATCGGGGCCGTCCCCGTGCGCCGCGTGGGCGGGGGTGGGTACGAGAGCCTGCTCGAGGCGGCGCAGCAGGTGCTCGGCTCGGGCTCGAGCCTGCTCGTGTTCCCCGAGGGCACGCGGTCCACGACGGGCGAGCTCGGCACGTTCCGCAGCGGCGCGCTGCGGATCGCCAAGGAGTTCCAGGTGCCCCTGCTGCCCGTCGCGGTGGTCGGCACGCACGCGCTGCTGCCCAAGGGCGGGCGCTTCCGGCCCGGTCCGGTCGAGGTGCGGGTCGGTCGGGCGATCCCGCCCGACGAGCTCGAGCTCGGCGACATGGGACCCGTGACCGACCAGATCGACGAGCTGCTGTCGCTCGGTCCGGCCCGGCGCGAGACGTCGCTGGTGTGGTGCCGCGTGCACCAGGTGGTCCGGGGTGCCGCCGCGTCGCGTCGTGCGGCGCTGACCGCGGCCGGCGTCGGCGTGCTGGTGGTCGGTGGGCTGTCGGCACTCGCGCTGCGAGTTCGACGGCGCGGCTGAGGTCGCCCGGAGCGGCGGCCGAGGGGCGATGGTCCTGACGCGCGCGGTGCCGTGGGTGGGACCGTGAGGGCGTGACCAGGGGGAGGACCGTCGCGGTCGGCGCGCTCGTCGCCGTCGTCGCGCTCGCGGGTGTCGTGTGGTTCGGGCAGCGGTCGCTGATGTACGTGCCGGACCGGTCCGTGCCGCCGCGGGCGGCTGACGTGCTGCCGGGGCTGCGCGACGTCGTCGTCGTGACGGACGACGGCATGGACCTGGGCGTCTGGTACGCCCCCGCCGACGACGGCTGCGGCGCGACCGTCCTCGTCGCGCCGGGCAACGGGGGCAACCGCGGTGGACGCGTCGGGCTGGTCCAGGCCGTCCGGTCGACCGGTGCGGGCGTGCTGCTGCTCGACTACCGCGGCTACGGCGGGAACCCCGGGACGCCGTCGGCGGCCGGGCTCGCGCTCGACGTGCGTGCGGCGCGCGACTGGCTGCTGGACCAGGGGGTACCGACCGACGGGCTCGTCTACCTGGGGGAGAGCATCGGCACGGGCGTCGTCACGGAGCTCGCGGTCGAGCACCCGCCCGCAGCCCTCGTGCTCCGGTCGCCCATGACGTCCTTCCCCGCCGTCGTCGACGCTCTGTACGGGGTGCCGCTGGGGTGGGTGGTGCGCGACCGGTACCCCGTGGAGCGGCAGGTCCGCGAGGTGGGGAGCCCGGTCGCGGTGGTCCTGGGGACGGCGGACACGCTGGTCCCGCCCGGGCAGAGCCGGGCCGTGGCGGACGCCGCGCGCGAGGCGGGGCTGACCGTCGTGGTGCGCGAGGTCGAGGGGGCCGGGCACGACGACGGCGGGCTCGCGCACGGCGACGCGCTGGTCGGCGCGCTGCGGGACGTCGTGCGGGAGGCGGGGATCGCGGGCTGCGGCTGAGGGGCGCGTGCCCGGGGCCGGACCGGCCCGGAGGTGGCGGGTCGTGCCGTCAGCGGCGCCGGAGGAGGTCGATGAACTCGTCCGCCATCTCGAGCGTCCGGGCGAGCTCGGCCCGACGCTGCTCGGCCCGCACGACGAACGCGGCGAGGTGCTCGCGGGGGCCCTGCGGGTCGACGGCCGGGTCGGCGAGCGACTCGACGAGGTCGAGGACCTCGCGCATCTCCTCGAGCGTGAAGCCGAGGGGCTTCATGCGTCGGATGAGCAGCAGGCGCTCGACGTCGTGCTGCGTGTAGAGGCGGAACCCGCCGTCGGTCCGACCTGACGGCCGGAGGACGCCGACCTCGTCGTAGTGGCGGAGCGTCCGCAGGGACAGCCCGGTCCGGTCCGCGACGGCGCCGATGTGCATCGTCGCGCCCGGGCCCGCGGACGGTGCCGTGCGGGGCGCCGTGGGCGGTGCAGGGGCGGACGGGGCCAGGGCCGCGTGCTCGGCGTCGTCGGCCATGGGTCGGGCTCCTCGGGTGGACGGTGGCGCAACCCTACCGTCACGTGAGGGTAGGGTTGCCGCCGGCTGACCGCCGCGAACGCGGTCGCCTCCCGTGCGCAGCGTCGCGTGCCCTCCCGTCCAGCCCGGCACGCCGGGCGCCCGGGTCGTGCACGCGCGGCCCCGCACCTCCTGGAGCAGCTGCATGTCCGACGACGTCCGCGCGACCCTGCGCGACCCGGCGCCTCAGCCCCTGCCCGTCCGCGGTGCGCCCGAGGCCGACGAGTCCTTCTCGGTGCTCGGCGCGCTGCGGTCACCGCGTCGACTGCGTGTGGAGGTGCTCGCCGGGCTCGTCGTCGCGCTCGCGCTCATCCCCGAGGCGATCGCGTTCTCGATCATCGCCGGCGTCGACCCGCGCCTCGGGCTCTTCGCGTCGTTCACCATGGCGGTCTCGATCGCGTTCCTCGGCGGGCGGCCCGCCATGATCTCGGCGGCGACCGGGGCCATCGCGCTCGTCATCGCGCCCGTCGCGCGCGAGCACGGCGTGGACTACCTGCTGGCCACGGTGGTCGTCGGCGGCCTGCTGCAGGTCGTGCTCGGGGTGCTCGGCGTCGCGAGACTCATGCGCTTCATCCCGCGATCGGTCATGGTCGGGTTCGTCAACGCGCTCGCGATCCTCATCTTCCTGTCGCAGGTGCCCCACCTCACGGGCGTGCCGTGGGCGGTCTACCCGCTCGTCGCGGTGGGCATCGCGATCATGGTGCTGATGCCGCGCTGGACGACGGTGGTGCCCGCCCCGCTCGTCGCGATCGTGCTCATCACGGCCGCGACGGTGCTCGCGGCGATCGCCGTCCCGACCGTCGGCGACGAGGGCGAGCTGCCCGAGTCGCTCCCGGCGCTGCTGATCCCGGACGTGCCGTGGACCCTGGAGACGCTGCAGATCATCGCGCCGTACGCGCTGGCGATGGCGCTCGTCGGGATCCTCGAGTCGCTGCTCACGGCGAAGCTCGTCGACGACGTCACGGACACCCACTCGAACAAGACGCGTGAGGCCTGGGGTCAGGGTGCGGCGAACGTGATCACGGGGTTCTTCGGCGGCATGGGTGGCTGCGCGATGATCGGCCAGACGATGATCAACGTGAAGGTGTCGGGGGCGCGGACGCGGATCTCGACGTTCCTCGCCGGGGTGTTCCTGCTCGGGCTCGTCGTCGGCCTCGGCGACCTCGTCGCGATCATGCCGATGGCGGCGCTGGTCGCGGTGATGATCATGGTCTCGGTCGGCACGTTCGACTGGCACTCGGTGCACCCCGCGACGCTGCGCCGCATGCCGCGCTCCGAGACGGCCGTCATGGTCGCGACCGTCGCCGTCACGGTGCTCACGCACAACCTCGCCTACGGCGTCGTCGTCGGCGTCCTCGTCGCGATGGTGCTGTTCGCGCGGCGGGTCGCGCACGTCACGTCGGTCACGCGCCTGGACGCGTCCGACGACGACGACCAGCGCGTCTACGCCGTCGAGGGCGAGCTGTTCTTCGCGTCGTCGAACGACCTCGTCTACCAGTTCGACTACTCGGGCGACCCGCACGAGATCGTCATCGACATGACGAAGGCGCACGTGTGGGACGCCTCGACGGTCGCGACGCTCGACGCGATCACCCACAAGTACGCGCGGCGGGGGAAGAGGGTCACGATCGTCGGGCTCAACCCCGACAGCGCCGCGCGGCACGACCGGCTCGCGGGGAACCTCGGCGCGGGTCACTGAGCCGGGTCGGCGCGGCGGGCGCCGGGGCGGCACGGCTGGGCGAGCGGGTCGTGCGGACGTAGCCTGACGGGATGGCCCGGGGCGGCGACGGGATGGTCGACGTCGAGCTCGACGAGCCGCCGCTCGAGGGTGAGCCGGCGGCCGCTCGTGGCCGCCCTGCAGCGCCGGCCGGTCCGCTCGGTGACCGCCTGCGCCGCGCCGCCCGACGTCGCTGGCCGGTCGCCGTCGTCGCGGTCCTGGTGCTGGGCGTGTCGGCGCGCGTGTCCGACGCCGCGGCGGCACGCGACGACGCGGCCGTGGTCGCCGGCTTCTCGGCCGTCCCCGGGGTCGCACCCTCCCTGCGCGTCGCTCCTCGGGAGGTGTGGCGCGTCGAGGGCCGCGCGCAGACCGTCGCCGGGCTCGTCCTGACCCACGGCAGCACGCCCGACGGCGTCGTCCTCACGGCCCGGGACGCGACGGGCGACGTCGTCTGGACCGCTCCCGTCCCGACCGACCGCGCGTCGCCCGCGGCGGGTGGTGCGCGTCCCGACTGCGCCGCCGCGGACGACGTCCTGGTGTGCGAGGTCACCGGCGGCGGGGTGCGCGCGCCCAACACGGACGCCGTCCTCGGCGGGCCGCCCGACATGCTGCTCACGGTGCGCGCCGACGACGGCACGACGGTGCGGGTCGAGGACGCGACGGACGTCGTCGACGTGGCCGTCGCGGACGCCGACGTCGTCGTCGCGCGGGTCGAGGGCGGGTTCGTCCGCGTGGAGCGAGCCGACCCGCGCACGGGCGAGGTCCGGTGGTCCACCCCGCTGCCGCAGCCTCTCGCCGACGGCGTGCCGCCCGAGACGGTGGCGATCGACGTCGAGGCAGGGCTCGTGACCGTCGAGGACGCGCTGGGTGCGGTGATCGACGTCGACGACGGGACGCTCGTCGGCGCGTGGCCACGACCGCCCGCGGGCCCGATCACGGTCGACGCGACGACCGTCGGGTTCACGGTGTGGCGGCCCGCCGTCGGCGCGTCGTGGTTCGACCGCGACGGCTCGGTCGGCGCGTGGTTCCCGGGCGACCCGGTCCGGACCGAGGTGTCGGACGGGTCGGCGCCCGAGATGGTGCTCGTGCGCGTCGACGGGTCCCTCCAGGCGGTGGACGTCCGGGAGGGGTTCCACCTGTGGACGCGGTCGGGTGTCGAGCGGGTGCTCCTGCGCATCGACGGCCTCGTCGCGCTCGAGGGCGACGGGGCCGTGCGCGTCGTCGACCTGCGCACCGGTGACCTGCTGTGGAGCGTCGGGGTGCCGGGCGACCGCGGCCCCGACCAGGCCGCCGTGACCGACGGCGTGCGGCTCCTCGTGCTCGCCGAGCGCGACGGCGCGCGCCGCCTCGTCGCGCGGGACCTGCGGACCGGCAGCGAGCGCTGGTCGACCCCGCTGCAGCCCGGCCGGGCGGGCCCCGCCGTCGATGGTGGCCTGCTCGTGTCCCGCGAGGGCCGCGACCACGTCGTCTGGGGCGGGTAGGCGCCCGGTCCGGTGGTGGCTGTCTCGGCCGGGAGCGGCGGTGTGTCGGTCGGACCGCCCCCGGACATCGTCGAGTTCGCGCTTCTGGTGCCGAGTTCGCGTTCCTGCGACGCGAGTTCGGCCGAAGGACGCGAACTCGGCGTCGGAAGGTCGCCGCGCCTTCCGCCTCGTGATCCCGCTGGCGACGTGCGAGCTCGCCGTCGGGCCGACGACGACGGGGCGGGCTGGTTCGTGACCAGCCCGCCCCGTCCGGATCGCACCGTCCCGTCCATCGCACCGCCCCGTCAGCACCGGCCCCGCGCCGCGGGCCGGTCCGCGCCGGGCTACAGGAAGCGGCGGCGCAGCGGGAGGGCGACCGCGCCCAGCCCGAACAGCGCGGCGGCGGCGATCCCGCGGCCGAGCGTGCCCGCGCTCGAGCCGTCGACGGCGGCGATGTCGAGCGAGTACGCCGTCATCGCCGCAGCCCCGTCGGGAGCCCCGTACGCCATGCCCTCCTCCTCGGCGCGCTGCGTGCCCGCCTCGATGACGGCGTACTTGACGCCGTAGTCGGCGGCCGTCGCGGCACCCGTCTCGACGAGCACCGAGGTGCCCTCGTCGGAGAGCCGCTTCGCGCCGTCGACCAGCGCCGGAGCGCCCGCGGCCGCCTCGGTCAGGCCGTCGGCGAGGAGCACCGCCCCGTCGCCCGCGTCGGCGAGGCCCGCCGCGAGCTCGGCGCTCCCGGCCGCGAGCTGGTCGGTCCCGTCGACGAGCCGGCCCGTCCCGGCCGCGAGCTCGTCCGCGCCGTCGTCGAGCGCCGTGGCACCCGCGACGAGTGGGCCCGACCCCTCGGCGAGCGTCCCCGCGCCGTCGGCCAGCGTGCCGGCACCGGCCGCGAGGGTCGTCGCCCCCGCGTGCAGCGCGGCGGTCCCGACGGCGAGCGCCGCCGACCCCGTGCTGAGCGCGCCCGTCCCCGCGGCCAGCCGCGCCGCACCCTCGCGCAGCGTGGTCGTGCCCGTGGCCAGCGCCCCCGCACCCGTGCTGAGCGTGGTGGTCCCGGCGGCGAGCGTCGACGCGCCGACGCGCAGCGCGCCCGTGCCGTCGGCGAGCGTCCCGGCGCCCGTGCTCAGCGCTGCGGCACCCGCCGAGAGCCGGCCGAGTCCGGCGAGCAGCTCGTCGGCACCCGCGAGGATCTGGGTCGTGCCTGCCTCGAGCGACGCGGTGCCCCCGCGGATCGTGCCGTCCGCGACCGTCTGGCCCTCGGTGCCGACCGCTCCCTGCACGCTCGCGACGACGGTCGTGACGAGCTGGTCGATCCCGCCGCCGACGCGCACGAGCCCGCCGTCGAGCCCGCCGTCGAGCCCGGCCTCGTCCCCGCACACCGCCGACGTCGTCGCGGCGTCGAGCCCGCCGAGCCCGCACTGCAGACGCCACACGCCCGGCACGACGCCGTCGGTCAGCACCCCGCCGAGCACCTGGAGCCCGGGCCCGAGCGGGACGACCGGCGCGGGCGGCGTCGTGTAGAGCGCCGCGACCGCCTCGAGCGTCGCGCGCTCGGTGCCGCTCTTGGTCTGCGCGACCCCGCTGACGAACGCCCCGAGCTGCGCGAGCCGCTGCGCGTTGCCGGGCTCCGCGACGACGACGGTCGCACCCGTGTCCGCGAGCACCGTCAGGAGCGCGCCGAGCTGCCCTGCCGTGGTCCGCAGCGACGTCGCGCCGGCCTGGAGCTGCGTGATGCCCGCGCGGAGGTCGGCGACGCCCTCGACGAGGGGAGCGGCCTGCGCGGGGACCGCACCCACGCCGTCGTGCAGCTGCGCGAGGCCCGCGTCGAGCCGGTCGAGCCCGCCCTGCACCTGCCGGAGGCCGTCGAGCAGCGCGGGTGCCTCGCCGCCGGCCGTCGTGAGGCCCGCGTCGAGCTGCGCGGCGCCCGCGGCGAGCGACCGCGCGCCGTCGTCGGCGCTCGCGGTGCCCGCGGCGAGGGTCCGTGCGCCCGCGTCGAGCTGCGTCGCGCCCGCCGCGAGGTCCTGCGCGCCGTCGTCGACCTGGGCGGTCCCGGCAGCGAGCGCCTGGGCTCCCTCGTCCACCTGGCCCGTGCCGTCGGCGAGCGTCGCCGCGCCGTCGTCGACCTGGTCTGCGCCGGCGGCGAGGTCCTGCGCACCCGCGGCCGCCTTGTCGGCACCGTCGGCGAGCGCCTTGGCGCCCGCGCCGACGCGCAGCACGCCGTCGGCGAGCTGGGCCGTACCCGTGTTCAGCCGCCGCACGCCCGCGTCGAGCTCGCGTGCGCCGTCGTCGAGGTCGGCGGCACCGTCGGCGAGCCGCCCCGCGCCCGGGACGGCCTCGCCCGCGAGGCCCTCGGACAGCGTGCGCGCGCCGGCCTCGAGCTGCCGGAGCCCGTCGAGCAGGGTCGCGGCGCCGTCGTGCAGCCGCAGCAGGTTGGCGTCGATCTCGCTCGCGCCCGCGGTGAGCGCGATGCCGCTCTCGGCGCCGCCCGCGTAGCTCGCCGCGCCGCCGCGGAACGACGGCGACTCGAGCGGCCGCACGGGCAGCACCGACACGTTCGCCGCGGGGACGACGCCGTCGCGGATCGTCGCGGTGTACCCGAACTCCGCCGTGGGCGACCCGATCGGGGGGAACAGCGTCATCGTGAAGGACAGCTTGGTGCCGCCCCGGCCGTCGCCCGCGATCGACGCCTCACCCGAGCTCACCGCGGTGAACGACGACGGCAGCACGGTCGTGAGCTGGCCGACCATCGGGATGACCGTCTCGGCGGTCGCGGTCGCGGTGCCGCCGTGCCCGTCGTCGTACGTGACCTGGTCCTCGCGGACCGTGAGGTTGCGGACGGTGTAGCGGACCTCGAGCTCGCCGCTGCGCCCGACGACGGCGCCCGGCGTGACCGGCTCGCCGTCGAGCAGGTACGTGACCTCGACGCCCACGGGCAGGTCGCCGTCGTGGTCGGAGACCGTGCGCAGGCGGCGCTCGCCGTCGACCTCGACCGTCGCGCGCATCGCGCCGTCCTGCACCGAGAAGCCGCCGAACGCGTCGAGGTTGCGCAGGCCGTCGGTCGACGTCGGGTTGACGACGGTCGCGGTGCCCGAGCCGGTGAAGGACAGCTGCTCGTACAGGCGCGCCTCGCGGACGCGGCCCGTGGCGTCGAGCTTGGCCTGGACGGTCTCGGTGTTGACGATCGTGAGCCCGCCGTCGTCGGTCGTCGCGGCGGCCGCACCCGCGGTCGCGAACGGTGACGCGAGCAGCGCGACCAGCGGCACGCTCGCGACGGCGGTGACCGTGCGGCGGGTCGCGCGGCGGCGCGACTCCGTGGTGGGGACGGGGGAGGCGGCGGGGCTGGTCCCGGGCGTGGCCCGGCGGTGGCGGTGGGTCACGTCAGGCCTCCGGGAAGAGCTCGAACGGGCGGGACACGAGCGGCGCGGACGTCCGGGCGGACTTCGGGGCGGACCGCTCGGGGGACGTGCGGGCGGACGGCTCGCCCGCCCTCGGGAACGGGTGCACCACGCCGGTGGCGGTGGCAGCGGCGGGCTCCGGGGCGGCCGCGGTGCGGGCGGGCGTCGGGGTGACCTGCTCGGCGGTGCGCTCGCGGCGACGGCGCGGGCCGGCGTCGTCGTCCGCGTCGTCGTCAGCGGTCTCGTGCCCGGGCGCGACGAGCGCCGCCGCGACGAACCCGAGGCCCGCCGCGACGAGCACGGCGGTCGCCTGCGCGGGTGAGGTGCTGAGGAACGCGGTCGGGTTGGCCGTGTAGGCGGTCTCGTACGCGCCGGCCATCGCGCCCGCGCCGAGCAGCGCGGCCCACAGCGGGAGCCGGCCGCCGCTCGCGACGGCGACGACGACGCACAGCGCGACGACCGCGACGACCGCGACCGTGCGGCCGCTCGTCGCGTCGGGCAGGGCGACGGCGCGCAGCAGGTAACCGGCCCACGCGGCGAGCAGGCCGAGCGCGAACGCCCCGGCCCGGCGTGCAGGGGTGGCGGCGGGGACGAGCGCGAGCGCGCCGCCGACGGCGAGGCCGAGCAGGGCGACGCCGAGCACCTCGGGACCGACGAGACCGGAGACGACGACCGTGAGCGCGGCGGCGATCGCGAGCGCGACGCCGGCGAGCAGCTGGGACATGGACCACCTCGTTGTGGTGTGCGGGAGGGAGCGTCGGGGGCATCGCGAGGGCGGCGCCCGACCCCGTTGTCGTACGCCGCCCCGCGAGTGAGAGGTTTCTAGCAGCGACACGAAGTCTCCGGACCCCCGGTACTAGGTACTTTCTTCCCAGGGAGACGGATCGTTATGCGGCTGTGACCTTGGCCACACTCCCGGCGAGGCTGCGAGAGTGTGCTCATGACCAGCACGGATGCCCCCGACCGCGCGCGAGCGCTCGTCTCGCCCGAGGCCCTCGACGCCCTGCTGCGCGAGCGGCCCGACCTGCTCGTGGTCGACGTCCGGTGGGCGCTCGCGGGCCCCGAGCGCGCCGCGTACGAGGCCGCGCACGTCCCCGGCGCGGTGTTCTGCGACCTCGACGCCGAGCTCGCCGCGCCCCCCGGCGACGGCGGCCGCCACCCGCTGCCCGACCCCGACGCGCTGCTCGGGACCCTGCGGCGCCTCGGCGTCTCGCCCGGCCGGACGGTCGTGGCGTACGACGGCGGCCACGGCGCGGCGGCCGCCCGGCTGTGGTGGGTGCTGCGCTGGGTCGGGCACGACGACGTGCGCGTGCTCGACGGCGGGTTCGCGGCGTGGTGCGAGGTGGGCCTGCCCGTCGAGTCGGGGTGGGTCGAGCCGACCGCCGCCGACGACGCCGTCGTGCACCCGGGCGCCATGCCGACCGTGACCGCCGACGACGTGCTCGCGGGTCGCGCCGGGCTCGTCGTCGACGCGCGGACGCCGGAGCGCTTCCGGGGCGAGGCCGAGCCGGTGGATCCTGTCGCGGGGCACATCCCGGGGGCGGTGTCGCTGCCGGTCGCGGACGTGCAGGCCGACGGCGGCCGGTACCGGCCGGCCGGGGAGCTGGCCGGCGTGTTCGCCGCGGTGGGCGCCGGTGGTGCGACCGGGGCCGCGGGTGCCGGGACAGGCGGCGGGATCAACCACAGGGCCGACGACAGGGTCGACGACAGCCCCGGCGATGGCGACGACGACGACGCCGCGCGCCCCGCCCTCACGGCGTCGTGCGGGTCCGGTGTCACGGCCGCACAGCTCGTCCTCGCCGCGCACGAGGCCGGGGTGCCCGTCGCGCTCTACCCGGGCTCGTGGTCGGGGTGGATCCGCGACCCCTCCCGGCCGGTCGCGACGGGCGCCTGAGCCCCGCGACCGTAGTCCCCGCCTTGCGTGAAGACCTCTGACCGGAAGGCGACCCGAACGCTTCACGCAAGGGTGGTCTGCCGGGGCTGCCCCACCCGCGCACCCCACGAGCCCTCACGGCAGGATGGGCCGCATGGCGTCCTCGCAGGTGGAGCACGAGATCAAGCTCGACGTCCCGGCCGGTGCCGAGGTCCCGGACCTCAGGTCGCTGCCGGGCGTCGCCGAGGTGCGGCCCGAGACGGTCGAGCTCGAGGCGCAGTACATGGACACGGCCGACCTGTCCCTGCTGCGCGCCCGGACCACGCTGCGTCGGCGCACGGGCGGCCCGGACGAGGGGTGGCACCTCAAGCGGCCCGTGTCGGCCGACGGCACGCGGCGCACCGAGCTGCACGCCCCGCTCGGCTCGTCGACCACGGTCCCCGCGGCTCTGCGACGACAGGTCCAGGTGGTCGTCCGCGGCCGCCCGATCGTGCCCGTCGCGACGTTGAGCACGACCCGCACCTACCACCGTCTCGTCGCCGACGACGGGCGGGTGCTCGCCGAGGTCTGCGACGACGTCGTCCGCGGCCGGGTGGGAGACGCCGTCCGGCGGGGTGACGACGCTGCCGCGCCCGACGACGACGCGTGGCGCGAGTGGGAGGTCGAGCTCGTCGACGGCGAGCCGGACCTCCTCGACGCCGCCGGCGAGCTGCTGACCCGGGCCGGTGCCGAGCCGGCCGGCCGCGCGTCGAAGGTCGGCCGCGTCCTGTCCGGTGTCCTCCCGGACGCCCCGCCCGAGCCGTCGAGCGGGCTCGGGCGCAAGCGGGCCGGGACGGTCGTGTGGGAGCACCTCGCGGCGCAGGTCGCGGCGCTGCAGGCCAACGACCCGCTCGTGCGGACCGACGAGCCGGACGCCGTCCACGACATGCGGGTCGCGACCCGGCGGCTGCGCAGCGCGCTCAGGACGTTCCGGCCGCTCGTCGACCGGGACGTCACCGACCCGCTCCGCGACGAGCTGAAGCGGCTCGGCCAGGTCCTCGGGGAGGCCCGCGACGCCGAGGTCCTGCGCGGCCGTCTCCGCTCGACGGTCGACGACCTCGACGCCGAGCTCGTCGTCGGCCCGGTCGCCGCGCGCGTCGGCGAGGAGCTCGACGGCGCGTACCGGACGGCGCACCGGGCGGCCGTCCGCGTCCTCGACGCGAAGCGCTACCTGCGGCTGCTCGACGACCTCGACCGACTGGTCGCCGACCCGCCGTGGACGGGCCGGGCCCGCGACCGTGCCGACGACGTCCTGCCGCGCCGCGTCCGTTCCGCGCACCGCGACGTCGTCCGTGCGGTCGACCGCGCCGCGTCGACGGCGGGCGGGTCGCGCGACGTCGCGCTGCACGAGGTCCGCAAGGCCGCCAAGCGCGCGCGGTACGCCGCCGAGGCGGTCGCGACCCGGTTCGGGGAGCCGGCCGAGCGCTACGCGGCCGCGATGGAGGCCGTCCAGGACGCGCTCGGCGAGCACCAGGACGCCGTCGTCGCGCGGCGGGTCCTGCGCGACCTCGGGATGCGCGCGCACCTGGCGGGTGAGAACGGCTTCACCTGGGGTCTGCTCCACGGGCTCGAGCAGGCGCGGGCCGACGCGGCCGAGAGCGCGTTCGCCGAGGCGTGGGCGGTCGCGTCGCGGAAGAAGCTGCGTCGCTGGTTCGACTGAACGGGACGAGGGCCGGGCGCCGCCGCGCGCGCCGAGCCGCATGGCACACGCCCGCCCCGCCTCACACCCGCGCGCCGCGCGCCGTCCGGCTCAGCAGCCACACGAAGTACGGCGCACCCACGAGCGCGGTGACCAGCCCGACGGGCAGCTGCGCGGGCGCGATCACCGTCCGCCCGATGGTGTCCGCGACGCTCACCAGGAGCGCCCCGGTGAGCGCCGCCGCCGGGAGCGACCAGCGGTGCGCCGCCCCGACGAGCCGTCGCGCCATGTGGGGTGCGACGAGTCCCACGAACCCGACCACCCCGACGGCCGACACGGCCGTGGCCGCGAGCAGCGCGGCGAGGACGAGGGCCCGGTTCCGCTCCGCCCCGACGCGCACGCCGAGCACGCGGGGCGTGTCCTCGTCGATCGCGACGAGGTCGAGCCGGCGGTGCGCGGCCCACGCGAGGGGCAGGGCGACGAGCAGTGCGACTGCCACCGGGGCGCTCTGCTCGAGCGTGCGGCCGTACGTCGAGCCCGACAGCCAGGTGAGCGCCATCGTGGTGTTCCACGGGCTCGTGACGACGACGATCACCGTGATGAGACCCGCGGTGACCGCGTTCAGGCCGACGCCCATGAGGACGAGCCGGTCGGCGCCGCGGCTGCGTCCGCACAGCGCGAGCAGCGTCCCGAACGCGACGACCGCGCCGACGGCCGCCGACCCGGTCACGGCCCACACCCCCGCCGAGGGCACGAGCGCGATCGTCACGACGGCCCCGATGCCCGCGCCGCCCGTGATGCCGAGCAGGCCGGGGTCCGCCAGCGGGTTCCGCACGAGCGTCTGCACGAGCGCACCCGCGAGACCGAGCGCCGCGCCCGCGAGCAGGGCCGCGACCACGCGCGGGGACCGCTGGTCGAGCACGAACGTGACGGTCCGACCCGCGGAGTCGCGCAGCCAGTTCACGACGTCGCCCGTGAGCAGCAGACGGTCGCCGAGGAGCAGGCCCGCGACCCCGGCCGCGACGACGGCGGCCGCGAGGACCGCGACGGTCACGGCCGCGCGACGTGAGGTCCGGGGCCGGGCGCCCGCGGCCGCCGTCGTGCGCGAGACGTCGTCGCGCAGGCGGCGCGCCGCCCAGATCAGCACCGACGCGCCGAACACCGTCGTGACGACGCCCGTCGGGACCGTCATGCGCGCGGCGTCGGGCAGCAGGGTGCGGAGCAGGACGTCGGCCGCGAGCACGACGATGCACCCGACCAGGCCGGCGAACGGCACGAGCAGCACGTGCCGCGACAGGCCGGGGACGCGCCGCGCGAGCAGGCGCGCGACGACGGGAGCGCCGAGGCCGACGAACCCCACGGGCCCTGCGACGGTGACCGCGGCGGCCGAGAGCACGACGGCGACCAGCACCGACACGACGCGGAGCCGCCGCACGTCGACGCCGAGCACCGACGCGGCGTCGTCGCCGAGCGCGAGCAGGTCGAGCCGGCGCCCGAGCAGCATCGCCGCGGCGAGCGCGACGACGACGACGGGTGCGACGCGCGCGACGGTGCCCGTGCCGGACTGCGCGACGTTGCCCGCCCCCCAGGCGAACAGCCCGGTCGTCTCCTGCGCGTAGAGCAGCAGCATGACCGTCGCCGCGGAGTCGAGCGCGAGCGCGACGGCAGCGCCCGCGAGGACGAGGCGCGTGGGGCCGCTCGCGCCGGCACGTGACAGCGCGAGCACGAGGGCGGCGGCGGCGAGCCCGCCGAGGAACGCGACGGACCCGCGCAGCGCGACCGGGAGGGTCAGCCCGACGGCGGCGACGGCCACGACCGCGACGTACCCGCCCGCGTTGACGGCGAGCGTGTCGGGGGACGCGAGCGGGTTGCGCGCGACCGACTGCAGCACCGCACCCGCGGCGCCGAGCGCGACGCCGACGAGCAGCGCGGCCAGGACCCGGGGGAGCCGCGACGCGACGAGCACCGCGACATCGGCCTCACCGCCCCGGCCGAGCACGGCGGCGAGGAGGTCCCCGGCGCCGACGTCGGCGCTGCCGAGCGTGAGGTCCACGACGGCGAGAACACCCACGGCCGCCGTGGCGACGAGCAGCGCGAGCGCCGCCGCGACGCCGGGCCGCCGCAGGGCAGCACCGGCTCCCGGGCGCGACGCCGACCCCCGGAGCGCGGACGCACCGGGGGTCGGGGTGCTCGTCGTCGTGGTCACTCGGTCAGGGCAGCGACGACCGCGTCGACGAACGCGGTCCCCGACGCGGGGCCGCCGAACATCCAGATGCCGTCGGGGATGCGGTGCACCTGACCCGACGTGACGAACGGCAGCTTCTGCCAGACGGGGTTGTCGGCGAGGCCCTCCGCGAAGGGGTCGGTCTCGGCGGCGTTGGCGGCGTAGACGAAGTGCACGTCGTCGAGCGCGGTGAGGCCCTCGACGTCGGTTGCGCTCAGGCCGTAGTCCGGGTCACCCTCACCCGTCCACGCGTTCTCCAGGCCGAGCTCGCCGAGCAGGGCCCCGAAGAACGAGCCGCCGGTGAACATGCGCACGGAGACGACGCCGTTGTTGTCCCAGCCGTCGGCCATCGTCACGGGTGCGCCCTCGAGCCCGGCGTCGGCGAGCGCGGCGCGGCCGTCGGCCAACGCGGCGTCGAAGTCGGCGAGGAGGTCCTCGCCGCGGTCCTGCGTGCCCGTGACCTCGGCGAGGGTCTCGACGGTGCGCCGCAGGTAGCCCATGGGGTCCTCCGCGTCCGACCCCCGCAGCGCCAGGACCGGGACGGACTCCTCGATCTGCGCGATGACGGCGTCCGGCAGGTCCGTGGTCGTGACGACGAGGTCGGCGTCGAGCGCGGCGATCGCGTCGAGGCTCGGCTCACCGCGGAACCCGACGTCGGGGACGGACGCGTCGAGCGGCTCGACCGTCGCCCAGGTGTTGTAGCCCGCGACGTCGGCCTGGCCGACGGGCACGACGCCCAGGCTGAGCAGGTTCTCCGTCAGGCCCCACTCGAGCGAGACGACGTCGACCGCGGGTGCGTCGAGCATGACCTCGCCGCGCTCGTCCGTCACGGTGACCGGCCCGGCGTCGCTGACCGCGCGGTCGTCGGTCGTGGCCCCGGTCGCCTCCGCGGGCTCCTCGGTCGTGCCGCACGCGGCGAGCAGGCCGACGACGGCGATCGTGGCGAGCGCGGCGACGGGTCGGCGCGCGCTCCGGGCGGCCTCAGGGGCGGAAGCCCCACGCGTGCGGGTGGCGGGACGGGTCAGGCGCATGGGTGTCCTTCGGTCGAGCCCTCGCGGGCAAGGGGGTGCCGCGGACGCGGCGTGGGGAGGGTTGTCGTGCGGTGCCGCGGGCGGCGGGCCGGGCCGGTCGCGGTGGGTCGGGTCAGCGGCGGGCGTGCCGTCCCACGGGGTGGGTGCGGACGCGGCCGGCCGCGTCGGTCGTGACGTCGACGCGGATCCCGTACACGGCGCTGAGCCGCTCCGCGGTGAGCACGTCGGCGGGCGCGCCGGCGGCGACGACGCGGCCGCGTTCGAGCAGCACGAGGTGGTCGGCGACCGCTGCGGCCTGGTCGAGGTCGTGCAGGACGACGCCGACCGCGACGTCGTGCTCCTCGACGAGGTCGCGGACGAGGTCGAGCACCTCGACCTGGTACCGCAGGTCGAGGTGGTTGGTCGGCTCGTCGAGCAGCAGGACGCGCGTGTCCTGCGCGAGGCAGGACGCGAGCCACACGCGCTGGAGCTCGCCGCCGGACAGCTCGTCCACGGCGCGCGCGGCCATGTCCGCGGTGCCCGTGACGTCCATCGCCCAGGTGATCGCCCGGGCGCCGTCGGCGTCGTGCCCGCGCCAGCGCGGCCGGTGCGGGTGCCGGCCGTAGGCGACGACGTCGCGCACGGTGACGCCGCCCGGCACGGGCCGGTTCTGCGACAGGAGCGTGACCCGGCGCGCGAACGACGTCGCGTCGAGCGCGAGCGCGTCGGCGTCGGGCAGGTGCACCGAGCCGGAGGCCGGGGCGTGCAGGCGGGCGAGCGCGCGGAGGAGCGTCGACTTGCCGGAGCCGTTGGGCCCGACGAGCGCGGTGACCTCGCCGGCGCGCAGCGTGATGCTCGCGGACTCGACGACGACGGCGTCGCGGTAGGCGAGCCGCAGGGAGTCGCCGCGGAGGGCGGGGGCGTCGGGACGGGCGGCCGCCCCGACGGCACGGAGGGGCTCGAGCTCGACGGTGGTCACGAGGAGGAAGGTAAGCCTTACCTCAGTCGTCGATCAAGCCGGGTCCACGGGTGGTGCGGTCAGTCGCTCCTGCTCAGCCGTCCGAGCTCCTCGCCGTCGGCGTCCAGCAGGACCAGCGCACCGCCGTCCATCCCGACCCGCCGGGCCGTCGCGACCCACGACGGGACGGGCGCACCGTCGCAGCCGATGGCCGTCATCGGCCCGGAGGTCGCGAGGAAGCGGCCCTCCGCGCCGAGCGCCCAGCGCCCGGCGGCGCCGTTGCAGCCGTCCGACCCCGTGTAGGTCCCGTCGCCCGCGAGGTCGACGTGCGGCTCGTCGTCGGCGACGGGGGCGTCGGCCACCCACCGTCCCGTGAGGTCCTCGCGGGTCGGCGGGCTCAACGCGGGAGGCAGTGGCGCGGGTGACGCGAGGACCTCCCGTGTCCGATCGGTGACCTCAGGTGGGCGCGTCCACTCGTCCGTGACGTCGGGGTGCGGGTCCGGTGCGCCGTCCACGCGGAGCGTCGCGACGACGGCGCCGTCGACGTCCACCAGCTCCCAGCCCGAGCCGGTCCCGCGGTACCCGACGACGGCGCCCAGCCACCCGGCGTCCTCGGGGTCCGCGTCGCCGATCCAGCCGTCGACCGACGCGACGAGCAGCGAGCCACCCGCCGTCCACGACCCGAGCACGACGTCGCCGTCGGACCAGAGCTGGAGCTCGGACGCGTCGAGCCGGAGCCACTCGGCGTCGGACCCGCCCGGGCGCTCGACGCGCCACAGGCCGACGAGGCCCTGCGGGTCGGCGTCCGCGTCCTGCTCGGCGACGCCCGGCGGCACGGGTCGCCCGCCGTCCGGGCCGCACGCGGTCACGCCGAGCACCCCGATCGCCGCGCCCACGACGGCCGCCAGCCACGCCCCGCGTCGTCGTCGCACGTCACGCCTCCCGTCCTCACCGGGTACGTGTCGCGACGCGTCTCGGCCTTGCGTCGCGGGACCGAGGACGGGCGACCGAACAGGCCGGGCGTCGCGACCGTCGCGAGCACCACCACCCGCACGATGGGGAACCGCTCCGTGGCCGTCCCGGTCCGTCTGCTGCCCGCCATGGTGACCCCCCGCTCGAGCGACCTACGAGGTCTACCACCGGGCGGCGTCGTCGGCGCGGGGTCAGCCGCAGTCGTCGCAGATGCCCGTGGCGGGCAGCGTCATCGAGCACGTCGGGCAGATCGGGGGCGGGACCTCGGCCGTCGACCGCGTCGTCCGCGTCGTCCGCGTCGCGCGCGGAGTCGCGGTGCGGGTGTGCGACGCCCGCCCGGGGGCCTCGCGGAGGGCCACCGCCGGCTCGGTGACCATGAACCCACGACGGCGCAGGATCGTCACGACGCCGTCCATCCCGCCGCTCTGGAACTCCTCGGGCGTCGCGAGCCGGCCTGTCGCGAACCGGTGCGCGACCGCGAGCAGCGCCCGGGCGTCGTAGGTCCGGCCCTCGTGGACGAGCGCGTAGCCGGGCGTCGGGCCGAAGCCGTAGACGTCGAGGAACGCGTCGCCGCCGCGCTGGTCGTACTCCGCGATCGCCTGGAGCACGTGCTGTCCCGTCACGGAGGAGAAGGTCGCCACGGTCACGAGCCTACGTCCGCGGCCGGCCCACCTCGGCCCGTGCCGACGCCGACCGGGACCGGGGCCGCGCTCCGCAGCGCGACCGGCCGCGCCCCGACGCGCGCGACGTCGTCCGGGTCGTGCGTCACGAGCAGCGTGGTCCGGCCGTGGCAGCGCTCGCGGACGCGCTCCGTCAGGAGCGGCCGCACGTCGGCGTCGAGGCCGGTGAACGGCTCGTCGAGCACGACGAGGTCGGCGTCGACCGCCAGGGCACGCGCGATCGCGACGCGTCGCCGCTGCCCGCCCGACAGGTCCCGCACGGGTACGACGACGTCGCGCCCGGAGAGCCCGACCGCGGCGAGCGCGTCCAGCGCGGCACGCCCGGCCGCCGCGTCGCGCGCCGACCCGAGCACGAGCCGTACGTTGTCGACCGCCGAGAGCCTGGTGCACAGGCGGTCCTCCTGGAACACCGCGGCGCGGCGCAGGCCCGCGGTCCCGACGACGACGCCGCGGTCGGGCCGGACGAGCCCCAGCAGCACGCGCGCGACCGTCGTCTTGCCCGAGCCGTTGGGCCCGGTCAGCGCGGTGATCGACCCGTCGGGCAGCTCGAGGTCGAACCCGTCGAGGACGACGTGCGCCCCGTAGCGGACCCGGACCCCCCGCAGCGCGATCACGGTCCGCCTCCCGTCCGCGGGGCGGGCGACCCGGGATCACCCGGGCGCGACCCCGGCGTCCGCGCTCCACCTACCCGCCGTAGCAGCGCACGCACCGCGAGCTCGCTCACGCGCGCGGCCACGACGACGACGACCGTCCACGCGAGCAGGTCGGCGCTGCTGAGCAGCACGCGCGCCTGCTGCATCTGCTCGCCGACGCTGCCGTCGGGCATGCCGATCACCTCGGCCGCGACGCCGCTCTTCCACGCGAGCCCGATGCCGATCGAGCACGCGGCCGCGAGGTGCGGCAGCACCGCGGGCAGGTCGACCGCGGCGAGCCGCCGCACGAGCGGGACGCGGAACACCTCGGCGACCTCGAGCAGCGCCCGGTCGCGCTGCCGGACCCCCTCGCGGACGCTCGTCCACACGATCGGCAGCACCATGAGGAAGCTCACGACCGCCGCGAGACGCGCGCTGTCCGCCCACAGGAGCAGCAGCACGACGATCCCGACGACGGGCACGCTGCGGATCGCCGACATCAGTGGCGCCGTGAGCGCGTCGACCACGCGCGACGTCGACGCGACCGCGGCCCCGGCCGTCCCGACGACGACGCCGAGCCCGAACCCGACGGCGACGCGCGCGAGCGTGTGCGCGACGGTCAGCCAGAACTCGCCCGTCGTCGCGAGCACGCCGAGCCGCGCGACGACGTCGACCGGCGACGCGAGGAGCAGCGCGTGCCCCACCACGAGGCTCGCGACCTGCCACACCCCGAGCCAGAACGCCGCGACGAGGGACGCACGCCCCGCCGCACCCGCCCAGGCGGGGCGCCCCGCCGCGGCTGCCCGCCCCGCCGCGGCTGCCCGCGCGTGAGGCCGCCCGCCGCGACGTGCGGCGTGGACGGGCCGGCCGCCGCCGCCGTCACGGGTCGACGTAGAGCTCATCGGGCACGCTCCCGCCGACCGAGGCCGGGTCCGCGGCGGCCAGGACCCGCAGGTACGCGTCGAGCGCGGACCGCATCTCCGCGCCGTCGAGGTAGGTGATGCCGGACACGGGGATCGCCGCCTCCGCGACGGCTACCGAGCCGAGGATCCCGGCGTCCGCGACGAGGACCGCCGCGGTCGCCGGGTCGGCGTTCGTCAGGGCCGTCGACGCCTGAAGGTCGGCCAGGAAGGTGCTGAGCGCGTCCGGGTGCTCGTGCGCGAACGCGGTCCGCACGACGACGACACCCGTGACCATGGGCGTGCCCTCGACCGCCTCCCACACGTCGGCGAGGCGGACCGCCGTCCGCAGCGCGGGGCTCTGCGCGATCGCCGCTGTCGCGAACGGCTGCGGCAGCACGCCGATCGCGCCCGGCCGGCTCGCGACGAGCGCGGCGACCTCGGTGTGCTCGCTGCGGTACTCGACCGTGACGTCGACGCCGGGCTCGAGCCCCGCGCCGCGCAGCAGGTGGTCCAGCACGTACTCGGGCGACGCGCCCTTGCCCGAGCTGTACACCGTGCGGCCCGCCAGGTCGGCGAGGTCGTCGACCGTGCCGCCGTGCTCGACGACCTCGAACGTCCCGAGGGTCGTGACCGCCGCGACCTGCACCTGGGGCCCGTCGTCGGTCAGCGTGCGGTGGTGCAGCACGCTCGCGAGGTTCGCGGGCACGAGCGCGACGTCGACGGCGCCCTGGACGACGAGCGGCACGACCTCGTCGGGCGTCCCGTGCATCGTGAGCTCGTAGTCCTGCGCCGCGCGCCCGTGCGCGTCGTCGTCCATGAGCCCGACCAGGCCCATGGTCGTCGGGCCCTTGAGCGACGCGACCCGGACGGTCGGCGCGTCGACGCGCGCGGCGTCGTCGTCGGCCGAGCGCGCGGGGTCCGCCGACGACGCCGCGGCGGGGGCGGCCGGGGAGGTGGCGGGCGCGGTCGTCGCGCAGGCCGCGAGCAGCGCCGTCAGCGCGAGCGCGGTCGCGAGGGCGGCCGGGGCCCCGGGTCGGTCGTGCGCACGTCGTCGGTCCACGGTGGTCCCCCTCAGCGCCGCACGGGCGCGTACGTCGTGTGCAGCAGACGGTGTGCGGTCTCGGAGTTGGGCGTGCCGTAGAGGTCGTCGTACAGCCGCAGGAGGTCGGTGTTCCCGGGCGAGGTGCGGCACACCGACGCCTCGTCGATGTCGAGCAGCACCTGCTGCCGCGCGGCGACCTGCCCGACCTGGCGCGGCACGGGCTGGCCGGCCCCGTTGATGCAGCCGCCCGGGCACGCCATGACCTCGATGAGGTCGTACCCGACGTCCTCGCCCGCGGTGATGCGCTGCGCGAGGTCCTCGACGTTCCGCAGGCCCGAGACGACGGCGACCCGCACCGTCGTGCCGCCCGCCGTGACGGTCGCCTCCTTGAAGCCCTCGAGCCCGCGGACCTCGTGGAGGTCGACCGACTCGGGGCGCTCGCCCGTGAGCTCCTCGAGCGCCATCCGCAGCGCCGCCTCGGCCACGCCGCCCGACGCGCCGAACAGCATCCCCGCGCCCGTCGTGCGCGCGTAGGGCGCGTCGAACTCGGCCGGGACGAGGTCCTCGGGCTCGAGGCGCAGCATCTGCACCATCTCGAGCAGCTCGGTCGTGGTCAGCACCGCGTCGACGTCGCGCACGCCGTCGGGCGCGAACTCGGGCCGTGCCGCCTCGGCCTTCTTGGCCATGCACGGCATGACCGACACGACGAAGACGCGCCGGCCCTCGAGGCCGTCGTGCCGCGCGACGTGGTTCCGCACGGTCGCGCCCATCATCTGCTGGGGTGACCGGCAGCTCGACAGGTGGGGGATGAGGTCCGGCCACCGCCGCTCGACCCACGCGACCCAGCCCGGGCAGCACGACGTGAGCTGCGGCAGCACGCCGCCGCCGCGGACCCGGCCGAGGAACTCCGTCGTCTCCTCGATGACCGTGAGGTCGGCCGCGAACGCGACGTCGAACACCTTGTCGAAGCCGACGCGCTTCATCATCCCGGCGACGAACGCCGACGCCTCGACGGCCGGGACGCCGTACTCCGCGGCGATCACCGTCCGCACCGCGGGCGCCACGAAGCCGACGACGACGGTGTCCGGGTCGTTGATCGCGGTGAACACGTCGCCGCGCTCGCGGACGTAGTCGAGCGCCCCGCACGGGCACGCGCGCACGCACTGCCCGCACGAGATGCAGTCGGTCTCGCTGAGCGGCAGCCCGCTGCGCGTCCCGACGGTGAGGCGCCCGTTCTCGAGCTGGAACGCGAGGACGCCCGGCCCCTCGATCTCGGCGCACGCCGCGACGCAGCGCCCGCACGAGATGCACTTGTTGTGGTCGCGCACGATGAACGGGTGGTCCCGCACGAGCGGCGTCCACGGCCGCACGTGCAGCGTCGGCCCGAAGGTCACGCCGTGGGCCGTGGCCTCGTCGCGGAGCGAGCAGTGGTCCTGCTTCGCGCACCCGCACGCGAGGCAGCGCGACGCCTCGGCCCGCGCCTGCTCCGCGGTGAGCGGGTGCTCGACCTCGGCGAAGCCGACGCGGTCCTCGACCGGCAGCGACGGCGGCGTCACGCGTGCGACGCGCACGACGTCGGCGTGCGCGTCACGCGGGAGGTCCTCGAGCGTCCCGCGGCTGCACGAGTAGTCCTCCTCGCCCGGGCGCACGTAGCCCCGCGTGAGGAGGTCGTCGATCGCCGCCGCGGCCCGCCGCCCCGCCGCGACCGCCTGGACGACGGTCGCGGGTCCGGTCACGCAGTCGCCACCGGCGAACACCTTGCGCTCGGAGGACTCCATGGTCCGGCCGTCGACGTCGACGTCGCCCCACGCGTTGAGGCGCAGCGGCAGGTCGTTGTAGAGGAAGGCGGTGTCGGTGGCCTGGCCGATCGCGCCGATGACCGTGTCCGCGCCGACCGAGAACTCGCTGCCCGCGACGGGCACGGGCCGGCGCCGGCCGGACCGGTCGGGCTCGCCGAGCTCCATCCGCAGGCAGTGCAGGCGGAGCCCGTCGTCGGCAGCGGTGATCCGGCTCGGCGCGGCGAGGAACAGCATCTCGACGCCCTCGGCGAGCGCCTCGTGCACCTCGAACGGCTCGGCGGGCATCTCGTCGCGCGTCCGGCGGTAGACGAGCGTGACGTGCCGGGCGCCCTGGCGCAGCGCGGTGCGCGCGCAGTCGATCGCGGTGTTCCCGCCGCCGACGACGACGACGCGGTCGCCGACGTCGATCGCGGTGCCCTTGGTGACCTCCTCGAGGTAGTGGATGCCGAGCCACACGCCGTCGAGGTGGTCGCCGTCGATCTGCAGGGGCGTGGCCCGCCAGGAGCCGATCGCGAGGTACACGGCGTCGAAGTCGCGGCGCAGGTCCTCGAGCTGCAGGTGCGTGCCCAGGCCGCGCCCGGTGACGATCTCGACCCCGAGCGACTCGATGACGCCGATCTCGCGGTCGAGGGTCGCCTTGGGGAGCCGGTACTCGGGGATGCCGTAGCGCAGCATCCCGCCCGGCTGGTCCTGCTTCTCGAAGACCGTCACGGCGTGCCCGGCGATCGCCGCGTAGTACGCCGCGGCCAGGCCCGACGGACCCGCACCGACGACGGCGACGCGCCGCCCCGTCGGCTCGCCCACGCGCGGCGTCCACGGCTCCTCGCGCGCCATGTCCCAGTCGGCCGCGAACCGCTTGACCGCGTTGATCGCGACGGGCTCATCGACGAGCGAGCGGCGGCACTGCTCCTCGCACGGGTGTGGGCACACGCGGCCGCACACCGACGGGAACGGGTTGCGGTCCTTGATCACGCGAACGGCGGCCTCGTAGTTCCCGTCGGCGACGTGGCGCAGGTAGGTCTGGATGTCGATCGAGGCGGGGCACGTGCTCACGCACGGCGCGATGCAGTCGGCGTTGTGGTCGCACAGCAGCTGCTCGAGCCGGACCTTGCGGTACGCCTCGAGGCGCGGCGACCGCGTCGTGATGCTCATGCCCGCGCGGACGGGCGTGACGCACGCCTTGACGTCGCGCGGCCGGTCCTCGCCGAGGCCGACCTCGACGACGCACAGGCCGCAGTTGCCGTTGGCGCGCTCGAGCCGCACGTCGTGGCACAGCGACGGGACGTCCACGCCCTCGGCCTCGAGCGCCCGCAGGATCGTGAGGTCCTCGCGCAGCCGGAGCTCGCGGCCGTCGACGCTCACGCTGACCCGGTTCGCGGACTCGTCGCTCACGCCGACCTCCATCGGTCTCGCGCAGCGCGGCTCCGGACGGCGACGGTCGCCACCCCGTGACGGGGGCCGGAGTCGACGCTGGCTCCACCGCCAGGCTCGCGGGCCGGTGGACGCCCCGCCACGGACCTCGGGCCCAGGCTGCGCACGGAACTCGCCGGGAGAAATCGCCCGGCCGCCTCGCGGGCGGGTCCGCGAGCCGGGAGCATGGGCGCATGATCGACTCCTACGACGTCCTCGTGGTCGGTGCGGGTCCCGCGGGGACGGCGGCGGCGCTGCGCGCGGCGGAGCTCGGCGCCCGGGTCGGCGTCGTCGAGTCCGGCCCGACGGGCGGCACGTGCGTCAACACCGGCTGCGTCCCCACGCGCGTGCTCGCCAAGACCGCGCGGCTCATGCGCGAGGTCCGCACGGCCGACGCGTACGGGATCTCGGTGACCGAGCAGCACATCGACTGGCCGACCACGGTCGCGCGCGTCCGGGCCACGGTCGACCGGGTCCGGGCCGCCAAGGACGACACGGGCCGCTTCGCCGAGGCGGGCGTCGACCTGCTCCGGGGCCGCGCGCGCTTCGTGTCGCCGCACGAGCTCGACGTGACCGCCGCCGACGACGGCGACGTGCGGCGGGTCCGCGCCGAGCGGGTGATCCTGTGCGTCGGCGGGCACTCGCGGCGGCTGCCCGTGCCCGGCGCTGAGCTCGCGACCATGCCCGAGGACGTCCTGGACCTGCCCGACCTGCCGCGCCGCGTCGCCGTCGTCGGTGCGGGCAACACGGGCGCGCAGCTCGTGACGATCTTCAACGCGTTCGGCAGCGACGTGACGCTGCTCGAGGTCGCGCCGCGGATCCTCGCTCAGACCGACGCCGACGTGTCCGCGCACGTCGAGAAGGCCTTCCGCGAGCAGGGCGTGCGCGTCGAGGTGGGCGTCGAGACGGTCGACGGGCTCGAGCGGGTCGACGACGGGATCCGGCTGAGCTGGCGCGCGGGCGACGGCGGGGGGAGCGACCACGTCGTCGTCGACGCGGTGGTCATGAGCACGGGCTGGCCCGCCGCGATCGAGGACCTCGGGCTCGAGGCCGCGGGCGTCGAGGCGGGCAAGGGACGCATCCCGGTCGACGAGTACCTCGCGACGAACGTCGGCCACGTCTACGTCGCGGGCGACGCGAACGGCATCGCGATGCTGGTCCAGGCCGCGAACGCCGAGGCGGAGGCGGCGGCGCGCAACGCCGTCCTCGGCACGACGGTCCGCACGCCGCACCACCTGCTCCCCGCGGGCGGCTTCACCGACCCGGACTACGCCGACGTCGGCCTCACCGAGGACCAGGCGCGCGAGCGCGACGAGCACTGCGTCGTCGCGCTGGTCGAGCTCGCCGAGCTCGAGCGGCCCGTCATCGACGACCGGCCGCGGGGCTTCCTCAAGCTCGTCGCCGACCGGCGTCGCGAGTACCTGCTCGGCGCGCACGCCGTCGGGGAGAACGCGGTCGAGGTCATCCAGTCGGTGACGACGGCGATGGCGGCCGGGGTCGACGTCGCAACGCTCGCGAAGGTCGAGTTCGCGTACCCGACGTACAGCGCGGCGATCGGGGTCGCGGCGCGCCGGCTGCTCGAGGCGCCGTCCGTGCGGTGACCGTCTGCGGTCGGGGGAGGGTCGCGTCCCGACGTCAGTAGACGAAGATCGGGAACAGCGACGGCACGTTCACGTGCACGATCGCCATGAACACGATCGCGTCGAACAGCAGGTGCACGACCAGGACGAGCGTGAGCGACCCGGTGTGCTTGAAGATCAGGCCCTGGAGCAGCGCGAACGGGATCGTCAGCAGCGGCCCCCACGAGCGGTAGCCGAGCTCCCACAGGAACGACACGAAGATCGCGGCCTGGAGCAGGTTCGCCTGCCACCACGGGAAGTGGCGCAGCAGCAGCGCGAAGCACGTGCAGATGAAGAACAGCTCGTCCCACGTGCCGACCCCGTTGACACCGACGAAGAACCGCGCGAGCTGGTCGGTCTCGGTGATCTCGGGCCAGTTCCGGTAGGCGCCGGACCGGATGAAGTAGAACGGCAGGATCGCCCAGCCCAGCAGCGGCACCGCGACGATGTAGGCCTTCTCGATCGTCGGCCAGCTCTTCCCGGTCCGCCACGGGAACCGGATCGCGCGTCGTCGGAACACGAAGCGGTCGACGAGGAACGGCACGGCGACCGCGAGCGTGAGGGCCGTGCCGATCGCGATGAAGCGTGGCCACGAGACGTCGGCCTCCATCGACGTCGTGCTGACGATCGCGACGCCGAGGCCGATGAGGAACAGGTCCTTGCCGAGACCGCGGTCGACGAGGAACGCGGCGACGACGCTCGCCACGAGCACCACGTAGGCGAGCGGTCGCACGTGCAGGCCGAACATGAGCACGGCCGACGCCGAGAGCCCGACGGCCGGCGCGAGCCTCGCCCACGTCGCGGTGGGGGCCTCGGCGTCGGGGGTCGTCGTGGTCACGGGACCGAGCATGCCGTGTGCGGGCCGCCTGGTCGCGGCGTGGCGACTCGGTGACACGCCAGGCCGTGCCGCCGTCGCGCGACCACGACAGACTGGCCGGCATGGAGCGACGGCGCGTTCTCGACGGTCTGGTCGGAGCCGCCGTCATGCTGCTCGTCCTGGTGCTGCTCGCCGTCGTCGCGTTCCTCCTGCTGAGCGAGCCCGCGGGGGACGCGGGCGCCGCGTCGTCGTCGGCGGGTGGTGGTGTCAGGCCCGGCGCGAGCGGAGACGGCGAAGGAGCGGCGGCGCCCCCGACGGATCTCGCCGACGGCGAGGTGTGGCTCGGCGACGTCGCGCTCGAGGCCGGTGCGCTCGCGACCGCCGACGGCGTCCTGCACGACGTGCGCGCCGACGGCGTCGACGTCCGGACCGGCCCGGAAGGGCTGACGGCGGCGTCGATGGTGCTCGACGCGACGGTGCCGTTCGACCTGGTCGCCGAGCAGGTCGGCGACGGCGTCGTCGTCGGGGCGGGGCCGCGTGGTCAGGCCACGGTCACGCGCGGCGCGGAGCTGCTGGGCCGTCGGCTGGACGTGTCCGCGACGGGGACCGTCGAGGTGGTGCGAGGGCGGCTCGTCATCGAGCCGACGTCGATCGACGTCGGGGGACCTGCGTTCCTGTCCGACGTCCTGGGCACGGTCGTGCGCGAGCTCGTGACGATCGAGCACCAGATCGAGGGGCTGCCCGAGGGCATGGTGCTCGACGACGTCGAGGTGCAGCCCGACGGATTCCGCGCGCGCCTCGTCGGCGACGACGTGCGGCTCGCACCGGGAGACCTCGCCGTCGCGCCGTGACGCCGCCGCGCCCAGCCGCCGCCCCCGTCGACGAAGACCCACTGTCGCCCTGCGCCCGCCACCCCGCGCCCGCCACCCCTCGCCCGCCGCCCCGCGTCCGCTTCCCCTCGCCCAGTTCGCGCATCCCGTGCCGAGTTCGCGTCCGAGGAACGCGAGCTCGACCCAGGACACGCGAACTCGCGGCGGGGAGGGGCGGGAGGGAGCGGGGGAGGGAGCGCGGGCGGGGAGGGAAGAGCGGGTCAGGACGTGCCGACGTCCCCGTCGACGTAGAGCCACTGCCGCCCCGACCGGACGAACCGGCTGACCTCGTGCAGCGTCCCGGAGCCGTCGGGTGACCGGTGGAAGGCGCGGAACTCGACCACGCCGTCGTCGTCGAGGAGCCGTCCGCGGTCGGTGCGCAGCACGTCGAGGCGGTACCAGCGCGTCCCTGGGTCGAGCACCAGGTCCGTGGGCCGGGTGCTCGGGTGCCACGTGCGCAGCAGGTGCTCGGCGTCCCCGACCGCGAACGCGCTGAACCGGGACCGCATGAGCGCCTCGGCCGTGGGTGCCGACGCGCCCGCGTGGAACGGGCCGCAGCACTCCTCGTACGTCAGCCCGCTGCTGCACGGACAGCGTGACGGCCTCGTCGCGCGCGTCATGATGCGGGCGAACCCAGGTCGAGCGAGCCCGTCGTCGTCCGACGGGTCGCCGCGACGACCGCCCACCACCTGATCTCCGGACCCACGACCGCCACCTCGTCCGCCGAGGCGCCCCGGCGGGGCGCTGCGCCCGGGATGCTACGCGCGGCGGCCGTCAGCGGCGGTCAGCGGGCGGTCAGCGGTGGCCGTCAGCGGCGGTCAGCGGGCGGCGGTCATCGCCCGTCAGGGGTCGACGTCGTGAGGAGCACCCACTCGTCGGTGAGCATCGCCGCCGCGCCGGTCGCGGCGACGACGGCGGGTACTGCGAGCCCGCCCGGGCCGGGTGCGTCGTAGGCGACCGCGTCGGCACCCGTCGCCGTGTTGACGACCATCACCTCGTCGCCCACCCGCAGGTACGCCAGGACACCGGCGACCGCCGCGAGCTCCGCGCCCTCGGGCACGTCGCGCGACCACACGGGCCCGTCGTCCGCGTGGGCGCTCAGGGTCCCGTCGCCGAGCGCGACGACGCCACCCAGCACCGCGTCCGCGCGGACGTCGCGCACGTCGGTCGCGACCACCGCGCCGTCGTCCAGGGCCACCAGCGTCCCGGTCCGCGGCCCGCCGTCGTCGTCCGCGCCGACCACGAGCATCCCGGGCGGTGGCGTCGCCTCCGCGACCAGGGCGGGGGTCGCGTCGGGCGGGAGGTCCAGCTCCGCGGGGCCGACGGTCCAGCGGAGGTCGCCGTCGTGCGTCGCCCGGAGGTCCGTGCCGCTGCGGCTGACGACGACGCCGGCGCGCTCCGCGAGCACGACGCCGTCGGCGGGCGCGTCGACCGTCGCGCCCGTGCGGGCGTCGAGTGCCACCCGCGCCGCGCCCGTCCCGACGACGAGCCCCGGGCCGGCCGGCTCCCCGGGCACCCTCACCGGACCCCACACGGGCTCACCCGAGACGAGGTCGTACGCCGCGGCCGACCAGTCGGTGCCGCCCGTCGGCACGCTCAGCACGGCGAGCGCGCGCCCGTCGGCGCGGGTCAGGTCCACGCGCGTCGTGTCGGGCCCGCTCGCCGTCCACAGGACCGTGCCCGTGGAGTCGACGGCGATGACGGCGTCGTCGCCCGCCGGCGTGGTGCCGGGGCCGACGAAGACGCCGTCGGCCTCGAGCGGCGCACCCACCCAGCCCGGTGCGACCGCGTCGTGGTCGACGTACCCGTACGGGAGCATGCCCGGGTCGGGCTCGGCCGTCGGCGCCGGCTCCCCGCCCGCGACCGGCGGTTCGAGCGGGGCGGGTGACGCCGCGGCCGTCACCGCGGGCGGCGCCCCGCCCGGTCCCGTGCAGGCGGCCAACCCGGCGACCACGACGGCCGCGGAGACGACGGCGGTGGACGTCGAGGCGCGCACCGGCGGGCGCCTCACGGGCGGTCCTCGGCGTGCTCGGGAGCGCTCGTCGTCGCGCGGCGGCGCACGAGCCACCACAGCGCGAGGGCGCCGATCGCGAGGACACCCACCGTCACGACGTCCGGCACCGCGGCGCCCCAGGCGACCACGCGCTCCTGGAGGTCCGCCTGAACGTGCGTCGGGACGAGCTCGGGGGCCGCCGTCATGCCGTTGGTCGTCACGAAGACGACGCCCACGGCGACGAGCAGCAGACCCGTCACGAGCGACGTGCTGTGGAGCCGCAGGCGGCCGACGGCGACCTCACGGCCTCGCAGGAACGACCGTCCGACGCTCGCGCCACGGCGGGCCCACAGCCACGCGATGCCGACGAGCGGCAGCACCATCCCCGCCGCGTAGACGGCGAGCATCGTCCCGCCCAGGACCGCGGAGCCGCTCGCGGCCGCGAGGGTCAGGACGGCACCGAGGATCGGCCCGGCGCAGAAGCCCGCGACGCCCGACACCGTTCCCAGGAGGAAGGTGCGGGGCAGGCCGTCGCGCGAGCGTCCGGCCACCTCGAGACGGCCGGAGCCGGGGACGAGACGGCGCAGGTCGAAGCCGCGTCCGAGCGCCTGCATCACACCGAAGGCGATGACGAGCCAGCCGGTGACCGCCACGAGGATGTCGCGGTGCTGCGTGAGTGCCGCGCCGAGCAGCGCCGCACCCAGGCCGAGGGGCACGAGGGTCACGGTGAGGCCGAGGTAGAAGACGGTGCCGTGGGCCAGGAGACGCGGGCCGGCGCCGATCGTGCCCGCGAAGAACGCGGGCAGCAGGAGCGCACCGCAGGGACTGAGCAGCGCGAGGGCTCCGCCGAGGAGAGCGGTGAGGTAGCCGACCTCCATCAGCCCGCCGCCCGCGCGAGCGCCTGCTCCACGGCGGTGACGAACACCTCCGTCGGCTGCGCCCCGACGAGCGGCGTGCCGCCCACCAGGAAGGAGGGGGTCGAGAACGCGCCGACCGCCGCCGCCTCGTCCTCGTTGACCTGCACGGCGGCGTCGACCTCGGCCGAGGTCAGGTCCTGGGCGAAGCGGTCGGCGTCGAGCCCGAGGGAGTCGGCGAGCGCGACGAGCGACTCCTCGCTCAGCTCGTCGCGGGAGCGCTTCTCGCCGTCCGCGAAGAGCCCGTGGTGGTAGTCGAGGAAGCCGCCCTGCAGCCCGGCGGCGTAGGCGGCCCGGGCGGCGCGGGCGGAGTCGGGGCCGAAGACCGCGATGTCGCGCCACTCGATGCGCAGGTCACCGGCCTCGACGTACGGCTCCATCGCGGGGAGCGTGCGGTCCGACCACACGGCGCAGAAGGGGCACTGGTAGTCCGAGTAGACGACCATCACGACCGGGGCGTCGACCGGCCCGACGGCCAGCGGGTCCGCGGGGTCGCGGCGCGCCAGGTCGATCTCGGGCTCGTCCTCGGGCTCGACGACGCGCGCCGCCGGGCCGTCCTCCGGCGCGCCGTCCTCCTGCGCGCCGTCGTCCTGCCCAGCCTGCCCCGCAGCGGGCGCGGTGCCGGCGGCCGCGGACGGCGAACGGCCGGTCTGCGTCAGCGCGACGACCACGAGCGCGAGGGCGACGAGCGCGATGAGGACCGGCGCCGTCCACGAGCGGCGGGACGGGTGGGGTGCGTCGGGGCGCGGTGAGGTCACGAGGTCGTCTCCCAGGGGTGGTGTGCGTCGCCGATGCCGGCCTGCGCGAGTGCCGGCCGCCTCGGTCTACTATCTGGCGTCGTAGCGCTCTATGCACCATAGTAGGCACGGCCCGGGCGATGCCCGGAACCCCGACGACGACAACGGAGAGTCCCCATGAACGTCGCCACTCAGCCCGCCGCTCCTGGGCCGGTGGAGACCGTCGGTGTCGCCCTGCGGTCGTGGACACCGCGGCAGTGGGTCGCGGCGGGGCTCTTCACCGTGGCGTTCGCCCTGCTCATCGGCATCCCGACCGTCCTCATCCCGAACCCGGTGTTCGGCCGCGAGATCCCGGTCGTCGCGTGGAACTACCCGGCGTGGATCGCGACCTCGGTCCTCGCCGGCATGCTCGCGGCCACGTACGTCCGGCCCCGCCGGCTCGCCGGCGCGCCCGGCGCCGTCGACGGCGGCGCGCTCGCGGGCGACGCCCCGGACGAGGTCGACCGCCCGAGCCGCCTAGGTATGGTCGGCGGCGTGCTCACGTGGTTCGCCGTCGGTTGCCCCGTGTGCAACAAGGTCGCCCTCCTCGCGCTCGGCTACTCCGGTGCGCTGACGTGGTTCGCGCCCGTGCAGCCGTACCTCGCGGGCGTCGCGCTCCTGCTCACGGCGGGGGCGCTCGTCGTCCGGCTGCGCGGCCAGGTCGCGTGCCCGGTGCCGGCGGTGCCGGCGGTGCCGCGTGGCTGAGGAGTACCCCCGGCTCGGGACGCTCGAGCACCAGGTGATGGACGTCCTGTGGGACTGTCCCGACGAGCTGTGCGCCCGCCGTGTGCTCGAACGGCTCGCGACGACGTCGCTCGCCTACACGACCGTCGCGACCGTGCTCACGAACCTCACGCGCAAGGGCATGCTCGAGCGGATGAGCACGCTGCGGTCGTGGGCGTACCGGCCGACCATGAGCCGCAGCGAGTACGTCGCGGGCTGCATGGTCCAGACGCTCCGCGGCGCGGAGGACCGGGCGGCCGCGCTCCAGGAGCTCGTCGGGCGGCTGGGGGACGGTGAGCGCGAGGCGCTCCGGGGTGCGCTCGAGGGGCGCCCTACGCCGCGCTGAGCCGTCCCCGCAGCAGGGGGACGCCGGGGCCGTCGAGCTCCTCCAGGTAGGCGGGCCGACCGGCCATGGCCATCACCAGGGCGAGCGTCGAGCCGGTCACGCGCGGTCCCTCGCCCGCGCGGAACGGGCCGTCGTCGGCCTCCAGGGTGAGACCCGCCGCATGTGTCCGGCTCGCGACGGCGAAGTCGCGCCGCGCGAAGAAGTCGGCGACGGCGGTGAGCGCCGCGACGCCCGGCACGCGCGTCAGCCCGAGCGGCCGGCGGACGTCCTGCGCGTGGACGACGACCTCGCCGAGGTAGGCGGCCGTGTCGCGCGACGGTGCCGTGGTGCTCCCGACGACGGCGCGGAAGCGGTCGAGCGTCGCTGCGGGCGTGCCCCCACGGTGCTCGTCGATGCGCCGCCGGTTGTGGACGTCGGGACGGAAGCGCGCCCCGACCATGCTGCGCAGCCACGCCCACCGGGTCGTGCTCGCCGCGGCGACGAGGTGCGCGACGACGTCCTCGACGTCCCACTCGCCGCACAGGGTGCCGTGCCGCCACTGCTCGGCGGTGAGGCCCGCCAGGTCCTCGGCGAGGGCGGCCCGCTCGGCGCGGACGAAGGCCCACAGCTCGTCGTCGGACCGTCCGGCGGGCCGACGCCCCGTGCCCTGATCCGTGCGTCCCTCGTCCGGTGTCATGACTGCCCCCTCGTCCCGACCGCGACCTCCGACGACGTCACCCTGTCGGTCGCCGCGCGGTGCGTCCACCTCGGGTGAGGTGGGGAGGCCCCGTTCCGTTCGGCGGGTGCTCCGGGCCGGCTAGAGGTCCGGGCCTCGGTGGGTGCCGGTCAGGTACCGCTGGATCGTCGGGGCGACCTCGTCGACCAGCTCCTCGACGGTCAGGTCCGCGATGGGCCGCGCCTTGAGCACGTGACGCGCCACCGCGACGCCGAAGAGGTGGGCCGCGGCCAGCGCGATGTGACGCAGGCGCTCGGGCGTCATCCCCGGCTGGTCCGCGGCCCGGGACATGAGGGTGTCGCGGAGCATCTCGGCCGCCCGCGGCGACGCGGTCGCCGACCGCACCAGGGCGAGCACGACGGGTCGTGTGCCCGGGTCCTCCCACACCCGCAGGTACGCGGTGGTCAGTGCCCGCCCCGCCGACGACGGGTCCCCGCCCAGCTGGGAGAGCACCTGGAGCGGGATGGTCGTGCGGTCCGCCACCGCGGTGGCGAAGAGGGTCTCCTTGTCGCCGAAGAAGTGCCGCACGAGGGCCGGGTCGACGCCGGCTGCTCCGGCGATCGCCCGGAGGGACGCGCCGTCGTAGCCGTGCTCGGCGAAGAGCGCCAGGGCGGCGTCGAGGATCGCGTCCCGGGTCCCGCTGTCGCCCGCCCTCCGGCCCGTCGGGCGCCGCCGCGCCGTCGTCTCGCCCGCCATGGGGCCACTCTAACTCCACACTTGTGGAATTCCCCACCTGCGGAGTTAACTGGGCGGAGGTCGGCAGCGCGCCGCGCGGCCGCGACGAGGAGAAGACCGATGAGCGAGTCACGTGCGGTGGTCGACGTCCAGGGGCTGACGAAGGCCTTCGGGAGGTTCCGGGCCCTGGACGGCCTCGACCTCGAGGTGCACCGCGGCGAGGTGCACGGGTTCCTCGGCCCGAACGGGGCGGGCAAGTCGACGACGATCAGGGTCCTCCTCGGTCTGCTCAAGGCCGACGGCGGGCACGTCCGACTGCTCGGGGGGGACCCGTGGACGGACGTCGTCGAGCTGCACCGGCGGCTCGCGTACGTTCCGGGTGACGTGTCGCTGTGGCCGGGCATGACCGGCGGCGAGGCCATCGACCTCCTCGGCTCCCTGCGCGGCGGCCTGGACGAGAGGCGGCGCTCCGAGCTCGTCGAGCGGTTCGAGCTGGACCCGACCAAGCGCGGGAGGCAGTACTCGAAGGGCAACCGCCAGAAGGTCGCGATCGTGGCCGCCCTCGCGTCCGACGCGGAGCTGCTGGTGCTCGACGAGCCGACCTCGGGCCTCGACCCGCTCATGGAGAACGTGTTCCAGGAGGTCATCGCCGAGGCGCAGGCACGCGGGACGACGGTGCTGCTGTCGAGCCACATCCTCGCCGAGGTCGAGACGCTGGCGGACCGGCTGAGCATCATCCGCGACGGCCGCATCGTGCAGCGGGGCACCCTCGCCGAGCTGCGTGGCAGGACGCGCACGACCATCCGCGCGACCCTCGAGCGGGTCCCCGACGGCACCGCCCTGGCCGCGTTCGACGACGTGCACACGGACGGGAGCGCTCTGTGGGGGACCGTCGAGTCGAAGCGCATCGGTGAGGTCATGGCCGTGCTGACCCCTGCGGGCCTCACGTCGCTGACGGTCACGCCGCCGTCGCTCGAGAGCCTCTTCCTGCGGCTCTACGCCGGAGAGACGGTCGAGGCCGCACGATGAGCGCGGTCGCCGTCCCGCTCACGGGGACCAGGCAGCTGCTGCACGCCTCGCTGCGCCACGACGGGCGCCTCTTCGCGCCGTGGGTCGCAGCCGTGACCGTCCTCTCGGCGTCGTCCGTGCTGATCTACCCGTTCGTCTTCCCGGACCAGTCGGACCGGCTGGCGCTCTCCGCAGCGATCGGCACCAACCCCGCGCTCGGCCTGATCTTCGGTCCGGCGCGCGACCTCAGCACCGTCGACGGCTTCAACGCCTGGCGCAGCCTCGCGCTGGGTGGGTTCCTCGTCGGCCTGGGTGCCATCTTCGCGGTGGTCCGCGCGACGCGGGCGCAGGAGGACTCGGGTCAGGCCGAGCTCCTCGCATCCGGCGTCATGGGTCGGTCCAGCCGGCTCATGAGCGGCATCGGCATCGCGCTCCTCGGGTCGGTGGCCGCCGGCGTCGTCGCGGGCGTCGTCACGGTGCTGTGCGGCGGGGGCTGGGAGACCTCGCTGCTGCTGGGCGCGACCTTCACGGCGACCGGCTGGATGTTCGCGTCCGTCGCGGCGGTGACGGCGCAGCTCGGCGGCGACGCGCGCACGGCCAGCTCGCTCGCGGTCGGGACCCTCGGGGCGCTCTACGTGCTGCGCGGGTTCTGCACCTCGCTCGAGCTGCCGTCCTGGACGGTCTGGGCCAACCCGCTGGGCTGGACGCTCGAGACGCGGCCCGCGAGCGGTGACCGCTGGAGCCCGCTGCTGCTGGCCCTCGCGTTCACCGTCGCGCTCGTCGTGGTGGCGTTCGTGCTGCAGGGTCGGCGGGACTTCGGGCAGGGCTCCATCGCGCAGCGCCCCGGTCCTGCGCGGGGTGCCGCCCGCAGCACGTGGCGGCTGGCCCTCCGCCTCAACGCCCCGCAGGCGATCACCTGGACCGTGGCCTTCGCGATGCTCGGGGTGGTGTTCGGGTACTTCGTCGCCTCGGTCGACGACCTGTTCAGCGGCGAGGCCGGGGTCCAGCAGATCCTCGCGTCGGGCGCGACGACGCCGGACGAGCTCACGGCGGCGTTCGTCCGCACGATCCTCAGCCTCGTCGGCATCATCGCGGCGGTGCCGGGGGTGCAGGTGCTCCTCAAGGTCCGGGCCGAGGAGCTGGCGGACCGGGTCGAGCCGGTCATGGCCGGCGCCGTCCGCAGGGAGCGCTACTACGCCAGCAACGTGCTGCTCGCCGTGGCCGGGTCGACCGTCTACGTGCTGCTCGCGGGCACGCTCGTCGCGCTCCTGGCGTCGAGGGCCGACGTCGGGGTCACCTTCGCGGACGTCCTTCTCCAGGCGGTCGCCATCGCGCCCGCCGTCTGGACCGTCGTCGCGGTGTCGGTCGCGGTGGTGGGCGCCCGTCCGGCTGCGAGCCTCGTCGCGTGGGTCGGGGTGCTGCTCTCCTTCGGCCTGACGCTCCTCGGCCCGACGTTCGGGCTCGACGACTGGGTCCTCGGCATCAGCCCTTTCTGGCACGTGCCCGCCGTCACCGCCGTCGGCCCGGACTGGTCGGGGCTCGGGTGGGTCTCCCTGGTGACCGCGGGTCTGGTCGCCGTCGGCTTCGCGGGCTTCCGACGGCGCGACCTGGCGCGGTGACGGAGGCGGCCTCCAGACGGCCCGCGCCCGCTGACGACGAAGGGCCCGCTCCCTGCGTTGACGCAGGTCACGGGCCCTTCTTCCGGCGGAGGATGGGGGATTCGAACCCCCGAGGGTGTTACCCCAACACGCTTTCCAAGCGTGCGCCATAGGCCACTAGGCGAATCCTCCCGGCCCGTAGAGGGTACCGGACCCCGACCGTGGTCGTGCACGGCCGGGGCCCGGCGCCCGCTACGGGTGACCGGCGCTCCTCAGCGGACGAGCAGGTGCTGGTGGTGCGCCTCGACGACGTTCGGGTGGGCGCGCACGCGGCTCTTGAGCGCGTTGTACCCGTACTCGTCGCGGATCTCGTCGTCGTCGGCGTCCCGCGCCACACCGCGGGCCCGCACGGCCAGCTCGGCCGGGAGCTCGAGCCGCGGGAACCGCGCGTCGAGCCGCGGGTTGTGGAAGTACGGGACGGACACGCGGTCGGTGCCGGGCGGCGGGGCGAGCACGCGGTGGCGGGTCGCGCGGAGGAAGCCGTCGGTGGCCCACTCGAGCATCTCGCCGATGTTGACGATGAGCGCGCCCTCGATCGGCAGGGCGTCGATCGCCTCACCCTGGTACTCGACCTGGAGCCCGGCCTTGCCCGGCTCGACGAGCAGGAGCGTGAGGACGCCGAAGTCGTTGTGCCAGCCGACGCCCTGGTCGGTGCCGCCCTCGACGCGTCCGGGGTAGCGGACGACCTTCGTGAGCGAGGCGGGCAGGTCGCCGAATGCGTCGTCGAACACGTCGGGGCGCTGGCCGAGCGACTCGGCCCACGCGCGCAGGAGGCGGTCCGCGACCGACTCCATCGCGGCGTTCCACTCCGTGACGACCTCGCGCAGCGCGGGCAGCTGCGCGGGCCACAGGTTCGGGCCCTGGAGGACGTTGTAGTCGGGGTGGCCGTCGCCCGTGGGCAGCACGGGCCGCTCGGGGCCGACGTCGATCTGCTCGCGCCAGTCGACCTTGCCCTGCGTCAGCTCGCCGCCGACGCGCGTGTAGCCGCGGAAGTGCGGGCTGTGGGTGTTCTCGATCGCGAGCTTGTCCGCCTCGGGGAGCGCGAAGAACTCGCGTGCGGTCGAGACGAGGCGGCCGGGCAGGTCGGTGTCGATGCCGTGGCCGACGAGGTAGAAGAAGCCGTAGCTGTGGGTCGCCTCGCGCAGGTCGGTGCGGAACTGCTCGGCGGTGGCCGGGTCGTCCGCGAGCGACAGGTCGAGGACGGGCAGGGCCGCCGGGCGCGGTCCGGTGGTCGCGTCGGCGTCGGCGTGGGCGGCAGGCGTGGGAGCGAACGTGGGGGCCGGCATGGAGGCAGGCAGGGGTGCGGGCATGGAGGTGCTCATGGGTGATCGGGGCCTTCTGGTGCGTGCGGTCGGGGTCAGCGGAGGTGCGCGTGACCCGGACACAGGCAGCTGGCCGTACGGCGCAGGTCCACGTGGACCCGGGCGACCAGGAGCAGAGGCATGGCGCGACTGTAACCCGCGTCACCCGCCGCGGGAACGGGGTGTCCACGGCCGCCGACGACGCCCGCCCCTCAGTCGCCGATCGACGCGACGACCCGCGCGAGGACCTCGTCCGGCAGGGGGCCCGGCACGGCCAGCTCCCAGTGCCAGCCGTCGGCGTCCCACCGGTGCACGTGCCCACGGCCGTCCGGGTCGGGCCAGCGGTCGAGCCAGTGGGGCGGCGGGGTGCCGTCGGTGGGCCAGCGCGCGATCTCCGCCCAGCCGCGCACCTCGAGCGTCGCGCTGAAGGCGCCGGTCGCGGGGTCGCCGTCCAGCACCTGCCGCGCGACGCCGTCGGGCCACCACCTCGGCACGGGGACGTGCATCTCCGACAGTGCCCGTCGGCGCTCGTCGTCGGCCGCGATCTCGGCCGCGAGGTCCGTCCGGACCAGCCCGTCCCAGCCGAACGTCCCGTCCGGGACCTCGACGTCGGGCTCGAACGCCGTCATCTCGACGAGCACCCCCGCCTCGGGCACGGCCAGGCGCAGCACGGTCCCGGTCTCGTCGTCGACGGCGACGCGGAGCGGGTGCGGCTTGTGCGGCGGGGGCGCGAGCACGTACTCCCACGCGCGCCGGCCGGCCACCCGGACCTCCGCCCCGAGGCCGAGCGGGACCGAGAAGTCGTCGCGGTCCGTGAACCGCTCGACCGTGCCCGTGAGCAGGAGTGTCGGGTCGCCCGGCCCGCCGAGGTGCACGATGGCGTTCGGGCTCAGGCGCTGCATCGCACGGCCACCGGACCGCACGAACGTGCCGTCGGGTCCGCGCACGTAGCGCACGCCGTCGTCGTCCTCGATGCGCCAGAGGTGCGGCGCCGCGTGCCAGAACCGCGTCGTGCCCTCGGTGGCGTCGTCGTCGGGGCCGCCGCCGGGCTCGCGGTACCGCAGCTCGCCGCGCGCCGTGCGGCAGCCGACGGCGGCCATCCGTCCGACGACGTGGTTCCAGGGCGGGGCGCCGTCGCTCATGGTCGGACCGTAGAGGTCAGGGCTGCGCGGGGGAGGCGATCTGGATGAGGTTCCCGCAGGTGTCGTCGAGGACGGCGGTGACGAACGGGCCCATCGGCGCGGGCTCCTGCGTGAACGTGACACCGAGGGCCCGCAGCCGCTCGAACTCGGCGGCGACGTCCTCCACGCCGAAGACCGTGAACGGGATGCCGTCGGCGCTGATGCCTGCCTTGAAGGGCTTGGCGGCAGGGTGCTCGTCGGGCTCCAGGACGAGCTGCACGCCGTCGGGGTCGTCGGGGGAGACGACGGTGAGCCAGCGGTGCTCGCCCATGGGGATGTCGTCCTTGGTCACGAAGCCGAGGACGTCGGTGTAGAACCGGTGCGCCTTCTCCTGGTCGTCGACGAACACGCTGGTCATGGTGATGCGCGGCATGGTCACCCTCCGGTCGTGGGCCACCGGGCGGGGATCTCGCCCAGGGGTGCGGTGTGGACGTGGTGGAACGTGTAGCGGCCCTCGCGGCGGCGCGACACGAGGCCGGCGTCGACGAGGACGTCGAGGTGCTGCGACACCGCCTGGCGCGACGACGCGACGTCGTGCTTGGTGACCAGGCGCGTGCAGAGCTCGAACAGGGTCTGCCCGTCACGCTCGACGAGCTCGTCGAGGATCGCGCGCCGGGTCGGGTCGGCGATCGCTCGGTAGACGTCGCCCATGCGTCGACCATAGGCAAGCAGCCACTTGCATGTCAACGGCGCGGCGCCTCGTCGGGTGGACCGGCCCGCACCCCGCGCGGGCGGATCCACCCACGCCCCGGCGCGGTCGAGGTGCCCCTGTCGAGCGGGTGGATCGACCCGCGCCCGACGCGGTCGGATCCACCCGGCTGCCGGCCCGGGCACCGGGATGCGTGCGTCGGGGCACCCGTGGAGCTGGGCTAGGCTTGTCCCAGACCCCTCGTGCGGCGTCATCTCGCTGAACTCCCCCAGGGCCGGAAGGCAGCAAGGGCAGGTGAGCTCTGGCGGGTGTGCGGGGGGTCCTTGCATGCCCGGGCGCGTGCGGTGCGGTTCGGTGCACGACGACGACGCCGCGCCCCAGGTGGCACGCACCGCGCCCCAGGTGCCCCGCACCGGGCCCCCGGTGCCCCGCACCGCGCCCCCGGTGCCACGCACCGCGCCCGAGCCGCCCCGTCAGCAGGTCGCGAGCATCTCCGCCAGGGCCGCGCGCTCGGCCGACGTCACCGTCAGCGACCACGTGACCTTGATCGTCGCCCAGTCGGTCGCGTACGCGCACCACGACCCGACGGCGGGCGGGCGCCAGACCTCCGGCCCGTGGGCGCTCTTCGCCTGGTTGAGCCCGTCCTCCATGGCGTTGAGGTGCCCGTCGTGGACGAGGTCGTTGGCGAACGCCTGCTTGGTCGCGGCGTCCCACGCCCAGCCGCCCGACACGTGGGCGTTGTGCAGCGCGACCGTGTGGTCGATGTCGACGTCCGCGGGCAGCGTCCAGGACGTGCCGCCCCACGGGTCGTACCAGGCGCCGGCGACCACGTTGCAGCCCGCGGCGTCGAGCGTCACGGGGACGAGCGACTCCTCGATGAGCACCTCGTCACGCGTGTCCTGGCAGTCGCCGTCGGCGTCGACCCAGTGCCTCCACTCGTCCCGGTCGTAGGGGACCGGCGACGAGGCGGGCGCCACGACGAGCGCGTCGAGCAGGTCGGACCCGGGCGCCGGCCCGCTGGGCGGCCCGGTGAGGTAGCCGAAGACGTCGACGATCACGTCGGTGCGCGTGGGCGTGTAGACGGTGAAGCGCCCGCCGTCACCGAGCGCCGCGATGACCGCCGTCGCGACCGTCTGGCCCCTGCCGACGTAGTTGACGTTCGACGAGGCGCCGGGCGAGCCCTGGCCCGTCGGGAACACCTGGAGGTAGCCGGTGCCGGCGGTCTCGGTCGCGGTGACGTTGGTGACCAGGCCGGCGAGGCCCTCCGACGGCAGCCCCTGCCTCCCTGCGGGTGCGACCTCGAGCTGACCGCCCGACGCGAGCGGCGACCCCGGTCGCGTGTCCGTGAGCCGTGCGGGTGTCACGGGCACGAAGAGTCCCTCGGTCGACACCGCTGCGGTCTCGTCCGTGTACCAGCCGAGCACGTCGACGATCACGTGCGTGCCGTTCGCGGTGTAGAGGCGGACCGACCCGTCCGCCCCGAGCGGCACGACGACGAGGTTCGCGACGGTCTGCCCGGCGCCCGTGAGGTTGACGTTCGACGTGGTGCCGAGCGCGGTGGGGCCGCCGTCGGGCACCACCTGGACGAAGCCGGGCGCGAGGCTCTCGGTCGCCGTGACCGAGAGGGCGACGGCCGAGGCGTTCCAGGGCACCCCGGCGGCCCCGGCGAGGGCCACCGTCACGCTCTCGCCCGGACGCAGCGCGGGCGTGGGGTCCGGCGCGGGCGGCGGGGGAGGAGGCGGCGTCGTCGGCGGAGGCGGGGTGGTGGGCGGCGGGACGGGGCTCGACGGTGCGCCCGGCAGCGACTCGCACGGGATGAGGTCGCCGTCGGCGTCGAGCTGCGCGACGTCCCCGTACTCGGGGTAGTAGCGCCAGAACCAGTCGTTCGCGTCGGACCACCGCGAGAAGTCGCCGCAGTTCTTGGTGTTGCCCGGGTTCGGCAGGGCCGCCGTGACCAGGAGAGCCGGCATGCCCGTCCGGTCGCGCGAGTCGAGCACGCGGGTCGGCGTGACGCCGTGGAAGCGGCCGGCGGCGCTCGCGTCGGTCGACGTGTAGTAGCCCATGACGTCCGCGACGAGGTGGCCGCCCGCGACGTCGTACAGCGTGACCCGACCGCCGTCGCCCACCGGGACGGTGACGAGGTTGGCGACGGTCTGGCCGCCGCGGATCGCGTTGAGGTTCGACGACGCACCGAGCGTCCCCGAGCCCGTCGGCAGCGCCTGCACGTAGCCCGGCTGCCTGGAGCCGACGAGCGTGAGGTTGAGGGTCACGGCGGTCACGCCGCTCGACGGGACGCCGCCCCGCCCGGTGACCTGCAGGTGGAGCTGCGCGCCCGGACGAGGCGCACCCTGCGGGGCGCCGAGGCCGGAGCGTGTGTCGAGGACGCGCGCCGGAGCGACCGGCACGTAGGCGCTGGTGCCGGCGAGGGCGCCTGCGGTGGCGGTGTCCGTGGTCTCCGTCGGTGCGGTCGTCGCAGTCCCGGTCGTCGCGGTCGGCGGGGCTGCCGCCGCCGGTGGGGCGACGAGCGACGCCGCGAGCCCCAGCACCGCCGCGGCGGCCAGTCCCGCCCCGCGCCCCGCCCTCGTCCGGACCTGAACCCCGCGCACCCTTGCCCGCACCTGCACCACGACCCATCGCTCCTGGACGTCACCGTCCATCGGCGCATCGACGGATCCTGGAGACGCCTTGAGCCCGAAACGCCGGATTCGCCCGGATGGAGCAGCGGCGTCGTCCGCGGTCGGGAGGTCCGCCCCGGAGGTCCGCCCGGGCGGCCCGGCCCGCCTCAGCTGCTCGCTGCCTCCGCCGCGCCCGCCGCCGTCACGGCCGCCATCGTCGCGGCGTTGACCGCCTCGATCGCCTTGCGGACCGCGTCGCCCGCGACGTGGTGGCGTGCGATCGCGCCGGCCCGGGCCTTGAGGGTCCGCCGGTCGAGGCCGAGGTCGCCGAACTGCTTCGGCACGACGTCGAGCGCGTGCAGGACCGCGACGAGCGACGCCTCGCGGTCGCTCGGCGGGCGGCCGGTGAGCAGGACGTCACGGAGCCCGGCACGGACCGCCGCCTCGTGCGAGGAGTCGACGGCGGGCCACGCCCGCGTCGGGAAGATCCCCAGGACCGTCCCGTGCTCGGCGCGCAGGATGCCGCGCGCGACGAGCCGGTCGCGCAGGGCGTCCTTGAGCCCCTTGCCGATCGGGCCGAGCGCGTTCTGCGGCGTCCGGGGTGCGCCCGCGGCGAGCCGTCGCAGCGCCTCGTCGAGGACCGGGTCGCCCGTGGGCGCACCGGTCACGGGCACGACCACCGCGCGGCTCGTGAACCGACCCTGCACCGTCCGCACCTCGGCCCGGCGCGCGATGACGAGCTCGACGAGCACCGACCCGGCGAGCGCCAGGTCGAGGCGCTGGCCGTCGACGACGGCCTTGCCGGTCGCGTCGTCGATGAGCAGGAGCAGCAGGTCCTCGGCGATCAGCATGGCGTCACGCTAGGACGGCGCCGCGCGCGGCCGGATCCGTCCCGGGGACGAGCCCGCGCGTCCGTCCCGCGGCCGACGGCGCCTCCGCCCGGGCGGGCGCGAGAGGTCGCGCGCGGCGGCCGGACCGACCATGGTGGTCCCCATGAGCGACGACGGCGACGACGCCGAGGTGCAGCACCTCGTCGTCATGGGGGTGTCCGGCTCGGGCAAGACGACGCTCGCGCTGATCCTCGAACGGCGGCTCGACTGGCCGTACGCGGAGGCGGACGAGTTCCACCCGCCGAAGAACATCGCGAAGATGGAGGCGGGCACGCCCCTCACCGACGAGGACCGCCTGCCCTGGCTGCAGAAGATGCGCGACGCGCTGACCGAGCACGCGCGCGAGGGGCGCTCGGCCATCGTCACCTGCAGCGCGCTCAAGCGCTCCTACCGCGACGTGCTGCGCGAGGCGCAGGGACGTGTGCGGTTCGTGCACCTCACGGCGGACCCTGCCCTCATCGAGCGGCGCATCAGCGGCCGGACCGGGCACTTCATGCCGGCCTCCTTGCTGCCGTCGCAGCTCGGCTCGCTCGAGCCGCTCGAGCCCGACGAGGACGGCGTCGTCGTCCTCGTCGACGTGCCGCCCGAGGAGGTCGCGGACCGTGCGCTCGCGGGCCTCGGCCTCGACGCGCAGTCGCGCGCCGACGACGAGATCAAGGACTGACGACCCGACGACATTCACGACCAGCGCCACCGGCGCGGCAAGGGGGAGATCGTGGCACCAGAGGGCTGGGAGCAGACGCTGACCGCGGGTCCGCTGCTCGCCATCGCGGCGGCGGCGATCGCCGTCCTGCTCGTCCTGATCATCTGGCTGAGGGTGCACGCCTTCCTCGCCCTGATCGTCGTCAGCCTGCTGACGGCCGTCGCGGCGGGCATCCCCGCGAACCAGGTCGTCAACGTGCTGACCGGCGGGTTCGGCACGACGCTCGGCTCCGTCGCACTGCTCGTGGGGCTCGGCGCGATGCTCGGCCGGATGGTCGAGACGTCCGGCGGCGCGAAGGTCATGGCGGACTCGATGGTCCGCCGGTTCGGCGAGGACCGGGCTCCGCTCGCGCTGGGCGTCGCGTCTCTGCTCTTCGGCTTCCCGATCTTCTTCGACGCCGGCCTGGTCGTGATGCTGCCCATCGTCTTCGCCGTCGCGCGGCGCGTGGGCGGCTCGATGCTCCTCTACGGCCTCCCGGTCGCGGGTGCGTTCTCGGTCATGCACGTGTTCGTCCCACCGCACCCGGGCCCCGTCGCGGCGTCGGAGCTGCTGGGCGCGGACCCGGGCCTCGTCATCCTGCTCGGCCTCGTCCTCGCGATCCCGACCTGGTACGTCACGTCGTACCTGTTCGGCGTCTGGGCGGGGAAGCGGTGGGTCCTGCCCGTCCCGGAGATCCTCGGCCGCGCCGACGAGGACCACCCCGACAACCCGCCGTCGCTCGGCACCGTCGTCGGCCTCCTGCTGCTGCCGCTCGTCCTCATCTTCCTCAACACGGGCCTCGACACGCTGCGCGCCGCGGGCGTCGTCGACGGCGACGCGACGTGGGTCGCCGTCCTGCGGACGCTCGGCTCCACGCCTGTCGCGCTGCTCATCGCCGTCCTCGTCGCCGCCTGGGTGCTCGGACGGCGCCGCGGACGCGAGAAGACCGTGATCGAGAAGCTGCTCGACTCGGCGCTCGGCCCCGTCGCGTCGGTCATCCTCATCACCGGGGCGGGCGGCATGTTCGGCGGCGTGCTGCGCGCCTCAGGCATCGGCGACGCGCTCGCCGACGTGCTCGGGGACGTCGGGCTGCCGATCATCGCGGCCGGCTTCATCATCTCGACGATCCTGCGCGTCGCGCAGGGCTCGGCGACCGTCGCGCTCATCACGACCGCAGGCCTCATCCAGCCCGCGGTCGCGGCCGGGGACTTCAGCGCGATCCAGTCCGCCGCGATCGTCCTCGCCGTCGCCGCCGGGTCGGTCATGATCTCGCACGTCAACGACTCGGGGTTCTGGCTCGTCGGCCGGTTCTTCGGCATGGACGTCCGCACGACGCTCAAGACGTGGACCGTGCTGGAGACCCTCATCGGCCTCATGGGCTTCGCGATCGCGGTGGTCTTCTTCCTCATCGGGTAGGCGCGGCGCCCGACCGGCCGTGGCGAGCGCCCTCCCAGGGTGCCCGCCCGCCCGGTGGGGTCCGTCGCCCCGGGAGGCGGACGACGACGTCGTCGCGCGGCGTGCGTGGGTAACCTCGCCGTGCTCCTCGGCCGACGGGGGGCGGGAGGAGCAGCCCGATGGCCGTCGTCGAGATCCCCGGATCGAAGTCCGTGACCGCGCGCGCCCTCGCCCTCGCGGCGGGCGGACGCGGCGAGACCGTCCTCGAGCGGCCGCTGCACTCGGACGACACCGAGGCGTTCGCGGAGGGGCTCCGCTCGCTCGGCTACGAGGTCCGGCTCGCGCCGGGCGCGTGGACGGTGGTCGGCAGCCCCGACGGGCCGCCCGCCGCCGAGGCGTCGGTGTTCAGCCGCGACGCGGGCACCGCCGCGCGCTTCCTGCCCGCGCTGGCCGCCGTCGGGCGCGGCACGTACCGGTTCGACGGGTCGGAGCAGATGCGGCGGCGTCCGGTCGGCCCGCTCGTCGCGGCGCTCCGCGCGATCGGGGCACAGGTCACGCACGACGGCGCCGAGGGGCACCTGCCGATCACGGTCGTCACGACCGACGCGGAGGGCGGCACGGGCGGCGGGCTCGCGATCGACGCGTCGGTGTCGTCGCAGTTCCTCACGGCGCTCCTGCTCGCGGCGCCGCGCATGCCGCGCGGGCTGCGCGTCGAGGTGACCGACATGGTGTCGCGGCCGTACGTGGACATGACCGTCGCGATGATGGAGGCGTTCGGCGTCGTCGTCGGGCGCGAGGGCGACACGTTCACGGTCGCCAACCAGGACTACGCGGGGCGCCGGTACCCGGTCGAGCCCGACGCGTCGACCGCGAGCTACGTCTTCGCGGCCGCGGCCCTCACGGGCGGGACCGTGACGGTCCCGGGTCTCGGTCGGGGTGCGCTCCAGGGGGACCTCGCCTTCGTCGACGTGCTCGCGCGGATGGGTGCGGACGTCGTCGTCGAGGCCGACCGGACGACCGTCACCGGCACCGGGCGGCTGCGCGGGCTCACGGTGAACATGCGCGACATCAGCGACACGATGCCGACCCTCGCGGCGATCGCGCCGTTCGCGGACGGCCCCGTGCGCATCGAGGACGTCGCGAACACGCGGGTCAAGGAGAGCGACCGGCTCGAGGCGTGCGCGGTCAACCTGCGACGGCTCGCGATCGACGTCGCGACCGGTCCGGACTGGATCGAGATCCACCCCGGGACGCCGCGCGGAGCGGAGATCGCGTGCTTCGCGGACCACCGGATCGCGATGAGCTTCTCGGTGACCGGCCTGCGGACGCCCGGCCTGACGCTCGACGACCCGGCGTGCGTCCGCAAGACGTTCCCCGAGTTCCACGAGGTCTTCGCGGCGCTGCGCGAGCAGCTGCCGGCCGCCGGCTGACGCCCGTCCACGGGCACGTCGGCCCACGTCCCGGCTGTCGGCGTCGGCGTCTACCCTCGGAGCCGTGACCCAAGCCCTGTACCGCCGCTACCGGCCCGAGACCTTCACGGAGGTCATCGGTCAGGAGCACGTCACCGGACCGCTCATGCAGGCGCTCCGCGCGGGCAAGTACACGCACGCCTACCTGTTCTCGGGTCCGCGCGGGTGCGGCAAGACGACGTCGGCGCGCATCCTCGCGCGCTGCCTCAACTGCGCCGAGGGCCCGACGGACACCCCGTGCGGCGTGTGCCCGTCGTGCGTCGAGCTCGCGCGCGGCGGGGCGGGGAGCCTCGACGTCGTCGAGATCGACGCGGCGAGCCACAACGGCGTCGACGACGCGCGGGACCTGCGCGAGCGCGCGGCCTTCGCCCCCGCGCGTGACCGCTTCAAGATCTTCATCCTCGACGAGGCCCACATGGTCACGCCGCAGGGGTTCAACGCGCTGCTCAAGATCGTCGAGGAGCCGCCGCCGCACGTGAAGTTCGTCTTCGCGACGACGGAGCCGGACAAGGTCATCGGCACCATCCGGTCGCGCACGCACCACTACCCGTTCCGCCTCGTCCCGCCGGACACGCTCCAGCCCTACCTCGAGCAGGTGTGCCAGGCCGAGGGCGTCGCCGTCGGGTCCGGCGTCCTGCCCCTCGTGGTCCGGGCCGGCGGCGGATCCGTCCGCGACTCGCTCTCGGTGCTCGACCAGCTCGTGGCCGGGGCCGACGAGCGCGGGCTCGACTACGAGCGCGCCGTCGCGCTGCTCGGCTACACGCACGCCGCGCTGCTCGACGACGCGGTCGACGCGGTCGCGGCGCGCGACGGGGCGAGCGCGTTCCGCGTGGTCGACCGGGTCATCTCCTCCGGGCACGAGCCGCGGCGCTTCGTCGAGGACCTCCTGGAGCGCCTCCGCGACCTCATCGTCATCGCCGCCTCGGGCGACGCGGCCCGCGCCGTGCTGCGGGACCTGCCGACCGACCAGCTCGAGCGGATGGCCGCGCAGGCGTCGACCCTGGGCCCGGCCGAGCTGTCGCGCTCGGCCGACCTCGTCAACGAGGCGCTCACCGAGATGACCGGCGCGACGTCGCCCCGGCTGCACCTCGAGCTCCTCGTCGCGCGGCTCCTGCTGCCCGCCGTCGACGACGGTGCGCGCGGCCTCGCGCCCCGCGTCGAGCGGCTCGAGCGCGAGATGACCGGAGGGGTGCGTGCGGTCCCGGCGTCGGCCGCGCCCGCCCCGGTGCCCGACCCGGTGCCCGTCGCGACCGTCCGACGGGAGCCGGTGGCTGCTGCTCCGGTGGCGGCGCCCGTTCCGGACCCGGAGGTCCCCGCGCGGCCGGCGACGCCCGCTCCGGTCCCTGTGGCGTCCGGCGACGACGACGGACCCGGTCAGGGCCTCGGTCAGGGGGCCGCGGCCCACGGTCCGGCCGGATCCGCAGACGCGCCGACGCGCGTGCCGCAGGCACCGTCGGGACGGGCGGCAGCCGAGCCTGCTGCCGCAGCCGAACCTGCTGCGGCAGTCGCGCCTGCTGCGACCGCCGCACCCGGTGCTCCCGCCGCGAGCGACGAGCCGCGCGGGCATGCCGCCCAGCCCGCGCCCGCACCCGAAGCCCGGCAGTCCGGCTCCACGCCCGACGCCCGGCAGCCCCGGTCCGCGCCCGACGACCTCCCGCACAGCCCTGCGGCGACCGGTCCGGCAGGTGGCGTCGACGCCGAGACGGTCCGCCGCCGGTGGGCCGAGGTCCTGCAGACCCTCAAGGGGCTGCGGATGGCCACCTGGGTCCTCGTGAGCCAGAACGCGCACGTCGCGGGGATCACGGGCGACCGCCTCACCCTCGCCTTCAGCACCCCGCAGCTCGCGACGACGTTCCGCAGCGGACCGCACGCCGACAACGTGCGTCGTGCGCTCCACGAGACGCTCGGGCTCGAGGTGCGCGTGGAGACCGCGCTCGCCGACGAGCCCCCCGCACCTGCCCCGTCGTCGTCCACGCCTGCCGCTGACCGTGGCCCGCGCGCGGTCTCGGCCGCTGAGGCTGCGGCGTCGTGGGACGTCCCGGTCGCGCGCGTCGCACCCGCCGCCGCACCTGAGGGCGAGCGCCCCGCCGCCTCCGACCGACCGGGACGGGCGGACGCACCGACCGGTCCCGGCCAGGGGGCGTCGCACGGACGCCCGGGCGCGCCGGACACCACAGGCGGGAACCGGCCTTCGGGTCGGTCGGCCGTCGTGGAGGGCGGTGCCGATCGACCTGGTGCCGCCGGGCCGTCCCGCCCCGCCGCCGGCACGGGAGACGCGGGCTCCCGCCCCGCCGTCGGCACTGGAGACGCGGGCTCCCGCCCCGCCGTCGGCACGGGGGACGCCGGCGCGCGGCCCGCCGCGAACCTCGGCCCCGAGGCGGACGAGCCCCCGCCGCCGTGGGACGTGCCCGGCGAGGAGCCGATCCCGGACGGTCCCGAGCCGTTCGACGAGTACGCCGCCCCGTCGTCGTCACCCGGCCGAGGGGCGCGGACCGCGGGCGCCGGAGGCGACGCAGGAGCCACGGGCGGCCCGGGCGGGCCGGCTCAGTCGCCGCGCGCTCGTGCCTTCGCGGCCGCAGCTGCCGCCGGTCCCGCTGCGGGGCCGCGCTACGACGACGGTGAGGACGCCGACCCGGACGACCCCGACATCGGCGCGTCCGGCCTCGTGGGAGCCCCGCTCATCGCCCAGATGCTCGGCGGCACGGTCATCGACGAGATCCCGGACGACGTCTGACGCCATGACGTCCCGCCCACCGGCGACCGCGCCCGAGGTCCGGACGGTCCTCGGGCGTGCCTACGTCGACGACCCGCTGATGGCCTGGGCCTTCCCGGACGAGGCGACGCGCCTCGACGCGGTCGCCGCGTGGGTCGGCCTCTTCGCCGAGCGGGCGCTCGAGGCCGGTCACGTCGACGTCGTGCGGCGCGAGGGCGCCGTCGTCGCCGTGGCCACCTGGCGCCTGCCCGACGACCCGGTCCCGTCAGCGCGGACCCTCCCGTCCGTGCCGGGGCTGCTCACCGCGTTGGTGGGCGCCGGCCACGCGACGGTGGTCGGCGCCGGGCTCGCGCGCATGCGTCCGCTCGTGCCGAGCCGGCCGCACGCGTACCTCCACATGCTCGCCGTCGACCCGGAGCACCGGGGCCGGGGACTCGCACGGGAGGTGCTCGGGCACGGCCTCGTGCGTGCGCGGGAGCGGGGGCTCGGCGTGCACCTGGAGACGACCAACCCCTCGGTCGTCCCGTTCTACGAGCGGAACGGGTGGTCGGCGTCCGGTCGCGTCCTGCTCGCCGACGGCGGTCCGGAGCTCGTCGCCATGTGGCGTCCGGCCGAGGCGGGCCTCTCCGGCGCCCGCTGAGGCCGGTCGCGCCGGTCCCGGCACGGCTGAGGGCCCGGTCCTGCCGGTCCCCGGCAGGCAAGGAGATCGCGGTCAGGCGAGCAGGACCTCGTCGTAGACACGGGCGAACTGCCGGCGGCGCTCGCGGTAGTGGTCGGCGTGCGCGGGAGCCGGCTCGTACGTCCGGCCTGTCACGCGGGGCGCCCGCGCGACGTCCGGCGCGAGCACGTCCAGGGCGAGCAGGGCGGTCCCGCGTGCCGTCGACCGCTTGCGGGTCACGTGGGTCACCGGGCGCCCGAGCACGTCCGCGAGCACCTGCAGCCACTGCGGGTGGTCGTTGGTCACCCGCCCGGACGCGGCGACCTCGACCACGTCGGGTGCCGCGGGGCCGAGCTCGTCGGCGACGCGGGCGTACGTCATCGCGACGCCCTCGACGATCCCGCGGAAGACGGAGTCCGCATCGGTCGCCGCCGAGAGCCCCGTCATCACGGCGCGCGCGTCGCTCACCCACCCGGGTGCCCGCTCACCCGTCAGGTACGGCAGGACCAGCGGGGTCGCCGTCGTCGGCGGTGCGGCGAGCACCGCGCGCAGGTCCGGTCCCAAACGCAGGGTGCTCTCGGCCCAGCTCACCGCCCTGCCCACGTCGTTGAGGGCCCCGCCCAGCAGCGTCCGCCGCGCGTCGACGCGGTAGCTCCACAGCCCGAACGGCAGCGGGTCGGCCGGGCCGTCGAGGAGGACGCGCAGCGCCCCGCTCGTCGCCGTCGCGGCGGCCAGGACCGTCGCGTCGGTGGCGCCGGCCCCCACGTTGCTCGCGAAGCCGTCCGTCACGACCGGGAACCACGCGGCGCCCCGCAGCGCCGGCCACCGTGACGGCACCTCGGGGTGCGCGGGTGCGGACGGGTCGAGCCCCGCGGAGATCCGGTCCGCGGCGACCCCGGCGGCGTCGAGCAGCTCCGGGTCGAGCACGCCCGTCCGGCGGTCGAGCAGGCCCGTCCAGGCCGCGGTGGACGTGCCGCACAGCGGCTCGCCGACCAGCCGGTTCAGGACGTGCTCACCGAGGGACCAGAACGCCGCCGCGTCGTCGACGGCGCGGGGTCGCGTCGCCCGCAGCCAGCGCAGACGCGGTGCGTGGTAGCTCGTGTGGATCCGGGTGCCGGTCCGCTGGTGCAGCGCGCGCTCGTCGAGCTCGGCCCGCAGCGCGACGACCTCACCCGCGGAGCGCGAGTCGGCGTAGGTGAAGCACGGCGTCAGCGCGCCCCCGCCCGCGTCGACGGCGACGAGCGACGACGCGAACGTGTCCATCGCGACCCCGGCCACGCGGCCGACGGGGACGCCCGTCGTCACCGCGTCCAGGATCGCGGCGATCTCGTCCGCGACCTGGTCCGGGCCGATGACCGACGTGCCGTCGGCGGCGACGGTGAACGCGTGCGGGACCTTGTGCTGGTGTCCCCTCACCGGGCGTCCCGTCGCGTCGTACAGCCCGCCCCGGCTCGCGGTGGACCCCACGTCGAGCGCGACGACGAGCGGGTCCTGCGCGAGCTCCAGAGCGACGTCGTCGCCGGTCCTGGCCATGGGCGCTCCTCCCGCAGGGTCCGCGACGACGGTATCGAGGACGCGCTGAGGGCGCCGGTCGGGCCGGCCTCGCGTCGCGGTGGGCCCGCTCGGTCGGGCTCGTCCCGCGGCCGCCGTGGTGGTCCCGGTTCTGACGCCACCGTCCGAGGACCACCGCGGGCCCGCGGCCCCGGCCGGTCGCGGCACGCCGCGGAGCTCGCTGACGACTACCCTGGTCGGGTGTACGAGGGCGCGGTCCAGGACCTGATCGACGAGCTCGGGCGACTGCCCGGCGTCGGTCCCAAGAGCGCGCAGCGGATCGCCTTCCACCTCCTCGCGGCGGATCCGGCCGACGTGCGCCGCCTCGTCGACGCGCTGACCGAGGTCAAGGCCCGGGTGCAGTTCTGCAGCGTCTGCGGCAACGTCGCGCAGGAGGAGCTCTGCCGGGTCTGCCGGGATCCGCGCCGGTCGCCGTCGGTGATCTGCGTCGTCGAGGAGCCCAAGGACGTCGTCGCGATCGAGCGCACTCGCGAGTTCCGCGGGAAGTACCACGTGCTCGGCGGCGCCATCAACCCGATCGACAACGTCGGCCCGGACGACCTGCGCATCAAGGAGCTCATGAGCCGCCTCGCCGACGGGCAGGTCACCGAGGTCATCCTCGCGACCGACCCGAACGTCGAGGGCGAGGCGACCTCGACCTACCTCGCGCGCCTGCTGGTCCCGATGGGCCTGCGCGTCACACGACTCGCGTCCGGGCTGCCGGTCGGGGGGGACCTGGAGTACGCCGATGAGGTCACGCTCGGGCGGGCCTTCGAAGGACGGAGGCAGATCAGTGCCTGACAACCCCGACCCGTCGCTCGCCGTGAGCGCGGAGGCGGCCACACCGGCCGACCTGGTCGACGTCGCCCGCTCCGTGTCCGACGAGGCCCGCCGCTTCGTCACGACGGTGACCGAGGTCGCCGCGAACACGCTGCCCGAGGTCGCGATCCCGCTCCTGCTGCTCGCCGTCTCGGACGTGCTCGCCGCGGGCGCACGCCTCGGCGCGATGACCGACGTCGTCCCGCCCGACCGCTTCGAGCCCGACGTCGGCCCCGACGCGGACCTCGACCCGCTGCGCGCCGCGCTCGAGAACGTGCTCGAGGGCATCGACGACTACGTCGAGGTCGACGACCCGCTGCTCGGCGAGCAGCTCGTCTCGTCGTCGGTGTCGGGCGACCTCGTGCTCGTCGCGGGCGCGCTCGTCCAGGGGCAGCGGCACTTCGACAACGGCCAGGTGCTCGAGGCCCTGTGGTGGTGGCAGTACTCGTACCTCGCCAACTGGGGTGAGCGCGCGTCCGCCGTCCTCCGGGTCCTCCAGACGATCCTCGCCCACCTGCGTCTGGACGTCGACGACGACGTCGCGGCCGAGGCGGAGTTCCAGGCCCTCCACCCCTAGATGGCGTCGTGATCAGCGGCGGCCTGGAGATCGCCGCGGGAACGGTCGCGCTCCTCGTGCTCGCCGGGTTCCTCGCCGGGTGGGTGGACGCCGTCGTCGGCGGTGGCGGGCTCGTCCAGCTCCCCGCGCTGCTGCTCGTGCCCGGCATCAGCCCCGTCCAGGCGCTCGCGACCAACAAGCTCGCGGGGATCATGGGCACGAGCGTCAGCGCCGCGACGTTCTACCGCCGCATCCAGCCGGACATGCGGACCGCGACCCCCATGGCGCTCGCCGCGCTCGTGGGCGCCGCAGGCGGTGCGTCGCTCGCGGTGCTGCTGCCCGAGTCCGTCATCGAGCCGATCATCCTCGGCGCGCTCGTGCTCGTCGCGGCGTACACCGTCGCGCGGCCGCGGGTGGGGCGTGCGACCGAGCTGCGCTGGACCGGACGCCGGCACGTCGTCGTCGCGTCGGTGCTGGGCGCGGGCATCGGCACCTACGACGGGCTCGTCGGGCCCGGGACCGGGACGTTCCTCGTGATCGGCCTGGTCGGCCTGCTCGGCTACGCGTTCCTCGAGGCGTCGGCCAAGGCGAAGATCGTCAACGCCGCGACGAACCTCGGCGCGCTGGTCGTGTTCTCGCTCCAGGGCGCGCCGCTGTGGGGGCTCGGACTCGCCGTCGGCGTCGCGAACATCGCGGGCGCCTACCTCGGCGCCCGCATGGCGATCGCCCGCGGCAGCCGATTCGTCCGCGTCGTCTTCCTGGTCGTCGTCGGCGCGCTCATCGTCCGGCTGGGGTGGGACGTCCTGGCCTGACCGGCGCCGCGCCGCCGGCCGTCACGCCACGCGCATCCCGCGCGGGAGCGTCGCCTGGGGGATCGTCAGCCGGCGGACCGCGACGACGACGCCGCCTGCACCGAGCAGCACGAGCGTCGCGAGGCCCCACGGCCAGACCGCGCCCGAGGACTCGACGCGCTCCATCTGCTCGGCCTGCCGCTCCTCCCAGTCGCCCGCGTTCCAGCACTCCTCGAGCGGCTCCTGCACGCCGACGCGCGCGCTGCGCACGCCGTACCGGATGAGCGTCATGGGGTCGCTCGCCGTCTGGATGTCGCCGCCGGGCAGCGCGTCGGCCACGACGACGAACGGGTTCGGCGCGAGCAGCCACCACGTGCGCTCGGTGTGGGCGACGTACCGCTCCTGCGTCACGAGCTCGCACTCGACGTCGCCGATCGGGTTGCCGAAGTCGTCGAACTGCAGGTCGGAGCTCCACGGCAGCTGGTTGACCTGGACCTCCTCGTCGCCCGAGACGAGGAACATCGAGAGCCCGAAGACGACGAGCGTCACGACGCACAGGCCCGCCACGGTCACGTAGGTGAGGACCGCCGACCCGGCGCCGCGGTTCACGAGGGCGGAGAAGCCCAGGCCCACCGCGCAGACCACCGCCAGCACCACGGCCAGGAGGAGCAGCGTCGTGAGCAGCCCGACGACGGGGGTGCCGCCCGCCGCGAACGCCCACACGACGAAGGGCACCGACACCGCGAGGAACGCGAGCGACGCGACCCACGCAGCGAGCAGCTTGCCGAGCACGATCTCGGCCGGGCTCAGGAGCGTGACCTGGAGCGTCGCGAGGGTGCCCGCCGCGCGGTCGCCGTTGATCGACGTCGCGGACAGGGTCGGGGACACGAGCAGCCCGAGGAACAGGACGAAGAACACGATGAAGCCGAACATCGTGCGCCCGACGCTCACGCCGTCGTCGGACATGGTCGCGGAGGCGCTCGACGACGCGAGGAAGGTCAGCGTGGTCACCGCGCCGACGACGACCGCGAAGACGACCAGCGCGACGACCCACCGCGTCGACCGCACGCGCTGACGCAGCTCGAGGGTCGCGACGGTCCGCACGCCCGCCCACGTGAGGCTCCACGCGCCGGTCGAACGGTCGGGCCGCCCGGCCGCGTCGTCGGGCGCGGCGGCCGGCGGGGTCTGCAGGTCGGCGCTCATCGACGCTCCTCCTCGAGGGCCAGGTACGTGGACTCCAGCGCGCCTGCGGCGGGCGCGAGGGACGTCACGGGGACGCCCGCGCCGACGGCCGTCCGCAGCAGCGCCGCGGCGGCCTCCTCGCCGTCGAGCTCGACGAGCACCCCGCCCGGGACGTCGGCGGGTGGCGCGAAGGTGTCCTCCGGGGTCCAGGGCACTCCGGCTGCGTCGAGCCACGCGGCGAGCCCGGACTGCGACAGGGCCCGCAGCCGCCAGGGCCGCCGCGTCGCGGTCGCCTCCTCCACGGTCTGCCGCGCCACGGTGCGACCGCCCGAGACGAACACGGCGTCGTCGGCCATCTCGTCGAGCTCGGTCAGGACGTGGCTCGAGACGAGGACCGTGCGGCCCTGAGCGGCGAGCCCGCGCAGCAGGACCCGGAGGTCGACCCGCGACCGTGGGTCGAGGCCCGACGCGGGCTCGTCGAGCAGGAGCACCTGGGGGTCGTGCACGAGCGCCCGCGCGAGGCCGAGGCGCTGCTTCTGCCCGCGCGAGAGCACGTGCGCGGGGCGGTCGGCGAGGTCGGCCAGGTGGACCGTCTCGAGCAGCTCGGCGACGCGCGTCGTGGCGACCTCGGCGGGGACGCGGTACGCGGCCGCGAACGTCAGCAGGATCTCGCGCGCCGTGAGCGAGTCCCACGTGCCGAAGGCGTCCGGCATCCACCCCGTCACGGCGCGGGCGCCGAGCCCGTCGACCGTCGGGTCGACCCCCGCGACCGTGATGGTCCCGGCGTCGGGCCGGAGCAGGCCCGCGAGCATGAGCAGCAGCGTCGTCTTGCCCGACCCGTTCGGGCCGACGAGCGCCGTCACGGCGCCGGGGTGCGCGACGAGGTCCATGCCGTCGACGGCGCGCACCGGACCGAAGTGCCGCCGCACGTCCTGGGTGACGATGCCGCCGGGACCCGGCCGCGCCGGGGTGGGGGTGCTCATGGCCGCGAGCGTAGGCGCGGGGTGCGACGCTCCGGGTCCCCCTGAGGGCTGACCTGTGGACGGGACTCGTCCTCCCGCCGCGATCCGGATCCCGGACACCCACCTGTCCACGCGCTGGACCGGCCTATCCTCGCGGCATCCATCCGAACGACCACCGGAGCGTCGCCGTGGGCTTGATCGTGCAGAAGTACGGGGGATCCTCCGTCGCGGACGCCGGGAGCATCAAGCGCGTCGCCAAGCGCATCGCCGAGGCGCGCCGCGCGGGCGACGACGTCGTCGTCGTCGTCTCCGCGATGGGTGACACGACCGACGAGCTCATCGACCTCGCGAACGACATCACGCCCCTGCCGCCGGCCCGCGAGATGGACATCCTCCTCACCGCGGGCGAGCGGATCTCGATGTCGCTGCTCGCGATGGCGATCGCCAACCTCGGCGTCGAGGCCCGCTCGTTCACGGGCCAGCAGGCGGGAGTCATCACCGACGACGTGCACGGCCGCGCACGCATCATCGACGTCAAGGCGAGCCGCATCCGCCAGGCCCTCGACGACGGCGCCGTCGCGATCGTCGCGGGGTTCCAGGGCGTCACCGAGCACACGAACGACGTGACCACGCTCGGGCGGGGCGGCTCGGACACCACCGCGGTCGCCCTCGCCGCGGCGCTCGACGCCGACGTGTGCGAGATCTACACCGACGTCGACGGCGTCTTCACGGCCGACCCGCGGATCGTCCCCACCGCGCGCAAGCTCGACCGCATCACCTACGAGGAGATGCTCGACATGGCCGCGAGCGGCGCGAAGGTCCTCATGCTGCGCTGCGTCGAGTACGCGCGGCGGAACAACGTCCCCATCCACGTGCGTTCCTCGTTCTCGGGCCACGTGGGAACCCTCGTCACGGACGAGGTCGCCGAAGGAGCAGACAGCATGGAGCAGCCGATCATCTCCGGCGTCGCGCACGACCGGAGCGAGGCCAAGGTCACCGTCGTCGGCGTGCCGGACGTCCCCGGGACGGCGGCACGGATCTTCGAGGTCGTGGCCGAGGCGGGCCTCAACATCGACATGATCGTCCAGAACGTCTCGGCGGCGCAGACCGGCCTCACCGACATCTCGTTCACGCTGCCCGCGTCGGAGGGGCAGCGCGCGACGGCGGCGCTGACGGCCGCGCAGTCCGAGGTCGGGTTCGCGTCGCTGCAGTACGACGACACGATCGGCAAGCTGTCGCTCATCGGCGCCGGCATGAAGTCGCACCCCGGAGTCTCGGCGCGGCTGTTCGGCGCGCTGCGGGACGCGGGCGTCAACATCGAGATGATCTCGACGTCGGAGATCCGCGTCTCGGTCATCACGCGCGCGGACCAGCTCGACGACGCGGTGCGCGCGGTCCACACGGCCTTCGGGCTGGACTCCACCGAGGGCGAGGCCGTCGTGTACGGCGGGACGGGGCGATGACGATGAGCGGTCTGGACGTGGCGGTCGTGGGTGCGACCGGGCAGGTGGGTGCCGTCATGCGGCGCCTCCTCGCGGAGCGCGACTTCCCGGTCGCGTCGATCCGCTTCTTCGCGTCCGCGCGGTCCGCGGGCTCGACGCTGCCGTGGCGTGACGGCGAGGTCGTCGTCGAGGACGTCGCGACGGCGGACCTGAGCGGGATCGACGTGGCGCTGTTCTCCGCGGGCGGCGCGACGTCGAAGGAGTGGGCGCCGCGGTTCGCCGCCGCGGGCGCGCTCGTGATCGACAACTCGTCGGCGTGGCGCAAGGACCCCGAGGTGCCCCTCGTCGTGAGCGAGGTGAACCCGCACGCGCTCGCGGACGCCGTCAAGGGCATCATCGCGAACCCGAACTGCACGACGATGGCCGCGATGCCCGTGCTCAAGCCGCTGCACGCCGAGGCCGGCCTGCGTCGCCTCGTCGTCGCGACGTACCAGGCGGTCTCCGGCGGCGGGCTCAAGGGCGTCGCCGAGCTCGAGACCCAGGTCAAGGCGGTCGAGGGGCAGGACGTCGCCGCGCTCACGCACGACGGCGGCGCCGTCGACCTCGGCGAGCCGTCGCTGTACGCGCGGCCCATCGCGTTCAACGTCCTGCCGCTGGCCGGCTCGGTCGTCGACGACGGGTCGCTCGAGACCGACGAGGAGCAGAAGCTCCGCAACGAGAGCCGGAAGATCCTCGAGATCCCCGACCTGCTGGTGAGCGGGACGTGCGTGCGCGTGCCCGTCTTCACCGGGCACTCGCTCGCGGTGCACGCCGAGTTCGAGCGACCGATCTCGGTCGAGCGCGCCACGGAGCTGCTCGCCGACGCCCCGGGCGTCGAGCTCACCGACATCCCGACACCGCTGCAGGCGGCGGGTGCCGACGCGAGCTACGTCGGCCGCATCCGTGAGGACCAGGGCGCGCCCGCCGGCCACGGCCTCGTGATGTTCATCAGCAACGACAACCTGCGTAAGGGTGCCGCGCTCAACGCGGTCCAGATCGCCGAGCTCGTCGCCGCCCAGCGCCTGGCGCCCACCGCCTGACACACCGGCGCGAGCCCCCGGACACGCCGCGCACGAGCCCCGCAGCGAGGCCCGGACCCCCACGGGGGTCCGGGCCTCGGTCGTCCCCGGGCCCGCTCGTCCGGGCGACCCTTGTGGCGCGCCCCGCTCCTGTGGTTCATTACTCAGGTAACGAACCAACAAGGCGACGGAGGTGGACGGCCGTGTTCGACGGACGCGACCCGATCTACCTCCAGATCGCCGACCGCATCCGGGGCGACGTCCTGAGCGGGGCGCTCGCGGGGGAGGAGCAGGTCATGTCGACGACGCAGTACGCGACGACCTTCCGGATCAACCCCGCGACCGCGGCCAAGGCGTTCGCGCTCCTCGTCGACGAGGGCGTCCTGTACAAGCGGCGCGGCATCGGGATGTTCGTCAGCCCCGACGCGCGGGAGCACCTCCTGACCGCGCGGCGTGAGCGCTTCTTCGTCGAGGTGGTCGACCCCGTCGCGGCCGAGGCGGCCGTGCTCGGCGTGCCCGTCGACGCCGTCGTCGAGCGCCTGCGCTCCGGGTACGCCGCGCGCGCCACCGCCGCCACCACCACGACCACCGCACCGCACGAGGAGGGCGACCCGCGATGAGCGGCTTCTCCGTCGAGGTCCGCGACCTCACCGTCCGCTACCCGGCGTGGCGCCGGCCCGCCACGACCGCGCTCGACGGCCTGTCGCTCACGCTCGAGCCCGGTCGCCTGCACGGGCTGCTGGGCCGGAACGGCTCGGGCAAGACGACGCTGCTGTCGGTGCTCGCCGCGTTCCGCCGTCCGACGGCGGGGGCCGTGCTCGTCGACGGCGAGGACCCGTGGGAGAACGCCCGCGTCATGAGCGGGGTCTGCCTCGTCCGTGAGAGCGGTGACGTGCAGGGCGAGGTCCGGCTCCGCGACACCGTCCGGCTGCTCGAGCAGGTGCGCCCGACGTTCGACCGCTCGTTCGCCGAGAGCCTCATGGACACCTTCGAGCTCGACCCGCGCGCGACGCCGACGTCCCTGTCGCGCGGCAAGCGGTCCGCGTTCGGCGTCGTCGTCGGGCTCGCGAGCCGTGCGCCGCTCACGCTCCTCGACGAGGTGCACCTGGGCATGGACGCGCCGTCGCGCTACGCGTTCTACGACGCGCTGCTCGCCGACTACGTCGAGCACCCGCGGACCGTCGTGCTCTCGAGCCACCTGATCGACGAGGTCCAGCGCATGCTCGAGCACGTCGTCGTCCTCGACCGCGGGCGCGTCCTGCTCGCGGACGACGCCGACGACCTCCGCGCGAGCGGCACCAGCGTCGTCGGGCCGGACACCGCCGTCGACGCGTTCGTCGCCGGTCGGCGCGTCCTGAGCCGGCGCAGCCTGGGCCGCACGGTCCAGGTCACGGTCTTCGGCCGGCTCGCGCCCGACGACGTCGCCGCGGCGTCGGCCGCCGGGCTCGAGCTCGGCCCCGTGGACCTGCAGGACCTGTTCGTCGACCTCACCGCCAAGGAGGGCGTCCGATGACCGCCGCCACCCCGAGCCGGACCTCGGCGGCCGGCGCACGCCCCGGCGCCGTCGTCGCGACGGCCTCGTACCTGCTGCGGACACAGCTCCGCGTGGTCGCGTGGGCGCTCGCGCTGGTCGTCGTCGGCCTCGCCGTCACGGTCGTCGTGCTCGAGCGCGTGCAGCCCATGGAGGTGTCGATCCTCCAGTTCGGCCGGCAGGGCCTCGTCTGGTTCCCGTTCTCGCTCATGGTCATCGTCGCGACGGCGTACCTCGGGCCGCACGTCGCGATGGGCCTCACGCGCAGGAGCCTCGGCCACGCCGCGATCCTCGTGGCCGGGGCGACCGCCCTCGTGCTCGGCACCGCGGTGGCGGCGCTCATGGTCGTCGAGCGCGGCGTCTACGGGGCGCTCGGCTGGGAGCACGGCATCGACGCGGGCCTCGTCGGGCTCTCCGGCTCCTGGTCCGTCCCGCTGCTGCTCGTCGACCACGTGCTCCTCGTCCTCGCCGGTCAGGTCGCTGGTCTGCTCGTCGGCGCGGCCTACAAGCGCTGGCACTGGACGGTCGCGACGCTCGCGCTGCCGGTCACCGTGAGCCCCGCCCTGGTGGCGTCGGTGCTGCTGGACGGCGAGCTCGGGGCACCGGTCGACGGCTCGGCCGGCGGGGTCGCGCTGCGGGTCACCCTCGTCGTCGCGACGACGCTCGTGGCGGCCGTGGCGTACCTGGCCGTCCAGCGCCGGACGGCGGTCGCGCCGGCCGCGACCTGAGCCGCCGCACCACGACCCGAGCCGCACCGCGAGCAGAACCGCCTCGCCACCCGAACCACCACGACCACAACCGCTCCACCCCCTACCACCACCCGGGCGCCCACGACGCGCCCGCACCACGGGGCCGCACCTGCGCGCCCCGCCGCACGATCGGGCTCGGCACACCTCAGGAGGTCCGGATGGCCACCACCGACACCGTCACGGTGCGCGGGCTGCGCAAGGAGTACGGCACGCGTGTCGCGGTCCGCGACGTCGACCTCGACGTGCACCGCGGCGAGATCGTCGGCGTCGTCGGCCCCAACGGCGCGGGCAAGACGACGACGGTCGAGTGCGTCACGGGACTGCGCCGCCGCGACGGCGGCGAGGTCCGCGTCCTCGGCGTCGACCCGCAGGTCGACCCGCTCACGGTCCGTCGCCGTGTCGGGTGCCAGCTCCAGGCCAGCGAGCTGCCCGCCCGGATCACCGTCGGCGAGGCGCTCCGGCTCTACGCGTCGTTCTACCCGGACCCCGGCGGACGTCGTGCAGCTCGCCGAGCAGCTGGGCCTGGCCGACCGGCTCGCGGTGCGGTTCGGGGCGCTCTCGGGCGGCCAGAGGCAGCGCCTCTCGATCGCGCTGGCGCTCGTCGGTCGGCCCGAGCTCGCGGTCCTCGACGAGCTCACGACGGGCCTCGACCCCGCTGCGCGGCGCGACACGTGGGACCTGGTCGAGCAGGTGCGCGACGCCGGCGTGACGGTCCTGCTCGTCACGCACTTCATGGACGAGGCCGAGCGGCTGTGCGACCGGCTCGTCGTCGTCGACCGCGGCACCGTCGTCGCGAGCGGGACGCCCGCGGGGCTCGTCGCCGCGCACAGCCCCGGGCAGCGCCTGCGCTTCCGCCTCTCGCCGCGCGCGCCGGTCCCGTCCGCCGACGGCGCGTCGGCCGGGGTGGGCCCGCACGAGGTGCTCCGTGAGGTGCCCGCCGACGTCGCCGCGGCGCTCGCCCGCGTCCCGTCCGTGCGGTCGGTCGCGGTGCACGACGGCGACGTCGTGGTCGACGGCGACGCGGACGTCGTCGGGCCCGCGCTGCTCGGCCTCGCACACGCGGGCGTGCAGCCGGTCCACGTCGCCGCCGAGCGCGGCACCCTCGAGGACGTCGTCGTCGCCCTCACCACCCGCCGAGCGCTCGAGGAGGTCTGAGATGTCCGTCCGCACCCTCACCGCCAACGAGGCCAGGCTCCTGCTGCGCGACCCCGGCAACGCGTTCTTCGCGCTCGCGTTCCCCGCGGTGCTGCTCGTCCTCGTCGGCCTGCTGCTGCCCGGGATGCGCGAGCCGATCCAGGTGCCCGGGCTGACGCACCTGCGCACGATCGACGTGTACGTGCCCGTCGTCCTGTGCACCGCCGTCGCGACCGTCGCCGTCTCGACGTTCCCGACGGTCTTCGGCACGTACCGCGAGCGGGGCGTGCTGCGGCGGCTCGCGGCCACCCCGCTGCCCGCGAGCCGCCTCCTCGTGGCCGAGCTCGCGGTGAGCCTCGGGGCGCTCGTGGTGGCCGTCGGCCTCGCACTCGGCCTCGCCGGCGTCGTGCTCGGCATCGCGGCGCCCGCCCAGCCCGCCGTCGCGGTCCTCGCCTTCGCGCTCACCGTCGCGCACATGGGTGCGCTGGGGTGCGTCCTCGCCGCGGTCGTGCGGTCGGCGGCCAACGCGAACGCGTTCGGGATGATGCTCTACTTCCCGCTGCTGTTCGTCGCGGGCGTCTGGCTGCCCGGGCCGCTCATGCCCGCGACGCTGCGCGAGGTGGCGTCGTTCCTCCCGCTGGGAGCGGGTGCGCAGGCGCTCCAGGAGGCCTGGTTCGGGTCGGGCCTGCCGGCTCGTCAGCTCGTCGTCATGGTCGTGTGGACGGCGGTGCTCGGTCCGCTCGCGGCGCGCCTGTTCCGCTGGACCTGACGTGGTCGTGGACGGCCGGCGCGCGCGGCGGTCACCGCGGACGTCGGGTGGTCGCGGTGGTCGCGGTCAGCGGGCGAACCACGCCGTCGCGGGCTCGCCGCGCCGGAGCGTGTCGACGTAGTCGAGGGTCCGCCGGATCCGCTCGACGGACGACGGGTTGAGCGGCTCGGGGAGCGCGTCCTGCGCGAACCAGCCGAGGTCCGTGGACTCGTCGTCGCCGATCGCGAGCGTCCCGCCCACGGGGCGGCACCAGAAGCACGTGTCGAGGTAGTGCGCGCGGTCGCCGTTCGGGTACTCGACGAGGCCCGTGGTCGAGACGGCCGTGAGCGCGAGGACCTCGACGTCGATCCCGGTCTCCTCACGGACCTCGCGGACGACGGCGACCGCGGGCTCCTCGCCGGGTTCGAGGATCCCGCTCGGGACCGCCCACCGGCCGTTGTCCGCGCGCCGGCCGAGCAGGATCCGCGCCTCGTCGTCGACGACGACGGCGGACGTGCCCGGCAGCCACAGCACGTCGGTCCCGACCCGCTCACGCAGGCGCAGGACGAACTCGGGGATCGGCACGGGGCGACTGTAGCCCGGGCGCCGCGCCCGCCAGGACCGGCCGCCGCGGCCCGCGGAGCCGCCCGGCACCCGTTCGGCCCAGCGGTGCGCGAACCGCAACAGCGCGGACCCACGGCCGCAACAGGGCCGCTCGTAGCCTCGGCGACATGCCCCTGCCGACCCTGGACGTGCCCGCCGTCGCCGAGCGCCACCTGCTCGCCCTGCCGGCGGACACCGAGCCGGCCGACGTCCACGGCCTCGCGGTCGAGCGCTTCCCTGCCGCCGCGTGGGAGGTCGAGCCGAGCCTCGCGCCGCCGCGCCGCGCGGGCGGGGCGCGCGGGCTCCGGGTGCTCGCGGCACCACCGGGCCTGCTACGCCTCGCGGACGACGTCGAGCTCGCCGGACCCTGGGAGGTCGACGACACCACCGCCGGCGGGCTGGGGCTGCCGCTCGGCTGCACGCACGTCTACGTCCTCGGTGCGCCGGTGCGTCGCGGCGCCGTGCGTCCCCCGATCCTGGGCGACCCCGACGGCCTCGGGCGGGCGTTCCCGTTCGGGGTGCCGATCGGCGCCGAGGGCGAGGTCCTCACCTGGGCCGTGGCGTGCGCGCGGCGCCTCGGCGGTGCGGTGCGAACGGCCGACGGCGCGCGCACCACGGTCCTCGTCCCCGACCCGGCGGCCGCGGTGGACCTCACCGTGTGGGCGTCCGTACCCCTGCCGGCCCCCGTCGTCGTGGACGTCGTCGACCGCGTCACGGGGGCGAGGGCCCGCGTCGAGCGCGCGACCGCGTCCCTCGGCTACCGCGTCACGGTCGGCCTCGGTGCCGACCTGGGGCGCGACGGGACGCTCGTCGTCGAGGTGGTGTCCGACGACGTCGTCCCGCCGCGCGTGCACGAGGTCGGGACCGTGGTCGCGCACCGGGTCCGCTGGGCGCCGCCGGACCCCGTCGAGGCCGCCCTCGAGCGACCCTCCAACGCCCACCGGTTCGCGCGGGCACGTGCGACGCCCGTCGTCGTCGCCGTCGCGCGTGCTCTCCTGCAGGGAGCGGGCGGGCTCGTGACCGACGCGGCGGACCTGCTGGTGGAGCCCGCGGACCTCTGAGCGACCGGTCGTGGCGTGGGCTCCCGGCCCGGTCGACGACCCGGCTCGAGCAGAACGGCCCGGGCCGCGAGGGCCCGGGCCGTTCTCGACGTCGTCGACGCCGTCTGTCGGGGTGGCGGGATTCGAACCCACGACCTCTTCGTCCCGAACGAAGCGCGCTACCAAGCTGCGCCACACCCCGGTGGAACCCGAGAAGGATAGCCCCTCGGAGGGGCAGCGACGAAACCGGGTCCCGAGCGCGCCTCCGGGCGGCTCACCACCGCGGGCGGCCGGCCGGTCGCGGCGGGCTCAGCGCGCGACCAGCGTGAGGAGCGTCGCCTCGGGGCGGCACGCGAACCGCACGGGCGCGTACGGCGACGTGCCGAGGCCCGCGGACACGTGCAGCCACGTCGACCCGGCCCCGCGCGGCTCGTCGGGGCGCGCTCCCGGCCAGCCGTGCAGACCCTTGGCGCGGCTCGTGTCGAGGTCGCAGTTCGTGACCAGCGCACCCAGCACGGGCAGGCACAGCTGGCCGCCGTGCGTGTGCCCGGCGATGACGAGGTCGCTCCCGTCGGCGTGCATGGCGTCGAGGGTGCGCCGGTAGGGCGCGTGCGTCACGCCGACCCGGAGGTCCGCCTCCGCGGCGGGCACGTCGGGGGCGGGGAACCGGTCGCGGTCGATGTGCGGGTCGTCGACGCCCACCAGCGCGAGCGTGCGGCCGTCCGCGACGACGACGTCGCGCCGGTTCGACAGGTCGACCCATCCGGCCTCGGACAGCGCGGCGCCCAGCTGGTCGGCGGGCAGGGGGCGCGGCTCGGAGATCGTGCGCCGCGAGTCGCTCAGGAGGTAGCGCGCGGGGTTCTTGGGCACGGGTGCGAAGTAGTCGTTGGAGCCCATGACGAACGCCCCGGGGAAGCGCGTGAGGGGCTCGAGCGCGTGCAGCAGGTGGGGCAGCACCTCGGTGTGCGCCATGTTGTCGCCCGTGTCGACGACGAGGTCCGGCTCGAGGTCCGCCAGCGAGCGCACCCACTCGATCTTGCGGTCCTGCGAGGGGGTCAGGTGCAGGTCCGAGATGTGGAGCACGCGCAGCGGGCGCTGACCCCGGGGCAGGACCGGGACGGTGACGTGGCGCAGGGTGTAGAGCTGCGCCTCGACCGCCGCGTACGCGATCCCGGCGGCACCCGCGAGCGCCGCGCCCGCGAGGGCGCGGCCGACGGTCCCGATCACTCAGTCGTCCTGACCGGGGGGCGGGTCGCGGTCGTCCCGGCCGCGGCTCGCCCGGTCGTCCTCGTCGCCGCCCGACGCCTCTGCGGGCGGCTGCCCGTTCGAGATCACGAGCGTGACGGTGCTCCCCTCGGAGGCGCGCGAGCCGCCCGCGGGCTGGGTCCGGGCGACGCTGCCTTCGGGCTGCCGGGACTCCTCCTGGGTGCCGCTCACGCGGACGGTGAAGCCGGCCGCCTCGAGCGTCGACGTCGCTCGCGAGACGCTGCGGCCGTTGACGTTCGGCACCCGGGTCTGCGTGCCCTGGACGAGCCGGTTCGACGGCGGCGCGAAGGTCGCGACGGGCAGCCCGTCGAGCGCGCGGGTCATGTACCGGTCCCACGTGCCGGCGGCGATCAGGCCGCCGTAGACCTGCGGGTAGTACCGGCCGTTGATGCGGATCTGCTGCATCGGGAGCTTGACGTCCGGGTTGCCGAGCCAGACGGCGGAGACGACCTGGGGCGTGTACCCGACGAACCACGTGTGCGTGTTCTCGTTGGTCGTCCCGGTCTTGCCGGCCGAGGGCCGTCCCGAGATCTGCGAGCGCCGGCCCGAGCCGTCGGTCATGACCGACTGCAGCGCGTAGGTGACCGTCGAGGCGATCGCGGGGTCGAGGACCTCGCGGCAGTTGGCCGACGGGACCGGGAGCTCCTGCCCCTCGCTGTCCGTCACCCGCGTGATCGCGATCGGCTCGCAGAACGTGCCGTTCGCCGCGAACGTCGCGTAGGCCGCGGCCATCGTGAGCGGCGACGCCTGCTGCGCCCCCAGGACGGTCGACGGGAGGATCTCGACATCCGCGCCGTCGGCGCGGTGGAAGCCGATGGTCTTGGCCATCTCGACGATGCCGCAGTAGTCGAGCTGCGACGCCATGTTCATGTACGCCGTGTTGACCGAGTTGGCCGTGGCCGAGAGGACCGACATGCGGCCCGAGCCCTGCCCGTCGACGTTCTTCGGCTCGTACGGGTCGGCGTCGAGGCTCGCGAAGGGGTTGCCCGGGATGCAGGCCGCGCTGAGGTCGCGCGACTTGTACTCCTTGCTGGAGGCGTCGACCGACTGGTTGAGGCTCTTGCCCTGCGCGAGCCACTCCGCGAGCACGAACGGCTTGAAGGTCGAGCCGACCTGGAAGCCGGTCGAGGCGCCGTAGGGGGCGTCGGTGTTGTAGTTGATGGCGCTCTCGCCCGGCCCGGGGGGCGGGTCCGTGCGTGGGTTGTACGTGCGGTTCTGCGCCATCGCGAGGATCTTCCCCGTGCCCGGCTCGACCGAGACGAGGGCGTGGCCGATGCCGGTCGGGTCGGTGTCCGGCACCGCGGCGCGGATCTCCTCGTCGGCGACGGCCTGCATGCGCAGGTCGATGGTCGTGTAGATGTCGAGGCCGCCCGCGAAGAGCAGGTCACGGCGGTTCTCGCGCGTCTCGCCGAACTCCGGCGACTCGAGGATGACCTTGGTGACGTAGTCGCAGAAGTACGCCGCGCCGCCGGCCGCCTGGCAGTTGTTGCCCGAGTCGGAGACGTTGAGGGTGTCCGCCAGGGGCGTCGCGATGCCCGCCTGGTACTCCTCCTCGGTGATCATGTCCTGCGCGCGCATCGTGCCGAGGACGACGTTGCGGCGGGCCTGCGACTGCTCGGGGCTCGCGATCGGGTCGTTCGCGCTCGGGGCCTGCGTGATGCCCGCGATGGTCGCCGCCTGGAGGTAGTTGAGGTCCTTCGCGGAGACCGAGAAGTAGTGACGCGCGGCCGCCTCGACGCCGTAGACCGACGTGCCGAACTGCGCGATGTTCAGGTAGCCCTGGAGGATCTCCTCCTTGGTCATGCGCTTCTCGAGCGCGATGGCCATCTTGGCCTCCTGGAGCTTGCGGGCGATGCCCGCGGTGCCCTCGGCGACGCGCGCGTCCTGGATCGCCTGCACGTCGTTGTTCGCGATGGCGGTCTCGATGAGGACGTTCTTCACGTACTGCTGCGTCAGCGTCGAGGCGCCCTGCGTGTCGTCGGACGTCAGGTTGGTCATGAGGGCGCGGCCCATGCCGGCGACGTCGACGCCGCCGTGCTCCCAGAAGCGGTGGTCCTCGACGGCGACCACGGCCTGCTGCATGACCGGCGCGATCTCCTCGAGCGGCACGACGATCCGGTTCTGGTACCAGAACGTCGCGAGCAGGCTGCCGTCGGCCGCCCACACGCGCGACTGCTCGGACAGCTCCTGCGGCTCGAGCTCGCTCGGCAGGTCGTCGAAGAGCCGGACCGACGTGTCGGTCACGACGCTCGTCGTCGCGACGGCGGGCATGACGAGCCCGGCCGCGAGCACGCCCCCGACGCCTGCCATGAGCAGGAAGGCGATGAGGAGTGCGAGGGCCTGGAAGAAGTTGACCTGGCGGCCTCTCGGGCGCGCGGAGGCGGACGACATGTCCGACAGGGTACGTGAGCGACCTCCCGCACGGGCCCCGCTGGTGCGAAGGTCCCTGTCACCGGCGGTCCTGATCTTCTACCGTGGCCTGATGGGGCAGGAGGTGACGACGGCGCACGTCGGGGCGGACCAGCACTGGACCGCGTACGGGCTGTGCGGCAAGGCGCAGCCCGACGAGCTCTTCGTCGAGGGCGCGGCGCAGCGCACGGCACGGCAGCTGTGCGGGGACTGCGCGGTGCGGCTCGAGTGCCTCGTCGACGCGCTCGACAACCGGGTCGCGTTCGGCGTCTGGGGCGGGATGACCGAGCGCGAGCGCCGTGCGCTGCTGCGTCGACGGCCCGAGGTCGTCTCGTGGCGCGAGGTGCTCGAGGCCGAGCCCGAGCTCGTCACGCCGCTGGGCCGCCACATGACGCGCCACGTGCCCCGGGACGTCCGGGGCGAGGCCCGGGTGGACGGCCGTGGGGCGTCGGCGACCGGGCGCGGGGCAGCAACTAGGCTCGCGCCATGACCACCTGGGAGTACGCGACCGTCCCGCTCATCGTGCACGCCACCAAGGCGATCCTCGACCAGTGGGGCTCCGACGGCTGGGAGCTCGTGCAGGTCGTGACGGGGCCCGACGGCAACGGCCTCGTCGCCTACCTCAAGCGGCCCACCGGCGAGCGCTGACGTGCCGGCGACCGTCGCGCACCGGCTCCGCGAGCTGGGCATCACGCTGCCGGAGGTCGCCGCGCCCGTGGCCGCCTACGTCCCGGCGGTGCGGACCGGGAACCAGGTCTGGACGTCGGGCCAGCTGCCGTTCGTCGGCGGCGTGCTCGAGGTGACGGGCCTGGTCGGCGACGGTGAGGGGACCGTCCGGCCCGACGTCGCCGCCGGGCTCGCCCGCACCGCGGCGCTCAACGCGCTCGCGGCGGTCGCCGAGCTCGCCGGGAGCCTGGACCGCGTGCGGCGCGTCGTGAAGGTCGTCGGGTTCGTGGCCAGCGCACCCGGCTTCACGGGGCAGCCCGCCGTCGTCAACGGGGCGAGCGAGCTGCTGGGCCAGGTGTTCGGCGAGGCCGGCGTGCACGCGCGCAGCGCGGTCGGCGTCGCGGCGCTCCCGCTGGGGTCGCCCGTCGAGATCGAGCTGGTCGTCGAGCTCAGCTGACCCGTCCCTCCTGCGCTCGGCGCGCGAGGGACGGGTCAGCTCAACGCTGGTCGCTGGCGTCCCGGCGTCCGTCAGCGCGCGCGGCGCTCGAGCCGCTCGAGGTCCAGCAGCACGATGGCCCGGCCGTCACGGCGCACCCAGCGGCGCGTCGTGAAGTCGGCGAGCGCCTTGTTCACGGTCTCGCGCGACGCGCCGACCAGCTGCGCGAGCTCCTCCTGCGTCAGGTCGTGCGCGACCTTCACGCCGTCGTCGGTGCGCTCGCCGAAGCGGCGCGCGAGGTCCAGCAGCGCCTTCGCGACCCGGCCGGGGACGTCCGAGAAGACGAGGTCGGCGAGCGCCTCGTTGGTGCGGCGCAACCGGCGAGCGAGCGCGTGCAGGAGGTGCTTCGCGACGGGCGGGTACCGCTCGAGCCAGCTGATCAGCTCGTCGTGGCCGAGCTCGTACAGGTTGGTGTCCGACACGGCCGTCGCCGTCGCCGTCCGGGGACCCGGGTCGAACAGCGACAGCTCGCCGAACATCTCGCCCGGGCCGAGCACGGCCAGCAGGTTCTCGCGGCCGTCCGTCGAGCGGCGACCGAGCTTCACCTTGCCCGAGCCGATGACGTAGAGCCGGTCGCCCGGCTCGCCCTCGGAGAACACGGACTGACCGCGGCTCAGACGGATGGGCCGCATCGAGCCCATGAGCGCGTGCGCTGCCTCGGGGTCGATCCCCACGAACAGCGGAGCGGAGAGCACCACCTCGTCGTCCACGTGTCCCGTCCTCGCCCTCGTCGTGCCCGCAACCGTGCGTCGACCGTGGTCGACGTCACCATCCTGCCCCACGCGATCGAGGTCAGCGACCGTCCGGGTCGGTGGGCGCGTCGTCGTCGAGGACCCCCGCGAGGCCCAGCACGAGCTCGTCGGTCGTGCTCTCGAGCGCCTCGTCGAGGCGCGCCGCGTAGCGGCCGAGCGCCCGGTCCAGCCGGCGCAGCCGGGTCATCAGGTCGACGACGTCGTCCGGCTGGTCGGTGGCCACGGCGTCGGAGAGGTCGGCGGCCGAGGGCAGAAGACCCTCGACGCCCGGGACGAGGTCCCAGCTCAGCGTGCCGAGCGGCTCGGGCGGGGCCAGGGCGCCGACCGCGAGGTCGAGACGGGCCCGCAGGAGCCGCCGCCAGTGCGCGAGCTGCGCTCGCTCCGCGCGGAGCGCACGACGCGTGGCGTGCGCGTCGCCGGGTCCGGGCGGGCGGATGCCCTGCACCTCGACCAGCGCCATCGTTCCTCCGCTCCGGCGATGCACACCGCATCTCGCCACGGGGTTGGGTTCGACCGGCGCCGGGGGCCTCTTGAGCCAGTTCCATGATCTTCACCCCAACGGTCGACGCCGCTCACCCGTCCGCGCGCGACTTCGACGCCTCGCGCTCCGCCCGCCGACGGCGCGAGCCCGCGGCGGCCGGTCCGCTGCCCCCTACGCTGCCCCCGTGCCCGAACCACGGCCCGCACCGACGCCCCTCGCGCTGACCCGCCGTGCCCGCCGGGTGGACCGGCTGCTCGCCGAGCGCTACCCGGACGCCGGGTGCGAGCTCGACTTCTCGACCCCGTTCGAGCTGCTCGTCGCGACCGTGCTCTCGGCGCAGACGACGGACGTGCGCGTGAACGACGTGACGCCCGGGCTCTTCGCGCGCTGGCCCGACGCCCGCGCCCTCGCCGCCGCCGACCGTGCGGAGCTCGAGGAGACGATCCGGCCGACGGGCTTCTTCCGCGCGAAGGCGCAGTCGCTGCTGGGCCTCGCGCAGGCCGTCGTCGAGCGCTTCGACGGCGAGGTCCCCCCGCGCATGGCGGACCTCGTCACGCTGCCCGGCGTGGGGCGCAAGACCGCGAACGTGGTGCTGGGCAACGCGTTCGACGTCCCCGGGCTGCCGGTGGACACGCATGTGGGCCGCGTCGCGCGCCGGCTCGGGCTCACGGCCGACGAGGATCCCGTCGTCGTCGAGCGCGAGCTGTGCTCGATGCTCCCGCCGCGGTCGTGGACGATGTTCAGCCACCGGCTGATCGTCCACGGGCGGCGCACGTGCCACGCCCGGCGTCCCGCGTGCGGCGCGTGCCCCCTCGCCGGGCTGTGCCCCGCCTACGGCGCGGGCGAGACCGACCCGCAGGCGGCCGCGCGGCTCGTCAAGGACGGCCCGCCGCGCCGGGGCGCGTCCGTCAGCTGACGGGGAGCCGGCCCAGCCAGTCCACGAGCAGGTCGGTCGTCGCCTCGGGCGCCTCCTCGGCGAGGAAGTGGCCGGCACCCTCGACCAGGCGGAACGTCAGCGGCGAGCCCGGGGCCGTCCCCGCCGCCGCGCGGGCCGCCGCGACGGGGATGCACCGGTCGGCGGTGCCGTGCGCCTGGAGCACGGGGACCTCGACCGGGCGCCGCACCGCCGCCAGGTAGCGCTGACCGTCGACGCGCGGGGTCGACCGGACGAGCCAGCGCAGCTGCTCCATCCCGCTGTGCGCCGCGAACGGCACGCGGGCGGCGGTGCGGTACGTCTCCGCCGTCCCGGCGTCGAGCCAGCCGGGCGCACCCCACTCGGTGAGCAGGCGCACCGCGAGGTCCCCGTGGAGCATCCGGCGCTCGGGGAGCCACGGGAGCTGGAAGAAGCCCAGACGGCGCGCCGTCGTGCGCGTCGCGAGGTGGCGGGCGACCGCCGCGGTGTGCATCGCGGCCGGGTGCGGCGTCGAGAGGGCCGCGACGGCACGCGTCACGCGCGGCTGGAGGGCCGGCATCGACCACGCCACGGTGGCCCCGAGTCCCTGGCCGACGACGACGGCGGTGCGTGCGCCGAGCGACCGGACGACGCCCGCGACGTCGCGCGCGAGCGTCGGCACGTCGTTCCCGATCGGGGGCTTGTCCGACGCTCCGGCCCCGCGCAGGTCCATCGCGACGGCGCGGTACCCGGCCGCCGCGAGGACGGGCAGCTGGTGGCGCCACGCCCACCACATCTGGGGGAAGCCGTGCAGGAGGACGACGAGCGGCGCGGTCCCGTCCGTCGCGCCGTCACCCGCGGGCTCGCTCACCGCGACGTGGAAGCGGGCGCCGTTGGCGGCGACGAAGTGGTGCCGCCACGGGCCGTCGATCAGCACGGCGGACGAGTCGGTCACCGGGCGAACCTACAACCCGGGGGCGGCGCCCGGCAGCGGCTTGGAGGCGTGGTGGCGCCCGCGCGCGGCGAGCAGCACCGCACCCAGCACCGCCGCGACGAGCGACCCGACGAGGATCGCGGCCCGGGCGACCTCGGTGCGGTCGTCGCCCGCGAACGCGAGCTCGCCGATCAGCAGGGACACCGTGAACCCGATGCCGGCGACCATGCCCGCGGCGACGATGTCCCGCCAGCCGAGCCCCGCGGCGAGCGGGGTCCGCGTCACGCGCGACACGAGCCACGTGGTCGCCACGATGCCGAGCGGCTTGCCGACGACGAGCCCGAGGGCGACGCCCTGCGCGACCGGGTCGCCGGCCGCCGCGCGCAGCGACTCCGGGTCGAGCGCCACGCCCGCCGCGAAGAACGCGAACACCGGGACCGCGACGCCCGCCGAGATCGGGCGCCAGCGGTGCTCCCACCGGGCCGCCATGCTCTCGCCCTCGCCACCGCGGGCCAGCGCCGGGACGGTGAAGCCCAGCAGCACGCCGGCGATGGTCGCGTGGATCCCGGACTCGTGCATGAAGGCCCACGCGGCCAGGGCGAGCGGCAGGAGGAGCAGCGGCGACGTGATGCGGCGCTGCGCGAGGACCGCGAAGAGCGCGACCGCGGCGGCCGAGGCGGCGAGCCAGCCGAGCGTGAGACCGTCGCTGTAGAAGATCGCGATCACGACGATCGCGAGCAGGTCGTCGACGACGGCGAGCGTGAGGAGGAACGCGCGCAGCGCGAGAGGCAGCGCGCGGCCGAACACCGCGAGGACCGCGACGGCGAACGCGATGTCCGTCGCGGTCGGGATCGCCCAGCCCTGGAGCGCGCCGTCGGGCGACGCGGCGTTGACGGCGACGTAGATCCCCGCGGGGACGAGCATCCCGCCGACCGCGCCGAGGATCGGCAGCGCCGCCGTCGCCGGGCGGCGGAGCTCGCCGTCGACGATCTCGCGCTTGAGCTCGAGCCCGACGACGAAGAAGAAGATCGCGAGCAGCCCGTCCTTGGCCCACGTCGCGAGGCTGAGGTCGAGGTGCACGGCCGACGGGCCGACGACGGTCCCGCGCAGCGCCTCGTAGGCGTCGGCCGCCGCCGAGTTGGCCCAGACCAGCGCGACGACCGCGCCGAGGAGCAGCAGGACGCCGCCCGCGGTCTCGTCGCGCAGGGTGTCGGCGACGTTGCGCAGGCCACCGGGCGTCAGGGCGCGGAAGAGGCCCCGTCCCTCGGGTCCGTCAGGGGCGGTGGGCGGTGCGGGGGTCGGCTCGTGGGCCATGGTGCTCCTCGGGGGTCGCGGACGTGACCGCCGACCAGACTTCCCGGCACACCGCGGGCGATCCTATGCGGCGGTCAGCCGGGACGCCCGGCGGTCTCGTGGTCGGCCGGCTCCTCCTCGGGCGCGCGGCGCGGTTGCGGGTCGAAGCGGTAGCCGACGTTGCGCACGGTGCCGATGAGCTGCTCGTGCTCCGGGCCGAGCTTGGCGCGGAGCCGGCGCACGTGCACGTCGACCGTGCGCGTGCCGCCGAAGTAGTCGTAGCCCCACACGTCCTGGAGCAGCTGGGCGCGCGTGAAGACGCGGCCCGGGTGCTGCGCGAGGTACTTGAGGAGCTCGAACTCCTTGTAGGTGAGGTCGAGCGGTCGGCCGCGCAGCCGGGCCGTGTACCCGCCCGCGTCGATCATGAGGTCGCCGCTCGAGATCTCCTCGGTGCCGGCGCCGCCGTCGTCGCCGTGCACGCGCTCGATCGCCAGACGCAGGCGCGCCTCGACCTCGGCCGGGGACGCGTCCTCGAGCACGATGTCCGCCGCGCCCCACTCACCCGTGACGACCGTGAGGCCGCCCTCGGTGAGGATGAGGACGAGCGGCACGGTCAGGCCGGTCGCGCGCAGCAGGCGGCACGTCGACCGGGCCGCCGCGAGGTCGCGCCGCGCGTCGAGGAGCAGGACGTCGGCGTCGGGCGCGTCGAGGAGCGCGGACGGCTCCACGGGTAGCACGCGGACGCGGTGCGGGAGCAGCCCGAGGGCGGGGAGCACCTGGGCGGAGCCCCCAGCGCTGGGTGTGAGCAGCAAGAGGTCTGCCACCGGTCGTTCGCCTCCTCGGCAGAAGGGCCGAGCTCACGGTACTGCCGCGACGCGGGTGCCTGTCGCCGACGGGCGATCTGCGAGACTCTGCTCCGTGCTCGCCGCCCCCACGTCGCCCGAGGCCATGGCCTGATGGACGTCTCGACCCGCGCCGTCCTGACCGCGGCGGCGTCGACCCTGGTCGCCGGGGCGGCGATCCTCGGCGAGACGCCGCTCGTGGGCGTCTCGCTCGCGCTGACGCTGCTCCTCGCCGCGGGCTGGCCCGTCCTGCTGGGGCTCCCGAGCCCGCTCGGCTCGGCGGTCGTCGTCGCGCTCGGCGGCGCCGGCTCGGTGCTCGCGGTCGCGGCCACGCGCGGTCAGCCGCTCCTGCGGGACGTGCCGATCGTCGTCGCGCTCGCGGTGCTCCTCGCGTTCGTCAACGAGCTCGCGCGCCAGGACGGCCGACGCCGGCTCGTGGAGTCGGTGACGGGGACCGTCACGGGTCTGCTCGTGGTCGCGTCGGCGGCCGGCTGGGTCGCGGCGGGCCGCACGCCGGGGGCGACGTCGCTGGTCGTCACCGGTGCGGCGGCGCTCGCGGTGTCCGCCGCGGTGTCCGCGGTGCACCTGGGCGTCCGGACGGGCGCCGCGGTGACCACGGCCGCGGGCGTCATCGCGGGCGGGGGCGTCGGCGCCGTCATGCCGGCCGTCGGGTCGGTGACGGGTGCGGCCCTGGGCTTCGCGACCGGGCTGCTGGTCGCGTCGCTGCACGTGCTGCTCGACCGCGTCCCCGCGCTGCGGAGCCGCTGGGCGTCCGTCGCGGCGGTCGTGCTGCCCGTCCTGGTGAGCGGGATCCTCGTCTACGTCGTCGGTCGCGTCCTCGTCGGCTGAGCCGCTGCCCGCCGTCGCGGGCTCGTGCCGGCGCCTGCCGTCGGCGCTCGCGGTCCACCCCGCGCGGCACCCGTAGGATCGGGGCATGGAGGCCCTCGAGATCTTCTTCATCGGCCTGCTGGTCGCGGCGTCGCTCGCGATCGGCTGGTTCTCGGTCTACGTCGTCTGGAAGCTCTACAAGGGGCAGCGCTGAGTGTTCACGATCCCCGAGGGTCTGGCCCCTGAGGTCTACCCGCTCGCGTGGCTCGTGGGGACCTGGCGCGGGACGGGCACCGTCGCCTACCCGAACATCCCCGAGACGACCGTCGAGCAGGAGGTCGTCGTCGACCACGACGGCGGCCCGTACCTGCGCTGGCAGGTCACGACCTGGGTCCCCGACGACGACGGCGGCGACGGTGCCGCCGGCGCGCACGGTGCCGCGGGCGACGCCGCCGAGCGGGCCGGTCAGCGGCGCGTGTGGGCGACCGAGACGGGCTACTGGCGCGTCCCGCCCGAGCGTCCGGCCGACCTGCCCGCCGACCGGCACCCGGTCGAGCTGCTGCTCGTCGACCCGGCCGGCCACCTGACGCTCTACGCCGGGGTGACCGGCAACGGTCGGATCGACCTCGCGAGCGACCTCATCGCGCGTACCCCGGACGCGGCCGAGGTCGGCGCCGCGACGCGGCTCATGGGCAACGTCCACGGCGAGCTCATGTGGACGTGGGACATCGCGGCGTTCGGCGAGCCGCTCCAGTCGTACGCGGCGGTGCGCCTGACCCGCGTGCAGGAGGACGCATGACGGTGAGCCCGCCGCCGAGCACGTCACCGGACCCGTCGTCGGGCCGGCCCGTGAGCCCGCTCCTGGGTCGCACGGGCGCGGTCGCCGCGTCGGGGCCCGACGCCGGCGTCGCGTGGCACTACGGCGACCCGACCGCCGAGCAGCGCGCGCTCGCCGCGGGCGGTGCCGTCGTCGACCAGTCCCACCTGGGCGTCGTGACGGTCACCGGCCCGGACCGCCTGTCCTGGCTGCACAACATCACGTCGCAGCGGCTCGCCGACCTCGCGCCGCGCACCTCGACCGAGACGCTCGTGCTGAGCCCGCACGGGCACGTCGAGCACCAGGCCGGCGTCGTCGACGACGGCACGACGACGTGGCTGCTGACGGAGACCGCGCCCGCGCTCGCCGCGTGGCTCGACTCGATGCGGTTCATGCTGCGCGTCGAGGTCGCCGACGTGACCGACCGGTGGGCCGCGGTGGGCGAGCCCGTCGACGCCGAGGGCGCCGAGGGCGAGCCCGTCACGTGGCGCGACCCGTGGCCGAGGACCCTCCCCGGCGGCACGCGCTACGCGGTCGCCGACGACGAGCACCCGGGCTCCGCGCGGGCGTGGCGGCTCGTGCTCGTCCCCCGCGCCGAGCTCGTCGACGCCGTCACGGCGCGCGAGGCCGCCGGGTGGCGGACCGCGGGGACGTGGGCGACCGAGGCCCTGCGCGTCGAGGCGTGGCGCCCGCGCGCGGCGACCGACGTCGACCACCGGACGATCCCGCACGAGCTCGACTGGCTGCGCACGGCCGTGCACCTGGAGAAGGGCTGCTACCGCGGGCAGGAGACGGTCGCGCGCGTGCACAACCTCGGGCGCCCGCCCCGCCGCCTCGTGATGCTCCACCTCGACGGGTCCGGTCACCTGCTGCCCGAGCCGGGCGCGGAGGTGTCCGCCGGCGGGCGGCCGGTCGGCGCGGTCTCGACGGTCGCTCGGCACCACGAGCTGGGTCCGGTCGCGCTCGCGCTCGTCAAGCGCAACCTGGACACCTCGGCCGAGCTCGTCGTCGCGTGCGACGGCGGTGACGTCTCGGCCGCGCAGGAGGTCGTCGTCCCGGGGGAGGGCGTGTCGGTCGACCGGCCGGCGCCCCGCGCCCCGGTCGCACGCGGTCTCGCACCCCGCCCCTCGGCCTGACCGTGGCGGAGGGCGCGTCGGCACGTGCCCGGATGCGGCGGGTCCGCGTCGTCGCGCGGCTGCGTCAGGGCAGCGCGCGCGTGCGGCGTGCGCTGCTGCCCGTCGTGCTCGCGAGCCTCGCCGCGGGCGTCGCGTGGGCGATCGCGGTGTACGGGCTCGGTCACGCGACGCCGTTCTTCGCGCCCGTCTCGGCGTGGGTCGCGCTCGGCTTCAGCGTCGACCGCCACCCGCGCCGCGTGGCCGAGCTCGCGGTCGGCGTCGCCGTCGGCGTGCTCCTGGGCGACCTGCTCGTGCACCTCATCGGCAGCGGGCCCGTGCAGGTCGCGGCGGTCCTGGCGGTCGCGGCGCTCGTGGCCCGGTTCATCGACCGCGGCGACCTGCTCACGACCCAGGCCGGCGTCCAGGCGATCGTCATCGTGGGCCTCCCGGCCGCGCAGGCCGGGTCGCCGCTCGGGCGCTGGGCGGACGCGCTCGTGGGCGGCGCGGTCGCGCTCGTCGTCACGGCTCTGTGGCCGCAGGACCCCCGCCGACGCGTGCGGTCGCTCGCCGAGGAGGCGCTCGAGGAGGTCTCGCACCTCCTGCGGGACCTCGCGCGGGGGCTCGCCGGCCACGACGTGGAGCTCGTCGAGGAGGCGCTCGTGCGGGGTCGGGCGTCGCAGCCGACGCTCGACCAGTGGCGGTCGGTGGCGGCGCAGGCCCGGGCGGGCGCGCGCGTGTCACCGGCCCACCGGAGGCACCGGCCCGAGCTGCTCGACCTCGAGGGCGCTGCCGTGCGGGCCGACCGGGCGATGCGCAACGCGCGCGTCCTCGCGCGCCGCTGCCGGCCGCTCGTGGGGTCCGCGCACGAGCTCGACCGCCTCGCCGGGCTGGTGACCGAGCTCGCGCGGGCGACGGGTGAGCTCGCCGTGGCGTTCGGCGCGGGCGCCGAGCCGCTCCGTGCGCGCGAGCGCCTCGCCGAGGTCGCCGCGGCGGCCGACCCGCGCGCGGTCTCGACGGACGACTGGCACGTCCAGGGCGTCGTCCTGCTGATCCGGTCGCTCGTCGTCGACCTCCTCGAGACGGCCGGCGTCGCACCCGCGGCCGCGCGCGAGCGCCTGCCCGAGCTCTGAGCCAGCCGGCCCGCCCGGGAGGCGACGGTGTGGCGGGGATGGGCGGGCCACCCGCGCGGACGGAGCGGCCCACGGCCGCGGGCCGTACCCTCTGAGGGTGATCCAGGCCGTCCAGAGCGCCATCTTCCTCGCGCTCCACCTGCTGGTCCTCGTGCTGTGCGTCGTCGCGCTCGTCGACGCGCTGCGCCGTCCCGCCCGCGCCTTCACGGCCGCCGGCAAGCGGACCAGGAACTTCTGGCTCGCGATCCTCGGGGTCGCGACCGCGCTGTCCTTCGTGGCGACGCCGTTCGGCGGGGGCGGCGGGGGACTGCTGCTCTTCGCGATCCTCTCGGCGGTCGCCGCGTCGGTGTACCTCGTCGACGTCAAGCCGGCCGTCGCGCCGTACTCGGGCCGCGGTGGTCCGGGCGGCGGCACGGGCAGCTGGTGACGGCCGCGCCCGAGGCCCGACCGCTCGACCCGGGGGGCGCGCTCGCGCACGTCGTCCGCGGGCCGCTCGTCGAGTCGGTGCACACCGGTCACCTCGTGGTGCTCGACCCCGACGGCGGGGTCGTGCTCGCGGTCGGGGACCCCGACGTGGTCGTCTGGCCGCGGTCCTCCCTGAAGCCCCTGCAGGCGGTCGCGATGGTCCGTGCGGGCCTCGACGTCGACGACGACGGCCTCGCGCTCGCGTGCGCGAGCCACTCGGGTGAGGACGCGCACCTCGCCGTCGTCCGCGCGGTGCTGGCCGGCGTGGGCCACGCCGAGGGCGACCTCCAGAACACGCCCGACCTGCCGCTCGCCGCCGCCGCCGCCGACGCGTGGCGCGCCGGGGGCCGCGGGCCGACGTCGCTGACGCAGAACTGCTCGGGCAAGCACGCCGCGATGATCGCGACGTGCGCGTCGGCGGGCTGGGACACGTCGACGTACCTCGCCCCGACGCACCCGCTCCAGCAGGCCGTGCGTGCGGGCGTCGAGGAGCTCACGGGTGTCCCGGTGCATCACGCGACCGTCGACGGCTGCGGCGCCCCGCTGCTGTCGACGACGCTGCGGGGGCTCGCGCACGGGTTCGCGCGCCTCGCGCGCGCGGCGGCCGCCGACGACGGGTCGCCCGAGGCGCGGGTCGGTCGCGCGGTGGCGTCCCGCCCGGCGCTGGTGGGCGGCACGGGGCGCGACGTCACGGGGTTCCTGCGCGCCGTCCCCGGCCTGGTCGCCAAGGACGGGGCGGAGGCGGTCTACGCCGCGGCGCTCCCGGACGGCACGTCGGTCGCGCTCAAGATCGCCGACGGCGGTGGGCGCGCGCGGGCCCTCGTCATGGCGGCGGCGCTCGAGGTCGCGGTGCGCTCGTCGGGCGGCGGAGACGGCGACGACGTCGACGGCGTGGTCGCCGCGCTGCGGGCCGTCGGGCGGACGCGTGTCCTCGGTCACGGCTCGCCGGTCGGAGCGGTCGTCCCCGCGTTCGGCGGCACCGACCCGGCGGTCTGGGAGGAGCGGGCGTGAGGGCGGTCGTGCAGCGCGTGACCCGTGCGTCGGTCACCGTCGACGGCGAGGTCGTCGGCGCGATCGACGAGCCAGGCCTGGTCGTGCTCGTCGGCGCGACGCACGACGACGGGCCGGCGCAGGTCGAGCTGATCGCGCGCAAGGTGGCCGAGCTGCGGATCCTCCGCGACGAGGCGTCCGCGGTCGACGTCGGCGCGCCCGTGCTCGTCGTCAGCCAGTTCACGCTCTACGCGGACACCCGCAAGGGGCGGCGGCCGACGTGGAACGCCGCGGCACCGGGGCCGGTCGCGGAGCCCCTGGTCGACGCCGTCGTCGAGGACCTGCGGCGCCGCGGCCTGCGGGTCGAGACCGGGCGCTTCGGCGCGATGATGCAGGTCGAGCTCGTCAACGACGGCCCCGTGACGATCCTGCTCGAGGCCTGACGGCCCGACCGTGGCCGACCCGTCGGGGTCGCCTCGGCGCGGGACATGGGAGCGCCCTCCCGCGGTGAGCCCACCCCCGTCGCCGGGGGTGGCTCACCGCGAGAGGGCGGACGCGGCGCGTCGTGCGAGCCCAGGGGCTCAGGCGCTCAGGCGCGCGATCTCCTCGGGCGTGAGCGCGAGCTCCGCCGCGGCTGCGGAGTCGCGGATGCTCTCCGGGCGGCTCGCCCCCGGGATCGGGACGACGACCGACTCGAGCGCGAGCTCCCAGGCGAGGCAGACCTGGTAGGGCGACACGCCGCGCTCCGCGGCGACCTCGGCGAAGGCGGCGTGCCGCTCACCGAGCTCCCCCGCACGCGCGATGCCGCCGAGCGGGCTCCACGGGAGGAACGCGATGTCGAGCTCGGCGCACAGCTCGAGCTCGGGCTCGCTGCTGCGGAACGCCGGCGAGAACTGGTTCTGCACCGAGACGAGGCGGCCGCCGAGGATCTCCTGCGCCTCCCGGATCTGCTCGGGGTTCGCGTTGGAGATCCCCGCCATCTGGATCTTGCCCTCGTCGAGCAGGTCGCGGATCGCGCCGACCGAGTCCGCGTACGGGACCGCGGGGTCCGGGCGGTGGAACTGGTAGAGGCCGATGGCCTCGACGTCGAGGCGCTGCAGGGAGGCCTCGCACGCCTTCTTCAGGTAGTCGGGGTCGCCCTGGACGTACCAGGAGCCGTCGCCCGGTCGGCGGTGGCCGCCCTTGGTCGCGACGAGCACGTCGTCGGCGGAGCGCCCCGCGAGACGCAGCGCCTTGGCGATGAGCAGCTCGTTGTGGCCGACGTCCGTGGGATCGCGGTGGTAGGAGTCCGCGGTGTCGATGAGCGTGATGCCGACGTCGAGCGCGGCGTGGATGGTCGCGATCGAGCGGTCCTCGTCGGGACGGCCCTCGATCGACATCGGCATGCCGCCCAGGCCGATCGCGCTGACGGTGCGGTCTCCGATGGTGCGCTGCTGCATGGTGCTCCTCGGTGCTGGTTCGTCCGGGCCGCGCGTGCGTCGGGTGCGGCCCGTGGTGGTGGGCGCGTCGTCGTCGGCCGTGGGCCGGTGCGCGCTCGTACCGATTCGATCACGCCCGGCGCCCGCGTGCGTGGTGAACCGCGGGCGCAGACTGGGGACATGCGGGCGACGGTCGAGGCGGTCCTGGGTGACATCACGCACGAGCGGGTCGACGCGGTGGTCAACGCCGCGAACTCGTCCCTGCTCGGGGGAGGCGGGGTCGACGGCGCGATCCACGCGGCCGCCGGGCCCGCGCTGCTGGCCGAGTGCCGCGCGCTGCGCCGGACGGTGCTGCCGCAGGGGCTGCCGGTCGGCGACGCCGTGGCGACGGGTGCGGGCGAGCTCGCCGCGACGTGGGTGGTCCACACCGTCGGGCCGAACCGGCACGCGGGGCAGACCGACCCCGCGCTCCTCGCCTCGTGCTTCGCGCGGAGCCTGACCGTGGCCGCCGACGTCGGCGCGCGGTCCGTGGCCTTCCCCGCCGTGAGCGCGGGCGTCTACGGGTGGGACGTCGAGGTCGTGGCCGACGTCGCCGTCGCGACCGTGCGCGACCACGCGGCGCTCGCGGGGGACGAGCCGGCCGTCCGGCTGGTGCGCTTCGTGCTCGCGTCGGACCGTGCGCACGCCGCGTTCGCCTCGGCGATCCACCGCCACCTGGGAACGGGATGAGGCCTGGCCCCCAGCCGCCGTCGTCGAGACAAGGCTTGCCGTCGGCGTGTCGGGCGACACGCCCACACGAACTCTGATCTCGACGGAAAGGGGCGCGGCTACCAGCACGAACGATCGTGCTATTTTGCTCGGGTGGCGAAGGGTGACCGGACGCGGGGCGTGATCCTCGAGCAGGGGATCGCGCTGGCGTACCGCGTGGGTCTCGAGGGGCTCACGATCGGTGCGCTCGCCGCCGAGGTCGAGATGTCCAAGAGCGGCATGTACGCGCACTTCGGGTCCAAGCAGGCCCTCCAGATCGCGGTCCTCGACGCGGCCGGCCGGGACTTCGCGGCGACCGTCGTCGAGCCGGCGCTCCGCGCGCCGCGCGGCGAGCCCCGCATCCGCGCGCTCGTGGACAGCTGGCTCACGTGCGGACGTCAGCGCCGGCCCGGCGGGTGCCTCTTCGTCAAGGCGGGCACCGAGCTCGACGAGCAGCCCGGGCCCGTGCGCGACCGGCTCGTCGAGCTCCACGAGCAGCTCGACGACACGATCGCGCGCATCGTGACCAGCGGGGTCGAGGACGGCCTGCTGCGCCCGGGCACCGACGCGCGCCAGTTCGCGGCCGACCTCTACGCGATCATGCTCGGCTTCCACCACCGCCACCGTCTGCTCGGGGACGCGCGGGCCGAGGAGCGCGCCCGCGCCGCTGTCGACGCGCTGCTCGCGGCCGTCCGCGTGCCGCGGAGCGACGGCGCCCACCACCGCGTGGGCACCGACGACGGCGCCAGTGGTGCCGAGGCCGACCCCTCGCCGACCGTCCCCGCGACCGCAGGAGCAGCCCGATGACGAGCACGACCCTCCGCCGTCGGCTCCGTCGCACGCGCCGCCGGACGGCGGCCGCGGTGCAGCTCGCGGCGCTGCGCACGCGCCTGCGGGTGCTCGAGCGGGTCGCCCCGGCGGCGGCGGACCGCCTCGCGCTGGACCTGTGGTGCACGTTCCCGCAGGGTGCGCGTCGCACGGACCTGCGGCCGAGGCCCGGTGTCGTCGAGCGCGTCCCCGTCCCCCGCGGTGGGACGGTGGCGGCCGAGTCGTGGGGCGAGGGGCCGACCGTCCTGCTCGTGCACGGCTGGGGCGGCTGGCGCGGACAGCTCGGTGCGTTCGTCGAGCCCCTGGTCGACGCCGGTCACCGGGTCGTCGCGCTCGACGCGCCCGGGCACGGCGACGCCGACGACGGGTTCCTCGGCGCGGGTCGCGGCACGGTCATGGAGTTCCTCGAGGCGATCGAGGCGGTCGCCGCACGCACCGGCCCGGTCGTCGGCGTCGTCGCGCACTCGATGGGGACCATGGCGACGGCGCGCGCGGTCGCGTCCGGCTCGCTCGCGCCCGACCGGCTCGTGCTCGTCGCGCCCTCGCACCCGTTCGTCGACGTCCTCGACCAGTTCACGACGCTGCTCCGGCTGAGCGACCGGACGCGCGACCACCTGCGCGCGACGCTCGAGGCCATCGTCGGGTCGTCGATCGAGACGTTCGACCTCGCGCGCTGCGCCGCGGACGCGACCATGCCGCCGACGCTCGTCGTGCACGACCGGCTGGACCGCGAGACCCCGTTCGCGGTCGCCGAGGCGGTCGTCGCGACCTGGGACGACGCGCGACTCGTGCCGACGACGGGGCTCGGGCACCACCGCGTGCTCGCCGCGCCGACGACGGTCACGGCCGCGGTCGAGCACCTCACGGGGCGCGTGCCCGTCGCCTGACGACGGGCACGCGCCCGGTGGTGTCCTGCGGCGCCCCTGCCCGCGCGACGCCGTGCGGCCCGTCGGCGCACGGCCGGCCCCCGCTTTCACGCCTGCGGCGAACACGGAAGCCCGGCGGGAGCCCCGCCGTTAGCCTTGCAGGACGACATCCCTGGCAAGGAGCGCAGATGTTCGAGAGATTCACCGACCGTGCCCGACGCGTGGTCGTCCTCGCCCAGGAAGAGGCGAGGATGCTCAACCACAACTACATCGGGACCGAGCACATCCTGCTCGGGCTCATCCACGAGGGCGAAGGCGTCGCGGCCAAGGCCCTGGAGTCGCTCGGCATCTCCCTGGACGCCGTCCGCTCCCAGGTGCAGGAGATCATCGGCGAGGGCCAGCAGGCCCCGTCTGGTCACATCCCCTTCACCCCGCGCGCCAAGAAGGTGCTCGAGCTGTCGCTCCGCGAGGCGCTGCAGCTGGGCCACAACTACATCGGCACGGAGCACATCCTGCTCGGCCTCATCCGCGAGGGTGAGGGCGTCGCGGCCCAGGTGCTCAACAAGCTCGGCGCCGACCTGAACCGCGTCCGGCAGCAGGTCATCCAGCTGCTCTCGGGGTACCAGGGCAAGGAGCCGGTCGCCTCGGGCGGCCCCGCCGAGGGTCAGCCCTCGGGCTCGGCCGTGCTCGACCAGTTCGGTCGCAACCTCACGCAGGCCGCCCGCGAGGGCAAGCTCGACCCGGTCATCGGGCGTGAGAAGGAGATCGAGCGGGTCATGCAGGTGCTGTCCCGCCGCACCAAGAACAACCCCGTCCTGATCGGAGAGCCCGGCGTCGGCAAGACCGCCGTCGTCGAGGGGCTCGCGCAGGACATCGTGCGCGGCGACGTCCCCGAGACGCTCAAGGACAAGCAGCTCTACACGCTCGACCTCGGCGCGCTCGTCGCCGGGTCGCGCTACCGCGGTGACTTCGAGGAGCGCCTCAAGAAGGTCCTCAAGGAGATCCGCACGCGCGGCGACATCATCCTGTTCATCGACGAGATCCACACCCTCGTCGGGGCGGGTGCCGCCGAGGGTGCGATCGACGCCGCGAGCATCCTCAAGCCGATGCTCGCCCGGGGCGAGCTCCAGACGATCGGCGCGACGACGCTCGAGGAGTACCGCAAGCACGTCGAGAAGGACGCCGCGCTCGAGCGCCGCTTCCAGCCGATCCAGGTCGCGGAGCCGAACCTCGGCCACGCGATCGAGATCCTCAAGGGCCTGCGGGACCGCTACGAGGCGCACCACCGCGTGTCCATCACCGACGGCGCGCTCGTCGCGGCGGCCCAGCTCGCCGACCGCTACGTCAACGACCGCTTCCTGCCGGACAAGGCGATCGACCTGATCGACGAGGCCGGCGCGCGCCTGCGCATCCGCCGCATGACGGCCCCGCCGGAGCTGCGCGAGCTCGACGAGAAGATCGCCGAGGCGCGTCGCGACAAGGAGTCGGCGATCGACGAGCAGGACTTCGAGAAGGCCGCGCGCCTGCGCGACGTCGAGAAGCAGCTCGGGACGCAGCGGGCCGAGAAGGAGAAGCAGTGGAAGTCCGGTGACCTCGACACGGTCGCCGAGGTCGACGAGGAGCTCATCGCCGAGGTGCTGGCGCTGTCCACCGGCATCCCGGTGTTCAAGCTCACCGAGGAGGAGTCCAGCCGGCTGCTCCACATGGAGGACGAGCTGCACAAGCGCGTCGTCGGCCAGGAGGACGCCATCAAGGCGCTGTCCCAGGCCATCCGCCGCACGCGTGCGGGCCTCAAGGACCCGAAGCGTCCCGGTGGGTCGTTCATCTTCGCGGGGCCCACGGGCGTCGGGAAGACCGAGCTCGCCAAGGCCCTCGCGGAGTTCCTCTTCGGCGACGAGGACGCGCTCATCCAGCTCGACATGAGCGAGTTCTCCGAGAAGCACACCGTCTCGCGGCTGTTCGGCTCGCCCCCCGGCTACGTCGGGTACGACGAGGGCGGCCAGCTCACCGAGAAGGTGCGGCGCAAGCCGTTCTCGGTCGTCCTCTTCGACGAGGTCGAGAAGGCCCACGCGGACATCTTCAACTCGCTGCTGCAGATCCTCGAGGACGGTCGCCTGACCGACTCGCAGGGCCGCGTCGTGGACTTCAAGAACACCGTGATCATCATGACCACGAACCTCGGCACGCGGGACATCGCCAAGGGCCTGCAGACCGGCTTCCAGGCCGGTGGCGACCTGTCGACGTCCTACGAGCGGATGAAGGCGAAGGTCGGCGACGAGCTCAAGCAGCACTTCCGGCCCGAGTTCCTCAACCGCGTCGACGACGTGGTCGTGTTCCCGCAGCTGTCGCAGGACGAGATCATCCAGATCGTCGACCTGATGATCGCCCGGCTCGAGGGACGGCTCAAGGACAAGGACATGGGCATCGAGCTCACGCCCGCGGCCAAGCAGCTGCTCGCCGAGAAGGGCTACGACCCCGTGCTGGGCGCCCGGCCGCTGCGCCGCGCCATCCAGCGCGAGATCGAGGACGTGCTGTCGGAGAAGATCCTCTTCGGCGAGCTCCGCCCGGGCCAGACCGTCCTGGTCGACGCCCAGGGCGAGGGCCTGCTCGGGGAGTTCATCTTCCGCGGCATCGGCAAGGCCGACGAGGCCTCCGACGCCGAGCCCGTCGGCGTCTCGGTGGCGTCCATGCCGCCGCTGACGACGACGGACGACGCGAAGAGCACCGGCACCGAGGACTGACCGCCGGCCGGCCGGGGACGACCCCGGCCGGCGCAGGCCGCACCCGACGCCCGGGCCACCCGGTGGGAGACCACCGCGGTGACCCGGGCGTCGTCGTGCCCGCTGCGGGCTGGTCGCGTCCGGTTTCACCCGCTCCGGGCGGGTGAACCGCCGCGACCGCGCTCACCTGCGCGTCCGTGCACGACGACGTAGCAGGTGACCAACGGCGGCGAGGGCGCCCCCACGCCCGCGCCGCCGTCCTGCCTCAGCCCCCGCAGAGGACCCATGTCGGCACCTGACGCCACCCCATTTCCGTTGCGCGACGACGCGCCCTCCGGTGTGCTGCCCACGCCGCGCGCCCCGGCCGACCCGCTCGGCGTCCTGGCAGGGACCGGTGACGGCTCTGCCGTCGGTGGGACCGGTGACGGCTCCGCCGTCGGTGTCGTGGAAGCGCTCCCTGCGCCAGCCGGACCGCAGGTCGACACCACGGCCGAGGCCGGTGCGGTCGAGGTCCCGCGCTCTCGGCACCGCTACGTCCCGGTGGCCGCGAAGTTCCTCGTCGCCGTCGTCGGTGCCGCGCTCTGGGTCACCCTCGCGGTGGTCCTGTCCCGCCCGTGGATCGCTGAGCTCACGCCGGTCGTCGGACCCGTCGGGGCGTTCGTCGTCGTCGGCCTCGTGGCGTACCTGCCCGGTGCCGTCGTCGCGTTCCTCGCGGTCTCGCTCGCGCTCGACCGCCAGCCCCCGCTCCGCTCGAGCGACGCCACCTCCGCCGTCACGGTGGTGGTCGCCGCACGGAACGAGCAGGAGGGGATCGTCGCGACGCTCGAGTCCGTCGCGCGCGTGGAGTACGCGGGCGAGCTCACGATCGTGCTCGCCGACAACGGCTCGACCGACGCGACGGTCGAGCGCGCGCTCGCTGCCGCACCGACCCTCGGGGTCCCGTTGCGCGTCGTCCACGAGGCCACCCCGGGGAAGGCGCACGCGCTGAACGCGGCCCTCGCGACCGTGACCACACCGCTCGTCGTGACGGTCGACGCGGACACGCTGCTGCACCGCGAGGCGCTCGGCCGTCTGGTCGCGCGCCTCGAGGCCGCCCCGGCCGACACGGTCGCCGTCGCGGGGTCCGTCCTCGTCCGCAACTCGCGGCGCAACTTCCTCACCCGCATGCAGGAGTGGGACTACTACCTCGGCATCACCGCGGTGAAGCGCATGCAGGGCCTGTACCAGTCGACCCTCGTCGCGCAGGGGGCGTTCTCGGTCTACCGGACGGAGGACGTCCGGGAGGTCGGCGGCTGGCCCGACGCGATCGGTGAGGACATCGTCGTCACGTGGCGGCTCATGGAGGCCGGACGTCGCGTGTTCTTCGAGCCGACGGCTGTGGCGTTCACCGACGCGCCCGAGCGGGTGCGGCACTTCTTCCGGCAGCGGGCGCGGTGGGCGCGCGGGATGCTCGAGGGGATCCGCGCCGTCCCGCCGTGGCGTCAGGAGCGCGTGCTGACGAAGTTCGTCGCGGGGATCGACCTGCTCATCCCGCTGCTCGACGTCGGGTACGCCCTGATCTGGCTACCGGGGCTCGTGCTGTTCCTGCTCGGGCACCCGCTCGTCGTCTCGATGTGGACGCTCGCGGTGCTCCCGGTGACGCTGCTCGTCTACGGGGGCCTGCGGATCTTCCAGTCGCGGCACGTGTTCGCGCCGCTGGACCTGCGGGTGCGCCGCAACAGGCTCGGGTACATCGGCTTCCTGCTGCTCTACCAGGTCCTGTGCTCGACGGCGTCGCTGGTCGGCTACACGCAGTTCCTCGGCGGGACCCGGCGGCGCTGGAAGTGAGCGGGCCGCGGCGCGGCGGTCAGACCGCGCCGGGGAACCCCAGCCGGCGCCACGCCTCGTAGGTCGCCACGGCGGCGGCGTTGGAGAGGTTCATCGAGCGGCGGCCCGCGAGCATCGGGATGCGCAGCTCGGCGGTGATCTCGGGTCGGGCGAGCACGTCGTCGGGCAGCCCGGTCGGCTCGGGGCCGAACAGCAGGACGTCGTCGTCGCGGTAGTCGACGTCGGTGAACCAGGTCGTCGCGCGCGTCGTGAACGCGAGGACGCGTGCGGGCGCGACCGCGGCGAGCGCCGCGTCGAGGTCGGCGTGCACCGTGACGTGCGCGAGGTCGTGGTAGTCCAGCCCCGCGCGCCGCAGCTTGGGCTCGGACAGGTCGAAGCCGAGCGGCTCCACGAGGTGCAGCTCGGCGCCCGTCCCGGAGACCATCCTGATCGCGTTGCCGGTGTTCCCGGCGATCCGCGGCTCGAAGAGCATGACGCGCAGCACGGGGTGATCGTGCCAGGTGCGGGGGTGCGGGGGTGCGGGGGTGCGGGGGTGCGGGGGTGCGGGGGTGCGGGGGTGCGGGGGCTGCGCTGGGTGCGGCGGGTGCGGCGGGCGCGGGGCTGTCAGGCCCGGGGTGCTCGTGTTCGGGCGCGTCCCGCCGTCGGCGACGCCCCGCCCGCGCCACGCCTGGAAGGGCTCCAATACTGGAACCGTTCCAGACAACCTGCCATGATGGCGCCGTGCCCACCGCCCCGAGCTCCGTCGAGCGCCTCCGTTCCGCCGGCCTGCGCGTGACGAGCCCGCGCGTCGCGGTGCTCGACGTCCTGGGTGAGGCCCTGACCGCCGCGGAGCACCACCTGCCCGCAGCCGCCGTCGCCGAGCGGGCCCGCGCGCGCCTCGGGTCCCTCTCGACCCAGGCGGTCTACGACTGCCTCGACGCCCTGGTCCGCGCGGGTCTGGCCCGCGCGATCGAGCCGGCCGGGCTGCCGACGCTCTACGAGGCGCGCGTCGGGGACAACCACCACCACCTCGTGTGCCGCGGCTGCGGCGCGACGACCGACGTCGACTGCGCCGTGGGCGCGGCCCCGTGCCTCCTGCCGCACGGTGCGCCCGTCGGCTTCGTGGTCGACGAGGCCGAGGTGACGTTCTGGGGCCGCTGCGCCGCGTGCGCCGCGGCCGACGGTGCCGCTGCCGCCGGGGCTCCCGCAGTCCCGGCCGCGGCCGACGGCGCCGCTGCCGCCGGGCCTGCGCCGCGCGCGACGCCCGGCGCCTGACGGCCTGACCGCCCGCGCCCACCGGCGTCGGCGACCGCACGAAGGAAGGGAACCGCATGACCGACCAGCAGCAGCCCGACGACCGCCCGGTGCTGACCACCCGCCAGGGCCACCCCGTCGCGGACAACCAGAACCAGCGCACCGTCGGGTCGCGCGGCCCGGCGACGCTCGAGAACTACCAGTTCCTCGAGAAGATCAGCCACTTCGACCGCGAGCGGATCCCGGAGCGCGTCGTGCACGCGCGGGGGACGACGGCCTTCGGGTACTTCGAGGCGTACGGGACGCTCGGGGACGAGCCGATCGCCCGGTACACGCGGGCGAAGCTGTTCCAGGAGAAGGGCAAGCGCACCGACGTCGCGCTGCGGTTCTCGACGGTCGCCGGCGGCCGCGACTCCTCGGAGTCGGCGCGCGACCCGCGCGGCTTCGCGGTGAAGTTCTACACCGAGGACGGCAACTGGGACCTCGTCGGCAACAACCTGGGCGTCTTCTTCATCCGCGACGCGATCAAGTTCCCGGACTTCATCCACTCGCAGAAGCCCGACCCCGTGACCTTCGAGGCGAACGTCGCCAACCGCGCGTTCGACTTCTTCAGCCAGACGCCCGAGGCCATGCACATGATCATGCTGGTCTTCAGCCCGCGGGGGACGCCCGCGTCGTACCGGACCATGCAGGGGTTCGGGGTCAACACCTACAAGTGGGTCAACGCCGCGGGCGAGACGGTCCTGGTCAAGTACCACTGGCTGCCCAAGCAGGGCGTGCGGTCGTGGACGGCCGCCGACGCCGCCGCGGTCCAGGCGCAGACGCTCGGTGCGCACACCAAGGACCTCTACGACGCGATCGAGGCCGGCGACTTCCCCGAGTGGGAGCTCAACGTCCAGATCATGAGCGACGACGAGCACCCCGAGCTCGACTTCGACCCGCTCGACGACACCAAGGTCTGGCCCGAGGACCAGTTCCCGCTGCGCCCCGTCGGCCGCATGGTGCTCGACCGCAACGCGGGCGACGTCTTCACCGAGAACGAGCAGATCGCGTTCGGCACCGGAGTCCTCGTCGACGGCCTGGACTTCTCGGACGACAAGATGCTCGTCGGCCGCACGTTCTCCTACTCCGACACGCAGCGGTACCGCGTGGGTCCGAACTACCTGCAGCTGCCGGTCAACAAGCCGAAGGCTCCGGTGCACACCAACCAGCAGGGCGGCCAGATGGCGTACGGCCGCGACGAGGTGGGCACCAACCCGCACGTCAACTACGAGCCGTCCATCACCGGCGGCCTGCGGGAGGCGGCCAAGCCGGCGCCCCAGCAGAGCCCGGTCGTGAGGGGCCGCCTCACGCGCGAGCGCATCGAGCGGACCAACGACTACCTCCAGGCAGGTCAGCGCTTCCTCCTGTCGGAGCCGTGGGAGCAGGACGACCTGGTCGCGAACCTCGTCGCTGCCCTGTCGCAGTGCGACCGCGCGATCCAGGAGCGCATGCTCTGGCACTTCTTCATGGTCGAGGACGAGCTGGGCCGTCGCGTCGGCGACGGCATCGGCCTGACCGCCGACGACGTACGCCACCTCGAGCCGCTGCCCGGCCAGACGCTGACCGAGGAGGAGCGGACGCGCCTGGCGAACCTCGGCAAGAACGGCCCGCGCGACGTCAGCGGGCTCGTCATGACGCACTGCGTGCCGAACGAGCGGGTCGTCGTCGCCGGGTGACGACCAGGCCGACCGGTGGGTCGACCGGTGAGGTGGGCTCCGCCCGCTGAGGCCGGTGGCGCCTCACCCCGTGCCGACCCGTGCCGACCCGTCCGAGGGCCGTCGTCGGCCGTCCGCCCTGAGCGGACGTGCTGGCGGCGGCCCTCGTCGTCGTCCACGCTCGGTCCATGCACCTCGTGGTCCTGGGCGGGACGGGCTTCCTCAGCGGCGCCGTCGTCGACGCGGCGCTCGACCGCGGGCACACCGTGACGGCCGTGACGCGCGGGACGCGGCCGATGCTGGCGACGGCCGACGACGGCGCACTCCGGCACGTCGTCGGCGACCGCGACGACGCCGGGTCGCTGGGTGAGGCGCTCGCGCCCGTGCTCGCGCGGCGCGTCGACGCCGTCGTCGACTGCTGCGGCTACACGGTCGCGGGCGCTCGCGCCGCCGCCGAGGTGCTCGCCGACGTGCCGCGGTACGTGTACGTCAGCAGCATCAGCGCCTACCGCGACTGGCCACCGGGTCCTGTCCCCGACGAGAGCGCGCCGACGTTCGGGGCGGACGCGGACCTCGACGAGTACGGGCCGATGAAGGCCGAGAGCGAGCGCGTCCTCGCGGCGACGTTCGGGGACGCGGCGCTCGCGGTGCGCGCCGGGCTCATCGTGGGACCCGGTGACCGGACGAAGCGGCTCACGTGGTGGCTCGACCGCATCGCCCGCGAGGAGCGCGTCGTCGTCCCCGCCGAGGGCCTCGACCAGCCGGTCGCGGTCGTCGACGCGCGCGACCTCGGCGGGTGGCTCGTCGACGCCGCCGCGGCCGACTGGTCCGGCGCGGTCAACGCGACGGGCGACGCGGGGATGACGACCTTCGGCGCGCTCGTCGAGGCGTGCCGGGTCGCCGTGGCCGCCGACGGCGGTCGCGCCGCGGATCTCGTCGCCGTGCCGCAGGCAGACCTGCTCGCCGCCGGAGCGCAGCCGTGGCGCGACCTCCCGCTGTGGATGCCGAGCGATGTCGCGGCGACCGCGTGGCAGGTCGGGACGTCCCGCGCACGGCGGCTCGGCCTCCCGTCACGGCCGGTCGAGGAGACGGTCCGCGACACGTGGCGCTGGCTGAGCGACGCGGGGCTCGAGCACCCCGGGCTCCCGGAGGCCGTGCGGGCGGAGACGCACGGGCGCTGACGCGTCGCACGGGCGCTGACCCGTGGCACGGGTCCGGGCGACGGCCGGGGCGGTCGGGTGTCGCCCGGCCGGCGGCGCGCCTCGTAGCCTCGACGGGTGGTCGACGACAGCCCCGAGCTCGCGCCAGCCCCGCCGCCCGAGCGGTTCCTCCTCCGGGGGAGGCTCGAGACGATGCCGCGGCGCCGCGCCGACAAGGACCTCGTGCTCCGGTACCTCGGCACGTGCGCCGTCGGCGTCCACGAGCCGGTCGGCGAGCGCGAGCTGACGGAGCGCCTCGCCGACCTGGCACGGGATCCCGTAGGGCTGCGGCGCGAGCTCGTCGACGCGGGGGTCCTCACGCGCACGCGCGACGGGAGCGAGTACTGGCGGACGGTCGTGACGGAGTTCGACGACCTCCGGTGACGGTGGGCATCGCGGGCCTCGGCGGCGCCGCCGAGGACTAGCGTGGACCCGTGACGACGCCGTGGACCGCTGCCCCCGACCGCTACGACTCGATGACCTACCGGCGGTGCGGCCGGAGCGGTCTCGACCTTCCGGCCCTCTCGCTCGGGCTCTGGCACAACTTCGGTGACACGAAGCCGTTCGAGACGCAGCGCGCGATCCTGCGGCGCGCGTTCGACCTCGGCATCACGCACATCGACCTCGCGAACAACTACGGCCCGCCGTACGGGTCGGCCGAGGAGAACTTCGGCCGCGCCCTCGCGCTCGACCTGCGCCCGTACCGCGACGAGCTGATCATCTCGACCAAGGCCGGCTACGACATGTGGCCCGGCCCCTACGGTGACGGCGGCTCGCGCAAGTACCTGCTCTCGTCGCTCGACCAGTCGCTGCGCCGCATGGGCCTCGACTACGTCGACATCTTCTACAGCCACCGCTTCGACCCCACGACGCCGCTCGAGGAGACGATGGGTGCGCTGCACACCGCCGTCGTCAGCGGGCGCGCGCTCTACGCGGGCGTCTCGAGCTACTCGCCGTCCCAGACGCGCGAGGCCGCCCGGATCCTCGCGGACCTCGGCACGCCGCTGCTCATCCACCAGCCGAGCTACTCGATGTTCAACCGGCACGTCGAGCACGTCGCCGACGGCGAGGTCGAGACGCTGCTCGACGCGGTCGAGGACCTCGGCGTCGGCACCATCGTGTTCAGCCCGCTCCAGCAGGGCCTGCTGACCGGGCGCTACCTGTCCGGTGAGGTCCCCGCCGACTCGCGGGCCGCCGTCGGGCACTTCCTCAAGGCCGAGCGCATCTCCGATGAGTACCTCGCGCGGGCCCGCACCCTGGACGACGTGGCCACGGCCCGCGGGCAGAGCCTCGCGCAGCTCGCGCTGCGGTGGGTGCTGCGCGACCAGCGCGTCACGTCGGCGCTCATCGGCGCGAGCAGCGTCGCCCAGCTCGAGGACAACGTCGCCGCGCTGAGCGGGCCGGACCTCACCGACGACGAGCTCGCCGCGATCGAGCCGCACGCCGTGGACGGCACCGGCCGGTAGGCCGACCGCCTCAGGCGCCGAACGCGTGGAGCACCTCGACCAGCGGTGCCGGGTCGTGCGGCACCTCCGGGACGTACTCCGTGACGGTGAACCCGACGACGTCGGCGTGCGCGCGGAGCGTGGTCGCGACGGCCGCCAGGGTCGGCACGTCGAGCCCTCCCGGTGTGGGCACGGCGACGGCGGGGAACACCTCGGGGTCCAGCACGTCGAGGTCCAGGTGGACGTGCACCGGAGCCCCGGCCGGGATGCGGTCGAGGACCGCGGCGACCAGCGCGTCGGCGCCCGCGGGCGGGACCACCGCGACGTCGCCGGCGGCGAGGAAGTCCCGCTCCGCCGGATCGAGCTCCCGGACACCGAGAAGCATGGTGTGGTCGCCGCGCAGCGGCCGGTCCGGCACGAGGCCGGGGTGCCCGTCGCCGAGGAGCGCGCGCAGCGGCATGCCGTAGGCCAGACCGCTCGGGCTCGTCCCGGGCGTGTTGAGGTCGCCGTGCGCGTCGACCCAGATCACGTGCAGGTCAGGGTGCTGGTCGAGCAGCGCGCCCGCGACGGGCGTACCCATCGCGCAGTCGCCACCCAGGGCGACGACGCGTGACGCCCGGGACTCGCGCAGTGCCGCCGTGACGGCGCGCGCGTGGGCGACGACGGCCTCGGCGTCGAGGACGCCGAGGCCGCGCGTCGTGACGGGCGGACGCTGTGCGGCGGAACCGTGCGGATCGGGGACCTCGACGCGGGGCGCCCGCTGCGGGACGAGGGCGGCGAGGGCGTCGGCGCCCGCGACGACGCGCTCGTCACCACCGCCCCGCCACAGGGGGACGACCAGCTCGAGGTCTCGCGAGAGAGCATCCATGACGGAAGCATGGACATGCGGTGGACTGCATGTCCATGCTTTTCCGTCAGACGGGTACGCCCTCCGCGCGGTGACGGATGCCGCGCAGCATCTTCTCGGTCATCAGCGCGCTCACCCAGGCGACCGGCTCGACGACGCTCCCCGCCCACGGCGCCCGGTAGTGGTACCGCTCGCGGACGACGAGCCGGCTGTGCCCCTCGTCGCGGCCGGGCCGCACGACGAACGCCCACGAGAAGTCGAACAGCGCGGGGCCGTCGTCGTCGGTGGGTGCGCCGCCGTGCAGGACGAGGGCGTCGGGCGGCTCGACGAGCGCGACGCGCAGCGCGACGTCGGGGTGCAGGTGGACCTCGTCGCCGACGGCGACGTCCTGCCACGACCCCACGACGCGGTCGGCGTTGTGGATGTCGCAGCCGGCGAGGTTCTCGAGCGCCTCGTAGCTGTAGAAGCCGGCCTTGCCCTGCCCGATCTGCGCGAGCCACGGCCAGACGTGGTCGGGGTGGACGTCGACGTCGGTCGCGCGCGTGGCGACGAGGTCGGCGCGGGGGACGAGAGAGTCGCCCGGGAGGACGGCGGTGGTCTCGTCCGGGGTGGCCCCCCACTCCAGTGCCCGGCGGCGGGCGGTGGGGTAGGCGGCGACGACAGCCGTCGCCACGGCAGCGGCGACGGGGACGGCGGTACGACGCAGTGTGCTCATGCAGCCACTGAACGCCCGCACCGGCGGCGGCGACAGGGACGATCGGCCCGACTCCGCGCGCTCGGTCCTCGTGCGCCCTCGTCGAGATCAGGGTTCGTGTCGGCGAGTCGGGGGACACGCCGACACGAACTCTGATCTCGACGGGATGGGGGAGGCCTGCGGGACCGGAGGCCTCCTCAGGTCCTGGCTTCAGCGGTTGAGGTGGTCGCTGTCGATCGTGATCGGGTCGTCGACGTGCACGTCCAGCGCTTCCAGCCCCGGGCACTCCACGACGGCACGGACGAGCGGCCGGGGTCCGCCGACCAGGGTCGAGTCGAGGTCGATCTCCGTCGCGACGCACCACGAGCCGTCCACGGGCCACAGCAGGTTGGGGGACTGGGCCTCGAACCACGACGGCGTCACCTGGTGACCGAGGGACGTGACGTCGCGGAGGGAGCCACGGAACAGCAGGTACTCCCGGTGCGGGAGCTCGAGGCGTGGGCCCCGGAGGACCGACGGCTCGAAGGCGGGGCCCGGGTGACGAACGGCGCCCACGCCGTCGTCGTCCACGGAGACGACCGACACGGCGCCGCCGCCCTCGATCCAGCCGTACCCGTCCCAGAGCGCCACGACGACCTGTGCGTCGCCGCCGCCGGGCGCGTGGCGGGCCAGCACGTCGACCAGCGCGTGGGTGGCGTCCGGGCCGAGGTCGCCCTCCAGGGGTTCACCGCCGGCCCACGTGCCCGGTTCCTGGTCGCGCCACTGGCTCCTCGCCGCGACGGCCCAGAACTGCGCGGTCGGGTGCACGGTCCGTCCGGTGACCGCGGCGACGTCGGCCCACCGGACGTGGCGCTCCGTGTCGACGGTCGTGCGGTCGTCGAGCGGTGCGGGGACGGGATGGAGGATGCGTGCGTACGCCTCGAAGCCTCGCGGGACCACGGACCCGACGACGTCGCCGAACGGCGCCAGTCGGGGTCGGATCCATGCCCCGACGGACGGGTCGGGCTCGTGACGCAGCATGCGCGTGATCGTCCCAGAAAGGGCCCCGTGGCCGGTGCGCTTCTGCCCCAGGTCCGGGGCCTCCGTCGAGGTCAGAGTTCCTGTCGGCGAGTCGCTCGACACGCCGACGCGAAGCCTGACCTCAACGAGTAGTGGACGGATGACTGAGGCGACTCCTGGTCCTGAGGAGTCGCGCGACGCGAGCGACGAGCCGGTCGCGGTCGCGGAGGACGTCGTCTGCCGTGGCCGTGACCGTGACCCAGCCCAGCTCCTCGAGCCGCTGACGGCGCTCCACGTCCCGGCGCCAGACGGCACGGTCGGTGCGGTGCACGTCACCGTCGTACTCGACGACGATCCGCTCGCGCGCGTACTGCATGTCCGGCAGGGCGACGAAGCGCCCGTCGTCGTCGAGCACCGGGACGTTGACGAGCGGGCACGGCAGACCGCCGGACACGAGCGCGAGCCTCGCACGGGTCTCCATCGACGAGTCGGTGCCCGGCCGGCTCAGGGCCAACGCCGACGTCGCGACACGTCGCCCTCGCGTCCGGGGAGGAAGCGTTGCGAGCGCCTCCGCGAGGCGGTCCGACGACGAGATCGGCGCGACCCTCCGCAGGAGGCTGTCCGCGATCACGGTCGCCATCTCGACGCCGACGGTGGCCGCGACCTGGAGCCACGCCATCTCGGGCGTCACGACCGGGAGGTCGTCGACCAGGACCCACGGCGGCCGACGGCCGGCACGGTGCACCGCGAGCGTCGACCGCGCCGAGATCGTTCGCGCCGCCGGGACGGTCAGGTGGACCCGGTGGTCGGAGTCCAGCGGCCAGGGCGGCTCGGCACCGTGCAGCCTCAGCGCGGTGAGGTGGCTGACGACGGCGCCCTCGGGTGTGACGAGGAGCGCCGCCGCCGCGAGCGACCGTGTCGTGTCCGGCACGTCGTCGGCGGCACGGACCCCGCGGAGTCCCGTGCAGAGGTCACGCGCGCGCAGCGTGGAGTCGGTCACCCCGAGGCGGCGGGCCTCGGCGACCGTGAAGGGGCGACGGCGCAGCTCGGCGGGGAGATCCATCGGCCGGACGATGCCGGACGCCGCCCGCCGACCGACCCACGGACCGCCCAGCCTGTGCACCGTTCAGACGCCCCTGTTCGCTGCGGGGTCACGCGCGCTCGCCCGGCCTCGGTCGAGATCAGACTTCCTGTCAGCGAGTCGCGCGACACGCCGACGCGAAGTCTTATCTCGAAGGGGCCCGGACGCGCGCGGGGGGAGCGCGCGGGAGCGCGTGCGCGCGGGATCGCGGGTGCGTGCGCGCGGGCGGGGGAGTGCGCGGGCGGGGGAGCGCGCGGGCACGGGCGCGCGGGCGCGCTGGAGGGCGGGCAAGCGCGCGGGCGCGGCAGCGCGCGGGCTCGGGAGCGCTCGGCTGGGCTGGGTCAGCCCGCGAGGGCCGCGAGGACGCCCGCCCCGTAGCGGTCGAGCTTGGCGGCGCCGACGCCCGTGACGGTGCTGAGCTCGTCGAGCGTCGTCGGGCGCCTCGAGGCGATCTCGCGGAGCGTCGCGTCGTGGAAGACGACGTACGCGGGCACGCCCTGCTCCTTGGCGGCACCCGCACGCCACGCGCGCAGCGACTCGAACGTCGCGGTGGCCGCGTCGTCGAGCCCGACCGCCGCGGCGGGCTGCTTCGACCCGCTGCGCGACCCGCGGGACCGGACCCGCGCAGCACGCTCGGGCTCGCGCCGTAGCCGCACCTCGCGCTCGCCGCGCAGGACCGCGCCGCTCTCCTCGGTCACGCGCAGCGTGCCGTACCCGTCGCCGTCGACCGCGAGCAGGCCCTGCGCGAGGAGCTGCCGGACGACGCCGCGCCACTCGCCCTCGGACAGGTCCGCGCCGAGCCCGAACGTGCTGAGGCTCGTGTGCCCGAGCTGCGTGATCCGCGGCGTCTGCTTGCCGAGCAGGATGTCGACGAGGTGCCCGGCGCCGTAGCGCTGGCCGCGCTCGCGCTCGAGGCGCACCACGGTGCTGAGCAGCTTCTGCGCCGGGACCGTCCCGTCCCACGACTCGGGCGGGGTGAGGCACGTGTCGCAGTTGCCGCACGCCTGCCCGTCCTGGCCGAAGTACGCGAGCATCTGCACGCGCCGGCACGTGACCGTCTCGCACAGCGCGAGCATCGCGTCGAGGTGCGCGCCGAGCCGCCGCCGGTGCGCGGCGTCGCCCTCGGAGGTGTCGATCATGCGGCGCTGCTGCACGACGTCCTGCAGGCCGTACGCGAGCCACGCCGTCGACGGGAGCCCGTCACGGCCCGCGCGCCCCGTCTCCTGGTAGTACCCCTCGACCGACTTCGGCAGGTCGAGGTGGGCGACGAACCGCACGTCCGGCTTGTCGATCCCCATGCCGAACGCGATCGTCGCGACCATGACGAGCCCGTCCTCGCGCAGGAACCGCGACTGGTTCGCGGCGCGCACCCGGCGGTCGAGGCCGGCGTGGTACGGCAGCGCGGGGATGCCCTCGGCGGTGAGGAACGCGGCGGTCTGCTCGACGGACGCGCGCGAGAGGCAGTAGACGATCCCCGAGTCGCCCGCGTGCTCGGTGCGCAGCAGGTCGAGCAGCTGCGAGCGCGCGCTGGCCTTCGGGACGATCCGGTACTGGATGTTCGGACGGTCGAAGCTCGCGACGAACTGCCGCGCGTCCTCGAGCTGGAGCCGCGTCGCGATCTCGGCGCGGGTCTGCGCCGTCGCGGTCGCGGTGAGCGCGATGCGCGGGACGTCGGGCCAGCGCTCGTGCAGCATCGACAGCTCGAGGTAGTCGGGCCGGAAGTCGTGACCCCACTGCGACACGCAGTGCGCCTCGTCGATCGCGAACAGCGCGATGCGCGCGCGGTCGAGCAGCTCGACGGTCGCCGGGACGCGCAGGCGCTCGGGTGCGAGGTAGAGCAGGTCGAGCTCGCCCGCGAGGAGGTCGCGCTCGACGGCGCGGCGCTGGTCCGGGTCCTGCGTCGAGTTGAGGAACCCCGCGCGCACGCCGAGCGCCGAGAGCGCGTCCACCTGGTCCTGCATGAGCGCGATGAGCGGCGAGACGACGACGCCCGTCCCCGGCCTGACCAGGGCGGGGATCTGGTAGCACAGCGACTTGCCGCCGCCGGTCGGCATGAGCACGAGCGCGTCGCCGCCGTCGACGACGGTCCGGATGATCTCGGCCTGCTCGCCGCGGAAGGAGTCGTACCCGAACACCGTGCCGAGCACGTCGAGCGGGTCGGGCCGAGGGCCGTCGTCGGCCGTGGGCGGGACCGCGCGCGGCGGCGGGGGTGGCAGCGGGGGGCGCGCGCGTCGGCCGGGGGCGCCCGACGACGAGCCTGCCGCCGACGAACCGGCCGGCGACGCACCCGACGACGGGCCGGACGCGAACGGGTCCTCCGGTGGAGCGTCGTCGTACGCCGGGTCGTACGGGACGTCGTCGTACGCGGGGTCGAAGGGCGGCTCGACGTCGACGGGCCAGGGGGAGGTCACCCGGGAAGGGTACGAGGCGCGACTGACAGCGACGGCGTCGCGCACAGGCGCCGACGACGGCGACGCGCCGCGCACAGGCCGCCGACGACGGCGCCGCGCACCCCGCGCCTACCCTCGCCCCATGCCGGAGGACGACGACCGTCGCACGACCCCCACGCCCACCCTCGTGGTCGACGAGCAGGGCCGCCCGGAGCCGCCGCTCACGGGCGACGAGCTCTCGACCCTGCTGGGCTTCCTCGAGTTCCACCGCGCGACGCTGGCGTGGAAGTGCTCCGGGCTCGACGCGGCGGCCCTGCGCGCGACGCTCCCGCCGTCCACGATGACGCTCGGCGGGCTGCTCAAGCACCTGGCCTACGTCGAGGACAGCTGGTTCGGCGAGGTGCTGCTCGGGCAGGAGCCGGTCGCGCCGTGGGACACCGTGGACTGGTCCGCGGACCGCGACTGGGACTGGCACTCGGCCGCCGACGACGAGCCGGACGCGCTCCGACGGCTCTGCGAGGACGCCGTCGTACGCGCACGGCGTTCGGTCGAGCAGGCGCTCGCCGACGGCGGCCTCGACCGCCTCGCGGACCGGCGCAAGGCCGACGGCAGCGCGCCCAACCTGCGCTGGATCCTCGTCCACATGGTCGAGGAGTACGCGCGGCACAACGGCCACGCGGACCTGCTGCGCGAGGCCGTCGACGGTGCGACGGGCGAGTGAGGACGGCGCAGGACGGCGCAGGACGGCGCAGGACAGCGCAGGACAGCGCACGCCCGCCAAGGCCGGCGCGGGCAGCGGCGCGGCGCGACGGGCGGGTGAGGCCGACGGGGGCGCAGGGGCGGTCCGGCCCGGGCGTGTGCCCCGACGCCCTCGTCTAGCCTGACCGGGACGGAGGGAGGCGCGATGGCGCTCATCGGCGCGCACGTGCGTGGTGACGACCCGGTCGAGGCGGCGACGACGGTCGGCGCGGAGGCCGTGCAGGTGTTCCTGGCCGACCCGCAGGGGTGGAAGAAGCCCGTGCCGCGCGACGACGCCGACGCGATCCTCGGGTCGGGCCTGGGTCTCTACGCCCACGCGCCGTACCTGGTCAACGTCGCGTCGACCAACAACAAGATCCGCATCCCGAGCCGCAAGATGATCGCGCAGCACGCCGAGGCGGCCGCCGCGCTCGGCGGCAAGGGGCTGATCGTGCACGGCGGTCACGTGGGCGACGGCGACGACATCGCGGTCGGCGTCGACAACTGGCGCAAGACGTTCGAGCGCGACACGTTCCCCGTCCTCGTCCTCGTCGAGAACACGGCCGGCGGCGAGAACGCGTGCGCGCGGACGCTCGACCGCCTCGCGATGCTGTGGGACGCGATCGGCGGCTACGACGTCGGTCTGTGCCTCGACACGTGCCACGCGTGGGCTGCCGGCGAGGACCTCGAGACCATCGTGGAGCGCGTGCGCGCCATCACCGGCCGCATCGACCTCGTGCACGCGAACTCCTCGCGCGACCCGTTCGGATCGAGCCGCGACCGCCACGCGAACTTCGCCACGGGCACGATCCCGCCCGAGCTCATCGCGCACGTCGTCCGCGAGGCGGGGTGCGACGTCGTCGTCGAGACGCCGGTCGAGCGCCAGGCCGAGGACATCGCGTTCCTGCGGGCCGCGCTCGCGGGCTGAGCCCAGCGGCCTGATCCCCGCGGCCTGGTCCCAGCGGGTCTGCGCCCTCAGCGGTCGGCGTGCTCCGGCGGCCACACGACCTCGAACCGCTCGAAGACGACGTCCTCGGCCTCGTCGAACGCCTCGCCGCGCGCGGCGCAGACCCGCGTCCAGTAGCGCCGGTGACCCTCGAGCCAGGACGCGCGCGTGCGGTCGTCCTCGCCCTCGTCGTGTGCGAACGCGTCGTCGACGCTGTCGATCGGCCCGAGCCGCAGCTCCGTGGTCCGGAGGACGACGACGGGTGCGCCGTCGCCGTCGCACGCGACCCAGTGCGACCCGATGCGCGGGAGCGGCTCGCCGTGCGCGGGGAAGTCCGACGCGAGCGCCGCCGTCGCGCGCTTGGCGCCCGAGAGCACGAGGCCGAGCAGCTCGGCCGAGAGCTCGACCGAGTCGCCGAAGTGGTCGGCGACGTGCTCGGGCCCGGCCGCGGCCTGCGCCGGCCGTGCGGCGGCGTACTCGGCCCACATCCGCTCGGCGGCGTCGACGTCGGGCGGGGTCAGGGGCGTCCGGTCGCTCACCCGGCGATCCTGCCAGCCGCGGCTCGGCGGGCGCCGTCCCCGCGGCCGGCCCACGCCGACGCGTGCGGCCGGTCGACCCGGGACCGGCCGGCCTGCGAGGCCCCGTCCGCGTCAGACGCTCGGGACCTGCTCCAGGTGCCGGGTCTGCCGCGCGGCGTGCACGCGTGAGCGCCACGTGAGGAGCACGCCGCTGACGGCGGCCGCGGCGAGCGACGAGAGCAGGATCGACGCCTTGGCGTGCTCCGCGTGCGGCGACGTCTCGGCGAACGACAGCTCGCCGATGAGCAGCGACACCGTGAACCCGATGCCCGCGACGACGCTCACCGCGGCGAGGTCGGCCCACCGCACCGACGGGTCGAGGTTCGCGCGTGTGAGCCGGACGAGGAGGTACGTCGCGGTGAGGATGCCGAGCGGCTTGCCGAGCAGGAGCCCCACGGCGACGCCCTGGGCCGCGGGGTCGGCGACGGTCCCGGCGAGCGCCTCGGGCGAGAGGCTCACGCCGGCCGCGAACAGCGCGAACACGGGCACCGCGAGCCCTGCGGACACCGGCCGCCAGACGTGCTCGTAGTGCTCGGCGAGCCCGCGCTCGCGGCCCGCGCGCGCCGCGACGGGGACCGTGAAGCCGAGCACGACGCCCGCGATCGTGGCGTGCACCCCGGACGCGTGCATCGCGCCCCAGGTCGCGACGGCGACCGGCACGAGCAGCCACGGCGAGCCGCTGCGCCGCACGACGACGGCGAAGGCCGCGGCCAGCGCGAGCGCGGCCCCGAGCCACAGCGCGGCGATCCCGTCGCTGTAGAACACCGCGATGACGACGATGCCGAGCAGGTCGTCCACGACCGCGAGCGTCAGCAGGAACGCGCGCAGCGCGGTCGGCAGGCGCCGTCCGAACAGCGTGAGGACGGCGACGGCGAACGCGATGTCGGTCGCGACGGGGATCGCCCAGCCCTGGGCCGCGCCGTCGGCGCTCAGCGCGTTGACCGCGGTGTACAGCAGCGCGGGTGCCGCCATCCCGCCGACCGCGGCGAGGATCGGGACGATCGCGGTCGACGGGCGCCGCAGCTGCCCCTCGACCATCTCGCGCTTGAGCTCGAGCCCGACGACGAAGAAGAAGATCGCGAGCAGCCCGTCGGTCGCCCACTGCGCGAGCGTCAGGTCGAGGTGCAGCGCGTGCGGGCCGACGACGAGCCCGCTGAGGGCGGCGTAGCCGTCGCGTGCCGGGGAGTTGGCCCACACGAGCGCGACGGCGGCCCCGACCACGAGCAGCAGCGCGCCGGTGTTCTCGGCGCGCAGGGTGTCGGCGAAGTTGCGCAGCCCGCCGGGGGAGAGGACGCCGAAGGTCCGCGGTCGGTCGTTCATGCCGGTTCCTCGTGGGTGGTGGGAGCGGGGGTGCCGCGGGCTGGGGTGGTGGCAGCGGGCTCGGGGGGAGCGGGGGCCGTCGCGGAGGTGCCCGCCGTGGGCGCACCGGCCCGGGTCAGCGACGCGACGTGCTCCTGGACGACGCTCGTGTCGAGGTCCCCGAGGCCCGCCGCGGTCAGGTCGGTGAAGACGCCGCGGACGGCGTCGAGCTGAGGCGTCGCGGTGCCGGTCCGGGCGGCCTCCTCGGCCGCGAAGCGCAGGTCCTTGACCATGAAGCGTGCGGGGCCGGACGGGCTGTGGTCGTGCGCGGCGAAGCGGTGCTTCTTGACCTCGAGCAGACGGCTGCCCGCGTAGCCGCCGCCCAGGAGGTCGAGCATCGCGCCGACGTCGAGCCCGGCGCGCTCCGCGACGACGGACGCCTCGCCGAGCGCGAGGACGGTCGCGGCCACGATCATCTGGTTGCACGCCTTGGCGACCTGCCCGGCGCCGAGCGGCCCGAGGTGGACGGCCGTCCCGGTCGCCGCCAGCACGGGCGCGACCACGGCGACGTCGTCCGCGGGTCCGCCGACCATGACCGACAGGGTGCCGGCCACCGCGCCCTCCTCGCCGCCGCTCACGGGTGCGTCGACGACGTGCACGAGGCCGCCTGTCGCGGAGCGCGCGCGCCGGTCGAGAGCGCGCACCCCCTCGGGTGACACGGTCGAGCTGACGACGACGACGACCGGGCGCGTCACGCCCGCGAGCAGGCCCTCGGGTCCGTCGAGCACCGCGTCGACGTCCGGCAGGTCGGGGACCATGAGCACGACCACGTCGACGTGCGCCGCCATCGCGCGTGCGGAGTCGTGCCAGGTCGCGCCCCCGGCGAGGAGCCGGTCGGCGCTCGCGCGGCGTCGCGCCGTGACGTGCAGGTCGAAGCCCGCCCGCAGGACGTGCTCCGCCATGGGGGCGCCCATCACGCCGAGGCCGACGAACCCGACGGCGGTCACCGCGCGACCTCGTCCGCGAGCGGCTGCGCACCCTCGCGCGTGGCCCGCTCGCGGACCTCGCGTGCGGCCGCCACCAGCCCGAGGCTCGCCCGTGCGACCGCGAGGCGCGCCTCGACCGAGGCGTCCCGCGGCCGCACCGACACCTTGACGGCGACGAGGGTCGCGGGACCGGCCGCCGCGAGGGTGTCGCGGACCTCGTCGACCCCGAGGAGCGACGCGGCGGACGCGGCGAGCGCGGGGTCGTCGCCGCGCGGCGGGATGTGGGCGTCCCCCCACGCGTCGCCCCACGCGGTCGGGGCGTCCGTGGCCCCGGACAGGACCACCGCGCCCAGCACGCCGGCGGCGCGCGCGGCCCGGACGTGCTCGACGGGCGTCGCGGTGCTGCGTCCCTCGATCGCCGAGCGTCCCCAGTTGACCGCGACGCCGACGCCGGCCGCGCGGGCGACGGCGTCGAGCTCGTCGGCCAGCGGCAGGAACCCCTTGGCTGCGGGTCGGTCGCCCACGCGCTCGTCGCAGTGCTCGACGAGCAGGCGGGCGCCCGCGAGGTCGACGGCGACCAGCTCGTCGAGCGAGCGCGTGAGGGCGTCCGTGGATCCCTCGCGGGGTCCCGGCGCGCTGTGGACCTCGATCCCGACGACGCGCGCACGGCCGGCGCGGTCGGCGAGCCGACGCGCGAAGCTCGCGGCGCGCGCGACGTCGGCGACCGCCCGGTCCCGGCCGTCGTCGTCCGCGGAGGCGAGCCCGTACGCGGCGTCGTGCGCGAGCCGTCCCATGACGGTCGGGATGCACGTGACGAGAAGGTCCCATGCGGGGTCGACGTCCCACACGCCCGCGTCGGTGAGGGGCTCGGCGGGCAGCGGCAGCTCGAGGCCCCCGACGCCGAGCGCGGCCACGCCCTCGTACAGCGCGCGCGCCTCGGCGGGGTCGGCGGGTTCGAGGGCGTAGGCGCCCAGCAGGGGGAGGGGTCGTGCGACGTCGTCGTCCATCGGTCCTCGGTCCACTCGGGGAGGTCGGCCTCAGCGGAGGACGAAACCCGCAGGAGCCTCGTCGTTCCGTAAGGCGGAACATAGTTCCACTGGCTGGTTGTGCGCCAGTGTCTCCCGCGTCCCTGAGATGCGGCGGGACCAAGGTCTCGTTGACCGATGGCGCCAGGAGGGCTACTTTCGGTTCCGTACACCGGAACTGTGTTCCATGAACCAACTGCTGACGCCGAGGTCAGACCGACCGCAACACAGGAGTTGGGTCCGATCCGTGAGGTGGCGCCGCCGCCCCGGCCAGACGAGGTTCAGCCCCCTGAACCGCAGAGGAGATGTCCAAGCATGAGGCGGAACAAGGTTGTTTCGATCAGCGCGCTGCTGGGCGCGTCGCTCGTCGCGCTCACCGCGTGCAGCGCCGGCACCACCCCGGTCGCGCAGGAGACCGGCGACGCCGGCGGCGCCGAGGCGCCCGCGGCGAACGCCGACACCGTGGTCATGAAGGCGGCGTTCAACCAGCCCGAGACCCATCCGCAGTACATCGTCCTCGACGAGCTCGGCGACAAGCTCATGGAGGCCACCGACGGCGCGTACGACATCGAGGTCTTCCCGAACGAGACCCTCGGCGCGCAGCGCGAGACGATCGAGCTCGTCCAGGCCGGCACGATCGAGATGGCCTACGTCGGCGGTCCGCTCCTGGAGAACTTCAACCCGGACTTCGTCGTCTTCAACCTGCCGTTCGTCTTCGACTCGCCCGAGCACCAGAGCGAGGTCACGAACGACCCGGAGATCGTCGGCGACCTCTACTCCTCGCTCGAGGACCAGGGCATCAAGGTCCTCAGCGCGTTCCACGGCGGCGTCCGGTCGGTCTACAACTCGGAGAAGCCGATCACCACGCCCGCCGACCTGGCCGGCATGAAGATCCGCGTCATCGAGTCCGACACGAACATCGAGATGATGTCGCTGATGGGCGGCACCGGGACGCCGATGGGTCAGGGCGAGGTCTACACCGCGATCCAGTCGGGCGTCATCGAGGGCGGCGAGAACAACGAGCTCATCTACTCGAACCTCAAGCACGCCGAGGTCGCGCCGTACTACAGCTACACGCGCCACCTCATGTTCCCCGACTACCTGATCATCAACCCGACCGTCTGGGAGGGCATGTCGGCCGAGCACCAGGAGATCTTCACCGAGCTCCTCGCCGAGGCCCGCGTGCACGAGGCCGAGCTCTGGAAGGAGCAGGTCTCCGAGGGCATCGCCGCCGCCGAGGCCGCGGGTGCGCAGTTCAACGAGGTCGACGCCGAGGCGTTCGCCGAGGTCATCGCGCCGCTCACGGAGTCGAAGCTGACGAACGACGTGACCCGCTCCATCTACGACCAGGTCCGCGCCGCGGCCGAGTGAGCCGCACCGTCGCCCCGGAGAGGTCCTTCCCGTGAATCTCGTCAAGAACGCGCTCGACCGCGTGCTGACGTGGGCCTGCGTCGCGCTGTTCGCGCTGCTCGTGGTCGACGTCGCATGGCAGGTCTTCGCGCGGCAGGTCCTCGACCAGCCCAGCGGCTGGTCCGAGGAGCTCGCCAAGTACCTGTTCATCTGGCTGGGCCTCTTCGGGGCGGCGCTCGTCTTCGGCGAGCGCGGCCACATCGCGGTCGACGTGCTCGCCAAGAAGCTCCCCGTCATGGTCCAGCGGACCCTCGCGGTCGTCGTGCAGCTCGCCGTCCTCACCTTCACGGGCCTGGCGCTCGTGTGGGGTGGGCTGCGGGTCGTCGACCTCGCGTGGGAGCAGAACCTGACCGGCCTGCCGGTCAACGTCGGCCCGCTGTACCTCGCGCTGCCGATCTCGGGCGTCCTCATCGCCTTCTACACCGTCTACCACCTGCTCAAGCTGTTCACCGGCGAGGAGACCGCCGCCGTGGACGACGCCGAGCCCGACGTGATCTGAGGCGACGACCATGGAAGCTGCAGGCCTCGCGGCGCTGATCCTGCTCGGCGGGATCGCGCTCCTCCTCCTGATCGGCGCGCCGATCAGCATCGCCGTCGGACTGTCGTCGGTCGTCGCCCTGTTCACGGCGCTCGGCGTCGAGAACGGCGTGCTCACCTCCGCCCAGCAGGTGTTCCGCGGGATCAACTCGTTCCCGCTGCTCGCGATCCCGTTCTTCGTGCTGGCGGGCGTCATCATGAACAACGGCGGGATAGCCCTGCGGCTCGTCAACGCCGCCAAGGTGATGGTCGGCAAGGCGCCCGGCTCGCTCGCGCAGACCAACGTCGCCGCGAACGCGCTCTTCGGGGCCGTGTCCGGCTCGGGCGTCGCGGCCGCCGCTGCGATCGGCTCGACGATCGGCCCGATCCAGGCCCGTGAGGGCTACCCCCGGCCGTTCGCCGCCGCGACGAACATCGCGTCGGCCCCGTCCGGGATGATCATCCCGCCGAGCAACCTGATGATCGTCTACTCGCTCGTCTCGAGCTCGTCGATCGCTGCGCTCTTCGTGGCCGGCTACATCCCCGGTGCGCTGTGGGTGCTGGCGTGCATGCTCATCGTCTTCCTCTACGCGCGGAAGCGCCCCGAGATGCGGGTCAGCGAGCGCATCGGCGTCGCCGAGGGCGTCAGGACCGTCGTCGCCGCGCTCCCCGCGCTGCTGCTCATCGTCGTCGTCATCGGCGGCATCCTCCTCGGGTACTTCACGCCGACCGAGGCCTCGAACATCGCGGTCATCTACTCGCTCGTGCTGGCCTTCGCCTACAAGGCGATCAACGTCGGCGACATCCCGCGCATGCTCATGGACGCGACCCGCACGACGGCGGTCGTCATGTTCCTCATCGGCGTCTCGTCGATCATGGGCTTCGTCATGTCGTTCGCCCGCATCCCCCAGATGGCGGCCGACGCGATCTACGGCATCAGCAGCAACCCGATCGTCATCCTGCTGCTCATCGCGGTCATCCTGCTGGTCATCGGGTGCTTCATGGACCCGACGCCCGCGGTGCTGATCTTCACGCCGATCTTCCTGCCGATCGTCATGGCCATGGGGATCCACCCCGTGCACTTCGGGATCATGATGGTCTTCAACCTCTCGCTGGGGACCATCACGCCACCGGTCGGCCCGATCCTCTTCGTCGGCGCCAAGGTCGCGAACATCTCGATCGAGGACGTCACCCGGCGCCTGCTGCCGTTCTTCGCGGCCCTGCTCGTCGTCCTGGTCATGGTGATCTTCACGCCCGCCCTGAGCATGTGGCTCCCGACCCAGCTGGGTCTGGTCACGCCGTAGCCGGCCGCCCGGGCGCCCGCCTCCACGGGGCCGGCGCCCGGGCCGCCCACCGACACACCCGCCGTACCCGACAGACCCGAGAGGCACGTGATGGAACAGCGTTACGCCACCAGCCCGGAGCAGATCCCCGGCATGGACACCGCGGAGCTCCGCCGTCGGTACCTCGTCCAGGACCTCTTCGTGCCCGGTGAGGTGCGCGCGGTCTACACGCACCACGACCGCGTCGTGCTCGTCGGCGCGAGCCCCACGGCCGAGCCGGTCGCCCTGCCGACGTTCCCCGAGATCCGCTCCGACGTGTTCCTCGAGCACCGCGAGATCGGCATCGTCAACGTGGGTGGCGCCGGGACCGTCACGGTCGACGGCACGGTGCACGAGCTCGGCCACGGCGCGTGCCTGTACGTGGGCCGCGGCGCCCAGGAGGTCGTCTTCGCGTCGACCGCCGCCGACGACGAGCACGGCAGCGCGCGGTTCTACGGCGTCTCGGCACCCGCGCACACCGCGTACCCGACGACGCTCGTGCCCGCGGGTCAGGGGACGGTGCGCGAGCTCGGCGACCCGCTCACGTCGAACCGCCGGACGCTCAACCAGTACATCCACGAGAACGGCGTGCGCAGCTGCCAGGTCGTCATGGGCGTCACGACGCTGCACCCCGGCAGCATGTGGAACACCATGCCGGCCCACACGCACGACCGGCGCATGGAGGCGTACCTCTACTTCGACCTGCCCGACGACGCGCGCGTCGTGCACCTGATGGGCCGTCCCGACGAGACGCGCCACCTCCTCGTCGCGAACCAGGAGGCGATCATCTCGCCGAGCTGGTCCGTGCACAGCGGCGTCGGCACCGCGAGCTACAGCTTCGTGTGGGCCATGGCCGGGGAGAATCAGTCGTTCGACGACATGGACGGCTTCGCGATCGCCGACATGCGCTGACCCCCACCCCACAGAAGGCGACGACCATGGTCACCACCGCAACCCCCGGGGCCCACCCGGGCGACGTCGGCACCGAGCCGCTGCAGGCCGCCGCGCCGCTCGCCGCCGCGAACGCGAGCGAGAAGACGCTGCTCGTGCTCGAGGCCGCGCTGACGCACGCCCGGTTCACGGACGTCGTCGAGGCGACGGGCCTCGCGAAGGCGACCGTGCACCGGATCCTGACGACGCTCGTCGAGCGCGGGTTCGTCACGGTGACCGCCGAGGGGAGCTACCAGCCCGGGCCGCAGATCCTCGCGCTCGCCGGGCGTGCGCTGCAGCGCATCGACATCTCGGCCATCGCGCGTCCGTTCGTCGACGAGCTCGTCGCCGCCGTCCGCTGCACCGTGCACGTCGGCGCGGTCAACGGCGACGAGATCATCTACCTGATCCGATCCGACGGCGACAAGCCGTACCAGATGCCCTCGCGCGTGGGCCTGTCGATCCCGATGCACTCGTCGGGCATCGGCAAGGTCGTTCTCAGCGGGTACTCCGACGACGAGCTCGTCCGGTTCGCCGTCCGCGCGGGCCTGCCGCGCCGCACCGAGCACACCATCACGTCGCTCGAGCAGCTGCGCCACGAGATCGCCGACGTGCGCGCCAAGGGCTACGCGCTGGACCGCGAGGAGAACGTGCCGGGCGTCGCGTGCGTGGCGGCACCCATCCGCGACCACACGGGGACGATCAAGTACGGCCTGAGCATCTCGACCATCACCCTCGAGCACACGCTCGAGCAGGTGGAGGCCATGGCGGCGCACGCCGTGGCCACCGCCGACCGGATCTCCGCGGCGCTGGGGCACGTCGGCTGAGCCGACCCCCGCGCGTGGTGCCCGGTCGCACGACCGCACGACGCACCGACCGACACCACAGAGAGCACCGCGACATGACCAACGCAGCCACCAGCCCCGCCGCCTACGTCGAGGGCCTGTTCAGCCTCGAGGGCAAGCTCGCCGTCGTCACGGGCGCCAGCCAGGGCATCGGCCTCGCGATCGCCGAGGCGCTCGCCTCCGCCGGCGCGGACGTGATCGGCGTGAGCCACGACATGCCCGAGGGCGACAGCGAGGTGCGGTCCGTCGTCGAGGGCCTCGGCCGCACGTTCACGCCGCTGCGCGCCGACTTCTCGGACCGCGCGCAGGTCACCGCGCTCGCGGCCGACCTCGCGGGCCGCGGCGTCGACATCCTCGTCAACAACGGCGGCACGATCCGCCGCACGCCCGCCGCGCTGCACTCCGACGAGGACTTCGACCACGTCGTCGACGTCAACCTGCGCGCGACGTTCGTCCTGTCGCGCGAGGTCGGCCGCACGATGATCGAGCGGGGGAGCGGGCGGATCGTCAACACCGCGTCGATGCTGAGCTTCCAGGGCGGGATCAACGTGCCCGGCTACACGTCGTCGAAGTCGGCCGTCGCGGGCCTGACCAAGGCGCTCGCCAACGAGTGGGCCGACAAGGGCGTGAACGTCAACGCCGTCGCGCCGGGCTACGTCGCGACCGCGAACACGCACCAGCTCCGCCAGGACGCCGAGCGCAGCCAGGCGATCCTCGACCGCATCCCCGCGGGCCGCTGGGCCGAGGCGTCCGACATCGCGGGCGCCGTCCTCTTCCTCTGCTCGCGCGCCGCGGACTACGTGCACGGCGCGATCCTGCCCGTCGACGGCGGCTGGCTGGCCCGCTGATGCGCATCGTCATCACCGAGTGCGACCACGACTCGTTCGAGGACGAGCACGGCGTCGTCGACCCGGTGGGTGCCGAGCTCGTGCTCACGCAGTCGCGGACGCCCGAGGAGCTCGTCGCGAACGCTGCCGACGCCGACGGGATCCTCGTCCAGTACGCGTCGATCACGGCGGAGGTCATGGACGCGCTGCCGCGCCTGCGCGCGATCGGCCGGTACGGCGTGGGCGTCGACTCGGTCGACGTCGCGGCGGCGACCGAGCGCGGCATCGCGGTGTGCAACGTGCCGGACTACGGCACCGAGGCGGTCTCGGACCACGCGATCGCGATGGCGCTCGCGACGGCGCGCGGCATCCCGCGGCTCGACCGCGGCGTGCGCGCGGGCTCGTTCGACCTCGTCGCGGTCCGCCCGCTGTTCCAGACGCGCGGGCGCGTGTTCGGCGTCGTCGGGATGGGCCTGATCGGCACCGCGACCGCCCGCAAGGCGGCCGGGCTCGGGTACGAGGTCATCGGGTACGACGTGCTCGCCGAGCCCGGGACCGAGTTCCACGGGTTCCCCGCGGTGACGCTCACCGAGCTCCTCGAGCGGTCGCAGGTCGTGTCGCTGCACACGCCGCTCACCGACGAGACGCGCGGCATGGTCGGCGCCGAGCAGATCGCGCTCATGCGGGCCGACGCGATCCTCGTCAACACGAGCCGGGGCGGCGTCGTCGACACCCCCGCGCTCGTGGACGCCCTGCGCGAGGGCCGCATCCGCGGCGCCGCGATCGACGTCCACGAGCAGGAGCCGCTGCCACCCGACCACCCGCTCACGTCGTTCGACTCGGTCGTGCTCACGCCGCACCTGGCCTGGTACACCGAGGAGTCCTACGGCGAGCTCAAGCGCCGGACGATCGAGAACGTGGTCGACGTGTGCTCCGACCGCGTGCCGCGCAACGTCGTCAACCCCGAGGTGCTGGGGGCCCCCGGCCGCAACGCGACCGTCCGCGCAGTGCGCACGCCCACACCCGCGCCCGCCCCCACGCCCGCCCCCACGTCAGGAGCAGCCGGATGAGCACCGACACGAGCAGCATGCGCGCCGCCGTGTGGACGGGCACCGACGCGGTCGAGGTCCGCGACGTCGCCCTGCCCGAGGTTCCCGAGGGCTGGGCGCTCGTGCGCGTCGCCTACAACGGGATCTGCGGGACCGACCTGTCGATCCTGCACGGCAGGCACCCGCGCGCGCAGGCGCCGCTCGTGCCCGGGCACGAGATCTCCGGCTGGGTCGAGCGGGCCGGCGCCTCGGGCCCGCGCGAGGGCGCGCTCGTCATCGCCGAGCCGCTGATCAGCTGCGGCACGTGCCGCGCGTGCCGCGACGGGCACGGGCACGTGTGCCGCGACCTGAAGCTCTACGGCATCGACGCCCCCGGCGGCATGGCGCAGTACGTCGCGCTGCCGCCCGACGTCCTGCACGAGGTCCCGTCCTCGGTCGACCCGCGCACGGCCGCGCTCGCCGAGCCGCTCGCCGTCGCGGTGCACGCCGTCGCGCTGTCCGGCATGCAGCCCGGCGACACCGTCGCGGTGCACGGCGCGGGGCCGATCGGCGTGCTCACCGCGCTCGTCGCGCGGCACGAGGGCGCCGGCACCGTCGTCGTCACCGAGCCGAGCGCGTGGCGCCGCGAGGTCGCCGAGGGCATGGGGTTCACCGTCGTGCCCGAGGGCTCGTCGATGGCCGACGTGCTCGCGCCGCTGACCGACGGCGAGGGCGCCGACGTCACGTTCGACTCCGCGGCGCACCCGAGCGTCGCCGCGCAGCTCACCGCGACGACGCGCGTGCTCGGCCGGATCGTCGTCGTCGGCGTCTACAAGCAGCCGACGCCGGTCGACCTCCAGGCGGTCTGCTTCAAGGAGCAGACGATGGTCGGCGTCCGCGTCTACACGACCGCCGACGTGCGCCGCGCGATCGAGCTCCTCGCCGACGACGCGCTCGGCCTCGGGTCGTTCCCGACCCGCGCGTACGACCTGGGCGACGTCGAGGCCGCGTTCGCCGCGGCGACGTCGGGCCAGGACTGCCTCAAGGTCCTCGTGACCCCCCTCGACGGAAAGGCCGACGCATGAGCACGCCCTTCGACCTCACGGGCCGGACGGCCGTCGTCACCGGGGGCGGGCGCGGCCTGGGCCGCGGGATCAGCGAGGCACTGCTGGCGGCGGGCGCCGACGTCGTGGTGCTGTCGCGCGGTGCCGTGCCGGACGAGCTGACCGCGTACGCGGCGGGCCTCGGCCGGACCGTGAGCCACTACGCGCTCGACCTCGGCGACGGCGACGCGATCGCCGCGACCGCCGAGCGCGTCCTGGCGGACCACCGCGTCGACGTCCTCGTCAACAACGCGGGCACGCAGGACCGGCACCCGGCGGTCGACTTCCCGCTCGACGCGTGGGACCGCGTGATCGACGTCAACCTGCGCGCGGTGTTCCAGCTGTGCCAGCTCTTCGGCCGGCCCATGCTCGAGCGCGGCGAGGGCAAGGTGGTCAACCTCGCGTCGCTCCTGTCCTTCCAGGGCGGCATCACCGTGCCCGCGTACGCCGCGAGCAAGGGCGCCGTCGCGCAGCTCACCAAGGCGCTGTGCAACGAGTGGGCGGGCAAGGGCGTCAACGTCAACGCCGTCGCGCCCGGCTACATGGCGACCGACATGAACGAGGCGCTGCTCGCCGACCCCGTGCGGCTCGAGCAGCTCTCCGTGCGGATCCCGGCCGGGCGGTGGGGCACGCCGCAGGACATGGGCGGCGTCGTCGTCTTCCTCGCGTCCGACGCCGCGGCGTACGTGCACGGCCAGGTCGTCGCGGTCGACGGCGGGTGGCTCGCGCGCTGACGCGATGGGCCCGGCCGCGATGAGTTCGGCGCGCGCGGCGGGTCTGCCTCCCTGACCGGTTCGTCGACCTGGGCGAGGAGAGCATCGTGGGACTGATCCGCATCGAGCTGTTCGCGACGCTCGACCTCGTCGGGCAGTCGCCCGGCCGACCCGACGAGGACCCGATCGGGTTCCCGTACGGCGGCTGGCAGGCGCCGCTGATCGACGACGTCGCGGGGCAGCAGATCGCCGCGGCCTACGAGGGCACCGACGCGCTGCTCCTCGGGCGGCGGACCTACGACATCTTCGCGGCGTACTGGCCGCACCAGGAGGGTGGCCCCGGGTCGATAGCCGAGCTGTTCAACCGCGTTCCCAAGTACGTCGCGTCGCACGGGACGCCCGACCTCTCGTGGGCCGGCTCGACCCGGCTCGGACCCGACCTCCCGGCCGCGGTGCGTGAGGTCCGCGACCGCCACGACGACGTCAAGGTCGTCGGGAGCCTCGGGCTGGTCCAGACCCTGCTGCGCGAGCGGCTGTTCGACCGCCTCGACCTGTGGGTCCACCCGATCGTGCTCGGCGTGGGGAAGAAGGTCTTCGACGGCGGCGCGGTGCCGACGAGCCTCGAGCTGCTCGAGCCGCCCGCCGCCGGGCCGAGCGGGACCGTGCTGCTGCGCTACGCGCTGGCCGACGGCGTGCCCGCGACGGGGGACATGAGCGCGGCCTGACGCCGGACGGTGCCCGACTGCGTGGTGCCGGCGCGTCGGCGCGCGGGTGACCGAGGAGCGGTCAGGGGGTCGTGCCGACGTCCGCGCCCACGTCGTCGGACCGGCTGAGGAAGTCGACGATCGCACCGCGGAAGTCGGCGTCGTGCAGCACGCCGCCGTGGTCGCCGTCGAGGAGGCGCAGGGTGGCGTCCGGCAGCGCCGAGGAGAGGACGTCGGGGCGCCGCGCGAGCGCGTCGTCGCGTCCCGCGAGGACGAGCGTGGGGACGGTGACGTCGGCGAACGGGATCGGGTCGCGGTGGACGGCCGCCGCGTGCGCCGCGAGCGCGCGGCGGTCGGCACCCGTCGCGTCGGCGAGGCCGCGGAACCCCGCGGCGCCCGGGTGCGTGATGGTGCTCGGGTCGTCGGTCAGCAGGGCGTGCTGCAGCGCCTCGCGGTCCAGCACCGCCGTGTCGACACCGCCCTGCTCGACGGCCGCGGCGCCGATCCCGCCGACGACGAGCCGCCGCACACGCGGGTCGCGCGCCGTGGTGAGCAGCGCGACGACGGCGCCCATCGAGTAGCCGACGAGGTCCACGGCGGGGACCCCGAGGAGGTCGACGAGTGCGACGACGTCGGCCGCCATGCGCCCCTCGCCGTACCGGGCCGGGTCGTGCGGCGTGTCCGACGCACCGTGGCCGCGCGCGTCGAGCGCGACGACCCGCCGGCCTGCCCGGACGAGGGCGTCCACGACGCCCGTCGCGACCCAGTCCACCTCGGCGCTCGCGCCGAAGCCGTGGTGCAGCAGCACGGGCCTGCCGTCGCTGTCACCCCAGCCCCGGTAGGCGATCCGGACACCGTCGTCGGACACGAAGCTCTCCACGTCCCGAGACCGTACCGGCCCGTGGCGCGGGCCGGGGGTCGCGGCGTGCCGCCGCCGTGCCGCAGCGCAGTCGCAGCGGTGCCGCCGCCGTGCCGCCGCCGTGCCGCAGCGCAGTCGCAGCGGTGCCGCCGCCGTGCCGCAGCGCAGTCGCAGCGGTGTCGCAGCCGTACCGCACGGCCGGTCACGACCATTGTCACGGTGATCACCGAGGCATAGCCTGGCCGGATCGGTGGTGCTCCTTCGAGAGGCGCGCGCCATGCCGAAGGTCACGTTCGTGCACAACCTCAAGCCCGACGCGGTGCAGGCCGCGGTCAGCGGGATGAGCGACCCGGCGGGGTACCTCGTCGCGCCCGGCAACGCGACCGGCCAGGGGCTCGAGCTGACGCGCTTCGTCCGGGGGCTCGGGTTCGACCTGCTCGTCGACAACGGCAACTTCGCCCTCCTGGGCCCGATCGGGCGGCAGTTCGGCGTCGAGGCCCGGACGCTGCACGAGGAGGTCCGCACCGCCGAGCGGGCGCTCGGCCGGACCGCGCGCGGGCCCGGGGACCTCCCGGCGGACCTGAGCGCCCGGTACGGCGACCTCGCCGACCGCGTGCGCCGCGCGGCGGTCGACGCGGTGCCCGCCGACGCGTCCCTCGCGCTCGCCCAGGACGCGCTCGACCCCACGAGCGTGATCGGCGTCGAGGACCTCACGATGGCGTGCTGGCTCCGGCTCGACGTCGAGCCCGCGTACCTGCGTCGACCGCGCCGCGCCTACCGGCGGATGAACCGGTCCGTCGCGCGGCGGGCGGTGCGCGCCGCCGCGGCCCGGGGCGACCCGGCGGCCGTCCCGACCCTGCCCGTCGCGTCGGCCCTGTCCTTCAACACCGCGAAGGACGCCGGCCGGGAGTTCGCCGCCGCGGGCCTGACCTCGATCTCGATGGGCTTCGGCGCGTACATGGCCGACGACCACTTCACGGACCACCTCTACCGGGACCGCCGACGCATCGACCTCGGCGCGAACCTCCCGCAGCGCTACACGCGGACCGTCGCGGCCGCCGTCGGCTTCTGGGAGGGCTACGACGAGGTCGCGCACCGCCCGCCCGCGCGGTTCCACTTCCTCGGCGTCGGCGCGCCGATCATGATCGCGCTGCTCGCGCTCGCGGCGCGGCGGACGCCCGAGCTGAGCTTCGACGCCACGAGCCCGATCCTCGACGCGACGCAGGGCGGGACCATCTACAGCGACCGGCCCGCGCACCTCAAGCTCCGGACGCGCAAGGTCGCGCACCGCCTCGCGCGCGAGCCGGCCCTCACCTGGGACTGCCCGTGCCCCTTCTGCACCGACTTCACCGGCAGGTCGCCGTTCGACTACGCACGGGGCCACGCGTGGTTCGCGACGACGGGTGCGACCGACGTGACGACCGCCGACCTCGCACCCGGCGGTGCGCTGTTCGAGGCGTACCCCCTGCTGTCCGAGCCGGCCGCCGGTGAGCTGCGCCGGGAGGTCAGCTACGCGCGCGTCGGGCACAACCACTGGATCATCGACCGCCTCGCGCGGTCGCTGACCCGCGCCTCGGCCCGCGGGACGCTCCCCGTCCGCGTGACGTCGATCATCCGCGACTACCAGGCGCGCACGACCCCCGTCTTCGCCCGCGCGGTCGAGGTCGGGCTGCAGCTCGCCGCCGGCTGACGTCCGGCGGTACCCGAGGCAGGACCCGAGAGGGGCCCGGCCGGAAGGAAGGAAGGAGCACGACGCCCGACCCCCACCCACGACAGCCACCTCCGAGGAGGCGACCATGACCGGCTTGCGCGCACTGCCGCTCGAGCTGCTACCACCCTTCACGTCCACGGCTCCCGCGAAGGTCGCGGCCGCCGACGCGGCCCAGGAGGCCTTCCGGGGGCTGCTCCTGGCGCGCAGCTGGGACCTCCTGCACGGGCACGCGGCGACCCTCGCCGGGCTCGCGGCCGCCCTGCGGGAGCACGCCGAGGCGCGAGCCGTCCTGCACGCGCACCACGCCCGCTACCTCACCGAGCGCGACGCCGGCCTGACGCAGGTGTTCGCGGCGCTCGCGGCCGACGGCTCGCCCGAGGCGACCGCGATCCGGGACGCCCTGCTCGCGCAGGCGACGACCGAGCTCGGCGACCCCGCCGCGGCCCAGGCGCTCGTCGACGCGCTCCTCGCGGGGAACCACGCGGTCTTCGACGCGCGTGACGCGGAGAGGTCCGCGACGGTCGCCGAGCTCGACGTCGTCGGTGCCGCGTGCGTCCAGACCGCGGCCCTGGCGGCACGGGCCGCGATCGACTCGGCGCTGCACAAGGCGTACGTCGTCACGACCGCGCAGGCCGCGGGGCCGGACCAGCCCGCCGACCTCCAGGTCGTGCAGGACGAGGCGGACGCGCTGCGCACCCTCCACGACGACGCGGTCGGTGCGCTGTTCGCCCACCTCGACACCGAGGACGACCGGGACGCGTTCGCCGACCTGGCGGTCGCGCTCGGCTCGCGCATCGCCTCGCGCGCACCCGTCGCGGCCATGGTCGTCGGCGCCTACCTCGGTCTGCTGCACCAGCGTCCGAGCCCGCAGGGGTCGCTCGCCGAGCACCGCTCCGCGCTGGACGTGGTCGAGCTCGTCGAGCGCCTGCACCTCGTGCTGGCGTACACGTGGACCGTCCAGGTCGGGCTGCTCGGGCCCGACGCCGGCCGGTGGTACTCGAACGAGCGCCGCCGGACCGACACGCGCACCATCGCGTCGCAGGTCCCCGAGGGGCAGCCGGTCACGGCCCAGGAGCTCCTCGACGGCACGGGCGCCGAGGGCGACATGGTGACGGTCGAGGGCGTCGTCGACGGGCTCGCGATCGCGGACGACCCCGCCCCGCCCAAGTTCTCGACGTTCTGCGACGTCGTCGACCTGGCCACGGGCACGTCGGTGCGCGTGCGCGCGCACATGTTCAGCCTGCTCAACAACGGGCTCCAGGACGGCGCGTTCACCCGGCTCACCGGATTCGTGCGCCGCTCGGCGCCCTGGGAGCCGACCGTCGGGCTCGACGTGGACCGCGTCGACCTGACGGACCTGGCCAGGCAGAGCTGGTACGACGACGTGACGGCACGCCTGCGCCACCACTCCCTGCTCCGTCCCGACGGGATGAGCATGTTCTTCACCCCACCTGTGCGAACGGACTGATCACCATGCCGTGCACGACAGAGCTGAACCGGAAGGACGACAAGTTCCAGGCGTGGCGGAACGCCTACGACGACTGGGAGGAGGCGAGGAACCTGGCCCTCGCGGCCGATGCCGCGATGGCGGTGAGCTGCGGCGTCGCGATCTGGACCCTCGGCGGGTTCGGGTTCACGGGAGCCGCGTGCGCCGCGGCCGTCACGGCGCTCGCGATCGCGGTCGCCAAGGTCGACACCGCGCGCGACAAGTCGAACAACGCCGGTGACGCGTACCAGCTCGCGTCCGACCGCTACAACGACTGCCTCGCCGCGTGCCGCCCGGGGGCCAGCTGACGGCGCGCGGGCAGGGGTGCGCCGGGGCCGGGCCGTGCGGGCGCCCGGCGGCGGGGCTCAGAGCAGCTCGACGCGGTCGGCCTGCGGCCCCCGCTCGCCCTGACGAACCGCGTACCGGACCCGGTCGCCCTCCTGCAGCACGTCGGAGCCCCGCACGACCGACACGTGCACGAACAGGTCGTCGCCGCCGGCGTCGGGCGTGATGAAGCCGAACCCGCGGTCCGCGTCGTAGCGCGCGACGACGCCCTCGCCGCCGCGCACGGGCGTGCGGGACGGCGCCGCGTGCCCGGACCGGCCGCGGGGTGCGCCCGCAGACGCGCCGCGCGGCGCGGAGCCGAACCCGCCGCGCGACCCCGAGCCGCCCACGAGCCGCACGTCGCGGCCCTGCGGCCCCCGGTCGCCGGCCGTGACGCCGTACGTGACGCGGTCGCCCTCGGCGAGCTCCCTCAGTCCACCGGCGAGCGCCTTGGCGTGGACGAAGACGTCCTCGCCGCCGGCGTCCGGGGCGACGAACCCGAAGCCCTTCTCGGTGTCGTACCAGGTCACGGTGCCGTCGGCGCCGTCGGGTGCGGCGCCGTGGCGACCCTTCTGGCCGCCGTGGCCCGCCTGGCCCGCCTGGCCCGCCCGGCCCGCCTCGGGGCCGAGCGGCAGCAGGTGATCGGCCTGCGGGCCCTTCTCGCCGTCGACCACGAGGAACGCGACGCGCTGCCCGTCGGTGATCACGCCACCGCCCACGATGGCCGAGCTGTGCACGAAGATCTCGGCGCCGCCGTCGTCGGGCGTGACGAAGCCGTACCCCTTGCCCGGCTCGTACCAGGTGACCGTGCCGAGCACGCCCACGGTCCCACCGGCGGCGCCGTCGCCCGTGACCCGGACGCGGCGCGCCTGCGGCCCGCGGTCGCCCTCGCCCAGCTCGAACTCGACGACCTGCCCCTCGCGGAGCACGCGCGTCCCGTCGCGGCTGACGATCTCGGACGCGTGCACGAACAGGTCCTCCTCGCCCTCCTCGAGGGCGAGGAAGCCGAACCCTCGGTCGGCGTCGAACCAGCGGACGGTCGCCTGGGGCACGGTGAGCTCCTCGTCGGTGATGCGGTCGGTCGGGTCCAGTGTCCCTGACTCGGCCGGGCGGTGGCACCCGAGGCGCGGGCGGCTCGGGTGCGACGGGTCGGGCGCGTCCGCTCAGGCGTCGTCGGACCGGCGCAGGAAGTCCTCGACCTCGAGCAGGTGCGCCGCCATCCGGACGCGGGCCCGCTCGACGTCGCCCGCGACGACCGCGTCCAGGACCGCCTCGTGCTCGCGCTGGGTCCGGGCGTCGGCGCCGTCGTCGGTCAGGCCCCGCCACAGGCGGTGGCGCGCGGTGCGGCCGGCGAGGGCCTCGACGAGCGCGGCGAGGACGGGGTTCCCCGCCGCGTCCGCCAGGGCCCGGTGGAACGCGATGTCCGCCTCGAGCAGGCGCTCGTGGTCGACGTCGCCGGACGCGAGGACGCCCGCGGCGTCGTCGAGCGCGGCGCGCGCGGCGGCGAGCGCCGACGACGCCGCGTGGTCGTCGGCCCGTCGCGCCGCGAGGCCCGCCGCCTCGGTCTCGAGCGTGCGCCGCACCTCGTGCACGGGCAGCGCGTGGCCCGCGGCCTGGAGCTCGACGACCATGCCGAGCGGTCCGACGAGCAGGCTCGGGTCGAGACTCGTCACGTACGTCCCCGCGCCCTGCCTCGCCTCGAGGACGCCGAGCGCCTCGAGCGCGCGGACCCCCTCGCGCAGCGAGCCCCGCGAGACGTCGAGGGCCGCCGCGAGGTCCTTCTCGACGGGCAGCCGGTCCCCGGCGCGCAGCTCGCCGTCGAGGATCATCCGCGTGATGCCGTCGACGACGCGGTCGGTCCGTGACATGGCAGGAGTATCCGGCACGGCCCTCGCGCCGCCCGTCGCACCCACCGCTCAGGCCCGCGCGAGGCGTGCGGACCAGTACGCGCCGTCCGGGAAGCGGAACTCGGCGACCGACTCCGGGTGCATCTGGGTCGAGTACCCCGGGCGGCTCGGGACCACGTAGGCGGCGTCGCGCACGACGCAGGGGTCCGTGAAGTGCTCGTGCAGGTGGTCGACGAACTCGGTGACGCGTCCCTCGCGCGTGCCCGAGACGGCGACGAAGTCGAGCATCGACACGTGCTGGACCATCTCGCACAGGCCCACGCCGCCCGCGTGCGGGCACACGGGGACGCCGAACTTCGCGGCGAGCAGCAGGACGGCGACGATCTCGTTGAGGCTGCCGAGGCGACCCGCGTCGAGCTGGCAGAAGTCGAGCGCGCCGGCCTGCATGAACTGCTTGAACATCACGCGGTTGTGGCAGTGCTCGCCCGTCGCGACGCCGACGGGCGCGACACCCTTCTTGATCGCGGCGTGGCCCAGCACGTCGTCGGGGCTCGTCGGCTCCTCGATCCACAGCAGGTCGAAGCGAGCGAGTGCGGTGGTCCACTCGATCGCCTGGTCCACGTCCCACACCTGGTTGGCGTCGATCATGAGCACGCGGTCCGGCCCGATGACCTCGCGCGCGATCCCGCAGCGGCGGACGTCCTCCTCGAGGTCCGCGCCGACCTTGAGCTTGATGTGGCGGTAGCCCTGGTCGACCGCCTCCTGGCACAGGCGGCGCAGCTTCTCGTCGCTGTACCCGAGCCAACCGGCCGACGTCGTGTAGCAGGGGTAGCCCGTCGCCTCGAGCTCGGCGACGCGCGCCGCCTTGCCGTCCTCCTGCGCGCGCAGGATCGCGATCGCCTCGTCGCGCGTCAGGGCGTCGGACAGGTAGCGCAGGTCCGCGACGTCGACGAGCTGCTCGGGCGTCATGTCGGCCAGCAGGCGCCACACCGGCTTGCCCGCGAGCCGGCCCGCGAGGTCCCACGCCGCGTTCATCACGGCCGAGAGCGAGAGGTGGACGACACCCTTCTCGGGGCCGAGCCAGCGCATCTGCGCGTCGGACGTCAGGTGCCGGTAGACCGCGCCCATGTCGGCCGCCATCTCCTCGACGTCCATCCCGACCAGCAGCGCGGCCTGCTGACGCGCCGCGACGCCCACGATGTCGTTGCCGCGGCCGGTCGTGAAGGTGAGCCCGTGGCCGGCCAGCGGCGTGCCGTCGGCTGCGGTGCCGTCCGTGTGCAGGACGACGTAGGCGGCCGAGTAGTCGCCGTCCTTGTTCATCGCGTCGGAGCCGTCGGCGGTCAGCGAGGTGGGGAAGCGGACGTCCTCGACCTCGACGTGGGTGATCCTCATGCGTCCTCCTCGGACGGGCTGGTGGGCACGGACGGGCTGGTGGGCACGGGTGGGCACGGGTGGGTGATGTGTCTGCGGTGGGCGGCACCACCGTAGCAATCATCTGATGAATCCTGGCACCCGTCCGCGAACAGCCGGTCACGTAGGAGCGATAGGGTGCCCAGAGATCCGACGAATGGAGAACGAGCATGGCTGGGTACCGCATCGGCGTCACGTCCGAGCTGAGGCGCCCCGACGGGTCGCTCCTGTTCGGCGACATCGGTCTGCACCGCCTCGTCGACGCCGGGCTCGAGTGGGAGCTCATGCCCGCCGTCGACGGCGACGTCCCGCCCGTCGAGCTCGTCGCGCGCTACGACGCCGTGCTCGCGGTCGGCCACCTGCACTTCCCGCGCGAGCTCGTGGCGGCCGCCCCCCGCCTGCGGCACGTCGCGCGGTTCGGCGCCGGGTACGACGGGATCGACCTCGACGGCCTGGCGGCCGAGGGCGTCGTCGTCACGAACACGCCGACGGCGGTGCGGCGGCCGCTCGCCGTCGCGGCCCTCACGCTGCTCCTCGCGCAGGCGCACCGCCTCGCCGAGAACCACCGCGCCGCCGTCGAGGGGCGGTGGGCCGACCGCGGCCGGTACCGCGGCGCCGGCGTCGTCGGACGGACCGTGGGCATCCTCGGCTTCGGCGCGGTCGGCGCCGAGCTCGCCGAGCTGCTCCTGCCGCTCGGCGTGCGCGTCGTCGCGAGCAACCGGTCGGGGACGTCGCCGCGCGCGGCCGAGCTCGGCGTCGTGATGGTGCCGACCGAGCGCCTCGCCGCGGAGTCCGACTACGTCGTCGTCACGGCCGCGCTCACGCCGTCGTCGCACCACCTCGTCGACGAGGCGTTCCTCGCCGCGATGCGGCCCACCGCGCACCTGGTGAACGTCGCGCGCGGCGGCGTCGTCGACCAGGTGGCGCTCACCGCGGCGCTGGCCGAGGGACGGCTCGCGGGCGCCGCGCTCGACGTCCTGGACCCCGAGCCGCCCGCGGCCGACGACCCGCTGCTGACCATGCCGGACGTCGTCGTGACGCCCCACGCGCTGTGCTGGACGGCGGACTTCACGCGCGAGGTGTCCGCCGACGTGGTGCAGGCCCTCCTCGACGTCGCGCACGGTCGTCGTCCCGAGCACGTGCTCAACCCGGGGGCGTGGGACCGGCGTCGAGGGTGACCTGACGGTCTCCGGGGCGCGCGCCTCGCCGGCGGGTCGGGGGCCTACGCCCGGTCGAGGCCGAGGAACGTGCGCAGCGCGGACACGAACGCCTCGGGCTGCTCCGAGTGCACCCAGTGGCCGGCGCCCTTGACGGTCACGAGGGTCGTGCGCGGGAAGAGCCGGCGCATGACGGGGCCGTGCTCGTCCGGGCGGATGTAGTCGGACCGGTCGCCCGCGACCCACAGCACGGGGTGGTCGAAGGTCGCGTCGCCGACGTCGGGGAAGCCGCCGATCGCGGGCAGCTCGCGTCGCAGGAGGTCGAGGTTCGCCCGCCAACGGAACGTGTCGCCGTGGGCGCGCAGGTTCTGCAGCAGGAAGCCGCGCACGCGGGCGTCGTCGACGCGCTCCGCGAGGCGCTCGTCGGCCTCGCCGCGCCGCCGCCCGAGCGACGCCAGGTCGATCGCCGCGAGGCTGTCCAGGAGGTACGCGAACTCGCCCAGCGAGCCGCCGGACGCCGGGGCGATGTCGGCCACGACGAGCCGGTCCACGAGGTCCGGGTGGCGCAGCGCGAGCACCATCGCGACCTTGCCGCCCATCGAGTGCCCGACGACGTGCACGGGCCCGTCGGCCGCGAACCCCGTCCGGAGCTCGTCCGCCACGAGGTCGGCGATCTCGGCGTAGTCGAAGCGGTCGGTCCACGTGGAGCGGCCGTGGTTGGGCAGGTCGACCAGGAGGGACCGCGCGTCGGGCTCGAGCGCCTTGGCGATCTGCGTGAAGTTCTTCCCCTGCCCGAAGAGCCCGTGCAGGAAGACCACCCGGGCGCCGGACTCCCCGACGGTGGTCGTGCTGACGGCGCGCGCGGTGCTGCTCACGGGCACCGACCCTAGCCGCGGGGGTCGCGCCGGGTCGCGCTGGATGGCGCAGGCGCCGGGGACCGTACGACGACGGCCCGAGTGCCTACGCTGGGCGCCGTGACGGAGCGGACGACGGCCGGGACGGCGGCCGGGCAGACGACGGCGGGCCCCTCGGGCTCGCCCGTCGAGGCGGTCGACCGCGCGCTCCTCGTGCTCCAGGCGCTCGCGCCCGCCGGCCCGCACGGCACGGGGCTCGCCGAGCTCGCCTCGACCCTCGGCCTGAACAAGGCGACCCTGCACCGCGTGCTCTCGGCGCTGCGCTACCGGGGCTTCGTCGCGCAGGACCCGACGACGGGGGCGTACCTCCTGGGGGCGTCCGCGACGCGGCTGGCCGACGACTTCCTCGGCGAGGAGAACCTGCCCGTCCTGCTGCACCCCGCGCTCGTCGCGCTGTGCGCGACCGCCGACGAGCTCGTGCACCTCGGCGTTCTGAGCGGGAGCCACGTGGTCTACCTCGACAAGGTCGAGCCCGAGCGGTCGGTGCGCGTGTGGTCGGCGATCGGCCGGCGCAGCCCGGCGGTCACGACGGCGCTCGGGCGCGCACTGCTCGCGCACCGGGGCACGGACCGCGCGATGCTCGCGGGCTACGTGCGGGCCGCGGAGGCCGAGCGGCCCGTCGACGCCGACCGCGTGTGGTCGGTGCTGGAGCGCGCACGCGAGACGGGGTACGCGACCGAGGAGCAGGAGAACGAGGTCGGCATCAGCTGCGTCGCGGTGCCGCTCCTGCGGTCCGGGTCGGCGATCGCCGCGGTCAGCGTCACCGCACCCGCCGAGCGGATGACCCCCGAGCGCCTCGCCGCGCTGCACGCCGAGATGCGACGCGTGCTGCCCCCGCTGCTGCCGAACGGGATCACGCTGCCGGAGTGACGTGGCCGCCCGGCTGGGCAGGTGACGGCGGGCGACGTCGGGCGACGTCGACCCGGGCCCGCCTGAGACGTCGCCCGGCCTCGCCCGCCCCGCGCGGGGCGGCGGGCGGGTCGGCGTGCGTGAGGGCACCCGTTGGTCCGTGCGGGTGATCCGCCGCGAACGTCCCGCTCTGCCCGGTTAGCCTCGGGAGGCAGACCGGGAGGAGCCCGACATGCCGTACACGCTGTCCTCGCCGACGGTCCTCGCGACCGACGCGGCCTGCCGGCCCGGTGGCGCGGAGGTGCTCCGCACGCTCGCGGGCGTCTTCCGTCTGGCCGACGACGCCGCCGTCCGTCTCGGCCTGCACGCGCTCGACGTCGACCCGGGCGCCGCGGAGCGTGCGTGGGACGCCGCCGAGGCCGCCGACGACGCCGTCCCCTCGACCGCGGACGTCGGGCTCGCCGCGACGCTCGGCCGGCTGCCGTCCGCGACCGCGTTGGCGCGCAGCGGGCTGGGCGGTGCGCGGGATGTGGCGCGACTGGTGGTCCGCGAGGCCGCGCGGTGGCCCGACGCCCCGGTCCGGCCGGTGCTCGGGGTCGGGGACGTCCCCGCACCCGCCGCGGCCGCCGCGGGCGCGGTGGTCGCGGCGTGGCTGCGGCCCGGCCTGGGGGAGGAGCACTCCGTCGTCCTGCGCAGCGCGTGGGAGCGCGTGAGCGCGGCCGGCGCGGCCGTGCGGGTGCCGGTGCCCGCCGTACCCGTGCCGCTCGACGCGCTCGCGGAGGTCCGGTGGCCGGCGGGCGCGTGGGCGCGCGCGATGCACGCGGCCGCGTGGGCCGCGCACGCGACGGGGCGCCTGCGGGCCCAGCTCCTGACGGTCGTCGACGTCACGGCTGCGGCGCTCGAGGCCGAGCCCGACGCCGACCCGGTCCTCCTGCGCGCAGCCCTGCCGGCCCTGCACGGCCTGGCGGTCGCCGACCTCCTGGCCGACGTCCTCGCGGACGACGTGCTCGGCGAGCTGCGCCTGGGCGCCTCCGCCGCCTGACGCCCGGGGGCCCTTGCCCGGCGTCGCGTCGGCATGCCACCATGGTTTCGCCCAACGACACGTGCATTCCGTCTAGCGAAACGAAGCCATGGACATCCTCGCCGCCCTCGCCGAAGCCCGCCTCGTCCCCGTCGTCGTGCTCGACGACGCGAAGGACGCCGCACCCCTCGCGGAGGCCCTCGTCGCCGGCGGGCTGCCGGTCGCCGAGGTGACCTTCCGCACCGCCGCTGCGCAGGACTCGATCCGCGCGATGGCGGACCGCGGCGACATGCTCGTCGGCGCGGGGACCGTGCTCACCCCCGAGCAGGTGGACCAGGCCGTCGCCGCGGGCGCGTCGTACGTCGTCTCGCCGGGCCTGAGCCGCGCCGTCGTCGAGCGCTGCCGCGAGCACGGCGTCCTCGCGCTGCCCGGCGCCGTCACCGCGACCGAGATCCAGGCCGCGCTCGAGCTCGGGCTCACGACGGTCAAGTTCTTCCCGGCCGGCACGTCGGGCGGGGCCGCGGCGATCTCCGCGCTCTCCGCACCGTTCGGCGGCGTCCGCTTCGTGCCCACCGGCGGGATCGGCCCCACGAACGTCCAGGACTACCTGGGCATCCCGGCCGTCGCCGCCGTCGGCGGGTCGTGGATGGTCCCCAAGGACCGGGTCCGCTCGGGTGACTTCGCCGGGATCACGGCGCTCACGGCCGAGGCCGTCGCGCTCACCCGCCCGGCCGCCTGACCGCACCCCCCGCGGCGGCACGCGCCGCGACCACCACCGCAGCGACCACCACCGCCGCGACCACCACCGCAGCGACCACCACCCGCCGGCTCCACCACCCGCCGGGACCACCCGCGCCGACGACGACGCCCCGACACCACCGAGGACCCGCACCATGGCCGACCACGCCGCACTGACCATCCGCCCCGCCGACGAGTGCCGCTACGACGCGGTGTCGCTCGGCGAGGTCATGCTCCGCCTGGACCCGGGGGAGGGGCGCATCCGCACCGCGCGCTCGTTCCGCGCGTGGGAGGGCGGCGGCGAGTACAACGTGACCCGCGGCCTGCGCCGCGCGTTCGGCCTGCGCGGTGCGATCGTCACCGCGCTCGTGGACAACGAGGTCGGTCGCCTCGTCGAGGACCTCATGCTCACGGGCGGCCTCGACACCCAGCTCGTCCAGTGGGTCCCGTACGACGGCATCGGCCGCACGGTCCGCAACGGTCTCAACTTCACCGAGCGCGGCTTCGGGGTCCGCGGCGCCGTCGGCGTCTCGGACCGGGGCCTCACGGCGGCGTCGCAGATGAAGCCGGGCGACGTCGACTGGGACCACCTCTTCGGCGACCTGGGCGTGCGCTGGCTGCACACCGGCGGCATCTTCGCGGCGCTGAGCGAGACGACCGCGGAGGTCGTCGTCGAGGCGGTCACGGCGGCCAAGAAGCACGGGACCGTCGTCTCCTACGACCTCAACTACCGCCCGAGCCTCTGGCGGTCGATCGGCGGCCAGGCCAAGGCGCAGGAGGTCAACAAGCGCATCGCCGAGCACATCGACGTCATGATCGGCAACGAGGAGGACTTCACCGCGAGCCTCGGCTTCGAGGTCGAGGGCGTCGACGAGAACCTCTCGTCGCTCGAGGTCGACAAGTTCGCCGCGATGATCGAGACGGCTGCTGCCGCCTACCCCAACTTCGCCGTCATCGGCACGACGATGCGCACCGTGCACTCGGCCAGCATCAACGACTGGGGCGCCCTCGCGTGGTCGCGCGAGACCGGCGTCGTGCAGTCCACGCACCGCGAGCGGCTCGAGATCATGGACCGCGTCGGCGGCGGCGACTCGTTCGCGTCGGGCCTGATCTTCGGCCTGCTGGACGGCCAGCCGCTGCGGACGGCGGTCGAGTACGGCGCCGCGCACGGCGCGCTCGCGATGACGACCCCGGGCGACACGACCATGGTCACCAAGGCCGAGGTCCTCAAGCTCGCGGGCGGCGGCAGCGCACGGGTCGACCGCTGATGGCGGCCGGTACGACGCCCACCGGCACGACGCCGACCACGCCCGCGGACCCGGCGCTGCCCCTCGCGGGCCGGCGCGCGCTCGTGACCGGTGCGGGCACCGGCATCGGCCGCGCGGTGGCGGTGCGCCTCGCGCGTGCGGGCGCCGACGTCGCCGTGACGTACCGGACGCACGACGCCGCCGACGTGGTGGCCGAGGTCGAGGCGCTCGGGCGGCGTGGCGTCGCGTACGCGCTCGACGCGACGGACGCCGCAGCGGTCGACGACGTCGTCGCGCGGGCCGTCGGCGACCTGGGCGGCGGGATCGACGTCCTGGTCAACAACGCGGGCGGGCTCGTCGGGCGCCGGCCGCTCGCCGAGATGCCCGAGGACCACTGGCGGGCTGTGCTCGACGTGAACCTGACCAGCGCGTTCCTCGTGACCCGCGCGGTGCTGCGGGCCGACGGCGGTGCGATGCCCGACGGGGGCCGCGTCGTCACGATCGGCTCGCTCGCGGCCCAGAACGGCGGCGGCGCGGGAGCGGTCGCGTACGCCGCCGCCAAGGCGGGCGTCGACGGGTTCACGCGAGCCCTCGCCAAGGAGCTCGGGCCGAGGGGCGTCACGGTGAACTGCGTCGCGCCGGGCTTCATCGGCGACACCCCGTTCCACGAGCGGTTCACGCCCGAGGCCGGTCAGCGCGCGGCCGTCGCGGGCACCCCGCTGGGTCGCGCGGGCACGCCCGACGACGTCGCGGAGGCCGTGCTGTTCCTCGCGTCGCCCGCGGGCTCCTTCTCGACCGGGACCGTGCTCGACGTCAACGGCGGCGCCTGGTTCCACTGACGTGGTGAGGTGGTCGTCGGCCCGGACGGGTCGGCGACCACTCGCCGCCCGCCCGTGGTGAGCTGCGCGAGCACGAGGCCGGTGAGCGTCATCGCCGCACCGGTGAGCTGCCACGGCCCGAGCGCCTGGCCGAGCACCGCCCACCCGAGCGCGGTCGCGACGACGGGGCTGACCAGGCCGAGGAAGGACACGTCCGTGACCGGCAGGTGCTGCATGCCCCGGAACCACAGTAGATAGGGCAGCGCGGTCCCGATCAGCGCCATGTGGGCGAGCCCGCCCACCTCGACGGGCGTCAGCGCGGGCGGCAGGCCCTCGACGGCGACCACGACCGGCACGAGCAGCACGCCGCCCGCGGTGAGCTGCCACGCCGTGAACGGCACGAGGCCCACGGGCCGTCCCCACCGACGCATGAGCACGACGCCGAGCGCGGCCACGACCGCGGCGCCCAGCCCGGCCGCGACGCCGACGCCGTCCATCCGGGCCCCCGCCCGCAGGACGAGGAGCGCGACGCCCGCGACGCCCAGCAGCCCCGCGACCAGCGTCCGCGTGCGGAGGCGGTCGCCCAGCAGCACCACGGCGAGCCCCGCCACCAGCAGCGGCTGCACCGCGCCGAGCGTCGCCGCGACCCCGCCGGGCAGCCGGTACGCGGCCACGAAGAGCAGCGTGAGGAACGCGGCGATGTTGAGCGCGCCCAGGACGAGGGACCGCCACCACCACGACCCGTGCGGCAGCCGCCGACCGATCGCGAGCAGGAGCAGCCCGGCCGGGAGCGCGCGGCACAGGGCCGCGAGCGCCGGACGGTCGTCCGGCAGCCAGGTGGTGGTGACCAGGTACGTCGTTCCCCAGATCGCGGGCGCCACGGCCGCGACGAGCAGGAGCGGGATCCGGCGGAGTGCCGCGTCGGTGGCCATGGTTCTCCTCAGCAGTAAGTATCTTACCGCTAAGATGATTACCGCTGAGAAGATGATGTGCAAGGGGCTGTGCCACGCTGGAGCCATGGCCAGCCCGACCGCCCGCGACGCCGGCTCCACCGCCGGCTCCACCCCGGCCGCCCGCGGCGCCGCCTCGGTCGCGTCCGGTCCCGTCCCGCGCGACGGCGTCGACCGGATCCGTGACCAGTGGGCGCGCGAGCGGCCCGAGCTCGACACCGAGGCGATGGGGATCTTCGGGCGGGTGTACCGGCTCGCGCGCGTCGCGGGCGACGCCGTCGCCGCTGCCTACGCCGAGTTCGGGATCACGCGGGCCGACTTCGACGTCCTCGCGACGCTGCGCCGCTCGGGCGAGCCCTTCGCGCTGTCGCCCACGCAGCTCACGGCCTCGCTCATGCTCACGTCGGGCGGTGTCACAGGGCGCGTCGACCGGCTCGAGGGCCTCGGCCTCGTCCGCAGGGCGCCCTCGCCGTCCGACCGCCGCAGCCTCGTCGTGAGCCTGACCGAGGAGGGACGCGAGCTCGTCGACCGCGCGCTCGTCGCGGGCCTTGAGGTCCAGCAGGGCCTGCTCGCCGGCGTGGCGGAGGACCGCAGACCGCTCCTCGACGGGCTCCTGCGCGAGCTCCTCGCGTCCGCCGACGCCGCGCGGGAGGGCCGCGCCTGAGGCGAGGGGTGGCGCGTCAGCCCACGTGGTCGCGCCAGGAGTGCTGCGGGTCGTACCCGATCAGCTCGCGCGCGGCGTCGATCGCCAGCAGGGTCTCGAGCTCGCCGATCTCGCGCGTCAGCGGGACGCCGGGGAACTCGCGCTCGAGCAGCTCGCGCGACGGCGTCGTCATGATCGTGTCCGCCGCCGCGACGATCACGTTCTGCGAGCCCGTCGTCGTCGCCTCGACGCCGAGGCGGAACGCCTGCGCGACGTCGCGGACGTCGACGTAGCCCCACAGGTTCCAGCGCCGCGACGCCGGGTCGTCCCAGTAGCCGGGGACGGCGGCGTAGTCCTCGACGGTGTGGATGTTCGACAGCCGCAGCCCGAGGAACGGGATGCCGGACCACTCGCTCACGTGCCGCGCGGCCTCCTCGCCGAGGACCTTCGACAGCGCGTACGTCGACGTCGGGACCGGGAAGTGCGCCTCGTCGACGGGTGCGTAGCGGGGCGGGGTGTCGAACGGCAGCCCGAGGGTCGTCTCGCTCGACGCCCACACCACGCGCCGCATGCCGAGGCGCGCGGCCGCGAGGAAGACGTTGTGGTTCATCGCGGTGTTGCGGTTCAGGGTCTCGGGCGCGGTCGCGCGCCCGGGAGCGGGGATGTTCCCGAGGTGGACGACGACGTCCGCACCCGCCATCGCCTCGAGGGCCTGCCCGAAGTCCGTGAGGTCGGCGAGCACGAGGCCGGTCCCCAGGTCGTTCTGGTCCCCGGCGGGCCCCGCGAGGTCGGACGCCAGCACCTCGTACCCGTGCTCGAGGAGGTCGGCCACGACCGCCCGTCCCGCCTTGCCGTACGCACCCGTCACCGCGACCGTCGTCATGCGGCCATCCTCGCCGACCACGGCCCTGCGCGCGACGACGACGGCTGCGGCCGCCGCCGGGCGCGGGACGACGACGGCGCCCGCCCCCCTGTGCGGGGACGGGCGCCGTCGTCGTGACCCGGTCAGGACGTCACTCGACGTCCTCGTCGACCCAGTCGAACGTCTTGGTCACGGCCTTCTTCCAGTTGCGGTACGTCTTCTCGCGCGCGGCGTCCTCCATCGAGGGCTCCCAGCGCTTGTCCTCGGCCCAGTTGTCGATGACGTCCTGCTCACCGGACCAGAAGCCGACCGCGATGCCCGCGGCGTAGGCGGCGCCGAGCGCCGTCGTCTCCGCGACCTTCGGCCGGACGACCGGCACCCCGAGGATGTCCGCCTGGAACTGCATGAGCAGCTCGTTGGCGACCATGCCGCCGTCGACCTTGAGCTCGGTCAGGTCGACGCCCGAGTCGGCGTTCATGGCGTCGAGGACCTCGCGCGTCTGGAACGCGGTCGCCTCGAGCGCGGCCCGGGCGATGTGGCCCTTGTTGACGTACCGCGTGAGGCCGACGAGCGCACCGCGCGCGTCCGACCGCCAGTACGGCGCGAACAGGCCCGAGAACGCCGGCACGAAGTACGCGCCGCCGTTGTCCTCGACGGACGCCGCGAGCTTCTCGATCTCGGGCGCGTCCTTGATGAGCCCGAGGTTGTCGCGCAGCCACTGCACGAGCGAGCCGGTCACCGCGATCGAGCCCTCGAGCGCGTACACCTGCGGCTGGTCGCCGATCTTGTAGCAGACCGTCGTGAGCAGGCCGTTCTTCGAGTGGATCGGCTCGGTGCCGGTGTTGAGCAGCATGAAGTTGCCCGTGCCGTACGTGTTCTTGGCCGTGCCGACCTCGAAGCACGCCTGGCCGAACGTCGCGGCCTGCTGGTCGCCGAGGATGCCCGCGATCGGCACGTCGGGGACCATGCCGCCCTGGCGGCCCTTGCCGTAGACCTCCGACGACGAGCGGATCTCGGGGAGCATCGACATCGGGATGCCCATCTCGCCCGCGATCTCCTCGTTCCAGCTGAGCGAGTCGAGGTTCATGAGCATGGTCCGCGACGCGTTGGTCACGTCGGTGACGTGCACGCCGCCGTCGACGCCGCCCGTCATGTTCCACAGCACCCACGAGTCGGTGTTGCCGAACGCGAGCTGGCCCGCCTCGGCCTTCTCGCGCGCGCCGTCGACGTTGTCGAGGATCCAGCGGATCTTCGGGCCCGAGAAGTACGTCGCGAGGGGCAGGCCGACGCGGTCCTTGTACCGCTCGGCGCCGCCGCCCAGCGCGGCGAGCTCGTCGCAGATCTTCTGCGTGCGGGTGTCCTGCCAGACGATCGCGTTGTAGACCGGCTCGCCCGTCGTCCGGTCCCAGACCACGGCGGTCTCGCGCTGGTTGGTGATGCCGACGGCGGCGATGTCGCGGTGCGTGAGGTTGGCCCGCGTCAGCGCGAGGCCGACGACCTCACGCGTGTTGGTCCAGATCTCGGCGGCGTCGTGCTCGACCCAGCCCGCCCTCGGGAAGATCTGCTCGTGCTCCTTCTGGCCCGTGGCCACGATGGACCCGGAGTGGTCGAAGACGATCGCGCGCGTGCTCGTCGTTCCCTGGTCGATCGCCAGGATGTAGTCAGCCATGTCCGTCCTTCACGTCGTCGTGCTGGGGATGGGTTGTCGGTTCGGGGCGGGCGGTCGCGGCCGGTGCCGCGACCGCCCGACGCGGGTCAGCCGACGGCCGCCGCGAGGAGACCGGCGAGGACACCGCCGATGATCGGGCCGACGACCGGGACCCACGAGTAGCCCCAGTCGCTCGAGCCCTTGCCCTTGATCGGCAGGATCGCGTGCGCGATGCGCGGGCCCAGGTCACGTGCCGGGTTGATCGCGTAGCCCGTCGGGCCACCGAGGCTCGCGCCGATGCCGACGACCAGGAGGGCGACGGCGAGCGGGCCGAGCTCGCTGGGCGTGTTGCCGAACTGCAGGATGATGTAGACGAGCACGAACGTGCCGAGGATCTCGGTCACGAGGTTCCAGCCGTAGCTCCGGATCGCGGGGCCGGTGGAGAAGACGCCGAGCTTGACGGCCGGGTCGGCGGGCTCGTCGAAGTGCTTCTTGTACGCCAGGTAGGCGAGCACGGCGCCGAGGAAGGCGCCGACCATCTCGCCCGCGAGGTAGACCAGGGTCGAGCTGAACGACACCTCGACACCGGGTGCGTACTCCTCCGCACCGTTGGCCAGGAGGCCGAACGTCACGGCGGGGTTGAGGTGGGCTCCCGAGCGCCAGGCGGCGTAGACGCCGGCGAAGACGGCAAGGCCCCACCCGAAGTTGATGGTGAGCCAGCCGGCGTTGAAGCCCTTGTTGGCCGGGAGGATCACGTTGGCGACGACACCCGCGCCCAGCAGGAGCAGGAAGCCGGTGCCGATCACCTCCGAGATGAAGACCTGCCCAAGGGTCACGTCCATGGGTTCCTCGTTTCAGTCGAGACGTCGTTGTCACGTGCTCTCCGGCGGGGGCCGGAGGGTCTTCGGGGCGGGAGCGCTCCCGCCGGGGGTGCCGGGGCCGGGGCCCCGACGGTTCAGGTGCCGGCCGGCCCCGCCGCCGCAGGTGAGCCGGCGGGCGACCCGGGCTTGCGGCCCGGGTCGGCGGGACCGCCGAGCGGTCGCAGCGGTGCCAGGTCGGGCACGGCGAGCCGGACCTGCTCGGCCGCCTCGTCGGTCTGCTCGGCGGCGGCGGCCGCCTCGGCCTCGCAGCGTGCGCGGTACGCGTCGACCTCCGACCGGCGCGTCTGCTCGTCCCAGCCGAGCCGCTCGCCGACGATCGCGGCGATCTCCTCGGCGGCCGAGAGGCCCTGGTCGGCCTGCTCGTAGACGAGCCGCGTGCGCAGCAGCATGACGTCCTCGAGGTGCAGGACGCCCTCGTGCGACGCCGCGTACGCGACCTCGGCACGCAGGTACGCGGGTGCGTTCTCGAGCGGGCGGGCGAGGTCCGGCTGCTCGGTGACCATGTCGATGATCTCGTCGAGCATCGAGCCGTAGCGGTGCAGCAGGTGGTCGACCATGGCGCGCGTCCACCCGTGGGTCTCGGCGATGCGGCGCGCCTGGCGCTGGAGGACGGCGTGCCCCTCGGCGCCGGCGAGCGGGATCCGGTCGGTGATCGACGGGAGCTGCTTGGCGCGGGAGCCGAGCGCGAAGTCCACCGCGTCCTCGGCCATGACCCGGTACGTCGTCAGCTTGCCGCCCGCGATCACGGTCAGGCCCGGGGCGGGTGACGCGACCGTGTGCTCGCGGGACACCTTGGCGGACGACGTGCCCTCCTTGGTGCCGGGCTGCAGGAGCGGGCGCAGGCCCGCCCAGGTGCCGATGATGTCGTCCTTGGTCAGCGGGCGCTCGAGCACCTGGTTCGCGTGGTCGAGCACGTACTCGATGTCGGCGGCCGTCGCGACGGGGTGCTGCAGCTCCTGCTTCCACGGCGTGTCCGTGGTGCCGATGACCCAGTAGCGGGACCACGGGATGACGAACAGGACGCTCTTCTCGGTCTGCAGGATCAGGCCGACGTCGCCGCGGATCCGGTCGCGCGGCACGACGATGTGGATGCCCTTGGACGCGAGGACGTGCAGGCCGCCCTCGGTGTCGGCGAGCGACTCGGTCTCCTCGGTCCAGACGCCGGTCGCGTTGATGACCTGGTCGGCGCGCACCGTGATCTCGCGTCCGGTCTCGAGGTCGACGACGACGGCGCCGTTGACGACGCCCGTCCCACGCTTGGTGAGCTCGACGACCTGCGTGCGGCTCGCGGCGTGCGCGCCGTACGACGCGGCGGTGCGGACGAGGGTCACGACGAGCCGCGCGTCGTCGACGCTCGCGTCCCAGTAGCGGACGGCGCCGACGGCGGCCTCGTGCTTGAGGTCGGGGAAGAGTCGCTCCATGCCCGTGCGCGTGACGTGCCGGTGGAACGGCATCGCGCGCTTGCCCGGGGCGATGCTCGCGAGCGCGTCGTACAGCGCGACGCCGGCGCCGACGTACGCGCGCTCCCAGTACTTGTTCTCGAGCGGGTAGAGGAACGAGACCGGCTTCACCAGGTGCGGCGCGATGCGCTTGAGGAGCAGGTCGCGCTCGGTGAGCGCCTCGTGGACGAGGTGGAAGTCGAGCATCTGGAGGTAGCGCAGACCGCCGTGGACGAGCTTGGAGGACCGGCTCGACGTGCCGCTGCCCCAGTCCTGCGCCTCGACGATGCCGACGCGCAGGCCGCGCGTCACCGCGTCGAGCGCGATGCCGGCACCGGTCACGCCGCCGCCGACGACGAGGACGTCGAGCTCGTTGCCGTCCGTCGACGACCGCGCGAGCGCCTCCAGGGCCTCGGTCCGCCGCTGGGGTGTCAGCGCCACAGTCCTCACGGTGTCCTCCTCGACGTCGGTGGCGGTCCCGGGACGTCCGGCTCTTGCGGGAGTCTCTCCGCCGGGGCGCACCGATGTTTATGCTGGGGACTGCCGAACAAACGCGCAACCCCAGTGCACGTATGTGCACCCGACGAGGAGGTCGGCATGGAGCAGGAGGACGTGCTGCGGGCGGCGTCGATGTACTACCTCCAGGACATCAAGATGGAGGTCATCGCGCGCCACCTCGGCACCTCACGGTCCACGGTCTCCCGCCTCATCAAACGCGCACGTGACACCGGGCTCGTCGAGATCACCATCCGTCCGGCGCGCACCCAGGCGCCCGGGCTGAGCCGCACGATCGGACGCCGGTTCGGCATCGAGACGTACGTCGTGGCGGTGCCCGACTCGGCGACCGAGATCGACCGTCTCGAGCAGGTCGCCCGCACGACGGCGCGTCTCATCGGGACCTGGTTCGACTCCGACATGGTGCTCGCCATCGCCTGGGGCACGACGCTCGCCGCCGTCGGACGCCACCTCACGCCCAAGCCGACGCGGGGCAGCGCGATCGTCCAGCTCAACGGCGCGGCCAACACGCGGACCAGCGGCTTCGCGTACGCGAGCGATCTCATCACCAGCTTCGGGGCCGCGTTCGACGCTGCGGTGCACCACTTCCCGGTGCCCGCGTTCTTCGACTACCCGGAGACGAAGGAGGCGATGTGGCGCGAGCGGTCGGTCAGACGTGTGCTCGACGTGCAACGACGTGCAGACATCGCGCTCTTCGGCGTCGGCGCGCTGCACGGCGGCGTCCCGAGCCACGTCTACTCGGCCGGCTACCTCGACGAGGACGACGCCGGGCTGCTGCACGAGGAGGGCGTCGTCGGCGACGTGTGCACGGTCTTCCTGCGGCCGGACGGCAGCTGGGACGACGTCGCGATCAACGCGCGCGCCACCGGACCGAGCCCCGTCGAGCTGCGGCGCATCCCGCGGCGCGTGTGCGCGGTCGCGGGCGACAACAAGGTCGCACCCCTGCGCGCCGCGCTCGCCGCGGGGGTCGTGACGGACCTCGTGATCGACGAGCTCACCGCGGCCGCACTCCTCGACGTGGTCGGACGTGCGTGACCGCACGCCCCCTCGCTCCCACCCTGGCCCCCTCGCTCCCACCCTGGCCCCCTCGCTCCCACCCTGCCCCCTCTCCCTCGCGCCCCACGTCGAGATCAGGGTTCGTGTCGGAGTGTCGCGCGACACGCCGACACGAACCCTGATCTCGACGGGCGGGGACGTCGCGCGGCGACGCGCGCGGAGGTCCTAGCCTCGGCGCGTGACGACTGCAGCCGACCCCGCGCCCGCGTCCGGTGCGGGTCGCGTGACCGTCCGGCCCGCGCTGCCGGCCGACGTGCCCGCGATCCGCGACCTCGTCGAGCCGTACGCCGAGCGACGCATCCTGCTCGCCAAGGAGATGGTCGGCTACTACGAGGCCGTGCAGGAGTTCGTCATCGCCGAGGTCGACGGCGTCGTCGCCGGGTGCGGCGCCCTGCACGTGATGTGGTCCGACCTCGCGGAGGTCCGCACCCTCGCCGTCGACCCCGCGCACCGCGGGCGGGGCGTCGGCCACGCGCTGCTCGACGCGCTGATCGGCCGGGCCCGGGCGCTCGGGCTCCGCCGGGTCTTCTGCCTCACGTTCGAGACGCACTTCTTCGCGCGGCACGGGTTCCACGCGATCGAGGGCACCCCGGTCGGCCAGGACGTCTACGCCGAGCTCCTGCGTTCGCACGACGACGGCGTCGCGGAGTTCCTCGACCTCGCGCGCGTGAAGCCCAACACGCTCGGCAACACGCGGATGCTGCTCGAGCTCTGAGCCCCCCGAGGGCCGAGCCCCTGGCCGAGCCGAGGGCCGAGCCCCGGGTCGAGCGCGGTCGGGCCGGGCGCCGACGCCTGCTCAGTCCTGGACGGCCTTGGCGATCGTCACCGCGCGTGTGATCCACTCGCGGGCGCCCGCGTCGAGCGCCTTCCTTTGCCGGTCGAGCGCCTCGACGCACCACAGGGCGTTGACGACCTGGCGCACGACCGACCAGTCGCGAGCCCGGTCGCGGTCCAGGCCAGCGGCGTCGACCACCGCGTCGAGCCGACGGCGCACCGCCCACCGCACGTCACCCGACGCGACCACCTCGTCCCACCGGTTCCACAGCAGCGGCGCGGGCTCGACGTGGGGGTCGCCCGACAGCGGCTTCGGGTCGATGACGAGCCACGCGTCGGCGGCGCCGTCGTCGCGCGCGCGACGGCCCGACCGGAGCACGTTCGCGAAGTGCAGGTCGCCGTGGACGAGCGTCCGGTCCGTCGCGTCGTCCTCGGCGAGATCGCGCGCGAGGGACGCGGCCTGCTCGACGAGGCGGTGCGGCACGGGTGCCGAGCGGGGGAGCCGGGACAGCCGCCCGGCCCAGTCCGCCGCGAGCGCGGACAGCCGCCGCACCTGCGGCAGCGCGGGGCGGTGCAGGTGCGCGTACAGGTCGCCGACGGTCTCGCACGCCGTCACGTCGTCGAGCGCGTGCAGGTCGGCCGGGCCCGCGCGCTCGAGGAGCAGCGCCCACCGGTGCGGGTCGGCGCGCAGGAGCTCGACGGCGGCGCCGCCGTGCCAGTGCTGCAGGGCCAGGTGCTCGTGGCGCGCCTCGTCGTGCGGCCAGCCGAGCTTGAGCACCGCGCGCCGCCCCTCGGCCAGCACGGGCAGCACGAGCGAGCACTCGCCGTGCATCGCGTCGCCGTCGGGCACGAGCTCCCAGTCCGCCACGACCTCGCGGGCGAGCCGCGGCAGCGCCGCGAGCCAGGGATCCCAGGACGGCTCGCGGTCGGTGAGCGAGAGCAGGCCCGCGGGGACCTCAGGCAGCTCGGCGCTCACCCGGGCAACCGGTAGACGGCGGTGGTGACGCGCTCGCCGTCGACCGTGCCGACGACGTCCTCGCGCACGACGAGGCCGTCCGCGACGAGTCCGGTGACGGCGCGGGTCCGCTGCGCCTCGTCGGGGCCCGCGTCGACGAGCAGAGCCTCGGGGACGGGGTGGTCGGCCGCGCGCAGGGTCGCCATGACGCGCCCCCGGACCTGGCGGTCCGTCCCGGCCCACGCCTGGCGCCGTCGGCGGTGCGCGTGCTCGTCGGCGGGCATCCCGGCAGCGCGCCACGCGCACAGGTCGTCGACCGGGCACGCCGCGCAGCGGGGCGACCGTGCCGTGCACACGAGCGCGCCGAGCTCCATGACCGCGACGCTCCACCGGGCCGCCGTCGCGTCGTCGTCGGGCACGACCTGCGCCGCACGTGCCATCTCCGAGCGCGTGAGCGAGGGCGGCGGCAGCGCCTCGCCGCCGAGGGTGCGCGCGAGGACGCGGCGCACGTTGGTGTCGACGACGACGGACCGGCGCCCGTGCGCGAACGCGACGACCGCGGCGGCCGTGTAGGTGCCGACGCCCGGGAGCGCGAGCAGCGCGGCCTCGTCGGTGGGCAGCTCGCCGTCGTGGCGCTCGACGACGGCCCGCGCGCACTCCTGCAGCCGGAGGGCGCGGCGCGGGTAGCCCAGGCGGTCCCACGCGCGCAGGACGTCGGACGTCGCGGCGTCGGCCAGGTGCGCGGGCGTCGGCCACCGCTGCATCCACGCGCGCCACAGCGGCTCGACGCGGACCACGGGCGTCTGCTGGAGCATGACCTCGCTCACGAGGACGCCCCACGGTGTGCAGCCGGGCCGCCGCCACGGCAGGTCCCGCGCGGAGCGTGCGTACCAGTCGAGGACCGGCGGGACGAGCGGGTGCGGCACCGGCTCATCATGCCTGCCTCGTTGCCTGCCTGCCGCCGTGTCGTGACGTCCCGGCGCGGCACCACGGCGTGCGCGACGGGTCGCCGTAGCGTGGCGGTGCAGTCCGTGGCGCACCGACGCCGGTGCCCCCCAGCGTGCTTGGAGACCCGATGAACACCGTCCTGCGTCCTGTGGGTCCGCAGCCCTCGCGCGTGTACTGGGTGCGGCGCCTCGTCGTCGTCGGCGTGCTCGTGGCCGTGGTCGTGCTCGTCGTCTCGCTGCTGTCGTCGCTGCGCGGCGGGGACGCCCCGGCGACGGCCGCGGGTGAGGACACGGCCGCGGTGACCGGTGCGAGCGACGACGACGCGGCAGCGGCCGACGGCGAGGAGGGGGCTGGCGCCGAGGACGCGGCGACGGACGACGGGACCGCCGACGACGGGTCCGAGGGTGGTGCCCCCGACGCGTGCGCGGTCGAGGCGCTCACGACGACGCTCGTCTCGGACGCCGCGACGTACCCGGCCGGCAGCACGCCGACGTTCACGGTGACGCTCACCAACAGCAGCGACAAGGCCTGCACGGTCGACGCGGGCACCGCGAACCAGTCGCTCGTGGTCACCTCGGGCGCGGACCGCATCTGGTCGAGCGCGGACTGCGCGACGACCGCCGACGGCGAGCGCATGCTGCTCATGGCTCCCGGTGCGCAGGAGGTCGTGCAGCTCGCGTGGCCGCGCGTGCGCTCCGACGAGGCGTGCACCGCGGACCTGCCCGAGCCACGCGCCGGGACGTACACCGCGCTCGCGGTCGTCGCGGGTGCGCAGAGCGGTCAGATCGTCTTCGACCTCGGCTGACGCGCTCGCCGCGGTCGGCCCACCGGTGCGCGTCGAGGCGCGTCAGGCGGTCTGCTCGGCGGCGAGCTCCGCGGCGATCTGCGACGGCGTGCTGCGCAGGAGGCAGAACTCGTTGCCCTCCGGGTCCGCGAGGACGTGCCACGTGACGTCCCCCTGGCCCAGGTCGACCGCCGTCGCACCGAGGTCGAGCAGCCGCTGCAGCTCGGTCGCCTGGTCGGTGCCGTCGTCCGGCCGGACGTCGAGGTGGAGGCGGTTCTTCACCGTCTTGGGCTCGGGGACGCGCAGGAACAGCAGCCCCTGACCGGACCCGTCTGCGGGCTCGACCCACGCCTCGTCGGGGTCGTCCTCGTGGCCCGCGGGCCAGCCGAGGACCTGTGACCACCACTCGGCCTGGGCGAGGGGGTCGGCGGCGTCGATGGCGATGTGTCCGATGACGGAGGTCATGCCCCGACCGTAGACGGGGCCCGCCGCGGGGGGAGGATGGTGCGGTGGCTGTCCGGACGGAGGTCGAGCTCGCGGTCGGCGAGCCGTTCGACGCTCCCGGCGTGCTGGGCTTCCTCGGCGCACGCGCCGTCGCGGGGGTCGAGGTGGCCGACCTCCCCGCCCAGGGGCCGCTGCGCTACGCACGCACCGTGGCGCTGCCAGGCGGCCCGGGTGCCGTCGAGGTGGTCGCGCACCGGGCCCACGCCGCCGGGCCGCGACCGGGCTGGCGGGTGCGCGCGACGGTCGAGGTCGCGGACGGGTCCGACGTCGACGTCGCACTCGACCGCGTCCACCGCCTCCTCGACCTGGGCGCCGACCCCGCCGCGGTCGACACCGCGCTCGCCGCCGACCCGACCCTCGCGCCGCTGGTGTCGCGGACGCCCGGGATCCGGGTCCCGGGGACCGTGGACGCGCACGAGCTCGTGCTGCGTGCGCTCGTGGGTCAGCAGATCTCGGTCGCCGCCGCGCGGACCCACCTGAGCCGTCTCGCGCGCGTGGCCGGCGAGCCGTACGCGTCGACTGTCCCCGGGCTGGACCGGCTCTTCCCCTCGCCGGACCGGGTCGTCGCGGCCGTGCGGGCCCCGTCCGCCGCCGAGGAGCTCGACCCCGGGCGGCCGCTCCGCCTCCCGCGTCGGGCGCTCGCCACGGTCGTGGCGACGTGCCGTGCGCTCGCGGACGGCGACCTGGTGGTGCACGGCGGCCTCGCGGCGGTGGCCCTGCGCCGCGACCTGGTGACGCGGCCCGGCATCGGCCCGTGGACGGCGGCGTACGTCGCGATGCGGGTGCTCGGCGACCCGGATGCGTGGCTCGAGGGCGACGTCGCGCTCCTGGCGGGTGCGAGGTCCGCGGGGGTCCTCGACGGCGACGTCACGGGCGCCGCGGCGCACCGGGTCCTCGCGGGGCGTGCCGCGCGGTGGGCGCCGTGGCGGTCCTACGCCGCGATGCACCTGTGGCGAGCGGTCGCCCCCGTCGCGTCGCCGTCGACGACGACGCGTCAGACGTAGCGCTCGAGGATGCTCGACTCGGCGAGGCGGGACAGGCCCTCGCGGACGGCACGCGCGCGCTGCTCGCCGACGCCGTCGACCGCCATGAGCTCGTCGATGCCCGCCGCGAGCAGCTTCTGGAGCCCGCCGAAGTGGCCGACCAGGCGGTCGACGATCGTGCCGGGCAGGCGCGGGACCTTCGACAGGAGCCGGTAGCCGCGCGGACCGACGGCGCCGTCGAGCGAGTCCTCGACCGAGACGAGGCCGAGGACCCGTGCGATGTGCGCGAGGTCGAGCAGCTGGGTCGCGTCGAGCGCGGCGAGCGAGGCCTGGACGTCCGCGAGCGAGCGACCGGGGCGGCCGTCGTCGACGTAGTCGCGGATCACGAGCTGGCGGTCGGACCCGATGCCGCCGACGAGCTCGTCGAGCTGGAGAGCCATCAGGCGGCCGTCGGTGCCGAGCTCGACGACGTAGCCCGCGATCTCCTCCGAGATCCGGCGGACCATCTCGAGGCGCTGGACGACGGCCGCGACGTCGCGCACGGTGACCAGGTCCTCGATCTCGAGCGCCGAGAGCGTCCCGCTGACCTCGTCGAGGCGGGCCTTGTAGCGCTCGAGCGTCGCGAGCGCCTGGTTCGCGCGGGACTGGATGACGTCGGAGCCCTCGAGCACGTACCGCGAGTTGCCCACGTAGACGGCGACGATCCGCATCGACTGGCTCACCGAGATGACGGGGAACCCGGTCTGCTTCGCGACGCGCTCGGCGGTGCGGTGCCGCGTGCCCGACTCGGTGGTCTCGATCGTCGGGTCGGGCAGCAGCTGGACGGCGGCGCGCAGCAGCCGCGTCGCGTCGCGGTCGACGACGACGGCGCCGTCCATCTTCGCGAGCTCGCGCAGGCGGGTCGCGGAGAACTCGACGTCGAGCTGGAACCCGCCCGAGCAGATGGTCTCGACGACCTTGTCGTAGCCCAGGACGATGAGCGCACCGGTGCGGCCGCGCAGGATCCGCTCGAGACCGTCGCGCAGCTCGGTGCCGGGCGCGACGGCGGCGAGGGTGGAGCGCAGCGTGTCCTCGGCGGAGCGCTCGGTCGTGACCACGGCAGAAGCGTACGCGAGGGGTGCTCAGGCGGACCGCAGGCGCGGCCCGCGGGCGAGCTCGACGGCCTGGGCGAGGTGCACGGCCTCGAGCACCTCGAGCCCCGGCGGGACGGACGCCGGGTCGACCGCGCCCGACGGCACGACCGCGCGCGTGAAGCCCAGGCGGCGTGCCTCGGCGAGCCGCCGGTCGATGCCGACCACGGGACGGATCTCGCCCGCGAGCCCGACCTCGCCGAGCGCGACGAGGCCGTCGAGGAGCGGCACGTTCTCCCCGCCGCTCGCGGTCGCGAGCGCGACCGCGAGGTCGGCGCCGGGCTCGACGACCCGGGCGCCACCCACCGTGGACACGTACACGTCACGGTCGCCGAGGTTGACGCCCGCGCGCCGCTGGAGCACCGCGAGCACCATCGCGAGGCGGCTCGAGTCGACGCCGCTCGTGGTCCGGCGGGGGTTGGACAGGAGCGACGGGACCACCAGCGCCTGGACCTCGGTCGCGAGCGGCCGACGGCCCTCGAGCGTGACCGTCACGCACGTCCCGGGCACGTGGCGGACCGCGTGGGACAGGAAGAGGCCGCTCGGGTCGGGCAGCTCGACGATGCCCGTCTCGGTGAGGTCGAAGCAGCCGACCTCGTCCGTCGGGCCGTACCGGTTCTTCGTCGCGCGCACGAGGCGGAGGCGGGAGTGCCGGTCGCCCTCGAACTGGCACACGACGTCGACGAGGTGCTCGAGCGTGCGCGGGCCCGCGACGGCGCCGTCCTTGGTCACGTGGCCCACCAGCAGCGTCGGCAGGTCGCGCGCCTTGGCCGCCGCGATGAGCGCCGCCGCGACCTCGCGGACCTGCGAGACCCCGCCCGGCGCGCCGTCGACGAGCGCCGACGCGATGGTCTGGACCGAGTCGACGACCAGGAGCGACGGCTCCGTCTGCTCGATGTGGCCGAGCACGGCGCCCAGGTCCGTCTCGGCCGCGAGCAGGAGGCGCGGCGCCAGGGCGCCGATCCGCTCGGCGCGCAGGCGCACCTGGCCCGCCGACTCCTCACCCGTGACGTACAGGACCGTCCCGTGCGCCGTCGCGACGCGGCCCGCGACGTCGAGCAGCAGGGTCGACTTGCCCACGCCCGGCTCGCCCGCCATGAGCACGACCGCACCCGGCACGAGCCCGCCGCCCAGCACGCGGTCGAGCTCACCCACGCCGGTCGGCCTCGCCCGCGCGGCCTCGACGTCGATCTCCGTGACCGGGCGCGCCGGGCCGCGCGGCGGTGCCGTGGCCACGGTGCGCGGGCCCGCCGTCGACGCGGCGTCCTCGACGACGCTGCCCCACTCCTGGCACTCGCCGCACCGGCCGACCCACTTGACCGACGTCCAGCCGCACTGCGTGCACGTGAAGCCGGGGCGGTCGGCGCGCTGGCCGCGGGCGGAGCGCGCGGTGCGCGTGGTCGTCGAGGTCACGGGCGGCACGCTAACCGCGCCCACCGACACGGCCCGCGAGGCGCACGGCAGGGCGGGCTCACGCCCCGTGACGCGGACGGCTGCGCACGGTCCGTGAGGCAGCCGTCGGCGCGACGTATCAGGGCGGGCCCCGGCTCGCTCCTCCACCTCGACCGGGTCGGTGCAGGACCGATCCTTCGAACCGGGGAGTCCCGATGAACCGCCGCTACTACCGCAAGGACCGGCTCGTCGAGGTCGAGGAGGTCGACGGCGTCGTCGCCGTCCACTCGGTCGAGCCGTCCGCCGACGGCGCACGGGGGCACCGTGCGTCCGAGCGCGCGGGCGCCGACGTGCGCGCCGCCGCCCGGCAGATCGACGACGACACGCTCGACGCGTTCGCGCGCGCCGGCTGGCAGCTGCTGACGGACGCCGAGCGCGACGAGCGAGGCGCACGCGCCGCGACGCCGGCCGCGAGCGTCGTCATCAACGAGGACGGCCGGCCGGTCATCGCGACCGACGTGCTCGCCGTCCAGCTCGACGCGTCGCTGAGCGCCGACGACGCGCGCCGCGTGCTCGACGAGGCCGGCCTGTCCGTGCTCACCGAGCTGCGGTTCGCGCCGAACCTGTTCGAGGTCCGCACGTCGACCGGGGACGCGCTCGACGCGTCGGTCCGGCTGCACGACGACGCGCGGTTCGTCTTCGCGGAGCCGTCGTTCGTCGAGCACGTGCCGCAGCGCTTCACCCCGACCGACCCCGAGTACGGCGACCAGTGGCAGTGGAGCAACACGGGCCAGGGCGGGGGCACGGCGGGCGCCGACGTCTCGGCCGAGGCCGCGTGGGACCACACGTTCGGCGCGGGGATCCGCGTCGCCGTCATCGACAACGGCTTCGACGCCGACCACGAGGACCTCGCCGCCGGCGTGGGCGCGGGGTCGGGCTTCTTCACCGGGAGCCCCGCGACCCTCACGGTCGGCACCGCGGGCATGCCCGACGGCGACCACGGCACGTTCTGCGCGGGCATGGTCGGCGCGCGGCGCGGCGGCGGGACCGGCGGCGTGGGGGCCGCCCCGGACGCCGAGCTGATGCTCGTCGCGTGCCTGGGCGACCAGGTCGGCACCCAGACCACGCTCGCCCGCGCGGTCGCCTACTCGGCCGACCCCTCGACCGAGGTCCCGGCCGCCGACCCGGCGACGGGCGCCGACATCATCGTCTCGAGCCTCGGCCCGAACGGCGCCGACTGGGCGCTCACCACGACCCTCGAGCTCGCGATCGAGGCCGCCGCCGCGAACGGGCGCGGGGGCCTGGGCACCGCGATCTTCTGGGCCGCGAGCAACGGCGCGGACGTCGACGTGAGCCTGGACCAGGTGGTCTCCCACCCGGACGTCATCGCCGTCGTGCGCTCCACGCGCGACGACCTCGAGGACGACGCGGCGCGCGGCGACGAGGTCGAGCTCATCGCACCCGGCGTCGACGTCGTCAACGCGTTCTCCGGGAACACCTACGGTCCGTGGACGGGGACGTCGTTCGCGGCGCCCGCCGCGGCGGGCTGCGCGGCCCTCGCGCTGTCGGTCAACCCGGACCTCACGCGGGACGAGCTGCGCCAGATCATGCGCGACACCGCGGACCAGGTCGGCGGCGTCGTCTACGACGCGGCGGGCCACAACGACGACTACGGCTTCGGGCGCGTCAACGCCTTCGCCGCGGTCAGGGCCGCCGCACGGCGCGTCGAGCTCCTCACGCCGACGGTCGTCTTCAACGACGTGCCCGAGGACGAGACGACGGCCCGCGCCGTCGTGTGGGAGGTCGCCGGGATCGAGGACCTCACCTTCGAGGTCGTCTCGGGCCCGACGACGACGACGGGCGCGGCGAGCTCGTTCACGCTCCTGCTCGGCTCGTCCGTCACGCTGCCCGCTCCGGGCGTCGGCGCGGTCGGCCACGCGCGGCTGTGGCTCATCCACACCGGCACCGACGCGGGGGACACCGCCACGGGCGAGATCGTCGTCCGCTGCGTCGAGACGGGCGAGGAGTGGACCGTCGCGATCACCGCCAACACGATCGAGCGGCCGACCGCGGCCGTCGTCATGGTCATGGACCGCTCGGGCTCGATGGACTTCGACGCGGGCGACGGGCGCAAGCGGGTCGAGGTGCTGCGCGAGTCGGCGCACGTGCTGGTCGACCTGCTCCAGCCCGAGACGGGCATCGGCGTGGTGCGCTTCGACCACGACGCGGCGCCGGTCATGGCCGTCGCGGACGCGGGGCCCGAGGTCTTCGGGGCCGGACGCGCGCAGGCGGCCGCGGCCGTCGCGTCGCACGCGCCCAACCCGGCCGGCGCCACGTCGATCGGCGACGGCGTCGCGTCGGCGGGCACGCTGCTCGCCGCCGTCGGCGCGTCCTACGACACGACCGCGATGATCGTGCTCACCGACGGGCAGGAGAACGCCCCGGCGTCCATCGCGGACGTCGCCGGGTCGATCGGCGACACGGTGTTCGCGATCGGCCTGGGGGAGCCGTCCGCCGTCGACCCCGCCGCGCTCACCGCCCTGACGGACGGCACGGGCGGGTACGTGACGATGACGGGGAACCTGTCGTCCGACGAGCACTTCCTGCTCGCGAAGTACTACCTGCAGATCCTCGCGGGCGTCACCAACGAGCAGGTCGTGCTCGACCCCGAGGGCTTCGTCGAGCCCGGCGACACCGTCAAGGTGCCGTTCGACCTCACGCGCGGGGACTCGTCGACCGACGTGATCCTCCTCGTGCCGGAGCCGGGTGCGGTGCGGTTCTCGCTCGTCACGCCGTCGGGCGACGTCGTCACGGCCGGCTCGCCGGGCGTGCGCTACGTCACCGGCGCGACGGTCGGCTACTACCGGCTCTCGCTGCCGTACGTCGACGCCGGGGGCGGCGAGCACTGGGACGGCACGTGGCACGCGGTCCTGCAGGTCGACCGCGGCGGGTTCGCCAAGTGGCTCCAGCACCTCGAGGAGACGGACGTCGAGGCCTACCACGAGGCGGTCCGGCGGGGCGTGCGCTACCTGCTCGAGGTGCACAGCCGGTCGAGCCTGACCCTCCGGGCCACGCTGCGGCAGGACGGCATCGCGCCCGGGTCGGTCATGCACCTGACGGCCCACCTGGACGAGTTCTCGATCCCGGTCGACGGCGGGCGGGCACGGGTCCGCGCGCTCGTCACGGGGCCCGCGGGCCACGACCAGGTCGACCTCACGGCGACCGAGGACGGCGTCTTCGAGGGCGACTTCACGGCGACCGACCACGGGGTCCACCGGTTCCGCCTCGTCGCGGAGGGCACGACCCTGCGGGGCGAGCACTTCACGCGCGAGCAGCTGCTCTCGGGCTCGGTCTACGTGCCGCGGCCCAACGAGGAGGACCCGGAGCCGCCGAAGGACGGCGAGGTCTGCAAGGACGAGCTCGACGCCTTCCTCGCGACCCTGCGTCGGGAGCCGAGGCTCGCCAAGCAGCTCGACGCCGGGATGACGCAGCACGGCAGCAGCCTCACGGCGCTGCTGCACTGCCTGGGCAGGACGCTCGCGCGGCCGCACCCGCCCGTCGTCGTCCGGCCGCCGTTCGTCCGGCCGCCCCTCGGCGGTCCGCGGCCGGTCCCGACGCCGCTCGTGCCCGTGGGCGGCGGCGGGGTGCGGCTCGCCGGCGGCACAGCGCCGGCCCCTGCGCCCCAGGCCCGCCCGGCCGACGGGGACCTCCCGTGACCGAGCGGCCGACGGACCGTCCCGGCACGCCGGACCCGGCACCGCACGACCACCTCGTGCGGTGCCGGGTCACCGGCGCGGACGCGGACGCGCTGCGCGACTTCGTCGCCACGAGCGGCGCCGACACGGGCTGTCGTCCCGTCGCCCGGCGCACGCCGTCGGGCCTCGAGACGTTCGTCGTCCTGACGCGCGGCTCGCTCGCCGTGGCCCGCGCGACGCGGGCGGGTCGCGGGGTCGTCGTCGAGGAGCTCGAGGACCTCACCGTCACCGGACCTGCCCGGCAGGCCGAGGTGGCACCGGGGCGCTTCACCGCCCGGGGGGACGTCCCCCGCGGGCTCGGACGCAAGGAGGGCTAGGCCGTGTACCTCGACGCCACCGGGATCGGCTCCGCGCTCGCGGCGCTCGCCGCCGCGTACCCCACGACGAGCGAGCTCGTCACGACCCCGCACCCGACCCACGAGGGCCGCACCGTGACGCTGCTGCGCGTCGGCGGGCGCGGCCCGCACGACGCCGACGGCGTGCTGCTCCTCGGCGGGGTGCACGCACGCGAGTGGGTCCCCCCCGACGCGCTCGTCTCGTTCGCGGCCGACCTGCTCGAGGCGTACGCGACGGGGACCGGGCTCGCCTACGGGGGCGCGTCGTACGGCGCGGCGCAGGTGCGCCGGGTCGTGCGGACCCTGAACCTCTTCGTCCTCGCGTGCGTGAACCCCGACGGGCGGGCGCACAGCCAGACCGTCGACCCGCAGTGGCGCAAGAACCGGCGACCGGCCCCGGCCGGGGCGACCGACCCCGCGTGCGTCGGCGTCGACCTCAACCGCAACTTCGACTTCCTGTGGGACCACCTCGCGCGGTTCGCGCCCGACTCGGGCGTGAGCGCGTCCGCCGACCCGTGCCACCCGACCCTGTACCGCGGGCCGTCGCCCGCGTCGGAGCCGGAGACGCGCGACGTCGTGTGGGTGCTGGACACGTTCCCGCGCATCCGGTGGCACGTCGACGTGCACAGCGCGGTGCCGGTCGTCCTGCACAGCTGGGGGTCGGACGAGAACCAGTCCACCGACCCGGGGGAGTCGTTCCTCGACCCCGGGCTCGACGCCGTCCGCGGGCGCGTGGGCGACGGGATCGGCGAGTACCTGCCCGCGCAGGACGCGGCCGTCGTCGTCGACCTCGCGGGGCGGATCGACGCCGGGGTCACGGCCGCGCACGGCGCGGTCTACGGCGTCGAGCAGGCCATGACGCTCTACCCGACCTCGGGTGCGAGCGACGACTACGCGTTCAGCCGGCACCGGGCGGTGGTCGGGACGACGAAGGTGCTCGCGTGGACCGTCGAGTGCGGCACGTCGTTCCAGCCGCCGTGGTCGGTCGCCGAGCAGGTCGTGCGCGAGGTGTCGTCGGGGCTGCTCGCCCTCGCGCTCGCCGCGCACGAGGTCACCGACGGGCTCGCGGCGACCCTCCGGACGCCGTCGGTCGCGTTCACGCACGTGGCCGAGGCGACGACGACGGCGCGCGCGGTCGTCGTGGAGTGCTCGGGCGACCTCGACGTGCACCTGGAGGTCACGGCGCTCTCGGGTCCGTTCGGGCTCCCGCTCGGGCCGACGACGACGGTGCCGGCCCCGGGCCGCGGTGCGACCGCGGAGGGCCGGGTCTGGCTCACGTGGGACGCCGGTCCCGCCGGCACGACGGCGTCCGGGAGCGTCACCGTGCGGTGCGTCGAGACCGACGAGTCGTGGACCGTGCCGGTGACCGCCGACGCCGTGCCGCGCCCGACGACCGCGCTCGCGCTCGTGCTCGACCGCTCGGGGTCGATGGCGTGGGACGCGGGCGACGGCCGGAGCCGCGTCGAGGTGCTGCGCGAGGCCGTGTCGGTCGCGGTCGAGCTCCTGCGGCCCGACGACGGCGTCGGCGTCGTCCGGTTCCACCACGACGCCGACACGGTGGTGCCCGTGCAGCAGGCGGGCCCCGAGACGTTCGGCCCGGGTCGGTCGGCCGCGCTCGCCGCGGTCGCCGCGCACGTGCCGGACCCCGCGGGCGCGACGTCGATCGGCGACGGCGTCACCACCGCGGCGACGCAGCTCGCGGCCGCCGCGGGGTACGACGGGACGGCGATGGTCGTCCTCACCGACGGCCGGCAGAACGCGCCGGCCTGGGTCGCGGACGTCGCCGGGTCGATCGACGGGCGCGTGTTCGCCGTCGGGCTGGGCGCGCCGGAGGCCGTCGACCCGGCCACGCTCACGGCTCTGGTGGACGGCACGGGCGGCTGGGTCGCGGTGAGCGGCGTGCTGTCGGTCGACGAGCGGTTCGTGCTCGCGCAGTACCTCCTGCAGGTCCTCGCGGGCGCGACGAACGACCAGGTGGTGATCACGTGAGCACGCCCGCCGCGTCCTCGACGGCCCTCGTGAGCCGGCCCGCGCCCGCGAGCGTGCCGGTCCCCGCGACCCCACCCGTCCCGCGCGCGGGCGGTCCGGCGGGCGGGGGTCGTTGCGGTGCGTCTGTGACCTCGATCACAATGCGAGGCATGGCAGGGGAGCCCTCCCGTGGCGGGGGGCGCACGAGCGCGTCACCCGAGCCGTCGACCTGGGACACGGCGGCGACGGCCTTCCGGGCCTGGCGCGACGGCGTGCCGGGCGGGCTCGACGAGCTCGTGACGACCATGACGCCCGTGCTGTGGCACGTGGTGCGCGCGTACGGGCTCGGCCGAGCGCAGGCCGAGGACGTCGTGCAGACGACCTGGGTCGCGCTCGTCCGCAACGCGTCGTCGGTCGCCGACCCCCAGGCCGTCGCCGCCTGGCTCACGACCACGGCGCGTCGCGAGGCGTGGCGCGTCGCGCGCCGCGGCCGGGCCGACGAGACGGTCGACGACGAGGTCCTCGAGCGGCTGCCCGACGCACGGCCCTCGGTCGAGCACGAGGTCGTCGCGCGCGACGAGGACGAGCGGCTCTGGGCGTCGGTCCGGCGCCTGCCCGAGCGGTGCCGGCGCCTGCTGCGCGTCGTCGCGTTCGAGGACCGGCCCGACTACGCCGGGATCGCGCGGGACCTCGGCATGCCGATCGGCAGCATCGGCCCGACGCGCGGCCGGTGCCTCGCGAAGCTCCGCGCGCTGCTCGCCGAGGGAGGTGCGCCATGACCGACGACGCCGACGAGGCGCTGCTCGCGCCGCTCCGTGCGATGTGGCGGCGGCGGGACCCGGTCCCGGACGGGCTCGTGACGTCGGTCCTCGTCGCGCTCGCGAGCGAGGGCCTCGACGAGGAGTACGAGCTCCTCACCCTCACCGGCGACGCGGCGCGTCTGGAGGGGGTGCGCGCACCGGCCGGGGACGACGGAGGCGCCGGTGCGCCGCGCACGCTCACCTTCACCGCCGGACCCGTCACGGTCATGCTCCGCGTGAGCCCGCTCGACCACGGCCGGCGGCGGGTCGACGGCTGGGTCTCGCCCGCGGGCGTCCACGCGGTCCGGCTGCGCTGCGGCGCCGACGACGTGCGGACCACGTCGTCGGCCGCGGGGCGCTTCGAGGTCGCGGACGTCCCGTCCGGGGTCGCGACCCTGTGGGTCCTCGGCCCCGAGGACGCCGGGACCCCGTCGGTCCGCGTCACCACCGCACCCTTCGAGCTGTAGGAGGACGACATGAGCCAGGACGGCCCCGACCCCCGACCGGACCGGCCCGCCTGGTCGCGCCGCCACCTCCCGCCCGGGCCCGTGGTCGCCGTGCTGGACCCGCCGGCCACCGCCGACGGCGTGCGCGTCGCCCCGACCGCCTACGTGCCCGACCGCCTGCTGGTCTCGACGCTCGGTCCCGTCGACGAGGCGGTCGCGGTGCTCCGCGAGGCGGGTGAGGCGCTCGGCTGGTCGGTCGACGTGGACCCGGCGTACGAGCGCGTCGTCCTGGACGAGGCGCCCGAGGACACGCAGGAGCGGCGCCGCCGGCTGCCGTGGGTCGTCGGGCCGCCCGGGCTGGTGCGGCTCCTCGTCACCGCGCGGCCCGGTGCGGCGCCGCCCGACGCCTGGCGGCTGCTCGAGGCGGCCCGCGGCCGCGCGGGCTCGACGCTCCTCGGCGTCGGCCTCGACCACGTGCTGACCATCTCGGCGGGCGTGAGCGCGAACCCCTTCCACTCGACCAACCCGTTCCACTCGACCAACCCCTTCCACTCCACGAACCCGTTCCACTCGACCAACCCGGTCGCGGGCGTGGGCGGCGGCGTCGCCGCGTACGGGTCGCCGGGCAGCGGGGGGCTCCAGCCCGTCGCGTACGTGGGGCCGGCCCCCGTGCGGAGCCCCGCGGTGAAGGGCCGGCGGCCCGTCGTCGGCCTGCTGGACACGGGGTGCGGCGAGCACCCGTGGCTCGCGCACGTCAACACGCTCCCCGTGCCCGGGCCGGCGATCGGGCACACGTCGTCGGCCGACCACCCCGAGCGGGACCCCGACCAGCACGGACCCCTCGACGGCGGGCTCGACCCGCTCGCCGGGCACGGCACGTTCATCGCGGGCCTCGTCCACCAGGCCGCACCCGACGCGGACGTCCTCGCGTGGCGCGTCGTCGGCTCGACGGGTGCCGTGGCCGAGTCCGAGCTCGTCGCGGCGCTGGTCGGCATCGCGGACCTCGTGCTGCACCACTGCCGCGGCGAGGGCGGCATCCCGGTCGACGTCCTGAGCCTGTCGATGGGCTACTACCACGAGACGCCCGAGGACCGGCTCTTCGACCCCACCATGTACGAGGTCCTCGCGGCGATGGGGCGGTGCGGCACCGTCGTCGTCGTCTCCGCGGGGAACGACGCGACCGACCGCCCCATGTTCCCCGCCGCGTTCGCGCCGTGGGACCCCGCCGAGACGGCGCCCGGTGACGTCGACCCGCTGCCCGAGCGCGTGCCCGACGCGGTCCCGGTGGTCGCCGTCGGCGCGCTCAACCCGAACGGGACCGACGCGCTCTTCACCAACGCGGGGCCGTGGGTAGGTCGTCACGAGCGCGGTGCTGCCGTGCTCAGCACGATGCCCGCGTTCTCGGGCGGGGGCCTCCCGCTCGCGCGGACCGTCCACGCGGGACGCACGCGCGAGTCGGTCGACCCCGACGACTTCACGGGTGGGTTCGCGGTCTGGAGCGGGACGTCGTTCGCGGCACCCGTCGTCGCCGGCCGGATCGCCTCGCGCCTGGTCGGGCGGGTCCCCGACACCCCGGAGGCCCGCGAGCGGGACGCCGCCGTGAAGCGCGCCCGCGCGGCGTTGGCCGACTGAGACGTGCTGACCGCGCAGGACCTCCACGAGCGGGCCGTCGCGCACGGCAACGCGGGGCGGCACGCGCTCGCGGCACGCACGCTCGCACGCGCGGCCGAGCGCACCACGGACCCGGACCTCGTCGCGCGCATCGCCGGGACGCGCGCGTACCTCCTGGCCGAGACGGGCGACCCCGACCAGGCCCTCGCGCTGTGCCGCGCGGCGCTGGCCGCGCCCGGGCTGTCGCGACGCACGCGCGCGCTGCTCGTGAGCCAGGTCGGCCTCGTCGAGCTGCGTCGCGGCGACCTCGACGCCGCGCTCGAGCACCTCACGGCCGCGACGGGCGCCCTCGCCGACGACCCCGCGCGCCTGGGGCGGGTGCTGCTCAACCGCGGGCTCGCGCACCTCGACCACGGCCAGGTGCTGCGGGCCGAGCGCGACTTCGGCGCGGCCGCCGAGCAGCTCGAGCTGGCCGGGGAGGTGGTCGAGGAGGCCAAGGCGCGGCACAACCACGGGTACGCGGCGCTCGTGCGCGGCGACCTCGTCCGCGCGCTGCGCCTCATGGAGCGGGCGCGTGAGGTCCTCGTCGGGCTCTCGCCCGTGACGCTCGCGGTGTGCGACCTGGACCGTGCTGCGGTGCTCGCCGCGGCCGGCGAGACGACCGAGGCGGTGCGGCTGCTCACCGCGGTCGCGCGCGTCTTCGGCTCCCGGCGGCTGCACCAGGCCCAGGCCGACGCGGAGCTCGCGCTCGCGGGCGCGCTGCTCGGCACGGACGTGACCGCGGCGGCCGTTGTGGCCAGCCGTGCGGCGCGCCGGTACCGCACCCGGGGCAACGCACTGGGCGCCGCACGCGCCGACGCGTGCGCGTTGACGGCCGAGGTGCTCGGCGGGCCGGGCCGCGTCCGGCCGGGCAGCGTCCAGCCACCTCGTGCCCCGTCCGGACGCGTCGAGGACCTCGCGGCCCGGCTGGACGCGTCGTCGGCGGAGCTCGCCGCGCGGGGCCTCACCGCCGAGGCGACCGCGCTGCGCCTCCAGCGCGCCCGCCTCGAGCTGCGCACCGGCCGGCCCGCCGACGCCGCCGCCAGGCTGCGGCGGGTGCGCGTCACGCCCCGCGCACCCGTGCTCGTCCGCGTCCTGGAGCGCGAGGTCCGGGCCGAGGTCGCCGCCGCCCAGGGCGCGACCCGGCGGGTCCTCGCGCACGCGGCGGCGGGCCTCGACGAGCTCGAGACCTGGCAGGCCGCGTCGGGCAGCGTCGACCTCCAGAGCGGGCTCGCCCTCCACGGCCGGGGGCTCGTCCTCGAGGGGATCCGGGCCGCGGTGTCGACGCGCGACCCCGCACGCGTGCTCGAGTGGTCCGAGCGCGCGCGGGGGCTCGCGAGCCGCGTGGCCCCGCTACGTCCGCCGTCCGACCCGGCGACGGCCGCCGACCTCACGGAGCTGCGCCGGCTGCGGCTGCTCGGGACACCGGGTGCGGGCCCGGGGGGCCGGCGCGAGGCGGTGCTGCGCGCAGCGGTGCTGCGCGACGCCGTCCGGCGCCGTGGGTGGGAGCGCGAGGGGCACGGCGTCGTCGGGACCGTGCCGTCGCTCGACGACGTCGTCCCGGCGCTCGCCGCGACGGACGCCGACCTCGTGACCTACCTGTGGTCGGGCGACCGGCTCACGGCGCTCGTCGTGTCGGGGCGTGCGCACCTCGTCGACCTCGGGCCGTGGGCGCCCGTGCGCGCCCTGCTCGACGGTCTGCTCGCGGACCTCGACGCGGCCGGTGCCGACCTCCCCGCGCCCCTCGCCGCCGTCGTCGCCGGGGCCCTCGACGAGCGGCTCACCCGCCTCGACGCCGTGCTCGGGCTCCCGGTCGCGCGGCTGCTGCGCCGGGACCGCGCGGTGCTGACCGTGCCGGGCGCGCTCGCGGGCGTGCCGTGGGACGCGCTGGACACCTTCCGCGGACGCTCGCTCACGCGCCCGACGTCGGTCGGCCGCTGGCTCGAGCAGGGGCGCGCACCCCGGGCGCCCCGCACCGCGGGGTTCGCGGCCGGGCCCGACGTGCCGCGGGCCGCCGACGAGGTCCGCGCCGCGGCGGCCGCGTGGGCGCCGCACGCCGTCGTCCTCGACCACCCCGCGTCCACGGAGGCGGTCGCGGCCGTGGCCCGGTCCGTCGACGTGCTGCACGTCGCCGCGCACGGGCGGCACTCGGCGGACAACCCGCTGTTCTCGGGCCTCGAGCTGGGCGACGGGCCGTGGTTCGGGTACGACGTCGACCGCCTCGACGCCGTGCCCGCCGTCGTCGTGCTGTCGGCGTGCGAGCTCGGCCGCTCGGCGCAGGGGTGGGGCCGGGAGGCGCTCGGGATGGCGCAGGCGTGGCTGCACGCGGGCGCGCGGTGCGTCGTCGCGGCCGGGTCCGCCGTCAACGACGCCGTCGCGGGCGACCTCCTCGCCGAGGTGCACCGCCGCCTCGCGCGCGGCCGGGCGCCGTCGGACGCGCTGCGCGAGGCGACCGCCGCGCTCGGGGTCCGCACGTCGTTCGCGGTGCACGGCGCGGGGTGGTGAGCGGCCCGCTCAGTCCCGGTCCCCCCACCGGTCAGGTACGGAGAAGCACGGTGTCGGTGGCCCGCCCTAGCGTGGGGCCGAGCGCATCCCGAGGACGGAGAGCCCAGCATGGTCACGAGCACGTCCACCAGCAGGTCCGAGAGCACGGCCACCCCCACGTCGTCGCCGGACGCGCACGTCGCGGACAGCCACGGCCTGATCCGCGTGCACGGAGCGCGCGAGAACAACCTCAAGGACGTGAGCATCGAGATCCCCAAGCGCCGGCTCACGGTGTTCACGGGTGTCTCGGGGTCGGGCAAGAGCTCGCTGGTGTTCGACACCATCGCGGCCGAGTCCCAGCGCATGATCAACGAGACGTACAGCGCGTTCCTGCAGGGCTTCATGCCCAACCTCGCGCGGCCCGACGTCGACGTCCTCGAGGGGCTGACGACGGCGATCATCGTCGACCAGGAGCGCATGGGCGCCAACGTGCGCTCGACGGTCGGGACCGCGACGGACGTCAACGCGCTCCTGCGGATCCTGTTCAGCCGCCTCGGGCAGCCACACATCGGCTCGCCGCAGGCGTTCTCGTTCAACGTCGCGTCGATCAGCGGCGTCGGGCAGGTCAAGCTCGAGAAGGGCGGCGTCGCGCGCGCCGAGAAGCGCGAGTTCTCGATCACGGGCGGCATGTGCCCCCGCTGCGAGGGCATGGGGTCGGTCAACGACGTCGACCTCACGCAGCTGTACGACGCGTCGAAGGCCATCGCGGAGGGCGCGATCACCGTGCCTGGCTACAGCGCCGACGGCTGGTACGGGCGCATCTTCGGTGCCGTCGTGCCGATCGACGTCCCGATCGAGAGGTTCACCGCGAAGCAGCTCCAGGAGTTCCTGCACGGGTCCCCTCGCAAGGTCAAGGTCGAGGGCGTCAACCTCACCTACGAGGGGCTCGTGCCGCGCATCCAGAAGTCGTTCCTGTCCAAGGACGTCGACACGCTGCAGCCGCACGTGCGCGCGTTCGTCGAGCGCGCGGTCACGTTCACGACGTGCCCCGAGTGCGACGGCACGCGCCTCAGCGAGGCCGCCCGGTCGTCGCGGATCGGCGGCGTGAGCATCGCCGACGCGTGCGCGATGCAGATCACCGACCTCGCGACCTGGGTCCGCGGCCTCGACGAGCCGTCCGTCGCGCCCCTGCTCACCGCGCTGCGCGAGACGCTCGACTCGTTCGTCGAGATCGGGCTCGGCTACCTCTCGCTCGACCGGCCCTCCGGCACGCTGTCCGGCGGCGAGGCGCAGCGGACCAAGATGATCCGCCACCTCGGCTCGTCCCTGACCGACGTCACGTACGTGTTCGACGAGCCGACGATCGGTCTGCACCCGCACGACATCCAGCGCATGAACGAGCTGCTGCTCCGCCTGCGGGACAAGGGCAACACCGTGCTCGTCGTCGAGCACAAGCCGGAGGCGATCGCGATCGCCGACCACGTCGTCGACCTCGGCCCCGGTGCCGGCTCGGCCGGTGGCGAGGTCGTCTTCGAGGGGACCGTCGAGGGCCTCCGGTCCAGCGGGACGCTCACCGGGCGGCACCTCGACGACCGGGCGTCCCTCAAGCCCGCGGTCCGCACGCCGACGGGTGCGCTCGAGATCCGCGGTGCCTCGACCCACAACCTCCAGGACGTCGACGTCGACATCCCGCTCGGCGTGCTCGTCGTCGTCACGGGCGTCGCGGGCTCGGGGAAGAGCTCGCTCATCCACGGCTCGGTCGCCGGGCGCGACGGGGTCGTGACGGTCGACCAGGGCGCGATCCGCGGGTCACGGCGCAGCAACCCCGCGACCTACACGGGTCTGCTCGAGCCGATCCGCAAGGCGTTCGCCAAGGCCAACGGCGTCAAGCCCGCGCTGTTCAGCGCCAACTCCGAGGGTGCGTGCCCGGTGTGCAACGGCGCGGGCGTGATCTACACCGACCTGGGCGTCATGGCGAGCGTCTCGACCACGTGCGAGCAGTGCGAGGGGCGCCGGTTCGACGCGTCCGTGCTCGAGTACACCCTCGGGGGTCGCGACATCAGCGAGGTCCTCGCGATGCCCGTGACCGAGGCGGAGGAGTTCTTCCGCGTCGGCGACGCCCGCACCCCGGCGGCGCACGCGATCCTCGACCGCCTCGCCGACGTCGGCCTGGGCTACCTCACGCTCGGGCAACCGCTCACGACGCTGTCCGGCGGCGAGCGGCAGCGGCTCAAGCTCGCGACGCACATGGCCGGCAAGGGTGGCGTCTACGTGCTCGACGAGCCGACGACGGGCCTGCACCTCGCCGACGTCGAGCAGCTCCTCGGGCTGCTGGACCGCCTGGTCGACTCCGGCACGTCGGTCGTCGTCATCGAGCACCACCAGGCCGTCATGGCGCACGCGGACTGGATCGTGGACCTCGGTCCCGGCGCGGGGCACGACGGCGGCCGGGTCGTCTTCGAGGGCACGCCGGCGGACCTAGTCGCCGCGCGCTCGACGCTCACGGGACGCCACCTCGCGGAGTACGTGGGCGCCTGACGGGGGCACATGCTCTCCGCCCCTGCCGGCCGCCCGCGGGCACCCCGCCGCGGCGAGGCGACCGGCGCGATCCGCCCTGTCCGCCTAGGGTTGACCGGACGGCAGCGGCAGGAGAGGTGCATGACTGAGGCGACCCGCGTCCCGGTGGACGGCGACGACCGAGCGGGCGGCCTGACGAGGCGGCGCAGGTGGCCGTGGGTCGTGCTCGTGCTCGCCGTGGTCGTCGCGGTCGTCGTCGCCGTGCTGTTCCTCGCGAACGACCGCGAGCCCGAGGCGGCGCCGCAGCCGGCCGACCCCGAGGTCGTCACGCTCCCCGTCCCGACGCCGACGATCGACCCGATCGACGTCGAGCCCGGGACGCGCTTCTTCGAGTCGCTGCCGCGGACCGTGCTCGAGTACGCGCTGACCGAGAGCACCGCCGACCAGGCAGCCGTCGCCTCGGGGGCGGTCGAGGCGTACCGCCTCGTGCTGGGCGACGGCGGGACGACCGAGGTCGTCGTCCTCGCGAGCCAATGGCGCGACGCGGACGCCGCAGGCGCGGCGTTCGACGAGCTGCTCGCCGCCGAGGCGGCGGCCGCGGGCATCCCCGTCGACCAGGTGGGCACCCCGACGGGGTCGGCCGACGACGCCGCGGCGGGCGAGCAGACGCAGGACCCCGCCGCCCCCACCGAGGAGCCGACGGAGCCGGCCGCCCCGACCGAGCCGACCCTCGAGCAGGGTCCGGTCGAGGTCGACGGGACGCAGGTCGGGCGCTACCTGCTCGTCACGCGACCGGACGGCTCGGGCACGGTGCACTGGACCAACGGCACCGCGCTCCTCCGGCTGGACGGCCCGGCCACGGCCGTGCGCGACGTCTACGCGGCGTTCCCGCTGTGACGGGTCGCCCGCGTCCCGCCGGCTGACACGCACGCGCCGCTACGCTCACGGCACCGTCGTCCTGAACCGGAGGCCCTCATGAGCGAAGCGCCACCCGCGGCTCCCGTCCGGTCCGTCGCCCTGCTCGGCGGCGGCGTCATGGGCGAGGCGATCCTCGCGGCCGTCCTGCGCGCGGGGGTCCCCGCCGGCGGCGTGGCCGTGTGCGAGCGCCGCGCCGAGCGCGCCGACGAGCTGCGTGACCGGTACGGCGTGCGCACGACCGACGACCTCGCCGACGCCGTGCGCGGCGCGGAGGTCGTCGTCGTCGCGCTCAAGCCGGGCGACGTCCGGGCCGCGCTGACGGAGGTCACGGACCACCTCGCGCCCGGTGCCGTCGTGCTGAGCGTCGCGGCGGGCCTGACGACGGCCTTCTACGAGCGACTGCTCCCCGAGGGCACACCCGTGCTGCGCGTCATGCCGAACACGCCCGCGCTCGTCGGCGCGGGGGCGTCGGCGGTGGCGCCCGGTCGCTCGGCGACACCCGAGCACGTCGCGACGGGGACGGCGCTGCTGGCCGCGACCGGCCTGGTCGTGGCCGCGGCGGAGAAGGACATGGACGCGGTGACGGCGATCTCGGGCTCGGGACCGGCGTACGTGTTCGCGCTCGTCGACGCCCTCGCCGAGGCGGGCGTGGTCCTGGGGCTCACGCGCGACCGCGCGCTCGAGCTCGCGACCGCGACGTTCCGCGGGGCGGTCGCGCTGCTCGACGAGACGGGCGAGCACCCCGTCGTCCTGCGCGAGCGCGTGACCTCGCCCGGTGGAACGACCGCCGCGGGGCTGCGCCAGTTCGACGCGCACGCCGTGCGGGCCGCGGTCGTCGCGGCGGCGGAGGCCGCACGGGACCGGTCCCGTGCCCTGAGCGCCGAGCTCGAGGGATGAGCGCCGCGCGGCCGCCGGCCATGAGCGACGTCGCGGCCCTCGCGGGCGTGTCGCACCAGACGGTGTCGCGCGTGCTCAACGGCCACCCGTCGGTGCGCGACGAGACGCGTGAGCGCGTCCTGGCCGCGATCGGGGAGCTCGGGTACCGCCGCAACACCGCCGCACGCGCGCTCGTCACGCGGCGCAGCGGGATCATCGGCGTCGTCACGTCGGGCTCGGCGCTGTTCGGCCCGACGAGCACGCTCATCGCGATCGAGAACGCGGCCCGTGAGGCCGGCTACTTCGTGAGCCTCGCGACCGTCGCCGCGTGGGAGCAGGACGGCCTGCGCGCCGTCCTCGAGCACTTCCTGAGCCAGGGCGCCGACGGCGTCGTGGTCGTCGCCGCGCACGACGACGCGGTCGAGGCGGTGCGCGAGTTCCCCTCGCCGGTCCCCGTCGTCATGGTCGGCCCGCGCGAGCTGCCCGGCGCCGAGCTGCACGCCGTCGCGGTCGACCAGTACGGCGGCGCACGCCTCGCGGTCCGGCACCTGATCGACCTGGGCCACCGCGACGTCGCGCACCTCGCCGGGCCGCAGGACTGGCTCGACGCGCGGCACCGCGTGCGCGGCTGGCAGGACGAGCTGCGCGCGGCGGGGATCGAGCCGGGTGCGCCGCTGAGCGGGGACTGGGGCGCCGACCGCGGGTACGAGGTGGGCTGCGAGCTCGTCGCAGGGGGTCGCCTGCCGACCGCCGTGTTCGCGGCGAACGACCTCCTCGCGCTCGGGCTGCTCCGTGCGTTCGCGGAGAGCGGCGTGCGGGTCCCCGACGACGTGTCGGTGGTCGGCTTCGACGACGTCGCGGGCTCGGCGCACTTCTTCCCGCCGCTGACGACGGTGCGGCAGGAGTTCGGCGACCTCGGACGCCGGTGCCTCGCGATGCTGCTCGGGCTCATCGAGGGCGACGACGCGCCCGCGAGCGTCGTCGAGCCGCACCTCGTCGTCCGGGAGAGCTCCGGCCCGCCGCGGCACGACGGCGACGGCTGACCGGAGGGCGTGGCCGACGTGGTGCGGGTGAGGTTGGCCCGAACGGGCCATCTAGGACCTCCGGAACCTTGACCCCTCCCGTGTGAGCGTTAACATCGGTGAGCCGCCGGCACCAGCGGGCGGCGCACCGTCGCCGCGTCCCCGCGGCGGGTGCACACGCCGTCCCGGACGGAGCGACATGGCCGTCGAGCCCCCCACCACCGACCTGCGCGCGACCGTCGCCGAGGGCCGCACCTCGCTGGGCATCGAGCTCGGCTCGACGCGCATCAAGGCGTGCCTGATCGCCGAGGACGGCACGGTCCTCGCGACCGGCGCGCACGACTGGGAGAACCAGTTCGTCGACCGGATGTGGACCTACTCGCTCGACGCCGTCTGGACGGGCCTGCAGGAGTGCGTCGCCGAGCTGCTCGCCGACACCGAGCGGCGCCACGGCGTCCGCCCGACGACCTTCGGCGCGCTCGGCGTCTCCGCGATGATGCACGGCTACCTCGCGTTCGACGCCGACGACGAGCTGCTCGTGCCGTTCCGGACGTGGCGCAACACCACCACCGAGCGCGCGGCGACCGAGCTGACCGAGCTGTTCGGCTACAACATCCCGCTGCGGTGGTCGGTCGCGCACCTCTACCAGGCGGTGCTCGACGACGAGCCGCACGTGCCCGACGTCCGCTTCGTCACGACGCTGGCGGGCTACGTCCACTGGCGGCTCACGGGCCGCCGGGTCCTGGGCGTCGGCGACGCGTCCGGCATGTTCCCGGTCGACCCGGCGACGCACGCGTACGACGAGCGCATGCTCGCCGCCTTCGACGAGCGCGTCGCGGGCCGCCGTCCCGGGCTGCGCCTCGCCGAGCTCCTGCCCGAGGTGCTGGTCGCCGGCCAGGAGGCCGGTCGGCTCACCGAGGAGGGCGCCGCGCTGCTGGACCCGACCGGGACGCTCCAGGAGGGTGTGCCGCTGTGCCCGCCCGAGGGCGACGCCGGGACCGGCATGGTCGCGACGAACGCCGTCGCGCCCCGCACCGGGAACGTGAGCGTCGGCACGAGCATCTTCGCGATGGTCGTGCTCGAGCGTCCGCTCGAGCGGGTGCACCACGAGCTCGACCTCGTGACGACGCCCGCGGGCGACCTGGTCGCGATGGTCCACTGCAACAACGGAGCGAGCGAGCTCGGCGCCTGGGCCGAGGTGTTCGGCCGCTTCGCGACGGTGCTCGGCAGCCCGGCGGCGCCGGACGAGGTGTTCGGCGCGCTGCTGCGCGAGGCGCTCGAGGGCGACGTCGACGGCGGCGGCCTGCTCGCCTACAACTACCTCTCGGGCGAGCCGATCACCGGGCTCACCGAGGGCCGGCCGCTCGTCGTCCGCACGCCCGGCAGCCGGCTGACGCTCGCGAACTTCGTCCGGACGCAGGTCTACGGCGCCTTCGCGACGCTGAGCCTGGGCATGAAGGTGCTCGCGGGCGAGGGTGTCGAGATCGACACGCTGTTCGCGCACGGCGGTCTGTTCCGGACCGCGGGCGTCGCGCAGCGGCTGCTCGCGGCGGCGGTCGGCGCACCCGTCGCGGTGGCCCGGACGGCCAGCGAGGGCGGCCCGTGGGGCATGGCCGTGCTCGCGGGCTACCTCGTGGCGGGGCAGGGGCAGGACCTGGGGTCCTACCTCGACGACCGCGTGTTCGCCGGGGCGGAGGTCGACGTGGTCGAGCCCGACGCCGACGACGTCCGCGGCTACGCGGTCTTCCTCGACCGGTACGTCGCGGGGCTCGCCGTCGAGCGCGCCGCGACCGAGGCGACCGGCAACGACGACGCGTGAGCCGCACCCCCGTCACCCCCGTGACCCCCGAGGTCCCGCGCAGAGCGGGACGACGCCCGACGCAGGAGGACAGGCCATGACCGCCCAGCTCGACACGTACCCGCAGGCCGTGCGCGACGCGGTGGCCCGCACGCGCGAGGTCGTCTCGGCGCTGCACGCCGAGCTCCCGCGGTGGGGGCTCGTGGTGTGGACCGCGGGCAACGTCTCCCAGCGCGTCGTCGTCGACCCCGCGGCGGGGCCGGGCGAGCACGACCTGCTCGTGATCAAGCCGTCGGGCGTGACGTACGACGAGCTGACGCCCGAGGCGATGGTCGTGTGCGACCTCGACGGGGAGCTCGTCGACGGCGAGCGGTCGCCGTCGTCGGACACCGCGGCGCACGCGTACGTCTACCGGAACATGCCCGAGGTCGGCGGCGTCGTGCACACGCACTCGACGTACGCGACCGCCTGGGCCGCGCGCGGCGAGGAGGTGCCGTGCGTGCTGACGATGATGGCCGACGAGTTCGGCGGGCCCATCCCGATCGGCCCGTTCGCGCTGATCGGTGACGACTCGATCGGCCGCGGGATCGTCGAGACGCTGCGCGGGTCGCGCAGCCCCGCCGTCCTCATGCGCAACCACGGACCCTTCACGATCGGCAAGGACGCCAAGGCCGCCGTCAAGGCCGCGGTCATGTGCGAGGAGGTCGCCCGGACCATCCACGTCGCGCGTCAGCTCGGCGAGCCGCTGCCCATCGCGCAGGCCGACGTCGACAGCCTCTACGACCGCTACCAGAACGTGTACGGCCGCTGACGCGGCCCGCGCGACCCGACGCGGCCGGCACCGGCCCACGCAGCCCCGCACCCAGCCCCACCCAGCCCCACCCAGCCTGACGAGACACCGATGACGAGCGCGCACCGCGCTGGAGGAGAGACCATGACGAAGCCCTACGCCGACCGCGAGGTGTGGTTCCTGACCGGGAGCCAGGACCTGTACGGCGAGGAGACCCTCCGGCAGGTCGCGGAGCAGTCGCAGGCGATCGCCCGCGGCCTCGACGAGTCCGACGTCGTGCCCGTGCGGATCGTCTGGAAGCCGGTGCTCAAGGACCGCGACGCGATCCACCGCATGGCGCTCGAGGCGAACGCCGACCCCCGCTGCATCGGCGTCATCGCCTGGATGCACACGTTCTCGCCGGCGAAGATGTGGATCCTCGGCCTCGACGCGCTGCGCACGCCGCTGCTGCACCTGCACACGCAGGCGAACGTCGAGCTGCCGTGGTCGACGATCGACTTCGACTTCATGAACCTGAACCAGGCCGCGCACGGCGACCGCGAGTTCGGGTACATCCAGACGCGCCTCGGCGTCGCGCGCAAGACCGTCGTCGGGCACGTGTCCAACCCGACCGTGCAGCAGAAGGTCGCCACGTGGGTCCGCGCGGCCGCGGGCTGGGCCGCGACGCACGAGCTCCGCCTCGCGCGCTTCGGCGACAACATGCGCAACGTCGCGGTGACCGAGGGCGACAAGACCGAGGCCGAGCTGCGCTTCGGCGTGTCCGTCAACACGTGGGGCGTCAACGAGCTCGTCACGGCCGTCGACGCGGTGCAGGACTCCGCGGTCGACGAGCTCGTCGCCGAGTACGAGGACCTGTACGACGTCGTGCCCGAGCTGCGGCGCGGCGGCGACCGCCACGACTCGCTGCGCTACGGCGCTCGGCAGGAGCTCGCGCTGCTCGCGCTGCTCGGCGAGATCGGCGCGACCGCGTTCACGACGACGTTCGAGGACCTGGGCGCGCTCCGTCAGCTCCCGGGCCTCGCGGTCCAGCGCCTCATGGCGAAGGGCTTCGGCTTCGGCGCCGAGGGCGACTGGAAGACCGCGATCCTCGTCCGCGCCGCGAAGGTCATGGGCGAGGGCCTGCCCGGCGGCGCGTCGCTCATGGAGGACTACACGTACGACCTCACCCCGGGCGACGAGAAGATCCTCGGCGCCCACATGCTCGAGATCTGCCCGACGTTGACCACGTCGCGGCCGTCGCTCGAGGTCCACCCGCTCGGCATCGGCGGCAAGGAGGACCCGGTCCGGCTCGTCTTCGACACCGACCCGGGCCCCGGCGTCGTCGTGGCGATGTCCGACATGCGGGACCGCTTCCGGCTCACGGCCAACGCGGTCGACGTGGTCGGCGCGGACCAGGACCTGCCCAACCTCCCGGTCGCGCGCGCCGTCTGGAAGCCCAAGCCGGACTTCGCCACCTCCGCCGAGGCGTGGCTCATGGCCGGCGCGGCGCACCACACGGTGCTCTCGACGCAGGTCGGCGTCGACGTCTTCGCGGACTTCGCGGACATCGCGCGCACCGAGCTGCTCGTGATCGACGAGGGCACGACGTCGCGCGGCTTCGCCAACGAGCTCCGCTGGAACCAGGTCTACCACCGCGTCGCGCAGGGTCTCTGACCCGTCGTGACGGTGGCCCGGCGGCCGGTCCGGCGCCCTCGCGAGGGGCGCCGGACCACCCGTCCGGGTGATGTCGGACGAGGGCGCTGCACGTCGCCGTCGTGCGGTGGAGCGCGCCCGGAGGTTGTGAAACCGTTGCATTCACTTTCACAAACGAAAGCGTGACCCGTAGTCGACGGGCTCCGTGACAGGTGCCCGGAGCGCCCGATTTGCCCTCTGACCTGCGATGATGTTGGAACGGCCAGGACCTAGGGCCCTCTTCGGAACTGTCGATCCGGCCGTTACAGTTTCGCAATCAAAAGTTGGCTTCAAGAAGTTGACGCAAGGCGACCGGCCCGACGACAGTAGGGGCGTGCTCAAGGACGAGACGGAGCCGCTGCCCGTGACGACGCGTCGCGAGCGCATGCTCCAGGTGATCGCGGAACGGCAGTTCGTCCGCGTCGCCGACCTCGCGGGGGCCTTCGGGATCTCCGACGTGACGGTCCGTGCGGACCTCGCGGCTCTGGAGAGCACACACGCAGTGCGGCGGGTCCGCGGTGGCGCGATGGCGCCCGCCGCAGGCTCCAACCGCGCCGAGCCCTCCTTCGAGGAGGCGCTCGTCGAGTTCGCCGGTGAGAAGCAGCGCATCGGTGAGTACGTCGCCGGGGTGGTCGCCTCGGGGTCGAGCATCCTGCTCGACGTCGGGACGACGACGACGGCGGTGGCCCGGGCCCTCGTGGCCCGTGCCGACCTCGAGCACGTCACGGTGATCACGAACGGTCTCAACATCGCGCTCGAGCTCGAGCCGGCGCTGGGGCGGTTCACGGTCGTCGTCACGGGCGGGACGCTGCGGCGACTCCAGCACTCGCTGGTGGACCCGCTCGCCACCGTCCTGCTGGGCCGGCTGCACGCCGACCTGGCCGTCATCGGGTGCAACGGCGTCGACGCCGAGCACGGGGTGACGAACCTGAACCTCCCGGAGGCGGAGATCAAGCAGCGCATGATCGCCGCCGCCGACCGCACCGTGGTCGTCGCCGACGGCTCGAAGCTCGGTCAGGTCCACCTGGGCCGGATCGGCTCGGTCCGCGACGTCGACACGGTCGTGACCGGGGCCTCGGCCCCTGCGCACGAGCTGGCCCGGCTGCGACGGGCCGACGTGGACGTGGTCCGCGTCGAGTGACCCCCCAGATGCACCACACACTTCCTGACCGGTCCTGGTCAGGGCAGCAGGGCCCGGTCGACGACCAGCCCACTCAGGAAGAGCAGTTCTCTCGAGGAGGAGAAGAATGAGCACCAAGAAGTTCGCCGTGACCGCGGCGGGCCTGACGCTGGCGATGACCCTCGCCGCGTGCGGCGGTGGCGGCGCGGGCTCCAACGACGACGACACGACGACCGGTGGCGGCACCGAGGGTGGCGCCGAGGCCGGCGGCCTCATCGGCGTCGCGATGCCCACGCAGACCTCGGAGCGCTGGATCGCCGACGGCGAGGCCGTCGAGGCGGGCCTGACCGAGGCCGGGTTCGAGGTCGACCTGCAGTTCGCGGGCGACGACATCCCCACCCAGCAGCAGCAGATCGACCAGATGATCACCAAGGGCGCCGAGGCGCTGATCATCGCCGCGATCGACGGCACGGCCCTCTCGGGCCAGCTGCAGGCCGCTGCCGACGCGGGCATCCCGGTCATCTCGTACGACCGCCTCATCCGCGACTCGGAGAACGTCGACTTCTACGTCACGTTCGACAACTTCCAGGTCGGCGTCCAGCAGGCCACCTCGCTCCTCGTGGGCCTCGGCCTGCTCGACGCCGAGGGCAACGAGGTCGCCGACGCGCCCGCCGGGCCGTTCAACATCGAGCTCTTCGCGGGCTCGCTGGACGACAACAACGCGTTCTTCTTCTTCGACGGCGCGATGTCCGTCCTCCAGCCGCTCATCGACGACGGCACGCTCGTCGTGAAGTCCGGCCAGACGGACATCGAGCAGGTCGCGACGCTGCGCTGGCAGCAGGAGACCGCGCAGAAGCGCATGGAGGACCTCCTCACGGCGCAGTACAACGACGGCTCGATCGTCCACGGCGTCCTCTCGCCGTACGACGGCCTGTCGCGCGGCATCATCACCGCGCTGCAGAACGCGGGCTACGCGGTGGACTCGGCCGACAAGCCGATGCCGGTCATCACGGGTCAGGACGCGGAGATCGCGTCGGTCAAGCTGATCGCCGACGGCGTCCAGTTCTCGACGATCTTCAAGGACACCCGCAAGCTCGCGCAGCAGGCCATCGTCTCCGCCGAGGCGTACCTGAACGGCGAGGAGCCCGAGGCGAACGACACCGAGACGTACGACAACGGCGTCAAGGTCGTCCCGTCGTACCTGCTCGAGTCGGACATCGTCTACGCGGACAACATCGAGTCGCTGCTGGTCGAGTCGGGCTACTGGACGGCCGAAGAGGTCGCCTCCGGCGTCGCCGAGTGATCTGACTGCCGACCCGGCGGGGAGCCTCTCCCCGCCGGGTCGGCACCCATCCGTGGCCACCCGAGACGTGAAGGACTGAGGCCGCATGAGCAGCAACATCTTGGAGATGCGCTCCATCACCAAGACCTTCCCGGGAGTGAAGGCGCTCCAGGACGTCACGCTGGAGGTCCAGCGCGGCGAGATCCACGCCATCTGCGGGGAGAACGGCGCAGGCAAGTCGACCCTCATGAAGGTCCTGTCCGGCGTCTACCCCCACGGCACCTACGAGGGCGACATCGTCTTCGACGGCGAGGTCGTGAGCTTCGGGTCGATCAACGACAGCGAGCACAAGGGCATCGTGATCATCCACCAGGAGCTCGCCCTGGTGCCCTACATGTCGGTGGCCGAGAACATCTTCCTCGGCAACGAGCAGCGCGGTACCGGCGGGCTCATCGACTGGAACAAGACGAACGCCGAGGCGGCCAAGCTCCTCGCGCGCGTCGGCCTCGACGAGAACCCGGTCACCCCCGTCGGGCAGCTCGGCGTCGGCAAGCAGCAGCTCATCGAGATCGCCAAGGCGCTCTCGAAGGAGGTCAAGCTCCTCATCCTCGACGAGCCGACCGCCGCCCTCAACGACAGCGACTCCGAGCACCTGCTCGACCTGCTCCGGCACCTCAAGGGCCAGGGCATCACGTCGATCATGATCTCCCACAAGCTCAACGAGATCGCCGAGATCGCCGACCGCACGACGATCATCCGCGACGGGCGGACGATCGAGACGATCGACATGTCGCGTCCCGAGTCCACCCAGGACCGGATCATCAAGGGCATGGTCGGCCGCGACCTCGAGCACCGGTACCCCGAGCGCACCCCCAACATCGGGCCCGAGGTGCTCCGCGTCGAGAACTGGACGGTCTGGCACCCCACGCAGGACCGCAAGGTCGTCGACGACGCGTCGTTCACCGTGCGCGCGGGTGAGGTCGTCGGGATCGCCGGCCTCATGGGCGCCGGTCGCACCGAGCTCGCGATGAGCCTGTTCGGCCGCTCGTACGGCCGCAACATCAGCGGCCAGATCTTCAAGCGCGGCGAGCCGGTCCAGATGCGGACCGTGAGCGAGGCGATCGCCCACGGCATCGCGTACGCGACCGAGGACCGCAAGAAGTACGGCCTCAACCTCATCGAGGACATCAAGCGCAACGTCTCGGCCGCCGGCCTGCACAAGATGTCGCGGCGCGGCTGGGTCAACGGCAACGAGGAGCTCAAGGTCGCCGAGGAGTACCGGGCGAGCCTGAACATCAAGACGCCGAGCGTGCTCGCCGTCGTCGGGAAGCTCTCGGGCGGCAACCAGCAGAAGGTCGTCCTGTCGAAGTGGATCTACACCGACGCGGACGTCCTCATCCTCGACGAGCCGACGCGTGGCATCGACGTCGGCGCCAAGTACGAGATCTACACGATCATCAACCGGCTGGTCGCGGCGGGGAAGGCCGTCATCGTCATCTCCTCCGAGCTGCCCGAGCTGCTCGGCATCAGCGACCGCGTGTACACGCTGGCGTTCGGCCGGATCACGGGTCAGCTGCCGGTGCAGGACGCCACCCAGGAGCGCCTCATGGAGCTCATGACCATGGAGAAGGAAACGGACAAGGTGCAATGACTCAAGTCGCGAACATCCGGGAGCTCGTCACCCGGAACATGCGGACGAGCGGTATCTACATCGCGTTCGTGGTGATCATCGCGCTGTTCGCGGTCATCACGGACGGGCTGCTCCTGGCGCCCAACAACATCTCCAACCTGGTCCTGCAGTACTCCTACATCCTGATCCTCGCGATCGGCATGGTGATCGTGATCATCGCCGGTCACATCGACCTGTCGGTCGGGTCGGTCGTCGCCGTCACGGGCGCCATCTCGGCGACCATCGTCATCAAGAACGGCATGCCGTGGTGGATGGGCGTCCTCGCCGCCCTCGGCGCGGGCCTGCTGATCGGCGCGTGGCAGGGCTTCTGGGTCGCGTTCGTCGGCATCCCCGCGTTCATCGTGACGCTCGCGGGCATGCTCCTGTTCCGCGGCCTGACCCTGCTGGTCCTGGACAACATCTCGCTGTCGCCGTTCGGGAAGCCGTACACCACGATCTCGGCAGGCTTCCAGAACGGGTTGCTGGGTGGTCCCGGGTACGACGTCTTCACGCTCGTCGTCTTCGGCATCGCGGTCGCGGGCTACGCGTTCAGCCAGTGGCGCTCGCGTCGTGCCCGGCTCGCGTACCAGCAGTCCGTCGAGGCCTTCCCGCTGTTCGTGCTGAAGATCCTCGTGGTGGCCGCGGTCGTCATGTGGTTCGCGTACCAGCTCGCGAGCAGCCGTGGCCTGCCGAACGTGCTGATCCTGCTGGCGTTCCTCATCATCACGTACTCGCTCATCACGAGCCGGACCGTCTTCGGCCGCCACGTGTACGCGATCGGCGGGAACCTGTCGGCGGCCCAGCTGTCCGGCGTCAAGGTGAAGTGGGTCAACTTCTTCATCTTCGTCAACATGGGCTTCCTCGCGTCGCTCGCCGGTGTCGTCTTCTCGGCACGGTCGAACGCCGCCCAGCCCGCGGCCGGCAACATGTTCGAGCTCGACGCGATCGCGGCGTGCTTCATCGGTGGCGCGGCCGTCACCGGCGGTGTCGGCAAGGTCACCGGCGCGATGGTCGGTGGTCTGATCATGGCCGTCATGTCCAACGGGATGCAGCTCATGGGCATCGACCAGTCGGTGCAGCAGGTCGTCAAGGGCCTGGTCCTGCTCCTGGCCGTCGCGTTCGACGTCTGGAACAAGCGCAAGGCGGGCACGGGTCGCTGACCCTCCCGCACCCGTCGAGGCCCGGTCCCGCTCCGCGGGGCCGGGCCTCGCGCCGTGCGGACCGGGGGCGCTGCCCACGGGGCCAGGTTCCGTAACGGGGTCCCGCCCTCCGCGCCGGGCCTCGCGCCGGTCCGCGCCCCCTCAGCCTGCTCGGGGTGCCGCAGCGGTTGTGCGGATCCGGTCGACCGCGGCGCGACCGCGGCGTTCCGCGCAGGGTCCGGAGCCTTGCGCGGCCAGCCGTCAGACGACGGCGCAGCCGGCGCCGCAGCGGCGAGGGGTGCCGGCCCACCCGCGGGCGCGCAGTGCCGCGACGACCTGCTCGGCGACTGCGCAAGGGGTCACCGCGACGTGCCGCCATCGGTACCGGAGCGTGAGCTCCCCGCGCTCGAGCAGCACGGCGTTGTCACGCCAGGTGTCGCGGTCCGTGCGACCGCCCGGATGTCCCAACCAGCCGTCGAGCTCGACTCGCGTGCGGTACGGCTCATAGCGGCCGTCGGCCCGCACCCAGAGCCCGCCGACGACGTCGCGGTCCTGCGCCGACGAGGTCGGGAGGCGGTGGCGCCGCTCGACGTCGCGGACGTACCGGAGCTCCAGTGCCGACTCGACCCCGGCCACCGCCTCGCCCAGCACCTCGCGGAGGAGGTGACCGTTCGGCGTCCGCGCCCGGTCGGCCAGGACGTCTCTGAGCTCACGGGCCGTCGCGCCGGCCCGCAGACCGTCTGTCACCCAGGCGATGACGCCGTCGGCGCCGCGTGCACCGGCGGCGGCGTCGATGACGGTGACGGCGCGCGGGGTGCTCGGGATGCGGGCCTGAGCGGCGAGGACGACGTCCGGCATCCGCCGACGCAGGTGGACGACGAGGTCGGCTGCGGCCGTGATGCGACGGCAGGCCGGGATCGACACGTGCAGGGGCTCCGACGGACGCGCCGTCCTGATCCTCTGGGCGTGTGCGGCGCTCAGGTGGCTGAGGGCGGCACCGGGTCCCGCGTGAAGGACAGCTCCCCAGGCGCGTGCTTCCCACGGCAGCGGTCCCGAGTGCACGACGACGACGCCGCGGTGCAGCCTCTGCCATCGACCCGAGGCGAGCTTGCGCCGCACCCAGCTGCGGTCGGCCCCAGCGGCGAGCAGCTGCTCCACAGCAAGGACGCCCGCCTGGTGGGCAGCGAGGTGCTGGACCGTCGCTTCGGGGAGGCGCATGGACCCAGTCGACCGGGCTGCGCGTCGCCTCCGGTGGCCTGGTCGCCCAAATGGGTGGACGAAGGCCGTCCACACGTCGGTGGGACCGGGGAGACGTGCTCGACAGGGTCTCCGACACCACCCGATCGGCCCCGGTGCGTGAACCAGGCCAGCGTTTGCGATGTGCGCGGCGACGCGGGGCTCTTGCGTGAAGCGGTCGGGTCACATTCCGGCTCGAGGCTTTCACTCAACGGCGCCGGGGGGTGCGCTGCAGGGACGGGCAGGACCGGCGGCCGTACAGCGCCCTCCCTCGTGCTCGGGTGCCCCCCGCGGCGCCGAGCACGGGAGCACACCGACTCTGATCTGTGTGAAGTGTTTGGTCCGGATAGCGACCCGATGCCTTCACAGAGGTTCGACAGCGGCCATGGTGCCCGCGGCGCCCGTGGCTCCGTGTGCCCGTGGCTCGGTACCCGCTGCCGGCTGTCGCTGTCGCCGTCCTCGCCCGCACCGCGCAGCGCGGCTTGGCGGCGCATCTACACCGATGGAGATCCGGTGGTCCGGAACCGTTCAGACCTATTGTCTGAACAAATTGTGAGCGCTAACATCGCGCGCAGCGGGCCGACGGTGGCCCGCCCCGCAAGGGAGCGGGACCCACGGCTCGGAGAGCACGCAGCACCCACCACCCACCCTCGGCGAGCGCCGTCGGTGACCTGGGCCGGACGGCCCGACCTCGTGCGAGGGGACCTCGGTGGGCGCGGCACGGTCTCCCGCCCGAGGCCCCTCCCGCGGGACGGACGACGAGCCGAGGACGAGGAGGTCCGGTGAGCGGTCGACGTCGGGCTCTGCCGACCACCGAGCCCGAGGAACCCGCCCGCGGCCCCGACGGCGGCACCTGATCCCCGCCGCACGCCAGGAGGGTGCGACCTCCTGGCGTGCGGCTCGTCACCGGACGCCCCGGAAGGAGGTCCGAAGCAGGCCCGATGCCGGGCCCCTGTCCCACCCTGCCGAGTGGTTGGAGCACGATGAGTATCTCCTGGCCGCATGCCCGCCGACGAGCGGGTGCCGCCTCAACGACCGTCCTCACCCTTCTGGCCGCGTCCCTCGTGGGCGCGGTCCCCGCAGCCGCCGAGGCCCCCGACGGCGTCGTCCCCGAGGGCGCCTGGGTCGACGAGTTCACCGGCGACGGGCTCGACCCGCGCTGGACCGTCGTCAACGAGCAGCCCGACGCGTGGAGCGTCGACCCCGCCGCGGGGACGCTGACGCTCGCGTCGCAGCCCGGCGACACCTACCAGGACTCGAACACCGCGCGGAACGTCATGCTGCTCGACGTGCCGGCGGGCGACTTCACGCTGGTGACCTCGCTCGAGGCGCCGGTGGCCCAGGACTTCCAGGGGGCCGGCGTCATCGCGTGGCAGGACATGGACAGCTACGTCCGCGCGGGCCTGACGCACGTGAGCTTCGCGGACGGCGGACCGGTCGTCCTGGAGAACGGCGTCGAGACCGCGGGCACCTACGCCTCGACGACCACGGCGCGCCCCGGTTCGACCGGTGAGACGCTCCGCCTGCAGCGCACGGGCGACACCATCACGACGAGCTACTGGGCCGACGGCGCGTGGCAGCAGGCCGCCGAGGTCACCGTGACCTTCCCGACGACGCAGGTCGGCCTGTACGCGCTCGCGGCCGGCGCGGCGCCGTCGCACACCGCGGTCTTCGACTTCGTCGCCCTCGTCGCCGCCGAGGGCGAGGACGTCGTCCCCGAGGGCACGTTCACGCTCCGCGGCGAGGCGGACGCGCCCTACCTGACCGCCGACGACGGCGTGCTGGGCCTGGCCCCGCAGCGTCCGACGTCGTCGGTGCAGCTGGGCGCGGCCGCCGTCGACGGCGCGGAGGGCGCCCTCACGCTCGCGGCGGACGGCCGCGCCGTCGTCGTCGACGACGCGGGCCGGCTGACCCTGGGCGACGGCGACGTCTCCGGGACGCCCCTGCGCCTCACGGACGCGGGTGGCGGTCGGCTCGTCCTGCGGCTCGCGGACGCGACGGCCGAGCAGGGGTACGCGGGTCTCGTCGACGGCGACCTGGTGATCGGTGCGCGCGACGACGCTGTGCGCCTCACGCTCGCCGCGGTGAGCGAGGCCGAGGCGACGCTGAGCATCGACGGCGACGCGACCGACATCGAGGTCAGCGACGACCTCTACGGCCTGTTCTACGAGGACATCAACTACGCGGCCGACGGCGGCCTGTACGCCGAGCTCGTGCGCAACCGGTCCTTCGAGTTCAACAGCAGCGACAACGCGTCGTTCACGGGCCTCACGGCGTGGGAGCCGGTCGACGGCGCCGCCGCCGAGGTGGTCTCCGACGACGGCCGGCTCAACGAGACGAACCGCTTCTACCTGCGGCTCGACGCGCCCGCGGCCGGTGCGGGCATCCGCAACGCGGGCTACAACACGGGCCTCGCGCTCACCGAGGGCGACGCCTACGACTTCTCCGTGTGGGCCCGCACCGCGACGGCGCAGGACCTCACGGTGCGCGTCACCGACGGACCGGGCGGCGCCGTCGTCGCCACGGGCACCGTGACCGTCGACGGCACCGACGCCTGGGCGGAGCACGAGGTCACGGTCACGGCGACGGCGACCACCACGCGCGGCCGGCTCGACGTCCTCGCGGGGGCGCCGGGCACGGTGAACCTCGACATGGTGTCGCTCTTCCCGCAGGAGCAGTGGGTCGGCCCGGTCAACGGGACGTACGGCCTGCGCAAGGACCTCACGGAGCACCTCGCGGCGCTCGACCCGTCGTTCCTGCGCTTCCCCGGCGGCTGCGTGACCAACGTCGGCACGTTCGACTCCTACGTCGGCAGCGGCTACCAGGACCGGCAGCGCACGTACCAGTGGAAGGAGACCCTCGGCCCGGTCGAGGAGCGCCCGACCAACTGGAACTTCTGGGGCTACAACCAGTCGTACGGCATCGGCTACCTCGAGTACTTCATGCTCGCCGAGGACCTGGGTGCGACGCCGCTCCCGGTCGTCTCGGTCGGCGCGAACGGCTGCGGCAGCTCGATCCCCGAGATGACCGACGACGAGCGGATCGAGCGCTGGGTCGCGGACACCGTCGACATCATCGAGTTCGCGAACGGCGACACGTCCACCGAGTGGGGCGCCGTCCGTGCCGAGCTCGGGCACCCCGAGCCCTTCGGCCTGCGCTACATCGGGCTGGGCAACGAGGAGAACACGACGACGTTCGAGGCCAACTTCCCGCGGTTCCGCGCGGCGATCGAGGCGGCGTACCCCGACGTCACGATCATCTCCAACTCCGGGCCGGACGACGCGGGAGCACGATTCGAGCAGCTCTGGGAGTTCAACCGCGCGCAGGGCGTCGACATGGTCGACGAGCACTACTACAACGACCCGTCCTGGTTCCTCGCGAACACGCACCGCTACGACTCCTACGACCGCAACGGTCCCGAGGTGTTCCTCGGCGAGTACGCGTCGCGCGGCAACACGTTCGGGAACGCGCTCGCCGAGGCGGCGTACATGACGGGCCTGGAGCGGAACTCCGACGTGGTGCGCATGGCGTCGTACGCGCCGCTGTTCGCGAACGAGGACTACGTGCAGTGGTCGCCCGACGCGATCTGGTTCGACAACGACGAGTCGTGGCTCACGCCGAACTACCACGTGCAGCACATGTTCATGAACAACGTCGGCGACGAGGTCGTCCCGAGCACCTTCGACGGTCCCGCGGTCGCGCCGCAGGACATCGACGGCGGCGTCTTCCTCTCGACGTGGGCGACGAGCGCGGCGTACGACGACGTGCGGGTCACGGCGGCCGGCACGGGAGACGTCCTGTTCGCGGACGACTTCTCCGACGCCTCGCAGTGGCAGCCCGTCGCGGGTGAGTGGGCCGTCGCGGACGGCGAGTACGTCCAGTCGTCGACGGCGGTCACCGACGCCCGCACGATCATCACCGACGCGTACGCGAAGGACTGGTCGAGCTACACGCTCGAGGTCGACGCCCGCAAGCTCGCGGGCTCCGAGGGCTTCCTGATCGGCTTCGCCGCGGGCGGCGCGAACGACTTCTACTGGTGGAACATCGGCGGCTGGAACAACACCCGTCAGGCCCTCCAGCGCGCGAGCGGCGGCACGGCGAACGAGGTCATGGCGGTCGAGGGCCACTCGGTCGAGACGGGTCGCGACTACCGCGTCCGCGTCGAGGTCGCGGGCCGGTCGATCCGCCTCTACCTCGACGACGTGCTCCAGATGGAGTACACCGAGCCGGCCCCGGCCGACGTCGTGCACCAGGTCGTCACGCGCGACGTCGAGACCGGCGACCTCGTCGCCAAGGTCGTCAACACGTCCGACACGGTCATGCGGACCACGGTCGAGGTGTCCGACGTCGCGCTCGAGGGCACGGCGACGGTCACCGAGCTCACCGCGGCGTCGCTCGCCGACACCAACACCAAGGCCGACCCCGACCGCATCGTGCCGGTCGAGCGCACGCTCGACGGCGTCTCGGGCTCGTTCACGTACGAGCTGCCGGCGCAGTCGGTCACGATCCTGCGGCTGGCCACGGGCGGCGGCGGCGCCGTCGTCGAGTCGATCGACGACGTCGCGGTCGAGACGCTCGTCGGTGAGGCGCCGACGCTGCCGACGCGGGCGACCGCCCACCTCAGCGACGGGACGTCGCGCCAGGTCGTCGTGACCTGGGACGCCGTCGACCCGGCCCTGTGGGAGCAGCCGGGCGAGGTCGTCGTCGAGGGCACCGTGAGCGGCACGAGCGTGCGTGCTCGCGCCGTGGTCACCGTGGTCGCAGCGCCCGAGCCGGACCCGCAGCGGGGCCTCGTGCTGCACTACGCGCTCACGGGCGACGGCGGCACGACGGCGACCGACCTCAGCGGCTCCGGCCGCGACGGCGCGGTGCTCGGCGGCGCGGAGCTCGGGCCGGAGGGCCTCGTGCTCGACGGCGTCGACGACTTCGTCGACCTGCCGGACGACGTGATGGCGGGCCTCGACGGGATCTCCGTCTCGCTCGACGTCCGGATCGACCCCGAGCAGCGCACGCCGTACTTCCTGTACGGCCTGGGCAACTCGACGGGCGGCTCGGGTGACGGCTACCTCTTCTCGACCGGCGACCCCTACCGGGCCGCGATCGCGTCGGGGAGCTGGACGACCGAGCAGGGTGTCCGGGCCGCAGGCGACCGGGGCCTCGACCGAGGCGTGTGGAAGCACCTGACGTACACCGTCGAGGACGGCGTGTCCGTCCTGTACGAGGACGGGGTCGAGGTGGGCCGCGCGCCCGTCACGATCACGCCGGGTGACATCGGCGGTGGCTCCACCACCGCGAACCACGTCGGCCGGTCCGTCTACTCCGGCGACCGGTACCTCGACGGCACGGTGCGCGACGTGCGCATCCACGACCGCGCCCTCACCGCCGCGGAGACCCGGCTGCTCGCGCAGCCGGTCGCGTCGGCGGCGGTCGCGGCCGACCTCGAGGCGCTCGACCTGGGCGACACGTCCGCGGTCGAGGCCGACCTCACGCTGCCGACGTCGGCGCCTGACGGCTCGCGTGTCACGTGGTCGTCGTCCGACCCGGCCGTGGTCTCGGACTCCGGTGCGGTCACGCGCCCGGCGCCCGACGCCGAGCCAGCCACGGTGACGCTCACCGCGACCGTCACGCGGGGTGCCGAGTCCGGTACCCGCACGTTCGAGGTGACGGTGGTCCCCGAGCCCGACGACGCCGAGGCCGTCGAGATCGACGCCGCGGGCGTCGTCATCCCGAACCTCGACGACGTGCGGGGCAACATCACGCTGCCGACGGCCGGACCCACGGGGACCACGCTCGCGTGGTCGTCGTCGGCGCCCGACGTCGTCAGCCCGACGGGTGAGGTGACGCGGCCGGCCCACGGCGGCGACGCCGTCGTCGTCGAGCTCACGGTGACCGCCACGCGCGGTGCCGCGAGCGCGACGCGCACCTACACCGCGACGGTGCAGCCGCTGCCCGCCGAGGAGCCGCTCGAGGCGTACTTCTTCCCGTACTTCGAGGGGGAGTCGACCGCCGACGGCGAGCAGATCCACTTCGCGGCGAGCGAGGGCAACACCGTGCTCGAGTGGCAGGAGCTCAACGACGGCGAGCCCGTGCTCACGTCGACGCTCGGCGAGAAGGGTCTGCGGGACCCGTTCGTCATCCGCTCGCCCGAGGGCGACCGGTTCTACCTGCTGGCCACCGACCTGCGCATCTACGGCGGCGGCAACTTCGCCGAGGCGCAGGAGAGCGGCTCGAAGCACCTCATGGTGTGGGAGTCCACGGACCTCGTGAGCTGGGGCGAGCAGCGGATGGTCAAGGTGTCGTCCGACTTCGCGGGCAACACCTGGGCGCCCGAGGCGTTCTGGAGCGACGACCTCGGCGCCTACGTCGTGTACTGGGCGTCGAACCTCTACCCGACCACCGAGGTCGAGGGCCGGCGGACCGCCGACAGCTACAACCGGATGATGTACGCGACGACGCGCGACTTCGTGACGTTCACGGAGCCGCAGGTGTGGATCGACGTCCGGCGCGAGGCGGGCCGCGGCACGATCGACTCCACCGTCGTCGAGCACGAGGGGACGTACTACCGCTTCACGAAGGACGAGCGGAACGACGTCATGATGGTGCTCCAGGAGAAGTCGGACGACCTGCTCCTGCCGACCACGGGTGCCATGGGCACCTCGTGGGAGCTCATCACGGAGCGCATCGGCGAGGGCACGATCACGCACGGTGAGGGTCCGACGGTGTTCAAGTCGAACACCGAGGAGAAGTGGTACCTCTTCCAGGACTGGCCGCCGTACGGCGGTGGGAACGGGTACGTGCCGTTCGAGACGACCGACCTCGACTCGGGCGTCTGGACCCCCACCGAGGGGGCGGACCTGCCGACGAGCCCGCGGCACGGCACCGTCCTGCCGATCACGCAGAGCGAGCTCGACCGGCTGGTCGAGGTCTACCAGCCGGACGCGTTCGTCGAGTCCGTCGACGACGTACTGGTTGAGACCCCGATGGGTCAGGCGCCGACGCTGCCGGCCACCGTCACCGCGCACATGGGTGACGGCTCGACGCAGGAGCGCGCGGTCACGTGGGACGAGGTGGACCCGACGGCCTGGGCCCAGCCGGGCGAGGTCGTCGTCGCGGGGACGCTCGACGGGGGCGTGGGCGTGCGCGCCCGGGTGGTCGTCACGGTCCTCGAGACCCGGACGGCGACGACGATCCGCGCGTACGCGGTCCCGAGCACCGTCCCGGCAGGGCTGCCGAGCGCCGTGGTCGCGACCGTGCGACCCGCCGAGCGCGAGACGGCGCTGCCGACCGGGACGCTCGAGGTCAGTGCGGGCGGTGTCGTCGTCGGCACGGGCTCGGTCGGCTGGGGCGTCGGCGGTGCCGTCGTCGCCACCAGCGGGCTCGAGCCCGGGCGGCACCAGCTCCAGGTCCGGTACCTGGGCGACGCGCTCCACGCGCCGTCGACGGCCACGGTCGTGCTGCGCGTCGTCGCCCCGTGGGGTCGCTCCTGGGCGAGGTGACGGCTCCGGCCGCCGGGTGCTGAGCACCCGGCGGCCGGACCGCAGGTGAGCACCAGGCAGGGCGGGGTCCGCGCGGACCCCGCCCTGTGGCGTCGGTGCCGGGATTCCCCGGCCGGGAGGCTGGCGCGGTGTCGCCTGCCGAGGTGGCCGGTTGCGGTCGGCCCGCGTGTCTACGGGCGCGCGGCGAACCGCTCGAGCAGGTCGGCGTGACCGGAGACGATGAGGAGGTCGTTCGCCGAGATCCGCGTCTCCTCCGTCGCGTACACGAACTCCTCGCCGGGCGGCTTCACGCCGATGACCGTGACGCCGTAGCGCTTGCGGATCTCGGACTGCCCGATCGTGAAGCCCTGCGTCTCGCGCGGCGGCCGCATCTTCACGATGGTGAAGCCGTCCTCGACCTCGATGTAGTCGAGCAGCTTGCCCGAGACGAGGTGCGCGACGCGGTTCCCGGCGTCGGCCTCGGGCAGCACGACGTGGTGCGCGCCGATGCGGTGCAGGATCCGCGCGTGCTCGTTGGAGATCGCCTTGGCCCAGATCTGCGGCGTGCCGAGGTCGACCAGGTTGCCGGTCACGAGAACGCTCGCCTCGAGCGACGTGCCGACGCCCACGACCGCGACGCCGAACTCCTTGGCGCCGAGCTGGACGAGCGCCTCGGGGTTGGTCGCGTCGGCCTGCACGAGCGGGAAGCGGCCCGTGTAGTGCGCGACCAGCTCGGGGTCGCGCTCGACCGCGAGGACGTCGTGCCCGAGCCGGTCGAGCGTCAGGGCGATCGACGAGCCGAAGCGCCCGAGCCCGACGAGCAGCACGCCCGCCTCGCGCTCCTTCTCCTTCTCGCGGCCGCGCCCCCGTGCGCGGGCGAGGTCGGCCCCGTGCCGGTCGGCGGTGCCCCCGCGACCCAGCCCCGCGGGGCGGGGCTGCTCGAGCCCGGGACGGGGCGTGTCCAGCGCGTCACCCAATGATCGGCCTCTCCTCCGGGTACCGGATGACGCGACGACGGTCGCGCAGCGCGAGCGCCGCGGCGACCGTCATGGTCCCGGTCCTGCCGATGAACATGAGGGCCGTCATGACGTACTTCCCGGCGTCGGGGAGCTCGGCGGTCAGGCCCGTCGACAAGCCTACGGTCGCGAACGCCGAGATCACGTCGAAGAGGACGCGGTCGAGCGTCTCGCCGGTGATCTCGAGCAGCAGCAGGCTCGCCAGGAGCACCGCCGTCGCGCCGATGAACGTCACGGTGATCGCGAGGCGCAGCGTGTCGCGCGGGATGCGCCGCCCGAACGCCTCGACGTCGTGGTCCCCGCGCGCCTCGGAGAGGATCGCGAGCAGCAGCACCGCGAGCGTCGTCACGCGGATGCCGCCCGCGGTCGACGCCGACCCGCCGCCGACGAACATGAGCGCGTCCGTCATGAGCCACGTCGCCTCGGTCATGTCGCCGACGTCGACCGTGCTGAACCCGCCCGAGCGGGGCATGACCGCGGCGAACAGCGTGGCGAGCAGCTTCGACGGCACGTCGAGCCCGCCGAACGTCTTCTCGTTGTTCCACTCGGCCGAGCCGATGAGCAGCGCGCCCACCACGACCAGCAGGAGCGAGACCGACAGCGTGAGCTTGGTGTGCAGGCTCCACTTGCCCACGCGCGTCCGGCGGCGCGCGACGTTGAGGATCACGGGGAAGCCGAGCGACCCGACGAACACCCCGAGGATGAGTGGCAGGTTCATCCACCAGTCACCGATGTAGGGGCCCAGGCCCTCGGGCGTCGGCACGAAGCCCGCGTTGTTGAACGCCGACACCGCGTAGAACACCGCGTGCCACAGCGCGGTGCCCGCCTCCTCGCCGAGCGTGAGGAACCGCGGGAAGAGCATGAGCGCGATCGCGGCCTCGAGGCTCAGCGAGGTGATGATCACGACGCGGACGAGCGAGCCGACCTCGCCGAGCGACTCCGTCTTGGTCTCGGCGACCGTGAGGAGCCGCTGGGTGAGCCCGATGCGCCGCGACACGGCCATGCCGAGGATCGACGCGAGCGTCATGACGCCGAGGCCGCCGACCTTGATGCCGACGAGGATCACGGCCTGCCCGAAACCCGACCAGTGGGTCGCGGTCTCGACGACGGTCAGGCCCGTGACGCACACGGCGGACGTCGCCGTGAACAGCGCGTCGACGAACGACGTCTGCCGGTCGCCCGCGGTCGAGACCGGCAGCATGAGCAGCCCGGCGACCGTCGCGACGATCGCGGCGAACACCGAGATCGCGAGCCGTGCGGGGGAGCGGCGCGCGACGTCGTCGACCCACTCGCGCGCGGTGAGCAGCGGTGCGGGGATCTCCACCGCCGCCACCTCCTCCCGACCGGGCTCCGACGCCGGACGGACCTGCGCCGGCGGGGCGGGGGACCCCGCGCCGGGAACCTACTGTGCACCACGGGACGCGGGCGCGTGCGGCGGCGCCCCGGCGCCTGCCCACGGTCGTGCGGGCGCTACGGTGAAGCATGCTGACGCGGGTGGTCTGGTCCCCGGAGCTCCTGAGGTACGACTTCGGGCCAGGGCACCCCATGACGCCCCTGCGGCTGGACCTCACCCACCGCCTCGCGTCCGCGCTCGGCGTGCTCGACGCCCCGGACGTCGAGGTCGTCGCCGCCGAGCCCGCGTCCGACGACGTCCTCGCCCTCGCGCACGACCCCGGCTACGTGAAGGCCGTGCGGGTCGCCGACGAGACGGGCGACCCCGACCCCGACCACGGCCTGGGCACGACCGACGACCCGTGCTTCCCCGGCATGCACGACGCGTCGGCGCGCGTCGTCGCGGGCAGCGTCGAGGCCGCCGAGGCGCTCTGGCGCGGCGACGTCGTGCACGCGGTCAACGTCGCGGGCGGCATGCACCACGCGATGCGCGACCACGCCGCAGGCTTCTGCGTCTACAACGACGCCGTCGCGGCGATCCGCCGCCTGCTCGACCTCGGCGCGCACCGCGTCGCCTACCTCGACCTCGACGCGCACCACGGCGACGGCGTCGAGGCCGCGTTCTGGGACGACCCGCGCGTGCTGACGGTGTCGGTCCACGAGAGCCCGCTGACGCTCTTCCCCGGGACCGGCCACCCGACCGACGTCGGGGGGCCGCACGCACGCGGGACGGTCGTCAACGTCGCGCTGCCGGCCGGGACGTCCGGAGTCCCGTGGCTGCGTGCCGTCGAGGCGGTCGTTCTGCCGGTCGCGCGGGCCTTCGCCCCCGACGTCGTCGTGAGCCAGCACGGCTGCGACGCGCACGGGATGGACCCGCTCACGCACCTCGACGTCTCGGTCGACGCGCAGCGCCGCGCCGCGGAGCGCGTCCACGAGCTCGCGCACGACGTGTGCGACGGGCGATGGCTCGCGCTCGGCGGCGGCGGGTACGCGGTCGCCTCGGTGGTCCCGCGGGTGTGGACGCACCTGCTCGCGATCGCTGCGCACGCTCCGCTCGACCCCGCGACGCGCGTGCCCGACGCCTGGCTCGACCACGTCGACCACGTGACGGGCCAGGACGCCCCCACGACGATGACCGACGACGAGGACCCGCGTCCGCGCCCGTGGGCCGACGGCTACGACCCCGCGGACGACGTCGACCGCGTGATCCTCGCCGCCCGACGCGCCGTCTTCGACTGGTACGACCTCGACCCGCTGTACGACTGAGGGCCGGTCGGGTGACGTCCCAGGCGTCACAGCAGTCACCGCCTTCCCACCCGTCACGCCGAGCCCCTAGGCTCGTCATCGGCGCAGTCGCGCGCCTGCGCGGGCACCGGGCCCGGGTGGGCAGGGAAGATCGGGGCGAGATGTCGAACGGGCCGCAGCAGCCGCGCCTGCGCTACCTGACCGTGGCGGAGGTCGCCGACACGATGCGCGTGTCCCGGATGACCGTGTACCGCCTGGTCCACGGCGGTGAGCTGCCGGCCGTCCGCGTCGGTCGCTCGTTCCGCGTCCCGCAGGACGCGCTGGACGCCTACCTCGAGGCGTCGTCGGTCGACCGCGACCGGCTCAGCGGCTGACGCGCCGGCACGTCGACGGCACGTCGGCGTCGACCGGGCGACACGCCCGGGTACGCGGGCGTCGGCGCGACCGGGTACAGTGAGCGCGGACCTTCCCGACCTCGGGGCGGCGCCGGGCTCCGGCCTCGGCGGGACCCCGGTACCGATCTAGATCTGCGAGGACCCGTGGGCTCCGTCATCAAGAAGCGCCGCAAGCGCATGGCCAAGAAGAAGCACCGCAAGCTGCTTCGCAAGACGCGCCACCAGCGTCGCAACAAGAAGTGACCCGTCGCCCGGGTGATCCCGGGCGACCCACGCAGGCCCGGCCAGGTGCCGGGCCTGTGGCGTACCCGGGGTCCGGTGTCCCGACAGGGGCGGGGGCCGGGCCCTCGTCGGCTCTTCTACAACGATGTAGAATCGTCGCAGGTCGCGACGGCGGCCGGTCGCACCGGGGAGAGGGAGGCCAATGGCGGCCACGATGCAGGACGTCGCCCGGCTCGCCGGCGTGTCCGTCAAGACCGTGTCGAACGTGGTGAACGGCTACCCGCACATCCGGCCGGGGACGCGTGACCGCGTCCTCGCCGCGATCGAGGAGCTCGGCTACCAGCTCAACCTCACCGCGCGGAACCTGCGCACGGGCCGGACGGGCATCATCGGCCTCGCCGTCCCGGAGCTGAGCCTGCCCTACTTCGCCGAGCTCGCGGACTCGGTGATCGACGCCGCGGAGGAGTGCGGCCTCACGGTCCTCATCGAGCAGCACGGCGGGCGGCGCGAGCGCGAGATCGAGGTCCTGACCGGTGCGCGCCGGCACCTCACCGACGGGCTGATCTACAGCCCGCTCGGGCTGGGTCCGGGCGACGAGCACCTGCTCGACGTCGGGTACCCGCTGGTCCTGCTCGGCGAGCGCATCTTCCACGGCCCGGTCGACCACGTGACGATGGCCAACGTCGACGCCGCGGCGGCGGCGACCCGGCACCTGCTCGCGCTCGGCCGGCGACGGATCGCCGTCGTCGGGGTGCACCCGGGCGAGGTCGTCGGCTCGGCCGCGCTGCGCCTCGCGGGCTACCGCGCCGCCCTCGAGGAGGCCGGCATCGCACCCGACCCCGCGCTCGAGGGCGAGGCCGGCCTGTGGCACCGCGCGACGGGTGCCGCGGCGATGGCGCGGCTGCTCGACGACGGTGCGGCGCCCGACGCGGTGTTCGGCATGAACGACGCGCTGGCCCTCGGCGCGATGCACGAGCTCCAGGTGCGCGGCCTGCGCGTGCCCGAGGACGTCGCGGTGATCGGCTTCGACGCGATCGACGAGGGCCGGTACTCCAACCCGACGCTCACCACGGTCGACCCCGGGCGCGAGGTCATCGCGGAGACCGCCGTCCGGCTGCTGCACGAGCGGACGTCGGGCGCGGGCGCGGGCGAGCCCCAGCGCGTGGTCGCCGCGTACCGGATCGACGTCGGCGGCTCGACCGACCCCAGCCGGCGCACCGCGTCACCCGAGCCCGGCGAGACGACGACGCCGGTCCCGGACGACGTCGAGGTCCCGTCGACCCGCTGACGGGCGGCTCGGGGGCGCGCGGCGGCGGGGCCGTGGGCCGGTGGCGAGGGCGTCGTCGGTGCGGGCGTCGTCGGTGGTGGTGGCGGTGAATGCGTGCGGAACCTGCGCGGAGTCGGTCGGCCGCTGCGCCGTTCGGTGAAGGCCTCGGGTCGGAATGCGGACCACGATCTTCACGTGGACGAGGAGCGCGCCGCCGCACGGTGCCGATGCCCGGCACCACCTTGCGCCGCGCGCCGGCGACCTTCCGGAGCGGCGGGCACCGTCACGCGCCTGTCGCCGCGAGTCGCACGACACCGCCGTCGTCCCGCCGTCAGAAGTGAGCGTTAACATCCCGTGACCTCAGGGGCTTGACGCCTTCTCTACATCGATGCAAACTCTCGTCTACAACGATGTAGACGCGTCCTCGGGACGCGGCCCCGGACGGCACCTCGCCGCCGGTCGGATCAAGGAGGATTCGCATGGAGGGCATTCGTCGCTCCGCCCGTCGGCCCATGGCAGTCGCTGCCAGCGCGGTCGCGGTCACGGCGCTCGCGGCCTGCGGCGGTTCGGACGGCGGCTCGGGAGGCAGCGGCTCGGCCTCCGGCGAGAGCTGCACCAACGAGATCGTGAACGCGGACGCACCGCAGGTGAGCGTGTGGGCCTGGTACCCCGCGTTCGAGCAGGTCGTCGACAACTTCAACGAGACCAACGACGACGTCCAGATCTGCTGGACCAACGCCGGTCAGGGCGCCGACGAGTACACCAAGTTCTCGACCGCGCTCGAAGCCGGCTCGGGCGCCCCCGACGTCATCATGCTCGAGGCCGAGGTGCTCTCGACCTTCACGATCCGCGACGGCCTGGTGGACCTGTCGGAGTACGGCGCGGGCGAGCTCGAGGGCGAGTTCACCGAGGGCGCCTGGAGCGACGTCACGAACGGCGACGCGATCTACGCGGTCCCGGTCGACGGCGGGCCCATGGGCATGCTCTACCGCGAGGACATCTTCGCCGAGTACGGCGTCGAGGTCCCCACCACGTGGGAGGAGTTCGCGACCGCGGCGCAGGCGCTCAAGGACGCGGGCTACGAGGGCTACATCACCAACTTCCCGACCAACGGCAACGCGTTCATCCACGCGCTCATGGCCCAGAAGGGCTGGGAGCCGTTCACCTACGACGCCGCCGCGCCCACCGAGATCGGCATCGCGGTCGACACCGAGCCGGCGCAGGAGGTGCTCTCCTACTGGGAGGGCCTGGTCGACGAGGGCCTCGTCTCGACCGACGAGGCGTTCACCGCCGACTACAACACGAGCCTCGTCGACGGCACCTACGCGGTGTACCTCGCGGCCGCGTGGGGCCCGGGCTACCTGCAGGGCCTGTCCGACGCCGACGAGGAGGCGACCTGGCGCGCCGCGCCCATCCCGCAGTGGGAGGGCGAGGAGCCGACGCAGATCAACTGGGGCGGCTCGACGTTCGCGGTGACCAGCCAGGCCGACGACCCCGAGCTCGCGGCGCAGGTCGCGATGGGCATCTTCGGGACCGAGGAGGCGTGGGACATCGGCATCGAGGAGGCCGCGCTGTTCCCGCTGTGGAAGCCCGTGCTGGAGTCGGACGGTTTCGCGACCCGCGAGTACGAGTTCTTCGACGGCCAGCAGATCCAGCAGGACGTCTTCCTCGAGGCGGCGTCGGGCTACCAGGGCTTCACGTTCGCGCCGTTCCAGACCTACGTCTACGACCAGCAGACGCAGCAGCTGTTCGCGATGGTCGAGGGCTCGGTCGACTCGGCGGGTGCGCTCGCCGGCTTCGAGAAGAGCCTCGTCGACTACGCGACGGCGCAGGGCTTCACCGTCACCGAGTGACCCCGGGCCGGGCCGGACACCAGTCCGGCCCGGCCCCCCACCCCTGGAGTCAACGATGACCACCTCCACGGTCACGACGTCCGCCCCCGGTCGGGGTGCGACGCCCACGGAGCCCGGCCGCGGCCGCGGCAGCCGGATCGAGCACAACCGGCAGCGCTGGGGCTGGTTCTTCCTCACGCCCTTCGCGATCGTCTTCCTCGTCTTCCTCGTGGCGCCGCTCGGCTACGCGTTCTGGATGAGCCTGCACACGAGCACGCTGGCGGCCGGCGAGTCCTTCACGGGCATCGCGAACTACCAGCGCGCGTTCACCGACCCGCTCTTCCTCGAGGGTCTGCTGCGCGTCGGCAAGTTCGTCGTCGTCATGGTGCCGATCCAGATCGGCATCGCCCTCGCGGCCGCGCTCGTGCTCGACACGCTCGCGACGCGGCTGTCGAAGTTCTCGCGGCTCATGATCTTCGCGCCCTACGCGATCCCCGGGATGATCGGGGCGCTCATGTGGGGCTTCCTCTACAGCCCGCGCTTCGGCCCCGCGACGGACCTCTTCGAGCTGTTCGGCGCGACCGCCCCGTCGTTCCTCGCCTCGGGCACGGTGTTCGGCAGCCTCGTCAACATCGTGACGTGGCAGTGGTCGGGCTACTACATGATCATCATCTTCGCGGCCCTGCGCGGCATCGACCCCGCGATCTACGAGGCCGCACGCATCGACGGCGCCAACGGCTGGCAGACCGCACTGCGCATCAAGGTGCCGATGATCAGCTCGGCCCTCGTCATGGTCGTGATCTTCTCCCTGATCGGGACGCTGCAGTTCTTCACCGAGCCGGCCGTCCTGCGCACCGTCGCCCCCGGGGCGATCCCGGCGGACTACACCCCGAACATGTACGCGTTCGCGCTGGCGTTCTCCTACAGCCAGTTCAACTACGCGTCCACCATCGCGTTCGCGCTCGGGATCGTCGTCTTCGTCTTCTCCTACGTCTTCCTGTACCTGACCCGCAAGAAGAGCGGACTGAAGTGATGAGCCTCCAGACGGCCGGCGGGAACGCCGGCGCACCGCAGACCACCGAGACCGCGCGTCGTCCGCGCCGCGGCGGCCGCACCGCCCCGGCGAGCACCGGGCGGGGACCGCGCAGCAGCCGGATCGGGTCGCACCTGTTCCTGCTCGCGCTGGTCCTGTACTTCATCACGCCGCTGTGGTGGCTCGTCGTCGCGAGCACCAAGACCAACTCCGGCCTGTTCACCGGCACGGGCGGTCCGCTGTGGTTCGACGACCAGTTCAACCTGTTCCAGAACCTGCGCGACCTGAGCACGCACCAGGGCGGCATCTACTGGACGTGGCTCGGCAACTCGTTCCTGTACGCGCTCTCGGCGGGCGTCGGCGCCACGGTGCTCGCGGTGCTCGCCGGCTACGGGTTCGCCAAGTACCGCTTCCGCGGGCGCACCTTCTCCTTCGCGCTCCTGCTCGGCAGCGTCATGGTGCCGCTGACGGCGCTCGTGATCCCGACGTTCGTGCTCCTCAGCGAGTTCCAGCTGGTCAACACGCGGTGGGCGGTCATCCTGCCGTCGCTGCTCAGCCCGCTGGGCGTGTACCTGATCCGCGTCTACGCGCAGGACGTCGTCCCGGACGAGATGCTCGACGCGGGCCGCGTGGACGGCGCGGGGGAGCTGCGCCTGTTCTTCCAGGTCGCGCTGCCCCTGCTGCGCCCCGCGATCGTCACGGTGCTGCTGCTGTCCGTCGTCGCGACGTGGAACAACTACTTCCTCGCGCTCGCGATGCTGCGCAGCCCGGACCTGCTGCCCATCACGGTCGGCCTCAACAACTGGCAGATGCTGTCCAACGCGGGCGCGGGCGGTGAGCAGGTCTGGAACCTCATCGTCACCGGGGCCTTCGTCTCGATCCTCCCGCTCATCGTGGCGTTCCTCTCGCTGCAGCGGTACTGGCAGGGCGGCCTCACGCTCGGCGCGATCAAGTAGCCGGCGCCCGCCCGCCCCACACGACCACCACCAGAAACACACCCCGGAGAGAAGATCGTCATGCCGCACGCCTCCATGTCCCTCAACCCGGCCTTCACGGTGTCGCCCGTCCACCGCCGGACGTTCGGGAGCTTCGTCGAGCACCTCGGCCGGTGCGTGTACACGGGCATCCACGACCCGTCGCACCCGACCGCCGACGAGGACGGCTTCCGCAAGGACGTCATCCAGCTCGTGCAGGACCTGGGCGTGACGACGGTCCGCTACCCGGGCGGCAACTTCGTCTCCGGCTACCGCTGGGAGGACGGGATCGGCCCCGTCGAGGACCGCCCCGCACGCCTCGACCTCGCGTGGCACAGCACCGAGCCGAACACGGTCGGCGTGGACGAGTTCATGCGCTGGTGCCGCAAGGCGGGCGTCGAGCCGATGATGGCCGTCAACCTGGGCACGCGTGGCGTGCAGGAGGCGCTCGACGTCCTCGAGTACTGCAACGTCGAGTCGGGCACCGCGTGGTCGGACCTGCGGCGCGCGAACGGCACCGCCGAGCCGCACGGCGTGCGCATGTGGTGCCTCGGCAACGAGATGGACGGCCCGTGGCAGATCGGCCACAAGACCGCCGATGAGTACGGCCGCCTCGCGGCCGAGACGGCGCGCGCGATGCGCATGGTCCAGCCCGACCTGGAGCTCGTCGCCTGCGGCTCGTCGAGCTCGGCGATGCCGACGTTCGGCGCGTGGGAGTCGACCGTGCTGACCGAGGCGTACGAGTTCGTCGACTACGTCTCGGCGCACGCGTACTACTTCGAGGAGGACGGCGACCTCGCCTCGTTCCTGGCCTCCGCGATGAACATGGACGCCTTCATCGACGACGTCGTGGCGACCGCCGACGCGGTGCGCGCCGCGCGCAAGCTCACCAAGCGCATCAACATCTCGTTCGACGAGTGGAACGTCTGGTACCAGCACGCGGCGCCGTCGGTCCCGCCCAAGGACAGCTGGCCCGTCGCGCCCGTGCTGCTCGAGGACCACTACAACGTGGCCGACGCCGTCGTCGTGGGGAACCTGCTCATCTCGCTCCTGCGGCACAGCGACCGGGTGCACGCCGCGAGCCTCGCTCAGCTCGTCAACGTCATCGCGCCGATCATGACCGAGCCCGGTGGCCGCATCTGGCGCCAGACGACGTTCCACCCGTTCGCGCTGACGTCGCGCTACGCGGTCGGTGAGGTGCTGCACACCGAGCTGCGGACGCCCACGCACGAGACGGCGAAGTTCGGCGAGACGCCGCTCGTGGACGGCGTCGCGACGCACGACCCCGAGTCGGGTGCCGTCGCGGTCTTCGCGGTCAACAGGTCGCTCACGGAGGACATGACCCTCGAGGTCGACCTGCGCGCGTTCGAGGGCCTGCGCGTCGAGGAGGCCCTCACGCTCGCGAACCCGGACGCGTACGCCCGGGCGACCGTCGACGACGACGAGACCCTCGCGCCGCGCCCGAACACGTCGGCCGTGCTCGAGGGCGGGACCGGGCGCATCACGCTGCCGCCCGTGTCCTGGACCGTGCTGCGGCTCGTGCGCGACTGATCCTTCCCGCGCCTTCGGGGAGCCTCCACGGGAGGGTGGCTGGGGGGCCACCGAGGAGCGCCGGTCCTTCGGGGCCGGCGCTCCTGCGCGTCCGACGGCGTCCGGCACGTCCGGGGCCGGCGCGGCCCGCGTCAGCCGGCGACCTCCCCGGAGCCCAGCACCTCCCCGTCGTCGTCGAGCGCCTCGACCGCGAGGCCCGTCCGGAGGTCCGCACCCGCCCCGGGCAGCGGCAGGACCGTCTCGAAGCCGTCCCTCGGCCCCTCGACGACCGTCGCGCCCGCAGCGTCGACGACGCGCCACGACGCGACCTCCGTCGCGCCGTTCCAGCTCACGTGCACGGCGGGCCCCCCGGGGCCGTCCACGACGACGGCCGACGGGTCGGTCAGCGGGCGTCCCGTCCACGCGACCCGGTACGCGCGGTAGGTGGTGACGGAGAGCGCGTCGGGGATGGTCAGGTCGAGCAGCACCTCGCCGTCGGGTCCGACGAGCGTCGCGCGCGGGACGCTGCCCCAGCCGAGGAACGCCGTGCCGTCGTCGAGCTCCTGGAAGTTCGCCTGGCTCTCGGTGAAGACCCCGTCCGGGTGGTGCACCTCGCGCACCACGCGTGCGGTCCCGGCCTCCTCGTCGACGTCGAGCGCGATGCCGCGGCTGACCTCGCGCACGGTGTCGCCGCACGTCCCGCCGTTGTCGAGCACCGTGAGCGTGCCGTCGTCGGCGCGCCGGGCGTCGTGCTGCTTGAGGAACACCGCGTCGGCGGGGAGCGCCACGTCGGACTCGCGACCGCCCAGGCGCCACTCGACCGTGCCCGTCGCGCGGTCGATCGAGTACACCGCGCACGTGTGGCGCGCGGACACCAGCAGGTCGCCGTCGGCGTCGAGGTCCACCGAGTTCAGGTGCAGGTAGTCGAACGCCTCGCCGTCCTCGACGTCGAGGTAGGACTCGTCGAGAGCGACCTGCCCGACGCCGTGCCACTCCAGGAGCACGGCACCGGTGGCGACGTCGACCTCCTGCACGACGTTGTCGACCACCACGCCGTCCGCGGGACCGCCGACGGCCGTGAGGTCGAGGCGCACCGGCTCGTAGGCGATGAGCAGCGCCGTGCCGGCGTCCGTCAGCAGCATCTCGTGCGAGTCGGCCTCGTACCCCGCCATCTGCACGCGCGCGACCTCGCGGTAGGACGCGTCGACGACGACGCCCTCGCCCCACCCGTACCCCCTCGCCTGCCTGCCCTCCCACCACGTGAGCACGGGCTCGTCGCGGTAGGTCTGCACGCGGACGTCGCGCGCGTCGACGCCGTCGAGCGGGAGGAACCACACGGGCTCGCCTGCGTCGTCGAGCAGCAGCGGCCCCTTGTGCCCGAACCCGTTCTTCACGCCGAGCAGCGTGTAGCCGGGGGAGGAGCCGCCCGGACCGGTGGTGCCCGCCTCGGGTCCGGCGACGTCGACGCGCGGCGGCTCGAGGTCGGGGGCGGACGCGAACGTCCGGACGTGCTCGACCACGAGGTCCCCGCCCGGCTCGGCGTCCTCGACGTCCGTCACCGGCGGCTCGCGCGCCTCCGGCCGCTCCGCCAGGCGCGCGACGCCGAGGGTCCAGGTGCCGTCGTCGGCGCCCGCGACGGGGACGCCCAGGCGCACCGTGAGCTGCTCGCCCTCGGCGAACGGCTCGTCGGGGACGAGCGACGCGCCGCCGCCGTCCGGGTGCTCGAGCACCTCCCCGCGGTGCGTGCCGGACACCGAGCCGACGACCTCGGCGCCCGCGACGACGGCCGGGTCGACCCCGCGGAACGCGAGCTGCGCGCGGGGGTGGACGACCGTCGTGCCCGGGACGGGGAAGGCGGCAGCGCCGTCGCCGGTCGGCGCGAGGGCGGTGACGCTCGGCTCGGGCGGTGCGGCGGGCTCGAGGGCGGCCCGGATGCCGAGCGCTGCACCGGTCGCGGCGGCCGTCACGACGACGCCGAGGGCGAGGAGTGCCGCGGGGCGGCGGCGCAGCGACCGGACGGCACCCGTCGCGGACGGCTCGGAGCTCACGACCCACTGTCACGCCGCACGACGGCGTGCGCCAGCGGTGCGGTCGCCGTGCGCCGGGCGCCCCTACCCGCGCAGCGTGCGGCGCGCGGCGCGGAAGACGACCCGCGCGGCCCACAGCAGCCCCGCGACGCTCGCGGTCTGCACGCCGCGCCGGGTCGCCGCGCGGCGACGCCCCCGGAACTCGTGCACGGGCCAGCCTCGCTCGCGCGCGGTGCGCTTGAGCCGCAGGTCCGGGTTGATGGCGAAGGGATGGCCGACGGCCGAGAGGATCGCGGCGTCGTGCGCCGAGTCGCCGTAGGCGTAGCACCGCCGCAGGTCGAGGCCCTCGGTGCGCGCGAGCTCCTCGACGGCGCGCGCCTTCGCCCGCCCGTGCATCATGTCGCCGATGAGCCGGCCGGTGTAGAAGCCGTCCTTGTGCTCGGCGACCGTGCCGAGGCAGCCCGTGACGCCGAGGCGGGCCGCGATGAGCTCGCCGATCTCGACGGGGCTCGCGGTGATGATCCAGACCTGGTGCCCCTGGTCCAGGTGCTCGGACAGGATCTCCTGCGTCCCGGGGAAGATCCGCAGCGAGAGGACCTCGTCCCAGACCTCCTCGCCGATCGCGGTGATCTCGGCGACCGAGCGGCCGGCGACGATCGACAGCGCGCGCGCGCGGATGACCGCGATGTCCTTGAGGTTCTCGCCGACCAGCAGGTAGCGGGCCTGCTGCCACGCGAACGTCACGATGTCGCGCCCGCGGACGAACCCCCGGCGGCGCAGCCCCACGGCGAGGTGGAACGCGCTCGCCCCGCGGATGATCGTGTTGTCGAGGTCGAAGAACGCCGCCGTCGTCGTGGGACGGACCCCGTGCACGTGCTGGAGGCTCGCGCGCGCCGCCGCGGCACCCGAGGCCTCGACGTCCTCGGGACTCGTCCGCTCGGCCACCCGGTCACTCTAGCCACCGCCTCTAGGGTGGTCCGGTGACGACGCAGCCCGACGACGACGCCTCCCGCGTCGTGCTCCACGTCCGCAGCGGGTGCCACCTGTGCGACGACGCGCGTGCCGCGCTCGCCGCCGCCGGGGTGCGCTGGACCGAGGTCGACGTCGACACCGGGCCCGCCAGCGCCGACCTCGTCGCCCGCTACGGCGACCTCGTCCCGGTCGTCAGCGTCGACGGGGTCCAGCAGGGGTTCTGGCGCATCGACGCGGATCGCGTGGTGCGCGCGCTCGCGGCCGGGCCGCGATGACGGACGTCCCCCCGTCGACGGTCGCGCGTCTGCCGATCTACCTGCGTGCGCTCGACCAGCTCGTCGACCAGGGCGTCACGACGACGTCGTCGGGCCAGCTCGGCGCGCTCGCGGGCGTCGGGCCCGCCCAGCTGCGCCGCGACCTGTCCTACCTGGGCTCGCACGGCGTCCGGGGCGTCGGGTACGACGTCGCGCACCTGCGTCAGCAGGTCACCGCGGTGCTCGGGCTGACGCGCGACCTCGCGGTCGTCATCGTGGGGCTCGGCAACCTGGGTCAGGCGCTCGCCAACTACGTGCACGCGTACGCCGCCGACGGCGGGCAGGGGTTCCGGGTCGCGGCGCTCGTGGACGCCGACCCGGCCGTGGTCGGGACGCGCGTCGCGGGGCTCGTCGTCGAGGACGCGCCCGACCTGGAGAAGGTCGTCGAGCGCGAGGCGGCGACCGTCGCGGTGCTCGCGACGCCTGCGTCCGTCGCGCAGGAGGTGTGCGACCGGCTCGTCGGCGCCGGTGTGCGGAGCATCCTGTCCTTCGCGGCGCGCGTGCTGCGGGTGCCCGCCGGCGTCGACGTCCGCTCGGTCGACCTCGCGCGCGAGCTGCAGATCCTCGCGTTCCACGAGCGCGGCCGTCAGCCGTCGTAGACCAGCCCGTCGGGTGTGACGCGTGCGCCCGCGGACGGCTCGTGCGCCGTCCGCCGTCCGTCGTGGCCGAGGTGCTCGACGCGCAACCCGCGCAGCAGCACGGCGGCGTCCGAGACGAGGCGTCGGTGGCAGCGCCACCACAGCGACTCGCTGCACATCACGGCCGTGGGGCGCTCGCGGACGTCCCGGACGAGGTCGTCGAGGGCCGCGGCGAACTCCGCCGTGCGCATGTGGGCGGCGTACGCCGCGAACGCGGCGACGCGCCACCACGGGTCGCGGCCGTCGGGCGCCGCTCGCCGACCGCCCAGCCGGGGCTCCCACCGGTACGCCACGCCGGCCTCGGGCAGCCACCGGAGCATCTCGTCGCGCGCGACGTGCGGGTGCCGCCGGCTCCCCGGGAACCGCCGCACGTCGACCACGAGGCCGACGCCGGCGTCGCGCAGGAGGGTGCCGATGGTCGCGGCGTCCGCGGTGCCGTGGCCGAACGTCGTCAGGAGCGGGGCGTCGTCGGGCATGGCAGCAGCCTGGTCCGAGGGGCCCCGAACGGCACCTCCGGTACCTCCGGGAGCGCGGCCCGGGGGCGAACCGCGGCCAGGGCCCGATCCCTCGCGCCGCGCCCCGGGCAGCACGACGCCGCCGGTGGGGGGTACCGGCGGCGTCGGCACTCCGAGCGGGGGGTGCTCGGAGGGTGCGGGGTCCGGGCCCGCGGCCCGGGAGCGGCCCGTCGCCCGGCCCGTCTGCCGGGCGGGGCGGTCAGGCCGGGTGGTCAGGCCTGGTGGTCAGGCCTGGCGGATCGCCGAGATCTCGAGCCCGATCTTGACCTTGTCGGCGACGAGGACGCCGCCGGTCTCGAGCGCGGCGTTCCAGGTCAGGCCGAACTCCTTGCGGGAGATCTCGGTCGTGGCCGAGAAGCCGGCGCGCGCGTTGCCGAACGGGTCGGTCGCGGTGCCGTTGAACTCGGTCTCGAGGCGGACCTGCTTGGTGACGCCGTGGATCGTGAGGTCGCCCGTGACGACCCAGTCGTCGCCGTCGTGCTCGACCGAGGTCGAGACGAAGGACCACGTCGGGTACGTCTCGACCTCGAAGAAGTCGGCGCTCTTGAGGTGGCCGTCGCGGTTCGCGTCACGCGTGTCGACCGTGGTGGGGTCGAGCGTGGCGGTGACCGATGCGACGCCGTCCTCGCCGACGGTGATGGTGCCCTCGGTGATCGCGACGGTCCCGCGGACCTTCGCGATGCCCGCGTGACGGACCGTGAAGGCGGCCTCCGAGTGCGACGCGTCGATGACGTACGTGCCGGTGGCGAGCTCGGTGGGGAGCGTGGTGGTGGTCATGTGGGTCCTCCGGTGCGTGGGGCGTTCGGTCTGGGTGGGTCCTGCGGTCTGCTGCCTGCGTGAGGTCTGCGTCGGTGTCCGCACCCCGGGCGGGGAGCCGCCCGGATCGCTATGCTTGAAGCATCAACCAACTAGTTGATATTTCTACTACAGCCCCGGGGCGGGCCGCAACCCCCTGTTACGGTTCCCGCGGTGGAGAGGAGGGGCGCATGACGCAGCACGTGGGCGAGGACGTCGGCACCGCCGAGGAGCAGGAGCGCCCGGTCGCCGGTGCGACGCCGTCGACGGACCCCGCCCCCGTCCGCTGGCTCTCCGCGGAGCAGCAGCGGCACTGGCGTGCCTACCTCCTGGGCTCGGCGCGGCTCCAGGAGGCGCTCAACCGCCAGCTCGAGGACGACGCCGACATGTCGCTCAGCGAGTACGAGATCCTCGTGCGCCTGTCGGAGGTCGAGGACCGCACGGTCCGCATGTCCGAGCTCGCCGCGTCCGTCATGCACTCCCGCAGCCGCCTCACGCACACCGTCTCGCGCATGGAGCGCCGCGGCCTCGTCGTCCGCACGGCGTGCTCGGACGACCGTCGGGGCGTCAACTGCACCCTCACGGAGGCCGGGTACGCGCTGCTCGAGCGGACCGCGCCCGGTCACGTCGAGGCCGTCCGCCGCAACCTCGTCGACCTGCTCACCGACGACCAGTTCCGCGCGCTCGGCGCCGTGATGGGGGTCGTCGCCCAGGGCCCGGCCGACGACGACGCCGCGCGACCCGGACCGGCGACCGCTCGCGGCTGAGCCGCCGCCGGGAACCCGGTGCGCCGCACGGCCCCACCGGGCCACCCGTCCGCGCCCAGGGCGTGCGCGAGCACCCGGCGGCGTGGGCGAGACTGGACCCATGCCGATCACGACCGTCCACCTGCTGCGCCACGGCGAGGTCCACAACCCCGCCGGCGTGCTGTACGGCCGCCTCGAGGGCTACCGGCTGTCCGAGCGCGGTCAGGCCATGGCCGAGCGCGTCGCCGCGCACCTCGCGGGCTCCGGCCCGTCGGGGGCCGAGAAGCGCGACGTCGTCCACGTCGTCGCCTCACCCCTCCAGCGCGCGCAGGAGACCGCCGCGCCGATCGCCGCGGCGTTCGGGCTCGAGGTCGCCACCGACCCGCGGCTCATCGAGGCCGAGAACCGTTTCGAGGGCCTGACCTTCGGCGTGGGCGACGGGTCGCTGCGCCGTCCGTCGCACTGGCGCCACCTGTACAACCCGTTCCTGCCGTCGTGGGGCGAGCCGTACCGGGTCCAGGTCGCGCGCATGCTCGCCGCGGTCGCCGCCGCGCGGGACGCCGCCGAGGGGCACGAGGCCGTCGTCGTGAGCCACCAGCTGCCGATCTGGGTCACCCGGTCCGCGCTCGAGGGCCGCCGCCTGTGGCACGACCCTCGCAAGCGCGAGTGCACCGTCGCGTCGCTCACCTCGGTGCACTACGACGGCGACCGGTTCACCGGCATCACGTACTCCGAGCCCGCGGCCGACCTCCTCCCGGACGCGCCGATCATCCCGGGTGCCTGACGTGCGTCCCTCGACCCCTCGGCACCGCACGGTGGCCCGCCGCCTCGCCGTCGTCGCGACCTCGGTCGCGACCCTCGGCGTCGCCGGGTGCTCGCCGAGCGTCACGGGCGGCTGGGACGAGAGCGGGGCGGAGACCGGCTACGTCTCGGGCGACAGCTCCGTCACCACGTGGGACGCGGGGGACCGGACGGGGCCGGTCGAGCTCGCGGGGACCGCGTACGACGGCGCCGCCGTCGACGTCGCGGACTGGCGCGGCGACGTCGTCGTGCTCAACACGTGGTACGCGTCGTGCCCGCCGTGCCGCGCCGAGGCGCCCGACCTCGTCGCGCTCGCGACCGACTACGCCGACGACGGCGTCCACCTCCTCGGGATCAACTCGCACGACGACGCCGGCGCCGCCCTCGCCTACGAGCGCACCTTCGAGGTGCCCTACCCGTCGGTCCACGACGCCGACGGTGCGGCCGTCGCGGCGCTCCAGGGCGTCGTGCCCGTCCAGGCCGTGCCGACGACCGTCGTGCTCGACCGTGAGGGCAACGTCGCGGCGCGGGTCCTGGGCAAGGTCGACGGCAGCACGCTGCGCGCCCTCGTCGACGACGCGCTGGCCGAGGACCCGGGCGGGAGCGCCTAGGTGCTGGCCCTCGACGTCGGCGACCTCTTCCAGCGCACGGTGCTGAGCGGCTCGATGCTGCTCGCGGTGCCCTTCGCGGTCCTGGCCGGGCTCGTCTCGTTCGCGTCCCCGTGCGTGCTGCCGCTCGTGCCCGGGTACCTCGGCTACGTGTCGGGCATGGCCGGCAGCGGTGCGGACGCGCGCCGCGGGCGGCGCGGGGCCGACGGCGCACGCGTCCCGGGCGGCGTCGCGACGCTGTCGTCCGTCGCGCGCGGCCGCGTCCTCGCGGGGGTCGCGCTGTTCGTCGCCGGGTTCACCGTCGTCTTCGTCCTGTTCGGCGTGCTCGCGGGGTCCCTCGGCGGTCTCGTCGCGCAGTGGAGCGACCCGATCACGCGCGTGCTGGGCGTCGTCGTCGTCCTCATGGGTCTGGTGTTCCTCGGCTGGGTGCCCTTCGCGCAGCGCGAGCGGCGGATCCACCTGGCGCCGACGGCGGGTCTGTGGGGTGCGCCGCTGCTCGGCGTGGTGTTCGGCCTCGGGTGGGCGCCGTGCATCGGCCCGACGCTCGTCGCGGTCTACACGCTCGCGCTCGACGAGGCGTCCGCGGGCCGTGGCGCCGTCCTGTCGGTCGCGTACTGCCTCGGCCTCGGCCTGCCGTTCCTGCTCATCGCGCTGAGCCTGGACCGGTCGGCCCGCGCGCTGCGCCTGCTGCGCGAGCGGCGCGTGCTCGTCATGCGGATCGGCGGCGCGGTGCTCGTCGTCGTCGGTCTCGCGCTCGTCAGCGGGCTGTGGAGCCTGTGGACGCAGTCGCTCCAGGGTCTCGTCGGCGGCTTCGAGACGGTGGTGTGATGAGCGAGCGCGAACGGCGTCCGGACGACCACGCCGCACCGTTCGAGGCGGCCGCGTCCGAGGCGGGCACCTCCCAGGCGGGCACCTCCGGTCCGGACGGCCGTCCGGACCGCCCCGTCGAGCTGCCGCGCCTGGGCGTGCGCGGCTCGCTGCGGTGGGTGTGGCGCCAGCTCACGAGCATGCGCGTCGCGCTCCTGCTGCTCATGCTGCTCGCCGTCGTCGCGGTGCCTGGCTCGGTGCTGCCGCAGCGTCCGGTCGACCCCGCCGCCGTCGCCGAGTACGTCCGGGACAACCCGACGCTCGGCACGTGGCTCGACCGGCTCGGCTTCTTCGACGTCTACGCGTCCGTGTGGTTCTCGGCGGTCTACCTGCTGCTGTTCGTCTCGCTCATCGGCTGCATCCTGCCGCGCACGTGGGCGCACCTGCGCTCGGCCGGGGCGCGCCCGCCCCGCACGCCGCGACGCTTCGACCGGTTCGCGGTGCGCGACGAGGCCGTCGTCGACGCGCCGGCCGAGGACGTCGTGCGTGCTGCGCGGACCTCGCTGCGCGGGCCGCTCTCCGTGCTGCCGCGGTTCCGGGTCGACACCGGGGAGGAGCCGCAGGGCGTCCGCACCGTCGCCGCCGAGCGCGGCTACCTGCGCGAGACGGGCAACCTGCTCTTCCACCTCGCGCTCGTCGGGCTCCTCGTCTCGGTCGCCTGGGGCCAGCTCCAGCACTACCGCGGCCAGGCGATCGTCGTCGAGGGCCGCGGCTTCGCCAACGCGGTCACGGACTACGACACGTTCGAGGCGGGCACGGCCTTCGACCCCCGGTCCCTCGTCCCGTTCACGATGACGCTCGACCGCTTCACGTCCGAGTTCACGCCCGACGCGCGTGCGGTCGACTTCACGGCCGAGGTCACGGTTCGCGAGCCGGGCGACGACGTGCGTGAGACGACGATCCGGGTCAACCACCCGCTGCGGGTCGGCGGCGCGAAGGTGTTCCTCCAGGGCAACGGGTACGCGCCCGAGGTCGTCGTCGAGGACGCCGCGGGCGAGGTCGCGTTCGCGGGTGCGGTGCCGTTCCTCCCCGAGGACGCGGTCTACACCTCGCGCGGCGTCGTCAAGGTGCCCGACGTGTCGGCGGGCGACCAGATCGGCCTCGTGGGCTACCTGCTGCCCTCGGCGGAGATCACGGAGGCGGGCGCCCGCTCGGTGCACCCGCAGCCGCTCGACCCCGTGCTCGTGCTCACCGTCTGGTCCGGTGACCTCGGCCTCGACGACGGCATCCCGCAGAACGTCTACCAGCTCGACGAGAGCGGGATGGACCAGGTGCTCGACGCCGACGGCGAGCCCGTGACGCTCGTCGTGCGGCCCGGCCAGACGGTCGACCTGCCGGAGGGCCTCGGCACGCTCACGTGGGACGGGCTGCCGCGGTTCGTGGCGCTCGACCTGCGACACGACCCGTCGCTGCCCTGGGTGCTCGCGTCGTCGGTCGCGGCGCTGCTCGGCCTCGCGGTGTCGCTGTTCACGCCGCGTCGACGCGTCTGGCTCCGGGTCGTCCCCTCGGACGACGGACGTACAGTGGTGCGCGCCGCTGCGCTCGCCCGCAGCGACGACCTCGGGCTCGCCGCCGAGCTCGAGCGCACCATGACGGCGGTGCGTGCGCTCGGCGAGGTGCCCGACGCGCGCGCGACCGGCGGCCACGCGCAGACCGCCGACGACGTGCCGGAGTCGGCACCCCTGGGAAAGGCATGACGTATGGACCTCGGTGAGCTGAGCCACCTGCTGGCGTGGGGTGCGACCTCCGCGTACGCGGTCGCGCTCGTCGCCTTCGCGGCCGACCTCGCGACGCTCGCGGACCACGCGGCCCAGCGCCGCCGCCCGGCGCAGGAGCGCGTCGGGACGTTCGCCGGGGTGTCCGCCGGGCCGGGCGTCGTCCGCCCGACGACCGACCGTGCGGCGGCCGGGGGAGCGGACGACGCCCGCCCGCTGCCTCGCCGCGCGGCCGCGATCGCCGTCTCCGTGACCACCGTCGGTCTCCTGCTGCACACCGTGAGCGCGGTGCTGCGCGGGCTCGCCGCGGGTCGCGTGCCGTGGGCGAACATGTACGAGTTCACGCTCGTCGGGACGCTCGTCGCCGTCGCGACCTTCCTCGCGCTCGTCCGACGTCGCGACGTCCGGTTCCTCGGGACGATCGTGCTGGGGCTCACCGTCGTCGCGCTGGGGGTCGCGCTCGTCGGCTTCTACACGCCCGCACGCGGCGTGGAGCCCGCGCTGCAGAGCCCGTGGCTCGTCATCCACGTCTCGATCGCGACCATCGCGACGGGTCTGTTCACCGTCGCGTTCGCGGCGAGCACGCTGCAGTTGCTCAAGGACTCGCGCGAGCAGGGCTCGTCACGCCTCGCGGGTCCGCGCTGGCGCGCGCTCGAGATGCTGCCGTCGGTCCGTGAGCTCGAGGCCCTGTCGTTCCGGATCAACGCCGTGGCGTTCGTGCTGTGGACCTTCACGATCATGGCGGGCGCGATCTGGGCCGACCACACGTGGGGCCGCTACTGGGGCTGGGACCCCAAGGAGGTGTGGAGCTTCGTCGTGTGGGTCGTGTTCGCGGCGTACCTGCACGCGCGCACGACGCGCGGGTGGGGCGGGCGCCGCGCGGCCTGGTTCGTCCTCGTCGGCTACGCGACCGTGATCTTCAACTTCACCGTGGTCAACCTGCTGTTCCAGGGGCTGCACGCCTACAGCGGCGTGTCCTGACCGACCCTCACGCGCCCTCGGTGCGCCGGATCTCGTCCGCCGCGGCGTCCTCGGCCGCGGTGTCGTCGTCGACCTCGGCCGGACGCGCCAGGCGGCGCTCGGCCCGCGCGGCGAGCCAGGCGGCGGCCGCGTCGCGCTGCCTGCGCAGGAACAGGTAGGACACGGCCCAGGCGACGACGACGGCGAGGACGGCGAGCAACCAGCCGCCGACGCCGGCCCACCACAGGAGGGCGGCGGCCATGACGAGGACCGCGAGGCGGAGCAGGGAGTAGGTCACGACGGGCACACCGCCAGCGTAGGCCCGCGACCCGGCACCGCGGACCGGCGCCGCGAGGCCGGTCTCGACGGTCCCGGCCCCGGTCCGACGAGCGCCCGTGACGGTCGGGACCGCCCGCCCACGGCGCTGCTCACGTCCCGCCGGAGCCGCCCGGCCGTGCGCGGCTTACCCTGGGGGCATGCGGTACCTGGTGTACGTCGTCCCCATCGGTCTGGCGATCTACGCCCTCATCGACCTGTCGCAGAGCCGTCCCCAGGAGCGCGCCGGCCTCCGGCCGTGGCTGTGGGCGGTCGTCGTCGTGCTCGTGCCCGTGCTCGGGCCGGTCGCGTGGATCGCGACGAGCCGGTACCTGCGCAGCCAGCAGACCCCCTCCGCCGCTCCCCAGCGGCCCGGCCGCGCGCGGGGCGTGCCGCGACGCCGCGGCCCCGTCGCGCCCGACGACGACCCGGACTTCCTGTGGCGCATCGAGCGCGAGCGCCGACGCCGTGAGGCGGGAGCGGGTGCGCCGGACGACGCCGCCCCGGGTGAGCACCTCGACGGTCCGGCGGCGGACGACCGCTCCGACCGACCCGCCCCCGACCCGGACGACCCGCGCGCCTGACGCGGGGCCGGCGACGCGTCGGCCGGCCGGACCGGCTCGAGGACTCAGAACGCGAGGCCGAGCCCGAGCACTCAGATCGCCAGGCCGAGCCCGAGCACGAGGCCGAACGCGAGCTCGAGCATGCCCGTGCCCGCGAGGACGGGCCGCAGCAGCCGCCCGCGTGCGCCCAGGAGCACCGTCCCGGCGAGCAGCCCGGCGGGCAGTCCGAGCAGGAGTGTCAGCGCCGCCCACGGGTTGGCGAGCGCGCACAGCGTCCCGAGCACGACCGGGGCGGTGACCAGCACCGCGTAGACGCGCCGCGAGCGGTGGTCGCCGAGCCGCACCGCGAGGGTCCGCTTGCCTGCGACGACGTCCGTCGGGATGTCGCGCAGGTTGTTCACCATGAGCAGCGCGCACGCGAGGAGCCCGACCGCGACGGCGCCGACGACGGCCGGCCACGAGACGGTGTCGGCCTGCGTGTACGTCGTGCCCAGCACCGCGACGAGGCCGAAGAACACGAAGACGCCGACCTCGCCGAGCCCGCGGTAGCCGTACGGGCGCCGCCCGCCCGTGTAGAACCAGGCGGCGAGGACGCTCAGCGCGCCGACCGCGAGCAGCCACCAGTGCCCGCTCAGCGCGACGAGCGCGAGACCGAGGACCGCGGCCACGCCGAAGGACGCGAACGCGGCGGCCTTCACCTGGCCGGGACGCGCGGCGCCCGACGCCGTGAGCCGCATCGGCCCCACGCGGTCGACGTCCGTGCCGCGCACGCCGTCGGAGTAGTCGTTGGCGTAGTTGACGCCGACCTGGAGCGCGAGCGCGACGCCCGCCGCGAGCAGCGCACGGACGCCGGACGCCGAGCCGAGCTCGGCCGCGGCACCCGTGCCGACCGCCACCGGGGCGACCGCCGCCGGGAGGGTCCGCAGCCGTGCCCCCTCGATCCACTCGCCCGCCGTCGCCATCGGTGCTCCTGTCCTGTCGTGGTCGCGTGTGCCCGACCGTCGTGCTCCTCGGTGCTGCCTCAGTGCTCCCGGTGCTGCCCGGTGATGCCCGGTGCTGCCCGGTGCCCCTCAGCGGTGCTCAGCGCCCGGGCGCCCGTCGGCACCCGTGCGCCCGTCGCGCGCGACCTCGGCCGCCGCGAGCCGCGCGACCTCGGCACGGTCGACCTTGCCCGGGCCCCGCAGGGGGAGCGCGTCGACGAGCACGAGGTGCCGCGGGGCGGCAGCAGCGCCCAGGGTACGGGCCACGTGCGCACGCACCTCCTCCAACGACGGCGTCCTGCCGGACGTTCCGACGACGACGACGGCGGTGACGGCCTGACCCCACTCGGGGTCGGGCACGCCGACGACGCACACCTCGCCGACGCCGTCGAGGGTCGCGACCTCGCCCTCGACCGCGGTGGGCGCGACCTTCGCGCCACCCGTGACCAGCACGTCGTCGCGCCGGCCGAGGACCGCGAGGCGGCCGCCGGCGTCGACCGAGCCCACGTCCTGCGTGCGGAACCAGCGCCGTCCGCCGTCGTGCTCGAACGCCGCCGCGTCCAGGTCCGGCCGCCCGAGGTAGCCGCGCGCGAGCACGGGCCCCGCGAGCTCGACGGCGCCGTCGACGAGGCGCACGGACACGCCGTCGAGCGGTACGCCGTCGTACACGCAGCCGCCGCTCGTCTCGGTCATCCCGTAGGTCCGGACCACCGGGAGCCCGAGCGCGGTCGCGCGCGCCCGCAGCGGCCCGGGCGTGGCCGCACCGCCGAGCAGCACCGCGCTGAGCCGCACGCGCGCCGCGGCGGCGAGGCCCGCGTCGTCCTCGGCCGCGGCGACGACGCGGTGCAGCTGCGTCGGCACGAGCGAGCCGTGCAGCGGTGCGCCCGACGGCGCGTCGGCGACGGACCGCAGCCACGAGCCGCCGTCGAACGGGCCCGGCGGCCCCACGACGGGGTCGAGCCCCGCGACGAGCGAGCGCACGAGGACCTGGAGCCCGGCGACGTGGACCAGCGGCAGCGACAGGACCCAGCGACCGGGGCCGCCGAGCCGCGCGTGCGTCGCGTCGGCCGAGGCGCGCAGCGCCGCGCCGTCCAGCAGGACGCCCCGCGGGCGGCCCGTCGAGCCCGACGTCCGGACCACGAGCGCGACGCCGTCGGGCACGCGCGAGGCGTCGTCGGGCGCCTCGCCGACCGGGTGGGGGAGCACCGCGGGTCCGCCCGTGAGCGCGACGTGCAGGGCCTCGGCCACCCGGTCCGCCGTCGCGCGGTCCGTCGGACCCACCGGCAGCGGTACGAGCGGGAGGTCCACGTCGCCAGCCTAGGTGCGCCGTACAGTGTCCCGGGCGCCCCGTGCGGACGGCGCCCCTGCACGTGATCGGACCGGGTGCGCCCGGGTCCACCGAAGGAGTTCCCCGTGGCCCAGTCGACCACGTCCCGTCGCCCCGCCCGGCTCGGCGCGACCCACCCCGGCCGCCCGCGTCGGCCGCGCCCGGAGCGCTCGTCGCTCGCGCGGCGGGGGCTGCCCGGGCGTCTCGCGGTCGTCGCCGTCGCGGCGGCGCTCGCGCTGACCGCGTGCAGCGGCGGCGAGGAGGTCGCCGAGCCCGAGGTGCCCGAGCCGGTGACCGTGTCGCCGTCGATCGAGCCGAGCCGAACCCCTGCCCCGGAGCCCGAGGTCCCGCTCACATGGCCGCTCACGGGCGTCGAGACGGCCGAGGTCGCGGCGCGGCCCGCGGTCGCCGTCAAGGTCGAGAACACGTCGGTCGCGCGCCCCCAGACGGGGCTCGAGTCCGCGGACGTGGTGTGGGAGACGATCGTCGAGTTCGAGGTCTCGCGGTTCGTCGCGGTCTTCCACTCGCAGGTCCCCGAAGAGGTCGGGCCCATCCGGTCCGTCCGCCCGATGGACCCGCTGATCGTCGCGCCGCTGCGCGGCCTGCTCGCCTACTCGGGCGGGCAGCAGGGCATCCTCGACGAGGTCCGCGCGAGCGGCGTGCAGTCGATCAGCCACGACGCCGGGGCGGCCGGCATGTACCGCGTGGGCTTCCGCAGCGCGCCGCACAACGTCTACGGCTCGCTGCCCACGTTCCTCGCGTCCGCCGACGCCGAGCACGCGGCGCCCCCCGCCGAGCAGTTCGCGTTCGCGCTGCGGCCCGAGCAGGCGACCGCGCGCGTCGCGGGCACGCCCGCGGGGACGCTCGCGTTCCGGCTCTCGGCGCAGTCGAGCCCCTCCTGGACGTTCGACGGCGCGTCGGGCACGTGGCTGCGCTCCGAGGGGTCGACGCCGGCGACGGCCGCGAGCGGGGCCCGGCTGTCCGCGGTCAACGTCGTCGCGCTCACCGCGGACCACCCGAACAGCCCGTACGGCGCGCAGGGCGGCGCGCCGGTCCCGACGTACGACCTCGTCGGCGAGGGCGACGTCGTCGTCGCGAGCGGTCCCGCGACCGTCGCGGGACGGTGGCGCAAGACCGCGCTCGACGCGCCCCTGCAGCTCTTCACGGCCGACGGCGCGCCGCTCCTGCTCGCACCGGGCAACACGTGGGTCGAGATGATCCCGGCGGGCAAGGGCTCGCTCACCGTCTCCTGACGCGGCGCGCCCGGGGACGGCCGGCGGGTCACGGCCGACGACGCGTCACGACACCTTGCCGCGCAGCAACCGGTGCCAGTACACGGGCGGCTCGAGGTAGCGGTCGAAGAGCAGCGTCGCGAGCCGCGGCCGGACGAGGTCGGGGAACGGGATCGTCGGCTCCGGCCGGCCGTCGCGGTCGAACTCGGCGAGGAGGAGCCGACGTCGTGACGTCGTGACGGGCGCGACCGAGTAGCCGTCGTACCGGCGCATCGGCCGGCCCGTGCGGCGGGCGGCGATGTTGTGCGCGACGACCGGCACCTGCTTGCGCAGCGCGCCGCCCGACGGGAGCGTGCCGACCGTCGCGACGTCGCCGAGGCCCCACACGCGCGCGTGCTCGACGTGCTCGAGCGTGCCGGGGTCGACGGCGACGAACCCGTCGCTGCCGGGGGTCGCGAGGCCGCGGACCCAGGCCGGTGCCCGGTGCGGCGGCGCGAGGTACAGCGCGTCGTACGACGCCGTCGCGGCGCCGTCGGGCGTGCGCAGGGCGAGCGAGCGCGCCGCGGCGTCGACGCTCTCGACGGTCGTGCCGAACCGCGTGCGGATGCCGTACGACGCCACCGCGTCGCGCAGCACGCGGTCCGCCCCCTCGTGCCGGACGAGCACGTCGCCCTCGACGAGCAGGTCGACGTCGATCGCGTCGAGCACGCCCGTGCGGCGCCAGTGGTCCGCGGCGGTGAGCAGCGGCTTGAGCGCGACGGGCGCGCACGGCACGTGCCGGTCGGAGACGACGAACACGGCCCGGCCCGAGGTGAGGGCCGCGAGCATGTCCCACGTCGCGGGCGCGTGCTCGGGCAGGTAGCTGGTCGACGCGTGCGGCGTCCCGACGGCCTCGGCGCTCCCGGGGATCGCGTCCCAGTCCACCTCGGACCCGGGGCAGACGGCGACGTCCCCGTACCCGAGCTCGTCACCGCCCGCGAGCCGCACGACGCGGCGCGTCGGGTCGACCTCGACCGCCTCGTCGGCGTACCAGCGGCAGCCGTCGGGCACGACGTCGGCCTGCGGGCGCCGCAGGTCCTCGAGCGTCGCCATCCCCGACGCGACGTAGGACAGCAGCGGGCGGTAGTGGTGGACGGCCTTGGGCTCGACGAGCGCGACGTCGCGGCACCCGGACCTCAGGAGCCTCGCCGCGAGCGAGATGCCCGCGTTCCCCCCGCCGACGACGACGACGTCGTGGTTCCGCTGCGTCATGGCTGCTCCCGGGCCGGGGGACGGGGTCCCTCGCCACGCTAGGCGACGGCCCGGCCCCGCGCCGGTCGGGGAGGACCCTGGTGCGACCCGCGCGCGTCCTCCGTCCCGGGGATGAGGCGGCGGGGCCGGTGTGCGACCGAGGGGTGAGGGCGGTCGCGGCGAGGTCCCGACCACCGGGCGATCCGCGCGGGCCGCCCTCGGCGCGAGGCTGGTCCCATGAGCACGACGACCGCGAACCGGACCGACGACGACGCCCGCACGACGGCTGCGCACCTGCGCGCCGCGGCACCCGTCCTCACGGCGGTCCTCATGCTGTTCGGGGTGCTCGCCGCGGTCGCGTTCGCGCTCCGCGAGGTCGTCGAGGTCGGCGTGCTGCTGGTCGGCGCGCAGTAGGCCACCGCGGGAGCCGGGCGCGCTGGGGGGCGCGTCGACGGGCTCCGGTCGCGGTGAGCGGCGCGTGGGCGCGCTGCGGTGGCGCCGGGGGGCGCACGAGGGCGGGCGGTGACGGAGGGTCACCGCCCGCTCTCCTCACGTCCGGGGCCGGGTTTGGGCGGGTCGGGCCGGCCGCAGGGGTCGTGAGCCGGGCGCCGGGTGCGGGGCGGCGGGTCAGAACGCGTACGGGAAGCCGCTCCAGTCGGGGTCGCGGCGCTCGAGGAACGCGTCGCGGCCCTCGACCGCCTCGTCGGTCATGTAGGCCAGGCGCGTCGCCTCGCCCGCGAACACCTGCTGACCCATGAGCCCGTCGTCCGGGAGGTTGAACGCGAACTTGAGCATCCGGACGGCCTGGGGCGACTTGGTCGCGATGGTCCGCGCGTACTCGAGGGCGAGCCCCTCGAGGTCCTCGTGGTCGGCGACCTCGTTCACGGCACCCCACCGCTCGGCGTCGTCGGCGGAGTACTCGCGGGCGAGGAAGAAGATCTCGCGGGCGCGCTTCTGACCCACCTGCCGCGCGAGGTACGCCGAGCCGTAGCCGCCGTCGAACGAGCCGACGTTCGCGTCGGTCTGCTTGAAGCGCCCGTGCTGGCGGCACGCGATGGTCAGGTCGGCGACGACGTGCAGCGAGTGCCCGCCGCCGGCGGCCCACCCGTCGACGACGGCGACGACGACCTTCGGCATGGTCCGGATGAGCCGCTGGACCTCGAGGATGTGCAGCCGACCCGCGCGTGCGGGGTCGATCGCGTCGGCCGTCTCGGCGTCCGGGTCGGACGTGTACCGGTAGCCGTCGCGCCCGCGGATGCGCTGGTCCCCGCCCGAGCAGAACGCCCAGCCGCCGTCGCGCGGGCTCGGGCCGTTGCCGGTCAGCAGGACGGTCCCGACGTCGGAGGTCATGCGCGCGTGGTCGAGCGTCCGGTAGAGCTCGTCGACGGTGTGCGGGCGGAACGCGTTGCGGACCTCGGGCCGGTGGAACGCGATGCGGACGACGCCCAGGTCGCGGTCGCCGTCGACGCCGCGGTGGTAGGTCAGGTCGGTGAGGTCCTCGAACCCGGCGACCGACCGCCAGCGCGTCGGGTCGAACGTCTCGGACACCTTCTCCGGAAGCGCACTCATGGGCGTCAGGGTAGGTGGGCGCCCGGCGGGGCGACGTACCCTTCCCCTCGGCCGCGCGCCGGACCCGACGGTCGGCCGACCGTCGGGTGACGACCTGCCGACGGTCCGCCGACGGCCGGCCCGCCCCCGCTCGCCGCGCCCCGAGCCCGCCGCACGGCGGGACCAGCACGGAAGGAACCGCGTGACCGTCGCACCACCCGCGCCCGCGCGCCCCGCCGTCGTGCGGGAACGGCTCTGGACCGGCCCGCTCGGGACGGTCGTGGCGGGCGTCTTCGCGACCGCCTTCCTCTTCGCGTTCGAGGCGTACGCGGTCGCGGTCGCGCTCCCGCTGGTCGCGGCCGACCTGGACGGCGTCGCGCTGTACGCCGTCTCGTTCGCGGCGCCCCTGGCGGCATCGGTCGCGACGATGACGGCCGCGGGACCGTGGGCCGACCGCAGCGGTCCGGGCGGCCCGCTGCTCGTGGGGGTCGGGGGATTCGTCGTCGGCCTGCTCGTCGCAGGTCTCGCGCCGACCATGGAGGCGTTCCTCGCGGGGCGTCTCGTGCAGGGCCTCGGGTCGGGGCTGGTCACCGTGGCGCTGTACGTGCTCGTCGGGCAGGTGTTCGACGAGCACGTGCGGCCCCGGGTGTTCGTCGTCATGACGTCGGCGTGGGTCCTGCCCGCGCTCGTGGGGCCGCTCGTCGCGGGCTGGGTCGCCGAGACGTTCGGCTGGCGGTGGGCGCTCCTCGGCGCCGTCGTCCCGTCGCTCGTCGCGGTGTCGCTGCTCGTGGGCGTCGCGCGCCGTCCCGGCGCCCACCCCGGTGCGCGGCTGCGCCCGGGGCGCGTGCTGCTCGCGTCCGCGGCGGCGGTCGGGGTGCTCGGCGTGAGCTCTGCGGCGCGTCAGGACTCGGCGCTGTGGCCGGTCGTGCTCGTCGCGTCGCTCGCGGTCGTCGCCGTCGTCGTCCCGCCCCTCCTGCCGCGCGGCACGTGGACGGGGCGCCGCGGGCTGCCCGCCGTGATCGCCACCCGGAGCGTCGTGTCGCTCGCGTTCTTCGGCGTCGAGGCGTACCTGCCCCTCGTCCTCGTCGAGCAGCGCTCGCTGACCCCGACCCAGGCGGGGCTGTTCCTCACGGGGGGTGCCGTGCTGTGGTTCGCGGGCTCGTGGCTCGCCGCGAACCTCCCCGTGCTCGCGGACACGGTGCGCCGCGTGCGGCTCGGGACGGGGCTCGTCGCGCTCGGCGCGGTCTCGGGCGTGCTCCTCGTGGCCGGCGCACCGCTCGCGGCGGTCGCCGCGCTCTGGCCGCTCGCGGGGCTCGGGATGGGCGTCGCGTCGTCGACGCTGTCGGTGCTGCTGCTCGAGCGCGCGGCGCCCGGCGAGCACGGCGCGGCGAGCGCCGGCATGCAGACGAGCGACGCCGTGGTGCAGGCCGTCGGGCTCGCGCTCGGGGGCGTGCTCGTCGCGGTGCTGCTGCCCGTCGCACCCGTCGGCGCGTACGCGGCGGTGCTCGCGGTGGCGCCGGTCGCGGGGCTCGCGGCGCTCGCGGTGAGCGGCCGCATCGGACGTGCGCCCGCCGCGTGACCCGACCGCCGCGTGATCGTGATCGTCCCGGCGTTGCGAGCGGGCGGCTCCGACCGGGACGCTCGCGTCAGACGACGGCGCAGGCCGTCCCGCCCCCGAGGAGGACCCGTGCGCAGGAGCGTCGCCGTCGCGGCCCTGGTCCTGCTCCTCGGCGCGGGTGCGGTCTCGTGCGCGACGGGCGACGCGAGCACCGAGGCGGGGTTCGGTCTCCCGACCCAGCCACCCGACGACCCCGTCGCGGGTGAGCGCGAGGAGCTGCGCGGGACGCTGCACGTCGAGGACGACGGGTGCTTCACCTGGGTGGCCGAGGGTGGCGACGAGGCGTCCCGGCCGTGGATCGTGTGGCCGTCGGGCGGCCAGCACGACGGGGACCACGTGACGCTCCCTGACGGCACGTCGGTCGGCCAGGGCGACCTCCTCGTCGCGACGGGCGCGCACGTCGAGCCCGAGGCGCTCCCGGACTACCGGGACGGCGGGGACTCCTACTTCTCCTCGTTCGGCGGCTTCTGCGGGGTCCGGGACCGCGGCGTCGTCGTGCTCGACGAGGTCCGCCGCGGCTGACGCGGGCCACGCGGGCCGGCCGCACGAGCCTCGCTGCACAGCCCCGGCGCGGGGGGTCCGCCGTACGAGCCCGGCCGCGAGGTGCGTCGGTGCCCGGCACTACGGTGGCCCTCGTGACCGCGCCCGCCCCGCCCCGCGTCTACCGCGTGGGCCTGCGCACCCGCTTCCGGGGCCTGACCTCGCGCGACGGCGTCCTCGTGCGGGGCGACGCGGGCTGGGGCGAGTTCTCGCCGTTCTGGGACTACGACGTCGCCGAGTCGCGTGCGTGGTGGCGGGCCGCGCGCGAGGCCGCCGAGGAGGGCTGGCCCGCTCCGGTGCGCGACGCCGTCCCCGTCAACGTCACGGTGCCCGCCGTCGACGGCGTGACCGCGCGGGGGATCGTCGAGCGGTCCGCCGGCTGCCGCACCGCGAAGGTCAAGGTCGCCGAGCCCGGGCAGACGGTCGACGACGAGGTCGAGCGCCTCGAGGCCGTGCGCGACGCCCTCGGGCCGGGCGGCCGCGTGCGGGTCGACGCCAACGGCGCCTGGGACGTCGACACCGCCGTCGCCCGCCTCGCCGCCCTCGACCGCGCCGCGGGCGGGCTCGAGTACGTCGAGCAGCCGTGCCGGACGGTCGCCGAGCTCGCCGAGGTCCGGCGGCGCACCGTGGTGCCCGTCGCGGCCGACGAGTCGATCCGCCGCGCGGAGGACCCGCTCGAGGTGGTGCGTGCCGCGGCGGCGGACGTCGTCGTGCTCAAGGTCCAGCCGCTCGGGGGAGTGCGCGCGTGCCTGCGGCTCGCCGAGCAGGTCGGCCTGCCGGTCGTGGTCTCGTCCGCGCTCGAGACGTCCGTCGGGCTCGCGGCGGGCGTCGCCCTCGCGGCCGCGCTGCCCGACCTGCACCACGCGTGCGGTCTCGCGACCGCGCAGCTCCTCACCGACGACGTCGTCGCCGAGCCCCTGCTGCCGGTCGACGGCGCGATCGCGGTGCGTCGCCCCGAGCCCGACGACGCGCTGCTCGCGGCCCACGCCGCCGACGACGACCTCACGACCCGCTGGCTCGCACGGCTCGACGCGGTGCGCGCATGAGCGCCTCGACGCGCGCGGCACGGGTCCTGCTCCAGGCGCTCGCGGCCCTCGGGGTGCACGACGTCGTTCTGTCGCCCGGGTCGCGGAGCGCTCCGCTCGCGTACGCGCTCGCCGAGGCAGCGGCGCACCGCGAGGGGGGCGCGCGGAGCGGCGCGCCCGGCGACGACGCGCGTGCGCCGGGCGTCCCGCGGCTCGACCTGCACGTGCGCGTCGACGAGCGCAGCGCCGGCTTCCTCGCGCTCGGCCTCGCGCGCGGGGCACGCCTGGCGGGGGACCCGCGTCCCGTCGCGGTCGTGACGACGTCGGGGACGGCGGTCGCGAACCTCCACCCGGCCGTCCTCGAGGCGCACCACAGCGGCGTCCCGCTCCTGCTCCTCACGGCCGACCGCCCGCACGAGCTGCGCGGTACGGGTGCCAACCAGACGACCGAGCAGGTCGGGCTCCTGGAGCCGGTGCGCCTCACGATCGACGTGCCGGCACCGACCGGCCGCCCGGGGGAGGACCGCGACCTGCGCCACGTCGCGGCACGTGCGGTGGCCTTCGCGACCGGTGCGCGCACGGGCGACCCGGGCCCCGTCCACGTCAACCTCGCGTTCCGCGACCCGCTCGTGCCCGACGACGAGCCGTGGCCCGAGCCGTCGCGCGACGGGCTCGCCGAGGTCCTGCGCCGTGGGGCCGCTGTCGGTGGCGTGGCGTCCGGCGCGCCGCACCCGACCGCCGCGCTGACGGCTGCCCCGCTGACGACCGCCCCGGACGCGTCGCTGCCCGGGGACCTCGAACCGGACGGCGTGCCGACCGTCGTCGTCGCGGGCGACGAGGCCGGCCCGCTCGCGCGCCGGCTCGCCGAGGCGAACGGCTGGCCGCTGCTCGCCGAGCCGTCGTCGGGTGCGCGCGGCGGCCCCAACGCGGTCGCGGCCTACCGGCTCCTGCTCGCGGACACGGAGCTGGGCGGGGCCGTGCGACGCGCCGTCGTGCTCGGGCGCCCGACGCTGTCACGGCCCGTGCAGGCGCTGCTCGCGCGGCCGGACGTCGAGTCCCTCGTCGTCGCGCCGCACGGCGGTGACTGGCCCGACGCGTCGCGCAACGCCACGCAGGTGCTCGCCGAGGTCCCGCCGGGGCTGCTCCGCGGTCGCCTCGGGGAGGGCGCCGTCACGCCGTCCGGCCGACCGTGGCTCGAGGCGTGGCGCACGGCGGGTGCGGCGGCGCTCGGGGCCGTGCGGGCCGTGGGGGCTGAGGAGAACCCCGCCCCCGCCGCGACCGGGGAGGGGCTCGGCGGCCTGTCGGGCCTCGCGGTCGCCGCCGAGGTCGCCGCGTCGGTGGGCCCCGACGACGTCCTGGTCGTCGGGTCGAGCAACCCCGTGCGCGACCTCGACCTCGTCGCGGCGTGGGACGAGCCGCCCGCCGTCGTCGCCAACCGCGGCCTCGCGGGGATCGACGGCACCGTGTCGACCGCCGGCGGTGTCGCGCTCGCGCTCGGCCGGCCCGTCGTCGCGCTGCTGGGTGACCTCACCTTCCTGCACGAGGTCGGCGGGCTCCTCGTCGGTCCGCTCGAGCGCGAGCCCGACGTCCGGCTCGTCGTCGCCAACGACGACGGCGGCTCGATCTTCGCGACGCTCGAGCACGGTGAGCCCGCGCGGGCGGCGACGTTCGAGCGTGTCTTCGGGACGCCGCACGACGCGGACCTCGGGGCGCTCTGCGCGGGGTACGGCGTCCCGCACCAGCGCTTGACGACGCTCGAGGAGCTCCGGTCGGCGCTCGCCGCACGCGTCGCGGGCAGGTCCGTCGTCGAGGTCGTCGTCGACCGCGCGGGCCGACGGGACCTGCACGCCGCGGTCGCGGCCGCGGTGCAGGAGGCCGTGCGGGGCGACGCGCGCGGGCCCGACGGCGTACGGCAGGCTCGCACCCAGGACTGAGGGCGGACGTCCGGCAGCCTGGCCCGCCGCGCCCTCGCCGCGCACGGGCGCCCCGCCGGTGCGCACCACCCACGGGCCCGTCCGCGCTCCCGACCCGCGCGGCGGAGCAGGTCGCAGTACCGTCGGCTCGTGCGCTGGGACGAGGCCGAGGCCGTGCTGTTCGACCTGGACGGCGTGCTCACGCCGACGGCCGCGGTCCACATGCGGGCGTGGGAGCTCATGTTCCGCGGGTACTTCTCGACGCACGGGATCGAGCCGCCGTACACCGACGAGGACTACTTCGCGCACGTCGACGGCCGGCCCCGGTACGACGGTGTCCGCGCGACGCTCGCGTCGCGCGGCGTGCGCCTGCCGGAGGGGCTGCCGGGCGACCCGCCGGGCACGCCGACCGTGTGCGGCCTCGGCAACACGAAGAACGCGATGGTCAACGAGGTCCTCGAGCGCGAGGGCGTCGAGCCCTACCCGGGATCGGTGCGCGTCGTCGACGACCTCGAGCGGCGCGGCGTCGCGATGGCGGTCGTGTCGAGCTCGCGCAACACGCCCGCGGTCCTCGGCGCCGCGGGGCTCGCCGGGCGCTTCGGTGTCGTCGTCGACGGCACGGTGGCCGCGGCGGAGCACCTGCCGGGCAAGCCCGCACCCGACACCTTCCTGCGAGCGGCGTCCCGGCTCGGCGTGCCACCGGCGCGCGCCGTCGTCGTCGAGGACGCGGTCTCCGGCGTCGCCGCCGGTCGCGCGGGCGGCTTCGGGCTCGTCGTCGGGGTCGACCGCGGTGCGGGTGCCGACGTGCTGATCGACTCAGGCGCCGACGTCGTCGTCCAGGACCTGGCCGAGCTGCTCGCATGAGCGCAGCGCGCGAGGAGCACCGGCACCTGCCCGAGGCCGACGGGGCGACGGAGCGGGTCGTCGGCTACCGCCGGTACGTGGGTGGGCCCGATCCGCTCGACCGGTCGCGCATGCCGTGCCACCCCTGGCGGCTCACGGAGCGCGTGTTCGACGCGGACGACCTGGGGCGCACCGAGACCTTGTTCGCCGTCGGCAACGGCTACCTCGGCATCCGCGGGACCCTCGAGGAGGGACGCCCCGCGCACCAGCACGGGACGTACGTCAACGGGTTCCACGAGACGTGGCGCATCCAGCACGCCGAGGCCGCGTACGGGCTCGCCGAGGTCGGGCAGACCATGGTCGACGTCCCGGACGCGACCGTCATGCGCCTGCACGTCGACGACGAGCCCCTGCTGCTGTCGGTCGCCGAGCTCGTCGACTACGAGCGGACGCTCGACATGGCCGACGGCGTGCTGACGCGTGACCTCGTGTGGCGCACGCCCAGCGGCAACCGCGTGCACGTCCGGTCGCAGCGCATGGTGTCCTTCACGCAGCGGCACCTCGCGGTGCTCACCCTGTCGGTGACGCTCCTCGACGCGCCCGCGCCGGTCGTCGTGACGTCGCAGGTCGTGAACAGGTACGCGACCGACGAGCTGCACGGTGGCCTGCACGGCGACGGCGTGGGGCGAGGTGGCGCGGACGGCAACGGGAACGGGAACGGCGGCGGGGGCGAAGGTCCGGCCGACCCGCGCCGCGGTGAGCGCCTCGCGCACCGCGTCCTGGAACCGGTCGAGCACCGCCGCGCCGGCGACCGCGCGGTGCTCGCGTACCGGTGCGCCACCTCGGGGATGACGTTGGGCGTCGGGGTCCACCACCTCGTCGAGGGCGATGGTGCGACGACGACGACCGTCGTCACGGGTGACCTCGCGACCACCGACGTCCGCGCGCAGGCCCAGCCCGGCCGGACGCTGACGGTCACCAAGCTCGTGAGCTACCACACCTCGCGCGAGGTGCCCGCGAGCGAGCTCGCGGACCGCTGCGAGCGCACGCTCGACCGCGTCGGGGCCGAGGGCGTCGACAAGCAGCTCGCCGACCAGCGCACGTGGCTCGACGGCTACTGGCAGCGGTCCGACGTCGAGGTGCCCGGCGAGCCGTCGGTGCAGCAGGCCGTCCGGTGGAACCTGTTCCAGGTCGCCCAGGCGGCGGGCCGCGCGGAGGGCAGCGGCATCCCGGCCAAGGGCCTGACGGGGAGCGGGTACGGCGGGCACTACTTCTGGGACACCGAGATCTACGTCGTCCCGTACCTCATCTACACGTCGCCGATCATGGCGAGGAACGCGCTGCGCTTCCGGTACACGATGCTGCCCGCGGCGCAGAGCCGGGCGCGCGAGCTCAACGAGGGCGGCGCGCTGTTCCCGTGGCGGACGATCAACGGCGCCGAGGCCTCCGCGTACTACGCCGCGGGGACCGCGCAGTACCACATCAACGCCGACATCGCGTACGCGCTCCAGGCGTACGTCGACGTGACGCGCGACGAGGAGTTCCTCGCTCGCGAGGGCGTCGACGTCCTCGTCGAGACGGCCCGCCTGTGGGCCGGTCTGGGCTTCTGGCGGGGCGAGGGCGCGGGCAGCTTCCACATCCACGGCGTGACGGGCCCGGACGAGTACACGACGGTCGTCAACGACAACCTCTACACGAACGTCATGGCGCGCATGAACCTGCGCGCGGCGGCGTCGGCGGTGCGCCACCTCGAGCGCGCGTGGCCCGAGCAGCACGCGCGCATGGTCGTGCGCCTCGGGCTCGGGGCCGACGAGGTCGACGAGTGGCTGCGCGTCGCGGACGCGATGGCGATCCCGTACGACGAGCACCTGGGGATCCACCCGCAGGACGCGCAGTTCCACGAGCGCGAGGTGTGGGACCTGCGCAGCACGCCCCCGGACCGTCGGCCCCTGCTGCTGCACTACCACCCGCTCGTCATCTACCGCTTCCAGGTGCTCAAGCAGGCCGACGTCGTGCTCGCGACGTTCCTCCGGGGCGAGGACTTCAGCCCCGAGCTCAAGCGCGCCGACTTCGAGTACTACGAGCCCATCACGACCGGCGACTCGAGCCTCTCCGCGGTCGTGCAGTCGATCATGGCGGCCGAGGTGGGGTACCACGAGCTCGCGCTGGACTACTTCCACGACGCGCTCTTCGTCGACCTCGCCGACCGCCACGGGAACACCGCCGACGGCGTGCACGTCGCGTCCGCGGGCGGGGTGTGGAGCATGCTCGTGCACGGGTTCGCCGGCATGCGGCGGCTCCCCGGCGGACGCACGTCGTTCGACCCGCGGCTCCCCGCGCAGTGGGAGGCCGTCACCTTCCGGGTCACGCTGCACGAGACGCGCCTGCGCGTCACGGTGCGTGCCGACGCGATCGAGCTCGTCACCGAGGCCGGCGCGGGCGCGACCGTCCTCGTGCGCGGCGTCGAGCACGCCGTCGGCGCCGCGGGCACCGAGGCCGTCGTCGTCCCCCTCGACGGGCAGGGGCCGCGGATCCCCGGCAGGCCCGACCCCTACGCGCAGCACGACACGGTGCGCCCCGACGGCTCGGTCGTGACCTCCTCCGTCCCCGAGCCGTCGGGGACGGACCCGCAGGTGGAGGCCGACGCCCCGGTGCGGTGAGCGGCTGCCGTCCCAGCGAACTCCCAGGCGCCTCCCAGGGGTGCGCAAGCCCCGTGGTGTGTCGTGGTCCCCGGAACCGAGGAGGACACATGACCACCACCCCGCAGCACGACGAGCGCACCCCGTGGGGCACCGCGGCGCCCGGCCAGGGCTGGAGCGCACCCCACGCACCCCGGCAGGCGTCCGAGGCCGGTCCGCAGGCCGCGCCGCACCCCCAGCACGCGCCGCAGGGCGCCCAGCACGCACCGCAGGCCCCGCCGCCGCCGCCGGGAGCGGCGTTCGGCGTCCGGCCCGACCCGTACGGCTCGCACGGCGCGCCGCCCCTGCCCCCCACGACGACGTCGGTCGCGGCCCCGCCCCGCCGTCGCCCCGGGTGGGTCCCGATGGCCGCGACCGCGACGGCCGCCGCGCTCAGCGCGAGCCTGCTCACCGCGGGCCTGACGGGAGCCTTCGAGCCGGAGGAGACGACGGCGGTCGTCCCGACGCTCGGCCAGGAGGCCGCTGAGTCCTCGACGGTGCCGACCTCGTCCACCGGGACGCCGGACTGGCAGGCCGTCGCCGACGCTGTCCGTCCGAGCGTCGTCGCGATCGACGTGCAGACCTCGTCGGGCGGCGGCGCCGGCTCGGGCGTCGTCATCGACGCCGAGGGCCACATCCTCACGAACCACCACGTCGTCTCCGGCGCGGTCGACGGCGGCCTGCGCGTGACGCTCGCCGACGGGCGGGTGCTCGCCGCGACGGTCGTCGGGACCGACGCCACGACCGACCTCGCGGTCATCGTGCTCACCGACCCGCCGTCGGACCTCGAGCCCGCGACCCTGGGCGACTCGGACGACGTCGAGGTGGGCGAGCCGGTCATGGCCGTGGGCAACCCGCTGGGCCTCGACTCGACCGTGACCACGGGCATCGTCTCGGCGCTCGACCGGCCCGTGACGACGAGCGACGGGAGCGACCTCACGGTCGTCACCAACGCGATCCAGATCGACGCCGCGATCAACCCCGGCAACAGCGGCGGCCCGCTGTTCGACGCCTCGGGCCGCGTCATCGGCATCAACTCCTCCATCGCGAGCATGCCGACCGGGGCCGGCGGTTCCACCGGGTCGATCGGGCTGGGCTTCGCGATCCCGTCGAACCTCGCCGACCGCGTGGGCGCCGAGCTGATCGCCGACGGCGAGGCGTCGCACGCCTACCTCGGCGTCAGCCTGAGCGACGGCACGGCCGAGACCGACGGCGTCGCGCGGCGGGGCGCCGTCGTCGAGCAGGTGTCCGACGGGACGCCCGCCGCGGAGGCCGGGGTGCGCGTCGGCGACGTCGTCGTGGCGGTCGACGGCGACGCGGTGAGCGGGGCCGAGTCCCTCACGGCCTTCGTCCGCGAGCGCGCCGTCGGCAGCGACGTGACGCTCACCGTGGTCCGGGACGGCACGTCGACCGAGGTCCAGGTGACGCTCGCCGAGCGGCCTGAGACCACCGCGACCCCCCAGCAGCAGGAGAGCACCCCGCAGCTCCCGCCGGGCATCACGCCCGAAGACCTCGAGGAGCTCTTCGGCCGCTGATCGGCACCGCACGCGGGCGCGCCGCACGGCGCCCGTCCACGCTCCCGGCCCGGCGGGTCCCCCACCGTCGGGCCGGGCACGACCCCCCTGCGCCGGCTCCCCCTCCGGTGCAGGGGACCAGTCCGGGCCCGTCTCCCCTTCGGGCCCGACCCTCCGCCCACCCGGCGGAGCGACGGCACCCCGGCCCGGCGGCCACTCCCTCCGCCGGGCCGGGGTCCCGTCATGCCCGGGCCCGCCCGGTCAGCGGCGGCGGCGCGAGCGCCACGCGGCCCACGCGCCCGTGGACCACAGCGCCCACACGACGAGCAGGGGCTGGAACGGCAGGCGCACGAGCCGCTTCGTGTCGGTGTCGAGCCCGAACGCGTCGGTCCCGGTGATCCACTGCGAGACGTTGCCCGGGAACACCGCGACGAGGAACGCCGCGACGACCGCGCCGACGACGGGCCGCAGGCGGCGCGGCGCGACCACGAGCGCGGTCCCGAGCACCACCTCCACCACGCCGGACACCACGACGACGTCGTCGGCGTCGGCCGGGAACCAGGGCGGCACCTGGGCGCGGAACTCCTCGCGCGCCCACGCGAGGTGGCTCACCCCCGCGAACGTGAGCGCCGCCCCGAGCAGCACCCTGCCGACGGTGCGGGCAGGGCCCGACGGAGCGGGCACGCGTCCCGACGGGCGACGGACGGGCGCCGGCTGCTCGGCGGGCACGGCGGGCACGGCGGGCACGGCGGCTCCTCGGGTGGGGCGGACCGCCACCGTACGACGGGTGGTCGCCGCGCGTCAGTCGGCGGCGAGCGCGTGCCGCATCGGCTCGAGCTTCGCCTCCGACTCGGCGAGCTCGGCGCGCGGGTCGGACGCCGCGACGATCCCGCAGCCCGCGAACAGCCGCAGGCGGTGCGCGTCCTCCGGGTCGAGTTCGGCGGAGCGCAGCGCGATGCCCCACTCCCCGTCGCCGTCGGCGCCCATCCACCCGACGGGTCCCGCGTAGCGGGCGCGGTCCATGCCCTCGACCTCGCCGATCAGCGCGCACGCCGCGGTGGTCGGGGTGCCGGCGACCGCGGCCGTCGGGTGCAGCGCCGCCGCGATCGCGAGGCTCGTGGGGTGGTCGCCGTCGACGCCGCGCAGGACGCCCGTGACGTCGGTCGCGAGGTGCAGCACGTTCGGCAGGTGCAGCACGAACGGCGTCTCGGGCACGTTGGTCGACGAGCAGAACGGGTCGAGCGCGTGCGTGAGCGACTCGACGGCGTACTCGTGCTCCTCGAGGTCCTTCGAGGAGTGCGCGAGGATCGCGGCGCGCGCCATGTCGGCCTCGTCGTCGCCGGTCCGGCGGATGGTCCCGGCGAGCACGCGCGAGGTGACGAGGCCCTTCTCGCTGCGCAGCAGGAGCTCGGGGGTCGCGCCGAGCAGACCGTCGACGGCGAACGTCCAGCACGTCGGGTAGTCGTCGGACAGCCGGTGCAGCACCCAGCGCGCGTCGAGCGGCTCGGCGGTGCGCGCGACGACGTCGCGTGCGAGGACGACCTTCTCGAGCTCGCCCGCGCGGATCCGTCCGACCGCGGTCGCGACCGCGTCCTGCCACGCGGTCGGGTCGAGCGAGCCGTCCGCGTAGTCGACGTCGCCGGGCGCGGCCGGCGGGTCCTGCACGACGACGACGGGCGGCGCGGCGACGCCGCCGAGCGCGAGCGTCGTGACCCACGCGACGTGCCCGCGGCGGCCCACGACGACGCGCGGCACGACGAGGACGCCGCCCGCGGGCGACCCGGCGGCGAACGCGAAGGAGCCGAACGCGACGGGACCCGAGCCCGGCACGCCGACCTCGTCCCGCACCACGGCGTGCGCGACGAGGCGTCGCCACGCACCCTCGGCGGCCGCGAAGCGCTCGGGACCGGCCGTGGGCACGCGGAGCAGCTCACCCCACGCGACCATGCCGTCGCCGCGGCGCAGCCACGCGAGGCCGCCGTCGGCGGGGAGCAGGTCGAGCAGGTCCGCGGGGAGCGAGTCGACGTCCACCGCGACGGTACGCGCGACGAGCGGGCCGGCCGCCTGGTCCGCGTGGAGCTCCTCGGCGTGACGGCCCGAGGAGGGGTGGGTGCTCATCGCGACAAGGGTAGGTCCTGGCGCCTGAGAGACTGACCGGCATGCGCGCCAGCCTCGACAAGCGACCCCACGAGGTCGCCGCGATGTTCGACGGGATCGCCCGCCGCTACGACCTGACGAACGACGTCATCTCGCTCGGTCAGGACCGACGGTGGCGCACGGCGACGATCATGGCGGTCGACGCGCGCGCGGGGGACCGCGTGCTCGACCTCGCGGCGGGGACGGGGACGTCCAGCGAGCCGTTCGTGACGGCGGGGGTGCACGTCGTCCCCTGCGACCTGTCGCTCGGGATGCTCACCGAGGGCAAGCGACGCCGGCCGGACCTGCCCTTCACCGCGGGCGACGCGACGCGGCTGCCCTTCGCCGACGCCTCGTTCGACGCGGTCACCATCTCGTTCGGCCTCCGCAACGTCGTGGACACCGAGGGTGCGCTGCGCGAGATGCTCCGCGTGACGCGCCCGGGCGGACGGCTCGTCGTGACCGAGTTCTCGACGCCCACCTGGGGCCCGTTCCGGACGGTCTACATGGAGTACCTCATGCGCGCCCTGCCGCCCCTGGCGCGCGCGGTGTCCAAGGAGCCCGACGCCTACGTGTACCTCGCCGAGTCGATCCAGCAGTGGCCCGACCAGGAGGGGCTCGGCCGGCTCGTGCGCCGCGCGGGCTGGACGGACGTCGCGTACCGCAACCTGACCGGCGGCGTCGTCGCGATGCACCGCGCGACGCGGCCGGTGTGAGGCCTGCGTCGAGCGCAGGCGAGCGCGGTTTCCCACGGGGACCCTGGTCCCTTGAGGAAGGCAAGCCTCACCAGACACGCTGGGAGGTCGCGGTTAGACTTGGGGACGTTGTGTTCGTGAAGGTCTTCACAAGGACGGCCGCGTGGTGAGTGCTCGCATCGATGACGCCGACGTCATCGTCGTCGGAGCAGGTCCCGGCGGGTCCACGGCGGCGTACTACCTCGCGACGGCGGGACTCGACGTCCTCGTCCTGGAGAAGACGGCGTTCCCGCGCGAGAAGGTCTGCGGCGACGGCTTCACGCCCCGCACCGTCCGCGAGCTCGTCGCGATGGGCGTGCCGCTCCGCGAGGAGGACGGCTGGATCCGCAACAAGGGCCTGCGCGTCATCGGCGGCGGGCACCGCATCGAGCTGCCGTGGCCCGAGCTCGAGTCGTTCCCGGACTACGGCGTGTGCCGCACGCGCAAGGACTTCGACGAGACGCTCGCCCGGCACGCCGCGAAGGCGGGCGCGCGGATCCAGGAGCAGATGAACGTCACGGGGCCTGTGGTCGACGAGCGCACGGGGCGTGTCGTCGGCGTCACGGCCCGTCCGGTCGACGCGAACGGCCGGCGCGCGGGCGACGAGCAGACGTTCCGCGCCCCCGTCGTCATCGCCGCCGACGGCGTGTCCGGGCGCTTCGCGCTCGCGCTCGGCATCGAGAAGGACCCGCGCCGGCCGATGGGCGTCGCGGTCCGCACGTACTTCCGCACCCCGCGGCACGACGACGACTGGATGGAGTCGCACCTCGAGCTGTGGGACGGCGAGCCCGGCCGGTCCAAGCTCCTGCCCGGCTACGGCTGGATCTTCGGCCTGGGTGACGGCACCGCGAACGTCGGCCTCGGCACGGTGAGCTCGCGCGCGACGACGACGAAGACCGACTTCAAGGACCTGCTCCAGCGCTGGGTCGCGAACACGCCCGCGGAGTGGGAGTTCACGCCCGAGAACCAGGTCGGCCCGGTGCGCAGCGCCGCGCTGCCGATGGCGTTCAACCGCAAGCCGCACTACACGCGCGGCGTCCTGCTCGTCGGGGACTCGGGCGGCATGGTCAACCCGTTCAACGGCGAGGGCATCGCGTACGCGATGCAGGCCGCGCGCATCGCGGCCGAGGTCGTCGCGCAGGCCCGCTCGCGCCGCACCGACGCCGCGCGCGAGGCGACCCTCGGGACGTACCCGCGGATCATGGCCGACGAGCTGGGCGGCTACTACTCGCTCGGGCGCGTCTTCACCGCGATCATCGAGAAGCCGGAGATCATGCGGTTCCTCACGCGGTACGGCCTCCCGCGCCCCGCGCTCATGCGCCTGACGCTCAAGCTGCTCGCCGACGTGTACGAGCCCCGGGGCGGCGACGTCTCGGACCGCATGATCAGCGCGCTGTCGAGAATTGCGCCTGCGGCATGAGCGCACGAGACTCGGCCAGGACCGACGCCGGTCGCCGGCACCACTGGAGGGCACGATGAGCAACCCGTACGTCCCGCTGCTCGTCCTCATGGGCGTCGCCGCGGTCCTCGCGCTCGGCGGCGTGGGGGCCAGCTGGATCATCGGCCCGCGGCGGTACAACCGCGCCAAGCTCGAGGCCTACGAGTGCGGCATCGACCCGACGCCGCACGCCGTCGGCGGCGGCCGGTTCCCGATCAAGTACTACCTCGTCGCGATGACCTTCATCATCTTCGACATCGAGGTCGTCTTCATGTACCCCTGGGCGGTCGCGTTCGGCCAGCTCGGGCTCTTCGGCGTCGTCTCGATGCTGACGTTCCTCACCCTGATCACCGTGCCGTTCGTGTACGAGTGGCGGCGCGGCGGCTTCGAGTGGGACTGACCCCGCCGCACCACCACCGGCGCGCGGAGGCGTCCGCCCCGGCGGGCGGCCACCAGCCGCGGGCACGCGAGCACGCACCCAGCACGCGCACGAGCGCTGACGAAGGAAGGAGGACACCGTGGGCATCGAGGAAGCAGCTCCGTCCGGGTTCCTGCTGACGACCCTGGAGAAGGCCGTCGGCCTGACCCGCAAGGCGTCGATGTGGCCGGTGACCTTCGGCCTCGCCTGCTGCGCGATCGAGATGATGGCTGCGGGCACGCCGCGGTTCGACCTCTCGCGCTTCGGCATGGAGGTCTTCCGCGCGTCGCCGCGCCAGGCCGACCTGATGATCGTCGCCGGGCGCGTGAGCCAGAAGATGGCGCCCGTCGTCCGGCAGGTCTACGACCAGATGGCGGCGCCCAAGTGGGTCCTGTCGATGGGCGTGTGCGCGTCGAGCGGCGGGATGTTCAACAACTACGCGATCGTCCAGGGCGTCGACCACATCGTCCCGGTCGACATCTACCTGCCCGGCTGCCCGCCGCGGCCCGAGATGCTGCTCAACGCGATCCTCACGCTGCACGAGCAGGTGCGCAACGAGCCCCTCGGCGTCAACCGCGAGGCCGCGGCGCGCGCCGCGGAGGAGGCCGCGCTGCGGGCCACCCCCACGTCCGAGATGAAGGGTCTGCTGCGGTGAGCGACGCGACGGACGCACCCCGCGAGGCGAAGGACGCCGCCGCGGCGGCCAAGGCGGGCGACGGCCCGGTCGGCACGCCGGCCGCCGACACGCCCCAGACGGCGACCGAGGCCGCGCACGAGGGCGGCTCGCAGAACCTGCCGGCCGACCCGGGCGCCCGTGCGCAGCTCGACGTCGTCGCCGTCCGGACGGGCATGTTCGGCAGCGCTCAGGGCGGCGACACGAGCGGCTACGGCGGGCTCGTCCGCACCATCGCGATGCCCGGTCCGAGCGAGCGGCCCTACGGCGGGTACTTCGACGAGGTCGTCGACCTGCTCGCCGAGGTCCTCGGCGAGGGCGGCACGGCGTTCGACGACGCGGTCGAGAAGGTCGTCGTCGACCGCGAGGAGCTCACGCTCTTCGTGCGGCGCGAGCACCTCGTCACGGTGTGCCGCGCGCTGCGCGACGACCAGGACCTCCGCTTCGAGCTCGGCCTGGGCGTCTCGGGCGTGCACTACCCGCACGACACGGGCCGCGAGCTCCACGCGGTCTACCACCTGTACTCGGTGACCCACTCGCGCCGCGTCCGGCTCGAGGTCGCGGTCCCCGAGGAGGACCCGCACATCCCGTCGAGCGTCGCGGTGTACCCGGGCCACGACTGGCACGAGCGCGAGACCTGGGACTTCTTCGGGATCGTCTTCGACGGGCACCCCGGCCTGGCGCGGATCGAGATGCCGGACGACTGGCCCGGTCACCCGCAGCGCAAGGACTACCCGCTCGGCGGCATCCCCGTCGAGTACAAGGGCGCGCACATCCCGCCGCCCGACACGCGGAGGTCGTACAGCTGATGTCTTCCACCACGTCGAGCGCCCACGGCGCTCAGGGCACCCCGCGGGCCGCGGGCTCGATCGTCGACGACGGCGTCGAGGACGTCCCGTCGTTCGAGGCGACCGGCGGCGACTGGTCCGAGATCGCCGAGGAGGCCGCGCGCCTGGGCGAGGAGCGCATCGTCGTCAACATGGGTCCGCAGCACCCGTCGACGCACGGCGTGCTCCGCCTCATGCTCGAGATCGACGGCGAGACGGTGACCGAGGCCCGCTGCGGCATCGGCTACCTGCACACCGGCATCGAGAAGAACATGGAGTACCGGACCTGGTCCCAGGGCCCCACGTTCTGCACGCGCATGGACTACCTGGCGAGCTTCTTCCAGGAGACGGCGTTCTGCCTCGGCGTCGAGCGGCTGCTCGGCATCGCCGACGACGTCCCCGAGCGCGCGACCGTCATCCGCGTCCTGATGATGGAGCTCAACCGGATCTCGTCGCACCTCGTGTGCCTCGCGACCGGCGGCAACGAGCTCGGCGCGACGACGATCATGACGACGGGCTTCACCGCCCGCGAGGAGATCCTCAAGATCTTCGAGCTGGTCACGGGCCTGCGCATGAACCACGCGTACGTCCGCCCGGGCGGCGTCGTGCAGGACATCCCGCCGGGTGCCCTCGACACGATCCGTGAGGCCCTCGGGACGATGCGCGGGTACATCCGCGAGCTCGAGGACCTCATGCTCGGCAACCCGATCTACAAGGGGCGCACGGTCGGCGTCGGGCACCTGTCCCTCGCGGGCTGCATGGCGCTCGGGATCACGGGGCCGGTCCTGCGGTCCGCCGGACTGCCGTACGACCTGCGCAAGGCCGACCCGTACTGCGGCTACGAGACGTACGACTTCGACGTCCCGACGTCGACGGACGCCGACTCCTTCTCGCGGACCGTCCTGCGGATCGAGGAGTGCTACCAGTCCATGCGGATCGTCGAGCAGGCGCTCGACCGGCTCCAGGCCATCGGCCCGGGCCCCGTCATGGTGGCCGACAAGAAGATCGCGTGGCCCGCGCAGCTCGCGATCGGCTCGGACGGCATGGGCAACTCGCTCGACCACATCCGGACGATCATGGGCACCTCGATGGAGGCGCTCATCCACCACTTCAAGATCGTGACCGAGGGCTTCCGGGTCCCCGCCGGCCAGGTCTTCCAGGCCGTCGAGCACCCGCGCGGCGTGCTGGGCGCGCACCTCGTCTCCGACGGCGGGACGCGGCCGTACCGGGCGCACTTCCGCGACCCGTCGTTCAACAACCTGCAGGGCGTGTCGCTCATGTGCGAGGGCGGCCAGGTGGCCGACGTCGTCGTCGCGGTCGCGGCCTTGGACCCCGTGCTGGGAGGGGTGGACCGCTGATGGCGACCACGTCGTACGAGCCCTACGAGGGCGCGAAGCTCGAGCGCATGACGCGCGACGCGGAGACCGCCAAGGCGCGGTACCCGGACCCGATGTCGGCGCTCCTGCCGCTGCTGCACCTCGTGCAGTCCGAGGACGGCTACGTCAGCCCGGACGGCATCGCGTTCTGCGCGCAGGTGCTGGGCCTGAGCACGGCCGAGGTGTCGGCCGTCGCGACGTTCTACACGCAGTACAAGCGCCACCCCAACGGCGAGTACACGGTCGGCGTGTGCACCAACACGCTGTGCGCCGTCATGGGCGGCGACGCGATCTTCGACGAGCTCTCGGACCACCTGGGCGTGGGCCACGACGAGACCACGCCCGACGGCGCGATCACGCTCGAGCGCATCGAGTGCAACGCCGCGTGCGACTACGCGCCGGTCGTGATGGTCAACTGGGAGTTCTTCGACAACCAGACGCCCGAGTCGGCCAAGCAGGTCGCCGACCGCCTGCGGGCGGGCGAGCCGGTCGCGCCGACGCGCGGTGCGTCCTCGGTGTGCACCTTCAAGCAGATGTCGCGCGTGCTCGCGGGCTTCAACGACGGCCGCGCGGACGAGGGCGTCGGCGCGGGCGACGCGACCCTCGTGGGCCTGCGGCTCGCGAACGAGAAGGGCTGGACGGCGCCCGGTCACGTCGACGCGGGCGGCGGCGACGAGCCGTCGCTGCCGTCGTCGCCGGCGGTCCCCGAGCCCGTCGCGTCGCAGGTCCCGACCACGGCCGGCACCGGCGGCGAGCACTCGAGCGTCGACCAGCCGGCCGCGCCGCCGAGCGGCGGGACCGCCGACACCGAGACCGGCCGCGACGCCGGCAAGTCCGAGGAGGCGTGATGACGACGACCCTCAGCCCGGTGCTCAGCGCCACGTGGGGTGCGCAGCGGCCGTGGAGCCTGTCGACGTACGAGTCCCACGACGGCTACCAGGCGTTCCGCAAGGCCCTCACGATGGCTCCGGCGGACATCGTCACCGCGGTCAAGGACTCGGGCCTGCGCGGTCGAGGCGGCGCCGGGTTCCCGACGGGCCTCAAGTGGAGCTTCCTCCCGCAGCCCGACGGCGGGCCGCGCTACCTCGTCGTCAACGCGGACGAGTCGGAGCCGGGCACCTGCAAGGACATCCCGCTGATGATGGCGTCGCCGCACCTGCTGCTCGAGGGCGTCGCGATCACGTCGTTCGCGATCGGCTGCAACCACGCCTTCATCTACCTGCGCGGCGAGGTCGTGCACGTCTACCGCCGCCTGCTCCAGGCGGTCGAGGACGCGTACGAGAAGGGCTACCTCGGCAAGGACGTGCTCGGCTCGGGGTACGACCTCGACGTCACGGTGCACGCGGGCGCGGGCGCCTACATCTGCGGTGAGGAGACGGCGCTGCTCGACTCGCTCGAGGGTCGTCGCGGTCAGCCGCGTCTCAAGCCGCCGTTCCCGGCCGTCGCGGGCCTGTACGCGCGCCCCACGGTCGTCAACAACGTCGAGAGCATCGCGTCGGTGCCCGCGATCATCGGCAAGGGCGTCGACTGGTTCCGCTCGATGGGGACCGAGAAGTCGGCGGGCTTCGGCCTGTTCTCGCTCTCGGGCCACGTCGTCCGGCCGGGGCAGTACGAGGCCCCGCTCGGCATCACGCTGCGCGAGCTGCTCGAGATGGCGGGCGGCGTCCGCGAGGGCCACGAGCTCAAGTTCTGGACCCCGGGGGGGTCCTCGACGCCGCTGTTCACGGCCGAGCACCTCGACGTCCCGCTCGACTACGAGTCGGTCGGCGCGGCGGGGTCCATGCTCGGGACGCGTGCGCTGCAGATCTTCGACGAGACGACGTGCGTCGTGCGCGCGATCTCGCGCTGGACGGACTTCTACCAGCACGAGTCCTGCGGCAAGTGCACGCCGTGCCGCGAGGGCACGTGGTGGCTCAAGCAGATCCTCCACCGCATCGAGGACGGCGAGGGCACCCGCGAGGACCTCGACACCCTGCTCGACGTCTGCGACAACATCCTCGGCCGCGCGTTCTGCGCGCTCGGCGACGGCGCCACCTCGCCGATCACGTCCGGGCTCCAGTACTTCCGCGCCGAGTTCGAGGCGCACATCGACGGGGCGGGCTGCCCGTTCGACCCGGCCGCCTCGGCCCTGTTCCCCTACACCCCGCGCCGGCGCCCCGCCGCGCTCGAGGGTGCCTCCGCAGGAACGGCAGGAGCATGACGACCACCACCGGAAAGACCTCGTCCGAGGTGGCCCGCGCGGACCTCGTGACCTTCACCATCGACGACGTCGAGGTGTCGGTCCCCAAGGGCACCCTCGTGATCCGCGCCGCGGAGGAGATCGGGATCCAGATCCCGCGCTTCTGCGACCACCCGCTCCTGCAGCCCGTCGGAGCGTGCCGGCAGTGCCTCGTCGAGGTCGCGACGCCGGACCGCGAGGGCAACGTCCGCCCGATGCCCAAGCCGCAGGCGTCGTGCACGCTCGAGGCGTCGCCCGGCATGGTCGTGCGCACGCAGCGCACGTCGGCCGTCGCGGACAAGGCGCAGCACGGGGTGATGGAGCTCCTGCTCATCAACCACCCGCTCGACTGCCCGACCTGCGACAAGGGCGGCGAGTGCCCGCTGCAGAACCAGGCGATGAGCAACGGTCGTGCGACGAGCCGGTTCCACGACACCAAGCGGACGTTCCCCAAGCCGGTCGCGATCTCGACCGAGATCCTGCTCGACCGCGAGCGGTGCGTCCTGTGCCAGCGGTGCACGCGGTTCTCCGAGGAGATCGCGGGCGACCCGTTCATCGACCTGCAGATGCGCGGCATCAAGCAGCAGGTCGGCGTCTTCGACCCGGGCGTGCTCGGCTTCGGCGGCGCCGAGCCGGTCCAGGTGTACCGCGGCGCGCAGCCCGACGGGACGCCCGTCGACGCCGCGATGGGCCTCCCGGCGCAGGACCCGGCCGGCCCCGCGGGCCAGGCCACGGTCGACACCTCCGGACGCCCCTTCGCGTCGTACTTCTCGGGCAACACGATCCAGATCTGCCCGGTCGGCGCGCTCACCAACGCCGCGTACCGGTTCCGCTCGCGGCCGTTCGACCTCGTGTCGACGCCCGGCGTCTCCGAGCACGACAGCAACGGCGCCGCGCTGCGCGTGGACCACCGCCGCGGCGTCGTCCTGCGCCGGCTCGCGCTCGAGGACGCGGCGGTCAACGAGGAGTGGATCTCCGACAAGGACCGCTTCGCGTTCACGTGGCAGGGCATGCCGGACCGCCTGACGGTCCCGCACGTGCGCGACACGCTGCCCGACGGGACGCGCGGCGAGCTGCGGCCCGCGAGCTGGTCCGAGGCGCTCGACGCCGCGGCCACGGGTCTCGCGGCGGCACGCGCCGCTGGTGGTGTGGGGGTGCTGCCCGGCGGCCGCCTGACCGTCGAGGACGCCTACGCGTACGCCAAGTTCGCCCGTGTCGTCCTCGGCACGAACGACGTCGACCACCGCGCGCGGACGCACTCCGCCGAGGAGGAGGCGTTCCTCGCGCACCACGTCGCCGGCACGCCGATGGGCGTGACGTTCGCGGACCTCGAGAAGGCTCCGGCGACGCTGCTCGTCGGGTTCGAGCCCGAGGACGAGGGCGGCATCGTCTTCCTCCGCCTGCGCAAGGCCGTCCAGCGCCACAAGGCGCGCGTGTTCTCGGTCGCGCCCTTCGCGGGCCGCGGCCTCTCGCGGCTCGACGGCACGCTCGTCCCGGCGGCCCCGGGCACCGAGGCCGAGGTCCTCGACGCGCTGGCCCCGGGCGCCGACGGCGTGCTCGGCCAGGCGGCCGCGGCGCTCGGCCCCGATGCCGTGGTCGTCGTCGGCGAGCGTCTCGCGGGCGTGCCGGGCGGTCTGAGCGCCGCGCTGCGCCTCGCCGAGCGGACGGGTGCGCGCCTGGTGTGGATCCCGCGCCGCGCGGGCGAGCGCGGTGGCGTCGAGATGGGCACGCTGCCCGGCCTCCTGCCGGGCGGTCGCCTCGTCGAGGACGCCCGCGCACGCATCGACATGGGTGCCGTGTGGGGCGTCGACCAGCTCCCGTCGACGCCGGGGCGCGACGCCTCGGCGATCGTCGCGGCAGCGGCGGACGGCACGCTCGGCGGCCTCGTCGTCGGCGGCGTGGACCCCGCGGACCTGCCCGACCCGGCGCTCGCGCTGCGGGCGTTCGCGCAGGTCGGCTTCCTGGTGTCGCTCGAGGTGCGGTCCTCCGCGGTGAGCGAGCTCGCCGACGTGGTGCTGCCCGTCGCGCCGCCGGTCGAGAAGGCCGGCACGTTCCTCAACTGGGAGGGTCGCCCGCGGCCGTTCCCGCAGGCGCTCACGTCGACCGCCATGGCCGACCACCGGGTGCTCGCCGCGCTCGCCGACGCGATGGACGTGCCGCTCGGCACGCGCACCGTCGCGCAGGTGCACCGCGAGATCGACCAGCTGGCCGCCTGGGACGGTGCGCGCGGCGCGGCGCCCGAGGTCGCGTACGCCGAGCCGCCGGCCCTCGGGGCGGGCGAGGCGGTCCTCGCGACGTGGCACCTGCTGCTCGACGCGGGTCGCTGCCAGGACGGCGAGCGGTTCCTCGCCGGGACGGCGCAGCGCCCGGTCGCACGCCTGTCGCCCGCGCACGCCGCCGAGCTCGGCGTCGGCACGGGTGACGTCGTCACGGTGCGGACGGACCGCGGTCAGGTGTCGCTGCCGCTCGTGGTCACGCCGATGCCCGACGGCGTGGTGTGGCTCCCGCTGCACTCGACCGGGTCCATGGTGCGCTCGACGCTCGGCGCGGACGCCGGCGCGGTCGTCCGGGTCGAGGCGGCGCGCCTCGCGCCGGCGACGACGGACGGGAAGGGGCTGTGATGGGGATGGGCCCGGGGGTCCTGGCGCAGGTCGGCGGCACCGCCGCGGCGGCCGACTTCAGCAACGACACGTGGTGGATCGTCGCGATCAAGGCGGTCGGCATCGTCGTCTTCCTGCTGACGAGCGTGCTCTTCGCGATCTGGTTCGAGCGGAAGGTCGTCGCGCGGATGCAGATCCGCCCGGGGCCCAACGTGCACGGCCCCTTCGGGCTGCTGCAGTCGCTCGCCGACGCGATGAAGCTCCTCGTCAAGGAGGACATGAACGTCAAGGCGGCCGACAAGGTCGTCTACATCGTCGCGCCGATGATCTCGGTGTTCGCGTCGCTGCTGATCTTCGCGGTCATCCCGCTGGGGCCCGCGGTGAACATCTTCGGCGTCGTCACGCCGCTGCAGCTCACCGACTTCCCGGTCGCCGTGCTGTACATCCTCGCGGCCGCGTCGTTCGGCGTGTACGGGATCGTGCTCGGCGGCTGGTCCTCGGGCTCGACGTACCCGCTGCTCGGCGGCGTGCGCTCGACGGCCCAGGTCATCTCCTACGAGCTCGCGATGGGCCTGTCGCTCGTGAGCGTCTTCCTGCTCGCGGGCTCGATGTCGACGTCGCAGATCGTCGGGTCGCAGCAGCAGATCTGGTGGTTCATCCCGCTGCTGCCCGCGTTCGTCATCTACTTCATCTCGATGGTCGGGGAGGTCAACCGGCTCCCGTTCGACCTCCCCGAGGCCGAGGGCGAGCTCGTGTCGGGCTTCATGACGGAGTACTCGTCGATGAAGTTCGCGTGGTTCTTCCTCGCCGAGTACATCAACATGCTCAACGTCTCGGCGATCGCGACGACGCTGTTCTTCGGCGGCTGGCGTGCGCCGTGGCCGCTGTCGGCGATCAACGACGGCATGTTCAACGAGGGCTGGTGGCCGGTCCTGTGGTTCCTGGCCAAGCTCTGGTTCTTCATGTTCCTGTTCGTGTGGATCCGCGGCACGCTGCTGCGCTTCCGCTACGACCAGTTCATGGCGTTCGGCTGGAAGGTCCTCATCCCGGTCGCGCTCGCGTGGATCGTCGCCGTGGCGATCATCCAGGGCGTGCGCCAGTTCACGGACGTCGACCTGCGCACGCTGCTGATCGGCCTGGCCGTCGCCGCGCTCGTCGTCGTCGGGATCACGTTCCTGCTGCCCGAGCGCAGACGTCCTGAGCCCGAGCGGCCGGACGAGCCCGAGGTCCTCGACGCGTTCGCCGCCGGGTACCCTGTGCCGCCGCTGCCCGGTCAGGTCCTGCCGCCGTCGCCGCGGCGCGCGCGGCTGGCGGAGCAGCGCGCGCAGGACGCGGGGGACGGCCCGACCGGCACCGCGACCATCACGGCCGCCGGACCCGCACCGGACGGCACGACCGACGACACCGACGGCGAGGAGGAGGTGCCCCGTGGCTGACAAGGACATCAGCCGGCACGAGGGGGGCCGTGAGGTCGGCGGCGCCGGCAGCCCGGAGCCCTACGAGTCGCTCATCGAGGAGCGCGGGCCCGTCGCGCGCGCTCTCGCACCCGTGGCCGGCTTCGGCGTGACCATCGCCAACATGTTCAAGCCGACGGTCACCGAGCAGTACCCGTTCGAGAAGGCGCCGACCAAGCCGCGGTACCACGGCCGGCACCAGCTCAACCGGTACCCGGACGGTCTCGAGAAGTGCATCGGCTGCGAGCTGTGCGCGTGGGCGTGCCCCGCGGACGCGATCTACGTCGAGGGTGCGGACAACACGCCCGACGCGCAGTTCTCGCCCGGTGAGCGGTACGGCCGCGTCTACCAGATCAACTACCTGCGCTGCATCTTCTGCGGGCTGTGCATCGAGGCGTGCCCGACGCGTGCGCTCACGATGACCAACGAGTACGAGCTCGCCGGCCCGTCGCGCGCGGGGATGATCTACGAGAAGCAGGACCTGCTCGCGCCGCTGTCCGACAGCATGCTCGCCGCACCGCACCCGATGGTGCCGGGGACCGAGGACACCGACTACTACACGGGTGCCGTCACGGGCCCGACGCCCGAGCAGATCGACTGGGTCGCGCAGTACCGGCCGGACGACCCGACCCTGGAGAGCGTGCGGCGCGCCGACGCCCGGAGCGAGGCCACCCGATGAGCGCACTCCTCTCGCTCGGCGGCGTCGCCGCCGGGCCCGTCGGCACTGCCCTCGCGGACACGGGCCGCACGTCGTCGGCCGAGGCGGTCCTGTTCTGGGTCATCGGCCCGGTCATGGTCCTCGCGGCGCTCGGGCTGCTGTTCGCCCGCCGCACGGTCTACGCCGCGATGAGCGTCGTCGTCGTCATGATCTGCCTCGCCGTGCTGTACGTGGCCCAGGAGGCGCCGTTCCTCGGCGTCGTCCAGGTGGTCGTCTACACGGGCGCCGTGATGATGCTGTTCCTGTTCGTCCTCATGCTCGTCGGCGTCGACCCGTCGGACTCGCTCACCGAGACGATCAAGGGTCAGCGCTGGATCAGCGCGCTCCTGGGGATCGGGCTCGGCGTCGTGCTCGTCAGCGTCGTGCTCAACGCGGGCGACTTCGCCTCGCGGGGGCTCGAGGCCGCGAACACGGAGACCAACCCGGTGGGTGTCGCGCAGGTGATCTTCGGCGACTTCGTCTTCGACCTGCAGGTGGTCGGCATCCTCCTCGTGACCGCCGCGCTCGGCGCGCTGGTGCTGACGCACCGCGAGCGGATCACGCGCCGGATCGGCCAGCGCGAGCGCTCCGAGGCCCGCATCCTCGCGGGCGAGACGCTCACGCCGCTGCCCGCGCCGGGTGTCTACGCGCGGTCGAACGCGATGGACGTGCCGGCGCTCGGACCCGACGGACGCCCGCTCGACGCCTCGGTCTCGCGCGTCCTGCGCGTCCGGGGTCAGGAGCGCGCGGTCGAGGAGGTCCACCTCGACGCGACCGCCGCCGGCGCGGCGCGCCACCTGCGCGACGCGGACGAGGGTCTCGGCGGTCCCGAGGGCGTGGGCTCGACCCCGCCGCAGCGGTCCATCACGGGTGAGGAGCAGGTGCGATGACCCTGGCGAACTACCTCGTGCTCGCGTCGATCCTCTTCACGATCGGCGCGACGACGGTGCTCGTCCGCCGGAACGCGATCATCGTGTTCCTCGGCATCGAGCTCATGCTCAACTCCGCCAACCTGGCCTTCGTGACCTTCGCGCGCATGCACGGTGACCTCACCGGACAGGTCGTCGCGTTCTTCGTCATGGTCGTGGCCGCGGCGGAGGTCGTCGTCGGGCTCGCGATCATCGTGGCGATCTACCGGACCCGGCGCTCGGCCTCGGTCGACGACGTCAACCTCCTGAAGAGCTGAGGACCCGGTGATGACCCTCCCTGCTGTCCTGCCCGTGCTCGCCGCGACCGAGGAGCACGTGACCGCGCAGGCCGCGGACGGCGTGTACTCGTCGGCGTGGCTGCTCGTCGCCATCCCGCTCGTCAGCGCGGCGGTGCTCCTGCTCGCGGGACGCCGCACCGACCGCTGGGGCCACTGGCTCGGCGTGCTCGCGTCGGCGGCGTCGTTCGTCGTCGGCGCGTCGATCCTGCTCACGATGCTCGGCCAGCCGGACGAGGAGCGCGTGCGCGACCTGCACCTGTTCTCGTGGATCCCCGCGGGCGAGTTCACGCTCGACGCCGGGATGCGCGTGGACCCGCTGTCGATGACCTTCGTGCTGCTCGTGACGTTCGTCGGCACGCTGATCCACGTCTACTCCGTGGCGTACATGGAGCACGACCGCGACCGTCGGCGCTTCTTCGCGTACCTCAACCTCTTCGTCGCCGCGATGCTCCTCCTCGTGCTCGCGGACAGCTATCTGCTGCTGTTCGTCGGCTGGGAGGGCGTCGGCCTCGCGTCGTACCTGCTCATCGGGTTCTGGAACCACGAGATGCCGAACTCCGTCGCCGCGAAGAAGGCGTTCGTCGCGAACCGCGTCGGTGACGTCGGCATGATCATCGCCATCGGGCTCATGTTCGCGACCTTCGGCGCGACCGACTTCGAGACGGTCTTCGCGGGCTCGCCCGCGGCGAGCGAGGGCCTGCTCACGGCGACCGGGCTCATGCTGCTGCTCGCCGCGACCGGCAAGAGCGCCCAGTTCCCGCTCCAGTCGTGGCTCGGCGACGCGATGGCGGGCCCGACGCCCGTCTCGGCGCTCATCCACGCCGCGACCATGGTCACCGCGGGCGTCTACCTGGTGGTGCGCTCGGGCCCGGTCTACGCCGGTGCGCCGACCGCGCTGCTCGTCGTCGCGATCGTCGGGGCGTTCACGCTGCTCTTCGGCGCGATCATCGGTACGGCGAAGGACGACATCAAGAAGGCGCTCGCCGCGTCGACGATGTCGCAGATCGGCTACATGATGCTCGCGGCGGGCCTCGGTCCCATCGGCTACGCGTTCGCGATCTTCCACCTGCTCACGCACGGCTTCTTCAAGGCCGGCATGTTCCTCGGTGCGGGCTCCGTCATGCACGGCATGGACGACGACGTGAACATGCGCCGCTACGGCGCCCTCTCGGGCCTGATGAAGGTCACCTGGATCACCTTCGGGCTCGGGTGGCTCGCGATCCTCGGAGTCCCGCCGTTCTCGGGCTTCTGGTCCAAGGACAAGATCATCGAGTCGGCGTTCGCGACCAACGACGGCCACGGCTGGCAGCCGTGGGTCTTCGGCCTGGTCGCGCTCGTGGGTGCCGGGATCACGGCGTTCTACATGTCGCGCCTGTTCTTCATGACGTTCCACGGCCGTCGCCGCTGGTCGGACGGCCACGGGCGCTCGGACGTCGACGCCGACGCGCCCGTGCGGCACCCGCACGAGTCGCCCGCGCTCATGACGTGGCCGATGATCGTGCTCGCCGTCGGGTCGGTCGCGCTCGGCGGCCTGCTCACGATCGGTGACGCGTTCGCGGGGTGGCTCGAGCCGGTGACCGGCCACGTCGAGCACCACGAGCCGGTCCTGCCGATCTGGCTGATCATGGCGCTGACCCTCGTCCTCGTGGCGGCCGGCGCGTTCCTCGCGTGGCGGCAGTACGGCGCGGCACCCGTCGCCGTCGTCGCCCCGCGGGGCTCCGTGCTCACGCGTGCCGCACGTCGCGACCTGTACCAGGACGACGTCAACGAGGCGCTGCTCATGCGCCCCGGCCAGTACCTCACGCGCTCGCTCGTCTTCGGGGACCGTCAGGTCGTCGACGGCGCCGCGACGGGTCTGGCCCGCACGGTCGCCGGCTCCGGCGAGCTGGTCCGCCGGCTCCAGAACGGCTTCGTGCGCTCCTACGCCGCGACCATGGTGCTCGGTGTCGTCGTCCTGGCCGCCGTCGTCCTGGCGTTCCAGCTCTGAGGGGAAGAGACACACATGACGGATTCCACCTTCCCCTGGCTCACGGCGATGGTCGTGCTGCCGGTGGTCGGCGCGCTCGCCGTGTGGGCCCTGCCCGCGGGCGTCCGCCGCCACGCACGGCACGTCGGCCTCGCCGTGTCGCTCCTCGTCCTGGCGCTCGGCGTCGGCGCGCTCCTGCAGTTCGACACCGGCGCCGCGGCGACGCACCAGCTCGCCGACCTCGTGCCGTGGATCCCCGCGTTCGGCGTGAGCTGGGCGCTCGCCGTCGACGGCGTGGGCCTCTCGCTCGTGCTCCTGTCGGTCGTGCTCGTCCCGCTCGTGCTGCTCGCAGCCTGGCGCGAGCACCCGGACGACGCGGCCGGGCGGCCGGGTCCGGGCACCGCGACGGCCGAGGCCGCGACGGTCACCTCGGCGACGACGGCTCCCGTGGTCGACGGCACGCGGATCCGCACCTACGTCGCGCTCGTGCTGCTGCTCGAGGCGTTCATGGTCGCGATCTTCGCCGCGCGCGACGTGTTCCTGTTCTACGTGCTGTTCGAGGCGATGCTCATCCCGGTCTACTTCATGATCGGCATGTTCGGCGGGCTCCAGCGGCGGTACGCCGCGGTCAAGTTCCTGCTGTTCTCGCTCGCGGGCGGGCTCGTCATGCTCGTCGGCGTCATCGCGCTGTACCTGCAGGGCCCCGGGGGCGAGCAGGGCTTCCTCGTCGACACGCTCGTCGGCGCGGAGATGTCGACGTGGACCGAGCGGCTCATCTTCCTGTCGTTCTTCCTCGCCTTCGCGATCAAGGCGCCGATGTGGCCCGTCCACACGTGGCTGCCCGACGCGGCCGAGCAGGCCCCGGCCGGCACGTCCGCGCTGCTCGTCGGCGTCCTCGACAAGGTCGGCACGTTCGGCATGCTGACGCTCTGCCTCCCGCTGTTCCCCGAGGCGTCGCGGTGGGCCGCGCCCGTGATCATCGTGCTCGCGGTCGTCTCGGTGCTGTACGGCGCGCTGCTCGCGATCGGCCAGGCCGACCTCATGCGCCTCATCGCGTACACGTCGGTCAGCCACTTCGGCTTCATCGTGCTGGGGATCTTCGCGTTCAGCTCGGTCAGCATCCAGGGCGCGTCGTTCTACATGGTCAACCACGGCCTCTCCACGGGTGCGCTGTTCCTGCTGGCCGGCTTCCTCGTCGCGCGGCGCGGCTCGCAGCGGATCGCGGACTTCGGCGGCCTGCAGAAGGTCGTCCCGGTGCTCGCGGGCACCTTCCTCGTGGCCGGCCTCTCCGCGCTCTCGCTGCCGGGGCTCTCGACGTTCGTCAGCGAGTTCCTCGTCCTGGTCGGCACGTTCACGCGGCACCCCGCGGCGGCGATCGTGGCGACCACGGGCGTCGTGCTCGCAGCGCTGTACGTGCTCCTCACGTACCAGCGCGTCTTCACCGGCCCCACCCGTCCCGAGCTGGTCGCGACCCGCGACCTGTCGACGCGCGAGAAGTGGGTCGTCGGCCCGCTGCTCGCGGCCATGCTCGTGCTCGGCTTCTACCCGGCCCCGGCGCTCGACCTCTTCCGTGAGCCGGCCGGCCAGTCCCTGGAGGATGTCGGCGTGCAGGACAGCCAGCCCACCGTGAGCACCGTCAGCCCGGCCGAGACCGGCGACCACGACGGGAGCGACCAGTGAGCTTCGTCGCCCCCGAGGTCCAGTGGGCGGCGCTCGCCCCGATCATCCTCGTCCTCGGCGCGGGCGTCGTGGGCGTCCTCGTCGACGCGTTCGCGCCGCGCGCCGCGCGCCGGCCCGTCCACATCGGGCTCACCGTCGTCTCGCTCGCCGGTGCGCTCGTCGCCGTCGCGCTGCTGTGGCGCGACGTCCGCGCCGACGGCGGCGTGGAGGTGCTCGGCGGCTCGGTCCTGGTCGACGGCCCCACGCTCGTGCTCCAGGGCGTCATCGCGCTCGTCGGGCTCGTCGGGCTGCTCGTCGTCGCCGACCGCACCGACTCCCACGAGGACGCCTTCGCGCCGTCGGCCGCGGCGGTGCCCGGGTCGGACTACGAGGAGCTCGCGCGCCGCAAGGGCCTCACGACGACCGAGGTCTTCCCGCTCGCGCTGTTCGCGCTCGGCGGCATGATGATCTTCCCGGCGGCCGGGAACCTCCTCACGCTGTTCATCGCGCTCGAGGTCCTGTCGCTCCCGCTGTACCTCCTGACCGGGACCGCGCGACGCCGTCGCCTGCTGTCGCAGGAGGCGTCGATGAAGTACTTCCTGCTCGGCGCCTTCGCGTCCGCGTTCCTGCTCTTCGGCGCGGCGCTCGTCTACGGCTTCGCCGGGTCGGTGCGCTACGCGGACATCGCGAGGGCCGTGAGCGTGCCGAGCGACCTGGACCCGCTGCTGGTCGCGGGCTCGGTCCTCATCCTCGTCGGCCTGCTGTTCAAGGTGGGTGCGGTTCCGTTCCACTCCTGGACGCCCGACGTCTACCAGGGTGCACCGACGCCCATCACGGGCTTCATGGCGGCCGTCACGAAGATCGCCGCGTTCGGCGCGATCCTGCGACTCGTCTACGTCGTGCTGCCCGCGCTCGAGTGGGACCTCATGCCCGCGCTCTGGGGCGTCGCCGTCGTGACGATGCTGGTCGGCACGGTCGTCGCGATCGTGCAGACCGACGTCAAGCGGATGCTCGCCTACTCCTCGATCGCGCACGCGGGCTTCGTGCTCGTCGGCGTCGTGGCGATGACGTCGAGCGGCATCTCCTCGGTGCTCTTCTACCTGCTGGCCTACGGCCTCGCGACCGTCGGCGCCTTCGCGATCGTGTCGCTCGTGCGGGAGGTCGACGCGCGCGGTGGTGCCGTCGTCGCGGAGGCCACGCACGTCTCGCAGTGGTCGGGGCTCGGCCAGCGCCACCCGGTCCTCGCGGGCGCCTTCGCGCTGTTCCTGCTGTCGTTCGCGGGGATCCCGCTCACGGGTGGGTTCACGGGCAAGTTCGCGGTCTTCTCGGCCGCGGTCGAGGGCGACCTCGCCTGGCTCGCGGTCGTCGGCGTCGTCGCCTCCGCCGCGGCGGTGTTCTTCTACGTCCGGCTGATCGTGCTCATGTTCTTCACCGACCCGGCCGGTACCCCCGGCTCGTCCACGACGGTCGTCCGCACCGACGGGCTCACGCACGTCGCGATCGGGCTCGGCGTGGTCGGCACGATCCTGCTGGGTGTCCTGCCGTCGCCCGTGCTCGGCTTCCTCTCCGACGCGGCGGTCTACCTCCCGTGACCTCGACGTCCCTGCCGCTGGCCGACCCGGAGCTCTCCGAGCTGCTCTCGGGTCGGCTCGCGCTCGTCGAGGAGCGGCTGCGGGACGCCGTGACGCAGACCGACGTCCTCGCCGACACGACGTCGCGGCACCTCATCGACGCGGGCGGCAAGCGGCTGCGCCCACTGCTCACGCTGCTCGCCGCGCAGCTGGGGGAGGGGCAGCGACCCGAGGTGCTCGACGCTGCCGTCGTCGTCGAGCTCACCCACCTCGCGACGCTCTACCACGACGACGTCATGGACTCGGCCCCCCTGCGCCGGGGTGCGCCGTCCGCGCACGAGGTCTGGGGGAACCAGGTCGCGATCCTCACGGGCGACCTGCTCTTCGCACGCGCGTCGGGGATCGTCGCGGGCCTCGGCCCCGAGGCGGTCCGCATCCAGGCCGCGACGTTCGAGCGGCTGTGCCTCGGCCAGCTCCACGAGACGGTGGGCCCGGCCGAGGGCGTCGACCCGGTCGCGCACTACATCGAGGTGCTCGCCGACAAGACCGCGTCGCTCATCGCGACGTCGGGACGGTTCGGCGCGATGTTCGCGGGCTGCCCCGCCGACGTCGTGCAGACCCTCGTGACGTACGGCGAGAAGGTGGGCGTCGCGTTCCAGCTCGCCGACGACGTCATCGACGTCAGCAGCGACGGCGCGCGCACCGGCAAGACCCCCGGCACGGACCTGCGCGAGAAGGTGCCGACGATGCCGGCGCTGCTCCTGCGCGGTCGCGTCGCGGCCGGCGGGACCGCCGCCGACCGGGAGCTGCTCGACCTGCTCGACTCCGACCTGTCGTCCGACGAGGCGCTCGCCGAAGCCGTCGCCGGCGTGCGCGCGCACCCCGTCCTCGACGAGACGCGGCTCCGCGCGCAGACGTGGGCCCGCGAGGCGGTCGACGTGCTCGCCCCGCTCCCCGCCGGCCGGGTCAAGGACGCGCTCGTGCAGCTCGCCGAGGCGCTCGTCGACCGCGCGGCCTGACGTCCGTCCGTGGTCGCAGCGCGTCGGCGTTTCCCTCCTGGGCCGCGCCGGGGCCGCGCCGGGGACGTCGGGCGGCGTCCCGTGACGCGGGTCGTGACCGCCCCGGCCGGTCCGGGACCAGCCGTGGAGCGGCGCCGGACCCGTTGGTCCGTCCGTGTGACGGAGGCTGCGGCGAGCGGGTGACGCGGACAGAGCCGAACGGGTGACACTCAGGGCTCATGCTCGCGGTCCCACCGGCCGATGAGACAGGGGCGGCCGCGTGGGCGGCCGGGAAGGGGGCGCGCGTGCGCACGTCGTGGGGTTCCGCGACCGACCGCGGTCGCGTGCGCGCGCTCAACGAGGACGCGCTCCTCGCCTACCCACCCGTCTTCCTCGTCGCCGACGGCATGGGCGGCCACGACGCCGGGGACGTCGCGAGCCGCCTCGCCGTCGAGGAGTTCTCGCAGCTCGCCGGCCGCACGACGGCGACCGCGGACGAGATCCACGCCTGCTTCCACCGCGTTGCCGACCGGTTGCGCGCGACCGTCGCGCGAGGACGGACGGCCGGGACGACGGTCGCGGGCGTCGCGATCGTCCCCGACGACGGCGGCTCCTACTGGCTCGTCTTCAACATCGGCGACTCGCGGGTCTACCGGCTCGCGGACGGCGTCCTCGAGCAGATCAGCGTCGACCACTCGGTCGTCCAGGAGCTGCTCGACGCGGGGCAGATCGACGCGAGCGCGGCGGCCGCGCACCCCGACCGGCACGTCATCACGCGCGCCGTCGGGACCGGCCCCGACCCGGAGCCGGACTACTGGCTCATCCCCGCCGCACCCGCGGACCGCGTGCTCGTCTGCTCGGACGGGCTCACGTCGGAGGTGCCCGACGCGGTGATCGGCCGGCTGCTGCACGACGTCGTCGACCCGCAGGAGGCCGCGCAGCGGCTCGTCGACGCCGCGCTCGAGGCGGGCGGCCGGGACAACGTGACCGTGGTCGTCGTCGACGTCGCCGCGGTGCGCGGTCAGAGCGACCGCGACCGGACGACGCGGCCGCCCGGGCACCCTGACGCCGACGAGCTCGCGCCACCCGCCACCGCGCCACCCGCCACCGCGTCGCCCGTCCCGGCACCGCCGGCGGCCGTGGTGGCAGCACCCGCCCCGCCCTCGTCACCCCCCGTCCTGACGCCCGCCCCGGGCGTCGCCCCCGTCGCCGCACCCCGCGGTGACGCCCCCGTCCACCCCCAGGTGCCCGCGGACCGCGACACCTGGGACGAGGTCCTCGACGGCGCGACCGTGCCTCGACCGACCCGTCGTCGCCCGCCGGAGGTCTCCCCGTGATCGTTCCCCGTTACGTCCCGGGCGAGTGGTTCGCCGCCGTCACCGACGGGACCGTCGGCCTGCTGCCGCCGTCCGCGTCGGCCGACCTCGTCGCACGCCTGTGGGCGTCGCTGCGCGAGGACGTCGGCCTGGGGGAGCACCTCCAGGTCCTGGTGAGCGACGGCCTCGCCGCCCTGCCGCCGTTCGCGCTCGTGCGCCTCGGCGACGGGCGCGTCCAGACGGTGGTCCGTGGTCCCGTGGTCGTCGAGGTCTCGACCGCCGAGGGCCCGCGCGTGCTGTCGGGCGCCGACGTCACGACGTGGAGCGAGGCGGCTGTCGCCGGTGCGACGGCCGTCACGGTGCGCGCCGCGGACGCCGTGGCCGGCGCAGCGGACGACGGCCTCCCCGTGCTCTCCGCGGTCGTGCGCGCGTCGGTCGTCGGCGTCGTCCTCGACCGCGACGGCGAGGCGGCTCGCGACGGGTCCGCGGCCGCCGCGGACGCGTCGGCCGACGGCCCGGACGGCGCGGAGCCGGCTCCCGTCCGTCGCCGCGACCAGCGCGCCGCGACCCCGCCCGCGGGCGTTCCCGTCGCGGAGCCCGCCGCCGTCGAGCAGGTCGCCCCGGCGGCCGCCCCTGCCGCGCCGACCGTTCCCACCGTCCGGCCCAGCCCGGCCGCCGCGCCCGTCGCGCCCGCCGAGCCCACCGGGCAGCCCACCCCGACCGCCCCCGCCGCACCGCCGAGCCCGGCGGGCCCCCCGCCCGCGGAGGCGCCCGCGGAGCCGGGCCCGACCCCGGCCGACGCGCCGGCGACCACCGCCGTGACCGCAGCGGCCGCACGCCCCACGGTCACCGCCGCCCCCGCTGCACCGGCCTCCGACGACGACTCCGACGCAGCCGCCGCGGGGGCCGACCACGACGGCCTCACCGTGCTGTCGTCCGACGTCGTCGCGCTGCGTCGGCAGCTGCCCGAGTGGGCGGGCGACGCCGTCCCCGGCCCGTTCGCCGTCCCCGCCCCGCAGGCGCCGCCGGTCGCGAAGATCCACCTGTCGTCGGGTCTCGTCATCGCGCTCAACCGGCCCGTCCTGCTGGGCCGCGCGCCGCAGGTCTCGCGCGTCACCAACAGCCGGCTGCCGCGGCTCGTGACGGTCGCGAGCCCCAACCAGGACATCTCCCGCACGCACGCCGAGGTCCGCCAGGAGGGTGAGCACGTCCTCGTCACGGACCTGCGGTCGACCAACGGCGTGCTCCTCCTGCGTCAGGGCCACGGCCCCCAGCGGCTCCACCCCGCCGAGCCGACCGTCGTCGAGCCGGGCGTCGTCGTCGACCTGGGTGAGGGCGTGACCTTCACCGTGGAGCACGGATGAGCTCTCGCCGCGAGGCGTCGACCCCGCCCACGATCCCCGGGTACAGCCACGTCGGGCTGCTCGGCATGGGCGGGTTCGCCGACGTCTTCCTCTACGAGCAGCACATGCCGCGGCGCTCCGTCGCGGTCAAGGTGCTGCTCGCGGGGTCCCTGAGCGACGCGGTGCGCGAGCGGTTCCGGCTCGAGGCCGACCTCATGGCGCGCCTGTCGCACCACCCGTCGATCGTGACGATCCACCACGCGGACGTCGCCGCCGACGGGCGCCCGTACCTGGTCATGGAGCACTGCTCGCGCCCGGGGCTGGGTGAGCGGTACCGCAACGAGCGCATGGCCGTCGCGGAGGTCCTCCGGATGGGTGTGCGGCTCGCGTCGGCGGTCGAGACGGCGCACCGCGCGGGCGTCCTGCACCGCGACATCAAGCCGGCGAACGTCCTCATCACCGACTTCGGCTGGCCCGCGCTGACCGACTTCGGCATCGCGGCGACGACGGGCTGGAGCACGGGCTCCGCGGTCGGGATGTCGATCCCGTGGGCGCCGCCCGAGCTGCTCGGCGAGACGCCGCACGGGGACGAGCGCTCCGACGTGTACTCGCTCGCGGCCACCGTGTACTCGCTGCTCGCACGCCGGTCGCCGTTCGAGGTCCCGGGCGGTGGGAACTCCTCCGCTGACCTGATCGCGCGCATCGAGCGCTCGCCACTGGCCCCGACGGGCCGCGCGGACGTGCCGGCGTCGCTGCACGCGGTGCTCGAGCGCGCGATGGACAAGGACCCGGCCCGTCGGCACCCGAGCGCGCTCGCGTTCGCCCGTGCGCTCCAGCAGGTCGAGGCCGAGCTCATGCTGCCGCTCACGGCGCTCGACCTCGCCGAGGAGCGCGTCGAGCTGCCCGACGAGGACACGCGTCCTGCTGCCGACGGCGAGGCCGCCCAGGCCACGCGCCTGCGTCCCGTCCGGTCCGTCTCGGCAGCCGTGTCGCCGACGGCGGCGCAGGAGCAGGAGGCGCTGCGCGTCGCCGCGGGCACCGAGCCCGCCGACCCCGCGGACGCGCACGAGGACGACGTCCCCGAGGCGTGGCAGCGCGACGCCGCAGCGCTCCCGACAGCGCCCGAGGCGGGCGGCCGCAGGTCGTGGGGTCGCGTCGTGGCGGGCTCGGTCGCGGGCCTCGTCGTCGTCGCCGCGGTCGCGACCGGTGCCGTGCTCGCCTTCTCCGACGACGACCCGACCGCCGTCCGGCCGACCCCGACGAGCGAGGCCCCCGCGGCGCGTCAGCCCGCCGTGCGCGCCGTCCCCAGCCCGACGGAGCTCGCGGGCACGCTCTCGGCGGACGGCACCGCGGTGTTCAGCTGGGCGAACCCCGACCCGGCCGACGGGGACCGCTACCTGTGGGGCGTGGTGCTGCCCGGCACGTCGACCGACCTCGACGTCGTCGACGAGCCGACCGTGACGGTGCCCGTCGGCGCGCCCGACGACGACGTGTGCATCGAGGTCTCGATCGTGCGCGCGGACGGCCGCATGTCGACCGCGCCCGCCGTGGGGTGCGCCGAGCCGTGAGCCGCCGCCCCGTGACCCTCGGCGCCCCCGCGAGGGAGCGCCGCCTCCGGCGTGCCCGCGGCGTGGGTGCGGTGACGGTCCCGGCGGTCCTCGCGACGCTCGCGGTGCTGCACCCGGGGACCCCCGTGTCGCAGGTGGACCTGCACGACGGCGCGGTGTGGCTCACGAACGAGTCGCAGCGGACCCTCGGGCGGTACAACCCCGCGGTCGACGAGCTCAACGCCGGGCTCGTGCCCGAGTCCGCGGACTTCGACGTGCTCCAGGACGGCGACGACGTCCTGCTCGTCGAGGGCGCGTCGGCGTCGGTCGTCGACACCGCGTCGGTCACGCTCGCGGCGCGCGCCGCGACGCCGTCGGGCTCCGTGGTCGCGATGGCCGCCGGGACCGTCGCCGTCGTCGACGCGTCGGGCTCCGCGTGGGTCACGACGACGACGGACCTCGGGACGCTCTCGGTCGACTCGGACGAGCCGGACCTCGAGCTCGGTGCCGGCGGGCGGGCGGTTGTCTCGCCGGGCGGCACGGTGCTCGCCGTCGGCGCGGACGGCGCGGTGTCGCGGGCGGTCCCGACCGACGGCGGGGTCGCGGTCGAGGAGGACGACGCGCTCGTCGAGCCACCCGGCGGGCCCCTCGAGCAGGCGGCCGCGGTCGGCGAGGAGGTCGTCGCGCTCGTCGGGACGACGCTCCTCACGCAGGAGGCCGACGTGGACCTCGGCGCGTACGGCGACGACCTCGTGCTCCAGCAGTCGGGACCCGCGTCGGGCGTCGCGCTCGTGGCGACGCCGTCGGCGCTGCTCGAGGTGCCGGTCGACGGCGGGTCGGTCCGCGAGCACCCGACCGGCTCGACGGGGCGTCCCGCGGCGCCGGTCCGCGTGGGCACGTGCGCGTACGGCGCGTGGGCGTCCGCCGTCGCGAGCAGCGTGCGCGTCTGCGAGGGGGCCGGCTCGTCGTTCACCGACCTCACCGGCATGACGACCGCCGACGAGCTCGTCTTCCGCGTCAACCGCGACGTCGTCGTCCTCAACGACACGCGGCTGGGGCGCGTGTGGCTGCCCGCCGAGGGGCCTGACCTGCACGAGCCGAGCTGGCAGGACGTGCGCCCGCAGCAGGAGTCGCGCTCCGACGAGCAGGACTCGACCGAGCGCGAGTCCGACCGGACCCTCCAGGCGCGGTGCACCGAGGACTCGGCGCCGCCGCGCGCGGCCGACGACGAGTTCGGCGTCCGCGCGGGTCGGACGGCGATCCTCTCCGTCATCGACAACGACGCGGCGTCCGACTGCGGCATCCTCACCATCTCCGAGCACGACCCGGTGCCCGAGCAGTTCGGCACGCTCCAGGCGGTCCAGGGCGGCCGCGCGCTCCAGCTCGAGACGCGACCCGAGGCGTCGGGGACCGTCGAGCTGACGTACACGGTGTCCGACGGGCGCGGCTCGTCGGCGCCGTCCACGGCGTCGGTGCGCGTGACGGTCCGCCCCGACGGCGTCAACGACGCACCCGTGCAGGAGCGCGGCGGGGCGCTCACGGTCGAGCAGGGCGCGTCGGCCTCCTACGACGTCCTGCCCGACTTCCGCGACCCCGACGGCGACGAGCTCGTCCTGACCGGGGCGGTCGCCTCGGGCGGCGGGACGGTCAGCACGCGCCAGGACGGTCGGCTGACCTTCACGTCGGACGGCACCGGGCTCGGCCGGTTCCCGGTCACGGTGCTCGTGTCGGACGGCGCCGAGACCGTGGAGGGCACCGTCTCGGTCGACGTCCGGCCCGCCGGGTCGGTGCCGCCCGTGGTCGACCCGGTGCAGGCGACGACGTACGTCGGCGAGCCCGTCGTCGTGCGGCCCCTGCGGTCGGTGCGGTCCGCGGGCCGCGAGCCCGTCCGCCTCGCGGGCGTGACGGAGGTCTCCGGCACGGAGGTCGTGAGCGACCTGGCCGCGGGCACCTTCACGTTCACGGCCCCGCGCGCGGGCACCTACTACGTGCCGTTCGTCGTCACCGCGGCGCCCCAGCAGGCCGAGGGGCTCGCCCGGATCGACGTGCTCGAGCGGCCCGAGTCCGCGCCGCCGCCCGTCGCGGTGCTCGACCGCGCGCTCCTGCCCCCCGGCGGCGAGGTGACGATCGCCCCGCTGGGCAACGACACGGACCCGGGCGGCGGCGTGCTGGTGCTCCAGGCCGTCGACACGCCGCCGGACAGCGGGCTGCGGGTCGCGGTGCTCCAGCACCAGCTGCTGCGGATCACGTCCGAGCGGACCCTGACCGGCCCGGTCGTGCTGTCGTACACCGTCTCGAACGGCACGGCGTCGGCCCGCGGGCAGGTCATCGTCCAGCCGGTGCCCGCCTCGGTCACGCCCCAGCCCCCGGTCGTACCCGACCAGCGGGTCACCGTGCGCGCGGGCGGCGTCGTGACCGTGGCCGTGCTCGAGAACGCGTACGACCCGGACGGCGAGGAGCTCCGGCTCCTGCCGACCCTCCCGGAGCCGCTCGACCCCGCCGACGGCCTGCTCTTCGTGTCGGGCGACGTGCTGCGCTACCGCGCACCGGACCAGCCGCGGCAGGTCCACGCGACGTTCGAGGTCGAGGACGCGTCGCGCAACCGGACCGCGGCCTCCCTGACCGTGGACGTCCACGCGTCCGACGCGGCGACCAAGGCGCCCCCGCGCCCCCGCAACCTCACGGCGCGCGTGCTCGCGGGCGGGACCGTGCGCATCCCGGTCCCGCTCACGGGCATCGACGCCGACGGCGACGGCGTGTACCTGCTCGGCCAGGACCGCGCGCCGCTGCAGGGCGACGTCACGGACGTCGGCGCCGACTGGCTCGAGTACACCGCCCTGCCCGACGCCGCGGGCACCGACACGTTCACGTACGCGGTCGAGGACTGGGTCGGCCAGCGCGCGGTCGCGACCGTCCGCGTCGGCGTCGCGCCGCGGCTCAGCGAGGTCAACGAGGTCGTCGCACGGCCCGACGAGGTGACGGTGCGCCCGGGGCGCCAGGTCGAGGTGCGCGTGCTCGCGAACGACGTCGACAACGGCGGCGGCGAGCTCGAGCTCGACCCCGAGCTCGTCGTCTCCGAGGGCACCGAGGCCTCGCGGTCCGGGAGGCGCGTCGTCGTGCGCGCACCCGACGAGCCCGGCGTCGTGACGGTCGGCTACACGGCCCGCAACACGCGCGGCGGCTCCGACTCGAGCGTGCTGAGCGTCGTCGTCGACCCCGAGGCCGAGATCCTCGCGCCCGTGCTGCAGGACGTCGTCGTCCCCGCGACCGAGACGCTCAACAGCACGTCCGTCGAGGTCGACGTGCTGGCCGTCGCGCAGAACCCGAGCGGGCCGCTCAGCGACCTGAGGGTGGGCGTGCACCCGTCGGCCGCGGACGTGGCGACCGTGACCGAGCGCGGCACGGTCGTCGTGACGCTCGGCCCGAGCGCCCAGACGCTGCCGTACGTCGTGAGCAACACCGCGGTCGAGGGCCTGCGGTCGTACGCCTTCATCACCGTGCCGGCGCTGGGCGACTTCCCGCCCGTGCGCCGTCCGGGTGCGCCGACCCTGCGCGTCATCGCGGGCGAGGAGCTGCGCATCTCGCTCGACGAGCAGGTGCAGGTCGCACCGGGCCGCACCGCGCGCGTCGGCGATCTCACCAAGCTCACCGCGACGCGGTCCGACGGCGCCCCGACCGTCGCCGAGGGGTTCATCGTCTTCCGGGCACCCCGCTCGTACGCGGGCCCGGCGTCGGTGTCCGTCGAGGTCACCGACGGGGACCCGGGCGACACGACGGCACGCACGCGCGTGCTCACGCTGCCGATCACGGTGCTCGCCGCCGAGGCGACGCCACCCCGCTTCACGCCCTCGGTGCTCGACGTGGCCCCCGGCGAGGCGCCCGCCGTCGTCGACCTCTCGGTGTTCACGTCCGCCCCGGTGGAGACCGCCGACGGGACCACCCGGTACGAGTACCGGCTCGCCTCGCCCGCGCCCGCGGGCTTCCGCGTCGCGCTCTCCGGCACGCGGCTCAGCGTCGCCGCCGACGCGACGGTCGCGCGCGGCACGGTCGGCGGGGTGACCGTCGAGATCGGGTACGGCGGCAGGACGCCCGTCGTCGCCCAGGTCGACTTCCGCGTGGTCGCGAGCCAGCGCCCCCTCGCGCGGGTCCAGGGGCACGTCGTCCCCGACGCCGTGGGCGGTCGGCCCTCGAGCGTGGACGTGCTGCGCGGCGCCTACAACCCGTTCGACCCGAGCCCGCTCGAGGTCGTCGGTGCGGTCGTCGAGACCGCGGGCGGTGGCGACGTGTCGGTCGCGGGGTCGACCGTGACGGTCCGCCCGCCCGAGGGCTACGTCGGCACGCTCGTCGTGCGCTACTCGGTGCGCGACGCGACGCGCGACGCCGCGCGCGAGGTCGAGGGTCGCATCACCGTCACGGTCCGCGGCCGGCCCGAGGCGCCCCGCGCGCCGCGCGTCACCGAGGTGCGCGACGGGACCGTGGTCCTCGCGTGGGACGCGCCGCTCGCGAACGGGGCGCCGATCACCGGCTACCGCGTGACCGTCCAGCCCGGCGGTACGACGCGTGACTGCGCGTCGACGACGTGCACGATCGACGGGCTCACCAACGGGACCGAGTACCGGTTCACGGTCGCGGCGCGCAACGAGGTCGACCTGTCCGACGAGAGCCCGACGTCGGCGCCCGCACGGCCCGACGCGCGACCGGGCGCACCGTCCGCACCCCGGGTCGAGCGCGGCGACGCGCGGCTGCTCGTCAGCTGGTCCGCCCCGACCAACACGGGCACGCCCATCACGCGCTACGAGCTCGAGGTGAGCCCCGCGCCCGCGTCCGGGCCGTCGACGATCGGCGTCACCTCGACGAGCCACGTCGTCACCGGTCTGCAGAACGGGCGCGCGTACACGGTGCGCGTCCGGGCCGTCAACGACGCCCCCGAGCCCGGGGACTGGAGCACGTCGTCGGCCGCGGTCGTGCCCGCCCGCGCTCCCGACGCGCCGCAGCAGCTCGCCGCGAGCAGCGGCGAGCTCGGTGAGCGTCGGATCGCCGTGACCTGGTCGCCGCCCGGCGACGACGGCGGCGAGGCCGTCTCCGGCTACCGCGTGACGGTCGACGGCCAGGCCGTCGCGGAGGTCGGCGGCGACGTCCTCTCCTTCGCGTTCGACGCCGAGCGCGGTCGCACGTACGCGATCGGCGTCGAGGCCCGCAACACGGTCGGCTGGTCGCCCGCCGCGACGACGTCCGGCGAGATCTGGTCGGCGCCCGGCACCGTGACCTCCCTCGCGGCGGCCGACGTCGCCGCGCCGGGGACGCCGTGGAACGGTGGTGCGGTCGACGTGTCGTGGCAGCCGCCCGCGGACTCCGGGCTCGACGGCCGCCAGGGGGTCGACGCCTACCGCGTGCAGCTCGGCGGGACGGTGCGCGAGCTGCCCGGCTCGCAGACGTCCCTGCGGCTCGACGGGCTGACCGGGGGAGCGCCGTACACGGTCGAGGTCGCGGCCCGGAACGCGCGGGGCGCGTGGGGCCCGGCGACCTCGGTGCAGGTGACGCCCACGACGGTGCCGCAGGCCGTGCTGATCGGCACGCCCGACACGACGACGCCGCTGCGTGCCTTCGTGACGTGGACCCCGGGCGGCTCGGGCGGGAGCCCCGTGACCGGCTACCGCTACGAGGTGCGCGGCGACGCCGGCACGGAGCTCGACGGCACCACCACGACGACGAGCCTCACGGTCGACGCGCGCGCGGGCGAGCAGCTCCGCATCCGCGTGTGGGCGGTCAACGCCCGCGGCGAGGGCGAGCCCGCCGAGCGCGTCGTCGTCGTCGCGGCACCGCCGCCCGAGCCCGAGCCCGAGCCGGACCCCGAGCCGGACCCCGAGCCGCCCGCGGACCCGCCGCCCGCCGAGCCCCCGGCCCAGCCATGAGCCGCCCCGCCCCGACGGCGCACCCCGCGCACGCCACCACCGAGGAGACACGCAGCATGACGCCCGAGCAGAGCACCTGGTTCGCCGAGACCTTCGACGTGCTCGTGGGCAACGTGGGCCGCGCGGTCCTCGGCAAGGAGCACGTCGTCCGGCTCGCGCTGACCGCGATGCTCGCCGAGGGGCACCTGCTCCTCGAGGACGCCCCGGGCACCGGCAAGACCTCGCTCGCCAAGGCGCTCGCGGCGACCGTCCAGGGCTCGCACTCGCGCATCCAGTTCACGCCCGACCTGCTGCCGTCGGACGTCACGGGCGTCACGATCTACGACCAGAAGGCCGGCGTCTTCGAGTTCCACGAGGGGCCCGTCTTCGCGTCGGTCGTGCTCGCGGACGAGATCAACCGCGCGTCGCCCAAGACGCAGTCGGCGCTGCTCGAGGTCATGGAGGAGTCGCGCGTCACGGTGGACCGCGTGTCGCGACCGGTCGGGCGACCGTTCATGGTCATCGCCACGATGAACCCGATCGAGCAGGCCGGGACGTACCGCCTGCCGGAGGCCCAGCTCGACCGGTTCCTCATCAAGACGTCGATCGGGTACCCGGACCACGACTCGACCATCGAGATCCTCTCCGCGTCGGCCGAGCGCGACCGGACGCTCCACCTCGGCGCGCGGGTCACGACGCGCGCCGTCGCGGAGATGGCCGACCTCGCGGCGACGGTGCACACCGACGAGTCGGTCCTCGACTACGTCGCGCGCCTCGCGCAGGCGACGCGCGAGGACCCGCAGACGGCGCTCGGCGTGAGCGTGCGCGGTGCGCTCGCGCTCGTGCGCTGCGCGAAGGTCTGGGCCGCGTCGCAGGGTCGCGTGTACGTCATCCCCGACGACGTGAAGCTGCTCGCCGAGCCCGTGCTCGCGCACCGCATGATCCTCGACACCGAGGCGGAGTTCGCGGGCGTCACGCAGCGTCAGGTGCTCGGGCGGATCCTCGCCGCGACCCGCCCGCCGGCCGCGCGGGTGCCCGACGCGTGAGGCGCCGCCGTCTGCGCGTGTCGCACCTCGGCTGGGGCGCGCTCGTCACCGCGGTGGTTCTGGCCGCGGCGGGGTGGTGGTGGGGCTGGCTCGAGGCGAGCGTGCCCGGTGCGGCGCTGCTCGCGGTGCTCGCGACGGCGGTGCTGCTCACCGCCGGTCGGTCCGCGTACGCCGTGGACCTCGACCTGTCCGACCGGCGCGTGACCGTCGGCCAGCGTGCCGTCGGGCGCCTCGAGGTGCGGAACACGTCGCGCCGCCGGATGCTGCCCGCGCGGCTCGAGCTGCCCGTCGGGAGCGTGACGGCGACGTTCCCGCTGCCGTCGCTCGGCCCCGACGCCGTCCACGAGGAGCTCTTCGCCGTGCCGACGACGCGCCGCGCGGTCGTCCCGGTGGGGCCCGTGCTGTCGGTGCGCGGCGACCCGCTGGGCCTCGTGAGCCGCCGCGTGCGCTGGACCGACCCCGTCGAGCTGTACGTCCACCCCGAGCTCGTGCCGCTGACCGGCGCGGCGGCCGGTGTCCTGCGCGACCTCGAGGGCCAGGCGACGCGCGTCGTCTCCGACGCGGACCTGAGCTTCCACGCGCTGCGGGACTACGTCGCGGGTGACGACCGGCGCCACATCCACTGGCGGTCGACGGCACGCACGGGCCGCCTCATGGTCCGGCAGTTCGAGGACACGCGCCGCACGCACACCGTCGTCGCCCTGTCCACGGCCGCGGACGACCACGCGGACGACGACGAGCTCGAGCTCGCCGTGGCCGCCGCGGCCTCGATCGGCGTGCAGGCGCTGCGCGACGAGCGCGACCTCACGGTGCTCGCGGACGAGCGTCGGCTGCACACCTCGACGCCGTCCCGGCTGCTCGACGACGTCGCCGGCCTCGAGGCCCGGACGGAGGGTCGTCGCGGCGTGGACCTCGCGCGGTGGGTCGCCCGCGAGGTGCCCGACGCGTCGGTCGCGGTGCTCGTGACCGGCTCCGTGCCCGACGCCGCCGCGCTGCGCGCGAGCGCCGCGCACGTGCCCGCGGGCGTCCGGACGCTCGTCCTGCGGTGCCGCACGGACCGCCCGGTCGAGGTCGCGACGCACGGCATGCTGTCGGTCGCGACCGTCGGTCGGCTCGCCGACCTCCCTCGTGTGCTGCGTCGCGTGGTGGCCGGATGAGCGCCGCGACGAGCACCGGTGCGCGGTCCACCGCCGCGGACGGCGTCGACGTCGCCGGCCCGACGGGTGACTCGCCCACCGCGGCGGACGTCCGCCGACGGCGTCGCGGTGCGCGCCTCGTGGACGTCGTCGTGCTGGACGGCGCCCTGTGCCTCGCGATGCTCCCGCTCGTCCCCGTGTACGGCGTCGCGGCTGTCGTGCCGCCCGTCGCGGGCGGGCTCGTCGTCGGGACGCTCGTCGCGCTCGTCGCCGCCGCGCGCGCGTGGGGTGCGGCCGTCACGACGGCCCTGGTGCTCCTGGGCTACCTGCTCGTGGGCCCCACGCTCGCGGTCCCCACCGCGTCGGGCGGGCGCCTGCCGTCGGGTGACTCGGTCGTGCTGCTGCTCACGGGCGCGGTCACGGTGTGGAAGCAGGTGCTCACGCTCGACCCGACCCTCGGCACGACCGGCAACCTCCTCGTCGCACCCCTGCTGCTCGCGCTCGTGGGGTCGGCCGTCGCGGTCTCCGGGGCGGCGCGCTCGCGTCGTGGGGGGCCGCACGGGCCGCGCGCGGCGTGGTCGGCGCTCGTGCCCGTCGTCGTCCTGGGCGTGTCGGTCGTGCTCGCGACGCAGGAGACCGTCGCCCCCGTCGCGGCGGGCGTCGTCCTCGCGCTGCTCCTGCTCGGCTGGGCGTCGTGGCGGGTCGGGACGCTCGCGCCGCGCCGCCCGGTCGCGCTGCTGCTCGTCGTCGCCGCGCTCGTCGGGGGCGGTGCCGCGGGCGGCGCGTGGCTCGGCGAGCAGCGGCCACGTCTCGTGCTGCGCGACGAGCTCGTCCCGCCGTTCGACCCGCGGGACCAGCCGAGCCCGCTCGCGTCGTTCCGGCGCTTCGTCAAGGACTGGGGCGACGACGAGCTGCTCACGGTCACGGGCCTGCCGCCGGGAACCCCCGTGCGGCTCGCGACCATGGACGCGTTCGACGGCGTGGTGTGGGACGTGGCCGGCGCCGAGGCCGCCGACGGCTCGGGCTCGTACCGACGCGTGGGCGACACGATCACGTCGGTGCCCGCGGGCCGGACCGTCGAGGTCGCCTTCGAGGTCGAGCGGCTGCCCTCGGTGTGGCTGCCGACCGTCGGGTACGCGCGCCGCTTCGACTTCTCCGGTGGGCTCGCGGGCGAGCTCGCCGCCGACCTGCGCTACAACGACGCGACCGGCAGCGCGGTCCTGACGTCCGGGGTCGTGCCCGGGGCGCGGTGGACGGCCGAGGTCGTCGTGCCCGAGGTCCCGGACGACGAGGAGATCGGGGACGCACCGGTCGCCGACGTCCGCCTGCCCGCGGCCGAGCGGGTCCCCGACGCCGTCCCGGTCTACGCGGGCGACCTCGCGGGCACCGCCGCGACGCCCGTGCTCGTCGCGCGCTCCCTCGAGCAGGGCCTCGCGGAGCGCGGCTGGTTCAGCCACGGCCTCGAGGGCGAGGCGCCGTCGTTGTCGGGGCACGGCGCCGCGCGCCTCACGACGCTCCTCACGGGCGACCTCATGGTCGGCGACGGCGAGCAGTACGCGTCGGCGATGGCGCTCATGGCACGCGAGATGGGCCTCCCGTCGCGCGTCGTCATGGGCTTCGTGCCCGACGACGAGGACGCCGCCGACGGTTCCGTTGCGATCACGGGCGACGACGTCGAGGCGTGGGTCGAGATCGCGTTCGTGGGGCACGGGTGGGTGCCGTTCCACCCGACCCCGGACGAGTCGAAGACCCCGAGCGACGACGTCCCCCAGGACGAGTCGCGGCCCCAGCCGCAGGTGGTCCAGCCGCCGCCGCCGCCCGTGGACCCGGTGCGTCCGCCCGACGACGACACCGAGCAGCCGCGAACCGAGGAGACCGACGACGACGCGCGCGAGGAGGACGGCCTGCGACGCGCTCTGCTGGTCGCGGCCGCCGTCTCGGTCCCCGTCGCGCTGCTCCTCGCCCCGTTCGTGCTCGTCGCGCTCGCCAAGCGCACCCGCCGTCGTCGTCGCCGGCGCGCCGGTGCGACCGTCGACCGCGTGGTCGGCGGATGGGAGGAGATGCTCGACCACGCGCGCGACCTGCGCCGTGCCGTCCCCGCGTCGGCCACGCGGCGCGAGGCGGCGGTGCACCTCGCGGGCGCGTTCGCGGGTGCGCGGCGGGGTGCCCCGGCCGCTGAGCGGCGGGGTGCCCTGGGCGGCCGGGTCGCGCGCCTCGCGTCGCGCGCCGACGCGATGGTCTTCGGCCCGGGCGACCCGTCGGACGCGGACGTCGAGGCCTACTGGGCCCAGGTGGACGAGACGGTCCGCGCGATGCGGGGCGCGGTGCCGTGGCGGCAGCGGGTCCGCGCACGTTGGTCGACGGCGTCGCTGCGCGAGCGGCGCCGTGCACGACGGCTCGCGGCGCGCGGGCGCGAGCGGGGTCGCCAGGCGCGCCGCCGACGCCGGGACCCGCGGGGCGCTCGCGGCTGACCACGCACCCCGGGCTGACCGGTCGCGCACGCGGGCGGCTGCCTACGATGGCGGTCCGGGGGAGCAGCACGGGCGACGAGCACGGGTGAGCAGCACCGGGCGAGCACAGGGGGTGCGTCATGACGGGTCGTCGCGCGGCGCGCGGGCGTCCGCGCCACCGCGGACCAGCCGACCAGCCGTCATCCCTCAGGTCCCGGGCCTCCCGTGCCGATGAGGGAGGAGACCGCCGTCCGCGAGGACGGAGCCGCACGTCCAGCTGGGAGCACGACCTGATGCCGACGCCCGGAGCCCTGCCCGCGAGCTGGGGACGGCGCTTCCTCGCGTTCGTCATCGACCTCGTCGCGGCCGCGCTCCTCGGCGGCGCGTTCGTCGTGGCCGGCGTGGTCGGCCTGCTGACCTCCGACGGCGCCGCCCCCGCCGAGGACGGCGCGGGCGGGCTGGTGCTCCTCGGCGCGGCGATGCTCGTGGTCCTGGGCGTCGCGCAGTGGTGGCTCCTCGGGGCGCGCGGCGTGACCCTCGGCAAGCGTCTCGCGGGGCTGCGCCTGCTCGACGTCACCACGGGTCGGCCGGTCGGTCTCGGCCGTGCGCTCCTGCGCGGGGTCGTGCCCCTCGCCGCCGGCGTGCTGCCGGTCGTCGGGTCGCTCGCCGTCTGGCTCTCGCCGTTCGCGGACCCGTCGGGTCTGCGTCGCGGATGGCACGACCGCGCGGCGCGTGCGGTCCTGCTCGACGTCGTCGTCGGCGTCGACCCCACCGTGTCCGGCGGCACGTCGGGCCAGGACGCCGCGCGTCGCCTGGACTCCGTCCTGCGCGCCGCGGCGCCCGCGTCCGAGGTCCGCGACGCGCGCCTCGTCGACGTCGCGGCGGCGCGGTCCCCGTTCCCCCCGGTCTCGTCCGCGCAGGCCGAGCCGCGTCCCCTGGTCACCCACGTGCCGGTCGACGCCGCGCCGACCCGCCCCGCGGCGCCCGGCCGCGCCGAGCGGCGTGCCGACGACGACGAGCATGCCGACCAGCGGCCGGCGGTCGTCACGCACGTCCCGGCGGCCACCACCCAGCCGACGAGCCAGCCGGCCGCGCAGGAGAGCCGGCCGGCGAGCCCGCCGACGAGCCAGCCGGCAGCTGCCGTGCCCGCGCCGTCGGCGTCGCCCGAGACGGTCGTGCGCGGTGACACCGACCCGTCACGCCGGACGCGAGCGGCGGAGGAGCCCACCGCCCCGGTGCGCCGCGTCGTCCCGCCGTCGCACGAGGTCATGACCGCGACGTCGTTCGCGTCCGCGGACGAGGACGTCGAGAGCACGCGGCTGCGACCCGCGCGGGGCAAGGTCCCCGAGCTGCGGGGCGACGGTGCCGAGGTGACCGTCGAGCTCACCGACGGCCAGCGCGTGACCTTCACCGGGACCGCGCTCGTGGGCCGCAACCCCGCGCCGCGACCGGGTGAGGACGCCGACCACCTGATCCGGGTCGCCGACCCGGGCCGATCGGTCTCCAAGACGCACCTGCTGCTCGGCGTCGACCGCGCCGGCCTGTGGGTCAAGGACCGCGACTCGACCAACGGCACGGTGGTGACGCTCGCCGACGGCCAGCAGATCCTGTGCGGTGCGGACCAGCAGGTCCGCATCCCGCCGGGTGCCTCGGTCGCGTTCGGCGACTACGGCCTGAGCGTCGCGACGGTCGACGCTCTCTGACCCGCTCCCGGGTGAGGGGCCCCGACGTCGGGCCCGGGCACGACGCGCCCCTCAGGCGGCGGGACGTCGCGCGGCGAGCCGGTCGGCCCGCCCGGTGCGCAGCCCGTCGGCCGTGAGGACGACGAGCGCGAGCCACACGAGCCCGAAACCGACCCACCGGGCCGTCGGCATGTCCTCCCCGAAGACGAGCACGCCGACCGCGAACTGCACCGTGGGCGCGGCGTACTGCAGCAGCCCGACGACGCTCAGCGGGAGCCGCCGGGCGGCCGACCCGAACAGCAGCAGCGGCACCGCCGTGACGACGCCCGTGCCCGCGAGCGCGAGCGCGTGCCCGGCACCGTGCTGCCCCCAGGAGCCCGTGCCCTGCGCGTCGAGCAGCACGAGGTACGCCAGGGCGAACGGCGCGAGCACCGCCGTCTCGACCGCGAGGCTCGTCACGGCGGGCACCGTCCGGCCGACGCGGTTCTTGATGAGTCCGTACAGCCCGAAGGTGACCGCGAGCGTGAGCGCGATCCAGGGCAGGCGGCCGACCCCGGCCGTGATGACGACGACGGCGAGCGCGCCCACGCCGAGCGCGACCCACTGCGCGGGACGCATGCGCTCACCGAGGACGACGACCGCGAGCGCCACGGTCACGAGCGGGTTGATGTAGTAGCCGAGCGCCGCGTCGACGGTGTGCCCGGTCAGGACCCCGTGGACGAAGACGAGCCAGTTGGCGCCCACGAGCACCGCGGCGACGGCGAGCGTGCCGAGCGTGCGGGTGTCCCGGACCGCCCGCGCGAGCGCCCCCCAACCCCGCAGCGCGGCCACGGCGAGCAGGCAGAACACGAGCGACCACACGACGCGGTGGGCGATGATCTCGACCGGTCCCGCGGGCTCGAGGAGCGGGAAGTACAGGGGGAGGAAGCCCCACAGCAGGTACGCGCCGAGGCCCATCGCGAGCCCGGGGCGTGAGGAGACCGTCGGCACCGGGCGAACCTACGCCCACGGACGTCCCTCGTGGGCGGCCGTCCCGCACCGCCTACACTGGCCCCAGCGTCCTGCCGGGCCCTGCGTGTGGCCCTGGCTCCCCCTTCCGGAAGGCGTCCTTCTCACGTGAGCAGCAGCAACGCCCTGCGCGTGGCGGTCGTCGGCGCGGGCCCCGCGGGCATCTACGCGTCCGACATCCTGTCCAAGTCCGGGCTCGAGGTCTCGATCGACCTGTTCGAGCGGCTTCCCGCGCCCTTCGGGCTCGTGCGCTACGGCGTCGCGCCCGACCACCCGCGCATCAAGCAGATCATCGTCGCGCTGCACAAGATCCTCGAGCGCGGCGACATCCGCCTGCTCAGCAACGTGGACTTCGGCACCGACGTCGACCTCGACGACCTGCGCCGCTTCTACGACGCGGTGATCTTCTCGACCGGCGCCATCAAGGACGCCGACCTACGGATCCCGGGCATCGAGCTGCCCGGGTCGTACGGCGCGGCCGACTTCGTGTCCTGGTACGACGGCCACCCGGACGTGCCGCGGACCTGGCCGCTCGAGGCCGAGCAGATCGCCGTCGTCGGCGCGGGCAACGTCGCGCTCGACGTGGCGCGCATCCTCGCCAAGCACCCGAAGGACCTGCTGAGCACCGAGGTGCCCGACAACGTCTACCAGGGGCTCCTGACGAGCCCCGTCACGGACGTGCACGTCTTCGCGCGGCGTGGTCCGGCGCAGGTCAAGTTCAGCCCGCTCGAGCTGCGCGAGCTCGGGCACGTGCCCGACGTCGACGTCGTCGTCTACCCCGAGGACTTCGAGTTCGACGAGGGCTCGATGGCGGCGATCCACTCCTCGAACCAGACCAAGCAGGTCGTCAAGACCCTGACGGACTGGACGCTGCGCGAGCCCGAGGAGCTCACCGCGAGCCGTCGGATCCACCTGCACTTCCTGCACCGGCCGGTCGCGGTGCTCGGCGAGGACCGCGTCACCGGTCTGCGCACCGAGCGCACGGTGCTCACCGGCGACGGGACGGTCGCCGGCTCGGGGGAGATGCACGAGTGGCCCGTCCAGGCCGTGTACCGCGCGGTCGGCTACTTCGGGTCGCCGCTGCCGGGCATCCCGTTCGACTCCGCGGCGGGCGTGATCAGCAACCGTGAGGGTCGCGTCGTGCAGCCCGACGGCGAGCCCGTGCCCGGCGTCTACACGACCGGCTGGATCAAGCGCGGCCCCGTCGGCCTCATCGGGCACACGAAGTCCGACGCGACCGAGACGATCAAGCACCTCGTCTCGGACGTCGACACGCTCGAGCGCGCACCCGAGCGCGACCCCGGCGCGGTGACGGACTTCCTCACGGCCAAGGGCGTCGGCCACGTCGAGTGGACGGGCTGGATGGTCCTCGACGCGTGGGAGCAGGAGCTCGGTCGTCCGCACGGGCGCGAGCGGATCAAGGTCGTCCCGCGCGAGGAGATGCTCGCGATCATCCGCGGCGAGGCCTGACAGCCCGCACGTCGGCCGCCTGCCGGCGGCCCGCCGGCCCCGAGCGGCAGCGAGGAGCCCTCACCCGTCCGGGTGGGGGCTCCTCGCGTGTCCGGCGTCGGGGAACGCCGTCCCGCCGTCGACCGTTCTCCGGGTGGGCGCGGGCACTCCGGTGCAGGTCAGGATGGCGCAGGTGGCGTCGGCGCACGGTGGAGACGAGGAGGACCTGGTGGGACGCAGGCACCTGAACGGGGTCAAGACGGCGGCGCTCTTCGGCGTGCTCTGGCTCGTGCTGCTGGTGATCGGCGGCCTCGTCGGCGAGGGCCGCTGGCTGTGGCTCTTCGCGGCGTTCGGCGTCCTCGGGACCGCGTACTCGTACTGGAACTCCGACAGGATCGCGATCCGCGCGATGCGCGCGCGTCCCGTGAGCGAGCTCGAGCAGCCCGTGATGTACCGGATCGTGCGCGAGCTGTCGACGCAGGCACGCCAGCCGATGCCGCGCCTCTACGTGTCGCCGACCATGGCGCCCAACGCGTTCGCGACCGGACGCAACCCCCGCAACGCCGCCGTGTGCTGCACGACGGGCATCCTCATGACGCTGGACGAGCGCGAGCTGCGCGGTGTGCTCGGGCACGAGCTCATGCACGTCTACAACCGCGACATCCTCACGTCGTCGGTCGCCGCCGCGCTCGCGGGCGTCATCACGTCGGTCGCGCAGATGATGATGATCTTCGGTGGTGGCGACCGGGAGCGCGGCGGCGGCAACCCGCTCGCGGTGCTCGCGATGGCGCTGCTCGCGCCGTTCGCGGCGATGCTCATCCAGCTCGCGATCAGCCGCACGCGCGAGTACGACGCCGACGAGGACGGAGCGCGTCTGACGGGCGACCCGCTCGCGCTCGCGTCGGCGCTCGAGAAGCTCGAGCGGGGGACCCGGCGGGCGCCGCTCCCGGCGAACCGGGACCTCGTCGACGTGTCGCACCTGATGATCGCCAACCCGTTCCGCGGGGGCGGCATGGCGGCGATGTTCGCGACCCACCCGCCCATGGCGGAGCGCGTCGCGCGGCTGCGGGCGATGGCGGGCGAGCAGGGCGGCATCACGCGGTACTGAGCGGTACTGAGCGGTCCCGCGCGGGCCGCCCGGCCCGCCGGGCCTCAGCGGTAGTTGACGAACTGGAGCGCGACGTCGAGGTCGGCGCCCTTGAGCATCGCGATGACGGCCTGGAGGTCGTCGCGGCTCTTCGCCGACACCCGGAGCTCGTCACCCTGGATCTGCGCCTTGACGCCCTTGGGGCCCTCGTCGCGGATGAGCTTGGAGATCTTCTTCGCCTCGTCGGTCGCGATCCCCTCCTTGACCGCGGCCTCGAGCCGGTACTCCTTGCCCGATGCCTTGGGCTCGCCCGCGTCGAGCGACTTCAGCGAGATGCCGCGCTTGATGAGCTTGGTCTCGAACACGTCGAGGACCGCCTTGACGCGCTCCTCCGAGTTCGCGGTCATGACGATCTTCTCGCCGCTCCACGCGATCGACGCGCCCACGTTCTTGAAGTCGTAGCGCTGCGAGATCTCCTTCGCGGCCTGGTTGAGCGCGTTGTCGACCTCCTGGCGGTCGACCTTGCTGACGACGTCGAACGACGACTCCGAAGCCATGCTGTCCTCCTGCGTGGTCGTGTGCGGGGGTGCGCGCCGGGCGTGTTCGGGAGCGCCCTCCGGAGTTGCTATCCTTCCATCCGCAGCCGGGCTCGGAACGCTCGTACGTCTCGAACGGTCGGTCCGGTGCGGTGCACGGCAGGTTGCCCGAGCGGCCAAAGGGAGCTGACTGTAAATCAGCCGCGTCATGCTACGGGGGTTCGAATCCCTCACCTGCCACCGCGAGTGACGCCCCGTCCTGGTCCACCAGGGCGGGGCGTCCTGCATCTCCGGAGGGTCGGGGGAGCGCGTCCTGCGCCGGGCCGGGACGTTGGGCCCTGTCGGGCTGCCGCGCACCGGACGACCGTGGGACCAGGACCGCGGTCCGAGCCACGGCCCGCGGGTCGGGAGCCGACGCGACGCGTCGGCGGGCTGGAGGTCGTCATGGCTCGTCTGGACGGCAGGGTCGCGATCGTGACCGGTGGCGCTCGCGGGATGGGAGCGGCGCACGTGCGTCGCCTCGCCGCCGAGGGGGCGGCCGTCGTCGCGGGTGACGTCCTCGAGGCCGAGGGCAAGGCGCTCGCGGACGAGGTCGCGGGGACCGGTGCCCGTGTGCGGTTCGTCACGCTCGACGTCACCTCGGCCGAGAGCTGGGCCGGCGCCGTCGAAGCGGCGAACGAGTTCGGCCCCGTCACCATCCTCGTCAACAACGCCGGGGTCCTCGTGCAGGGATCCGTCGACTCGACGCCCGAGGCCGACATCCGTCGCGTCTACGACGTCAACCTCGTCGGCCCGTTCCTCGGGATCCAGGCGGTCGTGCCGGACATGCGGTCCGCGGGCGGCGGCGCGATCGTCAACATCTCCTCGGCGGCGGGCCTCGTGCCGATGCCCGGCCTGTCGGCGTACGCGTCGAGCAAGTGGGGCGTGCGGGGCCTGACGAAGTGCGCTGCGCTCGACCTCGGGCACGACGGGATCCGTGTCAACTCGATCCACCCGGGCGGCGTGCGGACCCCGATGGCGGCAGGCGCCGACGAGGCGATGTTCGCGGCGTACGCGATCCCGCGCATCGGCGAGCCCGAGGAGATCGCGGCGGCGGTCGCGTACCTCGTCTCGGACGAGGCGGCCTTCGTCACGGGCGCCGAGCTCGCCGTCGACGGCGGCATGGTGCTCGGCGTCCTCCCGCCTGGCTGAGGCCGGATGCGGGCAGGGAGCCGGGGCGAGGGGGCCGCCGGGCGCGTGGCGAGGGTCCGATTTCGCGGCACGCCTCCACGCCGTGTACCCTGGCACGCGCTGCCCCGATAGCTCAGTCGGCAGAGCGTCTCCATGGTAAGGAGAAGGTCAAGGGTTCGATTCCCTTTCGGGGCTCTGTTGGTGCCGGGTCGCCGGACGGTCGAAGACCGTCGGGCGACCTTCGGTGCCGATAGGGGCGGGGTAGCTCAGTAGGTCAGAGCGCACGACTCATAATCGTGAGGTCGCGGGTTCGATCCCCGCCCCCGCTACCACCCAGTGGCAGACAACGCGCGCGCCGGTCCCGGTGGTGCGCGCCGACAGACAGAGGCGCTGCAGTCGACGGCGCGAGAGGTGGCAAGACCGTGGCCAGCAAGTCCCAGGACGTCCGTCCGAAGATCACGCTCGCGTGCACCGAGTGCAAGGAGCGGAACTACATCACCAAGAAGAACCGGCGCAACGACCCGGACCGTCTGGAGATGAAGAAGTTCTGCCCGCGCGACGGTCGCCACACCGTCCACCGCGAGACCCGCTGAGCGCGTCCGCTCGAGCACCCCGGGCCGACCCGCGATGGCTGTGAACACCGCCTACGCGGGTCGTTCCTATGCTCCGACCGAGCCGTACGCCGTCGGGCGTGAGCACGTCCGCGAGTTCGCCCTCGCCGTCGGCGCGAGCCACCCGGCCCACCACGACGTCGAGGCGGCGCGAGCGCTCGGGCACCCGGACGTCGTCGCTCCGCCGACGTTCCTCGTCGTCGTCGCCCAGAGGGCCGAGGCCCAGCTGATCCAGGACGCCGAGGCGGGCATCGACTTCTCGCGCGTCGTCCACGCCGACGAGCGCTTCACGCACCACCGTCCGGTCCACGCCGGCGACGAGCTCGTGACGGTGCTGCACGTCGACTCGATCACCGAGCGCGCGGGGATCGCGATGGTGACGACCCGGTGCGAGATCTCGGACGCCGGCGGCATGCCGGTGGCGAGCGTCGTGTCGACGCTCGCGGTCCGCGGGGAGGGCGCATGACGCGCCCGGTCCTGGACGACCTCGAGGTCGGTGCGGTCGTGGGCACGCGCACGGTCGAGCTCGACCGTGCCGCCCTCGTGCGCTACGCCGGGGCGTCGGGCGACCGGAACCCCATCCACTGGGACGAGCGGTTCGCGCGCGAGGTCGGCCTCCCCGGCGTGATCGCGCACGGCATGCTGACGATGGGCGCGGCCGTGACGCTCGTCGAGGACTGGGCCGGCGACCCGGGAGCCGTGGTCGACTACGGGGTCCGTTTCACGCGTCCCGTGCCGGTGCCCGAGCAGGGTGTCGCCGTCCTCGAGGTCACCGCGACGGTCGGTGCCGTCGACCGCGATGCCGGGACCGTGCGCGTCGACCTGACGGTCACCGTCGAGGGCGCCCGCGTGCTCGGCAAGGCGCAGGCGCTCGTCCGCCTCTGACGTCCCGTCCGGCCGTCCCGTTCGGCTCGGACGCCGCGCGGCTCAGCCCCGCGGCGGGCCCGTCGTCGTCCCCGGGCGCAGCTCGACGTCGAGCGTGACGCTCGCCGGGCTCCCGCCGGCCAGCAGCTCGAGGACCATCTGCCCCATCGCCTCTCCCTTGGCGGCGAGCGGCTGCGCGACGGTCGTGAGCACGTCCGGCGCGAGCCAGGGCAGGTCGAGGCCGTCGAAGCCCGCGACGGAGACGTCGTCGGGCACGCGGAGGCCGAGGTCGCGCGCCGCGATGAGGACGCCCGCGGCGAGGAGGTCCGACTGCGCCACGACGGCGGTCGGCGGGTCGGCGACGTCGAGCGCGAGGCGCCCGGCGGCCTGCCCCGCCTCGACGAGGGACGCGTCCGCCTCGACGACCGCGACCGGGTCGATCCCCGCGTCGCGCAGCCCGGCGAGCCGGTGCCGCGTCGGCGTCCAGTCGAGCTGCTCCATGCGCGCGGCGTCGACCGGCCCGCAGCGTCGCCGCCGGTCGAACGGCAGCGTCACGGTCGCGACGCGGTGGTGGCCGAGCTCCAGCAGGTGGCGGCCGAGCGCGGCCGAGCCGCCCCGGTCGTCGATCCCGACGACGGGTGCGTCGACCGACGACGGACCCTCGCCGACGACGACGGGCACGCCGCGGCGCTGGAGGACCGCGAGCGACGGGTCGTCCCGGTGGGCGCCCCAGATGACGACGGCCGCGTCCATCGCCGCGCTCTCGAGCAGGGGTGACGGGACGATCGCGTCCTCGTCGTCGACCTGGGCCTCGGACGCGACGAGCAGCACGCCGAGCCCCTGCCGCCCGAGCGTGCTCACGAGCCCGTCGAGCACCTGGACCGAGACCGGGTCGCGGAAGCTGCGGCGGAGCTGGTCGCCGATGACGACGCCCGCGATGCCCGACCGTCCGCTGCGCAGCGACCGGCCCAGCGGGTTCGGGCCCGAGTAGCCGAGCTCCGCAGCGGCCGCGAGGACCCGCGCGCGCGTGTCGTCGGCGATCGGCCCGGAGCCCGAGAAGGCCAGCGACGCGGTCGAGACCGACACGCCCGCGGCGGCGGCCACGTCGGCCAGGGTGGTGCGGCTGTGCCCCATCTCACCTGCTCGTGGCCGGAAACGGATTGACGGTGGCTCAGCCTAGCGGGAGACTCGCCGATGGGCCGTCGAATCGTTTCGAGAGCGCAACCGCTCCCGTCGCCCGCCCCACGCGCCCCACCCACCCCGCACACGAGACCAGGACCGTCATGCCCCGCCCCGCCGCCGCACCCCGCGGCCGCACCGCCCCGCCCGTCGCGCCGCACGTGACCCGTGCGCACCGCCAGCTCCTCGGCCTGTACCTGCTCCTCGGCGTGACCGTCTCGAGCTGGCTCGCCCGCATGCCCTCGGTCCGCTCGGCGCTCGACCTCAGTGAGGCGGGGCTCGGCGTCGTCCTCCTTCTCGGCGCCGTCGGCTCGCTCCTCACGGTGCTCGTCGCGGGCGGCGTCGTCACCCGGTACGGCAGCCGGCGCACGCTCACCGCGGCCGCGGTCATGTTCTCCGTCGCGACCGTGCTGCTGGGCCTCGGCCCGGCGCTGGGGCGCGTCGAGGTGCTCGTCGTCGGCGTGTTCGTGATGTCGGCGTCCTTCGCGCTCGGCAACGTCCCCATGAACGTCGAGACGGTCGTCGTCGAGCGTGCGCTGGGGCGCACGGTGGTCCCGCAGTTCCACGCGGCGTTCTCGGTGGGCGCGGTGACCGGGTCGCTGCTCGGCGCGGGCGCGGCCTTCCTCGACGTGCCGCTGCTCGTGCAGTTCGGCGGCATCGGCCTGGTCTCGCTCGTGTGGCGCCTCGCGTCGATCCCGGCGGCCGTGCTGCCCGTCCCGCCGCGTGCCGCCGACGCACCGCCGGCGGCCCGCGGGATGCGCAGCGCGCTCGGCGCGTGGCGCGAGCGTCGGACGCTCGTCGTCGGCGTCATCGTGCTCACCGCGGCGCTCTCGGAGGGCTCCGCGAACAACTGGCTCGCGATCGCGGTCGTCGACGGGTTCCGGCAGACCGAGGCCGTCGCGGCGGTCGTCTACGGCGTCTTCACGGGCTCGATGATGGTCGCCCGGCTCGCCGGGACGTGGGCGATCGACCGGTTCGGGCGCGTCACGGTGCTGGCCGCCTCGGGGTCGGTCGCGTTCGGCGGGCTCCTGCTCTTCGGCCTCGCGCCGTCCCTGCCGCTGGCGGTCGTCGGCGTCGTCGGCTGGGGTCTCGGTGCGGGGCTCGTCGTCCCGATCGGCATGGCCGCCGTGTCGCACGAGCCGCTGCGCGCCGCGAGCCGGGTCGCCGTCGTCTCGGCGTTCGCGTCGGTCTCCTCGATCGCCGCGCCGCCGCTGCTCGGCCTCGCGGCGGGCGCCGTGGGCGCGCGCCACGCGCTGCTGCTCGTCGCCGTCGGGCTCGCCGTGAGCGTCGTGCTGGCCCGTTCGGTCGCCGCCCCCGCCGACGCCCAGCCCGGTACGCCGGCAACGGCGACCCCGCCCGTCGACGACGACGCGCTCGTCCTCGCGGTGGACACCGCCCCCGACGCGCCGGCGGCGACGTCGGCCACCCACGAGGCGTCGGTCACGCCCACGGCGGCCCTGCCGACCGTGCCCGCCGGACCGCCCGCCGTGCCGTCCGCAGTCCCGGCCCAGCGCGGGCCCCTTCTCGAGGAGGTCGTGCGGTGAGCGCCACCGTCCCGTCCGCAGCGGCCGCGGCCGAGGCGCGTCTCGTCCGTCGCGCGATCGTCGCCGTGCTCGTCGTCTTCTTCGTCACGGGCTTCAACTTCGCGAGCTGGGCCGCGCGCCTGCCGGCCGTGCGGGACGCGCTCGAGCTCAGCCCGGACCGGCTCGGCCTGCTGCTGCTCGTCGGCAGTCTCGGCTCGGTGACCGCCCTGCCGCTGTCGGGGATGGTCGTCCAGCGGCTCGGCGCGCGTCGCACGGTCGTCGGCTTCGCGCTCCTGCACGTGGGCGGCCTCGTCGTCGCCGCGACGGCCGTGCTGATCGGCTCCGTCCCGCTCGCGGGCGTGGGCCTCGTGCTCTTCGGCGTGGGCATGGGCGTCGGCGACGCGGCGATGAACCTCGAGGGCGCGGCCGTCGAGCAGCGCCTCGGGCGCGCGATCATGCCGCGGTTCCACGCCGGGTTCTCGTTCGGCACCATGGCCGGCGCGGCCGCGGGTGCGCTCGCCGCGTGGCTCGACGCGGCGGTCATCGCCCACCTCGCCGTCGCGCTCTCGCTCAGCACCGTCGCCCTGCTCGTCGCGACGCGCGCGTTCCTCCCCGAGGGCACGCACGACGCGCACGAGGAGCCCGCGACCGACGGGCCGACCCGCCGGTTCAACGCCTGGCTCGAGCCGCGCACGCTCCTCGTCGGGCTCGTCGTCCTCGCCGCGGCCCTCACCGAGGGTGCGGCCAACGACTGGGTGAGCCTCGCCGTCGTCGACGGCTTCGGCGCGAACGACGCCGTCGGCGCCCTGGGCTTCGCGGTCTTCGTGACCGCGATGACGGGCATGCGCCTGCTCGGCACGCCGCTGCTCGACCGCTTCGGCCGCGTCGCGGTGCTGCGTGCCTCGGCCGCGCTGTCGCTCGTCGGGCTGCTCGTCTTCGGCCTCGTCCCGTGGCTGCCGCTCGCGCTCGTGGGGGTCGTCGCATGGGGCCTCGGCGCAGCGCTCGGGTTCCCGGTCGGCATGAGCGCGGCGTCGGACGACCCGCGCCGCGCCGCGCCGCGCCTCGCCGTCGTCGCGACCATCGGGTACACCGCGTTCCTCGCCGGGCCGCCGCTGCTGGGCCTGCTCGCGGAGCACGTGGGCTACCGGCACGCGCTGCTCGCGGTCGGCGTCCCGGTGCTCATCGGCCTGCTCGTGGTCCAGGCGGCCCGTCCGCCCGTCGAGCCGGCAGCGCTCCCGGAGTCGGGCGGTGACCGACCTGACGGCACCGACCGCTCGGCCGACGGCGGCGACGGGCGAGCCGGGGCCGACGCGACCACCCCTGCCCGGGCGGAGGCGGCGAACTAGCCTGGGCCGGTGACCACCTCGCGCACCGACGTCCCGGCCGAGTCCTACACCGCAGGTCGCCGCGCCGAGCCCAGCGCCGCAGGGCCCGGCGCCGCACCGACGGGCGGCCGGCTGCTCGCCGACCTCACGACGCTGCGCCTCGGGGGGCCGGCCGCGCGCTACGTCGAGACGGCGTCCGCCGAGGAGCTCGCCGAGACGGTCCGGCTCGCCGACGAGGCGCACGAGCCCGTCCTCGTCCTCGGCGGCGGGTCGAACGTCGTCGTGCCCGACGAGGGCTTCCCGGGCGTCGTCGTGCGTGACGTCCGGACCGGCATCGAGGTCGAGGCGGCCGACTCGTGCGGTGGAGCGAGCATCTCCGTCCCCGCCGGGACGCCCTGGGTCGACGTCGTGGACCGCGCCGTCGCCGAGGGCTGGGTCGGCGTCGAGGCGCTCGCGGGGATCCCGGGCTCGACGGGTGCGACGCCTGTGCAGAACGTCGGCGCGTACGGTCAGGACGTCGCGGGCGTCGTCTCGACCGTGCGGGTGTGGGACCGCGAGCGGTCGCGCGTGCGCACCCTCGCGCTCACCGACCTCGGCTTCGGCTACCGGACCTCGACGCTCAAGCGCTCGCTGCGCGCCGACGACGGGTCGTGGTCCACCTGGGCGCCGACCCCGCGGTACGTCGTGCTCGACGTGGGCTTCCAGCTGCGGCTCGGCACGCTCTCGGCGCCGGTCGCGTACGCCGAGCTCGCGCGCCGCCTGGGTGTCGCGGTGGGGGAGCGGGCCCCACTCGCGCAGGTCCGCGACACCGTGCTGGACCTGCGGCGCGGCAAGGGCATGGTGCTCGACGACGCGGATCCCGACACGTGGAGCGCCGGGTCGTTCTTCACCAACCCCGTGGTCCCGGCCGAGGTCGCCGACCGCCTCCCCGAGGGTGCGCCCCGCTTCGCGGTGCGCTCGGCGCGCCCCGAGCGGACGACCGGGCCGAGCCTCGGCGTGGTCGACGAGTCGCTGGTCAAGACGAGCGCCGCATGGCTCATCGAGCACGCGGGCTTCGGCAAGGGGTACGGGCTGCCCGGGACCGTGGGCCTGTCGACCAAGCACGCCCTCGCGCTCACGCACCGCGGCGGTGGCACCACGGCCGAGCTCCTCGCGCTGGCCCGCACGGTGCGGGACGGCGTGCGCGACCGGTTCGGCATCGAGCTCGAGCCCGAGCCGGTCGTGGTCGGCGCGACGCTCTGACGCGACGGCGGGGCCGGCGTGACCGGCCGCCGCGCCAGAGGGTGGGCGGACGCGGCTCAGCCGCGCTCGGCCAGCAGCGCCCCCCGCACGGCTTCCAGGACCGCGTCGTCGGGCAGCCCTGCCGCGCGCGCCACCGTCACGAGACGCTCGGCCGCTGCCCGGACTCCGGCGTCCTCGCGCGGCGTGCCCTCGGCGACCACGGTGCCGGTCCGCCGCCGGGTGACGACGACGCCGTCGGACTCGAGCTCGCGGTACGCCCGGGCGACCGTCCCGGTCGCGACGCCGAGGTCGGCGGCCAGCGCGCGGATCGTCGGCAGCCGGTCGCCCGCGCGCAGCCGGCCCGCCGCGACGTGCGCGCGGACCTGGAGGCGCACCTGCTCGTAGGGCGGGACGCCCGAGTCGAGGCGCACCTCGACCGCGAGCGTCACGGCCCGACCCGCGCCGGACCCGGGGCGGCCTGCCACGGGGGGGAGCTCGTCACGGGCGGCGCGGCCGGGACGAGCGCGAGCGCCGCACCCGTGAGCGCGACGAGCACGCCGGCGATCGTGGTGCCCGCACCGAACCCGACGAGCTCGACCCCGCGCAGCGCGTTCCCCGCGAAGAACAGCACACCCGCGAGCGTCAGGGCGAGGACGAGCTGCGTGCCGCGCAGGACGCGGTGGCCCGAGAGGCGCCGTGACGCGGCGTCGTAGGTCGGGTCCGCGTCGACGACGGCGGGGCGCTGCGTCACGACGCGCAGCGTGATCGCCGTCAGGACGACGACCACCGCGGTGGCGACGAGCAGGGGGACGCCGTAGAACCACCCGGGGTACGGGCTCGCGCCGGACGTCGACGACCCGACGGTGCGCACGACGGAGCGCCCGTCGTCGGCGGCCGTGAGGCCTGCGGCGACGAGGACGAGGGCCAGGCCGACCGTCCACGCGGCCGTGACCCGCAGCAGCGGGCGCGGCACCACGTCGACCACCCTGCGGTGCTCCAGCGCCGCGCGCCGGACCGTCCCGGTCGGCCGCGGCCAGGTCCGCTCGCCGACGAGGTGCGCCGCGAGGAACGCGCTGCCGGCGACGGCGGGCGCGAGCCCGACGAGGACCCCGCCGAGCAGCGGGCGGCTGCCGGTCTGGAGCGCGACCGGCGCGGCGGACGACACGACCGGTGGGACCACGACGGCCGCGATCCAGGCGGCCACGTGGACGTTGCGGCCGTGGCGGCGTGCGACCTCGGCCGCCTGCGACGGGGCGGGGGCGGGACGGCGTGCCAGGCCGACGACGAGGACGGCCGCGACCACGACGAGGACCACCAGCGCGACCAGCGGGACGGCGAGGACGATCAGCGATCCGGACACGGGACCTCCTGCATCAATGAACTAAGACATTGATACATTGACAGCCGCACGGCCGCGCGTCAACCGCCTACCGGGGGCCGCTCCGCGAGCCACGCGTCGATGCCCGCGAGCATCCGTCGCCGGGTGCCCTCCGAGGCGCGGGACGCCCGGACCGAGCCCCGGGCGAGCTCGGCGAGCGCGGCGTCGTCGAACCCGTGCACGGTGCGTGCCGTCTCGTACTGCGCGACGAGCCGGGACCGGAACAGCAGCGGGTCGTCCGCGCCGAGCGCGACCGTCGCGCCCGCCTCGGCGAGCGTGCGCAGCGGCACGTGGCCGTGCTCGGCGTAGACGCCGAGCGAGACGTTCGACGCGGGGCACACCTCGAACGCGACGCCGCGCCGCACGAGGTCGCCCAGGACGCGCGGGTCCTCGGCCGTCCGCACGCCGTGCCCGAGCCGGTCCGGGTGCAGGTGGTCGACGACCTCGCGCACGTGGTCGGGTCCGAGCAGCTCGCCGCCGTGCGGGACCAGCGCCAGCCCGGCCTGCGCCGCGATCCGGAAGGCGGGCGCGAAGTCGGGCGTGTCCCCGCGCCGCTCGTCGTTGCTCAGCCCGAAGCCGACGACCTCGCCGGGTCCGTCGCCCGCGTACCGGACCGCGAGCCGGGCGAGGGTCCGCGCGTCGAGCGGGTGCCGCGTCCGCGACGCCGCGACGACGACCCCCACCTCGACCCCGGTCCGCCGCGACGCGGACCGCGCCTCGTCGAGGACGATCTCGAGCGCGGGCGTGAGGCCGCCGACGAACGGTGCGTACGACGTCGGGTCGACCTGGATCTCGAGGCGCCCGGACCCCTCGGCCGCGTCGTCCTCGGCGGCCTCCGCGACGAGACGCCGCATGTCCGCCTCGGACCGCACGCACGCCCGAGCGGCGTCGTACAGACGTTGGAAGCGGAACCAGCCCCGCTCGTCGGAGGGCGCGCGCAGCGGGTCGCCGTGCTGGAGCGCGTGCGGCAGGCGCATCCCGTGGGCGGCGGCGAGCTCGGCGAGCGTCGAGGGGCGCATCGACCCCGTGAAGTGCAGGTGGAGGTGCGCCTTCGGGAGCCGGGCCAGGTCGCGCACGCCCGCAGTCTGCCAGCCGTGCCCGCGCACCGCCTCGGGCACGGCGCTCGCCGGTCCCGCGGCCCGCCGTCGGATGAGAGTCCTCTCACCCGACTCTCACCGGTGCCGTCGTGGGCACGTGGTGGTCTCGAGGCGTGCCCCTGAACGCCCCCGTGCTCGCCCCCGTGCTGGCCCCCGTGCCGGCCCCCGTGCTCGCCCCCGCACCGTCGGCCGACCTCGAGCGGTCCGACCTCGCGCTGCTGACGGGCGCCGCGGCGGGGGACCTGCTGGCGGCGGTGCTCGCGGCCGAGGGCGTCCGACTCACGGGGTGGGCCGTGCACCAGGTGCACCACCGGCCCGGGGTCGGGGTGACCGTCGGGTGGACGGTGTCCTGGGAGGGTGCGGGGCCGGGACCGGGTCCGGCGGCCACCGTGCGCAGCCGCGGCGACGAGTACCTCCTCGGCACGACCGCAGCGGTCCCGGCGGGCACGCCCGGCAGCACCACGGCGACGCTCGACGGTCGGCCGGTCACGGTGTGGCGCCACCCCGCCGACCCGGTCCTGCCAGGCCTGGCGCGCGTGAGCGACGCCGCGTCGGCGGTCGCGGTCGTGACGCCACCCGGGGCGGCGACGCCGGCGCCCGGCGCACCCGCACCCGACGCGCCGCCGCCGACGCTCGAGCTGGTCACCTACCGGCCGCTGCGCCGCGCCGTGCTGCGTACCACGACCGGCACGACGACCGGCACGACGACGGCGTACCTCAAGGTCGTCCGGCCCCGCACCGCGCCCGACCTCGTGCGTCGCCACGCGCTCCTGCTCGACGCGGGGCTCCCGGTGGCGCCCGTGCGGGACGCGGGCGACGGCGTCCTGGTCCTCGGGGAGCTCCGCGGGACGCGCCTCACGGATGCGCTCGCGGTCGACGGCGCGGCGGACCTCGACCCGCAGGCCGTCGTGGAGCTGCTCGACCGGTTCCCCGACGGGCTGCTCGAGCTCCCGCGCCGCCGGGCGTGGGCCGACCACGCGCAGCGCTACGCCGAGGCCGCCGCCGCCGTCGTCCCCGACCGGGCCCACGAGCTCGGACTGCTCGGACGCGAGGTCGCCTCGCTCGTCGGGCGGTCCGACCCGGGCCCCGTCGTGCCGACGCACGGCGACCTGCACGACGCCAACCTCCTGCTCGGCCCGACCGGCCACGCGGTGGTCGGGCTCCTCGACGTCGACTCCGCCGGCCCTGGTCACCGGGTCGACGACCTCGCCTGCCTGCTCGGCCACCTCGCGGTCCTGCCGGTGCTCGCGCCAGAGGTGCACCGCCACGTGCCGCCGACGCTCGCGCGCTGGCTCGCGGCGGCCGACGCGACGGTGGACCCCGTCGCGCTGCGCGCGCGGGTCGCGGGCGTGGTGCTCTCGCTCGTCGCGGGAGCGGCGCCCGAGGGCGGCGGTCGGGCTCGGGACGCCGTCGCGCTCGTCGAGGAGTGGGTCCAGGCCGCCACGGATCTGAGAGAGCTCTCACCGTCCGGTCCGCGGCGTCTCATGACGTCCGCCGAGGCTGGGGACGTCGGGCCGGCAACGGCCCCCGAACGAGGAGGACACCCATGAACGCACGGACCGTCGCTGTCGTCACCGGGGCACTCGGCGCGCTGGGGGTGGGTGCGACCGCCGCGCTCGGCGCCGGCCCGCTCTCGACCCCCTCGCCCGAGGACGCGGGTGAGCGCGTCACGACCCGCTCCGCGGACGACGACGAGCCGTCGCCGACGCCGTCGGTCACGCGCGAGCCCGCCGTCGGCACCACCGTCGCCCCGTCGGTGAGCCCCACGCAGCTCACACCTGGCTCGGGCGTCACGTCCGTGACGGCGTCGAGCGCGATGACGCCCATGACCCCGCCCACGGCGACCTCGGCCCCCACGACCGCGAGCGCGGCGTCCGCACCGTCGCCCGCGACGCCCCCGACCCCCGCGTCGGCGCCCTCGCCGGTCACCGCCCCGAGCCCGGTGACGCCGCCCTCGCCGGTGTCGGCCCCGTCGCCGGTCACGCCGCCGTCGCCGGTGTCGGCGCCCTCGCCCGTGACGCCGCCCACGCCGCCGAGCGCCCCGTCGCCGGTGACGCCCGCGAGCCCGGCCTCGGCCGCCTCGCCCGCGACGCCGCCCTCGCCGGCCAGCGCGCCGTCGGCGCCCTCGGCCTGACGACCCGCCCGGTCACCCGGGCGCACCGACCTGCCGCGCCCCCCTCGGCAGGACGCGAGCGGGCGGCTCCCCGGAGCCGCCCGCTCGTCCGCGGGCCGTGCTCAGACGAGGCGGTAGCCCATGCCGCGGACCGTCTCGACGCGGTCCGCCCCGATCTTGCGGCGCAGGTAGCGCACGTAGACGTCGACGACGTTCGAGCCGGGGTCGAAGTCGTAGCCCCAGACGCGCGAGAGGAGCTGCTCGCGGCTCAGCACCTGGCCGGGGTTCCGCAGGAACGCCTCCGCGAGGCCGAACTCGCGCGCCGAGAGGTCGACGTCCCGGCCGTCGACCCGCATGCGTCGCGTCCGCAGGTCCAGCGCGAGGTCGCCGTGCGCGAGCACCGGCTCGCCGGCCCCCGCCGCGCCGTCGGCGCGCAGCCGGAGCCGGATCCGGGCGAGCAGCTCCTCGAACCGGAACGGCTTGGCCATGTAGTCGTCGGCGCCGCCCTCGAGCCCGGCGACCGTGTCGGTCACCGAGGTCCGTGCCGTCAGGATGATCACCGGGATCGCGTTCCGCGCGTCCCGGAGGCGGCGCAGGACGGTGAACCCGTCCTGGTCGGGCAGCCCGAGGTCGAGCACGAGCAGGTCGAAGTCGCCGGTCTGCGCGAGGTCGTGGGCCTCGCGACCGGTGCCGACGACGAACGGCGCGTAGCCCGCCGCACGCAGCCCCTTGGCCACGAACGACGCGATGCGCTCCTCGTCCTCGGCGATGAGGATCTGGCTCACCGGGGCTCCTCCTGGGTCTCGTCGGGCGGCGGGGTGCCGAGGGGGAGGGCGACGACGACGCGCGCACCCGTCGTCACGTGCGGGTCCACGAACGCGTCGCCGCCGTGCGCGCGGGCGATCGCCCGGACGATGGCCAGGCCCAGCCCCGAGCCCTCGACGCCGCGGCCCTGCACGCCGCGCTGGAAGCGGGCGAACACGCGCTCGGCGTGCGCGGGCGCGATCCCCGGCCCCTCGTCCCGGACCCACAGCTCGACCTCGTCGCCGAGCACCCGGCTGCCGAGCCGGACCGTGGAGCCGGCCGGCGCGAACTTCGCCGCGTTGGCGGCGAGCTGGAGCCACGCCTGCGTCACGCGGCGCTCGTCGAGCGGCACGACGACGTCGGCGCGTGCCTCGACGCGCCAGGCGTGGTCGCCGAGGAGCCGCGCCCTGTCGAGCACGTCGTCGGTCAGGACGCCGACGTCCGTCGCGACGGGCGCGACGAAGTCCGGACGCTCGACGGTCGCCAGCACGACGAGGTCGTCCACGAGCAGCTGCATCCGGTCGAGCTCGTCGAGCACGAGCCGCCGGGTCTGCCGCACGTCGTCGGGGTCGGCGACGTCCATGACCTCGAGGTGGCCGCGCACGATCGTCACCGGGGTCCGGAGCTCGTGGCCCGCGTCGTCCAGGAGCTGGCGCTGCGACGCGAACGACCGCTCGAGCCGCTCGACCATCGAGTTGACCGTCCGCGCGAGCTCGGAGATGTCGTCGTCGCCGTGCACCGGGATGCGCTGGGAGAGGTCGGTGTCGGTGATGCGCTGCGCGGTGTCGCGCAGCGCGCGCAGCGGCGCCAGCAGCCGCCCGGCGACGAGCCAGCCGACGGCCGCGAGCACCGCGAGCGCGGCGAGTCCGACGAGTGCGAACGTCCGGTAGGTGCGCACGAGCTCGGCGTGCGCGGTCTCGCGGTCGACGGCGACGACGAGCGCGCCCGTCGACGGATCGCCCTCGACGCTCACGGGGACGGTCGCGTAGCGGTACGACCGGTCGGCGGTCACGACCGTCCGCAGCCGGACACGGGTGTCGTCCTGCGCCGCGACGCCTGCCGCGACCAGCTGGGGCACGTCCTCCGGGCGGACCGCGACGGGGTCGGGCTCGACGAGCGCGACCCTCCCGTCGACGACCGCCATGAGGCCCTCGACCGGTGCCGGCACGGACCGCCGCATCGCGGTCCGCATGAGGTCCTCCGCCGTCGTGAACGGCCCGCCCGTCGCCGGGTCGACGCCCTCGGTCGCGAGCGTCCGGAACTCCTCGACACGGCGGCGCAGCGAGTCGTCGGCGAGCTCGTCGACGCGCTCGCGCTGCAGCAGGAAGGCCGTGCCGCCCGCGACCGCCATCCCGACGGCGGCGAGCGCGACGACCGCCGCGAGGATGCGGGTCCGCACGGACGTCGGTCGTCGGGCGGCGCCGTCGGCCGGTCGCGTGCGGGCCCCGTCGTCGGGCAGCGGGATGACCTCGGTGGGCTGGTCGTCCCCGCTCGTCCGCGGCTCAGTCGTCGTCATCGTCGTCCGAGCCGTCGTCCCCGTCGTCGTCGTCCGAGCCGTCGTCGTCCCCGTCGTCCCCGTCATCCCCGTCGTCGTCACGGTCGCCGCCGTGGTCGTCGGAGGGCTCGACGGGCGGGGCGGGCTCGACGACGGCCGGTGGGGGCGGCGCGGGCTCCGACGGCGGCCCGGACGGCGGCTCCGGGGTCGGCTCGGGCTCCGGGCTCGCGGGCGGGGTCGTCGGCGTGGGCTCCGCGGAGGGCGTGGGCGCGACCGGGGCCGTCGTCCCGGTCGGCCCGACCACGACGGGGTCGCCCAGGTCGACGTCGGGCGGCGGCGCGGCCACGGCGACGCCCACCGCGACCGCCACGGCCGCGACGGCGCCGGTCAGGGCGAGGGGCAGGGCGCGTCGCACGCGACCAGTATCGGGTCCCCCGATGAGACGAGGATGAGAACGCCCGGCGGGCCGGCTCAGGGCGTCCGCAGGATCCCGCGCTCGAGCGCGACGGTGACGGCGCGCGTCCGGTCGTCGACCCCGAGCTTGGCGAAGATCCGCAGCAGGTGCGTCTTGACGGTCGCCTCCGCGATGAACAGGTCGGAGCCGATCTGCGCGTTGCTGCGGCCGCGGGCGACGGCCGCGAGCACCTCGAGCTCGCGCGCCGTCAGCCGTTCGGTGCCGTTGCGGACCTGCGTGACGAGGCGCCGCGCGACGGACGGTGCCAGGACCGTCTCGCCGCGCGCGGCGGCGCGCACGCCCTCGACGAGCTCGTCGCGCGGGGTGTCCTTGAGCAGGTACCCGGCGGCCCCGGCCTCGACGGCCCGGAGGATGTCGGCGTCGGTCTCGTAGGTCGTGAGCACGACGACGCGCACGCGCGGGTGCGCCGCGAGGATGCGCTCGGTCGCGGTGGCGCCGTCGACGACGGGCATCCGCAGGTCCATGAGCACGACGTCGGGTGCCGTCCGGGCCACGACGTCGAGCGCCGCGGCGCCGTCGGCGGCCTCGCCGACCACGTCGAGGTCGGGCTCGCCCGCGAGCAGGCCGACGATCCCCGCGCGCACCACCGGGTGGTCGTCGACGACGACGAGGCGCACTCCTGACGCGGTCACGGGTCCATCCTCCCCTCGTCGGCGGGCAGCAGGACGCGCACGCGCGTGCCGCCGTCGGGTGGGCTCGTCACGTCGAGCGTGCCGCCGCCCGACGCGACCCGGTCCCGCATGCCGCGCAGCCCGAAGCCCTCGACGGCGGCGGGCGAGATGCCGCGCCCGTCGTCGACCACCTCGAGCACCACGCCGACGTCGGTCGCGTCCCGCAGGACGAGCTGCACGTGGTGGGCGTCGGCGTGCCGGCGCACGTTGGTCAACGCCTCCTGCGCCGCACGGAGGAGCACGACCTCGGCCTCGCGCGACACGGCGGGCTGGCCGGGCGGCAGGACGAGGTCGACGCGCACGCCCGTCTCGGCGGAGAACCGACGTGCGAGCCGGCCGAGGGCGTCCGCGAGGGTCGTGCCCTCGAGGTCGACGGGTGCGAGCGCCGCGACGAGCGCACGCGCCTCGGCGAGGTTGTCACGCGCCGTGCGCTCGGCGAGCTCGATGCGCGCGACGGCCGCGGCGACGTCGTCGCGACGCAGGTCGGCCGTCGCGGTCTGCGTCAGCATGATGACGCTCGTGAAGCCCTGCGCGAGGGTGTCGTGGATCTCGCGGGCCATGCGCTCGCGCTCGGCGAGGACGCCCGCCGCGTGGTGCGACGCGGCCAGCTCGTCCTGCGCGGCCTCGAGGCGTGCGAGCAGCTCGGCGCGCTCCTCGCCCCGCTCGGCGATCTGGGTCAGCCAGAGCCCGAGGAGCAGCGAGAACGACACCGACACCAGTGCCTGGCCCAGGACGTTCGGCAGGACGTCGCGGTCGAAGCCGTGGTGCGCCGCCATCGCGCCGAACACGCCGACGGTCAGCACGCCCGTCACCGCGATCCCGGTGCGGCGCGTCGACGAGAAGAACCACACGTGGCTGTACGCCACGAACAGCAGCAGCGCGCCCGCGGGCGTCACGAGGACGACCCCGGACACCAGCGGCACCAGGACCGCCAGGTACGCCGCCGTGAGGCGCGTGTCGCCGGTCCGCGCCCCGCGCCGGCCGAGGGCCCAGTACGCCACGAGGAGCCCGGCGAGCAGACCCCACGCGACGGCGACGTCCCGGCGCGGGTCGTCGTCGAGCGCGAGCGTCACGCCCGCGATGACCACCAGCGCGACCGTGGCCACGTCCCAGCCGCGCAGCGACCGCGCCCAGAAGTCGCTGCGGTCGTCCGCCCGGTCGGATGCGACGGCGCCCACGGCACCGCCGCACCCGGCGGCGTCGTCGCGCTCGTCCGCGCCCGCGCCGACGAGCCGGGGGAGCCCGTCGCCCGGCTCGTGCGCGGCCCGCGGGGCCTCAGCCGTCATCGCGCCGCCGCCACCGGAACGTGCGCGCCCCGACCACCAGCCCGACGACGAGGTAGGCCACCAGGACGCCGGCGGTCGCCGCGTGCTGCCAGTCCCCGGCGGGCTCCATGACCAGGGCCTCGTCCGGCAGGAACACCGAGCGCATGCCCTGCGCCATCCACTTGAGCGGGAAGAGCGCCGCGAGGTCCTGCATCCACGACGGCAGCTGGTCGTACTGGAAGAACACTCCGGAGACGAACTGCAGGACGAGCACGACGGGCGTGACCACCGCGCTCGCGGACCGCCCCGAGCGGGGCACGGACGAGAACGCGACGCCGCACACGGTCCCCGACGCCGTCCCGAGGGCGAAGACCCAGGCGAACGTGAGCCACCGGTCGGTCGTGCTCGGCAGCTCGACGCCGAACGCGAGCGTCGCGACCGCGAGGAGCAGCGCGACCTGGACCAGGCTCGTCACGAGCACCGATCCGACCTTGCCGAGGAAGTACGCCGACGGCGGCATGGGTGTCCCGCGCAGGCGCTTGAGCCGGCCCTCGTCGCGCTCGACGGCGATCCCGGTCGCGACGTTCTGGAAGCTCGACAGCAGGACGCCCGTCGCGACCATCCCGGGCAGGAAGTACTGCGCGAACGCGACCGTCCCGCCCGGGCCGAGGTCGATGTCGCCCGAGAACACCGTCGCGAAGATCGCCATCATGATGATCGGGTAGGCGAAGACGAACACGACGGCGTCGCGCTCGCGGAAGAACTCGCGCAGCTCCAGCGCCGTGCGGCTCGCGCCGAGGCGCAGCGTCGACGGACGGTGCGCGGTCGACGCGCGGCGGGTGGTGGTCGGCGGGGCGGCCGCGACGGCGGGTGCGGGTGCGGCGGTCATCGCACGGTCTCCTTCTCACCGATGAGGGACAGGTAGACGTCCTCGAGCGTGGGGCGCAGCACCTGCAGGCCGGGGACCTCGCCGCCGTGGCGGGCGCCGAGCTCGGCGACCAGGGCCGTCGGTGCCGCGGTCCGCTCCTCGCGCGGGCCGTCGGGGCCCTCCCACCGGACGACGGCGTGCTCGAGGTCGCGCCCACCGAGGTCCGCGGGGCGGCCCAGCGCGACGACGCGCCCGTCGCGCACCACCGCGCACCGGTCCGCGAGGTTCTCGGCCTCGTCGAGGTAGTGGGTCGTCAGCAGGATCGTCGTGCCCTCGTCGCGCAGGCCGAGGATGAGCTGCCAGAACGCGCGCCGCGCCTCGGGGTCGAACCCGGTCGTCGGCTCGTCGAGGAAGAGCAGCTCGGGCCGGCCCACGATCCCGAGGGCGACGTCGAGGCGGCGGCGCTGGCCGCCCGAGAGCTGCCGGGTGCGCGTGCGCGCCTTGTCCGCGAGCCCCACCGCCGCGATCAGCTCCTCCGGGTCGCGCGGCTCGGAGTAGTACCGCGCGAAGTGGTGGACGAGCTCCCGCACGGTCAGCTCGGCCTGGTCGTTCGCGCTCTGCAGCACGACGCCGACGCGCGTGCGCCAGTCGAGTCCCGCGTGCTGCGGGTCCTCGCCGAGGACGAGCACCTCGCCCGAGTCGCGGTGGCGGTAGCCCTCGAGGATCTCGACGGTCGTCGTCTTGCCCGCGCCGTTGGGCCCGAGGACGGCGAACACCTCGCCGCGGCCGACCGTGAGGTCGAGCCCGTCGACGGCGTGCTTGTCGCCGTAGCGCTTGTGCAGGTCGCGGACGTGGACCGCGACGTCACCCGGTGTGCTGGTCATGGGTCCAGCCTGGCCCTCGCGCCGGTCCTGCGGGAGGGTCCTCCGGCTGGTCCTCGTGTCCACCGACCGGTGGACACGAGGACGGACCTACTCGGCCTCGGCGAGCAGCCGCTGGATCCGGCCGACGCCCTCGACGAGGTCGTCGTCGCCCAGCGCGTAGGAGAGCCGGACGTACCCGCTCGGCCCGAAGGCCTCACCGGGCACGACGGCGACCTCGGCCTCCTCGAGGATGAGCGTCGCGAGCTCCGCCGACGTCGTCGGCGTGCGGCCGCGGATCGTGCGGCCGAGGACGCCCTCGACGCTGGGGTACGCGTAGAAGGCCCCCTGGGGCGTGGGGCACACGACGCCGTCGATCGTGCGCAGCATGTCGACCATCGTCCGGCGTCGCCGGTCGAACGCGGCCCGCATCTGCGCGACGGCCGCGAGGTCGCCCGAGACGGCCGCGAGCGCCGCGCGCTGCGAGACGTTCGCGACGTTCGACGACAGGTGGGACTGGAGGTTCGTCGCGGCCTTGACGACGTCGGCCGGCCCGATCAGCCAGCCCACGCGCCAGCCCGTCATCGCGTAGGTCTTGGCGACGCCGTTGAGCACGACGGTCGAGTCGGCGAGCTCGGGGACCGCGCGGACGATGGGCGTGAACACCGTGTCGTCGTAGACGAGGTGCTCGTAGATCTCGTCGGTGATCACCCAGACGCCGTGCTCGAGCGCCCAGCGGCCGATCTCCGTGGTCTGCTCGGGCGAGTACACAGCGCCGGTCGGGTTCGAGGGCGAGCAGAAGAGCAGCACCTTGGTGCGCTCGGTGCGCGCGGCCTCGAGCTGCTCGACCGTGACGAGGTAGCCCTGGTCGGCGCCCGCGAACACCTCGACCGGGACGCCGCCCGCGAGGCGCACGGCCTCCGGGTAGGTGGTCCAGTACGGCGCGGGGAGCAGCACCTCGTCGCCCGGGTCGACGAGCGTCGCGAAGGCCTGGTAGACCGCCTGCTTGCCGCCGTTGGTCACGAGGACCTGACCCGGCTGCACCTCGTAGCCCGAGTCCCGCAGCGTCTTCGCGGCGATCGCCTCGCGCAGCGCGGGCAGGCCCGCCGCGGGGGTGTAGCGGTGCATGGCGGGGTCCGAGCACGCGGCCACCGCGGCCTCGACGACGTAGTCGGGCGTGGGGAAGTCGGGTTCGCCTGCGCCGAACCCGATGACCGGGCGGCCGGCGGCCTTGAGCGCCTTGGCCTTGGCGTCGACGGCGAGCGTCGCCGACTCGGCGATCGACCCGACGCGCGTCGACACGCGTCGTGCGGGTGAGGGGCTGACGGGGGCGGCAGGCGTCTGGCTCACGCGGGCCATACTGGCAGAGGGCCACCTCGCCCGGACCGCCGTCTCGCGGCCGGAGGGGGCCGGGTTCGACCGGGGGCCGCGGACCACGTACACTCGCTGGCTGGTGGCTGACGTCCACCGTGATGCAGCGCGCCCGGCACGCCGGGAGCGCCGCGTCGGCCGGTCCGGGCGTCGACCGCGTCGAAGGGCAGTGGCGCAATTGGTAGCGCACCGGTCTCCAAAACCGGCGGTTGTGGGTTCGAGTCCCTCCTGCCCTGCGTGAACGGCCGTCAGGCCGGACCGTCCCGCCGTCGCAGGCCGTCGTCGGCCCGACGTCGGCCCGCGGCTCGGGCGTGATCGACGGCCGGACGCCGGACGGGCCGAGGGTCGCCCGAGCGGTCCACCCGCGACGGTGCCGGTGGTCCGGACGACGGTCGACAGCAGCACGACGAGACTGAGGGACGAACTGTGAGCGAACCCGCACGCGCGGCCGCCTCCGGCGCCGAGAGCACCGGCCAGGGCGGTGCGCACCCGGCGCGCAAGGAGCCTGCGAAGCGCGGCTTCTTCGCGCGCATCGCGCTGTTCGTCCGCCAGGTCGTCGCCGAGCTGCGCAAGGTCGTCCGTCCGACCCGGTCCGAGCTGCTCAACTACACCGCGGTCGTGCTCGTGTTCGTCGCCGTGGTGATGGCCTTCGTCACCGTGCTCGACCTGGGCATCGGCCTCGCCGTGGGCTGGGTCTTCGGCGGCTGACGTCCGCCCGCCCGACCACGCACCAGTCACAAGGAAGCAGGTTCACCCCGTGTCGCAGGAGTCGCTGGAGCCGACCCAGCAGGACGAGACGCCCGCCGTCGAGACGCTCGACGAGCAGGCTCTGCTGTCCGTCGAGGACGCCGAGGCGGACGACGCCGTCGCGGAGGCCGAGGGCGACCTCGAGGCCGCCGTCGAGGTCGCGCAGGACGTGGCCGAGGAGGAGGACGTCGACCCGGTCGACGCCTTCAAGGCCGAGCTGCGCCGCCTGCCGGGCGACTGGTTCGTCATCCACTCGTACGCGGGTTACGAGAACCGCGTGAAGGCGAACCTCGAGAACCGCATCCAGAGCCTCAACATGGAGGACTACATCTTCCAGGTCGAGGTGCCCATGGAGGAGGTCACGGAGATCAAGAACGCGCAGCGCAAGGTCGTGCGCCGCGTCCGGATCCCCGGGTACGTCCTCGTCCGCATGGACCTGACCGACGAGTCGTGGGGCGCGGTCCGCCACACGCCCGGCGTCACGGGCTTCGTGGGCCACACGCACCAGCCGGTCCCGCTGACGCTCGACGAGGTCTTCGGGATGCTCGCGCCGACGCTGGCGCCCACGACCGAGCGCAAGGCGGCCGCCGCGGCGCCGCAGATCGCCGTCGACTTCACGGTCGGCGAGTCGGTCACCGTCACCGACGGGCCCTTCGACACGCTGCCCGCGACGATCTCCGAGATCAACGCCGAGGCGCAGAAGCTCAAGGTCCTCGTCTCCATCTTCGGCCGGGAGACCCCGGTCGAGCTGTCGTTCAACCAGGTCGCCAAGATCTGAGCCGAGCTCGTCGGCGGTCCTCGCCGCGACGGCAGCACTGCAACCGGGTCATCGCCCACGGCGTCGGCCCACGAACCAGGAAGGCATCATGCCCCCGAAGAAGAAGGTCTCCGGCCTGATCAAGCTCCAGATCAACGCCGGGGCGGCCACGCCGGCCCCGCCGATCGGCCCCGCGCTCGGTCAGCACGGCGTCAACATCATGGAGTTCTGCAAGGCCTACAACGCCGCGACCGAGTCGCAGCGCGGCAACGTCATCCCGGTCGAGATCACGGTCTACGAGGACCGCTCGTTCACGTTCATCACCAAGACGCCGCCCGCGGCCGAGATGATCAAGAAGGCGGCCGGCGTCGCCAAGGGCTCGCCGACCCCGCACACCGCGAAGGTCGCGTCGCTCACGCAGGACCAGGTCCGCGAGATCGCCCAGACGAAGCTCGAGGACCTCAACGCGAACGACATCGACGCGGCGATGAAGATCATCGCCGGCACGGCCCGGTCGATGGGCATCACCGTCCAGGGCTGAGGCGCACAGCCGGAGGTGGGACCGAGCGCAGCGAGGTCCCGCCGAAGGCGAGCACCGAAGGCCTGGACCATGGGATCCGTCCAGGGCTGAGGCGCGCAGCCGGAGGTGGGACCGAGCGCAGCGAGGTCCCGCCGAAGGCGAGCACCGAAGGCCTGGACCTCAGGATCCGTCCAGGGCTGAAGGACCCCCCGTCGACCGACGGGGGACATCGAGTGGCAGGGCCGGCTGCCGGCCCCACGACCACGACTGCGAGGAGAAGCAGATGGCACAGCGCAGCAAGGCGTACCGCAACGCCGCAGAGAAGATCGACCGCGAGCGCGTCTACGCGCCGCTCGAGGCGATCCGCCTGGCGAAGGCGACGTCGACCACGAAGTACGACGCGACCGTCGAGGTCGCCTTCCGTCTCGGCGTCGACCCGCGCAAGGCGGACCAGATGGTCCGCGGCACGGTCAACCTGCCGCACGGCACGGGCAAGACCGCGCGGGTCCTGGTGTTCGCGAACGGCGAGCGCGCCGAGCAGGCCCGCGCCGCGGGCGCCGACGAGGTCGGCGGCGACGAGCTCATCGAGAAGGTCGCCGCGGGCTACACGGACTTCGACGCCGCGGTCGCGACGCCGGACCTCATGGGCAAGGTCGGTCGTCTCGGCAAGGTGCTCGGCCCGCGTGGCCTCATGCCGAACCCGAAGACCGGCACGGTCACGATGGACGTCGCGAAGGCCGTGACGGACATCAAGGGGGGCAAGATCGAGTTCCGCGTCGACAAGCACTCGAACCTGCACTTCATCATCGGCAAGGCGTCGTTCGACGACGAGAAGCTGGTGGAGAACTACGCGGCCGCGCTCGAGGAGGTCCTGCGCCTCAAGCCGTCGACCTCGAAGGGCCGCTACATCACGAAGGCCTTCGTGACCACGACGATGGGCCCGAGCATCCCGCTCGACCAGAACCGGACGCGCAACCTCCTCGACGAGGAGAGCGACGTCGCCTGACGTCACGTGCTCGACGAGGGGCCCGGCAGCTGCGGCTGCCGGGCCCCTCGTGCGTGCGGGGGTCGGGCTCAGTGCCCGTGCCCCGAGGGGGTGCCCGGGTCCCCGTCCGGGAGGCTGGGCAGCCCGGGCGACGACGGCGTCCCGGTGTCCCCGGCCCCGTGGCCCCCGTGCGGCACGGCGTGCTGACCGGCCCACGTGGCGGCGAGACCGGGCGTCGTGAGACCGGCGACGAGGGCCGCGGCCGTCGCCCACGCCGCGAGCCCGGCGGCGGGTCCGCGCGGGGCCGCGTGCAGCGGCGCGGGACGGCGGCCCTGGCGGTGGGCGAGCGCGGTGCCGAGCGCGCCGAGCAGGAGCAGGGCGACCAGCGCGGCGTCGGCGGCCGAAGGTGCGACAGCGCCGCCGCCCGCGCCCGGGACGGTCGGCGTGCCGACCAGCCACCACGTCCCCGCCGACACGGCGAGCGCCGCGCTCGTCCCACGCGGGGCGAGCGGCCTGGCGCGTACCAGCGTCGTGACGCCCGCTACGGCCAACCCGGCGGCGGACGCGGCGAGACCTGCGGCCCACGGCGCACCCCCCTCGTGGACCAGCGTCCCGGCGGCCAGTCCCGTCGCGACCGTCGCCGCACCGAGCCCTCCGAGGCCTGCGAGGGCGACGGCGGCCGACGGGAGCGCCGCCCCGGACGTGCTCACGCCGTCCGGACGACGGGGGCGCGGCGGTCGGCGAGCGCGACACCGAGCAGCACGAGCGCGCTCGCGAGGTGCAGCACGTTGTCCGCGCCGTTGAGCGCGAGCAGGTTGGCGGGGGAGTCGACGAGGAACAGCCCCGCGACCCCGACGAGCAGGTACACGGCACCCACGGCGAGGCACGTGCCGCGCGCCGCGGCCGCGGACCGTCGCGCCGCGACGAGCAGCGCCGCGCCGACGCCGAGGTGCACGACGTTGTGCAGCGGGTTCACCTCGAACACGAGGAGGGTCGCGCCCTCGGTCGACGTGAGCCCGGTGCCGCCGGTCACGGCGAAGCCGACGGCGCCGACGACGAGGTACACCGCGCCGAGGACGGTGGCGAGCAGGCGGGAGGGGGTCGAGGTCATGGTGCGGTCCTTCCGGTCGGTGCGGGACGCCACGTCCCGCGCTGCCCGTGGTTCGGAGCCGTGGACCGGCTGGATGGGTCGGTCCAGGCCGTCCAGCGCGTGTCGGCCTCAAGATCGGCGCGCGTGACGCCGATGTCCGGGCATGCAGCTGCGTGCACGCCCCGTCGTCGGTGCCTGTGTCGTGACCGCCGCGGTCCTCGGCGCGACGGGGTGCTCGGACCCGGAGCCGCCCAGGGCCGAGCCGAGCGCGACCGTCACTCTCGAGCCGACCGCCATCGAGCCCGCGCACGCGGTGCGTGTCGCTGCGTCGGGCGGGTGCCCCGGCTACGGGTTGACGGCCCCGGTCACCCCGCGGACGTCCGAGGGCAGCACCGACCTCGAGCTCGACGACGAGTCGTGGGTGACCGTGCGGTGCCTGGGGCCGCTCGAGCAGGCGGGGACGGCCCTGGAGGCGGCGTCCCCGTGGCCGGACGCCGAGGAGGCCCCCGCTGGGACGCGGACGGGCCCGGTCCTGGTCGTCAGCGCCTACGGTGAGGCGTTCCAGGCGGACACCCACTTCACGTCGAACGGCGCCCGCCTCACGGAGTGGTTCGTCGAGCGGGACGGGTACCTCGTCGCCGTGGGCTACCTCCGGCACGAGGGCGCGGTGGACCGCACGGCCACGGTCGAGGCGGTGCTCGCGAGCTGGGAGTGGGCCTGAGCCGGCCGGGTGGGGCGCCCGGGGCACGATTTGGTCCCGCGCCCGCGGTCGCGTACGCTGTCCGAGCCCAAGACCGCAGGTCGTCGGCTGCCCGTGCCCAGGCGCGGACAGTGGACCGAAGCTCCGCTCACGAGCGGGGGCCGGCGCAGGTGACAGTGACTCAGCCCGATCGTGGCCGCCGTGCGCGCCCGCGTCGTCCGAGCCCCGTGCACCTGCGCGGGGCTCTTCTCGTACCGGGGCACCGGACGTCGACGACTGCGGGACAACCACCGGAAGGATTGCCATGGCGAGGCCGGACAAGGCAGCCGCGGTCGCTGAGCTCACCGAGCAGTTCCGTGAGTCCAACGCCGTCGTGCTGACCGAGTACCGCGGGCTCACCGTCAAGCAGCTCAAGCAGCTGCGGCGGTCGCTCAGCGGCAACGCAACCTACGCCGTGGTGAAGAACACGCTGTCCGCCATCGCGGCCAAGCAGGCTGGCGTCGAGGGTCTCGACGAGCAGCTCGCCGGCCCGTCGGCCGTCGCCTTCGTGACCGGTGACCCGGTCGAGGCGGCAAAGGGTCTGCGTGACTTCGCCAAGGCGAACCCTCAGCTCGTGATCAAGGGTGGTGTCCTGGACGGGCGCACCCTCGCGGCCGAGGACATCACCAAGCTCGCGGACCTCGAGTCCCGCGAGGTGCTGCTGGCCAAGATGGCCGGCGCGATGAAGGGCAAGCTCTACCAGGCTGCCTACATGTTCACGGCGCCCACGGCCCAGGCCGCGCGCGTCATCGATGCCCTGCGTGAGAAGCGGGCGACCGAGGAGCAGGCGGCCTGACGGCCCGGGCCCCGGCCCACCGTCACCACCCGCTCGTCGACACACCACACCCACCTGCTCTCCGGCCTGCACCGGACCAGGGCAACAAGGAAGGACACGCCACCATGGCGAAGCTCACCACCGAGGAGCTGCTCGACGCGTTCAAGGAGCTCACCCTCATCGAGCTCTCGGAGTTCGTGAAGGCGTTCGAGGAGACCTTCGAGGTCACCGCCGCCGCGCCCGTCGCGGTCGCCGCCGCCCCCGCCGCCGGCGGTGCCGGTGCCGAGGCCGCCGCCGAGGAGGAGAAGGACGAGTTCGACGTCGTCCTCGAGGCCGCCGGTGACAAGAAGATCCAGGTCATCAAGGAGGTGCGCGCCCTCACGAGCCTCGGCCTCAAGGAGGCGAAGGACCTCGTCGACGGTGCCCCGAAGCCGGTCCTCGAGGCCGTCAACAAGGAGACCGCGGAGAAGGCCAAGGCTGCCCTCGAGGGCGCCGGCGCCACCGTCACCCTCAAGTGACGCGCGCCTGAGAGCCGGGTTCGCCCGGCCCCGGGCACTCACGAGCGCGAGGCCCGCACCCGTCACGGGTGCGGGCCTCGCGCCGTCCGGGAGGTGAGCGCGCGTCGGGTCCGCCGGGCGCGGAGCCCGGGCGGGTGCGCCCCGGGGCGCGTCGCCGGCGCGGGGGAGCGGGCGCCGCCGGGCGGATGCGCGGGCACGACGACGTCGGCGCGTCGCCCGCGTGGGGCCTTGACGAGGCGGGTTGGACAATGCTGTCCTGTCCGGCTACGCTAGCGCTTTGCGCTGGCCTGTGCCTGCTCCCCTCATCCCGCCCTTCGGTCCCGAGCTCCGCCCGGTGCCCGGACGATCGTCGTGGGCAGGTGGGAAACGGTAGGGCACGTCCCGCGCGTGTGCACACGATCCGCAGGGAAGGACCCCTCTTGGCTGCCTCGCGCACCCCTTCTGCACCGTCCGCCGACGCTATCGCGAACCGCACCGCATCTCGCCGCATCTCCTTCGCCACGATCCACGAGCCGCTCGAGGTCCCCGACCTGCTCGGTCTGCAGACCGAGAACTTCGACTGGCTCCTGGGCAACGCCGCGTGGAAGGAGCGCGTCGCCGCCGCCCTCGAGGCCGGCCGGCAGGACGTGCCGGAGACCTCGGGCCTCGAGGAGATCTTCGAGGAGATCTCCCCGATCGAGGACTTCGGCGGCAGCATGTCGCTGTCCTTCCGCGACCACCGCTTCGAGCCGCCCAAGTACACGGCCGAGGAGTGCAAGGAGAAGGACTTCACCTACGCCGCTCCGCTCTTCGTCACGGCCGAGTTCGTCAACTACACGACGGGCGAGATCAAGAGCCAGACGGTGTTCATGGGCGAGTTCCCGCTCATGACGGAGCGCGGCACGTTCATCATCAACGGCACCGAGCGCGTCGTCGTCTCACAGCTCGTGCGGTCCCCGGGCGTGTACTTCGAGCGCGCCGCCGACAAGACGTCCGACAAGGACATCTTCACGGCCAAGATCATCCCCTCGCGCGGTGCGTGGCTCGAGTTCGAGATCGACAAGCGCGACGCCGTCGGCGTCCGCGTCGACCGCAAGCGCAAGCAGTCGGTCACGGTCTTCCTCAAGGCGCTCGGCATGTCCGAGGCGGAGATCCGCGAGGAGTTCGCGCAGTTCCCGGCCGTCCTCGAGACGCTCGAGAAGGACCACGTGAACACCGAGGAGGAGGCGCTCCTCGACATCTACCGCAAGATCCGCCCGGGCGAGCCGCCGACGGTCGAGGCCGGTCGCGCGCTGCTCGAGAACTTCTACTTCAACCCCAAGCGCTACGACCTCGCGAAGGTCGGCCGCTACAAGGTCAACAAGAAGCTCGGCATCGACGTCCCGCTGAGCGACTCGGTGCTGTCCGTCAAGGACGTCGTCGCCACGATCAAGTACATGGCGGCGCTGCACGCCGACGTCGCCACGATCGGTGGTGCCCGCAACGGCGAGCCCGTCGACGTGCGCGTCGAGACGGACGACATCGACCACTTCGGCAACCGTCGCATCCGCGCGGTCGGCGAGCTCATCCAGAACCAGGTCCGCACGGGCCTGTCGCGGATGGAGCGCGTCGTGCGCGAGCGCATGACGACGCAGGACGTCGAGGCGATCACGCCGCAGACCCTGATCAACATCCGCCCGGTCGTGGCGTCGATCAAGGAGTTCTTCGGCACGTCGCAGCTGTCGCAGTTCATGGACCAGAACAACCCGCTCGCGGGCCTGACGCACAAGCGGCGTCTGTCGGCCCTCGGCCCGGGTGGTCTGTCGCGCGACCGCGCCGGCATGGAGGTCCGCGACGTCCACACCTCGCACTACGGCCGCATGTGCCCGATCGAGACCCCTGAGGGCCCGAACATCGGCCTCATCGGCTCGCTCGCGACCTACGGCCGCATCAACGCGTTCGGCTTCGTCGAGACGCCGTACCGTCGCGTCGAGAACGGCCGGGTCACGGACGACGTCCACTACCTGACCGCCGACGACGAGGACAACTTCGTCATTGCGCAGGCCAACGCGCCGCTCACCGAGGACGGGACGTTCCAGGAGGAGCGTGTCCTGTGCCGCACCAAGGGCGGCGAGGTCGAGATCGTCCCCGGCGACCAGGTCGACTACATGGACGTCTCGCCGCGCCAGATGGTGTCGGTCGCGACCGCCATGATCCCGTTCCTCGAGCACGACGACGCCAACCGTGCCCTCATGGGCGCGAACATGCAGCGCCAGGCCGTGCCGCTGGTCCGCTCCGAGGCGCCGCTCGTCGGCACCGGCATGGAGCGCCGCGCGGCGGTCGACGCGGGTGACGTCATCGTCGCGACCAAGCCCGGTGTGGTCACCGAGGTGTCGGCCGACCTCATCACGGTCGCCAACGACGACGCGACGACGTCGACGTACCGGGTCGCGAAGTTCCGCCGCTCGAACCAGGGCACCTCCTACAACCAGCGCGTGCTGGTCGACGAGGGCGCCCGCGTCGAGGTCGGCTCCGTGCTGGCCGACGGCCCGGCGACGGACGAGGGCGAGCTCGCGCTCGGCCGCAACCTCCTCGTGGCGTTCATGTCGTGGGAGGGCCACAACTACGAGGACGCCATCATCCTGAGCCAGCGTCTCGTGCAGGACGACGTGCTCTCCTCGATCCACATCGAGGAGCACGAGGTCGACGCGCGCGACACCAAGCTCGGCCCCGAGGAGATCACGCGGGACATCCCGAACGTCTCCGAGGAGGTCCTCGCCGACCTCGACGAGCGCGGCATCATCCGCATCGGCGCCGAGGTCGCCGCGGGCGACATCCTCGTCGGCAAGGTCACGCCCAAGGGTGAGACGGAGCTGACCCCCGAGGAGCGTCTGCTCCGCGCGATCTTCGGCGAGAAGGCGCGCGAGGTGCGCGACACCTCGCTCAAGGTCCCGCACGGCGAGTCCGGCACGGTCATCGAGGTCCGCACGTTCAACCGTGAGGACGGCGACGAGCTGCCCGCCGGCGTGAACGAGCTCGTGCGCGTCTACATCGCGATGCGACGCAAGATCACCGACGGCGACAAGCTCGCCGGCCGTCACGGCAACAAGGGCGTCATCTCCAAGATCCTCCCGGTCGAGGACATGCCGTTCCTGCCCGACGGCACGCCGGTGGACATCGTGCTCAACCCGCTCGGCGTGCCCGGCCGCATGAACGTCGGCCAGGTGCTCGAGACCCACCTCGGGTGGGTCGCCAAGCAGGGCTGGGACGTCGCGAACGCGGCCGACGGCTCGGAGTGGGTCGAGCGCGTGCCGCAGGCCGCGCTCACGAGCCAGCCGGGCAACCCGGTGGCGACGCCGGTGTTCGACGGCGTGCCCGAGGAGGTCCTCACGGGCCTGCTGAGCGTGACGCACCCGAACCGCGACGGCGAGCGGATGGTCGACGGGACCGGCAAGGCCCGGCTCTTCGACGGTCGCTCGGGCGAGCCGTTCCCGGACCCGGTCGCGGTCGGCTACATGTACATCCTCAAGCTGCACCACCTGGTCGACGACAAGATCCACGCGCGCTCGACCGGCCCGTACTCGATGATCACGCAGCAGCCGCTGGGTGGTAAGGCGCAGTTCGGTGGTCAGCGGTTCGGCGAGATGGAGGTGTGGGCCCTGGAGGCGTACGGCGCCGCCTACACGCTGCAGGAGCTCCTCACCATCAAGTCGGACGACGTCCCCGGCCGCGTCAAGGTCTACGAGGCCATCGTCAAGGGCGAGAACATCCCCGACTCGGGCATCCCGGAGTCCTTCAAGGTGCTCCTCAAGGAGATGCAGTCGCTCTGCCTGAACGTCGAGGTGCTGTCCTCGGACGGCGTCTCGATCGACATGAAGGAGAACGACGACGAGGTGTACCGCGCCGCGGAGGAGCTGGGCATCGACCTGTCCCGCCGCCCGAACGCCTCGAGCATCGAGGAGATCTGACCTCGCCGTCCGCGGGGGCCTCCCGGCCCCCGCGGACCGGCCACCGGCTCTCACCGGCCACGAACGGTGAACACGGACTGAGAAGGAAGTAGGAACCTTGCTCGACGTCAACGTCTTCGACGAGCTGCGCATCGGCCTGGCGACCGCGGAGGACATCCGCACGTGGTCCCACGGCGAGGTCAAGAAGCCCGAGACCATCAACTACCGGACCCTCAAGCCGGAGAAGGACGGGCTCTTCTGCGAGAAGATCTTCGGTCCCACCCGGGACTGGGAGTGCTACTGCGGCAAGTACAAGCGCGTGCGCTTCAAGGGCATCATCTGCGAGCGCTGCGGCGTCGAGGTGACGCGCTCGAAGGTGCGCCGTGAGCGCATGGGCCACATCGAGCTCGCCGCGCCCGTGACCCACATCTGGTTCTTCAAGGGTGTCCCGTCGCGCCTGGGCTACCTGCTCGACCTGGCCCCGAAGGACCTCGAGAAGGTCATCTACTTCGCGGCGTACATGATCACCGAGGTCGACGAGCAGGGCCGGCAGGAGGACCTGCCGAACCTGCAGAACGAGATCGACCTCGAGAAGAAGGAGATCACGTCGCGGCGCGACGTCGAGATCGACAAGCGCGCGCGCCGTCTCGAGGAGGACCTCGCCCAGCTCGAGGCCGAGGGCGCCAAGGCCGACGCGCGCCGCAAGGTGCGCGACTCGGCCGAGCGCGAGATGGCGCAGCTGCGCAAGCGCGCGGACGCCGAGCTCGACCGCCTCGAGCAGGTGTGGGACCGCTTCAAGAACCTCAAGGTCGCGGACCTCGAGGGCGACGAGATGCTCTACCGCCAGCTCCAGGACCGGTACGGCAACTACTTCAAGGGCGCCATGGGTGCCGCGGCCATCCAGAAGCGTCTCGAGGACTTCGACCTCGAGGCCGAGGCCGCCAACCTGCGCGACATCATCAAGAACGGCAAGGGTCAGCGGAAGACGCGTGCCCTCAAGCGGCTCAAGGTCGTCAACGCGTTCCTGACGACGACCAACACGCCGCTCGGCATGGTCCTCGACGCCGTCCCGGTCATCCCGCCGGACCTGCGTCCGATGGTCCAGCTCGACGGCGGCCGGTTCGCGACGTCGGACCTGAACGACCTGTACCGCCGCGTGATCAACCGGAACAACCGCCTCAAGCGCCTGCTCGACCTCGGCGCGCCCGAGATCATCGTGAACAACGAGAAGCGGATGCTCCAGGAGGCCGTCGACGCGCTGTTCGACAACGGCCGCCGCGGCCGCCCGGTCACGGGTCCCGGCAACCGCCCGCTCAAGTCGATCTCCGACATGCTCAAGGGCAAGCAGGGCCGGTTCCGCCAGAACCTGCTCGGCAAGCGCGTCGACTACTCGGGCCGTTCGGTCATCGTCGTCGGCCCCGAGCTCAAGCTGCACCAGTGCGGCCTGCCCAAGCAGATGGCGCTCGAGCTGTTCAAGCCGTTCGTCATGAAGCGGCTCGTCGACCTCAACCACGCGCAGAACATCAAGAGCGCCAAGCGCATGGTCGAGCGCGCGCGTCCGCAGGTCTGGGACGTGCTCGAGGAGGTCATCACCGAGCACCCGGTGCTGCTCAACCGTGCGCCGACGCTGCACCGCCTGGGCATCCAGGCGTTCGAGCCCAAGCTCGTCGAGGGCAAGGCGATCCACCTGCACCCGCTCGTCTGCGCGGCGTTCAACGCCGACTTCGACGGCGACCAGATGGCCGTCCACCTGCCGCTGTCGACCGAGGCGCAGGCCGAGGCCCGCATCCTCATGCTGTCGAGCAACAACATCCTCAAGCCGTCGGACGGCCGTCCGGTGACCATGCCCTCGCAGGACATGATCATCGGTCTGTTCCACCTGACGGCGGACAAGGACGACGCGCTGGGCGCGGGTCGGTCGTTCGTCTCGGTCTCCGAGGCGATCATGGCCCACGACCAGGGCTCGCTCGACCTCAACGCCGTCGTCGGCCTGCGGTTCACGGACCTCGTGCCGCCGGAGGGCTTCGAGGCCCCCGAGGGCTGGGAGCCGGGTCAGTCGATCGTCATGCAGACGACGCTGGGCCGTGCGCTCTTCAACGAGCTGCTCCCGGTCGACTACCCGTACGTGAACGGGGTCGTCGACAAGAAGAAGCTCTCGGCGATCGTCAACGACCTCGCCGAGCGGTACCCGAAGGTCGAGGTCGCGGCGAGCCTGGACGCGCTCAAGGAGGCCGGCTTCCACTGGGCCACCCGCTCGGGCGTGACCATCGCGATCTCCGACGTGGCGACGCCGCAGGACAAGCAGCAGATCCTCGAGTCCTACGAGGCGCGTGCCGCGAAGATCCAGTCGCAGTACGACAAGGGTCTGATCACCGACGACGAGCGCCGTCAGGAGCTCATCGAGATCTGGACCCAGGCGACCGACCAGGTGGCCGACGTCATGCGCAAGAACTTCCCGGCGCAGAACACGCTCAACCGGATGGTCTCCTCCGGCGCCCGAGGCAACTGGATGCAGGTCCGCCAGATCGCCGGCATGCGTGGCCTCGTGGCCAACCCCAAGGGCGAGATCATCCCGCGGCCGATCAAGTCGAACTACCGCGAGGGCCTCTCGGTCCTCGAGTACTTCATCGCGTCGCACGGTGCCCGTAAGGGCCTCGCCGACACGGCGCTGCGGACGGCCGACTCGGGCTACCTGACGCGTCGTCTCGTCGACGTCTCGCAGGACGTCATCGTGCGCGAGCACGACTGCGGCACCGAGCGCGGCCTCACGCTGCCGATCGCGGAGCGGCTGTCGGACGGCTCGCTCACGCGCCACGAGAAGGTCGAGACCAGCGTCTACGCGCGCACGCTCGCCACGGACGTCGCCGGCACCGACGGCACCGTGGTCGGCAACGCGGGTGACGACGTCGGCGACGTCCTCATCGAGCGCTTCCTCGAGGCCGGCGTGGAGGACGTCAAGGTCCGCTCGGTCCTGACGTGCGAGTCGCGCGTCGGCACGTGCGCGCTGTGCTACGGCCGGTCGCTCGCGACGGGCAAGCTCGTCGACATCGGCGAGGCCGTCGGCATCATCTCGGCCCAGTCGATCGGTGAGCCCGGCACGCAGCTGACGATGCGGACGTTCCACACCGGTGGTGTGGCGTCGGCGGAGGACATCACGCAGGGTCTGCCGCGTGTCCAGGAGCTCTTCGAGGCCCGCACCCCCAAGGGTGAGGCGCCCATCGCGGAGCACACCGGTCGCATCGCGGTCGACGACTCAGAGCGCGTCCGCCGTCTCGTCCTCACGCCGGACGACGGCACGGAGGAGGTCGCCTACCCGGTCTCCAAGCGGTCGCGTCTGGTGGTCGCCGACGGCGACCACGTCGAGGTGGGCACGCAGCTCGTCCAGGGTGCCGTGGACCCGAAGAAGGTCCTGCGCATCCTCGGCCCGCGTGCGACGCAGAAGCACCTCGTCGACCAGGTCCAGGAGACGTACCGCTCGCAGGGTGTCGACATCCACGACAAGCACATCGAGGTCATCGTGCGGCAGATGCTGCGGCGCGTGACCGTGCTCGACTCGGGTGAGACGGACCTCCTGCCGGGTGAGCTGGCCGAGCGCGGGCGCTTCGAGGAGGCGAACCGCCGGGCGGTCGCCGAGGGGCGTCAGCCCGCCTCGGGTCGTCCGGAGCTCATGGGCATCACGAAGGCGTCGCTCGCGACGGACTCGTGGCTGTCCGCGGCCTCGTTCCAGGAGACGACGCGTGTCCTGACCGAGGCGGCCATGAGCGGTCGCAGCGACCCGCTGCTCGGCCTCAAGGAGAACGTCATCATCGGAAAGCTCATCCCGGCGGGTACCGGACTTCCCCGGTACCGGAACGTCACGGTCGAGCCGACCGAGGAGGCGAAGGCCGAGCTGTACCCGTCCTTCGGCTACGACGAGATCGACTTCCCGCCGCTCGGCATGGGCTCGGGCGACGCGATCCCGCTCGAGGACATCGACTTCGGCGACCTGCGCTGAGGTCGTCGGACGCCGCGCACGGAGGGGCTCACCGCACCGCGGTGGGCCCCTCCCGCGTGGTCGGGACCGGCCAGCCGACCGGCCGCTCGGGCCGCGTCGGCGCGGCGCGTGCGGTGACCGACGTCGCTTTGACGGTCCACGGGCCGGACAGGTAACGTGGGACCCTGTGCCCGCGCCGTCGGGCTCTCGCGCGCGCAACCGCCTCCGAACCGAGTCGCCAGACGTCCACCAGGACGTGACGGGACCGGGTCGGGACGGTTGGCCGGGCCGCCGCCCGCAGCGCGGAACCCCCGTCCGGACAGGTGTCGACGGGTGGAGCCGCGCTCGAACGGGGCGACACGCCCGGACGCGGGGGTCGGTGCGGGACGAAAGATCCTGGGGCCGGGCGAAGCCTGGCCCCCATGACCGGGAACCCCCGGTCGACCAGACGAGCAGTACCGAGAGACACGGAGACGTAGTGCCCACGATCCAGCAGCTCGTGCGCAAGGGGAGGACGTCCAAGGCGTCCTCCTCCAAGACGCCGGCCCTCAAGGGCAGCCCTCAGCGGCGCGGGGTGTGCACCCGCGTCTACACGACCACCCCGAAGAAGCCGAACTCGGCGCTGCGCAAGGTCGCGCGCGTCAAGCTCTCGAGCCAGATCGAGGTCACCGCGTACATCCCCGGTGTCGGCCACAACCTCCAGGAGCACTCGATCGTGCTCGTGCGCGGCGGTCGTGTGAAGGACCTCCCCGGTGTCCGGTACAAGATCATCCGTGGCGCGCTCGACACGCAGGGCGTGAAGAACCGCAAGCAGGCCCGCAGCCGCTACGGCGCCAAGAAGGAGAAGAGCTGATGCCTCGCAAGGGCCCGGCCCCGAAGCGGCCGCTCATCGCCGACCCCGTCTACGGGTCGCCCGTCGTCACGCAGCTGATCAACAAGGTCCTGCTCGACGGCAAGAAGTCGGTCGCCGAGGCGATCGTGTACGGCGCCCTCGAGGGTGCTCGCGAGAAGACCGGCGGGGACCCCGTCGTCGTCCTCAAGCGCGCGCTCGAGAACGTCCGCCCCGCCCTCGAGGTGCGCTCGCGCCGCGTCGGTGGCGCCACCTACCAGGTGCCCGTCGAGGTCCGCCCCGTGCGCTCGACGACCCTCGCGCTGCGCTGGCTCGTCGACTACTCGCGTGCACGTCGCGAGAAGACGATGACCGAGCGCCTCATGAACGAGATCCTCGACGCGAGCAACGGCCTCGGCGCCGCGGTCAAGCGTCGCGAGGACATGCACAAGATGGCCGAGTCGAACAAGGCGTTCGCGCACTACCGCTGGTGACCCCAGCGGGAGGCGCCGCCTCCTGACCCGTACCGAGAAGGGCTTACCGTGGCACTGGACGTGCTGACCGACCTCAAGAAGGTCCGCAACATCGGCATCATGGCTCACATCGATGCCGGCAAGACGACCACCACCGAGCGGATCCTGTTCTACACCGGGGTCAACTACAAGATCGGTGAGACGCACGACGGCGCCTCGACGATGGACTGGATGGAGCAGGAGCAGGAGCGCGGCATCACGATCACGTCGGCCGCGACGACCTGCTACTGGCAGGGCAACCAGATCAACATCATCGACACGCCCGGGCACGTCGACTTCACGGTCGAGGTGGAGCGCTCGCTCCGCGTGCTCGACGGTGCGGTCGCCGTCTTCGACGGCAAGGAGGGTGTCGAGCCCCAGTCCGAGACGGTGTGGCGCCAGGCGGACAAGTACAACGTCCCGCGCATCTGCTTCGTCAACAAGATGGACAAGCTCGGTGCGGACTTCTACTTCACGGTCGACACGATCGTGAACCGCCTCAAGGCCAAGCCCCTCCCGCTGCAGATCCCGATCGGCTCGGAGAGCGACTTCATCGGTGTCGTCGACCTGATCTACCGGCGCGCGCTCACGTGGCGTGGCGAGGTGCAGAAGGGCGAGGACTACACGATCGAGGAGATCCCCGCTGACCTCGTCGAGAAGGCCGAGGAGTACCGCAGCGCCCTCATCGAGGCCGTCGCGGAGGCGGACGAGGAGCTGCTCGAGAAGTACCTGGGCGGCGAGGAGCTGACCGAGGACGAGATCAAGGCGGGCATCCGCAAGCTCACGATCTCGGGCGAGGCCTACCCCGTCCTGTGCGGCTCGGCGTTCAAGAACAAGGGCGTCCAGCCCATGCTCGACGCCGTCATCGACTACCTGCCGACGCCGCTCGACGTCCCGGCAGTCGAGGGCCACGCGGTCGGCGACGAGGAGAAGTCCGTCACGCGGCGCCCCTCGGCCGACGAGCCGTTCTCGGCGCTCGCGTTCAAGGTCGCCGCGCACCCGTTCTTCGGCAAGCTCACCTACGTCCGCGTCTACTCGGGCAAGGTCCCGACGGGCGCCCAGGTCGTGAACTCGACCAAGGGCAAGAAGGAGCGCATCGGAAAGCTCTTCCAGATGCACGCCAACAAGGAGAACCCCGTCGAGGAGGCCACGGCCGGCCACATCTACGCGTTCATCGGGCTCAAGGACGTCACCACCGGTGACACCCTGTGCGACCCGGCGAACCAGGTGGTCCTCGAGTCGATGACGTTCCCCGAGCCGGTCATCGACGTCGCGATCGAGCCGAAGACCAAGGGCGACCAGGAGAAGCTCTCCGTCGCGATCCAGAAGCTCGCCGAGGAGGACCCGACGTTCCGGGTCCGCCTGGACGAGGAGTCCGGCCAGACCGTCATCGGCGGCATGGGCGAGCTCCACCTCGACATCCTCGTCGACCGCATGCGTCGCGAGTTCAAGGTCGAGGCCAACGTCGGCAAGCCGCAGGTCGCGTACCGCGAGACGATCCGGCGCAAGGTCGAGAAGATCGACTACACGCACAAGAAGCAGACCGGTGGGTCGGGCCAGTACGCGAAGGTGCAGATGACCTTCGAGCCGCTGGACTCGGAGTCGGGCGAGCTGTACGAGTTCGTCAACGCCGTCACCGGTGGACGCGTCCCGCGCGAGTACATCCCGAGCGTGGACGCGGGCATCCAGTCCGCCATGGAGCTGGGTGTGCTCGCGGGCTTCCCGCTCGTGGGGATCAAGGCGACGCTGACCGACGGCGCCGCGCACGACGTCGACTCCTCGGAGATGGCGTTCAAGATCGCCGGCTCGATGATCCTCAAGGAGGCGGCCCGCAAGGCGGACCCCGTCCTGCTCGAGCCGATCATGGCGGTCGAGGTCCGTACCCCTGAGGACTACATGGGTGAGGTCATCGGCGACATCAACTCGCGTCGCGGCATGATCCAGTCCATGGAGGACGCGACCGGCGTCAAGGTCGTGCGCGCTCTCGTCCCGCTGTCGGAGATGTTCGGCTACGTCGGCGACCTGCGGTCCAAGACCCAGGGTCGTGCGGTGTACTCGATGCAGTTCGACAGCTACGCCGAGGTTCCTCGGAACGTCGCCGAGGAGATCATCAAGAAGACCCGGGGCGAGTAGTCCCACAGGTCGACCGCACCAGTTCAACCATCAACCTGTAGAGACCCGCACGCCCCGCAGGAGTCGTAAGGCACCTGCACCGTTCGGCACAACTACCCAGTCCGAGGAGGACACCAGTGGCGAAGGCCAAGTTCGAGCGGACCAAGCCGCACGTCAACATCGGGACCATCGGTCACGTCGACCACGGCAAGACGACGCTGACCGCTGCCATCTCGAAGGTGCTGCACGACAAGTACCCCGACCTGAACCCCTTCACGCCGTTCGACGAGATCGACAAGGCGCCGGAGGAGAAGCAGCGCGGTATCACGATCAACATCGCGCACGTCGAGTATCAGACGGAGAAGCGGCACTACGCGCACGTCGACGCGCCCGGTCACGCCGACTACATCAAGAACATGATCACCGGTGCCGCCCAGATGGACGGCGCGATCCTGGTGGTCGCCGCGACGGACGGCCCGATGGCCCAGACGCGTGAGCACGTCCTGCTCGCGCGCCAGGTCGGCGTGCCCTACCTGCTCGTCGCGCTCAACAAGTCCGACATGGTCGACGACGAGGAGATCCTCGAGCTCGTCGAGATGGAGGTCCGTGAGCTCCTGTCGTCGCAGGGCTTCGACGGCGACGACGCCCCCGTCGTCCGCGTGTCGGGCCTGAAGGCGCTCGAGGGCGACCCCACGTGGGTCAAGTCGGTCGAGGACCTCCTCGAGGCCGTCGACGAGTCGGTCCCCGAGCCGGTCCGTGACATGGACAAGCCGTTCCTCATGCCGATCGAGGACGTCTTCACGATCACCGGTCGTGGCACCGTCGTCACCGGCAAGGTCGACCGCGGCAAGCTCGCGATCAACTCCGAGGTCGAGATCGTCGGCATCCGCCCGGCGCAGAAGACCACGGTCACGGGCATCGAGATGTTCCACAAGCAGATGGACGAGGCGTGGGCCGGCGAGAACTGCGGCCTCCTGCTCCGTGGCATCAAGCGTGAGGACGTCGAGCGCGGCCAGGTCGTCGTGAAGCCGGGTTCGATCACGCCGCACACCAACTTCGAGGCCCAGGTCTACATCCTGGCCAAGGACGAGGGCGGCCGTCACAACCCGTTCTACTCGAACTACCGTCCGCAGTTCTACTTCCGCACGACGGACGTCACCGGCGTCATCACGCTGCCCGAGGGCACCGAGATGGTCATGCCCGGCGACAACACCGAGATGTCGGTCGAGCTGATCCAGCCGATCGCCATGGAGGAGGGTCTGGGCTTCGCCATCCGCGAGGGTGGCCGCACCGTCGGCTCCGGCCGGGTCACCAAGATCCTCAAGTGACGTGAACGAGGGCCCGGGCTCGACGAGCCCGGGCCCTCGTCATGCCGCCGCTCGGCCACCCTCGCGGGTGCGCCTGCGGCGTGGTGCAGCGCACAGACGGCGCGATTGGTAATCGCCGCGTGCGTCTGGCACACTGTTCAGGTTGCCCGGCGCCGTTGCGTCCGCTCGTCACCGCCTCGGCGGGGGAGCGAGCCCGGACCGGTGTGCGCGGCAGCCACGTACGAACGACAGACGTTGAGCGGGATGCGCCGGCCACGCGCCGGGTGATCCCCACAGCATCCAACGACCTCGTGCCTTCACGGTGCGCAGCGCGGAGGTGCGTCGCGAGAAGCGACACGCCCGAGTGCGGGGGTCGGACAGACAGCGGTTCGAGAGAGAGAGTCAGACGACGCCATGGCGGGACAGAAGATCCGCATCCGGCTCAAGTCCTACGACCACGAGGTCATCGACAGCTCGGCGCGGAAGATCGTCGACACGGTGACGCGCGCTGGTGCGACGGTCGTGGGTCCGGTGCCGCTGCCGACGGAGAAGAACGTCTTCTGCGTCATCCGGTCGCCTCACAAGTACAAGGACAGCCGCGAGCACTTCGAGATGCGCACGCACAAGCGCCTCATCGACATCATCGATCCCACGCCGAAGGCGGTCGACTCGCTCATGCGTCTCGACCTGCCTGCGGACGTGAACATCGAGATCAAGCTCTGAGGCTCAGGAGATCACGATGACCACGCTTCCCCAGAACGCCAAGCCGATCACGGCTGTGCTGGGCACCAAGCTCGGCATGACGCAGCTGTGGGACGAGGCCGGGCGCCTCGTGCCCGTCACCGTCGTGCAGGTCGGCACCAACGTGGTGACCCAGGTCCGCACCGAGGACGTCGACGGCTACGCCGCCGTGCAGCTCGCCTACGGCCAGATCGACCCGCGCAAGGTGACCCAGCCGCTCAAGGGCCACTTCGAGAAGGCCGGCGTCACGCCGCGCCGTCACGTCGCCGAGATCCGGACGTCGGACGCGAGCGAGTTCTCGCTCGGCCAGGAGATCACCGCCGAGGCCTTCACGGCCGGCCAGCTGGTCGACGTCGTCGGCACCACCAAGGGCAAGGGCACCGCCGGTGTCATGAAGCGCCACGGCTTCGCCGGTGTGGGCGCCTCGCACGGTGCGCACCGCAACCACCGCAAGCCGGGCTCGATCGGCGGCGCCTCGACGCCGTCGCGCGTCTTCAAGGGCCTGCGCATGGCCGGTCGCATGGGCCACGTCCGTCAGACCACCCAGAACCTGACCGTGCACGCGGTCGACGCCGAGAAGGGTCTGGTGCTCGTCAAGGGCGCCGTTCCCGGCCCGAAGGGCGGCGTCGTCCTGGTGCGCACCGCCGCGAAGGGGGCGTGAGCTCACGATGACCACGCAGACCGTCGACGTCCTCGACGCCCAGGGCAAGAAGGCCGGCACCGCCGAGCTTCCTGCCGAGGTGTTCGACGTCCAGACCAACGTCCCGCTCATCCACCAGGTCGTCGTCGCGCAGCTCGCTGCCGCCCGTCAGGGCACGCACAAGACGAAGACCCGTGGTGAGGTCTCCGGTGGCGGCAAGAAGCCCTACAAGCAGAAGGGCACCGGTCGTGCCCGCCAGGGCTCGACCCGCGCGCCGCAGTTCGCCGGTGGTGGCACCGTGCACGGCCCCGTGCCGCGCGACTACAGCCAGCGGACGCCCAAGAAGATGAAGGCCGCCGCCCTGCGCGGCGCCCTGTCGGACCGCGCTCGCGCCGGCCGCGTCCACGTCGTCGAGAGCTTCCTCGGTGCGGACGACCAGCCGTCGACCAAGACCGCTGTCGCGACGCTCACCGCCCTGACCTCGCGCCGCCACGTCCTCGTGGTGCTCGAGCGGGGCGACGAGGGCTCGATCAAGTCGCTGCGGAACCTCGAGCAGGTCCACCTGCTCACGGCCGACCAGCTCAACACGTACGACGTGCTCATGTCGGACGACGTCGTCTTCACGCGCGGTGCGCTCGACGCGTTCCTCACGCGTCCGGCGGGGCGCGCGGCCAAGGCCGTCGCGACCGAGTCCGAGGCGTCCGACCTGGCCGCGGAGGAGACCAAGTGACCACCGTGAACAAGGACCCGCGCGACATCCTGCTGTCGCCGGTGGTGTCCGAGAAGAGCTACACGCTCATGGACGAGGGCAAGTACACGTTCCTCGTGGACCCCCGCGCGAACAAGACCGAGATCAAGATCGCGGTCGAGCAGGTCTTCGGCGTGAAGGTCGACTCCGTGAACACGTCCAACCGCAAGGGCAAGAGCCGTCGGACCAAGTTCGGGCTCGGCAAGCGCAAGGACACCAAGCGCGCGATCGTCACGCTGCGCGAGGGCACCATCGACATCTTCGGCGGACCGGTCGGCTGACGCCGGACCGACGAGACAGAGGGACTGACTCTCCATGGGAATCCGTAAGTACAAGCCGACGACGCCCGGCCGCCGCGGCAGCAGCGTCGCCGACTTCGTCGAGATCACGCGCTCCACGCCCGAGAAGTCGCTGGTCCGCCCGCTGCACAAGACGGGTGGCCGCAACTCCACCGGTCGGGTGACCACGCGCCACCAGGGCGGTGGCCACAAGCGTGCCTACCGCGTCATCGACTTCCGTCGTCACGACAAGGACGGCGTGCCGGCCAAGGTCGCTCACATCGAGTACGACCCGAACCGCACCGCGCGCATCGCGCTCCTGCACTACGCGGACGGCGAGAAGCGCTACATCATCGCGCCCAACAAGCTCTCGCAGGGCGACGTCGTCGAGAACGGCCCTGGCGCCGACATCAAGCCCGGCAACAACCTGCCCCTGCGCAACATCCCGACGGGTACGGTCATCCACGCGATCGAGCTGCGGCCCGGTGGCGGCGCGAAGATCGCCCGCTCGGCGGGCGCGTCGGTGCAGCTCGTCGCGAAGGACGGCCCCTACGCGCAGCTGCGCATGCCGTCCGGCGAGATCCGCAACGTGGACCTGCGCTGCCGGGCGACGGTCGGCGAGGTCGGCAACGCCGAGCAGTCGAACATCAACTGGGGCAAGGCCGGCCGCATGCGGTGGAAGGGCAAGCGCCCGACCGTCCGCGGTGTCGCGATGAACCCGATCGACCACCCGCACGGTGGTGGTGAGGGCAAGACGTCCGGTGGTCGTCACCCGGTGAGCCCGTGGGGTCAGCCCGAGGGCCGCACGCGTCGCCCCAACAAGGCGAGCGACAAGATGATCGTCCGCCGTCGTCGTACCGGCAAGAAGCGCTGAGAAGGAGCCTGACCGATGCCGCGTAGCCTCAAGAAGGGCCCCTTCGTGGACGACCACCTTCAGAAGAAGGTGGACGCCCAAAACGAGAAGGGGACCAAGACCGTCATCAAGACCTGGTCCCGCCGGTCGATGATCACCCCCGAGTTCCTCGGGCACACGTTCGCCGTCCACGACGGCCGCAAGCACGTCCCGGTCTTCGTGACCGAGTCGATGGTCGGCCACAAGCTCGGCGAGTTCGCCCCCACGCGGACCTTCCGCGGCCACGAGAAGGACGACCGGAAGGGCCGTCGTCGCTGACGCGAGTCAGTGACGCAGCTCTTCCCATGACGACACAAGAAGGCAGGACAGCAATGGAAGCCAAGGCGCAGGCGCGGTTCGTCCGCGTCACGCCCCAGAAGGCCCGGCGCGTCGTGGACCTCATCCGTGGCAAGCAGGCCGAGGAGGCCGTCGCGACGCTGAAGTTCGCGCCGCAGGCCGCGGGGGAGACCGTCCTCAAGGTGGTCGAGAGCGCGATCGCCAACGCACGCGTGAAGGCCGACCGCGCGAACGAGGCGTTCGACGCCTCGGCGCTGGTCGTCCAGGCGGCCTACGTCGACGAGGGCCCGACGCTCAAGCGGTTCCGTCCCCGCGCGCAGGGTCGTGCGTCACGGATCCTGAAGCGCACCAGCCACATCACCGTGGTCGTGGCCCCGGTCGAGAAGAAGGAGAGGACCCGATAGTGGGACAGAAGGTCAACCCGCACGGGTACCGCCTCGGCATCACCACCGACCACCGGTCGCGCTGGTTCGCCGACAGCACCAAGCCTGGGCAGCGGTACCGCGACTACGTCCGCGAGGACGTGCAGATCCGCAAGCTCATGTCGACCGGCCTCGACCGTGCCGGCATCGCGAAGGTGGAGATCGAGCGCACGCGTGACCGCGTCCGCGTCGACATCCACACCGCGCGGCCGGGCATCGTCATCGGCCGTCGCGGCGCCGAGGCCGACCGCATCCGCGGCGAGCTCGAGAAGCTCACGGGCAAGCAGGTCCAGCTCAACATCCTCGAGGTCAAGAACGCCGAGCTCGAGGCCCAGCTGGTCGCCCAGGGCATCGCCGAGCAGCTCGCGAGCCGTGTCTCGTTCCGCCGTGCGATGCGCAAGGGCATGCAGTCCGCGCTCCGCGCCGGCGCGAAGGGCATCCGGGTGCAGTGCGCCGGCCGTCTGGGCGGCGCCGAGATGAGCCGCTCGGAGTTCTACCGCGAGGGTCGTGTGCCGCTGCACACGCTCCGCGCGAACATCGACTTCGGCACCTTCGAGGCCCGCACGACGTTCGGTCAGATCGGCGTCAAGGTGTGGATCTACAAGGGCGACATGACGGAGAAGGAGTACGCCCGCGAGCAGGCCTCGGCCGGCCCGCGTGCTCCGCGTGGCCCTCGTGGCGACCGTGGCGACCGTCCCGCCCGTGGCGGCGCGCGTCGTCCCGAGCGCGCCGAGCGCACCGAGGCCCCGGCCGAGGCCGCTGCCCCGTCGACCCCCGCATCGGCCCCTGAGACCGGAACGGAGGCCTGAGCATGCTGATCCCGCGCAGGCTCAAGCACCGCAAGCAGCACCACCCGTCGCGCTCGGGCGCGGCGAAGGGCGGCACCACGATCTCGTTCGGCGACTACGGCATCCAGGCTCTCGAGCCGGCCTACGTCACGAACCGCCAGATCGAGTCCGCTCGTATCGCCATGACCCGTCACATCAAGCGTGGCGGCAAGGTGTGGATCAACATCTACCCTGACCGGCCTCTCACCAAGAAGCCGGCGGAGACCCGCATGGGCTCCGGCAAGGGTTCCCCGGAGTGGTGGATCGCCAACGTCAAGCCCGGTCGGGTCATGTTCGAGCTCGCGGGTGTCCCCGAGCCGCTGGCCCGCGAGGCGATGCGCCGCGCGATGCACAAGCTCCCGATGAAGTGCCGTTTCGTGGTGCGCGAGGGTGGTGGCAACTGATGGCTATCGGTTCGAAGGAGCTTGCTCCGGCCGAGCTCGACGGCATGGACGACGAGACGCTCGTCGCCGAGCTGAAGAAGGCCAAGGAGGAGCTGTTCAACCTCCGCTTCCAGTCCGCGACGGGCCAGCTCGAGAGCCACGGGCGCCTGAAGGCCGTGCGCCGCGACATCGCGCGGATCTACACGATCCTGCGCGAGCGCGAGCTCGGCATCCGTACGGCACCCAGCCCGAGCGCTGAGTGAGCGAGAGGTCACACATGAGCACCGAGAACGCAGCGAAGACCGCTGACGCCACGGCCGAGAGCCGGCCGTACCGCAAGACGCGGCGCGGCTACGTCGTCAGCGACAAGATGGACAAGACCGTCGTGGTCGAGGTCGAGGACCGGGTCAAGCACCCGCTCTACGGCAAGGTCATGCGGCGGACGAGCAAGGTCAAGGCGCACGACGAGGCCAACTCGGCCGGGATCGGCGACCTGGTCCTCATCATGGAGACCCGCCCGCTGTCGGCCACCAAGCGCTGGCGCGTCGTGGAGATCCTCGAGAAGGCGAAGTAGCCCGGTCCCGCCCGGTCGCCCGCGACCGGGCGGTCCGCCGCCCACCACATCCGTTCGGCCAGGCTCGCACTGACGAGAACCGGCACGACGACAGGAGTTCACAGACATGATCCAGCAGGAGTCGCGACTGAAGGTCGCCGACAACACGGGAGCGAAGCAGATCCTCTGCATCCGTGTTCTCGGCGGGTCCGGCCGTCGCTACGCCGGTATCGGCGACGTCATCGTCGCGACGGTGAAGGACGCCATCCCCGGCGGCAACGTCAAGCGGGGAGACGTCGTCAAGGCCGTCGTCGTGCGCACCACCAAGGAGCGCCGCCGCCCGGACGGCTCGTACATCAAGTTCGACGAGAACGCCGCCGTGATCCTCAAGAACGACGGCGAGCCGCGCGGCACGCGCATCTTCGGCCCGGTCGGCCGCGAGCTGCGGGACAAGAAGTTCATGAAGATCATCTCGCTGGCACCGGAGGTGCTCTGACCATGGCCAAGATCAAGAAGGGCGACCTCGTCGTCGTCATCGCGGGCCGCGACAAGGGCAAGCAGGGCCGTGTGCTCGAGGTCGTCAAGGACTCCGACCGCATCATCGTCGAGGGTGTCCAGCGCGTCACGAAGCACACCAAGGCCGGCCAGACCGGTCGCGGCACCCGGACCGGTGGCATCGAGACCGTCGAGGCGCCGATCCACGTCAGCAACGTGATGCTGGTCGACCCGGAGACCAAGAAGGGCACCCGGGTCGGTTACCGCACCGAGGAGATCGAGCGTGACGGCCGCACCCGTTCCGTGCGCGTCCGCGTGGCCAAGCGCTCCGGTAAGGACATCTGATGAGCACTGAGACCGTCACGCGGGCCGTCCCGCGCCTCAAGGCGAAGTACGCGGAGGAGATCCTCCCCGGGCTGCGCGAGGAGTTCGGCCACGAGAACGTCAACCAGGTCGCGCGCGTCGTCAAGATCGTCGTGAACATGGGCGTCGGCGAGGCCGCGAAGGACTCCAAGCTCATCGAGGGCGCGATCCGCGACCTCACGGCGATCACCGGCCAGAAGCCTCAGGTCACGAAGGCCCGCAAGTCCATCGCGCAGTTCAAACTGCGCGAGGGCATGCCGATCGGTGCGCACGTCACGCTGCGCGGCGACCGCATGTGGGAGTTCGCCGACCGCCTCGTCTCGCTCGCGCTGCCGCGCATCCGCGACTTCCGCGGCCTGTCGCCCAAGCAGTTCGACGGGCACGGCAACTACACCTTCGGTCTGACCGAGCAGGTCATGTTCCACGAGGTCGACCCCGACCGCATCGACCGCACGCGCGGCATGGACATCACCGTCGTCACGACCGCGACCACCGACGACGAGGGCCGTTCGCTGCTCCGCCGTCTGGGCTTCCCCTTCAAGGAGAACTGAGCATGGCGAAGACCGCCCTGATCCAGAAGGCGGCGCAGAAGCCGAAGTTCGGTGTCCGCGCCTACACCCGGTGCCAGAAGTGCGGCCGTCCGCACGCCGTGTACCGCAAGTTCGGCCTCTGCCGCATCTGCCTGCGCCAGATGGCGCACCGCGGCGAGCTTCCCGGCGTCACCAAGAGCAGCTGGTAACAACTACGCCGCAGGTCCCCTTGCGCTCCGGTGCGGGGATACCCCGGCGAGGAAGGGCACAAGCCCGATGACGATGACCGACCCCATCGCAGACATGCTCACGCGTCTGCGTAACGCGAACTCCGCGTACCACGACTCCGTGACGATGCCGTACTCCAAGCTGAAGTCGCACATCGCGGAGATCCTCCAGGCGGAGGGCTACATCGCCGGCTGGACCGTCGAGGACGCCCCCGTGGGCAAGAACCTCACGATCCAGCTGAAGTTCGGCCCGAACCGCGAGCGCTCGCTCGCCGGTGTGCGCCGCGTGTCCAAGCCGGGCCTGCGCGTGTACGCCAAGTCGACCAACCTGCCCCGCGTGCTCGGGGGCCTCGGCGTGGCGATCCTGTCCACGTCGTCGGGGCTCCTGACCGACAAGCAGGCCGCCCAGAAGGGCGTGGGTGGGGAAGTCCTCGCCTACGTCTGGTAACCGAGAGACCGAGAGGAGAGAACCATGTCTCGTATCGGCAAGGTCCCCGTCCCGGTCCCGGCCGGCGTGGACGTGACGATCAGTGGTGCCGACGTGACGGTCAAGGGCCCGAAGGGCACCCTGACCCACACCGTCCCGGCACCGATCCAGGTCGCCCAGGAGGACGGCACCCTCGTGGTGACGCGCCCCGACGACGAGCGCGCCTCGCGCTCGCTCCACGGCCTGACCCGCACGCTGCTCGCGAACCTCGTCACCGGGGTCACCGAGGGCTACACCAAGAAGCTCGAGATCGTCGGTACCGGTTACCGCGTGACGGCGAAGGGCTCCGACCTGGAGTTCGCGCTCGGCTTCAGCCACCCGGTGCTCGTCACCGCCCCGGAGGGCATCAGCTTCGCGGTGGAGACGCCGACGAGGTTCTCGGTGAGCGGCATCGACAAGCAGCAGGTCGGCGAGGTCGCCGCGAACATCCGCAAGATCCGCAAGCCCGAGCCGTACAAGGGCAAGGGTGTGCGGTACGCCGGCGAGGTCGTCCGCCGCAAGGCTGGAAAGGCTGGTAAGTAACCGTGGCTATCACCATCCGCGGCAAGGGCAAGGCTGTCGCCCGCGCCCGTCGCCACCTCCGCCTGCGCAAGAAGGTCGTCGGCACGACGACCCGTCCTCGCCTGGTGGTCTCCCGCTCGTCGCGGCACATGGTCGCCCAGGTCGTGGACGACAGCGTCGGCCGCACCGTGGCGTCCGCGTCGACGCTCGAGGCGGACCTGCGTGCCTTCGACGGTGACAAGACCGCCAAGGCCCGTCGGGTCGGCGAGCTGATCGCCGAGCGCGCCAAGGCCGCCGGTGTCGAGGCCGTCGTGTTCGACCGTGGCGGCAACAAGTACCACGGTCGGGTCGCGGCGGTCGCCGACGGTGCCCGCGACGGCGGTCTCGCACTGTGACCGCCCCCCGAGTCCTGTCCGTACGGAAGCAGAGGAAGTACTGATGGCTGCACCGCAGCGCAGCAACACCGGCGCCGCCGGCGGCGGCGGCGACCGGCGCGAGCGTGGCGACAACCGTCGTGGCGACCGCCGCGGCGACGCCGCCGAGAAGAGTGCCTTCGTCGAGCGCGTGGTGACCATCAACCGCGTCTCCAAGGTCGTCAAGGGTGGTCGCCGCTTCAGCTTCACCGCGCTCGTCGTGGTGGGTGACGGCGACGGCACGGTCGGCGTGGGCTACGGCAAGGCCAAGGAGGTGCCCGCGGCGATCGCCAAGGGTGTCGAGGAGGCCAAGAAGAGCTTCTTCCGCGTCCCGCGCATCCAGGGCACCATCCCGCACCCCGTCACGGGTGAGGCCGCGGCCGGCGTCGTCTTCCTGCGTCCGGCTTCGCCGGGTACCGGTGTCATCGCCGGTGGTCCCGTCCGCGCGGTCCTCGAGTGCGCGGGCATCCACGACGTCCTGTCGAAGTCCATGGGCTCGTCGAACGCCATCAACATCGTGCACGCCACGGTGCAGGCGCTCCGCGAGCTCGAGGAGCCCGAGGCCGTGGCCGCGCGCCGTGGCCTGCCGCTCGAGCACGTGACCCCCGCGGCCATGCTCCGGGCACGTGCAGCGGGCGTCGCCGCGAAGGCAGGTGCCTGATGGCCCGGCTCAAGGTGACCCAGACCAAGTCCGCCATCGGCGGCAAGCAGAACCAGCGTGACACGCTGCGGACCCTCGGCCTCAAGCGCATCGGCGACGTCGTCGTCAAGGAGGACCGTCCGGAGATCCGCGGCATGGTCACCACGGTGGCGCACCTCGTCACCGTCGAGGAGGTCGAGTGACCATGGCTGAGAAGAAGAGCGCTGCCGCGACCCCGGCCGCCAAGGGGACCAAGGCCTCCGCCGCGAAGGCGGCCGAGGCGAAGGTCACCAACGCGACCGAGGGCGCCGGTGGCACCCTGAAGCTGCACCACCTGCGTCCGGCCCCGGGCGCGCACACCCGCAAGACCCGTGTGGGTCGTGGTGAGGCGTCGAAGGGCAAGACGGCGGGTCGCGGTACCAAGGGCACGAAGGCCCGGTACCAGGTTCCCGAGGCCTTCGAGGGCGGGCAGATGCCGCTGCACATGCGGCTGCCGAAGCTCCGGGGCTTCAAGAACCCGTTCCGCACCGAGTACCAGGTCGTGAACCTCGCGACGCTCGCGGCGCTCTACCCCTCGGGTGGCGACGTGACGGTCGAGGACCTCGTGGCCAAGGGCGCGGTCCGCAAGAACCAGCCCGTCAAGGTGCTGGGCACCGGTGAGATCGACGTGAAGCTCACGGTGGCGGTCCAGGCGATCTCCGCCTCCGCGAAGGAGAAGATCCTCGCGGCCGGCGGGTCCGTCTCCGAGGACTGACCTGACGCAGGGGCCGGGACGCGCGCAGCGCCCCGGCCCCTGCGCCGTCCCGGGACCCTGCTGGGTTAGGGTTCCAGGCGGCTCCCCGCAGCCGACCACGGCGTCGGTGACGGGCTCGACGACACACCGCCGCTGACGGCGGAGCAGGAGGACAGGTGCTCAGCGCATTCGGCCGGGCCTTCCGGACGCCAGACCTGCGGCGCAAGCTGCTCTTCACCATCGCGATCATGGCGATCTACCGGGTGGGCTCGTTCATCCCGACGCCTGGTGTCGACTACCGCAACGTGCAGGTGTGCGTCGGCGAGTCCGCCGACAACAACCTGCTCGGGCTCATCAACCTCTTCAGCGGCGGCGCGCTGCTGCAGCTGTCGGTGTTCGCGCTCGGGATCATGCCGTACATCACGGCGAGCATCATCGTGCAGCTGCTCCGCGTGGTCATCCCGCGGTTCGAGGCGCTCCACAAGGAGGGGCAGTCCGGCACGGCGACGCTGACGCAGTACACGCGGTACCTGACGATCGGTCTCGCGATCCTGCAGTCGACGACGATCATCACGGTCGCGCGCAACGGCCAGCTGTTCCAGAACTGCTCCGTGCCGGTCATCCCCGACGACACGGTCGCCACGATCCTGCTGATGATCATCACGATGACGGCGGGGACGACGCTCATCATGTGGCTCGGCGAGCGCATCACCGAGCGCGGCATCGGCAACGGCATGTCGCTCCTGATCTTCACCTCGATCGCGGCCACGTTCCCGACGGCGCTCTGGTCGATCGCCGGCGGCGAGAACGGCATCGCCAAGTTCGTCGCGGTGCTCGCCGTGATCATCCTGACGATCGGTCTGGTCGTCTTCGTCGAGCAGTCTCAGCGGCGGATCCCGGTGCAGTACGCCAAGCGCATGGTCGGTCGGAAGATGTACGGAGGCTCGAGCACCTACATCCCGATCAAGATCAACATGTCGGGTGTCATCCCGATCATCTTCGCGTCGTCGCTGCTCGCGGTCCCCGGTCTGATCGCGCAGTTCGCGGACCCGACCGCGGAGTGGGTCATCTGGGTCACCAACAACGTCGTCGACCCGGCGGCACCGCTGAACATCGCGCTCTACATCGTCCTGATCATCTTCTTCGCGTACTTCTACACGGCCATCACGTTCAACCCGGACGAGGTCGCGGACAACATGAAGAAGTACGGCGGGTTCATCCCGGGCATCCGCGCCGGCCGGCCCACCGCCGAGTACCTCGACTACGTCATCACGCGCATCACGGCACCTGGTTCGCTGTACCTCGCCTTCGTGGCGATGGTCGTGCTCTTCGTGTTCATCGCGCTGGGCATCAGCACCACGATCCCGCTCGGCGGCGCGTCGATCCTCATCGTCGTGGGTGTCGGCCTCGAGACGGTCAAGCAGATCCAGTCGCAGCTCGAGCAGCGCCACTACGAAGGGTTCCTCCGTTGAGCCGTCGCATCGTCCTCCTCGGCCCGCCCGGAGCGGGCAAGGGCACGCAGGCAGCGCGCCTCGCCGAGGCTCTCGGTGTCCCGGCGATCTCGACGGGAGACATCTTCCGCGCGAACATCGCCGGGGGGACGGAGCTCGGTCGCACCGCCCAGGGCTACACCTCGCGTGGCGAGCTGGTCCCCGACTCGGTCACCAACGCGATGGTCGCGGCGAGGCTCGACGAGGCCGACGTCGCGGAGGGCTTCCTCCTCGACGGCTACCCGCGCAACACGGCCCAGGTGGCGGAGCTCGACGGGATGCTCTCCGCGCGCGGCCTGACGCTGGACCGTGCGGTCGAGATCACCGCCGACACGGACGTGGTCGTGACGCGCCTCCTGCACCGGGCGACCGTCGAGGGGCGCGTCGACGACACGGAGCCGGTCATCCGGCACCGCCTCGAGGTCTACCGCGAGCAGACGCAGCCGGTCGCCGACGTGTACGCCGAGCGCGGCCTGCTCGCGCAGGTCGACGGGATCGGCGAGGTCGCCGAGGTCACCGAGCGGCTGCTGGCCGCGCTCGAGGGATGACCGTGTTCGGTCGCGACAGGATCGAGTACAAGAGCGCCGAGCAGGTCGCACACATGCGCCGGGCCGGCCTGGTGGTCGCCGACGCTCATGCGGCCGTCCGCGACGCGATCCGCCCGGGCCTGACGACGGCGGACCTCGACGCCGTCGCGGCGGAGGTCATCCGCGCCGCCGGTGCGACGCCGTCGTTCCTCGGGTACCACGGATACCCCGCGACGCTGTGCGTGTCCGTGAACGACGAGGTCGTCCACGGGATCCCCGGCAGCCGCGTGCTCGAGCCCGGCGACGTCGTCTCGGTCGACTGCGGCGCGATCGTCGACGGGTGGCACGGCGACGCGGCGTTCACGGTGGTCCTTCCGGACGCGGACCCTGCTGACGTCGAGCTCTCGCGCGTCACGGAGGACTGCATGTGGGCCGGCATCGCGGCGCTCGCGACGTCGGACCGGCTCGGCGCGGTGGGGGAGGCGGTCGAGGACGTCGTCGACGCGGCCGGCGTGCCGTACGGCGTCGTGCAGGAGTATGTGGGCCACGGGATCGGCAGCGCGATGCACCAGCCGCCCGACGTGCTCAACTACCGCACGCGCGAGAAGGGGCCCCGGCTGCGCGCCGGGATGTGCCTGGCCGTCGAGCCGATGCTCACGCGCGGGTCGCGCATGACGCAGGTCCTCGAGGACGACTGGACGGTCGTCACGGTCGACGGAGCGCGTGCGGCCCACTGGGAGCACACCGTCGCCATCGGGCCCGACGGGATCTGGGTGCTCACCGCGCCCGACGGCGGGGCCGAGCGGCTCGCCGCCCTCGGGGTCACCGTCGCCCCCTGGGAGTGACGCACGGCGCGAGGTCGAGGACCGCGACGGCATCGGCGCGTCGGTTCGTCCCAGGGCGCCGGATGCCGTACGATGGTCCGTCGGGCGCGTGTGTCCGCAACCGGGATCCTGGATCCCGGTGGAACCGCGCCGGAGGACGACCCATCCGGTCCTGATCCGTCGGGTCCAGGGGTCGCAGACATGCATCACGACAGTTAGCGGAGGACATGGCAAAGAAGGACGGTGTCATCGAGATCGAGGGCTCCGTGGTCGAGGCGCTGCCGAACGCGATGTTCCGCGTCGAGCTCGCGAACGGCCACAAGGTTCTCGCCCACATCTCGGGCAAGATGCGACAGCACTACATCCGGATCCTCCCCGAGGACCGGGTGGTGGTCGAGCTGAGCCCGTACGACCTGTCCCGCGGCCGGATCGTCTACCGCTACAAGTAGTCCGTCCCGATCACCAGATCACACCCCGATCGAACTGCCGCCCGTCGCACGCTCGTGCGCGCGTGCGGCGGCGGAGGAACGAGCATGAAGGTCAAGCCCAGCGTCAAGAAGATCTGCGACAAGTGCAAGGTGATCCGCCGGCACGGTCGCGTCATGGTCATCTGCGACAACCTGCGGCACAAGCAGCGCCAGGGCTGAGCCCCGGCGTCCCGGTCCTCGACCGGGCTCGTGCGAGCAGGACAGCAGGACCACCGGCCCCTCGGGGCCGACCAGCGCACGGTCAGCGCGTCGCCCACGGCGCACGCGCAACCCCCGGCTCGGAGGCCGGGGCCCGCAGCAGCGGGAGGACCGTGCGGAAGACCTCCGACGCAGTACAGGAGCACTGAGAATGGCACGTCTCGTCGGCGTCGACCTCCCCCGCGACAAGCGGCTCGAGGTCGCGCTCACCTACATCTACGGCGTCGGGCGCACGCGTGCGCAGGAGACGCTCGCGGCGACGGGCATCAGCCCGGACCTGCGCGTCCGCGAGCTCGGCGACGCCGAGCTCGTCGCGCTGCGCGACCACCTCGAGGGCAGCTACAAGCTCGAGGGCGACCTCCGCCGCGAGGTCGCGGCCGACATCCGTCGCAAGGTCGAGATCGGCAGCTACGAGGGTCTGCGGCACCGCCGCGGGCTGCCCGTGCGCGGTCAGCGGACCAAGACCAACGCCCGCACCCGCAAGGGCCCGAAGCGCACCGTCGCCGGCAAGAAGAAGGCCGGGCGCAAGTAGCCAGCAGTCCGGTGGCGTGAGCCGCGGCTCGCACGAGCGACGCCCTCCGCGCACCGGTCCGACGACCTCAGACCAGGAGAGAAACCGCAATGCCTCCCAAGACCCGTACTGCCGGCTCGGCCCGCAAGCCCCGCCGCAAGGAGAAGAAGAACGTCGCCGTGGGCCAGGCCCACATCAAGAGCACGTTCAACAACACGATCGTCTCGATCACGGACCCCACGGGTGCCGTCATCGCCTGGGCCTCCTCGGGCCAGGTCGGCTTCAAGGGCTCGCGCAAGTCGACGCCGTTCGCCGCCCAGCTCGCCGCCGAGGCGGCCGCCCGCCGCGCGCAGGAGCACGGCATGAAGAAGGTCGACGTCTTCGTCAAGGGCCCCGGCTCGGGCCGCGAGACCGCGATCCGCTCGCTCCAGGCGACCGGCCTCGAGGTCGGCTCGATCCAGGACGTGACGCCCCAGGCGCACAACGGCTGCCGCCCGCCGAAGCGTCGCCGCGTCTGACGACTCCCCGCCGGGTCGGGTCGCCGAACGGCGACCCGACCCCGCACCCGCGCGCGGCCCCGGCCCGCGTCCCGAGGGCACCCGCCCTCCTGCTGGACCCCTGCCGGGTGGACCGAGACCCGCAGGACCCCGTGATGCGTCATATGGCGGACGCACACTGAGAGGACACCCACCGTGCTCATCGCACAGCGCCCCACGCTGACCGAAGAGGTCATCTCCGAGTACCGCTCGCGGTTCGTCATCGAGCCGCTCGAGCCGGGCTTCGGCTACACGCTCGGCAACTCGCTGCGCCGCACCCTGCTCTCGTCGATCCCCGGCGCGGCGGTGACGTCGATCCGCATCGACGGCGTGCTCCACGAGTTCAGCACCATCACCGGTGCCAAGGAGGACGTCACCGAGATCATCCTCAACATCAAGGAGCTCGTCGTCTCCTCGGAGAACGACGAGCCCGTGGTGATGTACCTGCGCAAGCAGGGCCCCGGCACGGTGACCGCGGCGGACATCACGCCGCCGGCCGGCGTCCAGGTGCACAACCCCGACCTCCACATCGCGACGCTCAACGGCAAGGGCAAGCTCGAGATCGAGCTCACGGTCGAGCGCGGCCGCGGCTACGTGTCGGCGCAGCAGAACAAGGCGTACGACGCCGAGATCGGCCGCATCCCGATCGACTCGATCTACTCGCCCGTCCTCAAGGTGACCTACAAGGTCGAGGCGACCCGTGTCGAGCAGCGCACCGACTTCGACAAGCTCGTCGTCGACGTCGAGACCAAGCAGGCGATCGCACCGCGCGACGCGCTCGCGTCCGCTGGCAAGACGCTCGTCGAGCTGTTCGGGCTGGCGCGCGAGCTCAACGTCGAGGCCGAGGGCATCGAGATCGGCCCGTCGCCGACCGACGCGGCGCTCGCCGCGGACCTCGCGCTCCCGATCGAGGAGCTCCAGCTGACGATCCGCTCCTACAACTGCCTCAAGCGCGAGGGCATCCACTCCGTGGGTGAGCTCGTGGCGCGCAGCGAGGCCGACCTCCTGGACATCCGCAACTTCGGTGCGAAGTCCATCACCGAGGTCAAGGAGAAGCTCGCCGGGCTCGGCCTGTCGCTCAAGGACAGCCCGATCGACTTCGACCCCTCGACGGCGGCGTACTACGACGACGCCGACTACACCGAGGACGAGCTGTCCTGACGCCGTGGGGGACACGCGCACCAGTCCGCGTGCCCCGTCGATGAACTACTGAGGAGTACGACATGCCTACGCCCACCAAGGGTCCGCGGCTCGGAGGCGGTCCGGCGCACGAGCGGCTCATCCTCGCCAACCTGGCGACGAGCCTGTTCGAGCACCGCCGCATCACGACCACCGAGACGAAGGCGAAGCGGCTCCGCCCGCTCGCCGAGCGTCTCATCACGTTCGCCAAGCGCGGCGACCTCGCGGCTCGCCGCCGCGTGCTCGCGACCGTCAAGGACAAGGGCGTCGTGCACGAGCTCTTCACCGAGATCGCGCCCGCGATGGCCGAGCGCCAGGGCGGCTACACCCGCATCACGAAGATCGGTCCCCGCAAGGGCGACAACGCGCCCATGGCCGTCATCGAGCTCGTCCTCGAGCCCGTGAGCGCCAAGCAGGCGACGGTCCGCGAGGCGGAGAAGGCCACCAAGAAGGCCGCTGCGCCGAAGAAGGCCAAGGCCGCCCCCGCCGCCGAGGAGCCGGCGGCGGAGGAGACGGTCGAGGAGCCGACGGCTGCCGAGGCGACCGAGGCGCCCGCCGAGGCCGAGGAGGCGCCGACGGCGGACGCCGAGGCGACCGACGAGGCGACCGACGCCGAGGGCACCGAGAAGGCCTGACGCCGCCGCACCACCGACGAGAGGGACCGGAGCCACGTGCTCCGGTCCCTCTTCTCGTCCCGTCGGTGGCCGGGGGCGGTCGCGAGTGCACGGCACGGGGCCGCGCGCGTGGGTAGCGTGACGTCCGTGGAGACGTCGACCCGCACCCTGGGCGGCGGCCGGGACGCCGACGCGCGACGCGCCGGGCCGCTGCCGCCGTCGCTGCCGGTCGTGCTGCTCCACGGTGCGCGGACGTCCGGCACCATGTGGCGCGCCCAGCTCGACGCGCTGGCCCGCGCCGGTCGGACCGCCGTCGCCCCCGACCTGCCCGGCCACGGGCGACGCATGGGTGAGCGGTTCACCGTCGACGGCTCCCTGGAGGCCATCGGGGAGGCGGTCGACGCGGTCGGCGGGCGTGCCGTCGTCGTCGGTCTCTCGCTCGGCGGGTACCTCGGGATCCGGTGGGCGGCCGACCACCCGGACGGCGCCGCGGGGCTGCTGGCGTCCGGGTGCTGCACCGAGCCGGACCGTCGGCTCACCGACGCGTGGCGGCTCGCGGCCGTGGTCATCGGGCGGTTGCCGGACCGCGGCGCACGGCTCAACCAGCTCCTGGTCGACCTCGCGATCCCGGACGACGGCGGTGCCGCGCTCGGCGAGGGTGGCTTCGCGCTCGACGTCATGGTCGACCTGCTGACGGCGATGCGTGCGCTGCGTCCGCTCGACGACCTCTCCCGGGTCCGCTGCCCCGTGCGGTTCGTCAACGGCTCCCTGGACCACTTCCGTCTCCAGGAGCGCGCCTTCCTCGCGGCGGCGCCGGGTGCCGAGCGGGTCCTGGTGGCCGGTGCGACCCACCTCGTCGCGCTGACCCACCCGGTGGCGTACAACCGCGCGCTGCTCGACTTCCTCGACACGGTCGACCCGGCGCGTCCGCACGGCTGAGACGGCGCCGACCGGACGCGCGTGCGGGCGACGTCAGGCGTCGCCGCCGGTCGCCGTCGGTGGGCGCAGGGTCCAGGCGCGCAGGCCGCCCACGATGCCCGCCGAGTTCGGGACGACGACGACGTCGTCCCCGAGGGCCTCGAGGGCGGTCGGGGAGACCCGCCGGCTGTTCCCGCCGCCGAGGTAGAGGCGGTCCCACCGGAACACCGGGCGCAGCCCCTCGACCGCACGTCGGACGCGGCGCGACCAGAGCGCGTCGCCGAGGCGCCGACGCTCGTGCTCACCGAGCCACGCGCGTAGGTCACGCCCCGGCGCACCGGGGCGTGCGAGAGCTCCAGGTGCGGTGCGAGGGCCCCGCCGTCGAAGAGCGCCGAGCCCAGACCCGTACCCAGGGTCAGGACGAGCTCCAGGCCGCTTCCGGTGACGACGCCCGCGCCGTGCACCTCGGCGTCGTTGAGCACGAGCGTCGGCACGCCCAGGGCGTGGGTGAGCGCCGCCGCCATGTCCCTCCCCTCCCACGCCGCGACGAGGTCCGGGTCGACGCGCGTCCGGGGCCCCGCCCTCGTGACGTAGTGCGGGGTCGCGATGACGACGCCGTGGCGGATCATGCCGGGCATGCCGACGGTCGCCCGTCGGGCGGCCGGGAGGTCCCGGGCGATGCCGAGCACGACCTCGACGAGGCGGTCCGGCGGCAGCGGGTACGGCGTCGGCACGCGCACGGCCGGGACGTGCAGGGTCCCCGCGGCGTCGAGGACCGACGCCTTGATGCCGCCTCCGCCGCAGTCCACGGCGAGCGTGAGACCGTCCACCCGCGGAGGCTACTGCCCCGCCGCGGTCGTCGCCGGTCACCCCTGCCCGGTGGCTAGGTTGGGCGCGTGAACGACGCCCTGCTCCGGGTCCGCCTGGACCTCTCGTACGACGGCACCGCGTTCGCGGGCTGGGCGACGCAGCCCGGCCTGCGGACCGTCCAGGGCACGCTCGAGTCGGCACTCGGGACGGTCCTGCGCTGCGCGCCGCCGCGGCTCACGGTCGCGGGCCGGACCGACGCGGGCGTCCACGCGCGGGGTCAGGTCGCGCACGTCGACGTCGAGCGCGACGCGTGGGAGGCGGTGCGCGGACGGATGACCGGCCCGCCGGGCGCCGTGCTCGTGCGGCGGCTCGCGGGGGTCCTGCCGCCGGACGTCGTCGTCCACGCGGCCGCGCCCGCGCCCGACGGGTTCGACGCGCGGTTCTCGGCGCTGCACCGCCGCTACGCGTACCGGCTCGCCGACGACGTGAGCCGTGTGGACCCGCTGCGCCGGTCGCACGTCGTCCGGCACCGTCTCCCGCTCGACGCCGTCGCGATGAGCGAGGCGGCCGGCTCCCTGGTCGGCCGGCACGACTTCGCCGCGTTCTGCCGGCCGCGGCCCGGCGCGACGACCATCCGGACGCTCCAGGTGCTCGACGTGTCGCGACCGCAGCACGGCCCGGACGAGGGGCTCGTCGTCGCCGTCGTCCAGGCGGACGCGTTCTGCCACTCGATGGTGCGGGCGCTCGTCGGCGCGCTCGTCGCGGTGGGGGAGGGGCGCCGCGAGCAGGGGTGGCCGGCCGAGCTCCTCGCGGGGCGGGTGCGGGACGGCGCGGCCGTCGTCGCGCCGGCGCACGGGCTGACGCTCGAGGAGGTCGCGTACCCGGCGGCGGAGCGGCTCGCCGAGCGCGCCGAGGCCACGCGCGCGCGGCGTCGTGCCGAGGAGGCGACGGGGACGGCCGAGGACGGCTGACGCTCCGCCGCCGTCCGATGACGACGGGTCGCCCGCGATCGCGACCGACCCGCCGCCTGCGACGGCGACCGACCGTCCGCCTGCGATGCGAACCGGCCGTCCGCCCGCGACGGCGACGCCCCCCCCGGACGCCCCCCCCGGACGCGCGCGAGGCCGGTCCCCGCGGGGACCGGCCTCGCGTCCGGCGCGTCAGAGCCCGGACTCGTCCTCGTCGATGACGTGCACCGCCGCCTCCTCGGCCGTCGCGCCGGAGCCCGCGATGCCGACGTCGGTCGCCATGGTGCTCGACGTGGGCTCGCCGGTCGCGGCGGCCTCGTCGGCCGCGAGCCGGCCGGCGCGGTCGGCCTCGCGCGCGCCGGCGACCGGCTCGTCCTGCGCGTCCCACACCTCGGGCTCCTCCTGCGCGAGCTTGTCGTCGAGGCGCTCGCCGAGGGCCTGGTCCAGGTGCGTCTCGAGCCGGTTGCCCGTGGGGTGCTCGGGCGGCGAGTAGCCCTCGTCGAGGACGCTGTCGACCCCGCGGTCGAGCAGGGTGTCGTCCTGCTGCAGCTGGTTGGTGTCGCCCTCGGCGGCCGTCTCCGGGTCCGGGGAGGTGGCCGTGGTGTCGCCGTAGTCGCTCGTGCTCATGCCGTCCACGGTGGCACCGGGTGCCCGGTCGTGCATCCGCAGCGCGGCCCCGGCGGGCCGCGCGGGGCCAGCGCGCGCTCCGCCGTGGGTGCGTGCGCCGCAATGTCGTCGCGGCACGCCCCGACGACGCGTCAGACTCCTCGCATGGGTCATGTCGACATCCAGGACGTGGGCTACGTGCTGCCCGACGGCAGGCCGCTCCTGGCGGGCGTGAGCCTCCGCGTGGCCGACGGCGCGCGGACCGCGCTCGTGGGCCCCAACGGCGTCGGCAAGTCCACGCTGCTGCGGCTCGTCGTCGGGGACGAGGCACCGCACTCGGGCGTGGTCGCGCGGAGCGGGAGCATGGGCGTCATGCGCCAGATGGTGGGGCGCATCGACGACGACCGCTCCGTCCGCGACCTGCTCGCGGACCTCGCACGCCCGGCCGTGCGCGACGCGGCCGTCGAGCTCGCCGCCGCCGAGCTGGCGATCATGGAGGTCGACGACACGCCCGCGCAGATGCGCTACGCCCAGGCCCTCGCCGACTGGGCCGACGTGGGTGGGTACCAGGCCGAGGCGGACTGGGACCAGGTGACCGACGCCGTCCTGTCGCTGCCCTTCGAGCGGGCGCAGCACCGCGAGGTGCGCAGCCTGTCGGGCGGGGAGCAGAAGCGCCTCGTCCTCGAGGCCCTGCTGCGGGGCCCCGACGAGGTCCTCGTGCTCGACGAGCCCGACAACTACCTCGACGTGCCCACCAAGCGGTGGCTCGAGCGCGAGCTGGTCGCGTCCCCCAAGACGGTGCTCTTCGTGAGCCACGACCGCGAGCTGCTGTCCCGCACCGCGACGCACGTCGCGAGTCTCGAGCCGACGGCCGTCGGGTCCCGCGCCTGGGTGCACGGCGGGGGGTTCGCCACCTTCGGCGCGGCCCGCGCCGCGCGCCGGGAGCGGCACGAGGAGCTGCTGCGACGGTGGGAGGAGGAGCGCACGCAGCTGCGCCGGCTGGTCGAGGACCTCAAGGTGCGGGCCAAGTTCAACGACGGCATGTCGTCGCGCTACCAGGCGGCGAGGACGCGCCTGCGCAAGTTCGAGGAGGCGGGGCCGCCGGCCGAGCTCGCGCGCGAGCAGGACGTGCGGGTCCGGCTCCGCGGCGGCCGCACCGGCCGACGCGCCGTGGTCGCCGAGGGCCTCGCCGTCACGGGGCTCCTCGAGCCGTTCGACCTCGAGGTGTGGTTCGGCGAGCGCGTCGCGCTGCTCGGGTCGAACGGGTCGGGCAAGTCGCACCTGCTGCGCCTGCTCGCCGCGGGCGGCACGGACCCCGAGCCCGACCAGCGGCCCGTGGTCCCCGTCGCACCCGTGCCGCACACCGGCCACGTGCGCCTCGGCGCCCGGGTGGTCCCCGGCTGGTTCGCGCAGAACGACACCCACCCCGAGCTGGCCGCCCGGACGCTGCTCGAGATCCTGCACGAGGGCGACGGGCGCCGGGCCGGGATGGGCCGCGAGCAGGCCAGCCGGGCGCTCGACCGGTACGAGCTCGTGGCCGCGGCGGAGCAGCCCTACGGGACGCTCTCGGGCGGTCAGCAGGCGCGCCTGCAGATCCTCCTCCTCGAGCTCTCGGGCGCGACGCTGCTGCTGCTCGACGAGCCGACCGACAACCTCGACCTGCACTCGGCCGAGGCGCTCGAGCACGGGCTCGAGCGGTTCGAGGGCACGGTCGTCGCGGTCACGCACGACCGCTGGTTCGCGCGCGGCTTCGACCGGTTCCTCGTGGTCGACGCCGACGGCGGAGTCCGCGAGCACCCCGAGCCCGTGTGGGACGTCGAACGGGTCCGGCGCGCCCGGTGACGGTGCACGCGTGCCGGCGGGCGGTGTCGTCGGGGGGCGGCGGCGTCCCCGGGGACCGGCGCGGAGCACCCGGACTGCGTCTGCGCCTACCAGGTTTTGACCCCTCAGGCCGCGTGCGGGTACTCTGGCGTGTCGTTGTGCGTACCCGCGCGCCGTGACCGCCCCTGAGGGTCGGTCGAGCTGCCGGGCGGAGCACGACACCCGACCCTCACCGGTGTCTCGCGGGCCTCAAACCCCGCGAGCAGCGGTGCCATCATTCAGCACCACGAAACGAAGGCTACGACCGTGCGCACGTACACCCCGAAGCCCGGCGACGTCGAGCGGACCTGGCACGTCATCGACGCGACCGACGTCGTCCTGGGCCGGCTGGCCTCGCAGGTCGCCACGCTGCTGCGCGGCAAGCACAAGGCGACGTTCGCGCCGCACGTCGACCAGGGCGACTTCGTCATCGTCATCAACGCCGACAAGGTCGCGCTGACGGGCAACAAGCGTGAGCAGAAGCTCGCCTACCGCCACTCGGGCTACCCGGGCGGTCTGCGCGCGGTGCCCTACAGCGAGCTGCTCGACAAGCGCCCCGAGCGCGCCGTGGAGAAGGCCGTGCGCGGCATGCTCCCCAAGAACTCCCTGGGCCGCGCCCAGATCGGCAAGCTGAAGGTCTACGCCGGCCCGGAGCACCCGCACGCCGCGCAGCAGCCGAAGCCCTTCGAGATCACCCAGGTCGCTCAGCAGCCCGCCGGCCGCTGACACCGATTCCACAGGACGCGAGGATCCACCAGTGGCCGACACCACCGTCGACTTCGAGGGCGACGAGACGCCCACCAGCTACACCTCCGAGACCGCTGCGCCGACCGGCCGCGGGCAGAGCCTGACCGCCCCCGGTCAGGCGCTCGGCCGCCGCAAGGAGGCCGTGGCCCGGGTGCGTCTCGTCCCGGGGACGGGTCAGTGGAAGATCAACGGGCGCACGCTCGAGGACTACTTCCCGAACAAGGTGCACCAGCAGCTCGTCAACAGCCCGCTGAAGCTCGTCGACGTCGAGGGCCGCTTCGACGTCATCGCGCGCATCGTCGGCGGCGGCGTGACCGGCCAGGCCGGCGCGCTGCGCCTGGGCATCGCCCGTGCCCTCAACGAGATCGACGCCGAGCACAACCGCCCGGCGCTCAAGAAGGCCGGCTTCCTGACCCGCGACGCCCGCGTCGTCGAGCGCAAGAAGGCCGGTCTCAAGAAGGCCCGCAAGGCCCCGCAGTACTCGAAGCGCTGATCCCAGCCGCGCTTCCCGACGGCCCCGATGGAACACCATCGGGGCCGTCGGTGCGTCAGGGGCCGGTCGGCTCCGCGGCACGGTCCCGCTGTGGGACAGTTCGAACGGACGAGGAGGTACCACATGGGTCGGTTGTTCGGCACGGACGGGGTCCGGGGCCTGGCGAACCGCGACGTCACCGCGGAGCTCGCGCTCGACCTGTCGGTCGCAGCCGCGCACGTGCTCGGCGCATCCGGCGCGTTCGAGGGGCACCGACCGCGTGCCGTCGTCGGCCGCGACCCGCGAGCGTCCGGTGAGTTCCTCTCCGCGGCGGTCGCCGCCGGCCTGGCGAGCGCGGGCGTCGACGTCGTCAACGTCGGCGTGCTGCCCACGCCTGCGGTCGCCTACCTCACGGGTGCGCTCGGGATGGACCTCGGGGTGATGCTCTCCGCGTCGCACAACCCGATGCCGGACAACGGGATCAAGTTCTTCGCGCGCGGCGGGCACAAGCTCGACGACGAGATCGAGGACACCATCGAGCAGCGCATGCGCGAGCCGTGGGACCGTCCGACGGGCGCCGCGGTCGGCCGCATCACGAGCGACGTCGGCCTCGCGGGGGACCGCTACGTCGAGCACCTCGTCTCGACGCTGCCCGCCCGGCTCGAGGGGCTGCGGATCGTCGTCGACTGCGCGAACGGCGCGGCGAGCGACGTCGGTCCGGCGGCGCTGCGCGCGGCGGGCGCCGATGTGGTCGTCATCAACGCGTCGCCCGACGGCCGGAACATCAACGAGAAGTGCGGCTCGACGCACCCCGAGCAGCTCCAGGCCGCCGTCGTGGCGGCCGAGGCGGACCTCGGGGTCGCGTTCGACGGCGACGCGGACCGCTGCCTCGCCGTCGACGCGCGCGGCACGCTGGTCGACGGCGACCAGATCATGGGCGTCCTCGCGGTCGCGCTTAAGGAGCGCGGTCGCCTGCACGAGGACACGCTCGTCACGACCGTGATGAGCAACCTCGGCCTGCAGCTCGCGATGGACGCGGCCGGGGTGCGCACCGTGCAGACCGCGGTGGGCGACCGGTACGTGCTCGAGGCGATGCGCGCCCACGGGTTCAGCCTGGGTGGCGAGCAGTCGGGCCACCTCATCCTCGCCGACCACGGGACGACCGGTGACGGCACGCTCACGGCGCTGCAGCTCGCGTCGCGCGTCGCCGAGACCGGTCGCTCGCTCGAGGACCTGGCGTCGGGCGTCGCCCGGTTGCCGCAGGTCCTCGTGAACGTCAAGGGCGTGGACCGCAGCCGCGCGGCCGACGACGACGGCGTGCTCGCGGCGGTCGCGGAGGCCGAGGCGCAGCTCGGTCAGACGGGCCGCGTCCTGCTGCGGCCGTCCGGCACCGAGCCGGTCGTCCGTGTCATGGTCGAGGCCGCGCGCCAGGAGCACGCCGACGAGGTGGCCCACCGGCTCGCGGACGTGGTCCGCGAGCGGCTCGCCCTGTGACGTCGGCGAGCGTCGTCCGGGACGCCGTCGAGGCGCTCCTCGCGGGGCCGCAGCCCATGCCGATCGTCCAGGCGGGCGACCCGGTCCTGCGCGCGGTCGCCGAGCCGTACGACGGTCAGCTCGACGACGGCCTCCTCGCGGAGCTCCTCGTCGCGATGCGCGCCACGATGCACGCCGCCCCCGGTGTGGGGCTCGCCGCGCCGCAGGTCGGCCTCGGCCTCGCGATCGCGGTCGTCGAGGACCAGTGGCCGCTCGACGACGAGACCGCGCTCGCACGCGAGCGCACGCCCGTCCCGTTCCGGGTCCTCGTCAACCCGTCGTACGAGGCAGTCGGCGACGAGCGCGTCGGGCACTACGAGGGCTGCCTCAGCGTGGACGGCTGGCAGGCCGTCCGGTCGCGCTGGCGGTCCGTGCGGCTCCGCTGCCTCGACGAGCGCGGCGCGGAGGTCGACGAGGTGCTGCACGGCTGGCCCGCGCGGATCGTCCAGCACGAGACGGACCACCTCCTCGGCCGGCTCTACGTCGACCACGCCGAGATGCGCTCGCTCGTCGCGCCGACGAACGCCCTGCGGTGGACAGACCCGACCCCGCACCGCGCCGCCCAGGCGCTCGGGTTCGACCTGCCCTGAGCCGTCCGGCGGCTGCCGGTGCGAGCCGGCTGCACCCGGTCCCGGGACGCCGTCCCGGTCCGCCCCGCCTCCCGCCGGGGTCCGACGGGCGGCCGGTCGATCTCATCCCGACGGCGGACGACGCACGCGACGCGTGTCGCGCATGATCGAGCCGGCTCGGGGTCGACCCCGGGCCGGCTCAGGGTCCGCTCAGGGAGGAAACCCATTCCGCCCCGCGGGCGCCGCGGCCTACCGTGGTCACGTCGCCGTCCGGCGGCTGCCACGCGACCGGAGGGGTGCCACGTGGAGGAGCTCGCCGCGGCGATCATCGAGTGGATGGTCGCGCTCGCCGCCTCCCCCTGGGTGTTCGTGGCGCTGTACGTGTTCGCCACGATCGACGGGTTCTTCCCGCCGATCCCCAGCGAGTCGGTCGTCATCGCGCTCGCCGCGCTCTCGGTCTCGACCGGGGCCCCGAGCTTCTGGTGGCTCGGTGCGGTCGCCGCCGCCGGCGCCTTCACGGGTGACCTCATCGCGTACCACATCGGGCGGCGCATCCCGGTGCACGAGCTGCGCATCTTCCGCGGGCGACGGGGCAAGGAGGCTCTCGCGTGGGCCGAGCGCGCGCTCGCGAACCGCGGCGCGGCCTTCATCATCGCGGCACGCTACGTCCCGGTCGGCCGGGTCGCCGTCAACATGACCGCAGGTGCGGTCGGCTTCTCGCGCCCGCGCTTCGTGCTGCTCGCGGGCATCGCCGCGGTCACCTGGTCGATCTACTCGGTGCTCCTCGGCATCGGCGCCGGCGTCTGGTTCAAGGACCACCCCGCGCTCGCCGTCGCCGTCGGCGTGGTCGTGGGTGTGCTGCTCGGCCTCGTGATCGACCCGGTCGTCAAGCGGGCGGTGCACCTGTGGGGCCGCCGGGGGCGACGCGTCGACGCCGCCGCACGCGGAGGCGCCTCCGTCGTGAGCGTGACCGACCTCCCGGCCGAGCGGTCGCCCGTGCCGGCCGAGCCCGCCGCGTGACGTCCGTCAGAGCTTGCGCAGGCGGACGCGCTCGACGGCGTGGTCCCGCCCCTTGCGGAGCACCAGGGTCGCGCGTCCTCTCGTCGGCAGGATGTTCTGCTCGAGGTTCGGCGCGTTGATCGCGTCCCAGATCCGCTCGGCACGCAGGACCGCCTCGTCGTCGGTCAGCGACGCGTACCGGTGGAAGTACGACGCCGGGTCGGCGAAGGCCGTCCTGCGCAGCGACAGGAACCGGTCGACGTACCACTGCCGCACGTCCTTGGTCCGGGCGTCGACGTAGATCGAGAAGTCGAAGAAGTCGCTCACCGCGAGGCTGGACTCGCCCACGCCGGTCGTCCGGGCGGGCTGGAGGACGTTGAGGCCCTCGACGATCAGCACGTCGGGGCTGCGCACGACGACGTGCTCACCGGGGACGATGTCGTAGGAGAGGTGCGAGTACACCGGTGCACGGACCTCGGAGCGGCCCGCCTTGATCGCGGACACGAAGCGCAGGAGCGCGCGCCGGTCGTAGGACTCGGGGAAGCCCTTGCGCTCCATGAGCCCGCGACGCTCGAGCTCGGCGTTGGGCAGCAGGAAGCCGTCGGTCGTGACGAGCTCGACGCGGGGCGTCTCGGGCCAGCGCGCCATGAGCTCGCGCAGCACGCGCGCGGTCGTCGACTTGCCGACGGCGACCGAGCCGGCGACGCCGATGACGTACGGGGTCCGCGCCGCGCCCTCGCGCAGGAACGTCGACGACGCCGAGTGCAGCCGACCGGTCGCCTCGACGTACAGGGCGAGCAGCCGCGACAGGGGTCGGTACACCGCGTCGACCTCGGCCAGGTCGATGGGGTCGCCGAGGCCGCGCAGGCGTGTGACGTCCGCGTCGGTCAGCGGCAGGGGGGTCGAGGACGAGAGCCTGCTCCACGCCGCCCGGTCGAGGTCGACGTAGGGCGTCGTCGGTGCGAGGTCGAGCATGCGAGCAGTCTGCCGGATCGCGCCGCCGTGGCCGCGCGGGGTGCGGCACTACACTCGCCGCCATGTGTGGAATCGTCGGGTACGTCGGTGCCCAGGAGGTGAGCGGTCGTCCGCTCGAGGTCGTCATGGGTGGTCTCGCCCGGCTCGAGTACCGCGGGTACGACTCCGCGGGCGTCGCGCTCGTGACCCCAGGGCAGGACGAGCTCGCGTGGGCCAAGAAGGCCGGCAAGCTCGCCAACCTCGCGGCCGAGCTCGACGAGCGGCCCCTGCCGCCCGCGACCGCCGCGATCGGGCACACGCGTTGGGCCACGCACGGCGCACCGAACGACGTGAACGCGCACCCGCACCTGTCGCAGGACCGGTCGCTGGCGGTCATCCACAACGGCATCGTCGAGAACTTCGCCCAGCTGCGGGCAGAGCTGGTCGCGGACGGGGTCGAGATGACCTCCGAGACCGACACCGAGGTCGTCGCGCACCTCGTGGCGCGGCGCTACCACGAGACGAAGGACCTCACCGAGGCGGTGCGCACCGTCGCGCAGCGCCTGCACGGGACGTTCACGGTCCTCGCCGTGCACGCCGACCAGCCCGACACGGTCGTCGGTGCACGGCACGACTCGCCGCTCGTCGTCGGCCTCGGCGAGGGCGAGAACTACCTCGGGTCCGACGTCGCGGCCTTCATCGCGCACACCAAGGAGGCGATGGAGCTCGGCCAGGACCAGGTCGTGACGATCACGCCGGACTCGGTCGAGGTCGTCGGGTTCGACGGCGAGCGCGCCGAGCCCAAGCGGTACACGGTCGACTGGGACGCGTCGGCTGCGGAGAAGGGCGGCTTCCGCTCCTTCATGGACAAGGAGATCCACGACCAGCCGCACGCGGTCGCGGACACGCTGCTGGGCCGGACGGACGACAAGGGCCGCCTCGTCCTCGACGAGATCCACGTCGACGAGGCCGTCCTGCGCCAGGTCGACAAGATCATCGTCGTCGCGTGCGGCACGGCGGCGTACGCCGGCCAGGTCGCCAAGTACGCGATCGAGCACTGGTGCCGCATCCCGGTCGAGGTCGAGCTCGCGCACGAGTTCCGCTACCGCGACCCGATCGTCGACCGCCGCACGCTCGTCGTCGCGGTCTCGCAGTCGGGCGAGACGATGGACACGCTCATGGCCGTCCGCCACGCGCGCGAGCAGGGCGCGACGGTGCTCGCGATCGTCAACACGCACGGCTCGACGATCCCGCGCGAGTCGGACGCGGTGCTCTACACGCACGCGGGTCCCGAGGTCGCGGTCGCGTCGACCAAGGCCTTCCTCGCGCAGATCACCGCGGCGTACCTCCTCGGCCTGTACCTGGCGCAGCTGCGCGGGACGAAGTTCCCCGACGAGATCGCCGAGGTCCTCACCGAGCTGCGCGCGATCCCCGCCAAGATCCAGACGGTGCTCGACGGCGCGGACCGCGTCCGGCAGATCGCGCACTGGATGGCGGACACGTCGTCGGTGCTGTTCCTCGGCCGGCACGTCGGCTACCCCGTCGCGATGGAGGGCGCGCTCAAGCTCAAGGAGCTCGCCTACATCCACGCCGAGGGCTTCGCGGCCGGCGAGCTCAAGCACGGGCCGATCGCGCTCATCGAGCCCGGGCAGCCGGTCTTCGTCGTCGTGCCGTCGCCGCGCGGCCGGGACTCGTTGCACAGCAAGGTCATCTCCAACATCCAGGAGATCCGCGCCCGCGGTGCCCGCACGCTCGTCATCGCGGAGGAGGGCGACGAGGCGGTCACACCGTTCGCCGACGAGACGTTCTACGTCCCGCAGACGCCCGTTCTGCTCGCGCCGCTCGTCAGCGTCGTGCCCCTCCAGCTGTTCGCGATGGAGCTCGCCACGGCCAAGGGCCTCGACGTCGACCAGCCGCGCAACCTCGCCAAGTCCGTCACCGTCGAGTGACCGCGGGCCCGGGCGCGGCGACGAGCGAGGGCGTGCGGTGATCGTCGGGGTCGGGATCGACGTCGTCGACATCGCACGGTTCCTCGCGACCCTCGAGCGCACGCCCGGGCTCGTCGAGCGGCTCTTCACGCCGGAGGAGCGCGACATGCCGCCGACGTCGCTCGCGGCGCGGTTCGCGGCCAAGGAGGCGATCGCGAAGGCGCTCGGCGCCCCCGCCGGGATGTCGTGGCAGGACGCCACCGTCCGCCGCATCAGCGGGTCGGCGCCCGAGGTCGAGCTCGTCGGGACGGTCGCCGCGCGCGCCGCCGAGCTCGGCATCGACCGCTGGCACGTGTCGATCTCGCACGACGCGGGCATCGCGTCGGCGGTCGCGATCGCGGAGCGCGACCCGGCCTGACGGTCGCAGCCGTGGAGCGGGACCCGGTCCGCCGGTCGGCGGCCAGGCAGGGCACTGCGGGACGACGACGGGGCGGGGTGCGCATCGCACCCCGCCCCGTCGCGCTCGCGGCTCAGCCCATCAGCGCGGGCGCGACCTCACGCTCGAAGAGCTCGATGCCCGACCGGTCGTACGCCGCCTCGGCGAAGTACGTGATCGCGTACGTCATCCCGAGCCCGCGGAGCTCGGTGAGCTTCTCGACGAGCTGCTCGGGCGTGCCGACGAGCGGACCGTTGCGCAGGCCCTGGACCGTCTCCTCGGCCTTGGCCGGCACCGTGCGCCCGAAGTGGTCCTCGTACCAGCGGAACCGCTCCTCGACCTCGGCGGCGTCGCGGCCGATGACGACGTTGTAGTTGGCGGACCGGACGATCGCGTCGAAGTCCCGCCCGAGGTCGCTGCAGTGCCCCCGCAGGACCTCGGACTTGTGGGCGAAGCCCTCCGGGCTGCCGTCGAAGTTCGTGTACTGCGCGTACTTGGCCGCGATGCGCAGCGTCTTCTTCTCGCCGCCGCCCGCGATCCAGAAGGGGATCCCGCCGGGCTGGGCCGGCAGCGGGAACACGCGCGCACCGTCGACCTGGTAGTACGTGCCGTCGAGCGTCGCGTAGCCGGTCTCCCAGGCCTGGCGCATGATCTCGACGCCCTCCTCGAGCGCGGCGATGCGCTCGCCGGCACGCGGGAAGCCGTACCCGTACGCGCGCCACTCGTGCTCGTACCAGCCGGCCCCGATGCCCATCTCGACGCGCCCGCCGCTGATGAGGTCCGTCGTCGCGGCGACCTTCGCGAGGTACGCGGGGTTGCGGTAGGCCATGCACGTGCACATCTGGCCGAGGCGGACGCGCGAGGTGGACGCGGCGTAGGCGGCCATGAGGGTCCACGCCTCGTGCGTGGCGTCCTCGGTGGGCTCGGGGACGGTGTGGAAGTGGTCGTACACCCAGATGGACTCCCACACGTCGCCGCCGTCGGCGTGCTGTGCGAGGCCGTTCATGGTGGCCCAGTGCTGGGAGGGGTCGATGCCGGCGAGGTCCATCCGCCAGCCCTGCGGGATGAAGAGTCCGAAGCGCATGGGCCTCAACCTAACCGCCTCCCGGGCGGCGTGCCGGGCACGGTCACGGCAGGATGGGAGCGTGATCATGGCCCACGCCGCACGCGACGTCCGCGCCGCCGAGGAGCCCCTGCTCGCGCAGGAGCGCGCCTTCTCCGGCGGCCTCATGGACCGGGCGGCGACGGCGCTCGCGGGGACGGTCCGCCGACGCCTCGTCGTGCGTCGCGGCCGCGTGGTCGGCAGCACCGTCGTCGCGCTCGTGGGTCCCGGCAACAACGGCGGCGACGCGCTGCACGCGCTCGCGCACCTCGCCGGGCGGGGCGTGCGCTGCGTCGCGGTCCTCACCTCGGCGGAGGTCCACGGCGGCGGCCTGGCTGCGCTCACCGACCGCGGGGCGACGGTGCTCGCCCTCGTCGACGGCGCCCCGGGACGGCGGGTGTGGGTCGGTGACGCGCTGGCGGAGGCGGTCGCGGCGGACGTGGTCCTCGACGGGCTGCTCGGGATCGGCGCGCGCGGACCGCTGCGCGAGCCCGCCGCCGAGCTCGTGCGGCTGCTGGGCGAGCTGCTCGACCGGGAGCTCGCGGGGACGGGTAAGCGGGCCGACGCGCTGCTCCCCGAGGTGGTCGCGGTCGACGTCCCGTCGGGCATCGGGGTGGACGACGGGACGGTCCCCGGTCCCGTGCTGCGCGCCGACCGCACCGTCACGTTCGGGACGGCCAAGCCGGGGCTGCTGCTGCCGCCGGCCGCGGCCCTGGCGGGTGAGCTCGAGCTCGTCGACCTCGGGCTCGCGGCGACCCTCGCCGCCGACGCGGCGGTGCGTCGGCTCGTCGCCGACGACGTACCGGGCCTGTGGCCCGTGCCCGGGCGCACGGCGCACAAGTACACCCGCGGCGTCGTCGGCGTCGTGGCGGGCACCTCGACGTACCCCGGTGCGGCGGTGCTCACGGTCGCGGGGGCGCAGGGCGCCGGCTGCGGCATGGTCCGGTACGTCGGTCCGGACCGGGTGCGCGACGCCGTCCTCGCGGCGCACCCCGAGGTCGTCACGGGTGGGGACACCGACGTGCGCGTGCAGGCGTGGGTCCTCGGGCCGGGCCTCGACCCCGCCGACGAGGAGCAGGCGGCGCGTGCCCGGAGCGTGCTCGAGCGGCTCGGTGCGGCCGGCCGGCCCGAGGGTCGCGTGCCCGTCGTCGTCGACGCGGGTGCGCTCGCGCTCCTGCCGGACCGGGTCCCGCCGCGCGTCGTCCTCACACCGCACGCGGGCGAGCTCGCGCGCCTCCTCTCGTCGCGCGGCACGGAGGTGTCGCGCGACGACGTCGACGCTGAGCCCCTGCGGCACGCGCGCGCCGCGCACGAGGCGACGGGGGCGACGGTGCTGCTCAAGGGCGCCGTGACGGTCGTCGTCGGACCTGGCGGGACCTGGTCGCAGGCGGACGCCCCCGCCTGGCTCGCGACGGCGGGTGCGGGTGACGTGCTCGCGGGCGTGCTGGGTGCGGTGCTCGCCGGCCGGGCGGGCGCGCGAGGCGGGCCGGGTGGCCGCGCGGGCGGCGACCCGGCGCGCGCGGACGACGAGGTCGCCGTGTCGGCGGCGCTCGCGGCCCTCGTGCACGGGCGGGCCGCGCACCGTGCGTGCCCGGGCGGGCCCGTCACCGCGGGCGACGTCGCGCGCGCTCTCCCGGGGACGATCGCGGACCTGCTCGCCGGCGGTGGGCGTGCGCGCTGACGAGGCGACGGCGGCGCCCGTGAACACGAGCGTGCCGGCTGCCGCCGGGGTGACCGTCCTCGACGCCGACGCGGCGGTGCGCCGGGTGGTCGCGTCGGCGGAGTGGCTCCCGGCGGACGATCGGGTGGTGCTGGGCATCGCCGGGCCGCCGGGTGCGGGTAAGTCGACGCTCGCCGAGCGCGTCGTGGACGAGGCGCGTGCGGCCGGGGTCGCGTCCGTGCTCGTGCCGATGGACGGCTTCCACCTCGTCCAGTCCGAGCTCGAGCGGCTGGGCCGCGCGGACCGCAAGGGCGCACCGGACACGTTCGACGCCCCGGCCTTCGTCGCGGCGCTGCGGCGCGTGCGCGAGCAGCGTCCGGGCACGCCGACGGTCCACCTCCCGCTGTTCGACCGCGCGATCGAGGAGCCCGTCGCGGGCGCGGTGCCGGTCGAGCCGGAGGACCGGCTCGTCGTCGTCGAGGGCAACTACCTGCTGCACGACGACGGGCCGGGGGCGGACGTGCGGGGGCTGCTCGACGAGAGCTGGTACCTGGACCTGACCGACGACGTGCGGGTCGCCCGCCTCGTCGCGCGACACGTCGCGTTCGGCAAGGATCCGGCCGCCACGCGGGACTGGGTGCTCCGCTCGGACGAGCGCGACGCGCGGCTCGTCGCCGCCGGACGGGGCCGCGCGGACGTCGTCGTGCGGCTCGGCTGAGCCCGAGGCCCGCGCCGCCCGGTCGAGCCGTCAGCGCGGGGTCCGCCACGCCGGGGTCGGAACGCGGCGTCCGGCGCGGCCGACGGCGCGCTCGGTGCGAGACTGGCCGCCGTGAGCCACTACCCGGCACGTGCCGTCGTCGACCTCGCAGCGATCCGCGCCAACGTGGCCGCGCTCGCCGACCACGCGCGGGCCGCGGCGGTCCTCGCGGTCGTCAAGGCCGACGCCTACGGCCACGGCCTGGTCCCCAGCGCACGCGCCGCGCTGGCCGGTGGTGCGACGTGGCTCGGGACGGCGCAGGTCTCGGAGGCGCTCGCGCTGAGGGCCGCCGGGATCGAGGCGCCTGTGCTCGCCTGGCTGTACGCGCCGGGTGCTCCGCTCGCCGAGGCGGTCGGGGCGGGCGTCGACCTGTCGGTCGCGGCGCCGTGGGCGCTCGAGGAGGTGCTCGCCGGCGCCCGGGCGACGGGCCGGACGGCGCGGGTCCACGTCAAGGTCGACACGGGCCTCGGCCGCAACGGCGTCATGCCGGGCGAGCTCGGGGCCCTCGTCGACGCCGCCCTGCGCGCCGAGGCCGAGGGTGTGTGCCGCGTCGTCGGGCTGTGGTCCCACCTCGCGTGGGCCGACGCGCCCGACCACCCCACGGTGCGCCGCCAGGCCGAGGTGTTCGCCGACGCGGTGCGGCTCGTGGAGGGGATGGGCGCGCGGCTCGAGGTGCGCCACCTCGCGAACTCGGCGGCGACGCTCACCGACCCGTCGGTGCACCTCGACCTCGTGCGCCCGGGCCTCGCGGTGTACGGCCTGTCACCCGTACCGCAGCTCGGGGGGCCCGAGGACTACGGGCTCGTGCCCGCGATGCGCGTCGAGGCCGAGCTCGCGCTCGTCAAGGAGGTCGACGTGGGGCAGGGCGTCTCCTACGCGCACGCCTACACGACCACCGAGCGGACGGTGCTCGGCGTCGTGCCGCTCGGTTACGGCGACGGCGTCCCGCGGCACGCGTCGGGTGACGACACCGTACCCGGCGGACCGCTCCAGGTCGGCGGCCGACGTCTCGGCGTGGCCGGCCGCGTCTGCATGGACCAGGTCGTGGTGGACCTCGGACCGGGCGCGACCGAGACCGCGGGCGACACGGTGGTGCTGTTCGGCCCGGGGCGCGACGGCGAGCCGACCGCGGAGGACTGGGCGCGTGCCGCGGGCACCATCTCCTACGAGATCGTCACGCGGCTGGGCGCGCGCGTGCCGCGGACGTACGTGGGGGAGGCGCCGTGACGTCCGTGCGCGTCGACCTGCTGGACGCCGACGCGACGCGCGCCTACGCGCGCGGGCTCGCGGGGCTGCTGCGCGCGGGGGACCTCGTCGTCCTGACCGGTCCGCTCGGCGCGGGCAAGACGACGTTCGCGCAGGGGGTCGGCGAGGGTCTCGGCGTCCGGGGCCAGGTGTCGTCGCCGACGTTCGTCATCGCCCGCGTGCACCCGTCGACGACGGGTGGCCCCGCGCTCGTGCACGTCGACGCGTACCGGCTCGGCTCGCTCGACGAGCTCGACGCGCTCGACCTGGACGAGAGCCTCGAGGACTCGGTCACGCTCGTCGAGTGGGGCGCCGGGCTCGCCGAGGTGCTGTCCGAGGACAGGCTCGAGGTGACCATCGAGCGTCCCCACGGGGAGATGCCGCTCGGCGGCGGCGCAGGCGGGGCCGACCTCGAGCAGGCCGACGTCGGCGTGCGCCACGTGACCCTGCGCGGCGTCGGCGCGCGCTGGGACGGCGTGCCGCTCCCCGTCGTCCCGTCCGCGTGAGTCCTGCGAGGATGGACGGCGTGCTGCTCGCCCTGGACACGTCCGCCGACCTCGCCGTCGCCGTCGTCGGGCCGGACGGCGAACCCCTCGCGCGGCGCCGGCTCGCCGAGCAGCGCCACCACGCCGAGCTCCTCGCACCACTGGTCCTCGAGGCGCTCGCGGACGCGGGCGCCGACCGCCGCGCGCTGACCGCGGTGGTCGCGGGCACCGGTCCCGCACCCTTCACGGGCCTGCGCGCGGGCCTCGTGACGGCGAGGACGTTCGCGTTTGCGCTCGGGCTGCCCGTGCACGGCGTGCCGAGCCTGGACGCGGTGGCGCTCGCGGCGCGGGACGTCGCCCGGGCGGGGGACGAGGTCCTCGTGGTGACCGACGCGCGGCGCCGTGAGGTGTACGTCGCGCGTTACGCGGTCACCGACGACGGCGTCCACCTCGTCCAGGGTCCCGAGGTGCAGCGCCCCGCGGACGTCGTCGTCGGCGGCGCGGTCGTCGTGGGGGCCGGCGCCCACCTCTACGCGGACGTGCTGCCTCCCGGGGACGGTGCACCCGTCGAGGTGGATCCCGTGCTGCTCGCCCGCCTCGCGCTCGACCGCGCGGCGGCCGGGGTCGACCAGCCCGCCGAGCCGCTGTACCTGCGGCGCCCGGACGTGACGCCGGCCGGGGGGCGCAAGCGGGCGACGGCATGACCGTCCGCGCGCTCGCCACGGCCGACCTGCCGCGGCTCGTCGAGCTCGAGCACGTCCTGTTCGGCGCGTCGGCGTGGACGCTCGGCATGCTCACCGAGGAGCTCGGCGCCCCCGGCCGCGCGTACGCGGGCGTGGACGCCGACGGGGTGCTCGTCGGCTACGCGGGCCTGTGGTTCGACGGCGACGTCGCGCAGGTCATGACGATCGGCGTCGACCCTGCCGCGCAGCGGCGGGGGATCGGGACGTCGCTGCTCGCCTGGGTCGTGGACACCGCGCGGGACCTCGGCGCGTCGGCGGTCCTGCTCGAGGTGCGCGTCGACAACGACGCGGCGATCACGCTGTACGAGCGCCACGGGTTCGAGGTGCTCGGCCGCCGTCGGCGGTACTACCAGCCCGAGGACGTCGACGCGTTCACGATGCGCCTCGCGCTCTGAGGGCCGGGCGCGTCGTCGTCAGACCGTCCGTGCGACGTCGGCGCGCGAGGTGCTCGCGCGCGGCCGGGTCGCCGACGAACCGCTCGCGGGCGCCCGGCACGGGGGCGAGGCGAGGCGCTCAGCCCAGGAGCCGCCACAGGCGCCCGACGAGCACGAACGCGACTGCGCCCACCGCGGCGTGCAGCAGCCCGCCCTGCCACGACAGGCTCGACGCGACGGACAGCTCGCCGTCGAGCGCCGTGAAGGTCACCTCGCCGCCGAGGGGGTGCGTCGTGACGGAGCCGCCGCCGAGCGCCTCGAGCGTGTCGATGGTCCCCGCGGCGTACGCGAGGGACAGGTACACCAGAGCACCGACGGCGAGCGCCGCGGCGACCGCGCCGGACGTGTAGCGGGGGAGGCGCCGCCCGAGCTCGGTGACGTAGCCCTCGGCGAGCGCGACGGGGTGCCCCAGGTCGCGCAGAGCCTCGGCCATCCCGACCTCGGCGGCCGCGGCCAGCGTGTCCGAGCGCAGCTGACGGATCACCTCGCGCCGACGGCGGCCCGGGTAGTCCTGGAGCGCCCACGACAGGCGTGCGAGATACCACTCGAGCCGGATGCGGTCGGCTCGCCCGGTGCTGGTCATCGGTCCCCCTCGGGTGCGTGCGACGGGACGGCGGTCCCGTCGTGGTGGTCGAGCACGCCGGCGACGACGTGCACGAGGTCCGCCCAGGCCGACTCGGCGCGCGCGAGGGCGGCCCGGCCGGCGTCGGTCGGCGTGTAGTACTTCCGTGCGGGTCCCGACGTCGACGCGACGAGGCGCGACGCGACCTGCCCCTCGCGCTCGAGCCGGCTGAGCACGGGGTAGACGGTCCCCGCGCTGATGTCCGCGAGGCCCGCGTCCCGCAGCCGGGTGACGAGCTCCCAGCCGTAGGACTCCTGCCCCGCGAGCAGCCGCAGGACCAGCATGGGCAGGACGCCCCTGAGCAGCTGGGGGTCCCGCGTTTCCGTCATGCGGCGAAGCTACGCCAGGTACTCGGTATCGCCAAGTACCTGGCGACGTCGTCCCCGCGGCGCGACGTCCTCCGAGCGGCTCCTACGCTGTCCCCATGCCTTCCGCCGCCCTCGTCCTCGGCATCGAGTCCTCGTGCGACGAGACCGGTGTCGCGGTCGTCCGTGCGACCGACGACGCGAGCGAGCTGCTCTCCGACGCGGTCGCGAGCTCGGTCGACGAGCACGCGCGGTTCGGCGGGATCATCCCCGAGATCGCGTCGCGCGCCCACCTCGAGGCGATGGTGCCCACGCTCCGCCGTGCCCTCGACGACGCGGGCGTCACGCTCGCGGACGTCGACGCGGTCGCGGTGACGGCGGGCCCCGGGCTCGTCGGGCCGCTCACGGTCGGCGCGTCCGCGGCCAAGGCGCTCGCGGTCGCGCTCGACCGACCGCTCTACGGCGTCAACCACGTCATCGGCCACGTCGTCGTCGACGAGCTCGTGCACGGGCTGTTCCCCGACCGCGTGATGGCTCTCGTCGTCTCGGGCGGCCACTCGTCGCTCCTGCTCGTGGACGACGCCGTCGACGGCGTGACCGAGCTCGGCCACACGCTCGACGACGCCGCGGGGGAGGCCTTCGACAAGGTGGGCCGCCTGCTCGGCCTGCCGTACCCGGGTGGTCCGCACGTCGACCGCCTCGCGCGCGAGGGCGACCCCACCGCGATCCGCTTCCCGCGCGGGCTCACCGCCCCCAAGGACCAGGCGCGGCATGCCGACGACTTCTCGTTCTCGGGGCTCAAGACCGCCGTGGCGCGCTGGGTCGAGGCGCGCGAGGACGCCGGGGAGCCCGTCCCCGTCGCCGACGTCGCGGCGTCCTTCGCGGCGTCCGTCGCGGACGTCCTGACCGCCAAGACGATCGCCGCGTGCCGGCGGCACGGCGTCGACACGCTGGTCGTCGGCGGCGGGTTCTCCGCCAACTCGCAGCTGCGCGAGCTCGCCGCGCAGCGCTGCGCCGAGGCCGGCATCACCCTGCGGATCCCGCCGGTGCGGTACTGCACCGACAACGGGGCGATGATCGCGGCCGTCGGCGCCGCGGCGGTGCGCCGCGGCGTCCCGGCGTCGCCCCTCGACCTCGCGGTCGACTCGTCGATGCCGCTCACGCAGGTCGTCGTCGGGCGCTGAGGGGCTGAGGCGTCACCGCCCCGGCTCGGACAGGCCCGCACCGCCGTCGTCGCACGTCCGGTCCGTGGAGGACTCGAGCCACATCGTCGCCGGAAGCTCCAGCTCGACCCGCCGGTGGAGCCCCAGGCTGCCCGCCTCGAGCACGACGGCCGACACGCCGAGGGCTGAGCCCGCTGTCATGTGGACGCACGGGATCGCGATCGTCGCGCTGACCGCGACGGCCTCGCCGGGCGCGATGACGACGACGTCGTGCGGCGCGCCGTCGGGGTCCCTCGGCGGCGGCACGCTCGTCCACCGCTCGGCCCGCACGAGCTCGGTGCGCACGACGAGCGACTGGTCGGCCACCGCGGACACGCGCACCGGGAAGAGACCGGTGTTCGTCCAGCTCACGGTGAACGACGCTCCGTCGGGTCCCGGGTCGATGAAGCGCCAGGCCTCCTCGCCCGGCAGGCCGCCTGACGCGGTCGTATCCGTCTCCCAGCCGGCCGGGGTGGCGGAGAACGGCCCGGGCGCGAGGCGCGGCGAGAACCCCAGCGCGAGCCACCCGACGACGACGACGGCGAGGGCGGCCGTCCCGACGAGCGTCCGGCGAGGGCGCCGCCCAGCGGCGTCGGCCCGCGAGCCGGTGGGTCCTGCGGGGAGCTCCTGCGAGACCGCACCCGCGGCGTCGTCGTCCACGGCCGGAGCCTCCCGGACCCGGCCCGTCCGCCGCAAGGGCCGAGGGGGTCGCCCGTGCGTGGGACGACCGCCGCCCGGCCGTCAGAGCGGCCGGCCGGCCCGCATCTCCGCGACGAGGGCGTTCACGACGGCGTCGAGCTCGCCACCGTTGCGGCGGGCCACGGCGCGCTGGCGCTGGTAGGAGGCGCCCTTGCGCAGGATCGTCCGGATGCCGTCCAGCTCGTCGGAGCACCGCAGCCGCTCGGCGGTCGGCTCGAGCTCGGTGAGCAGCTTCTCGACGGCGTCCGTCACGAGCTCCTCGTCGCCGCGCGCGCTCGTGATGATGATCGCGTCCATGCCGTAGCGCGCGGAGCGCCACTTGTTCTCCTGCGCGAACCACGGGGGCAGCGCGGGCGTCTCGCGGCCCTCGTCCAGCATCGTCGAGAAGTGCTCGACGAGGCAGTGCGTGAGCGCGGCGAACGCGGACACCTCGGCGAGGTTCGACGCGCCGTCGCAGATGCGCATCTCGAGCGTGCCCAGACGCGGCGAGGGGCGCAGGTCCCAGCGGATCTCGTCGAACTGGTCGATGACGCCCGTGTGCATCATGTCCGCGGTGTACCGCTCGAGGTCCTGCCAGCGGTCGAACTGGAACGGCAGGCCCGCCGTCGGCAGCTGCTGGAACATGAGCGCGCGGTTGGACGCGTAGCCGGTGTCCTTGCCGCCCCAGAAGGGCGACGACGCGGACAGCGCCTGCAGGTGCGGGTAGCACGTGAGCATCGCGCGGAGGATCGGCAGCACCTTGTCGCGCCGCTCGATGCCGACGTGCACGTGGACGCCGTAGATGAGCATCTGCCGGCCCCACCACTGCGTGCGGTCGATGAGCGTGGCGTACCGCTGCTTGTCGGTCACGCGCTGGTTGCTCCAGCGGGCGAAGGGGTGCGTCCCCGCGCACATGAGCTCGACGCGCAGGGGGTCGGTGACCGCGCGGATCTCGTCGATGCTCCGCTGGAGGTCCGCGCCGGCCTCGGAGACCGTGCGGCACACCCCCGTGACGATCTCGACCGTGTTGAGGAGCAGCTCCTGCTTGATCGTCGGGTGCTCGTCGCCGTCGTCCGGCGCGACGGCGTCGAGGACCGTCTGCGCGACCTGGCGCAGGTCGCCGCTGTCGGCGTCGACGAGCGCGAGCTCCCACTCCACGCCGAGGGTCGACCGCTCGGACTCCGCGAACGGGATCTGCATCAGACACGCTCCACGAGGATCGCGCTCTGCGCGCCGGCGACGCGCGTGAGGACCACCGTCGCGTCGACCTCGCCGCGCAGGTCGAGCTGCTTGCGCAGCTGCTCGGGCACGACGGCGGTGCCGCGCTTCTTGATCGTCAGCCGTCCGACGCCGCGCTCGCGCAGCGCGGTGCGGAGGCGCTTGACGCCGAAGGGCATGACGTCGAGCACGCGGTAGCTGGTGGCGAGGGGCGTCGCCACGAGGCTGTCCGAGGTCACGTAGGCAATGGTGGGGTCGACGAGCCGCCCGTGCACCTGCTCGGCGACCATGGCGACCAGGCCCGCCCTGATGACCGCGCCGTCGGGCTCGTGCAGGTAGGCGCCGACGCGGCCCACGTCGGGGGCGTCGAGCCCGCCGTCGGGCGTGCGTACGGTCGTCGCGCCACCCTCGCCGAGGAGCAGCGCGCTGTGACCGGGCCCCTCGGGGGCGAGCGGTCCGAACCAGAGCCCCGCCTCGACGACGTCGCCGTCGACGCTCACCCACTGCGCCTCGGCGTCGGCGGGCACGAGGTCGTGGGGGATCGCCGGGCCGACCTTGACGCCCAGCGCCGGGACCTCCGCGCGGACGGCGAGCACGTCGTCGAGCGGCGGCGCGTACGACGCGGGGTCGTGCCTGCGGCGGCCGCCGGCCGTGCGCCGGGCGGGGTCGGCGAAGACGCCGTCGACACCCTCCGCCGTGAGGTCCAGGGCGAGCCCGTCGCCGTGCCGCACCTCCGCGTCGGGGAAGTGCCGGAGGTTGACGGTCGCGAGCGCCGCGGTGAGCTCGTCGACGTCGGTCGCGAGCACCCGCAGGCCCAGGGCGGCCATCGCCATCGCGTCGCCGCCGAGCCCGCAGGTGAGGTCGGCGACGCGCTCGCAGCCCGCGACCGCGTACCGCTGGGCGTGCCGCGCCGCCACGGTCAGGCGCGTCGCCTGCTCGAGGCCCTCGGGCGTGAAGAGCATGCCGTCGGCGAAGTCGGAGAACTTCGCCCGGGCCCGCGTGCGCAGCCGCGACTGGGTGAGTGCCGCGGCCACGAGCGCCGGGTCGACGCCCTCGCGCCGCAGCCGCTCGGAGACGGCCATCGCGCGGTCCTCGTCGTAGGGCGGGAGCGCGCCGAGGAGCGCCCATCCCTCGGGGCTGAGCAGCAGCGACAGGGCGGCGGGATCCACGCGTCGATCCTCGCACGGTGCCACGCCGCACGGTCTGGCACTCAGGTTGACCGAGTGCTAACGCCGCGCCTAGATTCTGAGTCGGCACCCGTGCCACCAGCGCAGCAACGGCAGACGACGCCCGGCACCCGCGACGACGGTCGTCCTCAGCACGCACTGCCACGAACATCCGTCCGTTCCCACGAATGCGAAGGGGAGGTCCGCTGTGTCGGTCTCCATCAAGCCGCTCGAGGACCGCGTCGTCGTCCGCACGCTCGAGGCAGAGCAGACGACCGCCTCCGGCCTGGTCATCCCGGACACCGCCAAGGAGAAGCCGCAGGAGGGCGAGGTCCTCGCTGTCGGTCCCGGGCGTGTCGACGACAACGGTCAGCGCATCCCGCTCGACGTCGCCGTCGGTGACACCGTCATCTACAGCAAGTACGGCGGCACCGAGGTCAAGTACTCCGGCGAGGAGTACCTGATCCTCTCGGCGCGCGACATCCTGGCGGTCGTCGAGCGCTGAGCTCACGACCAGCCGGCCCAGCCGGCGCAGGACGGCCCCGCACACCCTCGGTGTGCGGGGCTTCGTCGTCCCCGGGGTGCGTCGTCGTCCCCGGGGTGCGTCGTCGTCCCCGGGGTGCGTCGCGACCCGGGCCTGGGAGCGGATGTCGTCGCAAGGGCCGTCGTGCGGAGTCGAACGGTCGTCCTGCGGCCGACCGGGTCCGCACAGGTGCCGGTGCCGGTGCCGGTGCTGGTGCCGGCCCCGCGGCGTCCGGGTGCGCCCGGACGCGACGGAGCCCCGCGCACCGGGGTGCACGGGGCTCCGTCGGGGAACCGGAGGGTCAGCCCGCCTTGCGGAGGCGCTGCGCGAGGACCGCGGTGCGCTCCTCCTCCGAGAGGCCGCCCCACACGCCGTAGGGCTCGCGGACGGCGAGCGAGTGCTCGCGGCAGGCGTCGATGACCGGGCAGGTCGCGCAGACGGCCTTGGCGGCCTCCGCCCGACGACGACGCGCCGAGCCCCGCTCACCCTCCGGGTGGAAGAACAGCGTGGGGTCGGCCTCGCGGCACTTGCCCTCGTACTGCCACTCCCAGAGGTCCATCACCGGGCCGGGGAGCCGCGAGATCTCGGTCATGTCGTCCTCCTGCGTGTCGAGCTGGTGGTCGGCGCCCGCCCGGTCCGTTCCGTCCGGGGCGCCGCGCGCTGTGCCCAACCTAGAACCGAGTCAGAAGTTGGTCAACCCCCTCATTCACAGTTCTTCGGAGTCGTTCGGGTGAGTGCTGCGCTCCTGGGCCAGGGACGAAGGCCCCACTCGGTCGCCGCGCCCGGATGGCGCGGTCGTGACGCGTTTGCCCGATCCCGTGAACAAGGACCGTCCTGCGTCCGTGGTGCGGGGCGCCCGATGGGCCCGACCGGAGCCGCGTCGGCCGGACGTCCCCGGGGGAGAGCGCCGGAGCGGTCGCACGGTCGCCCCGCACCGCCGTGACGTTCCTGGACCGCGCCAGTCGGCGCGACCGCGGCGCGCCGACGCGTCCGTGAAGTGGCGGATCGCGCCAGTTCCCGGGCAGAATCGCTCCATGGCCAGGTCAGGGTCTGCCGGGGCGCAGGCCCGCCGTCCGCCCGACCGTCCGGGACCCGACCCGGACGCCCCAGCCCGGCGCCCCGCCGTGCCGTTGACCGTCGCTCCGGAGCCCGGGGGACCAGCCCGAGGAGGTGTCGAGACGGAACCCGCCGCGTCCGGCCCCTCCCTGACCGTCGCCGCGGTCGCCCGTCGGCTCGGTGTCGCCCCGGCGACGCTGCGCACCTGGGACCGCCGCTACGGGCTGGGTCCGTCCGAGCACCTCGCGGGCGCACACCGTCGCTACTCCGCGACCGACGTGTCGCGGCTCCTCGTGATGCGCCGGCTGACGCTCGAGGGTGTCGCCCCTGCCGAGGCCGCGCGCGCCGCGCTGTCCGCCGACCCGGCGTCGGACGCGGTCGCCGGTGCGGGGCCGCGCGGACCCTCGGTGAGCCAGGTCGTCGACGCCTACACCGACGCGGTGCCGATGGCCGCCGACCCTCCCGCGCTCGTCGCGGCCGCGGGCCACTTCGACAACGCCGCCGTCCGGTGGATGCTCTCGCGCGTCCACCCGCGGGACCCCGTCGCGTGGTGGACCGACCTCGTCGACCCGGCGCTGCGGACGCTCGTCGGACGCGTGACCCTCGAGGGTCCGGGCGAGCACGCGGCGCCCGCGCTGACCGCCGCCGCGTTCGCCGAGCTGCGCAGCCGCGCCGCCGCGTCGGCCGCCCGCACGCCCGCGCTCGACGACCGCGCGACGGTCCTCGCGCTCAGCGCCGGCCGTGGCACGGAGCTGCTCGTCCACGTCGTCGCGACCGCGCTGCAGGAGCGCGGCGTGCGCGTGCGCGTCCTGTCGTCGTCGAGCCCGCGCGCCGCGGTCGAGGCGCTCTCCCGGCTCCGGCCCGACGCCGTCCTCGTGCAGGTGGGCCCCGACGAGGCGGACCGGCCCGCAGCCGTCGAGGCCGTCCGCAGCGTCGTCGAGGCCGACGAGGACGTGCCGGTCTTCGTGCACGGGGACGGGGTGCAGGGCCTCGACCTGCCCGTCGCCGCGACCGTCCACCGCATCCGGACGCTCACCGGTACGCTCCACGAGCTCCTCGCGACGGTGACCTGACCTCGTCGGCCGGCGCCCGGGCGGCACCCGGTCGGCGCCCGACGGGGCCCGTCCGGCGCCGACGGCAGCCGGACGGCACCGCCGCCGTCGGGCACCCTCGTCCGGACAAGTCGTGCGTTCACCGGACGAGTCGGTCGATCCGCGTCAGTTCACCCGCGTCGAGGACTCACGCCGGTGGTCGTGGCTGTCGATGAGATCCCTGCGCGGCGAGGGCCCGCGCCCCGGCTGCGGCCGGTGCTGTGAGGAAGGAGGGCCGATGGCAGGCGTCATCGTGTGCCACGGCTCCTCGAGCGTGCGAGAGCGCATCGTGGCCGCCGCCCATGGGATCTCGGCGCTGGCGCCGGCCCGAGCCGCCGCGACCGCGGAGGAGCTCGTCGCCCTGGCCCGCCGCGCGAGCCCGGGCCTCGTGCTGCTCGACGCGCACCTGCCGGGCACGGGTCCCATCGAGGCGATGCGCCGGCTGCGCGCGCTCGGCACCAACCCCGTCGTCATCATGCTCGCCGTCCCGGGCGACGAGATCACGCTCGACCGCGCGGTCGCGCTCGGTGCGCGCGGCTACCTCGCCCCCGACGTCGACCGCAGCGAGCTCGCGGCGGTCGCGGCGCACAGCCTGTCCGCGTCCGTCGTCCCCCAGCAGGCGGGCCCCCCGCAGCAGGCCGAGCGTGCCCCCGCGCGGCCCGAGCGGCCGGCCGCCGCCGACGGCGTCGAGCTCACCAAGCGCGAGCTCGAGGTGCTCGCGGGCATGAGCCACGGACGGTCGAACGCGCAGATCGGCGCGGAGCTCTTCCTGTCCGAGGACACCGTGAAGACCCACGCGCGCCGCCTGTTCCGCAAGCTCGGTGCGTCCGACCGCGCGCAGGCCGTCGCGATCGGCCTCCGCAAGGGCCTCATCCGCTGAACGCCCGCCCCGGCCGTCCCGGGCGGGCACGTACTATCGCCGGGTGAGCGCGCCCGAGCCCGTCACCCCCGACGCCCCCGCAGACCCCTTCGCCCTCCTGGGCCTGACGTACGACGACGTCCTGCTGCTGCCCGGTGAGAGCGACGTCATCCCCTCCGAGGTCGACACCACGGCGCGGCTGACCAAGGGCGTCTCGGTCGCGGTGCCGCTGCTGTCGGCCGCGATGGACACCGTCACCGAGGCGCGCATGGCGATCGCGATGGCGCGCCAGGGCGGCATCGGCGTGCTGCACCGGAACCTGTCGATCGAGGACCAGGCGCACCAGGTCACGCTCGTCAAGCGCTCGGAGTCGGGCATGGTGACCGACCCGGTCACGATCCGCCCCGACGCGACGCTCGCCGAGCTCGACGAGCTGTGCGGCGTCTACCGCGTCTCGGGCCTCCCGGTCGTCGACGAGGACCGCCGCCTGCTCGGCATCATCACCAACCGCGACCTGCGGTTCGTCCCGCCCGCGGACTTCGCGTCGCTGCGCGTGCACGAGGTCATGACCCGCATGCCGCTCGTCACGGGCCCGGTGGGGATCAGCAACGACGACGCGGCAGCGCTGCTGGCGAAGCACAAGGTCGAGAAGCTCCCGCTCGTCGACGACGCGGGTCGGCTCGCGGGCCTCATCACCGTCAAGGACTTCGTGAAGTCCGAGCAGTACCCCGACGCGACCAAGGACGCCGAGGGCCGGCTGCGCGTCGCCGCGGGCGTCGGCTTCTACGGCGACGCGTGGGAGCGGGCGATGGCGCTCGTCGACGCGGGCGTGGACGTCCTCGTGGTGGACACCGCGCACGGGCACGCGCAGGCGATGCTCGCGATGATCCACCGCCTCAAGACGGACCCGGCGGCGCGCGGCGTCGAGGTGGTCGGCGGCAACGTCGCGACGCGTGCGGGCGCCCAGGCGCTCGTGGACGCCGGTGCGGACGCGGTCAAGGTCGGCGTCGGACCGGGGTCGATCTGCACGACGCGCGTCGTCGCGGGCGTCGGCGTCCCGCAGGTGACCGCGATCCACGAGGCGGCCAAGGCGTGCCGTCCCGCGGGTGTCCCGGTGATCGGCGACGGCGGCCTGCAGTACTCGGGCGACATCGCCAAGGCGCTCGTCGCCGGCGCGGACACCGTGATGCTCGGCTCGCTGCTCGCCGGGTGCGACGAGAGCCCGGGCGACCTCGTGTTCGTCAACGGCAAGCAGTACAAGCACTACCGCGGCATGGGCTCGCTCGGCGCGATGGCCTCGCGCGGGCGCGTCTCGTACTCCAAGGACCGCTACTTCCAGGCCGACGTCGCGAGCGACGAGAAGATCGTCCCCGAGGGCATCGAGGGCCAGGTCCCGTACCGCGGGCCGCTTCGCGCGGTCGCGCACCAGCTCGTCGGCGGGCTGCAGCAGTCCATGTTCTACGTCGGTGCCCGCACCATCCCCGAGCTGCAGAGCCGCGGCCGGTTCGTCCGGATCACGGCGGCCGGGCTCAAGGAGTCCCACCCGCACGACATCCAGATGACGGTCGAGGCGCCCAACTACGCGTCGCGCCGTTGACGCGGGCGGCAGGGGGGACGGGCGTCGACGTCGACGCGGTGGTCGCGCTCGTCGAGGGCGTCGCCGCGCGCATCGTGTCGCCGCGCTTCCGCGCGCTCGCCGCGGGTGACGTGGCCGCCAAGGGCGTGGACGACGTCGTGACGGTCGTCGACACCGAGGCCGAGGCGGCGCTCGCCGAGGGTCTCGACCGGATCCTGCCGGGCGTCCCGGTGGTCGGTGAGGAGGCCTCGGCCGCCGACCCCTCGGTGCTCCGCGCGCTGACGGGGGCGCCGCGCGCGTGGGTCGTCGACCCGCTCGACGGGACGCGCGCGTTCGTCGAGGGCTCACCCGACCACGCCGTCATGGTCGCGCTCGTCGAGCGGGGCACGCCGGTCGTGGGCGTCATCTGCCTGCCGGCGCACGGTCGGACCTACGCGGCCGAGCGCGGGGCGGGGGCCTGGGTCGACGGGTTGCGCCTCTCGCGCCCGGCACCCGACCCCGAGGCGCTGCGCGGCGCCGTCGCGGTGTGGGGGATGGGCGCCGACGTCCGGGAGCGCGTGGAGGCGGCGTGCCCGCGCATCGCGGGCGGCGCGACGACGCCGCAGCGGCTCTGGTCGGGGTGGGAGTACTCGCGGCTCGCCTCGGGTGAGCGGGACTTCCTGTGCTACTGGCGCACGTCGCCGTGGGACCACGCACCGGGCGCCGTGATCGTGCGCGAGGTGGGCGGCGTCTCGCGCGCCCCGACGGGGGAGGACTACCTCGCCGTCGGGCGCGGCGGGCCACTCATCGCCGCGGCGGACGAGGCGACGTGGCGCACCGTGCAGGACGTGCTGACCGCCGACCTCCTCGGCTGAGCGGCACCACGCCCCGGTGAGCGCCGTCGCTCAGGCCCCGACGAGCACGTCCTCGAGGACGCGCATGGGCCACGAGCCCTCGGCGCCGGGACCCGGCAGGCCCTGCTCGGCGCGCCAGAGGTTGTACCCCGCAGCCCAGCGGCGGTGCGCGGCGACCTGGCGCTCGTGCAGGACGTCGAGGTCGGTCTCGGCGAGCTCGGGGAAGCAGCGTGCGAGGGCGCCGAGCACGTCCAGGGTCGCCCGGACGTCGACGTCGGCGGTGTGCAGCCTGTCCTCCTGCTCGACCTCGTAGTGCGCGCACAGGTCGCCGAGGCGGCGCTTGCCGCGGCGGTAGCGGTCGAACGCGCGGTCCAGCACGAGCGGGTCGAGGACCACGCGGACGTCGCGCGCGATGCGGTCGGCGAGCGTCGGGAGGGCGTGGCGACGCAGCTCGGCGTCGAGCAGCGAGAGGTCGAACGACGCGTTGAAGGCGACGACCGGCTCCCCGCGCAGCAGCGCGTCGGCGAGCATCCCCGCGATCTGGTCGAGCGCACCGCGCGGCGGACGGCCGTGACGCCGCGCGTGGTCCGTCGTGATCCCGTGGATCGCGGCGGCCGCCTCGGGGATCTCGACACCCGGGTCGATGAGCCAGGACGTGACCGTCGTCGTCGTCCCCTCACGGTGCACGAGCGCCGCCGTGACGATGCGGTCCGTGCCGACGTCGACCCCCGTCGTCTCCGTGTCGAACCCCATGACCGGCCCGTCGACCCAGCCCATGCGACCACCTCCGTCGCCCGCACTGTGCCAGCGGGCACCGACAGGCCGGTGGTGCCGCGCCGGTAGCCTGTGCGCGTGAGCAACGAGATCGAGATCGGCCGTGGCAAGCGCGGTCGTCGCGCGTACTCCTTCGACGACGTGGCCGTGGTGCCCTCGCGCCGCACGCGCGACCCGGAGGAGGTGTCGACGGCCTGGCAGATCGACGCGTACCACTTCGACCTGCCGATCGTCGCCGCGCCGATGGACTCGGTCATGAGCCCCGCGACGGCGATCGCGGTCGGCCGGCTGGGCGGGCTGGGCGTGCTCGACCTCGAGGGCCTGTGGACGCGGTACGAGGACCCGACCCCGCTGCTCGACGAGATCGCGGACCTGGCGCCCGACGTCGCGACGGCACGCATGCAGGACATCTACGCGGCGCCGATCCAGCCGGAGCTCATCACCGAGCGGCTCAAGGAGGTCCGTGACGCGGGCGTCACGGTCGCCGGTGCGCTCTCGCCGCAGCGGACGCAGCAGCTGTGGCGCACGGTGGTCGACGCGGGCGTCGACCTGTTCGTCATCCGCGGGACGACGGTCTCGGCCGAGCACGTCTCCGGCGTCGCGGAGCCGCTCAACCTCAAGCGGTTCATCTACGAGCTCGACGTGCCCGTCGTCGTCGGCGGCGCCTCGACGTACACCGCGGCCCTGCACCTCATGCGGACGGGTGCCGCGGGCGTCCTCGTGGGCTTCGGCGGCGGCGCCGCGCACACGACCCGGACGACGCTCGGCATCCACGCCCCGATGGCGACCGCGGTCGCCGACGTCGCCGCGGCGCGGCGCGACTACCTCGACGAGTCGGGCGGCCGCTACGTCCACGTGATCGCCGACGGCGGCGTCGGGCGGTCCGGGGACCTCGTCAAGGCCGTCGCGTGCGGCGCCGACGCCGTGATGCTCGGGGCCGCGCTCGCGCGGGCCGCCGAGGCGCCGGGGCAGGGCTGGCACTGGGGTCCCGAGGCGCACCACCCGCAGCTGCCGCGCGGCGAGCGCGTCGAGGTCGGCACCGCGGGGACGCTCGAGGAGATCCTCTTCGGGCCGGGCCGTCAGGCCGACGGGACGCTCAACCTCGTCGGTGCGCTGCGCCGCGCGCTCGCGACGACGGGGTACTCGGACCTCAAGGAGTTCCAGCGCGTCGAGGTCGTCGTCTCGCCCTACCAGCCGCGCTGAGCCGCGGCCGCGGCTCACCCCCGTCGGGCAGCCGCTGCACACCACACCCGCCCCGTCGTCCTGCCGGACGGCGGGGCGTCGTGCTGGGCGCCGGGGCGGGCTCCGTGCGCGGCGTCAGGCCGGCCGGGCCGAACCATGGACATACCGTGATCATCCGGACACAGTGGGTCGGATCGGTCACCCAACCCCCTGGGTGGCCGGCTCAGTTCTCGAGGAGGAGAACGATGAGGCACCTGCGACCCACGTCAGCCACTGCCGCCACGACCGCAGCCGCCGCGCTGCTGCTCGCCGGCGCCACCTCCGCCGCGGCGGACCCACCCCCCGGCATCCCCCCGGCGCACGCTGCGAGCAGCCCGCAGACGGTGGTCGACGGTCTCGCCGGGCCGCTGTCCTTCGACGTCACGCCCGACGGCACGGTGTACGTCGGCCAGGCCTTCGCGGGGCTCGTGACGCGCGTCTCGCGGACGGGTGAGCGCACGGACCTCGTCGCGACCGAGGGCGCGGGCGTCGGCGCGGTGTCGTACTCCCGCGGCACGCTGACGTGGGCCGAGCGGACGGACGAGGACTTCGTCGTGACGTCCGCGGTCCTCGTCCGGCGCGCGGCCGACGGCTCCGAGCAGACCGTCGACGTCCTCGCGTACGAGGCGGGCGCGAACCCGGACCAGGGCAACACGTACGGCATCCAGGGGCTCTCCGAGGAGTGCGCGGCGAGCCTGCCGCCCGAGGTCGCCCCCTTCCTCCTGCCGTACACGGGCCAGGTGGACTCGAACCCCTACGCGTCGGTCACGGTCGGCGGGACGACGTACGTCGCCGACGCCGGCGCCAACGCGGTCCTCGCGGTGTCGGCCGACGGCGAGGTCTCCACGGCGGCGGTGCTCCCGCCCGTCCCGATCGAGATCACCGCAGGCTTCGCGGAGTCCTTCGGGCTGGACGCGTGCGTCGTCGGGCTCGAGTACTGGGCCGAGCCGGTCCCGACGGACGTCGAGGTCGGCCGGCACGGGGTGCTCTACGTGTCCTCGCTGCCCGGCGGGCCCGAGGACGGGAGCCTCGGGGCCAACGGCGGCGTGTTCACCGTCGACCCGCGCACGGGCGACGTCGACCTGGTCCACCGCGGGTTCCTCGGTGCGACCGACCTCGCCGTCGCACCCGACGGGACCGTGTACGTGACCGAGTTGTTCGGCGGGCGGCTCTCGGCGATCACGCGGACGGGCGAGGTCCGGACGGTGGCCGAGCTCACCGAGCCGGCGGCCGTCGAGTGGCAGCGCGGACGTCTGTACGTCGCGACCGGCGCGTTCGGCGACGGCTCGATCGTGACGATGATGCCGGCCCGCCCGGCGAGCTGACGGCGCGCCGTCCGGCCCGCCGGGCGGCGCCCGACCACCGCCGACGCCCCGCGTCCCTCCGAGGGTCGCGGGGCGTCGGCGTGCCCGCCCCGACGTCGCGGGTCCCGCCCCGCAGGGCGCGGCGGCACCCGCGCCCGGCGGTCCGTGCCGGCCATTGCGCCCAGGCCGCCAGGGGCGTTCAGTGGAGCAGGGGCGGCTGCGGACGAGGCCGTCACGTGGCGGGCTCGACGGTCGGCCGCCGGCCGTCGCGGCCGGACCGGGACCTCCGTCCCCCTTCGCAGGTCTTGACGCCGGGCAGAATCAGAACTAAACAAAGCCAAAGCAACATGCAAACGGACACGGTGCGGTGCCGGTGACGGGCCGCCCTCGGGGGAGAGGCCTCTCCCCGCCGATCGGACGGAGCCGGTGTGTACGCGACGGAGCGGCAGCAGCAGATCCTCGGGATCGCTCGCGAGGCGGGACGGGTCGAGGTGAAGGACCTCGCCGAGCAGCTCGACGTCACGCCGGAGACCGTGCGCCGCGACCTGACCTCGCTCGAGCGCCTCGGTCTCGTCCGGCGCATGCACGGCGGAGCGATCCCGGTCGAGCGGCTGGGCTTCGAGCCGGGGATCGCCGACCGCGAGAGCGTCCACGCGGCCGAGAAGGAGCGCATCGCCAAGCGCGCGCTCGACGAGCTGCCCGAGGAGGGCTCGATCCTCCTCGACGCGGGGACGACGACGGTGCGCCTCGCCGAGATGCTGCCGACGGACCGCGAGCTGACCGTCGTCACGCACGCGCTGCCGGTCGCGACGATCCTCGCGACGCGGCCGGGCATCACGCTGCACCTCGTGGGCGGCACGGTCCGCGGCCGGACGCTCGCCGCCGTCGGCCACTGGGCGCAGCGCCAGCTCGCCGACATCCACGTCGACGTGGCGTTCCTCGGGACCAACGGGCTGACCGTCGAGCACGGGCTCACGACCCCGGACCTGGCGGAGGCGGCCGTCAAGCGCGCGCTCACCGCGGCGGCGCAGCGCGTCGTCGTGCTCGCCGACCGCACCAAGCTCGGCCGCGTCGACTTCGCGCAGGTCGCGCCGCTCTCGACGGTCGACACGCTGATCACGGACACCGGGGTCGACCCGGAGCTGCTCGGCGACCTCGAGCGCCACGTCCGGGTGGTGACCGCATGATCGTCACCGTCACGCCCAACCCGAGCCTCGACCGGACGTTCGAGCTCGACGCGCTCGTGACCGGCCAGGTCAACCGCGCACGGTCGGTGCACCACGACGCGGGCGGCAAGGGCATCAACGTGAGCCGCGCGCTCGCGCGCCACGGCGTCCCGACGACGGCGGTCCTGCCGGCGGGCGGACCGGTCGGGGACCGCCTCGTGGCGATGCTGCGGGAGGTCGGCGTCGAGGCGGTCGGCGTCCCGGTCGCGGGGGAGACGCGCACCAACGTCACGCTCGTCGACGCGGCCGGCGTGACGACCAAGGTCAACGCGGGCGGCCCGGCGCTGACGGCCGACGAGGTCGACGCGCTGGTCGACGCGGTCGAGCGGCTCGTCGCCCTCCGTCCGCGCGCCGTCGTCGCCGCGGGCAGCGTGCCCGGCGGGGCCGCGGCGGACCTGTACCCCCGTCTCGCGCGGATCGCGTCCGAGGGTGGCACCCCGTTCGTGCTCGACACGTCCGGGCAGACCCTGGTCGACGCCGTCGCGGCGGGCGGCATCGCGCTGCTCAAGCCCAACGACGACGAGCTCGCCGAGCTCGTGCGGGCGCGGCTGCGGACCGTCGGCGACGTGGTCGCCGCGGCGCGCCAGGTGCAGGCGGCGGGTGTCGCCGAGCTGCTCGTGAGCCTCGGCGCGCACGGCGCGCTGCTCGTCACGCCCGACGACCACTGGTGGGCGGGCGGCCCGCCCGTCGTCCCGCTCTCGACCGTCGGCGCGGGGGACACCGCCCTCGCCGGCTTCCTGTCCGTCGACCCGTCGACCGGCCCGTCCGCGGACGCCGACGACGGGCACGCGCGCCGCCTGCGCACGGCCGTCGCGTGGGGCCGCGCCGCGGTCCTGTGCCCCGGCAGCGCCGTCCCGGCACCCGAGGACGTCCATGAGGACGTCGTCCGCGTGCTGCACCGACCCGATCCGTCACTCGCCCTCGAGGAGCTCCGATGACCACCCCGTCCACCCCGCTGATCACACGCGACCTCGTCGCGGTCGACGTCGTGGCGGCCGACCGCGACGACGTCACGCGGCGCCTCGTCGACCTGCTCGTCGCGGCCGGGCGCGTGACCGACGCCGAGGGGTTCCTCGCCGACGTCCGGGCGCGCGAGGCGCAGATGGCGACCGGCATGCCGGGCGGCATCGGTCTGCCGCACGCGCGCTCCGAGCACGTGACGGTCCCGAGCCTCGCCGTCGCCAAGGTGCCCGGCGGCGTGGACTTCGGGGCGCCCGACGGCCCCGCCACGCTCGTCTTCCTCATCGCCGCACCCGCCGCCGGGGGCAGCGACCACCTGCAGATCCTCGCCGCGCTCGCACGGCGCCTGGTCCACGAGTCCTTCCGCACCTCGCTGCACGAGGCGCCCGACGCGGCGACCGTCGCCGCGATCGTCACCCGAGAGGTCGTCCCGTCATGAAGTTCGTCGCCGTCTCCTCGTGCCCCACGGGCATCGCGCACACCTACATGGCCGCCGAGGCCCTCGAGCAGGCCGGCCGCGCCGCCGGCCACGAGGTCGTCGTCGAGACGCAGGGTGCGGCGGGCTCGCAGCCGCTCGACCCCGCCGTCATCGCGGCCGCCGACGGCGTCATCTACGCCGCCGACCTCGAGGTCCAGAACCGAGAGCGCTTCGCGGGCAAGCCGTTCGTGGACGTCGGCGTGAAGAAGGCCGTCCACGACGCACCCGGCGTGCTCGCCGCCGCGATCGCCGCGGTCGAGGCCGCGCCCGCGCCGTCGTCGGGGGCCGCGCCCGCACCCGTCGCCGCCGCGCCGGCGACCCGCACGGTCGGTGTCGGGACCCGCATCCGCCAGTACCTCATGACCGGCGTGTCGTACATGCTCCCGTTCGTCGCCGCGGGCGGCATCCTCATCGCGCTGGGGTTCATGCTGTCGTCGGTCGCGTGGGCCGAGAACGGCGCGATCGAGGTCACGGCGGTCCCCGCCGAGACGCTGTGGACCGCGTTCCAGTGGACCAACCTCGAGCACTGGGCCGTCCTGCTGTTCCAGACCGGCGCGCTGGCATTCGGCTTCCTCGTGCCCGCGCTGTCGGCGTACATCGCGTACGCCATCGCCGACCGGCCGGGCATCGCGCCGGGCTTCGTCGGCGGCGCGATCGCGGGCCTGGTCGGCGCGGGCTTCCTCGGCGGCATCGCGACCGGGTTCATCGCGGGGTTCGTGGCCCTGTGGCTGGCACGCCGTGCCGTCCCCAAGGGGTTCCGCGGCATCATGCCGGTCGTCGTCATCCCGCTCGTCACGACGCTCGTCGTCGGCATCGCGACGTTCCTCGTCGTCGGGCCGCCCATGAAGGCGATCAACGACGGGCTGTCGAGCTGGCTCAACGGGCTCACGGGCGGGGCGCTCGTGCCGCTCGGGATCATCCTCGGCCTCATGATGTGCTTCGACCTGGGCGGACCGGTCAACAAGGTCGCCTACGTGTTCGCGACGACGGGCCTGGCGAACGCCGCGGGAGACGCCGCGGCGACCGAGGCGCGCGTCATGGCGGCAGTGATGGCCGCCGGCATGGTGCCGCCGCTCGCGATCGCCCTCGCGACGTCCGTGCGCGGGCGTCTGTTCACCGAGGCCGAGCGCGAGTCGGGCAAGTCCGCCTGGCTGCTGGGCGCGTCCTTCATCTCCGAGGGTGCGATCCCGTTCGCGGCGGCGGACCCGCTGCGCATGCTGCCGTCCTTCATGATCGGCGGCGCGGTCACGGGCGGCCTGACGATGGCGGTGGGGAGCGGGCTCGTCGCCCCGCACGGCGGCATCTGGGTCACGCCCCTGATCAGCGTCCCGCTGCTGTTCCTGCTCGCGCTCGCCGCCGGTACGGTCGTCAGCGCGCTCGCGGTCGTCATCGCGAAGAACATCGGTCGGAGCCCGCAGGAGGACGTCCTGGACGAGACGGAGAGCGTCGCTGCGCTCGCCGGCTCGCGCTGAGCGGCCGACCACCGCAGCAGCACCCGCCTCACCCGACTCACCCCGTCACACCACGCCACACCCGCACACCACGACCCGGGAGGGCCACCCATGGCACAGCGCACCGTCACCGTCGCGTCGAAGGTCGGGCTGCACGCCCGTCCGGCCGCGATCTTCGCCCAGCGAGCCGCCGCGGCCGGCGTCCCCGTGACCATCGCGCGGCCCGGCGGCGCCCCCGTCGACGCCGCGAGCGTGCTCATGGTCATGACGCTCGGCGTGCCGCACGGCGAGGACGTCGTGCTCGAGGCCGACGGCGACGGGGCGGAGGCCGCCCTCGACGACCTCGTCGCCGTCCTCGCGACCGACCTCGACAGCGAGGACGCGCCGCCGCCCGCCGGCGCGGGGGCGTGACGACCGTGGCCGGCGTGCTGCACGGGACCGGGGTGGGCCGCGGCGCCGTCGTCGGTCCCGTGGTCCAGGTCCACGGGGCCCCCGAGATCGACCCGCAGGAGCAGGTCGGGGCCGACGCCGCGGACGCGCACCGGGTCATGGCCGAGGCGTTCGACGCGGTCGCGGCCCGGCTCGGCGAGCAGGCGGCCGCCGCGCGGGGCACCCTCGCCGAGGTGCTCGGGGCGACCGCCCAGATGGCGGCGGACCCGGCCCTGCGGGCCCAGACGCTCGCCCGGGTCGACGCGGGAGAGCCCGCCGTCGCCGCGCTGGACGCGGTGGTCGACGGGTTCGCGGCGATGTTCGAGCAGGCCGGCGGCTACCTCGCCGAGCGCGTCACGGACCTGCGCAGCGTGCGCGACCGCGTCGCCGCGCACGCGCTGGGCAGACCCGCTCCGGGGGTGCCGGTGCTCGAGCGCGCGTCGGTCGTCGTCGCCGACGACCTGGCACCCGCCGACACCGCGGGCCTGGACCTGGCGCTGACGCTCGCGCTCGTGACGGAGCGTGGCGGGCCGACCGGCCACACGGCGATCATCGCGGGCCAGCTCGGCATCCCGTGCGTCGTGCAGGTGCGCGGTGCGACGGACCTGCCGGAGGGCACCGAGGTCGCGGTCGACGCCGCGGCCGGCGTCCTCACGGTCGACCCCGACGACGCCGTGCGCGCCGCCGTCGAGTCGCGGCGCGTCGCGCTCGCGCAGCTCGGTGAGGACACCGCGCCGGGTCGCACGGCCGACGGGCACGACGTCGCGCTGCTCGCCAACATCGGCACCGCGGAGGACGCCGAGCGGCTCGTCGACGCCGCCGTCGAGGGGGTGGGCCTGTTCCGCACCGAGGTGCTGTTCCTCGGCCGCGACGCGGCACCCACCGAGGACGAGCAGGTCGCGACGTACGCGCGCGTGCTCACCGCGCTCGGGCGCCGCAAGGTCGTGCTGCGGACGCTCGACGCGGGGGCCGACAAGCCGCTGCCGTTCGTCACCCAGCCGGGCGAGGAGAACCCCGCGCTCGGCGTGCGCGGGTACCGCCTGGTCCGCGTGGCCGAGGAGCTGCTGCGCACCCAGCTGCGCGCCGTCGCGCGTGCCGCCGAGCAGACGGGCACCGACCCGTGGGTCATGGCCCCCATGGTCGCGACGGCCGACGAGGCGCGGCGGTTCGCCGAGCTCGCGCGCGAGGCGGGCGTCCGGACGGTCGGCGTCATGGTCGAGGTGCCCGCGGTCGCCCTGCGCGCGCGCGACGTCCTCGCCGAGGTCGACTTCGTGTCGCTCGGGACCAACGACCTCGCGCAGTACACGATGGCGACGGACCGCCTGCGCGGCGAGCTCGCCGACCTGCTGGACCCGTGGCAGCCGGCCGTGCTCGACCTGGTCGCCCTCACGGCGGACGGCGGCCGTGCGGCCGACCGTCCGGTCGGGGTGTGCGGCGAGTCCGCGTCGGACCCGCTGCTCGCCCTCGTGCTGGTCGGGCTCGGCGTGACGAGCCTGTCGATGGCGCCGTCGGCCGTCCCGGGCGTGCGGTTCGCGCTCGGTCGGCACACGCTCGAGCGCTGCCGCGAGATGGCCGCCGCGGCCCGTTCCGCACGGACCGCGGTCGACGCGCGTGCGGCGTGCCTCGCGCTCGCGGACGCCGACGTGCGCGAGGTGCTCGCGCTCGGCTGAGCGGCCTCTGACTGCAGGCCCGACCGCACCTCCGCCACCGCCCTCACGGGTGGTCGCGGGGGTGCTGTCGGTGGCCGGTCGTAGCCTGGCGGGCATGAGCCACAGCGACGTGCTGGACCCCGAGACGGACCCCGCGGCCACCTGGGCGCTCGACCCGCAGGACGTGCGCCGGCTCACGGCACGCGTCGTCGCGGCCGGGGACGGTCGCGATGCGGCACGGTCGGTGACCGTGCGGAGCCCGCTGACGGGCGCGCCGCTCGCCGAGCTGCCGCTGTCGACGCCCGCGGACGTCGCGGCGGCGGTCGAGCGCGCGCGGGCCGCGCAGCGCGCGTGGGAGCAGGTCCCCGTCCGGGACCGCGCGCGGGTGCTCGCCCGGGTGCACGACCTGGTGCTGGCCCGGCGGTCGGAGGTCATCGACCTCGTCCAGCTCGAGAACGGCAAGGCGCGCGTCGGTGCGTACGAGGAGGTCGCCGACGTCGCGCTCGTGGCGAGCCACTACGCGCGCCGGGCCGGGCGCCACCTCGCTCCGCGGCGCGTCCCGGGCCTCCTCCCCGGCCTCACGCGCACCGTCGTGCACCACCGCCCCGTCGGGGTCGTGGGTGTCGTCGCGCCGTGGAACTACCCGCTCACGCTGGTGCTCGGCGACGCGCTCCCCGCGCTGGTCGCGGGCAACGCGGTCGTCGTCAAGCCCGACCCGCAGACGTCGTTGACGGCCCTGTGGGCCGCCGCGCTGCTCACCGACGCCGGGCTGCCCGACGGCCTCGTCCAGGTGGTCACGGGCGACGGGCCCACGGTGGGCTCGGCGCTCGTCGACCACGTGGACCACGTGCTGTTCACCGGCTCGACGCCGACCGGGCGCGTGGTCGCGCAGCGGGCCGCGGGCCGGCTCGTCGGCGCGTCGCTCGAGCTCGGCGGCAAGAACGCGCTCTACGTGACCGACGACGTGGACGTCGAGGTCGCGGCCGAGGGCGCCGTCCGGTCGTGCTTCGCGGGCACCGGGCAGCTGTGCGTCTCGATCGAGCGCCTCGTCCTGCACGAGGCGGTCGCCGACGCGTTCCTCGCGGCCTTCGTCCGGCGCGTGCGCGCTCTGCGGCTCGGCGCCGCGCTGGACTACTCGGCCGATGTCGGCTCGCTCACCTCCGCGGCGCAGCTCGAGCGCGTCGAGCGTCACGTGCACGACGCCGTCGGGCGCGGCGCGACCGTCCTGACCGGGGGCGTCCACCGCACCGACGTCGGACCGCTGTTCTACGAGCCGACCGTCCTCGACCGCGTCCCGGACGGCGCCCTCGTGGCGACGGAGGAGACGTTCGGGCCCGTGGTCACGGTGCACCGGGTCGCCGACGACGACGCCGCCGTGCGGCTCGTCGACGCGACGCCGTTCGGGCTCGCCGCGAGCGTGTGGTCGCGCGACGTGCGTCGCGGGCGGCGCGTCGCGGAGCGCGTGCGGTGCGGGATCGTCGCGGTCAACGAGGGCTACATGGCGGCCTGGGGGTCGACGGCGGCCCCCATCGGCGGCGTCAAGGACTCGGGGTCCGGCCGGCGGCACGGGCGGGAGGGGCTCCTGGCGACGACCTGGACCCAGACGGTCGCCGTGCAGCACGGGACCCACCACGGCCTCGGCCTGGGCAGGCTGCTCGCGATGCCCGGCGAGCGCTGGACAGAGCTGTTCACGCAGGCGCTGCGCGTGAGGCACCGGATCGGCCTCTGAGGCCGCGCTGAGCGTGCCGGTCGGGGACGGCGGCCGACAGGCCTGTCGCGGCGGTCGTGTTAGTGACTAACATGCAGCCATGGACCGAGCACGGGCGACGCGCGAGCGCCTCCAGGCGGCAGCGCTGACGCTCTTCACCGAGCGCGGCTTCGACGCGACGACGGTCGAGCAGGTGGCGGCCGCGGCGGGCGTGTCCCACATGACGTTCTTCCGGCACTTCCGCACCAAGGAGGACGTCGTCCTCGACGACCCCTACGACGAGGTCATCGCCGACGCCGTGCTCGCGCAGGACCCGGGCCTGCCCCCACTCGAACGCGTGCGGCGTGCCCTCCTCGCGGCGTGGTCGGCGCTGCCCGAGCCCGCGACCGGCGAGACGCGCGACCGCGTACGGCTCGTCGCGGGCCACACCGGGCTGATGGCGCGCGCGTGGCAGAACAACCGACGGACGGCCGACCTGGTCACGCAGGCGCTCGTCGACGACGGCGTCACGCTGCTCGAGGCGCGCGTCGCGGCGGGAGCGTGCCTCGGGGCGCTCATGGAGGCGCTCCTGCTGTGGGGCGGCGGCGACGACGACCGGCCCCTCGGGGACCTCGTCCGGGACGCGCTCGCGCCGCTCGGGCTCGGGTCGGCGGCGCGCGCATGAGCGTCCTGCTGCGCCTCGCCGGCGTCCGCCGCGCGTTCGGCGACCTCGTCGCCGTCGACGACCTCGACCTCGACGTCCGGGAGCGCGAGGTGCACGCGCTCGTCGGCCTCAACGGCGCGGGCAAGAGCACCGTGATGCGGCTCGCGCTCGGGATGCTGGCGCCCGACCGCGGGACGGCCACCGTCTCGAGCGGGTCCGGCCCCGTTGCGGCGTGGCGTGCGCCCGCGGAGACCTGGCGCGGCGTCGGCCACCTCGTCGAGGCCCCGTTCGCCTACCCCGAGCTCACCGTGACGGAGGCGGTGGTCGCCGCGGCCCGGCTGCGCGGGCTCGGGCGCGCCGAGGCGCGGGCCGCCGCAGAGATGGCCGTCGAGGCGCTGGGCCTCGCGCCCTGGGCGCGACGGCGCACCGGGACGCTCTCGCAGGGCAACCGTCAGCGGCTCGGGCTCGCGTGCGCGAGCGTGCACCGGCCGAGGCTCCTCGTCCTCGACGAGCCCACCACCGCGCTGGACCCCGCGGGCGTCCTCCTCGTGCGGCGGTGGCTGCGCGTGACGCGGTCCGCCGGGGCGGGCGTGCTGGTCTCGAGCCACCACCTCGACGAGGTCGCGCGGATCGCCGACCGGATCACCGTGCTGCACCGCGGCCGGGTCGCCGGCACGCTGCCGCCGGGCGGGACCGACCTCGAGCGCCGGCTGTTCGCCGTCGTCGCGCGCGCCGACGGGCTCGACCCGACGGACGCGCCCGACGGCCCTGACGCGCTCGTCGAGGAGGTCCGGCCGTGAGCGGCTCGTCGTTCGTCGCCGCGTGGGAGGTCGAGACGCTCGTGCTCCGGCGCTCGGGTGCCGCCCGGACCGCGGCACTCGTCGTGGTGCTCGGCACGGTCGCCCTGAGTGCGGCGTTCACGGCGGTCGCGCTCGGCGACGGGGACAGCCAGATGGCGCTCAAGGTGCGGCCGATGCTGCAGGGGACGGGGTGGGTCGCCTACCTCGGGATGCTCGCCCAGGTCCTGTCCGTCGCGGTGCTCCTGGCCGCGGGCGTCGTCGTCGCCTGGACCGTGGGACGGGAGTTCACCGACGGCACGGTGACCGGCCTGCTCGCGACGCCCACGTCGCCGCGGACGGTCGTGCTCGCGAAGCTCGGCGCGGTGCTCCTCGGCTCGGTCGGGGCGGTCGTGCTCGCGGTCGCGCTCGCCGTGCCGGTCGGTGTCGCGACGGGGCTCGGCCCTCCCGACGGCGCAGCCCTCGGCGCCGCGCTGCGGACGACCGCGGTCGGTTCGCTCGCCGCGGTGCTCGCGCTCCCGGTCGCGCTCGTCGCGAGCGTCCGCAAGGGCTACCTCGCGGGCGTCGGTGCGCTGCTCGGCGTCGTCGTCGTGACGCAGGTCGCGACGGTGGCGGGCGCGGGCGCGTGGTTCCCCTGGGCGGCGCCGGGGCTGTGGGCGGGCATGGGCGGCGCGGCGGCCGCAGCCGCGGTCCAGCCGGTCCACCTCGCGCTCGGCCCCGTCGTCGGCGGCCTCGGCGTCCTCGCGACGGCGTGGTGGTGGGGGCGCGCCGAGCTCGGCTAGGGCCGGCGCCGGGGACGTGTCTCGGCCGGCGTCCCCGCGCCGTCCCCGCGTCAGGTGTCGAGGACGGCGCGGTCTCGTCCGGTGGTCTTGGCCTGGTACATGAGGTGGTCGGCGCGGGCCAGGACGGAGTCGGCGGGTTCGCCGGGTCGGCGGGTGGCGGCGCCGATGCTGATGGTGACGCGCAGGCCGGGGGCGATGTCGTCCCAGGGGTGGGCGGCGAGGCTGTCGCGGATGCGGGTGCACACGCGGGTGGTGGTGTCGGGGTCGTCGGAGTCGGCGAGCAGGACGGCGATCTCCTCCCCGCCGAAGCGGGCGACGAGGTCGGTGCCGCGGACGGCGGCGGAGACGACCTGGGCGACCTGGCGCAGGACCTCGTCGCCGACGAGGTGGGAGTAGCGGTCGTTGACGTGCTTGAAGTGGTCCAGGTCGCCGATGAGGCAGGTGAGGCGGGCGTCGGGGGCGGCGGTGCGGGCCTTGATGGCCTGGTCGAAGCTGCGGCGGTTGGCCAGGCCGGTCAGGGGGTCGTGGGCGGCCTCGTGGGCCAGGACGCGGTTGGCGAGCTCGAGCTGCTCGGCCTTGAGGCGTTCCATCTCGGCGGTGAGCTCGGCGCGTTCGAGGTCGCGCTGGGCGTTCAGGGCGCGGGCGCGTCGCTCGGCGGACTCGTCGCGGTGCGCGAGCGTCGCCGTCAGCAGCTCCCGGTGCGCCGCCAGCGCCGAGACCGCGTCACCCCGGTCCTCGTGGACCGTCACGAGCTCGGCGAGCAGCTCGACGCGCTCCTGGGCGCGCAGCAGGGCGTGCGTCGCGTCGATGCCGCGGGTCAGCTCGGCGATCGCGGTGTCCCAGTCGCCCAGCAGCCGCGCCAGACGCGCCTTGGCGACCGTCAGGTGCAGGTGGAGCGACGTCGTGCGTGCCGCCTCGTGGTGCTCGGCCGCCTCCGTGATGCACTCCTGCGCCTCGGCGAGCCGGTCGCCGGCCATGAGCGCGCGGGCCTGGTGGACCAGGCTCTCGCCGAGCAGCCGCGAGCTGCCGCCGTCGGCGCACGCGTGCTCGACCGCGCGGGCGGCCGTCTGCGTGGCGGCCTCGGCGAGGCTGAGCGCGAGCTCGGGGTCCGTGTCGACGAGGGCCTCGCTCTCGGCGACGTCGAGCAGTGCCAGACGGGACAGCCCCGCCGACAGGCCGAACTGGTCGCCGAGCCGAGCGAACCCCGCGCACGCCTCGTGCAGCAGCTCGCGGGCCCGGTCGGGGAACAGACCCATCTCCTGGAACCGCACGCCGAGCTGGTGCAGCGCGAACGCGACGCCGGGCTCGTCGTCGACCTCGCGGCACGCGGCGAGCGACTGCTCGAGCAGCTCCATCGCGGCCTCGTCGTCGCCGAAGCCCGCGTAGACCGCGCCGAGCCCGCCGAGGGTCCGCGCTGCGCACACGCGGTCGCCCAGCTCGTGCGCGAGCGCCTGCGCGCGCTCCATCGCGGCGAGCGCCTCGGTGTCCTGCGCGAGCAGGTGGTGCGCGAGGCCCACGTGGAAGCTCGCGCACATCTCGGTCCGCAGGTCGCCCGCGGCGCGCGCGTCGTCGAGGACGACGGTCCCCTCCGCGACGCACACGGCCGGTGCGGCGTCGGCGAGGTGCGCGAGACGCTCGACCGCCTCGACGGTGCCACCGCACGCACGTCCGCACGTCGTCGTCATGTCCGTCCCATCGACCGGTCGACACCGCGCCTGAGGGCCGCGTCCCGCGGAGGTCGCGGGCGTGGGGACGACGCTCCCTCCGAGCGGCCCGTCACGGCTCGTCGAGGACGGCGCGGTCTCGTCCGGTGGTCTTGGCCTGGTACATGAGGTGGTCGGCGCGGGCCAGGACGGAGTCGGCGGGTTCGCCGGGTCGGCGGGTGGCGGCGCCGATGCTGATGGTGACGCGCAGGCCGGGGGCGATGTCGTCCCAGGGGTGGGCGGCGAGGCTGTCGCGGATGCGGGTGCACACGCGGGTGGTGGTGTCGGGGTCGTCGGAGTCGGCGAGCAGGACGGCGATCTCCTCCCCGCCGAAGCGGGCGACGAGGTCGGTGCCGCGGACGGCGGCGGAGACGACCTGGGCGACCTGGCGCAGGACCTCGTCGCCGACGAGGTGGGAGTAGCGGTCGTTGACGTGCTTGAAGTGGTCCAGGTCGCCGATGAGGCAGGTGAGGCGGGCGTCGGGGGCGGCGGTGCGGGCCTTGATGGCCTGGTCGAAGCTGCGGCGGTTGGCCAGGCCGGTCAGGGGGTCGTGGGCGGCCTCGTGGGCCAGGACGCGGTTGGCGAGCTCGAGCTGCTCGGCCTTGAGGCGTTCCATCTCGGCGGTGAGCTCGGCGCGTTCGAGGTCGCGCTGGGCGTTCAGGGCGCGGGCACGTCGCTCGGCGGACTCGTCGCGGTGCGCGAGCGTCGCCGTCAGCAGCTCCCGGTGCGCCGCCAGCGCCGACGCGAGGTCGCCGCGCATCTCGTGGGCGACGACGAGCTCGCCCAGCAGGCGCACGCGCTCCGAGCCCCGCACGAGCGTGTCGGCCGCCGCGAGCCCGGCGACGAGCTCCGCGACCGCCAGGTCGAGCTCGCCCCGCAGGCGGTGGAGGCGGCCGCGCGTGAGGACGACGTGCAGCGCGACCTGCGGGACCTCGAGCCCGTCCGCGACGGCCGCGGCCTCGCGCAGGTGCGTGTCGGCGTCGTCGAGGCGGCCGCACGCGAGGAGCGCCCCGGCCAGGCGCACGAGGCTCTCGGCGAGCAGCCGCGGGTTCGGCTCACCCGACCGGGCGTGGTCGACGGCCTGCTCGGCGCTGCGCACCGCGGCCGCCGCGAGGGCGTGCGCGAGCTCGGGGTCCGACGGCGCGACCTGGTCGGCCTCGGCGAGGTCGAGCGTGGCGAGGTGCAGCAGGCTGTCGGCCTGGCAGTGGCGGTGCCCGGTCGAGGCGAACACGCGCCGCGACTCGTCGAGCAGCTCGCGCGCCCGGTCGGGGAACAGGCCGACCTCCAGGAGCGACAGCCCCAGGTTGTTGAGCGACACCGCGACGCCGAACTGGTCCTCGATCTCCTGGCGGATCGCGAGCGAGCGCTCCTGGAGCTCGATGGCGGACTCGAAGTCGCCGAAGCCGGCGTGCACGGTCCCGAGGCCGCAGATCGCGCTGGCCTCCCAGACGCGGTCGCCGATCTCCTGGGCGAGCGCGAGCGAGCGCTCCATCGCGCTGAGCGCCTCGACGTCGCGCGACAGGAGCCGGTGCGCGTAGCCGATGAAGTACGTGATCCGGACCTCCGCGAGCCGGTCGCCCAGCCGCTGCGCGAGGGCGAGCGCGCGCTCGGCGTGCGGGAGCACGTCGCCCGGGCGTCCGTCCGCGGCCCGCTCGACGAGGTCGACGAGCCGCGCGAGCTCGTCCTCGGGGGTCTCGGTCGGTGCCCCCGGTGCGACGACCCGCGGCTCGGTGGGTGCCCCCGGTGCGACGACGGACGCCTCGGCCGGCGCGGGTCGTGCAGGGGAGGGCAGGACGGCGGGGGCGACGTCGCGCGCCTCGTCACCGGCAGCGTCGGTGCTGACCGGGCGACGGACAGGTGTCATGCGGGTCCTATCGGCAGGGGGAGCGCTCCCCTGAGCGGGTACGCGCGAGGCCAACCGGACGGGTGACCCGTCGCCGGGTGGCCCTCCGGCCCTGCTCAGGGCCCGGCCAGGGGCCCTGAGCAGAACCGGGTCGGCATCGGGACTCAGCCCTCGGCGACCGCGACGGCCTGCCGGGCGATCTCGAGCTCCTCGTTGGTGGGGATCACCATCACGGTGACCTCGGCGCCGTCGGGGGAGATGACCGTCTCGGTCTTCTTCCGGCCCGCGTTGCGCTCGGGGTCGACGACGATGCCGAGCCGCTCGAGCCCGCTGAGCGCCTCGAGCCGCACGACGTCGTCGTTCTCCCCGACCCCCGCGGTGAACACGACGGCGTCGACGCGGCCGAGCTGCGCGTAGTACGCGCCGACGTAGTGCCGCAGCCGGTGGCAGTAGACCTCGAGCGCGAGCGCCGCGTCGTCGTCGCCCGCCTCGATCGCGGCGTGGAGGTCGCGCAGGTCGTTGACGCCCGCGAGCCCGAGCAGGCCCGAGCGGCGGTTGAGGAGCGTGTCGATGTCGTCGGTGCTCATGCCCGCGACCCGCTGGAGGTGGAAGATCACCGCCGGGTCGATGTCCCCGGACCGCGTGCCCATGACGAGGCCCTCGAGCGGGGTGAGGCCCATCGACGTCTCGACCGACCGGCCCCCCGCGACCGCGGTGATCGACGCGCCGTTGCCCAGGTGGGCGACGATGACGTTGACGTCCTCGGGCTCCTTGCCCAGCAGTGCCGCGGCGCGGCGAGAGACGTACGCGTGCGACGTCCCGTGGAAGCCGTAGCGGCGCACGCCGTGCTCGCGCGCGACCTCCCGGTCGATCGCGTACGTGTACGCCTCGGGCGGCAGGGTGCTGTGGAACGCGGTGTCGAAGATCGCGACGTGCGGCAGGTCGGGGAACGCGGCGCGGGCGGCGCGGATGCCGGCGACATTCGGCGGGTTGTGCAGCGGGGCGAGCGGCGAGAGCGCGTCGATCGCCGCCTCGACCTCGTCGTCGACGAGCGTCGGCGCCGTGAAGCGGTCGCCGCCCTGCACGACGCGGTGCCCGACGGCGACCGGGCGCAGCTCGTCGAGCGACGGACCGACCTCGCGGAACAGGTCGAGGACGGCCTGCACGCCGGCCGTGTGGTCCGGGATCGGCTGCGTGCGCTCGGTGCGGCCCCCCGGCCCCTCGTGGCGCAGCGAGCCCTCGGCCTCGCCGATGCGCTCCACGAGCCCGACGGCGGACGCCTCGCCCGTGGTCGCCTCGACCAGCTGGTACTTGATCGACGACGATCCGGAGTTGAGGACGAGGACGTGCTTCACCGGGCGGCTCCTTCGGGGGCGGTGGTCGGGGTCGGGCTGTCGACGTCGGCGGGTGCCGTGGCCGGGCCGTCGCCCGCTGCCGTGGCCGCGTCAGCGGCCGTCGCGGCGGCGAGCGCCTGCGCCTGGATGGCCGTGATCGCGACCGTGTTGACGATGTCCTGCACGAGCGCGCCGCGCGACAGGTCGTTCACGGGCTTGCGCAGGCCCTGCAGCACGGGGCCGATCGCGACGGCGCCGGCCGAGCGCTGGACGGCCTTGTAGGTGTTGTTGCCCGTGTTGAGGTCCGGGAAGATGAACACCGTCGCCCGGCCCGCCACGGTGGAGTCGGGCATCTTCGTCTTCGCGACGGACGCGTCGACGGCGGCGTCGTACTGGATCGGCCCCTCGACGTCGAGGTCGGGGCGCCGCTCGCGCACGAGCGCGGTCGCGGCGCGGACCTTCTCGACGTCGGGGCCGGTGCCGGACTCGCCCGTCGAGTACGAGAGCATCGCGATGCGCGGCTCGATGCCGAACTGCGCCGCGGTCTGGGCGGACGAGATCGCGATGTCGGCGAGCTGCTCGGCGGTCGGGTCGGGGTTGACGGCCGCGTCGCCGTAGACGAGCACGCGGTCCTCGAGGCCCATGAGGAAGACGCTCGAGACGATCGACGTGCCGGGCACCGTCTTGATGATCTCGAACGCGGGCTTGATGGTGTGCGCGGTCGTGTGGACGGCGCCCGAGACCATGCCGTCGGCGAGGCCGAGCTGGACCATGAGGGTGCCGAAGTACGACACCGAGGAGACGATCTCGCGCGCGCGCTCGACCGTCATCCCCTTGTGCTTGCGCAGCTCCGCGTACTCGTGCGCGAACCGCTCCGCGAGCTCGCCCTCCTTGGGGTCGACGATCGTCGCCGCGCTGATGTCGAGGCCGAGCTCGGTCGCGCGGGCTCGGATCGCGGCCTCGTTGCCGAGGATCGTCAGGCGCGCGACCTGCCGCTGGAGCAGCGTGCTCGCGGCCCGCAGGATGCGGTCGTCGTTCCCCTCGGGCAGGACGATGTGCTTGCGGTCGCTGCGCGCCCGGTCCAGGAGCTGGTACTCGAACATGAGGGGCGTGACGACGGACGGGCGCGCGACGTCGAGCCGCGCGAGGAGCGTCTCGCCGTCGACGTGCCGCTCGAACAGCGCGAGCGCCGTGTCGACCTTGCGCTGCGAGTCGGCGGTGAGCCGCCCGCGCGTCCCGGCCGCCGCGTTGGCGCTGCGGAAGGTCCCCAGCTCGGTCCGGATGATCGGGAGCCGCTGACCCAGCCCGTTGACGAGCCGCGCGATGACCGACGGCGGGTAGAACCCGCCGTTGAGGATGATGCCCGCGAGCGACGGGAAGCCCTCGGCCGCGTGCGCCATGAGCAGGCCCAGCAGGACGTCGGACCGGTCGCCCGGCGTGATGATGACGGCGCCGTCGGTGAGCTTCTCGAGGAGGTGCTCGACCGACATCGCGCCGACCAGCAGGTCGAGCGCCTCACGCGAGAGCAGCTCCTCGTCGCCGGCCTCGAGCCGTCCGCCGACGGCCTCCATCAGGGCGCGGACCGTCGGCGCGGAGAGCAGCTGGTCGTCGGGGAGGGCCCACGCGGGCAGGTCGCCGCCGAGCGCGTGCTTGACCTGGACCAGCTGGGCGGGCTCGCAGCGGTTCGCGACGACGCCGATGACCTCGGCGTGGTTCGCGCGCAGCTCACCGACCATGACGTCGGCGACCTGGCGCACGTCCTCGGGGCGTCGGCCCGCGGCCCGGACGACGGCGAGCACGGGGGCGCCGAGGTTCGCGGCGATGCGCGCGTTGTACGACAGCTCGGTGGGCCCGGCGACGTCGGTGTAGTCCGTCCCGACGATCACGACGACGTCGCAGCTGCGCTCGACCTCGTGGTACCGGTTGACGATGCGGGAGAGCGCGGCCTCGGGGTCCGCGTGGACCTCCTCGTACGTGACGCCCACGCAGTCGTCGTAGGTCAGGTCGACGCCGTCGTGCGCGAGCAGCAGCTCGAGGACGTAGTCGGCCTGGTCGGTCGACCGTGCGACGGGGCGGAACACGCCGACGCGGAGCACCGAGCGGGACAGCAGGTCGAGCACGCCCAGCGCGATCGTCGACTTGCCGGTGTCGCCCTCGGCCGAGGTGATGTAGATGCTTCGTGCCACGCGTCCGTCCTCCGTCAGGGCTCAGCCGTCGGCCGCCGCCGGGTGCGGGTCGCGCACCCGGCGGCGGCCGTCGACGTGAGTTCCGTCGTCACTCGTTGTCGCCACCGGTGGCGGCGCTGGCCGAGATGCGGTCGGCCTGGGGGCCGCCGACCTCCGTCGCGGTCTGCCCGGCGTCGGGCCAGACCCAGTCGCGCACCTCGGGGATGTCCTCCCCGTGGTCGCGCGTGTACTGCCGTGCGCGCAGGCGCGCGTCGACCATGTCCTGCCGCAGCTCGGCCGCGCGGGTCCCGAGGTGGGGGACGCGGTCGATGACGTCGATCACGAGGCGGTACCGGTCGAGGTCGTTGAGCATGACCATGTCGAACGGCGTCGTCGTCGTGCCCTCCTCCTTGTACCCGCGCACGTGCAGGTTGCCGTGCCCCGTGCGCCGGTAGGTGAGGCGGTGGATCAGCCACGGGTAGCCGTGGTACGCGAAGATGATCGGCTTGTCGGGCGTGAAGAGCGTGTCGAACTCGCGGTCGCTGAGCCCGTGCGGGTGCTCGCGCTCGTCCTGCAGTCGCATGAGGTCGACGACGTTGACCACGCGCACGTTGAGGTCGGGCAGGTGCCGCCGCAGGATGTCCGCGGCTGCGAGCACCTCGAGCGTCGGGACGTCGCCCGCGCAGCCGAGGACGACGTCGGGGTCCTCGCCGCGGCCCTCGGTGCCCGCCCACTCCCAGATGCCGAGCCCGCGTGCGCAGTGCGCGACGGCCTCGTCCATCGTGAGGAACGTCGGGCCGGGCTGCTTGCCCGCGACGACGACGTTGACGAGGTTCCGGCTGCGCAGCACGTGGTCGTACGTGACCAGCAGCGTGTTGGCGTCCGGCGGCAGGTACACGCGGACGATCTCGGCCTTCTTGTTGACCACGTGGTCGATGAAGCCGGGGTCCTGGTGGGAGAAGCCGTTGTGGTCCTGGCGCCACACGTGCGACGTCAGGAGGTAGTTGAGCGACGCGATGGGCCGCCGCCACGGGATCTCCCGCGTCACCTTGAGCCACTTGGCGTGCTGGTTGAACATCGAGTCGATGATGTGGATGAACGCCTCGTAGCAGCTGAACACCCCGTGCCGGCCGGTGAGCAGGTAGCCCTCGAGCCAGCCCTGGCACTGGTGCTCCGAGAGCACCTCGAGCACGCGACCCGCCCGCGCGAGGTTGTCGTCGCGGGGGATGATCTCGGCGTCCCACTGCTTGTCGGTGACCTCGAAGACCGCCTGGAGGCGGTTCGACGCGGTCTCGTCGGGGCCGACGATGCGGAAGTTGCTCGGGTTCGCCTCGACGACGTCCCGCAGCCACTGCCCGAGCACGCGCGTCGCCTCGACGATCGTCGCGCCCGGTGCGGGCACGTCGACGGCGTGCGCCCGGAAGTCCGGCAGCCGCAGGTCGCGCAGCAGGAGGCCGCCGTTGGCGTGCGGCGTCGCGCTCATCCGGAGGTCGCCGGCCGGGGCGAGGCGCGCGATCTCCGGCTCGAGGCGTCCCGTCGCGTCGAACAGCTCCTCGGGCCGGTACGACCGCAGCCACCCCTCGAGCACGTGGAGGTGCTCCTCGGTGTCGCGCGCGGACGCGAGAGGGACCTGGTGCGAGCGCCACGAGTCCTCGACCTGCTTGCCGTCGATGACGGGCGGGCACGTCCAGCCCTTCGGGGTCCGCAGGATGATCATGGGCCAGCGGGGACGCTCGGTGAGGGACCCGTCCCGTGCCGCCTGCTTGATCTCGGCGATCTCGTTGAGCACCTCGTCGAGCACCTGCGCCATGCGCTGGTGGACGATCGCGGGGTCCTCGCCGTCGAAGCCGCCCGAGACGACGTACGGCGTGTGGCCGTAGCCGCGCATGAGCTCCAGGAGCTCCGACTCGGGAATCCGCGCGAGCACCGTGGGGTTGGCGATCTTGTAGCCGTTGAGGTGCAGGATCGGGAGCACGACGCCGTCGGCGAGCGGGTCGACGAACTTGTTGGAGTGCCAGCTCGTGGCGAGGGGTCCGGTCTCGGCCTCGCCGTCGCCGACGACGGCCGCCACGAGCAGGTCCGGGTTGTCGAACGCGGCGCCGTAGGCGTGCGACAGCGCGTAGCCGAGCTCGCCGCCCTCGTGGATCGAGCCGGGCGTCTCGGGTGCGACGTGGCTGGGGATGCCGCCGGGGAAGGAGAACTGGCGGAAGAGCTTCCGCATGCCCTCGCTGTCCTGCGTGACGTCGGTGTAGACCTCGGAGTAGGTGCCGTCGAGGTACGCGTTGGCGACGAGGCCGGGCCCGCCGTGGCCCGGTCCGGTGATGTACAGGGCGGACTGCGACCGCTCGATGATCGCGCGGTTGAGGTGCGCGTAGAGGAAGTTCAGGCCCGGGGTCGTGCCCCAGTGGCCGAGCAGCCGCGGCTTGACGTGGTCGCGGTGCAGCGGCTCGGCGAGCAGCGGGTTGTCGAGCAGGTAGATCTGACCCACCGACAGGTAGTTGGCCGCGCGCCACCAGGCGTCGACGCGTGCCAGCGTCGCGTCGTCGAGCGGCGTCACGTCTCGCGTGGACCAGCTCTGTCGGCTGTCCAGGACCTCTGTCATGCGCTTCCTCCTGCGGCCGGAGGCGGCGGTGCCGCCGTCGGTGCCAGCGTTGCGGGGCGGCACCGACAAGACATGGGACGTTTGTACCCGGTCGCGCATGGGGCCCGTGCCGGGGTCGTGCTCGTGCGGTGGCGTACGTCACGCCCATGCCACCACATCGGACGACGCGGCGCAGCACTCCGACGGTGCGGATCGCCGACGACGTCGCTGGTCGGGCGGGCCGACGGCCCACCGACGGCCCGCCGAGGTGCGCGGGGTACCGTGGCGGCGTGGACGCGCGCGAGACCAGGCACGCCGTCGGCTCCGACGGCCGTCCGCGCCTCGGCTTCTGGCGCGTCGCGCTCACGCCGCGGATGGTCGGCCTGCTCCTGCTCTTCCTCGGCGTCGCGGCCGTCTGCGGACGCCTCGGCGTGTGGCAGCTCGACCGAGCGGTCGAGCGCAGCGAGCAGAACGCCGCGGTCCGCGCCGCGGAGCTCGAGTCGTCGCCCGGTGACCCGCTCGACGAGGTCCTCGCACCGCAGCAGACGTTCGCGGGCGAGCTCGTGGGCCGCAAGGTCGAGGTGAGCGGTCGGTTCGAGGGCCGGACGCTCCTCGTGCCCGGTCGCGCACGGGGCGACGACGTCGGCTTCCTCGTCCTCGACGCGTTCCGCGTCGACGAGGGAGGGGTGCTCGCGGTGGTCCGCGGGTGGGTCGCGGACCCGGTCGCCCCGCCGGCGCCCGAGGGCCCGGTCACGATGACCGGCTTCCTCCAGGCGGGGGAGGCGTCGGAGCCCGGACCGCAGCCCGAGGGGCGGATCGGTGCGATCAGCCCGGGCGAGCTCGTGAACCGCTGGGGCGGCCCGATCTACAGCGGCTACCTCGTGGCCGCGGACCCGGGTCCCGGCGTCGGGAAGCTCCCGCCGCCCTCAGTGCCCGGGGCGGGGCTGAACCTCCAGAACCTCGCGTACGCGGTCCAGTGGTGGATCTTCGGCGGGTTCGCCGTGCTGCTGTGGTCGCGCCTCGTGCGCGACGAGGTCCGTGCGCTCGCGGAGGAGGCCGCGGAGGCCGAGGACGACCGCGACGGGGCGCGTGTCGCGGAGGCGCCCGGTGGTGGCGGACGCCGTCCCCACGACGGCGGCGAGGACCACACCCCCGGTGGGCCTGACGTGCACGCCTCGCCGACCGGGGCCGACGACGGCTCGCCGTCGGCCCCCGACCGGTCGCCCGCGGTGTGACTCAGTCGCGCTGCCAGGAGCTCCACAGGGCGGCGTAGTCCCCGCCCGCGGCGACGAGCTCGTCGTGCGGGCCGATCTCGGTGATCCGTCCCGCGTCGACGACGGCCACGCGGTCGGCGTCGTGCGCGGTGTGCAGCCGGTGCGCGATCGCGACGACGGTCCGCCCCTCGAGGACCGCCGAGAGCGACCGCTCGAGGTGCCGCGCGGCACGCGGGTCGAGCAGCGAGGTCGCCTCGTCGAGGACGAGCGTGTGCGGGTCGAGCAGCACGAGTCGGGCGAGCGCGACCTGCTGCGCCTGGGCCGGGCTGAGCGTGAGCCCGCCGGACCCCACCTCGGTGCCGAGGCCGTCGGTCGTCGCCGCGACCCACTCCCACGCGTCGACCGCCTCGAGCGCGCGCCGCAGCTCGTCGTCGGTCGCCTCCGGCCGTGCGAGCCGCAGGTTCTGCGCGATGGTCCCGACGAACACGTGGTGCTCCTGCGTGACGAGAGCGACGTGCCCGCGCAGCTCCTCGAGCGGCAGGTCCACGAGCGGCACGCCACCGACCGTCACCGTGCCGCCCGTGGGCGGGTGGATCCCGGCGAGCATCCGCCCGAGCGTGGACTTGCCCGCACCGGACGGCCCGACGACGGCCAGGCGCTCGCCGACGGCGAGGTCCAGGTCGATCCCGTGCAGCACGTCCTGCCCCTCGCGGTACGCGTACCGCACCGCGGTCGCCTCGACGTGCTCGTCGTCGGGAGCGCCCTCGCGGGCGACGCGGTCGGGTGCCACCTGGTCCACGCCGACGATGCGGGCGAGTGCCGTCGCGCCGACCTGCACCTCGTCGAGCCAGAAGATCAGCTCGCCGATGGGCTGCATGAGCTGCATCGCGTACAGCGCGACCGTGGTGACCGAGCCGATCGTGGTGCTCCCGGTCGAGACGAGCCAGGCGCCCCACACGAGTACGCCCAGGACCGGCAGGACGAACGACAGGTCGACGCCCGGGAAGAGCACGGTCCGCAGGCGCAGCGTGTACGACTCGGCGGCGAACGCCTCGCGCAGGTCCGCGTCCGTCCGCTCGCGACGACGTCGGCCGAGACCCAGCGCGTCCGTGGTGCGGGCGCCCTCGACGGACTCGGTGATGGTCCCGTTGAGCCGCGCGTACGCCGCCGACTCGCGCAGGTACCCGGCCGCGGCGCGGCGCAGGTACCACCGGGTGGTGGCGATCAGGAGCGGGCTGCCCACGAGGAGCGCGAGCGCGACGGTCCAGTCGACCGCGAACGCCGCCACGACCGTGAGGGCGATGGTCGCCGACGTGACGAGCACGCGCGGCACGCCGAAGCGCACCGTGTGCTGCACGCGGTCGATGTCGTTCGTCGTGCGCGAGACGAGGTCACCCGTCCCGGCCCGCTCGACGACCGACAGCGGCAGCCGCGTCACGGTCGACACGAACTCCTCGCGGAGCTCCGCGAACACGCCCTCGCCGAGCACCATCGAGGCCCGCTGCGCGTAGCGGACGAGGACGGCCTGCACCACGACCGCTGCCACGAGCAGCAGCACCGCGCGGTCGAGGTAGTCGACGCCGCCGCCCTGCGTGACGGCGTCGACCATGCGGCCGAGCAGCCACGGCCCGGCGAGGCCGGCGACCGCGGCCGCGACGTGCAGGCCGAGCACCCGGGCGAGGCCGCCGCGGTGCCGGCGCAGCAGGCGTCCGGTGTGCGCGCGGAGCGCGCGCGAGTCAGCGACGGGCAGCTTCACGGTGGTCCTCCTCCCGTGCTCGTGGTGCGGGGACGTCGACCTCGAGGTCGGCGGGTGGCTGGTGGTGGGGCGCCGTGCCAGGGCTCGGGCTCGGGCTCGGGCTCGCGGTCGTGCCGGACGCCGCGACCGGCGTCGTCGTGTGCTCGGAGCCGGGCACCGGGGCGCGCGCGTCGTCGGCAGCGGCACGGCTCACGACCGACCGGTACTCGGCGGCCGCGGCGGGCCCGGCGGCACCGTCGAGCAGGCCCCGGTGCGTGCCGACCGCGCGCACGGTGCCGTCCCGCACCAGCGCGACCTCGTCGACGCGGTCCAGGACGAGCGGGCTCGCCGTGACCACGACGGTCGTGCGCCCGGCGCGTGCCCGCGTGAGCCGCTCGGCGATGCGCGCCTCGGTGTGCGCGTCGACCGCGCTCGTCGGCTCGACCAGCACGAGCACCTCGGGGTCGGTCAGCAGGGCGCGCGCGAGCGCGAGCCGCTGCCGCTGGCCGCCCGAGAGCGACCGTCCCTTCTCGGCGACCTCGCCGTCGAGCCCGCCGGGCACGGCGTCGAGCACGTCCTGCGCGTCGGCGGTCGCCATCGCGCCGAGCAGCTCGGCCTCGGTCCGTCCGCCGCGGACGTCGAGCTCGTCCCGGAGGACACCCGTGAACAGGTGGGGCGTCGACTCGGCGACGACGACGCGTCGGCGGACCTCGGCGAGCCCGAGCCGGTCGAGCGGGACCCCGCCGAGGAGCACGCGCGCCGCCTCCTGCTCGTGCTCACGGCCGAGCAGCCCGAGCCGGGTCGCGATGCGCGCCGTCTCGTCCGGGTCGGCGCTGACGAGCGCGGTGACGGCTCCCCCCCGCACGTGCAGGCCGGAAGGCTCGTCCGCGAGGTCCTGCGCACGGCCGTCGTCCGAGCCGTCGGCACCCGCAGCCGTCGCGACCGCAGCCGACGCAGCCGCCGCGCCCGCGTCCTCGGCACCCGTGACGGGCACCTGGAGCACGCGCAGGATCTTGCCGACGCCGACGAGCGCGCGCGTCACGACGTGCACCGCGTTGGTCGCCGCGGTCAGCGGCTCGGTGAGGAACGACGCGTACCCGTAGAAGGTGACCAGCTGGCCGGGCGTGATCTCGCCCGTGACCGCGAGGCGTGCGCCGATCCACACGACGCCCGCGACGAAGAGGCCCGGGAGCAGCGTCTGCAGCCCGTCCAGGAGCGACTGGGTCCCCGCGACGCGCACGCCCGCCGCGCGGACGCGCTGCGACTGCTCGCGGTAGCGGCCGGTGAACTCGTCCTCGCCGCCGATGCCGCGCAGGATGCGCAGGCCCGAGACGGTGTCGGAGCCGAGCGTCGTCAGCCGGCCCGCGGCCTCGCGCTGGGCGGCCTGGCGGCGTTGGAGCGGCCGCACGATGAGCGCGAGCACGCCCGCGACGGCGGGCAGCCCGACGAGCACGGCGACGCCGAGCACGACCGAGCTCGACAGCAGCAGCGCCGCGACGACGAGGTAGGCGACGACCCCGCCGACGAACCGTGCGGTCACGTAGAACACCTCGCCGACGCGCAGCGAGTCGCTCGCGACGGTCGAGACGACCTCGCCCGTGGGCAGCTCGGCCGTGACCGCGTCGCCCGTGCGGCTCACGTGGTGCCCGACGAGCTGCGACGTGCGGAACGCGCCCCGCATCCAGTTCTCGACGTCCCACCGGTGGCCCACGACGTTCGCGACGACCATGACCAGGCCCGCCGCGAGCAGGAGGAGGCAGCCGTCCACGAGCTCGCGGGAGAGGCCGCCGTCGAGCCCCCCGTCGACGACGCGGCCGAGCAGGTAGGGCAGGAGCGCCATCGCCACCGAGCTCGCGACGGCCGCGACGGAGCTCGCGACGAGCAGGCCGGCCTGCCGACGCGCCACCCACCGCAGGTAGGCGGCGGGCGTCGTCAGCGGGGGCCGACCCGGGTCGACGTAGGGCAAGGGGCGCACGGTCGTCAACGGTAGGTCCGCCCACCGACACGCGGCGACGTGTTTTCCTCCGTGCGTGGGCGAGGATGGTCCGGACCCCGACGACCCGTCCGACCGCGGCGCACGACGTCGCAGGACGGGACCCGCACGCCCAGGAGGACCACGTGACCGGCTCGACCGCCACCCCTGCGGGGACGCCCGCCGGGACCCCGTCCGCGGGGCGCGACTGGCCCGCGCGGGCCACGCGCTCGCTGCGCCGCTACCGCGTCCTGGCGCTCGTCACGGGCGCCATGCTCCTCGTGCTGTGCGTCGAGCTGCTCATGAAGTACGTGATCGGCGTCGACGACGACGTCATGCGGTGGGTCGCGTGGGTGCCGTTCGCCCACGGGTGGATCTACGTCGTCTACCTGGTGACGGTCGTCGACCTGTGGTCGACGATGCGCTGGGGCCTCGGGCGGCTCGTGACCATGGTGCTCGCGGGCGTCGTGCCCGTCATGTCGTTCGTGGTCGAGCGGACGGTGCACCGCGAGGGCGAGGCGCAGGTCGCGACGGGACGCCCCGCGCGGCGCGGCGTGCCGGTGGTCCCCGCGCGCTGAGTCCGGGACGCGGCGAAGGGCCCGTCCCTCGCCCCGGACACCCCGCTGCCCGCGCGGGCTCGCTCACTAGACTCGACGGGTGAGCGACTCGCAGCCGGAGCCCGGCGCCACCGACGCCCGTCCCGTCCTCGTCATCGACTTCGGGGCCCAGTACGCGCAGCTCATCGCGCGCAGGGTCCGTGAGGCGCACGTCTACTCCGAGGTCGTGCCCCACACCTGGACCACCGAGCAGATCCTCGCCAAGGACCCGGCGGCGGTCATCCTCTCGGGCGGGCCCGCGAGCGTGTACGCCGACGGCGCGCCCGCGGTCGACCCCGACCTGTTCGAGGCCGAGGTGCCCGTGCTGGGCATCTGCTACGGCTTCCAGGCGATGGCGAAGGCCCTGGGGGGCACCGTCGCGCAGACGGGCACGCGCGAGTACGGCGGGACGCACGTCGACATCCCCGACAGCGGCGTCCTGCTCACGGGGTCGCCCGCCGAGCAGTCGGTCTGGATGAGCCACGGCGACGCCGTGCACGAGGCGCCCGACGGTTTCCGCGTCCTCGCGACGTCTCCCGGCTCGCCCGTGGCGGCCTTCGAGGACCGCGACCGCCGGCTGTTCGGCATGCAGTGGCACCCCGAGGTCAAGCACTCCCCGCTCGGCCAGCACGCGCTCGAGAACTTCCTGTACCGCGGCGCGGGCCTGCGCCCCGACTGGACGCCCGGCAACGTGATCGCCGAGCAGGTCGAGCGGATCCGGGCGCAGGTCGGTGACGCGCGCGTGATCTGCGGGCTGTCCGGCGGCGTCGACTCGGCCGTGGCCGCGGCGCTGGTGCAGCGCGCGGTCGGCGACCAGCTCACGTGCGTCTTCGTCGACCACGGCCTGCTGCGCCTGGGCGAGCCCGAGCAGGTCGAGCGCGACTTCGTGGCGGCGACCGGCGTCAACCTCAAGGTCGTCGACGCGCGCGAGCGGTTCCTCGACGCGCTCGCGGGGGTCACGGACCCGGAGGAGAAGCGCAAGATCATCGGGCGCGAGTTCATCCGCGTGTTCGAGGTCGCGGCGCGCGAGGTCGTGGCGGAGAGCGGTGCGCACGGCGAGGAGGTCCGCTTCCTCGTGCAGGGCACGCTGTACCCCGACGTCGTCGAGTCCGGGGGAGGCGAGGGCGCCGCGAACATCAAGAGCCACCACAACGTCGGCGGTCTCCCGGACGACCTGCAGTTCGAGCTGGTCGAGCCGCTGCGCACGCTGTTCAAGGACGAGGTGCGCGCCGTCGGCCTCGAGCTCGGGCTGCCCGACGCGATCGTGTGGCGTCAGCCGTTCCCGGGTCCCGGGCTCGGCATCCGCGTCATCGGCGAGGTCACCGCGGAGCGCCTCGACGTGCTGCGCGCGGCCGACGCGATCGCGCGCGAGGAGCTCACGCGCGCAGGGCTGGACCGGACGGTGTGGCAGTGCCCGGTCGTGCTCCTCGCCGACGTGCGGTCGGTCGGCGTCCAGGGCGACGGAAGGACCTACGGGCACCCGGTCGTCCTGCGGCCGGTCACGTCGGAGGACGCGATGACGGCCGACTGGGCGCGCGTGCCCTACGACGTGCTGTCGAGGATCTCGACGCGCATCACGAACGAGGTGCGCGAGATCAACCGCGTCACGCTCGACGTCACGAGCAAGCCCCCGGGGACGATCGAGTGGGAGTGACGCCCGCCGCCTGACGCGTCTCGCGCGCGCGTCCCGCGCGCTTGCGCTCGTACATGCGGGCGTCCGCGGCGGAGAGCAGGTGGTCGACGGTCGTGCCGTCACCCGGTGCGACCGTGGCGACGCCGACGCTGGCCCGTGCGGGCAGCACGTGCGCGCCGACGGTCACGGGCTCGGCGAGCGCTGCGTCGACGCGTGCCACGGCACGGGGGGCGAGGCGTTCGGCGTCGCCCACCAGCACCAGCACGAACTCGTCGCCGCCGAAGCGCGCGACGAGGTCGTCGCCGTCGGCCCGCACGCAGCCGCGCAACCGCGTGGCGACCGCGACCAGCAGGTCGTCGCCCACGCGGTGACCCAGCGTGTCGTTGACCTCCTTGAAGTCGTCGAGGTCGAGGAACAGCACCGCCGCGCCGGGTGCCGCGCCGCGGTGCACGCGGTCGATGACGGCCTCGACGTGGCGGTCGACCGCGCGCCGGTTGGGCAGACCCGTGAGCGCGTCGTGGTCGGCGAGGTGCTCGAGCCGCCGCTCGGCGTCGGCGTGCAGGCGGGCGAGCTGCGACACGCGCAGGAGGACCAGCGGGACGACGATCAGCGAGCCGAGGCTGAGCAGGAGCCAGTCGGCCTCGCGCCCGGTCAGGGCGCGGACCGCCGCGACGACCGGGTTGATCGCGAGCGCGACGCCGAGGAAGAACAGCCGCCTGGTGCTCAGGCGGCCCTCCCACGGTCGTCCCGTCGTGCCCAGCACGCCGGCCGCGGGGTGAGCGGCGGCGCCCGCCATCGCCATGTAGCCGACGACCCACACGAGGCTCAGCCACGACGGGCCGCGCAGCGTGACGGGGTCGGCCGCGACCATCGTCGCGACGTTCCCGACGAGCGTGAGCAGCACCGCGAGCAGGAGGTAGGCGAGCGAGCCGCGGGCCGCGCGGCCGCTCGCGATCGCCCGGACCACGGCCCCGGCGATGCCGCCGACCATGAGGATGATGAGCAGGTCGTACGCACGGCGGCCGGGTGCGGTCCCGGCGGACTGCAGCGCCGGGAAGACCACGGCGCTCCACAGGACGACCGAGCACCCCACGGCGACGAGCGCCGCGTCGATGACGCCGCCCGAGTCGCGCCGCGCGATCGGCGTGACGATGAGCACGCTGGCGACGAGCAGGCACACGTACCCGACGGGCATGCCGACGGCGCGGACGACGCCGTCGGCGACCTCGCTCGGCTCCGCGCCCCCGAGGTGGACCTGGAGGAACCACGCCGCGTTGTACACCGTCAGCGCCGCGAGGCCGGCCGCGACGAACCACCACGGCAGCGTCCTGTCGAGGCGCCGCCGCAGCAGGCGGGCGAGGACCACGGCGGTCGCGCCGGCGCTCGAGAGCACCAGGAGCGCGCTGTGGACCGCGGGCGTGCCGAGGACGTAGGCGACACAGACCGCGGCCACGAGCACGGCGAAGCGCGCGTGCACTCGTCTGGCGTCGGTCGTCACGGGTGCATCATCGGCAGCGACGGCCCGCCCGAGAGGGGATGCCCGGCACCGATGTCCCACGGTGCGCCCGCGCGACCGGACGCGTCCCCGGTGCCGGTCCGCGTGCCGGTGCCCGACCCGGTCCCGGACCCGGCGCCCTCGGGCGCCGCGCCGCCCCGCTTGCGCTCGTACATCCGCGCGTCCGCCACGGACAGCACCTGGTCCACGCTCGCGACCCACCCGGGACGGACGCCGGCGACGCCGATGCTGGCGCGCGCGGGCAGCGACCGGCCGCCCACGGAGACGGGCTCCTCGAGCGCGGCGGCCACGCGGCGCGGCGCGTCGTCGGCGAGCAGGTCGGGGTCGCCCTCGAGCACCACGACGAACTCGTCCCCGGCGAAGCGCGCGACCAGGTCGCCCCGGTCGGCGCGCACGCAGCCTCGCAGGCGCCCCGCGACCGCGTCGAGCAGCTGGTCGCCGACGCCGTGGCCGAGCGTGTCGTTGACGGCCTTGAAGTCGTCGAGGTCGAGGAAGAGGACGACGACGCCGGGTGACTCCGACCTCGCGACGCGGGCGAGCACGTCCTCGAGCCGGTCCGCGAGCGCCCGGCGGTTGGGGAGCTCGGTGAGCGGGTCGTGCGTCGCGAGGTGCGCGAGCCGACGCTCGGCGTCGGCGTGCATGCGCGCGAGCTGCGTGAGGCGGACGACGACGAGCGGGACGATGACGAGGTTGGTCGCGGCGACGAAGGGCACCTCGACCCCGACGTCGGCGACCGCGTCGAGCCCGAGCAGGGCCGGGCCGACCGCGAGGGCGACGCCGAGGACCGCGAGGCGGCGCGACGTGAGCCCGTGCGTCCCGCGCGCGGCCGAGCGGGCGACCGCGGCCGACGGGTGCAGCGCGGCGGCGGCGAGCGCGCTGTAGGCGACGACCCAGAGCACGTCGACCCACCAGGCGGACCCCGGCGGCGCGTCGGCGGCGACGCCGCGCAGCACGGTCCCCGCCAGCGTCGCCGTGATGGTCACCAGGAGGTAGCGCAACGACGTCCCGCGCTCGGGCATCATGACCACCGCGCGCGTGAGCGCCCCGGCGATGCCCGCGACGACGACGAGGGTCGCCATCGTGAGGGCACGCGCGGCCGGCGTCACGTCCGGTGCCAGGACCGGTGCGACCGCGAGCACCCACACCAGGAGCGACGCGCTGAGCGCGACGACCGCGGCGTCGACGAGGGCGCCGACGGCGGACAGGCCCGGCGTGCGGATGAGCAGGATCGCGCCGACGAGCACCGCGAGGTAGCCCACGGGCAGGCCGACCCCCGTCACGACCGACGCGGGCGGCGTCACGCCGAGCCCCCAGCGCTCCCACATCCACACGACGCCGTAGACGTCCAGCACGACGAGCCCGCCGAGCACCCAGGCCCACGACGCGGGGGACGCGAACCACCGGCGCGCGAGCCCGGCCCCGAGGACAGCCGTCGGCACGAGCCCGACCGCTGTCACGACCCAGTCGCGCACGGCGCCGGACGTCAGCAGGTACGCGAGGACGAAGGCGACGCCCGACACGGCGAACGTCGCGTGCGCGAGCACCGCACGACCCGGCTCGCGGACGTCCACGCGCGGATCCCGCGGGGGCGTGGTCGGCCGCGTCCCGCGCCGGGTACGCACGACCGGCGCACGCCCGTCCGCCCCCACAGGAACCCCCCTCGCCGGTGCCGTCCGGGGGTGCGTGGTCGATGGCCCCCCGGTCCTCGCGCACCGTACCGCGACGCCACGACGCCGGACGGCCGGTAAGGACGACTAGCCTCGACCGGTGCGGATCATCCACGTCTCGGACTGCTACGCGCCGCGCACCGGAGGCATCGAGTCGCAGGTCCGCGACCTCGCGCGCGCGCAGGCCGCCGCGGGCGACGAGGTGCACGTGCTCACCGCGACGGCGGGCGCCGACGGGCACGGCGGCGTCGAGGACGACGGCGGCGTCGCCGTCCACCGCCTGGGTGCCCGGATGCCCTTCGACCTCCCCGTGAACCCCGCCGCGCCGCCCCAGGTCCGCCGGCTGCTGGCCGAGCTGCGGCCCGACGTCGTCCACGTGCACGCCGGCGTCGTGTCGCCCTTCGCGTTCGACGGGGCGCGGGTGGCCGTCGACGCGGGCGCACCCGTGGCGATCACCTGGCACTGCATGCTCGACGGCGTCGTCCCGGTGATGCGCACGGCCGTGCACCGCTCCGGCTGGGCGACCGCGCCGGTCGCCCTCAGCGCCGTGAGCTCCGCGGCCGCGCAGCGGGTGCGCTCGGTGTTCGGCCGCGACGTCGCGGTGGTGCCCGACGGGGTCGACCTCTCGGCGTGGCAGCCGGACGGCGCACGCGGGCCCGACGGCGACGGCGACCGGACCCGGCCGCTGCGCGTGGTCGCGACGATGCGGCTCGCTCCACGCAAGCGCGGGCCCGCCCTCGTCGAGCTCGCGGCCGACGCCGCCGCGCGGCTGCCCGCAGGTGCGCTCCGGCTCGACGTCGTCGGCGACGGGCCGGCCCGCGCGGCGGTCGAGCGCCGCGTCCGACGCCGCTCCGCCGCGGGGCTCGACGTCCGGCTGCACGGCCGCCTGCCGCGCGAGGACCTGCGCGCGCTGTACGCCGAGGCCGACGTCTTCGTGGCGCCCGCCGCCCTCGAGGCGTTCGGGATCGCGGCCCTCGAGGCGCGCGCCTGCGGGCTCGTCGTCGTCGCGCGGCGGGGCACCGGGGTCGAGGAGTTCGTGACGCACGACGTCGACGGGCTCCTCGTCGAGGACGACGACGCGATGACCGACGCCCTGGTGCGGCTCGTCGAGGACCCCGGGCTGCGCGAGCGGCTCGCCGCGACCGCGCGGTCGCGCCGTCCGCCCTTCGGCTGGGAGAGGACGGTCGCGGCGGCGGGTGCCGAGTACCGGCGGGCGGCTGACCTGCGGGGACGCTGACCTGCAGGAGCTGGGTGGGTGTGGTGTCTGGGACCTAGGGCTCCTGGACCTAGGGCCCGAGAAACGGTGTGTGCCGTGTCTAAGACTGGGGGCACGGGCCGCGGATGGCCCGCCGGGAC
>NZ_BMEB01000004.1 GCF_014636275.1 Cellulomonas carbonis
GCCGCCGTCGGGTACGCGCTGCGCAAGCTCGCCGTCGACGCCCCCGCCGCCGCGGTCCGCCAGCCCGTCACCGTCTGACCCCGGGCTCGCACGGACCCGGACGACCCGTCGCCGACCTGACCGGCGACGCGGACCTCGATCCGCCGGCCCGCAGCGCACACCCTGGGAGCGCAACGGCGACGATCCCCTCACAGCCCTTCCCAGGGCGTCCGGCCCCGTCCACCACAGGTGGGCGGGGCCTCGACGGTTCTCGGGGCTGGATGGGTCGCGACGGTGTCCCGACGGCTCGCACGACCCGGTCCGCCCGCCACCCGTGGCGAGGTGCGACCTTCCCTGGGCTGCGGGGCAGCGGCGACGACTCCTCAGGCCCTCCTGGGGTGGACCTCATCGCGACGAGGCCGAGTGGGGTCGTGACGGTACTCGTCGGTGCGGATCTGCCGACACACGGGAGCCCCGTAGGCCGCACGACCTCGGGTCATCAGGTCCTTCTCATGACGCCCGCCGGCTGTCCACAGCCGGGGCGGACGCCGGCTCGGATGTCGGTGGCTGTCGCTAGATTCGCACACGTGTTCGATCCCGGCTCTCCCGATGCGTCTGGCGGAGGTGTGCCCTCGCCCCCGGGGGCGAGCTCCCGCCGCGCCGACGGCGCGCCCGGCTCGGCCACGCCGACGGCGTCACCGAGGGCCGCGTCCGGGTCGACCACGCCGACGGCGTCACCGGTCGCCGCGGACGGCGCGGACCCGAGCGGTGGGGAGGCTGCTCGGACGCCCCTGCCCGCCGAGGCGGCTGCTCGGACGCCCCTGCCCGCCGAGGCGGCTGGTCGGACGCCCCGCCCCGTCAAGGCGGCTGCTCGGACGCCCCTGCCCGCCGAGGCGCTCGACGCGCTGCTCGCCGCCGAGCCGTCGGGCGCCCAGGCGGACGAGCTGGCGGCGGTCGACCTCGGGGTGGTGGACGACGCCCGCCTCGCCGCGCTCGTCGCGGCGTGGGACAAGGTCGCGTCATGGGTCGCGGTCCAGCAGGCGGCCACGATCCACGAGCTCGCTCGCCGCGAGCCACCCAGGCCCGCTCGGGAGTCGTTCGCCGCCGACGAGGTCGCGTGCGAGCTCGCGGTCACGCGCCGGGCCGCTCAGCGGCTCGTCGACCGAGCATGGGCGCTCGCCGACCACCCGGACGTCCGGGCCGAGGCGGAGAGCGGCCGCGTGAGCATCGCGAAGGTCGACGCGATGCTGGCGGCAACGGCCCACCTGCGAGCGGATCAGGCCGCCGTCGTCCACGCGCGTGTCCTGCCGCGCGCTGCGGGTCGCACGGTCCCGCAGGTCCGCTCGGATGCACGGGCGGCCGAGCAGGAGCTGGATCCTGCTGCTGCGACCGCGCGCCACGAGCTCGCCGCCGCGGACCGGGCCGTCTGGCTCCGTCCTGCCCCCGACTCGATGACGTGGGTGACCGCCTACCTGCCGGCTCCCGGGGCGGCGGCGCTGATGACCGCGCTCGACGCCCTCGCCGCAGCGGCCGCGCCGGAGGACGGCCGGGGTGTCGACGCCCGCCGCGCCGACGCCCTCACCGACCTCGCCCGCACCGTGCTCGACCGTGGGACCGACCTTGCCGGTGCAGCGCTCCCCACGCGCCACCGTCGGCGACCGCACCTGCAGGTCACCATGACGCTGCCCGCGCTGTGCGGTGCCTCGGAGGCGCCCGCCGAGCTCGCCGGCTACGGGCCCGTCCCGGCCGCCCTCGCCAGGCGGATCGCCGTGGAGGCCGCGTGGACGTTCCTCGCGGTGGACCCGGCGACGGGGCAGGTCGTCGACCGATCGGCCTCGGCCTACCGTCCGAGCGCCGCCGTCGCGGCAGCGGTCCTCGACCGGGACGTCACGTGCACCTTCCCCGGTTGCGCCGTGCCCGCCAGCCGCTGCGACCTCGACCACATCGTCCCGTTCGACCCGGACGCCGACCCCGCACGCCAGACCAGGACGGGCAACCTCGCGGCGCTGTGCCGCCACCACCACCGGCTCAAGACGCACGGCGCGTGGACGCCGAGCCGCGACCCGGCGACGGGTGTCACGACCTGGACCAGCCCGACCGGCTCGACCTACACCCGCGACCCGCATCCGGTCCCCTGGGAACCGGAACCCCTTCCCCGGCGCGACAAGCCGCGCCTGGTCGACGCCGACGACCGCGGCGACAGCCCGCGCCTCGTCAACACGGGCTTCGTCATGACCTCGGGTGTCCGCACGGACGCGACCGGAGGCGGCGACGGTTCCAGCGCGCATGTCACGGGTGGCCCTCCGACGCGAGCGGATCTGCCGCCGTTCTGACCCTGCGGCTGCTACCAGGTGGTCCGCGGGACGTTGGGTCGACCCCGCCGGGCGTCGGCCGCCGGGCGTCGGCCGCCAGGCGTCGGCCGCCAGGCCTCCCGCGATAGAGTTGCAGGCCGCCCACCCAGGAGAACGATGACCGCCGTCCCGACGACCGGCGCCTCGACGGCGGCGGTCACAGAGCCTCCCGCTGACCAGGCGCCCGCGGCGCCCGCCGATGCCGCGCCGGCCGCGCCCGCTGCCGCCGACACCACCCGCGCCGACGCGCCTCCCGCCGACACCACCCGCGCGGACGCGCCTCCCGCCGACACCACCCGCGCCGAAGCCGCCCCCGCCCGAGCAGGGGCCACGCCCGCGCCGACGGGCACCACGGCCGCCGTCGTCGGGCCGCGGCGGAGCATCGCCGTCATCTCGCACCCGGACGCGGGCAAGTCGACGCTGACCGAGGCGCTCGCCCTGCACGCGCGGGCCATCCAGGAGGCGGGTGCGGTCCACGGCAAGGGCAACCGCGCGGGCGTCGTCTCGGACTGGCTCGAGATGGAGCAGAAGCGCGGGATCTCGATCACGTCGGCGGCGCTGCAGTTCACGTTCGAGCACGTCGTCATCAACCTGCTCGACACCCCGGGGCACGCGGACTTCTCGGAGGACACGTACCGCGTCCTGACGGCGGTGGACGCCGCGGTGATGCTCCTCGACGCCGCGAAGGGTCTCGAGCCGCAGACGCTGAAGCTCTTCGAGGTCTGCCGTCGCCGTGGCATCCCGGTCATCACCTTCGTCAACAAGTGGGACCGTCCGGGTCGGTCGGCCCTCGAGCTCTGCGACGAGCTCGAGACGCGCATCCAGCTCCAGCCGACGCCGATCACCTGGCCCGTCGGCGAGGCCGGAGACTTCCAGGGCCTCCTCGACGTGCGGTCACCCGACACGGTCACCCTCTACCGCCGCGCACCCGGAGGCGCCCTCCTCGCGGAGGAGGAGCACCTGACCACCGAGCAGGCGCACGAGCGACTCCCGGACCGGATGCCCGACGCCGTGGACAGCATGGGTCTGCTGCCGGAGTTCGACGCCGAGTCGTTCCGCGCGGGCCGCACCTCGCCGCTGCTCTTCGGCGCCGCGTTGACCAACATCGGGGTCCGCCAGCTGCTCGAGGTCGTCGCCACGTTGGCGCCCGCACCCGGCCCCCGCGAGGACGTCGCCGGGCACGTCCGGCCCCTCGACGCGCCGTTCAGCGGGGTCGTGTTCAAGATGCAGGCCGGGATGGACCCCAACCACCGCGACCACGTCGCGTTCCTGCGGGTCAACTCGGGTGTGTTCCGCCGCGGGAGCGTCTACACGCACGCCCAGACCGGACGCGCGTTCGCGACCAAGTACGCGTCGTCGGTGTTCGGCCGGTCCCGCGAGGTCGTCGACGAGGCCTACCCGGGCGACATCGTCGGACTCGTCAACGCGACCGCGCTGAGCGTCGGCGACACGTTGTACGACCCCGAGGGCCCCGCGGTGCGGTTCCCGCCGATGCCGGTCTTCGCACCCGAGCACTTCCTCTCCGCGCGCGTCGCCGACCCGGGCCGCTCCAAGCAGTTCCGCAAGGGCATCGCGCAGCTCGAGCAGGAGGGCGTGGTGCAGGTCCTGGTCTCCGAGGCCCGCGGCGACGGCGAGCCGATCCTCGCGGCCGTCGGTCCGCTGCAGTTCGAGGTCGCCTCGTTCCGCATGGAGCACGAGTTCCGCGCGCCCATCCGGACCGTCCCGCTCGGCTACGGCGTCGCGCGGCTCGCCACGGACCGCGACGCCGAGCTGCTCGCCGGGACGTCGGGTGTCGAGCTCGCGCACCGGACCGACGGCGTCCGCCTCGCGCTCTTCCGCGACGTCTGGCGCATGCGCGGCCTCCAGCGCGAGCGCCCCGAGCTCGAGCTGCCCCCGCTCCTCGCCGACGCCGACTGACGGGCGAGTCGAGGACAGGTCCGGCGTGGCCCCGAGCGGCGACCCCGCATCACACGCGCGAGGGACACCGGACCGTCGTGGCGGCCGCTCCCCAGCGGGGACGGCGCGGCTGTGCCACGGTGGGGGGGTGGCCAGGTTCCCGCTCTCCCTCGTGGACGGGGTGCGCCTCACGGCGGGCGACGAGTTCGCCGTCCCGACCGCGACCCGCGAGGAGCGGGACCACGCGTGGTTCCTGAGCGCGTCGCAGCGCGGCAACCCGGCGACGTGGCTGCGCCCGTGGAGCCAGGGCAACGCGGTCCGCACGCTCGCGCACGGCAAGCCGTACTTCGCGGCGCTCGCCGACGCCGTGGACGACACGCGGGCGGGTGACCTCGTGCTCGTCGCCGCCTGGCGCGGCGACCCCGACGAGCTGGTCCGCGACGACGGCACGACGGTCCTCGACCTCTTCGCCGCCGCGGCGCGACGAGGCGTCGACGTCCGGGGGCTCATGTGGCGCTCGCAGCTCGACCGGATGCGGTTCTCGCGCAAGCAGAACCGTCGCCTCGCGCGGGGCCTCAACGCCGCGGGTGCCGAGGTGCTCCTCGACCAGCGCGTCCGTCCGTTCGGCAGCCACCACCAGAAGTTCGTCGTCGTCCGCCACCCCGACCGCCCCGAGGACGACGTCGCCTTCCTCGGCGGGATCGACCTCGCGCACAGCCGTCGCGACGACGTCGACCACGCGGGCGACCCGCAGAAGATGCCCTTCGCCAAGTGGTACGGGGGCAGCCCGGCGTGGCACGACGTCCAGATCGAGGTCCGTGGCCCCGCCGTGCGCGACGTCGAGGAGACGTTCCGCGAGCGCTGGCACGACCCGGCCGCGCTGTCCCGTCGCCCGTGGCAGCTCCTCCCGCACCACGTCGGCCCGCCCGAGCGACGCGCCGAGCCGCTCCCGCCCGCACTGCCCGACCCGCCCGAGGCCGGCACGTGCGCGATCCAGCTCCTGCGCACGTACCCCAACCGGCGGCCCGGCTACCCGTTCGCGCCGCACGGCGAGCGCTCGACCGCGCGCGGGTACGCCAAGGCGCTGCGCCGCGCGCGCAGGCTCGTGTACCTCGAGGACCAGTACCTGTGGTCGGACAACGTCGCGCAGGTCTTCGCCGACGCGCTCGAGCGCGAACCGGGCCTCCACCTCGTCGCCGTGGTGCCCCGCTTCCCGGACCAGGACGCCGAGTTCAGCATCCCGGTCGTCCGCCACGGGCACTCGCAGGCGCTCGACATCGTCCAGCGCGCGGGTGGCGACCGCGTCCTCGTGCTCGACGTCGAGAACGAGCACGGCGACCCCGTGTACGTGCACGCGAAGGTGTGCGTGGTCGACGACACCTGGGCGACCGTCGGCAGCGACAACTTCAACCGCCGGTCCTGGACGCACGACTCGGAGCTCACCGCGGCGATCGTCGACGAGGCGTTGGACCCGCGCGAACCCCGCGACCCCGGCGGCCTCGGCGACGGCGCGCGCGTCTACGCACGCGACCTGCGGCTCGAGCTCTGGCGCGAGCACCTGGGCCTCACCGACGACGACGGCCTCGTCGACCCGGACGAGGCGATCGCGACCCTGCGGCGCAGCGTCGCGGCGCTCGACGCGTGGTACGACGGCGGGCAGGTCGGCCCACGTCCGCCGGGTCGCCTCCGCCGCCACCTCCTCGAGACGCCGACGGCGTGGCAGCGCGTGCTCGCGTCACCGGCGTACCGCGCCGTCGTCGACCCCGACGGGCGCCCGCCCCGCATGAAGGTCCGCGGGCACCACTGAGGGCCCGGGGGGGCAGGTCGGACGTGCCCCCGGGGAGCAGCCCCCGCCTCGTCAACCGCTCGTCGCCACCACGCCGACCATGCGGAGCGCGTCCTCGACGCCGAGCCCCGCACCGTCCTCCACGCCGGCCGACCAGCGGTCCGGGTCCGACGCGTCGCGCGCGGGGCCGACGGCCTCGTCGAGCCACGCGGCGTCCGGGGCGGCCAGCGGGATGCCGGCCTGCTCGCGCAGGCGCCCCGCCGCGCCGAGCGCGCGTGCTGCCAGGTCGACCTCGCCGCGCAGCGCGTGGACGACGCCGAAGAGCCCGAGCACGTCGGCGGTGATCTCGACGTCCTCGACCTCGACGCACGCGGCGCCGTGCCGCGTCAGGTGCGCATGCGCCTCGTCGACCCGACCCGCGCGGAGCAGCGCGTTGGTGAGGTTCACGTGGTCGGCCGCGGTGCCCCATGCGTCACCCAGCGACTCGTCGAGCTCGAGGCACCTGCGCAGCAGGGGGATCGACTCCTCGTGCCGGCCCGCGTCGGTCGCGAGGATCGCGAGGTTGGACACCGCGTTGACCTCGCGCGACGCGTCACCCGCGGCGCGCGCCGCGTCGACGGCCTCGTGCAGGAGCTCGCGCGCGGTGTCCGGCTCGCCGAGGGCGCGGTGCGCGAGCGCGAGGCTGTTGAGCTCGGTCGACACGGCGGCCCGTGCGCCGTCCTGTGCGCCGTCCCGGGCGGAGCCGCGCCAGTGCTCGAGGCACATCCGCAGCAGGTCCCGGGCGCGCTCGGCCTCACCCTGCTGGAGCACGATCACGGCGAGGCCGTGCAGCGCCGTCATGGCCTCGTCCGTGCGGTGGTCGCCGACGGCGGCCACGGCCGCCTCGAGGTGGCGGCGCCCCTCGGCCTGGTAGCCGCTCGCGTACCAGAACCACGAGAGCGTCGCGCACAGCCGCAGACCGACCTCGAACCGCTCGTCCGGGCTCGCGGGCGCGGGGCTGGTGGGAGCGAGGCTCGTGGGAGCGGGGCTGACGGGAAGGGGCGTCGCTCCGGCCGACCTCTCCGCAGCGGCAGCGCCGCCCGGCACCCCCGTCCGCACGCCCCCGTGGGACCCGAGGCTCCGGTCGAGCACCGCGCGCAGGTCGTCGAGGTCGTGCTCGAGGCGGTCGCGCGCACGCAGGTGGTCGGGACCGCGCAGGCGCCCGGCGGCGTCCTCGGCCCGCGCGAGGAAGTGCGCGGCATGGCGGTCGCGCACGCCGTCGGCGTCGTCGTCGTCCTCGTCGAGCCGCTGGCGGGCGTACCGGGCGACGGTCCGCAGCATGCGTGCCCGCGGCTCGCCGTCGTCGCCGTCGGCGACCGTGAGCAGCGACGCGTCGACGAGCTCCGCGACGTCGTCGAGCGGGTCGTCCGTCCCCGTCACCGCGGCGACGGTCGGCAGGTCGACGTCCCCCTCGCACACGCCGAGGCGGCGGAACGTGCGGCGCAGGTGCTCCGGGAGCAGCTCGTGGCTCCAGTCGAGCGCGGCCCGCAGCGTCTGCTGCCGCGCGGGCACGTCGACGAGGGGTCGCGTGGGCTCGAGGACCTGGTCGAGCCGGTCGAGCGTGGCGCGCGGCGAGAGCAGCTTCGCGCGCGCGGCGACCACCTCGACGGCGAGCGGCAGGTGGTCCAGCCGGCGGCAGATCTCCAGGACGTCGCGGCGGTTCGCGGCCGTGACCGCGAAGCCCGGGCGGACGAGCCGCGCGCGGCTCGCGTACAGCTCGACCGCCGCGTCCTCGTCGAGGGGGCGGACGGGCACCTCGTGCTCGCCCGACAGGTGCAGGGGGCGCCGCGACGTCGCGACCACCTGCGTCCGCGGTGACGCCGCGAGCAGGGCCCGGACGACGGTCGCGGCGTCGGGCAGCTGCTCGAGGTTGTCGAGCACGAGCAGCACCTGCCGGGGGGCGAGGTGCTCGAGGAACGACGGTGGCGCCTTCGACTCCCCGGGAGTCCCCAGCGCGTCGGCGACCGCCGACCACATGACGTCGGCCGTGGTGACGGGCGCGAGCGAGACGAAGTAGACGCCGTCGACGAACCGGCCGTCGAGCGCCTCCGCGGCCGCCAGCGCGAGGCGTGTCTTGCCCGTGCCCGCGGGCCCGGTCAGCGTCGTCAGCCGCGCACCGGCGGTGACGATCTCCGTCAGCCCGGCGACGTCGCGGGCGCGCCCGACGAGGCTCGTGTCCGGCCGGGGGAGGACCGACGCCGAGCCGAGGCTGCGCAGCGGCGGGAACCGGTCCGGGAGCCCGGGGACGCACAGCTGGTGCACGCGCTCGGGCTCCGGGACGTCCTTGAACCGGTGCGTGCCGAGGTCGCGGAACGTCACGTCACGCAGGGCCGAGGTCGCGTCGTGCGCGCCGACGGCGATCCGGTAGGCGGGTTCCGTCAGGAGGACCTGCCCCCCGTGGGCGCTCGCGGCGACCCGGGCCGCGCGGTGCACGTCCATGCCGACGTACCCGTCCTCGTGGCGGACCGGCTCACCCGTGTGCAGGCCCATCCGCACCCGCACGACGGCGCCGTCGGGCCACGTGGCCGCGGCGACGGCCTCCTGCGCCTCGCGCGCCGCGGCCACCGCGTGGGTCGCGGACGTGAAGACGACGAAGAAGCTGTCACCCTCCGTCCCGAGCTCGCGCCCGCCCCAGCGCGCGAACGACTCCCGCAGCAGGCGCCGCTGCGTCGAGACGACGTCGCCGTAGCGCGAGCCCAGGCGCGCCAGGAGCGCGGTCGAGGACTCGACGTCGCTGAAGAGCATCGTGACCGTGCCCTCGGGCAGCGGTCCGGGTCGGTGCTGGTCGTGCTGGTCGGGCATGGGGGCCTCCGGTGGGTCGATTGAACACCGCACGGGGGCCCCGGGCACAGGGGTCGCGCCCGCTCGGACTCCGGGTCCGGCACCCCGGAAGGGCTGGTCAGCGGCACGGCCGGGCCCTAGCCTGGCCGCACCGCGTCGAGCGCGCGGCCCCCCAGGAAGAAGGTGCGCCATGCAGGTCACGTTCAGCTCGGACGAGCCCGTCGACCAGGTCCTGCGCGTCGTCGGTGCCGTGTACGGCGTCTCCGTGCGCACGGACGACGACCCGTCGGCCGCTCTCGACGACGTCGACTACGACACCGGTCTCAGCAAGCCGCGGCACTGAGCCGCCCGTCCCGCCCGACGCCGGGTGCTCCGGGCGTCGCGGAGGTCCGCGTCACAGCGGCCTGAGGTCCGGGGCGAGACGGCGCACGACGTCGGTGAACTCCCGCCAGCCGACCAGCTCGACGTACGTGCGCGCACGTCCCTCGTGGTCGGCCGCACGGATCTCCGCCGTCGCGAGGTCGCCCGCACCGATGCCGGCCAGGCCCGCGACGGCGCGGAACCCGTGCGCGTAGCCCGTGTGGAGCAGTGCGTCCCGCATCCAGATGTCGTGGCTCAGGCGGTCGGCGAGCTGGAGCCAGGGACGTGCGACCGCCCCGACGACGTCGTGCGGGAACGACGCGGTGGGGGACCGGTCGGGCTGCGTCTGCGGCGCTGCGGACGGGTTCATCGGGCTCCGATCTGCTCGGTCGTGCGTGTCGCGGCGCGGCGAGGGGCCGCTCACCGCGACGATTCGGACGAACGTGAACAAGGATGGGCAATCGTGGACGTCGTGCGCCGGGATTCCGTGACGGTTCCCCCGATCGGCCGCAGCCCTGCTGCCGCCGACCGGGCACCTCGTCGTGCGTGCGCGTGGGGGCGTGGCGCGCCCGGCGCTGCTGCTCCGTCGGCGCCTCGTCGTGCGTGGGCGCGGGGGCGTAGCGTGGCCGCCGTGTCGTCGGCCGTGATGCCGGCCCGTCGGAGACCGTGGTGACGTCCACGCCGCCGCCGGGCCGCCAGGAGCGGGCCCACGCAGCGCTCGAGAACCTGGTCGACCCGGTCGTCGTCGTGCGGGCCGTCCGGGACGACCGGGGCGCGGTGGGTGCGTTCGTCGTCGTCCACGCCAACGCGGTCGCCGCGGGGCGCGGGCTGACCGAGGGCACCCTCTGGGTCGCGCCGGACGGCGGGCCGGGCGTCGGTGCGCAGTTCGACAGGTACGTCGACGCCGTCGAGCACGGACGCGCGTTCGTCCTCGACGCCGTCCCCGTCGCCGGGACGCGTGCACGGCGGTACGCGGACCTGCGCGTCGTGCCGCTCGCCGACGACGAGCTGCTCGTCAGCGCGCGCGACGTCACCGCGCACCGCGCGGCCGACCGCGAGCGCGAGCACAGCGAGCTGCGGTTCCGCTCGGCGTTCGACGGGGCACCGGTGGGCATGGTCATCGTGAGCCTCGAGCCCGGGCAGGAGGGCACGGTCCTCGAGGTCAACCAGGCGCTCGCCGACATCGTCGACGCCGACCCCGCGGACCTCGTGGGCCGCTCGTGCTACGACTTCCTCCACCCCGACGAGGTCGCCCCGGTCCGGCTGGAGACGGCCGACATGGCGGCGGGGCGCCGCAAGGGCTACCAGCACGAGAAGCGCCTGCTCCGGGCCGACGGGAGCTGGGCCTGGGTGCGCGCCACGGCCTCGGCGGTCGCGCGCGACGGCGTCCCCGCGTACGTGATCGAGCACGTCGAGGACATCACGGCCCGCCGCCGGGCCGAGGCCGAGCTCGCGCGCCGCGCGCTGTACGACCCCCTGACCGGCCTGGCCAACCGGGTCCTGCTCATGGACCGCCTGGGCTCCGCGGTCGAGGCGGCCGAGCGGGACGGTGCGGTGCTGGCGGTCCTCTTCCTCGACCTGGACCGGTTCAAGGACGTCAACGACACCCTCGGCCACACCGCGGGCGACGACGTGATCCGCGAGCTCGCCGGTCGTCTCGCGCGGCTCGCGCCGCTGCCGTCGACGGTCGCGCGGCTCGCGGGCGACGAGTTCGTGCTCGCGCTGCGCGTGGCCGACGACGCGGAGGCGACGCGCGTCGCCGAGCGGGTCGTGCAGGACCTCGCGCGCCCGGTCATGGTGCGCGGCTTCCGGCTCGTCGTGCAGGGCTCGGTCGGCGTGACGACGACGCGCGGGGGCACGGAACCCGAGGACCTGCTGCGCGAGGCCGACCTCGCGATGCACCACGCCAAGGGCGGCGGCCCGCGCCGCTGGGCGCTGTACGACGAGCCGATGCACCGCCTCGCGCTCGAGCGGCTGGACGTCGAGGAGTCGCTGCGGCGGGCGCTCGCTCACGACGGGTTCCGGCTGCTCTTCCAGCCGATCGTGGACACGACCGACGGTCGCATCGTCTCGGCGGAGGCCCTGCTGCGCCTCGAGCACCCCACCCGCGGTCTGCTCGGCCCCGAGAGCTTCATCGGCGTCGCCGAGGGCAGCGACCTCATCGTGCCGATCGGCCGGTGGGTGCTCGAGGAGGCGTGCCGGTGGCTCGCGCGCTGGGTCGAGGTCGCCCCGGACATGCAGGTGACCGTCAACGTGTCCACCCGGCAGGTCAGCCACCTCGCGCTGGCCGACCAGGTCGCCGACGCGACGCGCGTCTCGGGCGCCGACCCGTCGCACCTGCTCCTCGAGATCACCGAGCACGTCCTCCTCGACGCCGGCGACGACGCCGCACGTGAGCTCGCGCGCGTGACCGACGCGGGTCCCCGCCTCGCGATCGACGACTTCGGCACGGGCTACGCGTCGCTGTCGTACCTCAAGCGGTTCCCGGTGAGCGTCGTCAAGATCGACCGGTCGTTCGTCAACGGGCTCGACCGGCCGGGTGAGGACACCGCGATCGTCGAGGCGGTCATCGGCCTCGCGCGCACGCTGGGCCTCGGCGTCGTCGGCGAGGGGGTCGAGACGGCGGGTCAGCTCGCGGCGCTCCAGCGCCTCGGCTGCGGCCGCGCGCAGGGCTTCCACATCGGCCGGCCCATGACCGGGGCCGAGCTCGGCACGCTGCTCATGCGCGTCCCGCGGACGGCGCCCCGCTCGGCCTGAGTGGCAGGGTCCCCACGTCGGTGCCGGCCGCGGGGGAGCGGGCGGCCGTCCGCCTCACGCGCCGCGTTCGCGCAGCTCGTCCCAGTCGTCGTCGGCGTCGCGAGGGGCAGGGGGCGCGGTCGCGCCGGCGACGCGGTCACGACCTGCGCGCTTGGCGGCGAGCAGCGCGATGTCCGCGGCGACGAGCGGGCTCTCGTCGCCGCCGTCCGGCTGGCCGACGCCCACGGACACGGTCACGGCGAGGCCCGGGGAGACGTCGCGCCACCCCGCGGACCGGATCGCCTCGTGGACGCGCTCAGCGACCGTCCGCGCTCGCTCGGTGTCGCTCGAGGTGAGGATGATGAACTCGTCGCCGCCGTACCGGACGATCACGTCCTCGGTGCGGCACTGCGCCCGCAGGATCTGGCCGATGCGGCGCAGGACCTCGTCCCCGACGGCGTGCGAGTGCAGGTCGTTGATCGACTTGAAGTCGTCGACGTCGATGAAGACGACGGACATGGGCCGGGTCGCCGACTCGAGGGTCGAGACGAGCAGGCGGCGGTTGCCGAGCCCCGTGAGCGGGTCCTGGAGGGCGACCCGGCCCATCCGGTCCGTCTCGGCGGTGAGGCGGCGGATGTGGTCGCGGTCCTGCAGGGCGGAGAACCGGCCCTCGCGCTCGGCCCACAGCCGCGCGAGCGCGCCCCGCGCGACGGCCTTCCAGATCCCCGCCGCTGGGGTGCGGCCGTGCTCGGCGACGTCGACGTCGGCGAGCGCCTCGAGCGCCGTCGCGAGCCAGGTGTCGCGCCCGTTCGACTGCGCGTCGCGGATCGACAGCTCGAGCAGGACGCGCGCACCCTCGTAGGCACCCGCCTCCGTCGCGGCGCGTGCGAGCACGAGCCGCGCGAGCTGCGTCTCGAGCAGCTCGGGCCGGTTGTCGAAGCGGTTGGTCGTCGCGCGCACGCGCGCCGTCGCGAGGTCGAGCTGCCCGAGGTGCATCAGGGCGAACGCCTCGAAGACCTCGCCGCGCGCCATCATCGCGGGGCTGTCCGCCGCGCGGGCGCAGCGCTGCATGTTGAGCGCACGGCCCGCGAGCCGCCGGTAGTGGCCCGCGGCCGCCGCGTCGTCGCCGACGAGCGTGAGGCTCACGGCCCACGCGGCGCTCAGCTCCGCGAGCTCGTGGACCACGAGGAGGCGCACGACCGGGTCCGCCGCGAACTGCAGCGCTCGCAGACGCTCGTCGGCGTTCTCGTAGAGGTTGACCGAGCGCAGGGCGAGCGCGACCGCCATGCTCGCCGAGAGGTGGCCGTACGTGCCCGGCGGGATGGTGTGCATCGCCCAGTCGGCCTCGGCGAGCGCGCCCATCGCGCGGGCGTGGTTGCCCTGCCGGGTGCTGGCCTCGGCGACCATCGCGAGCGCCTTCGCGCGCCACACCGCGTCCGCCTGGTCCGTGACCCCCAGCAGCCGTCGCGCGACGGCGACGGCCTCCTCGTGACGGCCGAGGTCCTGCAGGCAGATCGACTCGGTGTAGAGGAGGAACCGGTACGTGGTCATGTCACCGGCCGCGCGCGTGAGGCGCTGCCACCGGCGGCACATCGCGACACCGCGTGCCGCGTACCCGTCGACGTACTGCTGGTGCGCGATGTCGGACAGCTCGTCGTACGGTCCGAACTCCCCGACGAGGACGAGGTCGGTGCTGGGCACTGCGCACCCCTCCCGTCGGTCGTGTGTCGGCCGATCCTGCCGCCGTCGCCCGGCGTCCCCGCGAGGACCCCCAGGGTGAATCGTTGCGGAAGGATGAACGGCGCGCACGTGGTGCTCGGCGTGCGGGGGTCGCGGTGCGGTGGTCGTCACGGGTCGCCGGCGTCGTCTCGGGGCGCGTCGAGGTCGCGGGGGAGCGGGCGGTCAGACCTCTGTGCGGCCGTGCGTGCTGCGGAACTCCTCGCGGAACTGGTGCGCCTGCAGGCGCCACAGCTGCTCCATGTCACGGCGGAGCATGTCCACGGTCGCGGCGGGGGCGTCGCTCGCGCGGGCGGCTTCCCAGGCCTGCCGGGCGGCCTGGATGTCGGCGCTGGTCACGTACACCCGCAGCTCGTCCATGACGTGAGTCTTCGACCGCAAGGGACCTTCCGCACCCCGAGCGGCGGATTTCACCCGCACGGAGCAAGCGGCGCCGTCGTCCGTGTCAGTCGCGCGGGCCGTCCGGGTCCGGTTCGACGAACGCGTCGACGACGCCCATGACGGCGAGCGCGACGAGTCCCCACTCGCCCTCGCTCGGCCCCGGGAGCTGCTCCGCGAGCGTGACGGCCAGCGGGTGCGCGACCGCGGAGTCGGGCTGGCCGTCGCCCGTGGTGTCGGCCCCCTCGGGCGCGGTGAGGGACGCGAGCACACCCCGCAGCGCGAGGCCCTCGACGACGCCGGCTCCGGCGATCGCGAGGTGCCGGTAGGTGTACTCGGGTCGGCGCAGCCGCAGGCCCAGGCGTGGGAACACGGTCTCGTAGAACGTCGTCATCGCGTCGTGGTACTGCGCCTCGGCCTCCTCGAGCCGACCGACGAGGCGGGCACGGGCCTCGGTCGGCGTCACGGCGGGGGCCGTCGCGAGGAGCGCGCTGTAGGTGCGCCAGGCAGGTGAGGCGATCAGGCGCTCGACGTTGCGCTGCGTGAGGACGCGCGTGAGCTCGCACAGGGCGGTCCGGCGCTCCTCGGGCGTCCCGAGGCGCCCCTCGAAGGTGCCGAGCATCTCCATGGCCACGTCACGCGACGTCGGGTCGAAGCTCGTACGACGCAGGTCCGCCCCGTCCGGGTCGACCGCGGTGCTGATGAGCTCCGCGCTGTACTCGGCCTTCGACGTCCACAGGCGCCACACCGACGAGCGGGGGACCTGGGCGGCCGCGATGAGGTCCTCCATGCGGATGTCGTCCAGGCCGACCGTGAGCCCGCGCTCGCGGATGACGTGGTGACCCTGCTGGATCATCCGGCGACGCACCTCGGCGGCTGGGAGGCGGCCCCGCGAGGCGGGGAGGTCCTCGGGCGCCAGGGGTGTCCACTCGCTCATCGGCGCCTCATTCCCTCGACTGGGTGACGCGTTCGAGCCTACGCGCAGCGACGCGTCGAGGGGTGCCGGGAGGTCGGTGCGGGGTGCACTGCGGTGGGCGATCGGTGCGGTGGCGCGACGTCGCCGACGGGGCGCAGCCACCTCGGTGGTCCACCCGGGAGACACGGAGCCGGCCTGCGAGTCCGCCGACGTGTCCCTGGTGGCCCCTGCGCACCAGGGACGGACGTCGAGCGCTCGGCCGTCCGGCCTGGACCAGAGTAATGGACGTTGAGACTCGGTGTGCAGTCCGCTGGGACGGGCGAACGGGTGACATCCCTGGGTGGGCCTCGTGAAGGTCCCGGGGAGACGTCCCCGACCTCTGCCGAGGTGCCCCTGTGCGACGGCCCCCGGGTCTACCCTCGCGCCGTGAGCGACCTGCGCGACGACCTCGGCCTGGACCCGGTTCCCGGCGACGGCGAGCGGCCCCGCCGCCGCCTGCGCGAGCGGAAGGTCCTCCTCGCGGTGCTCGGCAGCCTCGTCGCGCTCGCGGTCCTCGTCGTCGGCGGGGCCGCGGTGCTCGCCGCCCGGCTCGATGCGAACGTCGAGCGCATCGAGGACCCCTTCGAGGCCCTCCCGACGCGGCCGGCCGTACCCACCCCGGACGAGGACGCCGCGGAGGGCACGCCCGGCACGCCGGTCAACATCCTCGTGCTGGGCTCGGACAGCCGGGTCTCCGCGGGCGACCCGTCGCAGTGGGAGGCGGGTGCGCAGCGCACCGACGTCATGATGCTGGTCCACCTGCCCGCCGACGGAGGCGCGGGTTACGTCATGTCCCTCCCGCGCGACTCGTGGGTCGACATCCCTGGCCACGGGCAGGCCAAGCTCAACGCGGCGTTCTCGCTCGGCGGGCCGACGCTGCTGCTCCAGACCGTCGAGGCGCTCACCGGTGTGCGTGTCGACCACTTCGCGATGGCCGACTTCGAGTCGTTCGTCGCGATCACCGACGCTCTGGGCGGCGTGCGGATCGACCTGCAGGACGACCTCGTGCAGCGCGGCGAGCTCATCGCGTCCGCCGGCGAGCAGCGCCTCACGGGCGAGCAGGCGCTCGTGTGGGTGCGCCAGCGCAAGAACCTCGCCCGTGGCGACTTCGACCGCGTCCAGCGGCACCAGGCGTGGATCCGGGCGATGGTCCAGCAGGCGCGGGACAGCGGGACGCTCGCCGACCCGACCCGGTGGTACCCGCTGCTCGACGCCGTGACCAACGCGGTCGCCGTCGACCCGGGCCTGGACCGCAACCGCATGATCGAGCTGCTCATGCGCGTGCGCGACGTCTCGGGTGCGGACCTGCACTTCTTCACGGTGCCGCTCGACGGGACGGGGACCAGCGCCGACGGGCAGAGCATCGTGGTCCTCGACCGTCCCCAGTTCGACGCCTTGATGACCGCCGTGCGCGAGGACCGCGTCGACGAGTACCTCGCGCGGAACCCCGACGAGGTGGACCGGCTCCCCGCCCAGGCGCCCTGAGTCGCTGACGGTGGAGGCCCGAGTCGGCGATGGCGTCCCGGCCCGAGTACGGGCTCAGCGGCCGAGGGCCGCGTCCGCGATGACGTCGACCGCGGGCGCGAGCTCGGCGAAGGCGCGCGCGTAGAGGCGCTCGTCGCCGCCCCAGGGGTCCACGACGTCGTCGTCGGCGGGTGCGGCCGGCGGGCGGCGGCGCGCCGCGGCGAGCGGGACGATCGCCGCGAGCCGCTCGGCCGGGGTGCCGTCGGGCAGCAGCGCGGGGTCCAGGTCCGCGACGATCCGCGCGAGCTCGCGCAGCGTGAACGTGCGCCGGACCGCGCCGGGGAGGAGCTCGACGACCCGCGTCCGGTGCGCGCGCGTCATCGTGAGGACCAGGTCCGCCGACCCGAGGTCGCGCTCGGCCACCTGACGCGCCGCGAAGCCGTCCGTCTGGACGCCCAGCCGCGTCAGGTGCGGTGTCATGCCGGGCGCGATCGCGGACCCGACGACGGCCCCGACCCCGGCGCTGGCGACCTGCACGCCCGAGGACCCGGCGCCGAGGCGGTGCGCGAGGAGGCGCTCGACCGCGGGGGAGCGGCAGATGTTCCCCGTGCACACCGCGAGGACGCGGAAGGTCCCGTCCGCCATGAGCGCCTGCCTCTCCCTCCGCCGGACGTCTAGCCTCGACCCGTGACACCGCGAACCGACGACGCAGCGACGACCCGCCCGGCACGCAGGCGGGCGGGGACGAGGCTATCCGCGGTCCGCTGGGGCGTCGCGCTGGTCGCGGCCGCGACCGCGCTCGCCGGGTGCACGTCGCCGCGGGCGCCCGAGCCGGCGCCGACGACGAGCCCGGCGCCGACGCGCACCGCGACCCCCACCCCGACGCCGACCCCCACCCCGACGCCGGAGGCGGTGGACCCGTTCGGCGAGGGCCCCGTCGACATCCTGCTCGTCGGGACGGACTCGCGGGACCCGGCCGACCTCACGGGCAACGCCGACACGATCATGCTCGTGCACCTGCCCGCCGACCGCGCCTCCGTGACGCTCGTGTCCTTGACGCGCGACATGTGGGTGCCCATCCCGGGCGTCGGGGAGGGGAAGATCAACTCGGCGTTCTCGCGCGGCGGGACCGAGACGCTCGCCGCGACGGTGTCGCAGCTGCTCGGTGGCGTCGAGATCGACGTGACGGTCCAGACCAACTTCGCGGGCTTCATCGCGCTCACGCGTGCGCTCGACGGGTTCGAGGTCGAGAACCGCCACGCGAGCACCGTCACGGTGAACAGCACCGGCCGGGTCGTCGAGTTCCCGCAGGGCCGCATCCGGCTCGAGAACACCGACGGCCTCATCTACGTGCGGCAGCGCAAGGGACTGCCCCTGGGGGACCTCGACCGCGCCGAGCGTCAGCGCGCCGCGCTCGTCGGGATCATGGAGCGCGTCAAGCAGCGCGCGCAGGAGCCGCAGGGCTTCGTCGAGCTCGTCACGATGCTGCACCGCAACGTGAAGATCACCGGCGACGTCTCGCTCGAGGACATGCTCGCGCTCGCGCCGATGGTGGGCGCGCTCGACGCGGCGGACGTCGTGAGCCTCCAGGTGCCCATCACGGGCTTCGGGAACATCGGCGGCGCGTCGGTCAACCTCGTCGACGGGCCGCGCACCGCCGAGCTGGGCGCGGCGCTGCGGGACGACGACGTGGCGCGCTACGTCGCGGCGTACGGGACCGACTACACGCCCTGACGGGCGGAGACCCGCCCCGGCCGACGGGACTCGGGGTCTCACCCGGGACCTCCCTCGCCGGGTCGACCCGGCGGCCTGGTTACCCTGGTCCGCGTGTCAGAGCACGGGCAGGGGCGAGCGGACGACCTCCTCGCAGGGGTCGGGACGGACGGCCGACGGGACGGGTCGGACATCTCGGGCACCCTGCGCCGCGTGCGTGGTCGGAGCAGCGGGCGCGGTCGACGCGTCCTCGTCGTGGTTGCGATCGTGGTGGCCCTGCTGGGGGTCGGCGGCGTCGCCGCGGTCCAGGTGCTCCAGTCCCGGCTCGACAGCAACGTCGAGCGCCTCGGCGACCCGTTCGCGGGGCTCGAGGGCAGGCCCACGCCCGAGGTGGCCGAGGCGGAGCCGAGCGAGGGGCCGATGAACATCCTCGTGCTCGGCTCGGACAGCCGGATCTCCGCCGGCGACCCGTCGCAGTGGGAGGCCGGGGCGCAGCGCACCGACGCGATCATGCTCGTGCACCTGCCTGCCGACCACGACGGCGCGTACGTCATGTCGATCCCGCGCGACTCGTGGGTCGACATCCCGGGGCACGGACAGGCGAAGATCAACGCTGCGTTCTCCTACGGCGGCCCCTCGCTGATGATCCAGACCGTCGAGCAGCTCACGGGCGTGCGGATCGACCACGTCGCCGTCACCGACTTCGAGTCGTTCGAGCGCATCACCGACGTGCTCGGCGGCGTGCGCATGACGCTCGCCGAGGACCTCGTGCACAACGGCGAGGTGCTCGTGCCCGCCGGCGAGCAGCGGCTCCTCACGGGCGAGCAGGCGCTCACCTACGTCCGCCAGCGCAAGAACCTGGCGCGCGGCGACTTCGACCGCGTCCAGCGGCAGCAGGCGTGGGTCCGCGCGATCTTCGCCCGCATGCGCAACGAGCAGACCCTCCAGAACCCCGCCGAGTCCTACCCGTTCCTCGACGCCGTCACGCAGTCGGTCGCGCTCGACGACGGCTTCACGACCGCCGTGCGCAACGACGTCCTCGCGCGCGTCCGCGACCTCGGCTCGACCGACATCGGGTTCTTCACCGTGCCGATCCAGGGCACCGGCACGAGCGACGACGGGCAGAGCATCGTCGTCCTCGCGCAGCCCGCCTTCGACGAGCTCATGGCGGCGGTCGCCGCCGACACGGTCGACGAGTACCTCGCGGCCAACCCCGACGTCGTCGACACGCTGCCCGCGGTCGCGCCGTGAGCCGACCCTCGCGTGCGGGCCGCCTCACGGTGGCCGACGTGCGTCGTGCCGCGTGGCACCTGCGCACGGGTGGTGTGAGCCAGCTGCGCACGTGGCGTCGTCGTCGGCGCGCGGTCCCGCACACGGGAGCGCTCCACGCCCGGACCGGCCGCGACGGGCGCCTCACGTTCGAGCCGACCGTCCCGCTCACGCGGGAGCCGGCTCGGCCCGGCCTGCGCGTCGCCGTCGTCCTCGACGACTTCTCGCGTCTCGCGCTGCGGTTCGAGTGGGACCAGCGCGAGGTGCTCCCGTCGTCGTGGCGTGCGTCGTTCGAGGAGCGCGCGCCCGACCTGCTGTTCGTCGAGTCGGCGTGGGCGGGCAACGGCGGCGCGTGGCGCTACCACCTCACGGGTCCGACGGCGCCGCGGCCCGCGCTCGTCGAGATGGTGCAGTGGTGCCGCGACCACGGCGTGCCGACGGTGTTCTGGAACAAGGAGGACCCCGCGCACTTCGCGGACTTCCTGCCGACGGCGCGCCTGTTCGACCACGTCCTGACGACCGACGTGACGCGCGTCCCCGCGTACGTCGAGGAGCTCGGCCACGACCGGGTCGGCGTCATGGCGTTCGCCGCGCAGCCGGCGCTGCACAACCCCGTGCGGCCCGGTGCGGGCCACGCCGAGCGCGACATCGCCTTCGCGGGCATGTGGTTCGCGCACCGCCACGAGGACCGCCGCCGCCAGCTCGTGACGCTCCTCGACGGCGCGATCCGGGCGGGCGCCCGCACCGAGCACGGGCTCGAGATCTTCTCGCGGCAGCTCGGCGGCGACGAGCGGTACCAGTTCCCTGCGCCGTACGACGCGCACGTCGTCGGCTCGCTCGACTACCCGCGCATGCTGACCGCCTACAAGGCGTACAAGGTCTTCCTCAACGTCAACACCGTCGTCGGCTCTCCGACGATGTGCGCGCGGCGGATCGTCGAGATCACCGCGTCCGGCACGCCCGTCGTGAGCACGCCGAGCCCCGCGATCGACGTCGTCTTCCCCGACGGCGAGGTGCCCCAGGTCGACAGCGCCGACGACGCCGAGCACACGCTGCGGGCCCTCGTTCGCAGCCCCGAGCTGCGCGACCGCCTCGTGCACCGCGCGCAGCGCCGCATCTGGGACGCGCACACGTACGGCCACCGCGTCGACGACGTGCTCGACCGGGTCGGGCTCGACGCGCCGCGCACGAGCCGTCGCCCGTCGGTCTCGGCGCTCGTCCCCACCAACCGGCCGCACCAGCTCGACCACGTCCTGGCGGCCGTCGGCGCGCAGGAGGGGCTCGACGTCGAGCTCGTGCTGCTCGCGCACGGCTTCGACGTCGACGAGGCGGACGTGCGGGCCCGGGCGCGGGACGCGGGCGTCGGGTCGCTCACGCTCCTGCGGGGTGACGCCACGCTGACCCTCGGGGAGTGCCTCAACCTGCTCGTCGGGGCGGCCGGGGGCGACGTCCTCGCGAAGATGGACGACGACGACGTCTACGGACCGCTCTACCTGTCCGACCAGGTGCACGCGCTCGCGTACAGCGGCGCCGACGTGGTCGGCAAGCAGGCGCACTACATGCACCTCGTCGAGCGTGACACCCTGCTCCTGCGCTTCGCGGAGAAGGAGCACCGGTTCACGGACCTCGTCATGGGGCCGACGATCGTGGCGCGCCGGGACGTCCTGCGGGACGTGCCGTTCGCCGCCGTCGGGCTGGGGGAGGACACGCAGCTCCTGCGGGACGTGGTCGACCGCGGCGGCCGGGTGTACTCGGCCGACCGCTTCAACTTCGTCCAGGTGCGGCGCTCCGGCACGGCGCACACGTGGACGCCGTCGGACGCGGAGCTGCTCGCGACGGGTCAGGTAACGATGTTCGGTGACGGCACAAGGCACGTCATCTTCTAGCTAGGGGAGAGCACCAGCATGGACGACACGACGACGATCGCCGTCATCGGTCTCGGGTACATCGGCCTGCCCACGGCCGCGGTCCTCGCGACCCACGGCGCGCAGGTCATCGGGGTCGACGTCAACACCGCGACGGTCGAGGCGGTCAACCGTGGAGAGGTCCCGTTCGTCGAGCCCGACCTCTCGGTGGCCGTTTCCGGCGCCGTGACGCAGGGCCGCCTCAAGGCGACCACGGAGACGCCGCCCGCCGACGTCTTCATCGTCGCCGTGCCGACGCCGTTCGCGGAGGACTACAGCGCGGACCTGTCTTACATCGACGCCGCCGCGGACGGCATCGCGCCGCAGCTCCAGGGCGGCGAGCTCATCATCCTCGAGTCGACGTCGCCCCCTGGAGCGACGCAGCACATGGCGGACCGGATCCTGGCCGCGCGCCCCGACCTGCGCGTCGGGGGTGAGGCCGGCCGCAACCAGATCCACGTCGCGCACTGCCCCGAGCGCGTCCTCCCGGGCCGCGTCATGATCGAGCTCGTCACCAACGACCGCATCGTCGGGGGCCTCACCAAGGAGGCGGCGCAGCGCGCCAAGGCGGTCTACGAGACGTTCTGCCAGGGGGACATCCTCGTCACGGACGCCGTCACGGCCGAGATGGCGAAGCTCGTCGAGAACTCGTTCCGCGACGTCAACATCGCGTTCGCGAACGAGCTGTCCGTCATCTGCGGCAAGCTCGGCGTCGACGTGTGGGAGCTGATCGAGCTGGCCAACCGCCACCCCCGCGTCAACATCCTGCAGCCCGGCCCCGGCGTCGGCGGCCACTGCATCGCCGTCGACCCGTGGTTCATCGTGTCCTCCGCACCCGAGGAGGCGCGCCTCATCCGCACCGCGCGCGAGGTCAACGACGCGAAGCCGGGGCTCGTCATCGAGCGCGTTCTCGAGAAGGCGGCTCGGTTCCGGTCGCCGCGCATCGCGACCCTCGGGCTCGCCTTCAAGCCCGACATCGACGACCTGCGCGAGTCGCCCGCGCTGCGCATCGTCGAGCGGCTCGCCAAGGAGCTCCCGGACGTGCGCATCGACGCGGTGGAACCGCACGTCGAGGAGCTGCCCCGGTCGCTCGCCGACGTCCCGAACGTCACGCTGCGTGACCTCGACAGCGCGGTGAAGGACGCGGACATCGTCGTGCTGCTCGTCGACCACACGGTGTTCAAGAACGCCGACCGCCGCAAGCTCCGGCTGCGCGAGAAGGTCGTCATCGACACGCGGGGCGTCTGGCGCGGGTGACGGCGGGCGCCGAGGCGCTGACGACAGACCGGACCCGGACACCGACGAGAGACGCGAGCGATGTTCCCCGACGAGAAGCGTGATCCCGACCTCCTGGAGCGGGCACGCGTGGCGCCCATCGTTGCCGACCCGGAGCGTCTGCGTGAGGAGTACCTCAGGCTGGCCGCACAGGAGCGCGATCTGCACGAGCGGGTCAGGCTCCTCGAGGCCGAGACCTCGGCGCTGCGGGGCGCGTCACACCGCGCGAAGGTCGAGCTCAAGGACGTGCGGCGCCGCCTGAGAGAAGCGCATGCGTCGTTGAACGCCTACCGGGCGGAGAACCGGCGTCTCAAGGCGGATCTCCAGCGGGTCCGGGCGTCGACGAGCATGCGGGTCGGTCGGGCCGTGGTGAAGCCCGGCGTGATCCTGAGGCGATCGGTCGGGCGGTTGAGCGCGTCGCTGCGACCCACGTCGCCGACACCGCCGGGGCCTTTCGACGTGCCGGCGTCGACGACCGGTGCGCCGACCTCCGGGACGGCCCGCACGGCAGCGACGCCGGCACCCCCAGCGGTGCGGCCGCGGAGCGAGCTCTCGGGCGAGGAGCTGGTGTCGCGGTTCGTCGAGGGTGGCGCGCCCGACGACCTGCACGCCGCGCTCTCCCGGCTCTGGTACCAGGAGGGTCACATCCGCAGGCCTGCCGGGCTCGTCGCGGAGCACGCCGACGTGATCGCGGCGCTCGACCCCGAGGCGGGCCTTCTCGCGCGACAGATCGCCGCAGCCGGGCGCGTCCTCGAGCGGGGCTGGGCCGTGCCGCCTCGGTCGACGGGACCGGTCTACCTGCCCGAGCGCGGGCGCGTCATGTACTGCGTGCACTCCACGCCCGTCTTCGACTCGAACGGGTACTCGATCCGGACCGGCGGCATAGCCGGCGGCTTGCGCCGGAACGGGGTGGACGTCGTCGCCGTGGCCCGGGCCGGCTACCCCTGGGACGGCCCGACCGGGTCCGGCGTGCCGCGCAAGCGCACGGTGCGCCGGCTCGACGGCGTGGACTACGTGCACAACCCGGCGCGCGGCCTCGGCGCGTCGAGCCTTGAGGAGTTCCTCGACGAGGCGGCCGACACGGTCGTCCGTGAGGCGCGCCTCCTGCGGCCGGCGACGATCCATGCCGCGTCCGACGCCCAGACGGCGCTTCCCGCCCTCGTCGCCGCGCGGCGGCTCGGCGTCCCGTTCGTCTACGAGGTCCGGGGGCTGTGGGAGGTCACGGCAGCCTCCACACGGCCGGGGTGGGAGACGAGCGAGCGGTACGCGCTGCAGGTGGCTCTCGAGACGTTGGTGGCCACGGAGGCGGACGCCGTGCTGGCAATCACGTCGCAGGTGGCGGACGTCCTCGTCGGGCGGGGGGTGGACCGCGAGCGCATCCGGGTCGTCCCGAACGCCGTGGACCCGGAGCTGGTCCTCCCGTTGCCACGGGACGCGAGTTTGCGGGCGGCCGCAGCCGTGCGTCCCGACGTCCCGTGCATCGGCTTCGCGGGCAGCATCGTGGCCTACGAAGGGCTCGACGTCCTCGTCGACGCGATGAGGATCCTGCTGGACCGCGGGCACGACGCCCAGGTCGTGATCGCGGGCTCGGGAGCGGCTGAGGCGGACCTGCGGGCCCGTGTCGCCGAGCTCGACCTCGGTGAGTCGGTGCACCTGCTCGGTCGCATCCCGCACGACGACGTGGCGCGCCTCGTGAGCATGTTCGACGTGATGGTCTGCCCGCGGCCGTCATTGCCGATCACCGAGCTCGTCTCGCCGCTCAAGCCGCTCGAGTCCTTCGCCGCCCAGAAGGCGGTCGTCCTCTCGGATGTGGCTCCGCACATCGATCTCGCTGGGCCGGCGCAGGAGCGTGCACTGCTCGCACGAGCCGGAGACCCGGTCTCTCTCGCGGACCGGCTCGAGGAGCTCATCCTCGACGAGGACCGGCGGCGCGAGCTGGGCCGCCGCGCCAGGCTGTGGGTCGGCGACGAGCGGACATGGCGGATCGTCTGCCGAGGGGTTGTCGAGGCGTACGCGGAGGCGCAGACGCGTTCACGGGCGCTCGGCCGAGGACGCCCGCTCGCCGGGCTTCGTATCGGGGTCATCGCCGACGAGTTCACCACCCGCACGCTCGAGGGATCGGTCGACGTCGTGCCGATCGACCGCGAACGGTGGCCCGGTCAGGTCGACGGGCTCGATCTGCTCCTCGTCGAGTCGGCGTGGAAGGGCAACTGCGGTCAGTGGCACCGCGGCGTCGGCTACTACTCGGACGAGGACCACGCCGATCTCGCGGCTCTCATCGCCGCCTGCCGCGAGGCAGCGGTGCCCGTGGTCTTCTGGAACAAGGAGGATCCCGTCCACACGCAGCGGTTCCGGAAGACCGCTGCGATGTGTGACGCGGTCTTCACGGTGGATGCGTCCCTGGTGCCGCAGTACCGGGAGTGGGCAGCCGAGGGACCAAACCGTGCGGTGGCCGCACTGCCGTTCTTCGCGCAGCCGCTGATCCACAACCCCCTGCCGTCCGACCGGCCCTACGAGCCGACGGCGGCGTACGCCGGCACGTACTACGGGGAGCGCTACCCCGACCGGACGCAGGCGCTGTCGGAGCTCCTCGAGGGTGCCCGCTCCGTCGGGCTCGCGATCTATGACCGCCAGCTCAACGAACCGGACTCCCCGTACTCGTTCCCGGCCACGCTGCAGCCGTTCGTCCGCGGTGGGCTGCCGTACGCCGAGGTTCTCGAGACGTACCGGTCCCATCTGGCGCACCTCAACGTCAACAGTGTGACGGAGTCACCGACGATGTTCTCCCGCCGTGTCGTGGAGATCGCCGCGAGCGGGGGCGTCGTCCTGTCCGGGCCGGCGCGTGGGATCGAGGAGTGCCTCGGTGATGCGATCCCTCTCGCAGCCGACAGGGACGACGCAGCGGCGTGGCTGCGCTGGTGGGCCGAGGACGGTCGAGCCCGGCTCGAGGAGGCGTGGCGGCAGATGCGGGCGGTGCACCGCGCCCACACGGCGTCCGCGGCCATGGTGCTCCTTGCACGGACCGCGGGTATCGCGACTGCCGCGGAACCGTTCCCGTCCTACGGGCTCGTGACGGAGGCGCTGACCCAGACGGGCGTTGACGCCGCACTCCGCCAGTCGTGCCTGCCGGCCCTGATCCAGGTGACGGGAGCGCCGCCTCCGAGGGCGTTGGCGACCGCCCTCCGGGACGCCGGCATCGAGGTCCTGGAAGCGGGTGAGAGCCCGACCGGGCGGGTGCCGTGGTTGGGTCTGCTCGACGACCGTGCGGGCCGCACGTACTACGAGGACCTGCTGCTGTGCACGCGGTTCGGAGCGTGGAACCGGCTCGAACCGACCGAGCCGACACCCGATGGCAGCCCCGGTGCGCTGGTCAGCCTCGTCGTGGGCGCTCCACGGTCGTCCGCCGGGCTGGTGCGCGCCGATCTCCTCCCGGCGCACGGGGGTCTCCAGGCCGCGCTCCTCGCGGAGCAGCACGGCGCTCTCTCGGTGGTCTTCCCGACGGCGCGACCGCCTGCCACCGGTCCGGCTGGATCATCGCTCGCGGTCCGCGAACGTCCCGGGGTGCTGCTGGTCGCAGGGCACGACCTGAAGTTCCTGGAACCCGCCTTCCCCACCATCGAGGCGGCCGGGACGAAGATCCTCGTCGACGCGTGGAGCTCGCACACCGACCATGAGGAGGAGGTGTCGACCGAGCTCCTCAGCACCGCTGACGCGGTGCTGTGCGAGTGGGGTCTGGGCAACGCCGTCTGGTACTCGAACCACGTCCGGCCGGACCAGAGACTCGTCGTCCGGGTCCACTCGCAAGAGCTGAGGACGCCCCACCTGCGGCGCATGAGCCACGCGAACGTCGACGCGTACGTCTTCGTCTCGGAGCTGGTGCGCCGTGCGGCAATCGTCAGCCACGGCATCCCGCAGGACAAGACAGTCGTCGTCCCGAACATGGTCGACGTGGACGGCCTCGCGCTGCCGAAACTCGCGGAGGCTGCGAAGACGATCGGGTTCGTCGGGATGGTGCCGCAGACGAAGAGGCTGGACCTGGCGCTGGACGTCCTGGAGGCGGTCCTGCGTGAGGACCCAGGGTACCGGCTGAACGTCCGTGGCCGCAGGCCGGAGGAGTATCCCTGGATGCTCGCCCGACCGACGGAGATGGCGTTCTACGACGAGCAGTTCCGGCGCATCGACGCCCTGCAGGAGGTTCATCCCGGCTCGGTGGTCCTCACACCGCAGGGCGACGACATGGCCGAGTGGTACCGCGGGGTCGGGTCGGTCATCTCGGTCAGCGACTTCGAGTCCTTCCACCTCACCATCGCGGAGGGGGTGGCGTCGGGCGCCCGGCCCGCAGTGCTCGTGTGGCCCGGGGCGGATCTCGTCTACCCGCGTCGATGGCTTGCTTCGTCGGTGGGGGAGATGGCCCAGCTGATCCTGCGTGGAGACGGCGGGGCGCAGCCGAGCGACGTCAGCCGGATGGCTCGGGACCTGGTCGCCACGCACCTGCTCGACCTCGTCTCACGGCCTCGGGGCTGACCAGGGCCCGCACGGCGGGCCCGGTCCGAGGTCGCTTCCCTCAAGACGGGGCGCGACCGGCCGATCCTTCCTCGGTCCGGCCCGTGCGGTGGACGGGGCGTGCCCTGGCGCGGTCCGTTACACCGGCCATCGAACGTCGTAAGGGTTCTCACATGCTCCGACCCCGGTTCCGTGTCGTGGCTGCTGCCGTCGCGCTCTCGGTCGTCGTCACAGCCGCTCCCGAGGTCGTGGGTTCCCGACCCGCACCCGCGCAGGCGCTCCAGACGATCTCCGCGTGGGACGCGATAGGGGACTTCGAGGCCCCAGGGCTCGTCCCGCCGGGGTGGAAGGCATCTGCACCCAGCCCTAACGTGGTCGGGGCGACGTCAGCGCGGGCCATCTCGGGGGTGCGCTCCATGCTGATCCGCGACTCGAGCCCCACGGCACCGGCGTCGGTGACCCGGAAGAAGATCATCGTCGTACCGGGGCGCGAGTACGTCGCACAGGCCTACGTCTTCACCACCTCCGGCACACAGACGCTGACGCTCGACTTCTACGACGCCTACGGGACCCGGATCCAGCGCCACCACGAGCGCACCCCCGGCGCACACCGGACGTGGTCACGGATGACCACCCGCGGGACCGCACCGGCCAACGCCGCGTCCGCCACCATCGTGATGTCGTCCGCGTCGACCTCCCGGAGCGAGGCGTGGTGGGACGGGGTCCAGGCCATCGGGCCGATGGTCACGAACTCCGGGTTCGAGACGCAGCCCACGTCGACCAGCCCCGTTCCCGGGTGGTCGTTCTACACGGGGCCCGGGACGTCCATCGAGACGACCACCGCCTACGCGAGGCTCGGCCGGCGCTCCGTCTCCATCGACGACCGGTCGACGACGGGTGGGGCGTGGCTCCGCTCGCGGGCGGTTCCCGCCTTCCCAGGGGTCGGGCACGACGTACGCTTCTGGGTCCGCCCGGGTAGGGGGACCTTCAAGCTCGCAGTCAAGTGGTACACGGCTTCCGGGGTTCTCATCTCGGCGACGACGGAGCCCGTCTCCTACCCCTCAGGTGGATGGAGGCTGGTGAACCGCACCATGATCTCGCCGCCCACGGCAGCGAAGGCCGTGATGGAGCTCAGCAGCAGCAACGCCGCCGTCGCCAGCGCGGCCTTCGACGTCGTCTCGATCCGCCCCTCCGTCGGCGCGCCCGCGCGGACCTCGACGACTGTGTCGATGGGTGAGCCGCTCGAGTTCAGCAACACGGCCGCCGTCGAGGCCACGGTGATCGGTGGACGACCCAAGCTCTACACGGTCGTCTCCGGCTATCCCGCTGCGTTCGAGGTGCTGGACGTCCAGACGAACACGGTCGAGACCACGATCCCCTTCTCCGATCCGAACATCTCCCAGACCGGGACGATGGTGACGGGTGCCGATGGCCGCGTCTACGTCGGCACCCAGGGTGGGCGTCTGTGGCGCTGGACCCCGGGCAGCACGTCGCTCGAGGACCTCGGCCGGGTGACGCCGAGCGCCACCATGGTGTGGGACCTGGAGGTCGCCCCCGACGGGCGCATCTGGGGGGGCACGTATCCCGACGGCGTCCTGTTCGCGTTCGACCCGACGACGGACGCAGTCGTCGCTCGTACGGTGGTCAGCGCCAACCACTCGTCGGTGCGGTCGGTCGCGGTGGATGCCGAGAACGTGTACGTGGGGGTGTCCCCGACCAGCCCGACGTTCTTCCGGGTTCCTCTCTCCGATCTCTCGAAGCGGCACGAGATCCCCCCGCCGGTGCAGCTCACGAGCGGGAACCTGTCCGAGCTCGAGGTGAGCGGGTCGTTCCTCGCTCTGCTCGTACCGGGAGGCACCACCGTCACGGGGCAGACCGTGTCCAGCAGCCGATACCTGTACGACCTTCGCACTGGCTCGTTCGACGTGGCCGCGAACGTCCCGGGTCAGCTGCCCTCGCAGCCTGACGCTGCCGGGAACTTCTACTACATCCTGTCCAGCTTGCTGTACCGGGTGGACTCGACGACGGGTGAGCGCACGCAGGCCGCGTACACGAAGATGCCGGCCGGCCGTGACCGCCGGGTCGTCCAGGGCTCGCTCGACGGGGAGGACGGCGAGTGGCTGCTGGCGTACGACCCGAACGCAGGCCTGACTGCCATCAACCTTGCGAGCTACCGGGAGATCGCGTACCCGGTCGACTTCGCGCCGACCGCGAGCCGCATGAAGTCAATGGCGCCCGGCCCGGACGGGAAGCTGTATGTGGGCGGGTACGGCGGTGCGAGCCTGTCCGTCGTGGACCCGTCGACGGGAGAGGCGACCCAGTACCCCGAGGACCCGACGGCGAAGGGAGCGATCGGCGAGGTCGAGGGCATGATCGCGAACGGGCAGTACATGTTCCTCGGGACGTACACGGGCGGGAAGATCTTCCGCTACGACACCACGCAGCCGTGGGTGGACGGCAGCAACCCCGCGCCGATCGCCGAGCTCGCGGGTATCGGTCAGGACCGCCCGCAGGCCTGGGCGGTCTTGGGCGCGCGCACGTTCTTCGGCACGGTCCCGCGGTACGGTGAGCTCGGCGGCGACCTCGGGATCATCGACTCCCTGACCGCCACGCCCCGGATCGTCAACGAGCCGGTCGCTGACCAGAGCGTCGTCTCCCTTGCCGCGTACCGCGGGATCGTGTTCGGCGGGACGTCGCGCTGGGGCGGGCTCGGGATCGACCCGACGACCCCCACGGCCAGGGTGTTCGCGTACGACCTCGCCAGCGGGCGCAAGCTGTGGGAGGTCGCTCCCGCCGCGGACGTCCAGAGCTACGGCGCCGTCCTCGTCACGCCGCGCGGCGAGTTGTGGGCCGCTGCCGGTCCCGTGCTCTACCAGCTGAACCGGGGGACCGGGGCCGTCATCCGGAGGATCGAGCTGAGCTCACTGGCCCAACCCTCCGAGGTCACGTGGCGCAACGTGGACATGGAGTACGTCGACGGCTTGATCCACCTGTCGGCCGGACCGGAGATCTATGCGTTCGACCCCGCGACACTTCGTGTGACCAAGCCAGCCGGGACTACCACCACGCACCGCCTGCTTGGGGAGATCGGCTCTGCCACGTTCTACCCGGACGGGACCCGGTTGATGCGGATCACCCGTCAGTGACGTGGAACCAGGTCTGGTCGGCTGCGTTCGTGAGCTCCGACGGCCCCCGGTGTATCTGACCTGTCCGGTTCGCGTCGCCGGCGTGTGCTCGGCCTGGTGACGCGGATCGGCGTACCGGCCGCTGCAGCCTGCTCGGTTAAGGTTGGAGGTCCGGCTCGCGAGTGAAGTGGCCGGGAACGTCGAACGCGGGGTAACCGCGGGGGGCCGCCACGCGCGTGCGGGCCCGGAGGGGATGAGCGTGACGCGAGGCGACCGGGGACGACGGACGTCAGCGGAGCAGGGACGCGACAGGGGCAGCGCGCCGGACCCGACGTCCGCCGCTCGCGTCGACGAGCGGGTCCTGCCGGACGACGCCGTGACGATCTCAGTCGACGGCGCTCGGTACGTGATGGTCCTTCCTGCGAAGGAGACCGACCACATCCAGCGCACGATCGCGACGACAGGCAGCCCGTACGAGCACACGATGCTCGCGGACATGGCCACGCGCCTGACGGCTGGTGATGTCGTCGTGGACGTCGGCGCGAACATCGGCAACCACTCGATGTATCTGGCGGCCGTGGTCGGTTGCGTGGTGGAGGCGTTCGAGCCCGACGCTGCCCTCACGTCCGCGCTCAAGAAGTCCGTGCAGCTCAGCGACCTCGCCGGGAGCGTTCGGGTGCACACGGTCGCACTCGGGTCCGCCGCCGGCCGCGGGACGATCGTGACGCCCGACCCCGCGAACATCGGCGGCCAGCACGTCGATGTCGGTTCCGGAGACGTCGAGGTCGTCAGGCTGGATGACGCGGATGTCGCGCGTCCAGTCCGTGCGGTGAAGATCGACGTCGAGGGCATGGAGCTCGAGGTCCTGCGTGGTGCTGCTGCGACGATCGAGGCGGACCGCCCGCTCGTCTACGTCGAGTGTGCCGGAGAGGCGGGTTTCGGCGAGCTCGCTGAGTGGCTAGACGCGCGGGGCTACGTCTACTGGGACACGTTCAACGCGACGCCCACGCACGTGTTCCTGCCCAGCGAGCGGACGACGCCGGAGCACGTGTCGCGTCGTCTGCTCCTGAAGTCGGCACGCGACGCGTTCCGCGCGACCGAGGCGATCAACGCGCTACGGGCGCGGCTCGGTGACGCGAACCTCAAGTACAGGGCGGCGACGCAGGCTCACGAGCGCCTGCGTGAGGACAGGGACGCCCTGCGGCTCCGCGAGGCGGAGCTCCGCGCCGTCGTCGAGTCACTTGAGGAGAGGATCGACGCGCTCGGCGAGGAGCTGCGCAAGGCGCAGGACGACGCAGGCGCGCTCGAGCGGCGCAGGATCGCTGCGGAGGAGCGTCTCGACGCTGCACTCGCCGCAGGTTCGGCGACCCAGGCCGATCTCACGGCCGCGCGAGAGCAGATCGTCGCGCTCGCGTCGCGCGCGGAAGTGGCAGAGGTTACGAGCGCCGCGCGCGAGGCCGAGATCCATGATGCGAAGAGGGAGGTCGAGCGTCAGCGCCGCCGACACACGTCGCTGCAGTCGAAGGTCTCCGAGGCTCGCCTGCAGCTTCGAGCGGAGACGGCACGCGTCATGGAGCTGCGCGAGGCAGTTGCCGCTGCCGAGCGTGAGCTCGACGCGGAGCGGCGGGTTGCCAGCGAAGCGGCTGGTGAGGCCCGCGCGCTCCGACACGCCGTCGAGAGCGCGCACGCGCAGGTGGCCGGCGCGGCCGAGCGATTGGCAGTGGAGGAGCTCGAGGCCAGGACGCACGCAAGCAGTGCACGGTCGGCCTGGGCCGAGGCGGGCGAGCTCGCCTCGGCCCTGACGACGCACCGCGCCGCTGCGGACGCTCGCGAGGCCGAGCTCGTAGCGCGCCTCCAGGAACTGGAGCGTGACGTCGCCGACGCAGGCTCCCGTGAACGTCGGCTCGAGGCGGAGGTGCTCGAGGCGCGTATTGCTGTGGAGACGGCCAAGCGCCACGAGGATGCGGCGCGCGCAGAGGTCAGGAGGATCCGTCAGAGCGTCACGTTCCGGGCGGGACGAGAACTTCGTCGGGCCCGCACCTCGCCCGCGGCGGCGCTTGCGCTGCCCACGACGCTCCGACGCCTGGCGCGCGAGGCCGAGGTGTCCGAGGTCACCTCCGCGGGGACACCCGCCGAGCTCCAAGCCGGCGCCGCGCTGGCCGATCCCTCCGCGCACGACGCGCGCGGCGTGCTAGCCACTGACGCCCATGCGTCCGATGGCCGCGGCGGGGCGGACGTCACTTCAAGCACGTTGACGGCCGACGGCCGTCATAGCGCAGAACTGGCCGCCTCAGCCACCGGACCGGCGGCTGAGGACCCGCCAACGGTGCGTCGTGGCCTCCGCGTCGCCGCGATCGTCGACGAGTTCACGGGCCTCTCGCTCGAGCCGGAGTGCGACCTCGTGCACCTCACGCCGGACGACTGGAGGACGCGGCTCGAGGAGCAGCGGCCGGATCTGCTCTTCGTCGAGTCCGCGTGGCGGGGGAAGGATGGGTCGTGGCACAACACTGTCGGCCAGTTCCCGTCAGCGCTGCGGGACATCGTGGAGTGGTGTTCCGCACGCGGCGTGCCGACCGCGTTCTGGAACAAGGAGGACCCGGTCCACTTCTCGACGTTTCTCACGACGGCGCGTGCTTTCGACCACGTCTTCACCACAGACCTCGACTGCATCGGGCGGTACAAGGCGGCCCTGGGTCACGACAGGGTGCATCTGCTGCCGTTCGCGGCCCAGCCTCGGACCCACAACCCGCTCGAGGAGATGCCGCGCCAGGATGCGATCTCCTTCGCGGGGTCGTACTACCGGCGGTACCCGGAGCGGACGCGGGATCTGGACAGCTTCCTCGAGCACCTCCCGGGCTTCCGTCCAGTCGAGATCTTCGACCGGAACTTCGGCAGCGACGATCCGAACTACTCCTTCCCCGAGGCCTACCAGCGGTACGTCGTCGGCACGCTGCCGCCTGAGGAGATCGCTCGGGCGTACAAGGGCTACCGCTATGCGATCAACCTCAACTCGGTGAAGCAGTCGCAGACGATGTTCGCGCGGCGGGTGTTCGAGCTGCTGGCGAGCAACACCGTCACCGTGAGCAACTTCTCCCGCGGGCTGCGGCTGCTCTTCGGCGACCTGGTCGTGACGACGGACAGCGGCCGGGAGGCGGTGCGGCGCCTCTCGGAGATCGCGGAGAGCCCTGAGCGGCTGGACCGGCTACGGCTCCTCGCGCTGCGGTCGGTCATGTCCCAGCACACGTACGCCGACCGGCTGGCGTATGTCGCCGCCAAGCTCAAGGCGACACCCGTGCCTGGCGCACTGCCCGTCGTCACGTTCGTCGGGCACGCTCGGACCCAGGACGAGGTCGACGCACTGGTCACGGCTGCCCAGAGGCAGGAGGGCCTACGGCACCGCATCGTGCTCGTAGTGGACGCAGGGCTCGAGCGCCCTGTTATCCCGGGCGCGACGGTCGTCCGGGCGGATGCGGCGCACGACGTCGTCGTCGGGGACATCGCAGACGATGGCCTGGTGGGAGTTCTACACCCTGACGACTACTACGGCCCGCACTACGCGTTCGACCTCGTGCTCGCGACGCGATACTGCGACGCTGATGTGCTCGGCAAGCGCACCCGGTACGCCGCGTGCGACGCGGAAGGCGATGCCGCCGCGGATCAAGTGATGTTGCTCGATGTCGGTGCGGAGTACCGACGCGTGGGTCGGTTGCCTCTGCGCGCGTCTCTCGTCCGCGTGACGGCACTGAGCTCCATGACGCTCGGCGCGCTCTGCGAGGCCGCGGACCGCGACGACGTCCACGCCGCAGGACTGGACCAGGTCTCCCTCGACCGTTTCTCCTACTGCCGTGGTGGCGCGTCGTCGGGAACGGTGCGGGAGGCTGAAGCCGACGACGGCACCTGCTGGACGGGCCTGCCGCTCGGCGAACTCAATACCTACGCAGAAGCGGCTCCCCCGGTGCCTATGCCGGGGGAGGGGCTGCCATCGCTCGACGCTGACCGGCTCGCTGAGCTCTTTCACGCGTCGCAGCGCCCCGCGCTTCGGCCGGAACGCACCACCGAGGGCTGGGCGTTGCGTTCCGAGCTGGAGGACGGTCAGCACGACTACATCTATAGCCAAGACCTGGTGCCGGTCGGGGACCTGTGGCCGGGGCCGGACGCCGAGGCGTACCTCGACACCACACCAGGGCTGCGGGTCCAGGTGGTGTTCCTCTTCTTCGACGCGGACAGCCAGCGGCTGGGGACCTTCTTCGCGGTGTCGCAGCAGAACGCGTCGGCTGCAGTGCCCGAGGGTACCGTGGCCGTGAAGATCGGCTTCCGCGCACTCGGACCGGGCACGACGACTGTGCGCCAGCTCGTGCTCGGGCGTGTGAGCACTGAGGCAAACCAGATCGCTGCGACGAGCCGCGACCTCGTCCTGACCAACCACTACCCCTCTTACGACAACCTGTACCGGAACGGTTTCGTGCACTCGCGGGTGCGCGCGTACAGGGAGCGGGGGGTGAAAACCTCGGTCTTCCGCTTGCGTCCAGGGGCTGTGCTGACCTACAGCGAGTTCGAGGGGGTCGACGTCGCTTCTGGAAGCCAGGACGCACTGCGCAAGGTGCTGAGCGGCGCGGCACACCGGTCAGTGATGGTGCACTTCCTCGAACCAGCGATGTGGGAGGTTCTCGCGGAGGTGGACCCGGCAGTGCGGGTGGTCGTGTGGATCCACGGCGCCGAGGTGCAACCTTGGTGGCGACGTTCGTACAACTACACGGACGATGCAGAGCTCGAGGTGGCCAAGGTCGCATCGGATGCGCGGCTGCGGTTCTGGCGTGAGGTCTTCATGACCGCCCCGCCGAACGTGCATTTCGTCTTCGTCTCCCGGTACTTCGCGGACGAGGTCATGGACGACGTAGGCATCCAACTCGACCGCGACCGGTACAGCATCATTCACAACCCGATCGACATCGACATCTTCACCTACGTCCCGAAGCCGCGGGAGCAGCGTATGCGAATCTTGTCGATCCGGCCGTTCGCATCGGCGAAGTACGCCAACGACCTCACCGTGAAGGCTGTCCAGGAGCTGCGGGGCGAAGACTGGTTCCAGGAGCTCGAGTTCCGGATAATCGGAGACGGGGCACTGTTTGACGAAACGCTGGCTCCGGTGGCGGACCTTCCGAACGTCTGCATCGAACGCCGTTTCTTGACCCAGTCCGAGATCGCCGACCTGCACAAGGAATACGGTGTCTTCATCGTGCCGACGCGCATGGACGCTCAGGGCGTCTCGCGCGACGAGGCGATGGCCTCGGGACTCGTCCCGATCACGAACGCGGTGGCGGCGATCCCAGAGTTTGTCGACGAGCAGTGCGGTTTCTTGGCCGAGGCCGACGACCATCGTGGCCTCGCATCAGCGATACGGACCCTGCGCTCGGATCCGGCCGCGTTCGACCGGCTGTCGCGTAACGCGGCCGACAGGGTCCGGAGGCAGTCATCGACCGGTCTGGTGATTGAGCGGGAGCTTTCGCTCATCTTGGAGGAAGGCTCGGTTTCGGACGGATGAGAGTTGGCATCATCGGCAGCTGCGTCACGCGCGACGCGTTCGAGCTCCCGCGTCGCGAGGGGATCGTTCTCGACGCATATTTTGCGCGCAGCTCACTCGCCAGCGCCTGCACGGACCGGCGTTTTGGCGGGGTGGACACGAGCGTCATAGAATCGGCGTTCCAGCGACGAATCGTCGGCTTCGACCTCGACAAGGCGTTCCTGGACTATCTCGAGGCCGATGGTTTCGATGTCCTCGTCTACGATCCCATTGACGAGAGATTCGACCTCATGCTCCAGAACGGCGCCGTCGCCACGCGGTCGAACGAATTCATGCGTGCGAGTTTCGACGACGACGCCATCGCACGCGTGCCGTCGTCGACCGCTGAGTTCGTGGCGCTCTGGGAGCGCGGATGGTCCCGACTCCTCAAGGTTCTGGATGCGCACGGCAAGCGCGGCGCCCTTCGTGTCAACGAGGTCTACTGGGCCACCACCGCGCGCGGCGACGTGGACCTCGCCAAGACGGCGCCCCGAGAGCGTACGCGTGCCGCAAACGAGTTCCTGGCTCGGCTCTACCAGCGGATGCGGGCGGACCTTGACCCGCACCAGTTCTATACGTACGCCGAAGACGTGCTGGTTGCCGCGGACGAGCACAGGTGGGGAATCAGCCCGTTCCACTACGTGCCTGAGTTCTACCAGGCATTCGTCCGGCGGCTCGAAGGTGAGGGGCCGTTCCGGCACGGAGCGCGACGTAACTCGCCATGGGTCGGTGTGTCGGACGAACCGCACGATCGCGAGGTCGATCTGCTACGGGGCGCTGACGATGTGCAGTGCGACGATCGGGTGTACAACTACAAGGGGCGACACATCGTGCACTCCGTGCACCCCCGCCCCAGTTCCCGTCGGCTCATCATCGTGTTCTCCGGGGTGGACGCGACACCCGGGACGACTCGGATGTCGTATTTCGGGATGGGCAGGTCGCTCGATGCGACCGTGGTGCACATCAAGGACGGGTTCGGGAGCCACGGCAGCTACCTCCTCGCCGTGGCCAACGACCGGCAGGTGCGCAACGCCGTGCTCTCGTTGATCCGCGAGCTGCAGGGTGAATTCGATGTGCCTACCGAGAGGACCTTCATGATAGGCACATCGAAGGGAGGAGCGACAGCCATCGCATACGCGTTGATGCTGGGTGGTGGTCATGTCTTGGCGGGCGAGCCGCAGGTCATGATCGGCGACTTCGTCTTCGGTGACGCGGTTGGCACGGAGGGCCTGACCGAGTGGCAGCGATCGCTGGCGTACGCGATGCTCGGACGTGTCGATGCAGACGACCGCGACGTCCTCAACAGCATGATCCCGGAGGTCGTCGAGCGATACGGCCCCCGTTTCCGAGGCAGCATCGAGGTGCTCGTCGGCAACACGGGGTACCTCGAGCGGCACATCGGGCCCCTCGTCGACGGGCTGGGGTCTTGTGGGCGAGCCGACCAGATCAGCCTGACGCGCTTCGGCTTCACTGAGCACAACGACGTCGTCCCAGTGTTTGTGGCGCGAGCTCAGGCGTTCTTTGGGAGCCCGCCGGGGCCGAAGTCCTAGTGCAGTTGCTCTGAAGCCGAACGCAGAGACCAGTCAGCAGTCGCTGGCGTCCACGAAAATGACACGGTCGTCGTGTCGACAAATTCGCGGAAGCTTGTGCCGGTGACGCTGCTCGTGATCGGGTCACCGCTCCATCCGTGTGCGAGAACCGGTTCTGTCGGAAGGTGCAGTTCCAGTCGGGCAGGCGTCGCGCCGTGCGACAGGAACACGGATCGGCCCTCCACGCGGGCGATGACTCCGTCACCGAGGTGGAACCTGACTGTAGCGGTGTGAGCGCTCGGGCCGATGATCTCGTCCCTCACGGTCATCGAAAGTCGGTGTGTGGTGCCGCGCACTGTCCGACGTATGAGATGGCCCTCGAACGCCTTGTGCTCGCCTGTGATCTCGTACCCGTCGTCGGACGGCCCTCCAGCGAGTTGGGCGAGCCCGGGCTCGATCGAGTATTCGCATCCCTCAAGGAATGGCGCACTGTGGGCGGCGGGACCTCGGAGGTAGGCCGGGATCGCATCGTCGTAGTCGTGCGAGAAGAACGACGGGTCGATAAGCCATTCGACACCTGCGTAGAACAAGGTCAACGATAGGTTGTCGGCGTGCTTGTGCGTCCGTGAGAGCGACGTGGCGAAGAAGCAGATCGTGAAGGGGTGCCCCGCGTCACGGCCGTCGATCACCCCGTACCCCGCGGTGGGGAGCACGGTTACGCCGGTGTTTGCCTGAGGGTAGCTCTTGACGGGCCGCGCGCTGGGGTTGGGGCGTCGGAATGTGTCTCCTGTCGACGGCGCTCGGGTGTCGGCGTACACCAGCCGTCGCGACCAAGCCCTAAGTCCGGTCGCTGTCGCGCGCAGCGACGGGTCGTCGGTGATGACTGCGAGGAGCTCGGCCGCGAGCTCCACGAGGATCTGGATGCCATGGTGGTAGCCGACCGAGTTCTCGACGAAGACGGCGAACTCGCCCTCAGCGCAGACGAGACGCGAGATCTGGTCGGTGAGGCGGACGTGGGCGGTGGTCAGCCAACGGGGTGCGGCGGCCGAGTCGACCAAGGCGCCGGCGGCGAGCAGCGCCAAGTCCTGGAACCATGCATGGTTGTGGAACCTCTCGCGCTGGTTAGCGGCATAGAACGCCTCGCTCTCCAAGAGGAAAGCGTGCGCGACGATCGCCTCGTCGAGTTGGTCCCTGGTCCGTCGATCGGAGTTGGTCGGGTCCAGCCCGCTCCGAGTCAGGAGCAGTGTGATGAGACGCTCGGCCGTGCCATGGTCGTACCAGGCGTAGCGGGTATCCGGATCCACGCCGTAGTAGCTACGCGTCAACCATTCCATCACGATCCGGTTGGCTGCTGACCGGGCGCTGGCGTCGGAGTGCTTGTCCGCGAAGAGCAGCATGTAAGCGGCGGGGTACAGCGAGTGCCATATGTACCGGTACGTCGACACGGACATGAGGCCGTCCGGCAGCGACGCGGAGGTCGACCACGGTAGGTGGACCCCGGAGAGGACCGGATAGTCACCGTGGGTGAGGAACCGACGGATGTCCGCCTCAAGGGTAGGGTTCTTCTGCCAGAGGTAGGTCGAGAGTGCGTCGAGGACCTCACGGCGGCGAGGGTGGCCAGTCGTCGTCGGTGTAGCTGGCAGGTAGCCGTCACCGGTCCATGCCCCGGCCCACGCCACTTCAGCGACCGCGCCGCCTTCTCCTGGCGTACCGTTGACGTAGATCCGCACGTCATCGGCGGGTCCACTCTCCCAATCTGGCCAGGCGTTCTGAAGCCTTGTGACTAGGTCGTGGTCCGCAGCAGCGATCTCGAACCAGGACGTCTGCAGGATGTGTCGAGCCTTGACATGTCGGAACGTCCCGTCCACCGTCCGTCCCACGGCGACGTAGCGAAGCGAGCTCCATCCCGACAGCCTGAAGCGCGCGCAGACGCCGGCCCCCGTAGCGAGCGGTTCCTTGAGCCGAACCCGTACCTCGTGCACTGTGCCGGACCCATGGAATTCCGCTCGCATCGATTCTGAGCCGCGGACCAGCGTCGCGGACGGCCCCGCTGACCAGTGCCCCCCATCGGTGTCGGACGGATGCGCACAGACTGCGTCGGTGACCCGGCGGCCAGCGATGGCGCGATCGAAGGCTCGCCTCGCTTCCTCTTGAGCGCTCACGAGATGAACTCGTCGCGACGACGCCCTATCCCCAGCAGGTGGGCGATCGCTGCGACCGTTCGCGCGGCCGCCCGCCCGTCCCCGTAGGGGTTCACCGCGTTCGCCATGGCGCTGTAGGCGGCCGCATCCCGCATCAGCCGCGTCACCTCCTCGACGATCCGCTCCTCGTCCGTACCGATGAGCTTGACGGTCCCGGCGTCCACCGCTTCGGGGCGCTCGGTGTTCTCCCTCATCACGAGTACGGGTTTTCCGAGGCTGGGAGCCTCCTCCTGAACACCGCCAGAGTCCGTGAGAACGACGGTCGAAACTGACAGCATCCTCGTGAATTGCCCGTACGCGAGCGGCTCGGTGACGAGCACATTGTCGAGCCCTTCAATCTGCGGGAGCACGGCCTCGCGCACGATCGGGTTCCGGTGGATCGGGAGGACCACCGTCAGCTCCGGCTCGTCCTTGGCGATGCGCGCTACCGCACGACCGACGCCGGCCATCGCCTCGCCCCAGTTCTCGCGGCGGTGCGTCGTGACGAGCAGCACGCGGCGCCCCGACGACGCGAGGTCCTCGAGGGCCGGGTCGTCGAACGGGATCTGCTTGTCGACCGTCGAGAGCAGCGAGTCGATCACGGTGTTGCCGGTGACGACGATGTCCTTCTCGGCCGCCCCCTCGCGGAGGAGGTTCGCCTTTGACGTGCTCGTCGGCGCCAGGTGCAGCGCGGCGATCTGCGAGGTGAGCTTGCGGTTCGCCTCCTCGGGGAACGGCGACAGGATGTCGTGCGACCGCAGACCCGCCTCGACGTGGACCACGGGGATCTGGCGGTAGAACGCGGCGAGTGCGGCTGCGGTCGAGGTGGTCGTGTCGCCCTGCACGATCACCGCGTCGGGGCGGACCTGCTCGAGCAGCGGGTCCAGCCCCTCGAGGACCCGTGCCGCGATCTGGGACAGCGTCTGGCCGTGGCGCATGATGTCGAGGTCGTGCTCCGGCTCGATGCCGAAGATCGCGTTGACCTCGTCGAGCATCTCGCGGTGCTGGCCCGTCACGACGGCCATGCTCCGGAGGCGCTCGTCGGCCTCGATCGCCTTGATGACAGGTGCGACCTTGATGGCCTCCGGCCGGGTCCCGTACACGGTCATGATCAGGGGGTTCATCACAGTCCTTTGAAGATGTCGTCGAACGACTCGATGGGAGCGCGGTCGTCCGACCGCAAACCTAGAGGGACGCCACCGCCACGCGGACGTGGGCCGGCGGCGTGGCGAGCGGGGGCGGCGTCTCCGAGCGCGGGGATGAACGCGACCTCGGTCTCGACCCCGGTCACGAACGCGTCCTCGAGGAGGCCCGCGGCCTTCTCCTTCTCGCCCTTGGCGAGATTCCATGCGTACCAGCGGTAGGCCCGGGCGACCTCGTCCGCGGGGCCGTCGGTGACGAGCCGGCCGCGGTGCAGCCAGATGGCCCGCGTGCACTCCTCCTCGACGGTCTGCGCCGCGTGGCTGACGAGGAACACCGTGCCGGCGCCCTGGCGCATCTCCTTCATGCGCTCCATGCTGCGCTCCTTGAACGAGGCGTCACCCGTCGCGAGGGCCTCGTCGATGAGCAGGATGTCCGGACGCACGGCGAGTGCGATCGCGAACCGGAGGCGCGCCGCCATGCCGGAGGAGTACGTCTTCATCGGCAGGTGGATGGACGGGCCGATGTCGGCGAGCTCGACGATCCCGTCGAACTGCTCCTGCGCCTCCTCAGGTGTGAGGCCCATCGCGAGGCAGCCGAGGTGGACGTTCTGCGCGCCGGAGAGCTCGGGCAGCAGGGCGGCGTTGACGCCGAGCAAGACGGGAGTGCTCCGGGCGTGGACCTCGCCGCGCATGGGCTTCTCGAGGCCGGCGATGATGCGCAGCAGCGTGCTCTTGCCCGAGCCGTTGAGGCCGACGATGCCGATGGACTCGCCCGCGTACGCCACGAGCGAGACCCCCGCGACGGCCCGGACCGTCACCGACGGCGGCCTTCCCGTCGCACGTCGGATCAGCCGCTCCCCACGGGGCAGCCGCGCCGCTGCCTCGCCGGACGGCACGTTGTACCGGACGTGGATGTCGGAGACCGCGACGGTCACGTCGTCGATCGTCGGCTCAGAGAGCGCCATAGCGCTCCTCACCGCGCCAGAAGTAGACGAGCCCGCCCACTGCGGCGACCACCGTCCACACCGTGAGGACGGCCCATGAGCCCGCGTCAGGGGTTTCGGCGTACAGCAGGACGTCCCGGCTCATGTCCAGCACCACGTACATCGGGTTCAGCTTGAGGAGCGACGCCCAACCCTCGTGGCTCACGAACTGGTCGATCGAGAAGAAGACTCCTGAGCCGTACAGCCAGAACCGCGTGCCGATCGACAGCACCTGGTTGAGGTCCGGGACACGCGCGACGATGCGCGCCGCCCACAGCGCGATCCCGAAGTTGAATGCCGTCTGCATGAGCAGGATCACCGGGAACAGGGCCCACCGCCAGGTGATCCCTTCCTGGGGCGGCAGCAGGAGGATCAGTGCGACCAGCACGCCGATGACTGGCACCGTCGTCAACGTCTCGCGCACGACGACGGCGATCGGGAGGGACGCCCTGGGAAAGGTGAACGCCTTGACGAGGTTCTTGCCGGCGACCAGTGCGCTGGCGCCCTGGTTCAGGCTCCGGCTCGTGAACGCGAACAGGAACACACCGATGAGCAGGTAGCCGACGAAGTTCTCGATGCCACGGTCGGTCCCGAGGATCATCCCGAAGATCACGTAGTACGCCGCGCCGTCGAGCAGCGGTCGCAGCACCAGCCACGCCATCCCGAGCACCATGCCGCGGGACCCGCTGACCACCCGGCCACGCGCGTCGGCGCGGATGAAGTGGCGCCGGTCCCACAGCTGCGCGAGGTACTCGTCCAGCGCGGGACGCCGGTACACCGGCTGGAGGAGGTCGAGCTTGACCACCTCGCGGACCGTCTCCCGGGCACGCGTCGGCGCCTCGCTCATGCCACGTACCGCAACTCGTCGTCCCCCAGGGCGTCATCCGGAAGGGACCACAGTACCCAGCGGACGCCGGGACCCCCGCACCGGGCCACCCCTCGCGCCGCCCCGCTCCGGGCCACCCCTCGCGCCCCACGCGCGGCCTCCCTCCGAGCCCCGCGCTGGGTCACCCCTCGCGCCCCGCCGGGCTTCACGCCACGCCCTCCGCGACGGAGCGCAGCATGTCCTCCACGGTGAGCTCGGCGCGCCACCCGGCCCGCTCGGCGATGCGGTCGACGGACGCGACGACGGACGCGGGGTCCCCGGGGCGCGGCGGCGCGACCTCGTAGGGCAGTTCGCGGCCGAGCACCGCGCCGAGCGCCCGGACCATCTCCAGGACGGACGTGCCCGTCCCCGTGCCCACGTTGAGCGCCTCGAAGCCCTCGTCCGGCCCACCGGGCTCCCCGAGCAGCGCGAGCGCGCGCACGTGGGCCCGCGCGAGGTCCGCGACGTGGACGTAGTCGCGCACGCACGTCCCGTCGGGCGTCGGGTGCTCGTCGCCCAGCACGACGGGCCGCAGCCCGCGGCCCACGCGGTCGACGAGGATCGACACGAGGTTGACCGTCTCGACGTCCGCGAGCTCGGGGGCAGCCGTCCCGGCGACGTTGAAGTACCGCAGCGCGACCGCGCGGACCTGTCCCGCGCGCGCGGCCCAGCGCACGAGGTCCTCGCCCGCGAGCTTCGTCGCGCCGTAGGGGTTGATCGGCTCGGTGGGGTGCGTCTCGGGGACGGGCTCGGCACCGGTCTGCCCGTAGACCGCCGCGGACGAGGAGAAGACGAGCTCGTGGACGCCGGCCTGCTCCATGGCGAGCAGGACGGTCGCGAGCTGACCGACGTTCTGCTGGTAGTAGCGCGCGGGCTGCACGGTCGACTCGTCGGCCCGCTTGAGCGCGGACATGTGCACGACCGCCGTGACCCCGCGCTCGGCCATGAACCGCGCGAGCGCGTCGACGCCCGCGCCGTCGGCGAGGTCGAGCCGCAGCAGCGGCGTGCCCTCGACCCGCGCGGCGCGCCCGTGGGACAGGTCGTCGACGACGGCGGCGTCCGCGCCCGCGCGCGTCAGCTCGCGGACGATGTGGCCGCCGATGTAGCCGGCCCCGCCCGTCACCAGGATGCTCACGGTCTCTCCGGGGGTGTCGCGTCGGGGGGTGTCGGGCCGGGCGATGTCGGTGTCACGCCGTCGTCGGCGAGCAGCCGGTGGCACCGCCGACGCTCGGGCCCGACCCGGCCCAGTATCCCCGCGCCGTGCGTGACGTCGTGCCGGACGCCGTGCCCACGCTCGTGCGTCGAGCAGTGCGGGGGCCGGCGGGCGGGCCGCGGCCGTCGGCCGCAGTCGCGGCGGGAGGGCGTCACCGAGCGAGCCCCTCGTAGAGCTCCCGGTACACCCGGCCCGCGCGCGACCAGGTCCGCCCGGCCGCGAACGACCGCCCGGCGTCCCCGAGCCGCGCGCGCAGCGCGGCGTCGTCGGCGAGCTCCTCGAGCCGCGCGGCCCACGCGACGGCGTCCCCTGCGGGCGCGAGCAGCCCCGTGCCCGGCTCGCCCACGATCTCGGCGAGGGCGGGCAGGTCGCTCGCGACGACGGGGCGGCCGCACGCCATCGCCTCGACGGGCTTGAGGGGCGTCACGACGCGGCACACGCGCACGTCGCGCCGCGGCACCGCGAACACGTCGAGCGCGCGGTGGTGCAGCACGGCCTGGTCGCGGCCGACCCGCCCGGGGAAGACGGCCGCGTCCGCGAGCCCCAGCTCCTCGGCGCGGCGCACGAGGCCGGGCCGGGAGACGCCGTCGCCGACGACGCAGGCCCGGACGTCGCGGCCCCTCGCGCGCAGCAGCGCGACGGCCTCGAGCAGCGTCCCGAGCCCCTCGTAGTCGACCAGGCTGCTCACGGTGCCGACCCAGAACCCCTCGGCCGGCAGCCCCAGGCGCAGGCGCGCGTCGGCGGCCGCGACGTCGTCGTCGAGCAGACGCTCGTCCACGGCGTTGGGGACGACCGTGATCCGCGTACGGTCGAGACCGCGCGCGACGAGCTCGTCCGCGAGGGTCCCGCTGAGCGTCACGACGTGGTCGGCGGCGAGGAAGCTCTCGGTCTCGCGCGCCCGCAGGAGGCCGTAGCGCTCCGAGGTGTCCGAAGCGGTGTCGCCGGCGGCGGTGCGGCGCGCGACCCACGAGTCCTCGAGCAGGCCCCGGACCTCGTAGACCCACGGCGTGCCGGACGACTCCGCGACGGCGCGCGTCACGAGCGCGTTCGTGAAGTCGGTCGTCGTGTGCAGGACCGTCGGGCCGAACGTCCGGGCGACGGGGGCCAGCAGCGCCGCGTGCCGCTCGAGCCGCTGCTCGGCCCCGCGCGGCAGCGTCCACGGCAGGAGCCGCTCGTACCGCACGCCGTCGACGACGTCGGCCCGCCCGGACGTCAGGCGACCGATCGACACGGGGTACGCGATGCGCGTCGCGGCCGCGACGCGGATGCCGGCGTCGGCCTGCGCGCGGAGCACCGCGTGGCTGCGCGCCGAGTACCCGCTGCGCGTGTGCGGGACGGAGTTCGTGAGGACGTGCAGGGCGCCGGGAGCGTCACCGTGGCGCGGCTGACCCGCGGCGACCGCGCGGGGCAGCCGGGGCCGGACCTCGCCGCGCAGCACGGCGGCCTCGGAGCGGTAGCGCTCGGCGAGGCCCGACGACGGCGGCGCCACGGCGAGCGCACCGCTCACGTCACCCGCGAGCCACAGCGCACGGGCGACGACGGGGTCGTGCGCGGCGTGCGGCGCGGGCGGTTCCCCGGACGTCGCCCCGAGCGGGCCCGCCCCGCGCCCGACCTGCGTCGCGAGCTCGGCGTGGAGGCGCCGTCCGAGCGCACCGCGGGGCCGCGCACCGCGCAGCGCGACGGCCGCCCTGTCGGGGTGGTCGGTGAGCCACGCCGCGAGCGCCGCACGCAGCGGGCCGTCCGGACCGACCGTGAGCGCACGGGCGAGCGCCGCCGTGACGCGCGACGGCAGGCGGCGCCCCGCGAGGAGGAGGAAGTGCAGCGGGTCCTCGCCGAGGTGGCGGACCGAGACGGAGCCCGCGAGGACGACGTCGCGCACGAGGCCGAGGGCCCGGCCCGCGAGCGGGTGGGTCACCGCACCACGCCCTCGAGGACCGCGAGGTAGTCGGCCGCGAGGCGCGTGTAGTCGCTGTGCTGGCGTGCCCAGGCGCGTGCGCGCCCGTCGACGTCCAGGAGCTCGCGGTCCTCGTCGAGGCGCCGCCACAGCGCCGCGAGCGCCTCGGGGTCCTCGGGGTGCACGACGTGCCCGGCGCCGGTCGCCTCGACGATGTCGGCGGCCTCGCCGGCCATGACCGCCGTCACGTGGCGTCCGGTCGCCATCATCTCGTAGAGCTTCGACGGCACGGTCCAGCGCAGCGGGAGCCACGAGCGCAGCGACACCAGGAGCGAGTCGGCCCACGCGTAGTGGTCGAACACCTCCGACCGCGCGACGGGTCCGCGCAGGTCGACCGGGACGCCGCGGTCCGCCGACACCTCGGCGAGGTGCGCGTACTCGAACCCGGGCCCGACGATCCGCAGCTCGACCGGCCGGCCGCGCTCACGCAGGAGGCCCGCCGCCGCGACCGCGGTGCCCAGGCCCTGCGCGCGTCCCACGGTGCCGAGGTACAGGACCCGCAGCGGGTCGGTCGTGGGGGAGGGCCGCGCCCCGAGGAGCGGGATCTCGTCGAGGTAGGCGCCGTTGCGGATGACCTCGACGCGCTTCATGCCGCGCTCGCGGAGCACCTCGCCGAACGCGTCGGTGGTCGTGACGACCGCGGCGGCGTCCTTCTGCAGCAACGTCATGACGCGGTGGATCTCGGCGGTCACGGCACCCTTCCAGCCGCGCCGCCGTCGCGTCTCGCCCATCATCCCGCTGGGCTCGATGAGGTCCGGCCACGCGTCCCTCATCTCGACGACGAGCGGGACGCGCAGCGCGTGCCGCAGCGCGACGCCCGCCGCGATCGACGGGATCCCGGGGACCGTCGCGACGACGACGTCGGGGCGGCGACCGCGCCGGCCGAGCTCGCGCACGCCCCGCACCACCGAGTCGGTGGCCGCGATCGTCTGGTCCAGCGTGCGGGACCGGATGCCGTGGCCGTGCTCCCGGAAGCGCACGCGGTGGACCGTCTCGCCGTGCTCGCCGAGTGCGGTGTCGCCGGTGCGCAGACCGGGCACGAGCTTGTGGACCGCACCCGCGGGGTAGTGCGGGGGCGGGGTCAGCACCGTGACCTCGTGGCCCGCCGCGAGGAACCGCGGGACGAGGGCCCCCCAGCGACGCTGCGGTGCGCCGACCTCGGGCGCGTAGTGGTGGGTGACGAGGAGGATGTGCATGACGGGTGCAGCCGATGGTGCGCTCGCGCGCTCGCTCGGCAGTCACCCCCTCCCGGTCCCGGTCACGTCCGTGGTCAGGGTAGCGCCAGCGGGCGTCCGACCCCCGGGGCCGTCGGCCCCTCCACAGGTGAGGCACGGGTGAAGACGCGTGAACCGGAGCGGGCGCCCGCCGTGTCCCCGCCGCCGCGGCACCGAGGGCGGGGGTGTGACCGCGCCGACCCCGGCGCACCCGCGCTGCCCCGGCGGCTCAGGTCGCGCCCGGACGTGCCGATGATCCGGACGTGGTGACGCGCGGACCGCTCCTGTTCGCCCTCGCCGGGACAGCCCTCGTGATCGTCGAGGGCCTCACGCCGGTGGGGCTCGTCCGCGACCTCCTCTTCCTGACGATCGGCGCGTACGCCGTTGCGGGCACCGTCGTCGGGATCCGGCGCAACCGGCCCCGTCGGCCGCGGCCGTGGTACCTCCTCGCGGCGGGCCTCGCGTCGTGGGTGCTCGGTGACGCGCTGTGGGTCTTCTCCGACCACGTGCTCGGGATCGACCCGTTCCCGTCGGTCGCCGACGTCGCGTACCTCTCCGCGTACCCGCTGCTGGCCGCGGGGCTGCACATGCTCCTGCCCGTCCGGGACCGCCGCACGACCGTCCGCGCGCTGCTGGACACCGCGATCGTCGGCGTGTGCGTCGCGCTGGTCCTGTGGGTCGCGTTCATCGAGCCCACGTGGACCGAGCCCGTCGGCACGTTCGCGCAGCAGGCGACGGCGGTCGCCTACCCGATCGGCGACGCGGTGCTCCTCGGGTACCTGGTGCACCTCGGGGTCTCGTCCGTCGTGCGGGACCGGTCGCTGCGGCTGATCGCCGCGTCGCTCGTCCTCGTGCTCGTCGCCGACGTCGCGTTCCAGTCGCTGGCCTACGTCGACCAGTACGAGGGCTCGGTCTTCGTCCTCGACCCGCTCTTCGCGCTCAGCTACCTCGCGCTCGCGGCGGCGGCGCTCGACCCGTCGATGCGCGCGGTCGGCGACGTGCGGCCGGCGCGGATCGAGGCCGGTGGTCGCATCGCGTTCCTCACGTGCGCCGCGCTGTTCCTCCCCGTGACGCTGCTCGTGGAGGACCTGCTCGCCCAGACCCCGCACGTCACCGAGGCCGCGGCGGCGGCCGCCGTGGTCATCGGGCTGATCGCGGCGCGGATGGTGCTCATGCTCCGCCACATCCAGCGGCAGGCCGCGCACCTGTCGGCCCTGGCCGACACCGACTTCCTCACGGGCCTGCTCAACCGACGCCGCCTCGTGCACGTGCTCTCGCGCCGCACCGCCGACGCGCGCCGCGGTGCCCAGGGTCGGTCTGCGGTGCTCCTGCTCGGCCTCGACCGGTTCACCGAGGTGAACGACACGCTCGGGCACCGCATCGGGGACGAGCTGCTGCGGGCCGTCGCCGCCCGGCTGCGCTCGGCCGCGCCCGAGGGTGCCGTCCTCGCGCGGCTCGGCGGCGACGTGTTCGGGGTCCTCGTCCCGGGCGTCGCGGACGACGACGACGCCGCGCGCCACGCCCGGCTCCTGGCCGGCCTGCTCGGCGACCCGGTCGTCGTGAGCGACCTGGGCGTCGACGTCGAGGGCGGCGTCGGCTTCGTCGTGCTGCCCGACGACGGCGCCGACCCCGCCGAGCTCCTGCACCGGGCCGACGTCGCGCTCTCGGCGGCGCGCGGCGTGGCCGACCGCGTCGCGCGCTACGACCCCCGCATGGAGCTCGGCGGCGCGCTCGCGCCCGAGCTCATGGCCGAGCTGGGTGCCGCGATGGCGGCGGGCCAGGTCGTCGTGCACTACCAGCCGCAGGTCGACGTGTGCTCGGGACGCGTCGTCGGCGCCGAGGCGCTCGTCCGCTGGCAGCACCCCGTGCACGGCCTGCTCGGGCCCAACGCGTTCATCCCCGCGGCCGAGCGGACGGGCCAGATCCGGCCGCTCACGCGCCTCGTCCTGGACCACGCGCTCGCCGAGTGCGCGCGCTGGCAGGCCGACCGGCCGCTGTCCGTCTCGGTCAACCTCTCGGTGCGCAACCTCCTGGACCCCGCGATCGTCGACGATGTGCGCGACGCGCTCGAGCGGCACCGGCTCGACCCGTCCCTCGTCGAGCTCGAGATCACCGAGACGTCGGCGATGGTCGACCAAGCGCGGTCGGCGACGGCCCTGCGCGCGCTCGCCGCGCTCGGCGTGACCCTCTCGATCGACGACTACGGGACGGGGTACGGCTCGCTCGCGTACCTCCAGGAGCTCCCCGTGCAGCGGCTCAAGATCGACCGGTCGTTCGTGAGCGACCTGCGTCGGTCGCACGCGAGCGCCGCGATCGTGCGGTCCGTCGTCGACCTGAGCCAGCGCCTCGGCCTGAGCGTCGTCGCGGAGGGCGTCGAGGACGACGAGACGCTCGTGCTGCTGCGTGACATGCGGTGCGACCTCGCCCAGGGCTTCGGGCTGGGCCGTCCCGTCCCCGCCGACCGCCTGTGCGACGTGGTCCGGCGGATCGACGCGCACGTCCCCGCGGTGCTCGGGCTCGGCGTGCCGGCCCAGCGCGCGCACTGACCACGCGAGGACCCACCCGACGACGGAGCGGGATCCCGCGTCGGGTTGCGCTCGCCGGATCCGCCGTCACGATGGAGCAGTCACACGCGCCGACGACCGGGAAGGGGGGCGATGTCCGACCCCCGCACCGCGACGCTGCGCGTCGACCTGGACCCGAGCCACGGTGCCGTCCGCACCGCGCGCCACGCCGTCGTGCGGTGGGCGCGCAGCCTCGGCGCGACCCCGGTCGACCAGGAGGTGCTCGCTCTCCTGACGACCGAGGTCGTCTCCAACGCCGTGCGCCACGGCAGCAGCGGCGAGGACGTCCTGCTCGAGGGTCGGCCGCAGCCGGCGGCCGTCACCGTGCGCGTCACGGACCGCGGCCACGGGCGCCCCGTCCTGCGGCGCTCGCAGCCCTCGGAGCTCGGTGGACGCGGGATCGACATCGTCGACCGGCTGTCCGTCGAGTGGGGCGTGGACACGGCGGTCCGCGGCAAGACCGTGTGGTTCACCGTCCGCCTCGGCGCGACGCGGTTCCAGGCGGGTGACGGGCGGGGAGCGTGAACGCCGCCACGGGTGCACCCGCCGCCCCGCTTCCGACCGGCCCGGGACGACCCTCGGCCGCGCGCACGCCACGCGGTAGGCTCGCCGCGAAGCCTTCCTCGGCAGGACACCGCAGTGGTGAGGCAGCCCGTCGCGGGACCGGCGCCCCCGGCGCCCTCCCCGTGGCCGTCCTGAGGAGATCCGCGTGACCGACGACCCGTACACCGCCCTGGGGGGCGGCGAACCCGGTGCCGTGCAGGTGCTCGAGGTCGACGGCGCGACGCACGTCGTGCTGTCCGGTGAGGTGGACTCCGACCTCGCGCGGGACCTCGCGCACGCGACCAAGCACGCCGTGGCGGCCGGCCTGCCCGTCGTCGTCGACACGCGGCGCGTGACGTTCATGGACTCCGCTGGCCTCGCGTTCCTCGCGCGCCTGTCGGCCCAGGGGACCAGGCGCGTCCGGGTCGTCGTCGGCCACCCGACCGTCGCGTTCCTCCTCGAGGTGACGGGCATGGGCGACGCGGTCGACGTCGTCGACGTCACGGGCGCGACGGCCTGACCAGGGCGTCGCTCCCGCCCGCCGCCGCGGCTCGCCCGGCGGCGGACCGCGGTCGACGTCCGTCGCCCCGGTGGCGCGGGCCGCGGGTGACAGGGACCCTTCTGGCGTGAGCCTGCGCCGGAGGTCCCTCCTCGGCCGGGACGTCGCGTCCTTCGAGCTGTGGACCCGCGGGACCGATCCCGCGGTCGTCCTCGTCCACGGCATCGGCGTCTCGTCGCGGTACTTCGGGCCCCTCGAGCGCGAGCTCAGCCGCGACACGACGGTCCTCGCCCCCGATCTGCCGGGCTTCGGGCGCAGCCCGCTGCACGGCGACCCGCCCACCATCGCCGAGCACGCCGCCGTCGTCGCCGCGCTCGTGGAGCAGACGGGCCTCGAGCGGCCGGTCGTCGTCGGGCACTCGATGGGTGCCCAGGTCGCGACCGAGCTCGCGGCCGACCGTCCGGAGCTCGTCGGCGGCCTCGTCCTGCTCGGTCCCGTGACCGACCCACGGGCGCCGTCCGCCGTCCGCCAGGCGGCACGGCTCGCCGCCGACGTGCTCCGCGAGCCGCCCGCCTGCGCCGCGCTCCAGGTGCGCGAGTACGCCCGCACGGGCCTCGCGTGGTACCTCCGGACCGTCCCGCACATGGTCGACCACCCGCTGCCCGAGCGGCTCGCGCAGGTGCGGGTCCCCGCCGCGGTGGTGCGCGGCGCCCGGGACCCGATCGCGCCCAGCCGGTTCGTGCGTGAGCTCGCCGCGGTCGCCGCGGACGCGCGCGTCGTCGAGGTCCCGCGGGCGGCGCACGTCGTCATGTGGTCCCGCCCGGACGTCGTGGGCGCCGTCGTGCGCGAGGTGGGGCGCAGGCGGGTCCCGTGCTGACCGCCGCGCGCGCGGCCCTCGCGCTGCGGCGCACGTGGTGGCGCGTGCGGGACTACGCCTACGTCCTGCACCGGCAGGCCGTCGGCGTCCTGGCGCGCGGCGGGCCCGAGGGCTACCTCGACCCCGACCCGCGGGAGCACCCCGACGTCGTCCTCGTGCCCGGCGTGTACGAGAGCTGGCAGTTCCTGCGCCCGCTCGCCGACGAGCTCCACGCACGCGGCCACGCCGTCCACGTGCTGCCGGCGCTCGGCTACAACCGCGGACCGGTCGAGTCCGCCGCCGCGGTCCTCGGCGCCCACCTGCGCTCGGCCGACCTGCGGGACGTCGTCGTGGTCGCGCACAGCAAGGGCGGCCTCATCGGCAAGCTCGCGATGATCCGCCACGACCCGGACCGGCGGATCGCGCGCATGCTGGCGGTCGCGACGCCGTTCGGGGGGTCGTCGCTCGCGCGCCTCGTGCCGCTGCGGGCCGTGCGGGCGTTCCTGCCGACCGACCCGACGATCGCCGCGCTCGCGGTCGAGCGGTCCGTGAACGCGCGCATCACGTCGGCCTACAGCCACTGGGACCCGCACATCCCGGCGGGCTCGGTCCTGCCCGGCGCGCGGGACAACGTCGAGCTCGCGACCCCCGGCCACTTCCGCGTGCTCACGGACCCGCGGCTCGTGGACGTCGTGCTCGCCGCCGTGCGGGCCGAGGCCGCGCAGGCCGATCCGCCGGCGCAGGCCGGGGCGGACGACCGTGACGACGACCGTGCCGACGACCGTGCTGACGACCGTGCTGCCGACCCGGCGGCCGGGGCCGGCGGCCGGCCGTGAGTTGCGAGTTCGCGGCGATGGGGGACCCTGGGTGACGAAGGGGGCCGACATCCCCGTCCCCAGGAGGACACATGACCCCCGTCGAGGCGTCCGACACCATCGACCGGCTCGTGGCCGACCTGGCCCGCGCGACCGGCCGACCGGAGACGCTCGTCCGGCTCTCGTACGGCATCGAGCGCCCCCTCGCCAGGTCGGCCCACGAGGAGGACGCGGCCTGAGGCACGCACGCGGTTCGACGCGCGTCACCGGACCCCGTGCCGTCCACCCGCAGCCAGTCGTCCGCACCCGTCCATGAGGAGGACCTCGCCCGATGCGCTTCGCCGCCCTGCTCCGCCTGCCCGCCGCGATCGACACCGCCGTCGCCGGGCCGTTCGTCCAGCAGCTCCTCGAGCACCCGAGCGACGGCGAGGTCGTCGCGCAGGACGGCGACGCCGAGACCGGTGCCGCGCGGATCGTGTTCGAGGCGGACGACCAGGCCGACGCCGAGCTGCACGCGCGTCTCCTCGCCGAGCGCGCGCCCGGGGTCGAGGTCCAGGAGGTCGTCCCCGCCTGACGGCGGGACGCGCGGGCCGTGGCCCCGACACGTCCGCGTGACGCGTCAGGCGGGACGCACCACCGCCAACAGGCACACGTCGTCCTCGCGCTCGCGTCCCCCGAGGCAGTCCGCGACGGCCGCGGCCACGAGCGCCTCGGCCGATCCCCGTGACCTCGCGACGGTCGCCGCGAGCCGGTCGATCCCCGCCGTGAGCGACTCGTCGCGACGCTCGACGAGCCCGTCGGTGTAGAGCAGCAGCGCCCCGCCCGGCTCGAGGAGCGCGGTCGCGCACGGGTACGACGACGGCGACCGCGCGCCCAGCAGCGGCCCCTGTGCGGCGCCGAGCCGCCGCACGCGCCCGTCCGCCGAGCGCAGGAGCGCGTAGGGGTGGCCCGCCGCGGCGTACGTGACCGTGCCCGTGACGGTGTCGACCTCGGCGACGAGCGCACTCGCGACCGTCCCGCCGTCGTCCGGGCGCGACGCGTCGCCGCGCTGCAGGAGCCCGTCCAGGCGGTGGAGCACGACGTCCGGCCGGTGCCCCTCGGCGAGGTAGGCGGTGAGCGCGACCGACGTCCGCGCCATGAGGCCGACCGCGTGGACGCCGTGCCCGACGGCGTCGCCGATCGCGACGAGGAGGGCGTCGGCACGGACGACCGCGTCGTACCAGTCGCCGCCGAGCCGGAGCTCCTCGGACGCCGGCATGTAGCGTGCTGCGAGGTCGAGGCCCGGGACCACGGGGAGCTCGGTCGGCAGCAGCGTCCGCTGGACCTCCTCGAGCGCGACGCGCCGCTGGTCGGAGACGCGCTCGAGCTCGGCCCGCAGGCGGTGCAGCTCGGTCTCGTCGCGCGCGACCGCCGCGACGCCGACGGCGGGCCGGCCGGGAGCCCGCACGGGGAAGAACGACTCGCGCCACACGTGCTCGGTGCCCGGGTCCGCCGGCGTCGTGCCGACGATCTCGACGTCGCGGATCGCCTCGCCCGTCTCGAGCACGTGCCGCAGGAGCGGCTCGGCGTCCTCGCGCAGCTCGGGCAGGAGCTCGAAGACCGGCCGGCCCTCGTGCTCCGCGACCGTGAAGCCGTTCATCGCGGCCAGCTCGGCGTTGACCCGCAGGAACCGCAGGTCCGGGCTGACGAGGGCGAACCCGAACGGGGCGTCCGCGAGCAGGGTCGCGACGATCGCCGCCTCGGTCTCGGCCATCCGGCGCAGCTGCGACTCGCGGCTCAGGTCGACGACCGCGGCGACCCACCGACGCGAGTCGGGGTCGAGGACCCGGACCGACGCGAGGACCGGGACGCGCGTGTCGTCGGGTCCCACGAGCTCGGTCGCGAAGGTCGCGCCGTCGGCCGCGGTGAGCTGCTTGAAGGCCACCTCGTCGTGGTGGACGCGGTCCTCGGGCAGCAGCGCGCGCCAGCCGCGCGCGACGACCTCGTCCGCCGTGAGCCCGACGAGGCCCAGGAAGGCGGCGTTCGCGTCGAGCAGGCGGTCCGCCTCGCCCACCAGCACGCCGAGCCCGGGTGCGCACCACAGCGCCGTCACGTGCTCCGCGAGGTCCGCCCGCACCTGCCCCCCCACGGTCGACGTCATGCCCGAGCGTGCCACAGCCGCGCACGCGGTGTCAGGGCCGGTGGGGCGACACGTCGGGCACGTACGGCGAGCCTCACCTTGCTGGCGCGTGTCGGTCGGTGTGCCTAGCGTCGGGGGCATGGACCCCTCGCCCGCGTCCGCACCCGTGCCCGCCCCGTCGCCCGCCCCGTCGCCCGCACCGCTGCCCGTGCCCGGGCCCACCGCGCCGCGCGCGGCCACCGACGGCACCGGTGACGTCAACGGCGGCCTGAAGTCACGGCTGAACTGGCTCCGGGCGGGTGTCCTCGGGGCGAACGACGGCATCATCTCGACCGCGGGCCTGGTCGTCGGTGTGGCCGCCGCGACGACCGACCGGACCGCCATCCTCGTCGCGGGCGTCGCCTCGCTCGCGGCCGGTGCGGTGTCGATGGCCCTGGGGGAGTACGTCTCGGTCTCGAGCGCGCGCGACACCGAGCGGGCGATCGTCGAGGAGGAGACCCGCGAGCTCGCTGAGGACCCCGACGGCGAGCTCGCCCAGCTCGCCCGCATCTACGAGCAGAAGGGGCTCCAGCCCGCGACGGCGTGGCGCGTCGCCGAGGAGCTCACCGCGCACGACCCCGTGCGCGCCCACCTCGACGTCGAGCACAACCTCGACCCCGACGACCTCACGAACCCCTGGCACGCCGGGCTCGCGTCGGCCGTCTCGTTCGTGCTCGGCGCGCTCCTGCCGCTGGTCGCGATGATCCTCGCGACGCCCGCCACGCGGATCCCGGTGACCTTCGTCGCGGTGCTCGTGGCACTCGTCGTGACCGGGTCGCTGAGCGCGTGGTTCGGCGGGGCCGACCGCGTGCGCGCGGTGCTCCGGCTCCTGCTCGGTGGCGCGCTCGCGATGGGCGTCACCTTCGGGATCGGTGCGCTCCTGGGCGCGACCGTCGTCGGCTGACGCGCGGGTCGCGGGCGGCCCAGGACCGGGCGTCAGGCTCCGCAGGCCGGCGGGAGGGGCGTACGGACGGGACCGCTCAGGCGGACTCGCGCAGGACGAGCTCGGCCTCGAGCACGACCGGCTCGTCGGGCGGCTCGGCCCCGCCGAGGATCTCGACGAGCATCCGGCCCGCGCGCTCGGCCATCGCCTCGACGGGGTTGATGACGGTGCTCAGCGCGGGCGTCGTGGCCGCCGCGAGGCCCAGGTCGTCGAAGCCGAAGACGGCGACGTCGTGCGGGACCCGCCGGCCCGCGGCCGCGAGCTCGGTGAGGGCGCCCGACGCCATGAGGTCCGACGCGACGAAGAGCGCGTCCAGGTCCGGGTGCCGACGGATGAGCCGCCGCGCCGCCTCCGCCCCGCCCATGAGCGTGAAGTCCCCGTGCTCGACGGCGTCGGTGGGCAGGCCCGCGGCGTCGAGCGCCTGACGCCAGCCCAGAAGCCGGTCGATGCCCGCACTCATGTCCGCGGGTCCCGCGACGGTCCCGATGCGCCGGCGGCCTGCCGCGACGAGGTGCTCGGTGGCCAGGCGGCCACCCGCGACGTTGTCGGTGTCGACGTAGTGGGCGTGCGGGACGCCGAGCGGACGACCCTGGAAGACGCACGGGAGGCCCGACTCGAAGAGGCGTCGGTTGAGCGCGTCCTCGCGGTGGTGCGACGTGACGACCGCACCGTCGACCTGCCCCGTCGTCAGGTAGCGGACGGCCCGGTCGTGCCCCGCGCCGCCGGGCCGGACGACGACGAGCACCATCTGCAGGTCGGCGGCCTCGAGCGAGAGCGAGAGCCCGTTGATGACGTGCCCGAAGAACGGGTCGTTGAGCAGGCGCTGGTTGGGCTCGGGCACGACGAGCGCGACCGATCCGGTGCGTCGGTTCGCGAGGTTCCGCGCCACCGGGTTGGGCGTGAAGCCGAGCTCGGCGATCGCGGCCTCGACGACGGCGCGCGTCTGCTCGCTCACGAGGTGCCCGCCGTTGATCACGCGCGACGCGGTGGCCCGGGAGACGCCCGCCGCCGCCGCGACCTGGCGCAGCGTCGGCGCGTTGCGCCGCGTGCGGGCGGGCACCGCCGTGTCGCCGGCCGCGCCCGCACGCACGCCGTCGCCCGTCGCGCGCGCGGTGTCCGCGGCGCTCCCGGCCTCGATCGTCGTGCCCTCGGTCGTCACGGCACGACCGTACCGCCGCGCGGTTCCTCGCCCAGGCGCCCCGTGCGTGCGACGCGGGCGAAGGCGTGCGCGCTGTCCTTGGGCGTCCGCTCGAGCGTGTCGAAGTCGACGCGCACGATGCCGAAGCGCTTCTCGTAGCCGTAGGCCCACTCGAAGTTGTCCAGGAGCGACCACGCGAAGTAGCCGCGGACGTCGGCACCCGACCCCATCGCGGCGTGCACCGCGCGCAGGTGCTCGAGGATGTACGCGGTGCGGTCGGCGTCGGGCACCGAGCCGTCCGGGGCGACGTCGTCGTCGTACGCCGCGCCGTTCTCGGTCACGTGGATCGGGATGCCGGCCGGGCCGGTCCAGTCCGTGTGCGCACGCTCCAGGACGCGGCGCAGGCCGTCGGGCTGCACCTCCCAGTCCATCGCGGTGCGGGGCAGCCCGCGCGAGACCGACCACACGGGGTCGGCGGCGACGCTCGGCGACGACGTGGTCCGCTCGACGGGCGCCCCGGTGGGCATCGCGCTGTCCGTCGTCGGGCGCTGCGCCGTCACGGCGGCACCGTTGTAGTAGTTGATGCCGAGGAAGTCGATCGGCGCGGCGATCTCGGCGAGGTCGCCGTCGTGCACGGGGGGCGCGACGCCGACGCTCGCGTACGCGTCGAGCGCGACCTGCGGGTAGCGCCCGAGCAGGACGGGCTCCGCGAACACGCGGTTGAGCAGCGCGTCCTCGCGGTCGGCCGCGGCGACGTCGGCGGGCGAACCAGGGTCCGCCGGGTCGAAGACCGACATGTTGAGCGTGATGCCGTAGTCGGCGGTCGGGTCGACCGCGCGCATCGCGGTCACCGCGCGCCCGTGCGCCAGCAGGAGGTGGTGCAGCGCGCCGACGGCGGCCGCGGGCTCCTGACGGCCCGGCGCGTGCTGACCGCCGGCGTACCCGAGGAACGCCGAGCACCACGGCTCGTTGAGCGTCGTCCAGCGCCGCACGCGGTCGCCGAGCGCACCCTGGACGACGAGCGCGTACTCGACGAAGTGGTCGACCGTCTCCCGTGAGGCCCACCCGCCGCGGTCCTCGAGCGACTGGGGGAGGTCCCAGTGGTAGAGCGTGAGCCACGGCTCGATGCCGCGCTCGAGCAGGCCGTCGACGAGCCGGGAGTAGAAGTCGAGGCCCGCCCGGTTGACCGTGCCGGGCTCGGGGCAGATGCGCGGCCACGCGGTCGAGAACCGGTACGCCCCGAGGCCGAGGTCGGCCATGAGCGCGACGTCCTCGGGCCAGCGGTGGTAGTGGTCGCACGCGACGTCGCCCGTGTCGCCGTTCGCGACCGCGCCGGGGACGCGGCAGAACGTGTCCCAGATCGACGGCACGCGACCGTCCTCGGCGGCGGCACCCTCGATCTGGAAGGCGGCCGTCGCCGCGCCCCAGACGAAGCCGGGCGGGAAGACCAGCTCCGTCCCGGGGGACGTGGCGGGCGTGGGGCTGGTGGTGACGGTCATCCCTTGACGGCTCCCTGCATGATGCCGGAGACCAGCTGGCGTCCGGCGACGACGAAGAGCAGGACCAGCGGGAGCGTCGCGATGACGACGCCGGCCATGATCAGCGAGTAGTCCTTGAAGTACGACGCCTGGAGCAGCTGGAGCGCGACCGGCAGGGTGGGGTTCCCGCTGCCCAGGACGATGAAGGGCCAGAAGAAGTTCGTCCACGACGCGACGAACGTGAACAGCGCGAGCATCGCCGCCGCCGGCCGCGCCGCCGGCATGGCGACGTTCCAGAAGGTCCGGATCATCGAGCAGCCGTCGACGCGTGCCGCCTCGATGAGCTCGAACGGGAGCGCGGCGTCGAGGTACTGCGTCATCCAGAAGACGCCGAACGCCGTGACCATCGCGGGCACGATGACCGCGACGAGCTTGCCGGTCCAGCCGAGCTCGCGCATGACGATGAACAGGGGCACGACGCCCAGCTGGGACGGCACGGCCATCGTCGCGATGATGAAGACGAGGAGCTTGCGGCGCCCACGGAAGCGCAGCTTCGCGAACGAGAAGCCGGCGAGCGTGGAGAAGAACACGACGGACACCGACGTCAGGACCGCGACGATCAGGCTGTTGAGGACGGACTCCCAGAAGCGGATGTCCGAGCTGATCACGCGCCCGAGGTTGTCGAACAGGTGCGGGCCCGGGACGAGCGAGGGGACCGGGTTCTGCGCGATCGTGGGCGCGTCGGAGGACGCGAGCAGGAACGCGTAGTAGATCGGGTAGAACGACGCGAGCACCACGACGGTGAGCAGCAGGTACGTGACCCAGCCCGGCCGGCGGTCCATGCCGCCGTGGACGCCGCGCCGGCGTGCGGCGGCTCGTGCGGCACCGAGGCCGGCCGTCTGGCGGATCATCGGCACGGACGTCATCGGACGCCTCCCGTCTTCTTGGTGCGGGCGATGTCGCCGGCCGACGCGATGCGTCGCGTGATGGCGAAGTTGACGAGCCCGATCAGGACGATGATCAGGAACAGGATCCAGGCGACCGCCGCGGCGCGACCGAAGCTCTTCTGCGGGCCCCAGCCGAGGTCGTAGAGGAAGAGCGTGATCGTCATCCACTGCTTGTCGGCGCCGCCGCGGCCGTACTGGTCGTACATGCGCGGCTCGTCGAAGATCTGCAGGCCGCCGATCGTCGAGGTGATGACCACGAAGATGATCGTCGGGCGAAGCATGGGGACGGTCACGGAGAAGAACTGGCGGAAGCGGTTCGCGCCGTCGATGACGGCGGCCTCGTAGAGGTCGCGCGGCACGGCCTGCATGGCCGCGAGGAAGATCAGGGTGTTGTAGCCGGTCCACCGGAAGTTGACCATCGTCGCGATCGCGACGTGGCTCGCGAGGGTGTCCGCGTGCCACCGGATCGGCTCGATCCCGATCCCGCCGAGGAGGGTGTTGATCATGCCGGCGCCGTCCGCGAAGAGCCGCGAGAAGATCAGCGCGGCCGCGACGGGCATCACGACGTAGGGCAGCAGGACGCCCATGCGCCAGAACGTCTTGGCGCGGAGGTTCGCGTCGAGGACCGCGGCGACGACGATCGCGGCGAGCACCTGCGGCACGGACGACAGCAGGAAGATGCTGAACGTGTTGCGCAGGGCCACGAGGAACGTCGGCTGCTGGATGACGTCGACGTAGTTGTCGAGGCCGACGAACTCGCCCTGGCCGCCCAGCAGGTGCCAGTCGTGCATCGAGACGAACGCCGTGTACACCAGCGGGAAGAGCCCGACCAGCGCGAACACGACGAAGAACGGCGCGATGTAGAGGTACGGGGAGAGCCGCACGTCCAGGCGGCCCAGCGTGGTGCGGAGCCGTGAGGGCTGGGTCCGCGGCGGCGCGGGGGTCCGCGGGCCGTCGGCGGCAGGGGTGCCCTGCCGGGGCGGGGTGACGGTGGCCATGGCGTTCCTCGGTAGTGGGGGGATCGGCGGCTCCGGTGGGCCGGGCGGAGGGAGACCTCCACCCGGCCCACCGGTTCACGCGCGCTCAGGGCCGGTCAGGCCGTCGCGCTGATGGGCTCGGTCGAGCCCGGCGGACCTCACTCGAGGCCGAGCTCCTCGTACGCCTGGAGCGCCTTGTCCCACGACGACGCGGCGTCGTCGGTCTTGTCCACGTCGACGCGGGTCAGCGCGTCCTGGACCGTCTGGTGGATCGCGAAGTAGTTCGGACCCTTGTGCGGGGTCGCCGTGACGGCCTCCGCGCGGTTGACGAGGATCTCGCCGGTGGGGGCGTCGTTGAAGAACGGGTTCGTCATCGACAGGAGCTCGTCGCTGCTCTGCGCCTCGACCTGGCTCGGGAAGGTGCCCTTGGAGGCGAAGGCCTTGAGCTGCTGCTCGGGGGCGGTCAGCCACTTCGCGAGCGCGATGGCCTCCTCCGGGTGCTCGGTGTGCGTCGGGACGGTCAGGTAGGAGCCGCCCCAGTTGCCGCCGCCGCCGGGGAAGACGTCGGCGATGTCCCAGCCCTCGACGCCCGCGGCGTTGCCCTCGATGATGCCGAGCATCCAGCCCGGGCAGGCCATCGTCGCGAACGCGCCCGACTGGAAGGCCGCGAACCAGTCGTCGCTCCACTGCCGCAGGCCGGCCGACAGCTCGTCGTCGACCGACGCGGTCACGACGGCGTCGTAGATGTCCTTGACGGTGTCGTGGTCGATGCCGATCGGGGTGTCGTCGTCCTCCTCGTAGGCGTTCTCGACCTGGTTGATCATGCCCTGGTAGGTCGCGCCGGCCGAGTCGAACCACGCGGCGTCCGACTTGGCGACGAACTGCTTGCCCACCTCGAAGTAGGTGTCCCAGTCGCCCTCGAGCAGCGCGGCGACCTCGGCCCGGTCCGTGGGCAGGCCCGCGGCCTCGAACAGGTCGGCGCGGTAGCAGATGCCCTCCGGGCCGATGTCCGTGCCGTAGCCGATGAGCTGGCCGTCGGCCGTCGTCGCGGCGTCGACCTTCCAGTCGATCCAGCGGCCCTCGAGCTCCGGGTCGGACAGGTCGTTGAAGTTCTCCGAGTACTGCATGAGCTCGGCGAGCCAGTCGACCTCGATCGCCTCGATGTCCGACAGGCCCGAGCCCGCGGCGATGCGCGTGTTGAGGTTGTCGCGGGCCTCGTCGGCCGTCGCGGCGCGCTTGTGCTCGATCGTGATGTTCGGGTTGAGCTCCATGTACTCGTCGAGCAGGCCGTCGTCGTAGCCGAACTCGTTGAACGTCGCGATGGTCAGCGTGACCTTCTCGTCGCCGCCGCCCTCGCCTCCGCTGCCCGTCCCGGTGTCGTCACCGTCTCCGGCCCCGCCACCGCACCCGGCCACGAGGGCGACGGTCGCGATGCCGGCGCCGAGGGTGAGCCACTTCCTGGTGTGCACGTCCGACTCCTTCGTCTCGTGGACGGCTCCACTGCCGTCCCTCTCCAGCCGCGGGTCGGGGGTCCGAACGCGGCGCTGGCGCACGTGAGTACCGCGATGAGACCGGTCTCATCGTTGAGCCGACGGAAGCCGTCCCGAGTGATGGGACCGGTTTCATCGCGGTGGGCCCACGGTGGCCTGGATCACTCCGCGGTGTCAAATGTCGTGATGAAACCGTGACCCAGTCGTCGCCCTGACGTGCTCGTCCGGACGCGCACGCGACACCGGGTCGCGCACCCGGAGCCGCCGTCGGACCACCCGCTCGGACCAGTCGACGACGCGGTCGGCGAGCGCGGGGCGCCCGCCCCGAGCGGCGTGATGATGCCGCGAACCTGCGGCGACGCAACTCGAGAGCGCGCTACTCGTTCGGCTCGCGCGATGTCAAGACCCGGCTTAGCGTCGACGACGTCGGGGTCGCCGACCTGTCCTCCAGGTGACTCCGGCTCGGGTCAGGCCGAGCTGGGACAGAGCCGGCCGCGAACTGCACCGACGCTCGCGTCGGCGGACCGTCGCCCGGACGGGCACACCCCATCGACGCGCACACCCCTCGGAAGGAAGCACGATGACCTACGACTACCAGACGGGACAGCCGTACGGCTCCGGAACCGGCGGAACCGACGGCTCGCGCAAGGACGCCGCCAAGGAGGCCGCACGCGACACCGCGGGCACGGCCAAGGAGCAGGCGGCCGGCGTCGCGCACAGCGCCAAGGAGAGCGGCCAGCACCTCGCCCACGAGGCGAGGTCCCAGGCCAAGGACGTCGGTCGCGAGGCCGGTCAGCAGGCACGCCAGCTCGTCGACTCGGGCCGTCGCCAGCTGACCGACGAGGCGTCGTCGCAGCAGCAGAAGCTCGCGGGCGGCCTGCGCTCGTTCGGCGAGGAGCTCCAGACCATGGCGGGCGCCAGCGAGCAGCCCGGCCTGGCCACCGACGTCGCACGCCAGATCTCCGACCGGGTCGACACTCTCGCCGAGTGGCTCGAGCAGCGCGAGCCGGGCGACCTCCTGCAGGAGGTCAAGACCTTCGCCCGCAACCGTCCAGGCACGTTCCTCGCGATCGCCGCGGGCGCCGGCCTCGTCGCCGGTCGTCTCACGCGCGGTGTCAAGGAGGCGTCGTCCGACGACACCGGCGGTGAGGTCGCCGTCCGCTCGGACTACGCGACGCCCACGGGCTACGGCACCGAGGGCTACGCGGCCGAGGCCGCGGGCCTGGCCGGGACGACCGGGACCGCGCCCGCGCGGACGTCGGCGTTCGGGGCGGCCGCCGCCCCGACGACGAGCACCTACGGGACCGGCGCCGTGTACGGCGAGTCGGGCACGTACGGCACGGCGCACGGCGACGACGCCCTCGGGACCGCGGGCGGCGACCCGACCGCGGGCGTCGAGGGTGGCACCGGAACGGCCGTCTACCCCGACGGCGCGGCCACGACCGACCCCTACGGGACCGGCACCACGTCGGCCGACGACACCGCGACCCAGGTCTACGGCCAGGGCTCGTACGGCGCGTACGGCGCCGGGACGCAGGACCCGCCGTCGGGCGAGGGCCAGTACACGTCCGGCACGGTCGGCTACGGCGTCGGTGAGGGCGAGGCCCCCGAGCGCGAGTCCAGCAACCCCTGGACGCCGGTCAGCGGCGAGGAGGAGCAGCGATGACCCAGGCTCCCGGCGCACCGGGCGGCGCCACGGCCGGCGCCCCGCTCGGCTCGGCGGCGCCCGCCGACGACGCGGCCGAGCGCCCGTCGCTCGGCGCGCTCCTGTCCAACATCACCGAGGACCTGTCGACCCTGTTCCGGCAGGAGGTCGCCCTCGCGAAGGCCGAGGCGACCGACTCGGCGAAGAAGGCCGGCAAGGGTGCAGGGATGTTCGGGGGCGCCGGCGTCGCCGGTCACCTCGTCCTCGTCTTCCTCTCGGTCGCCCTCTGGCAGCTCCTCGACGTCTGGATGCCCTCGGCGCTCGCGGCGTTCCTCGTCGCCGTCGTCTGGGGGATCGTCGCGGCCGTGCTGGCCGCCAAGGGCCGGGCCGAGATGAAGCGGGTCAAGGGCCTGCCGCAGACGCAGGACACGGTCAAGAAGATCCCGAACGCACTGAAGGGCCACGAGGAGGAGAACCGATGAGCACCGACCCGGAGCAGATCCGAGCCGACATCGCCCGCACCCGGGCCGAGCTGAGCGACGACGTGGACGCCCTCGAGGAGAAGGTCAGCCCGAGCGCCATCGTCGAGCGTCGGAAGGCCCGCGTGCGCGACGCCGTGGGCACCGTCAAGGAGAAGGTCATGGGCACCGCGCACGACACCCGGTCCTCCGTCTCGGGCCACGCGCACAGCGCGACCGGCTCGGCGAGCAGCACGCTGCACGACGCGCGCGACTCGGCGAGCGGTGCGGTGCACAGCGCCGCGGGCTCGGTCGGCTCGGCCGCCTCGAGCGTGGGCCACGCCGCGGCGGGCCTGCCCGGCACCGTCCGCACGCAGACCGAGGGCAACCCGCTCGCGGCCGGGCTCATCGCCTTCGGCGTCGGGTGGCTCACGGGCAGCCTGCTGCCCGCGACCACCAAGGAGAAGGAGGCCGCGCGCGTCGCCCAGGAGAAGGCGCAGCCGCTCGTGGACTCGGCCAAGGAGAAGGCGTCCGAGGTCGCCCAGCAGCTCAAGGAGCCCGCGACCGAGGCGGCGCAGGCCGTCAAGGAGCGTGCCACCGAGGCGGCGCAGACGCTCAAGGAGGAGGGCCGCTCGGAGGCCGACAGTGTGCGGTCCGACGCGCAGTCGGCCACCGACACCGTGCGCTCCGACGCCCAGCAGCACGTCGAGGAGCAGCGCCAGCAGTACTGACGTCCGCACGGGCGCCCCGCCGCACCGCGGTGGGGCGCCCGTCGTCGGGCGCCCGGGCGAGCCGTCGAGGGACCGGAGGGGGTGACGCACGTGGGACCAGCGGGACCGCCCGTATGGGCGTCCGTGACGGGCGCCGCGCTCGGCGTCGTCGTCGACCTGGTCGCCCGGCTCCGGCGCGGCCGCCCGCTCCACCCGCAGGGACTCGTGCTCCGCGGACGGGTCGTGCGTGACGGGACGGGGCACACGGAGCGCAGCGGTGCCGCCTGGGTCGACGAGCCGGGAGAGTCGGACGTCGTCGTCCGGCTCTCGCGCGGCGGTGGTCTGCCGCGGTGGTTCCCCGACGTCGCGGGTCTCGCCTGGCGGGCCGACGACGGCGACGTGCTGCTCTCGAGCCCCCTGGGCCGCGCGCCCGTGCTGCGCCTGGTCCCGTTCCTCCGACGACGGCACGGCCGGACGTCGTACAGCTCGCTGCTGCCGTACGAGAGCGACGCCGGACCCGTGATGCTCCTGGCCGAGCCGCTCGTGGGCCGCGCGCTGCCGACCGGTCGCGAGGCCCTCGCCGACGCGCTCGCCGCGGAGCCGCTCGTGCTCCGCCTGTCCTGGGCGCGTACGGACTCGCCGTGGCGGGCGTTCGGACGGCTCGAGGCGCGCGTCGACCGCGAGGTCCGCCGTGCGGACCCCGGCGCGCCGGCCCCGGACACGACCCTCCGGCTGGACCCCCTGCGGACGCCGCCCGGGCTGCGCACCTACCCGTGGGTCGAGGCGCTGCGTCGTCCCGCGTACGGGGCCGCGCGACGGCACCCGGTGGCCCCCGACGGCGCCCGCGACGCCCCCGCCGACCGCCCCGACCGCCCCGACCGCGCACCCGCGCGGGCGTCGGGCCCCGCACCCACCGCCGCCCGGACCGAACCGGACAGGAGAGCGACATGAGCCGCAGGACCTCGGACAGCAGCCCGCAGGGCGGGACGCAGCAGTCCGCGCACGACCGCGCGCAGACCGCACCGCACCCCGACGACCCCCGCAAGCCCGACTCGCCCGACGACGTGCCCAAGCCGGGGTGGAAGTACACCGCGCGCAAGGCGTTCCGGGAGTTCCAGCACGACCAGGCGACCGACCTCGCCGCGGCGCTCACGTACTGGGGCGTCCTCGCGATCGCGCCGACGCTGCTCGCGCTCGTGTCGATCCTGGGGCTGTTCAGCGACGGGGCCCAGACGGTCAGGAGCGTCGTCGAGTTCGCCGAGCGGCTCGGCATGCCGCCCGACTCCCTCCAACTGGTCGAGGAGCTCATCACCAACCTGACCTCGCAGCAGGGCGCGGGACTCAGCTTCGTCATCGGACTCCTGCTGGCGATCTGGTCGGCGTCCGGGTACGTGACGGCGTTCAGCCGCGCGATGAACCGGGTCTACGAGATCGACGAGGGTCGACCGTTCTACAAGCTGCGCCCGGTCCTCTACGCCGTGACGCTCGTCATGCTCGTCCTCGTCGCGATCATCGTCGCGGCACTCGTGCTCTCCGGCCCTGTCGCCGAGGCCGTGGGCGAGACGATCGGGCTCGGCTCGACCGCGGTGACCGTGTGGAACATCGCGAAGTGGCCGGTCATCGTGGTGCTCGTGGCCCTCGTGATCGCGGTCCTCTACTACTGGACGCCGAACGTCCGGCAGCCGAAGTTCCGCTGGATCAGCGTCGGTTCGTTCGTCGCCATCCTCGTATGGGCCCTGGCGACCGCCGGCTTCGCGATCTACCTCGTCGTCTCCGGCGGCGAGAGCTACCAGGCGTACGGCGTCTTCGCCGGCGTGATCATCTTCCTGCTGTGGCTCTGGCTCACGAACAACGCGCTGCTGTTCGGCGCCGAGGTCGACGCCGAGCTCGAGCGGACGCGCGAGCTGGTCGCGGGGATCGAGGCCGAGGAGACGATCCAGCTCCCGCCGCGCGACACGAAGGCGTCGGTGAAGAAGCAGGAGAAGCACGAGGAGGACGTCGAGAAGGGCCGCGAGCTGCGCCTCACCGCGGGTCGCTCCGACGGCTCGGACCACGACTCCGACGACCGCTCGGACGACACGACCGACCGTCACGGCCGGTCGGACACGCGCCGCTCGCGGCGCGCCGACTGAGCCGGCCGCTCCGGCCGAGCGGACGGACCCGAGCGGCCGGAGCGGGCGCGAGCCGCCCACGACCACCCACCACCCGAGGAGAGGAACCACTCGATGGAGCACTACACGATCGCCGAGGTCGCCGAGGAGAGCCCCGACTTCCGGCGCGTCCTGTGGACCGGCGAGCACACCCAGCTCGTGATCATGACCATCCCGGCGGGAGGTGAGATCGGGGAGGAGGTCCACGAGGAGATCGACCAGATCCTCACGTTCGTCTCCGGGCACGGCGAGGCCGTCGTGGGAGGCCAGAAGCGCAAGGTCGCGGCGGGCGACCTCGTCGTCGTCCCCGCGGGCAAGAAGCACAACTTCCTCAACACGGGCGAGAACCCGCTGATCCTCTACACGGTCTACGGCCCGCCCGAGCACGCGGACGGCGCGGTGCACCGCACCAAGGAGGAGGCGGACGCCGCGGAGGAGGCCGGCAAGGACGAGCCCCCGACGTCCTGAGCCGTCGACATCCCCCGACGACGGGCGCTCACCGCACGTGCGGAGGGCGCCCGTCGTCGCGCGGGGCAGGGCGGCCCGGGACCCCGAGGAGGCGCGGCGTGCGGCGGCGGTAGCGCTCGTACGCCGCGCCGAACCGCTCGGCGAGGTGGACCTCCTCGTGCCGGGTCTTGCGGTCGAGCACGACGACCAGCCCGAGCCATGAGACGAGCGGCTCGGGCCGTCGGCGCAGCACCGCGAACGCCCCCGTCGCGAGGACGAGGCCCGCGTACACGGGGTGCCGGCTCACCCCGTACGCGCCGTCCGTCAGGAGCTCGGCGTCGTCGGGCGGGACGACGCGCGGCGTGAGCCGTGAGCCGTGCGGGAGGGCTCCCGCGACCGAGAGCGCCGCACCGACGAGGCCGGTCGACACGGCGGCGACGACGACGGCCCGGGGGAGCGCCCACCGGGCGCGACCAGGCCAGGCGGTACCCGCGATCGTCAGGGCCTGGGCCGCGACGAGCGGCGTGTCGTGGCGCACGCACCCAGGATGACGCACCGACGCGCGCCCCGTCGGGCCGCGTGCGGGAGGACGCGTCGAAGGTCCCACGACCGCGCCAGGACGCGGGAGGAGGATCGTCCCATGGCCAGGCGGGCGACGGACGCGTACCGGGTGCTCTCGTGCGAGAGCCGCCAGACGATCCTGCGCCTGCTCCAGGACCACGGGGCCCCGATGGGCGTCGAGGACGTCGCCGCGGGCGTCGGGCGGCACGTCAACACGGTGCGGGAGCACCTCGACCGGATGGTCGGGGCGGGGTTCCTCGAGCGCAGCCCCGAGGTGCGCACGACGCGCGGCCGCCCCCGGATGCTCTACCGCGCGCTGCCCGTCGCCCCCGTCACGGACCCCGACCAGGCCGTCCGCGACCAGCTCGTCCGCGTGCTGCTGGCCGGCTACGGGACCGAGCGCGGGAGCCGTCGCCCCATGGCCGAGGAGGCCGGTGAGCGCTGGGCGCTCGACTTCCCCTGCACGACGGCGGGCCACGACGACGGCACCGCGGACTCGCAGATGACGGCGCTCGAGCGGCACTTCCGCGACCTGGGCTTCTCGCCCGTGCTCGACCGCTCCGCACGGTCGCTCCGCCTCGAGCACTGCCCGTTCGCCGACCTCGTCACCGAGCACGGCGACGTCGTGTGCGGCGTGCACCTGGGCCTCGCCCGCGGGATGCTCGCGCGCCACGAGGGGCCGCTGACCGTCGACAGCATCGGACGCCGCGACGGCGCCTGCGAGATCCGGCTGCGCGAGCGCCAGGACGTCGCGGCACCGCGTGCGGCGGTCGCCGCCGCGACCGCCTGACCCCGCGCCCCGGATCCGACGGGGCCGCGCCCTGCGTCCGACCGGGCCGCCCTGCGTCCGCCGGGGCCGTGCCCTGCGTCCGACGGGGCCGCGCCCTGCGTCCGACGGGGCTGCGGCCCGCTCCCGCCCCGCGTCAGGGCGCCTCGACCACGTGCACGGTCCCGGTGTACATGCCCATGGCGCACGAGTAGTCGAGCCGGCCCTCCTCGGGCGCGGGCAGCTCGAGGACGGTCACGCCCGGCTGGAGCAGCACCGGCGCGCTCCCCGTCCCCAGCGCGGGCGCGTAGAGCGCGCTCGCGCAGCTCGGCACCGTCGAGTCGATCTCCCAGCGCAGCGGGACGCCGGCCAGGACGGTCGCGACCTGCGGCTCGTACCCGTCCACGACCTGCGTGGTCCGCAGCACCTGGACGCCGTCCTCGACCGTGACGTTCGCCGAGACCGCACCCGCCGCTCCACCCGCGACGTCGGCCGAATCGCCGGCACGGCCGAGACCGGGCGCCAGGACCGTGACGGCGCCACCCACGTTGACGGCCGCGAACGCGAGCACCACGACGCCCGCGACCCGGAAGAACCGGGGCGACGCGCCGCCGCGCGCGAGCGACGTCAGCCCGCCGATCCCCAGCAGACCGGGGACGGTCCCGAGCGCGAAGAGCGCCATGACGGCCCCGGCACGCAGCGGGCTGCCCGTCGCGAGCGCGTACAGCTGGACGGTCTGCGTGAACCCGCAGGGCAGCAGGAACGAGGCGGCGCCGACGGCGGCGGCCCGCGCGTCGCTGTACCGCGCCTCCGCCCGCCCCTCGAGGCCCAGCCGCGCCGCGAGACCCGCCGGAAGGGCGAGCGAGCCGCGTGCGAGACGCGGCGAGACGCCCGTGAGCTGGAGCCCGACGGCGACCATCGCCAGCGAGACCACGAGCGTCAGCAGCGCGACGGTCCCGCCGCTCATGCGCACCGCCGAGCCGACCGCGCCGAGCAGCGCGCCCAGCACGCCGAACCCGACGACGCGCCCCACGTTGAACGCGACGTGCGGCCGCAGGCGTCGCGCCGTCGTCGCCTCGGGGTGCTGCTGCGCGTGGCGGCTCGAGACCGCGAGCACCAGGCCGCCGACGAGCGCCATGCACGTCGACAGGCCGGCCGCGACGCCGAGCAGCACCACGAGGGCGAGGCTCCCGCTCGTCCCGAGGGCCCCGAGCCGCGCCGACACGTCCTCGACGCCCGCGGCACGGGCGAGCGCCGCGACACCGAGCACCGCGACCGTCGCGAGCGCCACGTCGCGCCACACCCGGGCGTCGCGCGAGACCCACGCGCGCGAGTCCTGCCCGAGCGAGTAGCCCGCGGCCACGACGGCGGCCTGCACCGCGTCGGTCGTGGCACGTCGGTCGGCGTCCGCGTCGGTCACGACGCGGACGCGTCCGGTCGTCGCGGACACGTCGACGGAGCGCACGCCGGGCACCGCCCGGACGGCGCGTCCCACGCGCACCTCGCACGATCGGCACGTCATCCCACGCACCGCGATGTCGGTCCTGGCCACGGCTCTCCCTCCCGGGCGTCGCGTTCCCGGTCGCAGAACGGTACGTGCCCGACGGCGCCCGTCGCGCGGGACCCACGTCCCGGGCTCACCGAGGACGTCCGCACCGGGTGAATCCCTCGGCCGGTCGGGCCGATCGGGTTGAGTCCGGCCCGTGGCTGTCGATGGTTCACCTGATGAGCGACGAGCCGCGGGAGACGTCGGGGGCCACCACGGTCCTCCTGCTGGGTCATGTCCGTGAGCGCGGCGGCGACGCCGCGGTCGCCGAGATGCTGCGGCGGGCGGACGTCCCGCTCACGGCCGCGCAGCTGACCGACACCGCGACGTGGATCTCGTACGCGACGCGCATCCGCCTCTTCGCGGCCGCGACCGAGGTGCTCGGTGACCCGACGACGATGCGTCAGGTCGGCCGCAGCGCCGCGGTGCACGGCGCGCACCACGCGCTCATCGTCCTGCTGCGGGGCATGGGCACGCCGCGGGCCGTCTACCGCGTGCTGCACAAGGCCGTGCCGAAGTTCACCACGACGTCCACGATGCGCGTCCTGACGACGACGGCGCGCTCGGCGCAGCTCGACTACCGGCTCCACGACGGGTACGAGCACTCGCGCCTCGACTGCGAGTACGCGCAGGGCCTCTTCGAGGCGGTGCCCACGCTGTTCGGGCTGCCCCTCGGCCACGTCCTGCACGACCGCTGCCAGTCCGACGGCCACCCGTCGTGCACGTACGAGGTGACGTGGGCCCCCCGGCGGCGCCTGCGCGCGGGCGAGCGCGAGCGCGACCGCGCCGTCGAGGTGCGCGCGCTGCGCGGGCAGATCGAGGAGCTCCAGCACGCCGCCTCGGACCTGGTCGCCAGCAGCGACGTCGGGCAGGCGCTCGACCGGATCGTCGAGCGCGCGGCCGCCGCGGTGCTCGCACCCGCCTACCTCCTGGTCGTCGAGCCCGACGAGGGCGGCGAGCCCGACGTCCGCTCGGCGGGCCTGACGCCCGAGCGCCGCGACGCGATCGCGTCCGACCTCCTCCACGGGCGCCCCGTCGGGGCCTCCGTCGCGGTCGTCGACGTCGCCTCCCGTCGCCGGCGGCACGGGCGGCTCGCCGTCGTCTACGGACCCGAGCACGCACCGCTCGTCGAGGACCTCGGCATGCTCGAGGCGTACGCGGGTCACGCCGCGGCCGCGCTCGACCTCCTGAGCGCGCTCGAGGAGTCGCGACGGCACGGCGAGCGGGCATCCGCGCTGCTCGCCCTCGCGGAGGACCTCGCGCGCGCCGACGACGAGACGAAGGTCGGTGAGGTCGCGGCGGGTGCCGTGCCCGGTGTGGTCGGGAGCCGGTCGGCGACCGTGATGCTCTGGGACCCGGGAGCAGGTGCGCTGACCCCTGTCGCGTCGGGTGGGCTGCGGTCCGACCAGCGTCGGTTCCTCCTGGGCCACCACGTGCGCGCGGACGAGTCGCCCGAGATGGCGATGCTCCTGACCCGTCGGGACCCGGTCGTGCTGCGCCGGTCCGAGGTCAGCGTGAGCCTGCGCCCGATCTTCGACGGGCTCGAGGTCGAGACGGTCGTCGTCGCGCCGCTCGTCGCCGGGTCGGCGCTCCTCGGCGTCCTGACCGCGGGGTGGACGACGGTCCTCGAGGGGCGCTCGCTCGAGGAGGCGAGCAGCCGGGTCGTGGCCGTGAGCGCCCAGGCCGCGACCGCGCTGGAGAAGGCGCGCCTGCTCACGACCGTCCGGCACCAGGCGATGCACGACGCGCTGAGCGGGCTGCCCAACCGCGTCCTGTTCACGCGCACGCTCGACGAGACGCTGCGCGCGGCCGAGCCCGGATCCGCGACCGCGGTGCTCTTCTGCGACCTCGACCGGTTCAAGCACGTCAACGACGAGCTCGGCCACGCCGCCGGCGACGAGCTGCTGCGCCAGGTCGCGGCCCGCCTGCGCGGCGTCTTCCGGCCGGGCGACCTGGTCGGCCGGCTCAGCGGTGACGAGTTCGCCGTCGTGCTCGCCGCCGTGGACGAGCCGAGCGCGCTCGCGGTCGCGTCACGCGTGGTCGAGTCGCTCGACCAGCCGTTCCGCATCGAGGGGCGTGAGCTGCGCGTCACGGTGAGCGTCGGCGTCGCGCTGCACACCGGCACCGACGGTCGCGGCGACCGGCTGCTCGCAGCCGCGGACGCCGCGATGTACGACGCGAAGCAGGCCGGCCGGAACCAGGTCGCCCTCGCGGGGGCCGTGACGAGCCGGCTCGTCGTGCCGTCGCTCGAGGCCGAGCTCGGCCGCGCGGTCGAGAGCGGTCAGCTGCGCCTGTACTTCCAGCCGGTCGTCGACATCGCGGGGGACGGCGCGCCCGTCGTCGTGGGCGCCGAGGCGCTCCTGCGCTGGGCGCACCCGCGCCTCGGCCTCCTCGCGCCCGGTGCGTTCCTGCCGCTCGCCGAGGAGACCGGCCTCGTCACCGACCTGGACCTGTGGGCCGTCGACGCGGCGTGTGCGGCCGTGTCGGCGTGGCCCCAGGACGGGCGCCGTCTGCGCGTCGCGGTCAACCTCGCGGGCAGCACGCTCGTCGACGACCGCCTGGGCGCTACCGTGCGCGACGCGCTGCGCCGCCACGGCGTCTCACCGGACCAGCTCGACCTCGAGGTCGTCGAGAGCCGGTCGCTCGTCGACCTGCCAGGCGTCGTCGACCACATCGCCGAGCTGCGGCAGATGGGGCTGCGGATCGCGCTCGACGACTTCGGCACCGGGTTCTCGACGCTCGCGTGGCTCCAGGCGCTGCCCGTGGACCAGGTCAAGATCGACCGCTCGTTCGTCATGCGGCTGCCCGACGACGCGGCGTCGCTCGCGGTCGTCCGCGGCGTCGTGGCGCTCGCCGAGGAGATCGGGCTCGACGTCGTCGCCGAGGGCGTCGAGACCGCCGAGCAGCTCGCGGCGCTGCGTGCCGCCGGCTGCCGTCACGTCCAGGGCTACCTCCTGGGCCGCCCCGCACCGCTGCTCGACGTCGTGGGACCGACCCGCGCCCGCACGACGCCGCACGACGACCACCCGGTGTGGGAGGCGGCCCCCGACGCGCGGCCCGCCGACGGGCTCGCCGCCGACGCGGTGACCGAGCCGATGCCCGAGGTCTGACCGGCTCAGCCGCGTGCCGCGTGCCGCTCGAGGAACGCGTACACCTCGGCGTCGTCGACCCCCGGGAACGTCCCGCCCGGCAGCGGTGCCAGGACCTGCGCGTGCAGCGCGGCGCTCGGCCACGCGTGCGCCGACCAGCGGTCCGCGAGCCCCGGGTCGGGGCGGCGGCAGCACGCCGGGTCCGGGCAGCGCGACGTGGCGCGCGTGGTGGTGTCGCGCCCGCGGAACCACTTCGCCGCCGCGAACGGCACACCCACCGTGATCGAGAAGGCGCCCGTCGACGTCGAGCCCGTCTGGGTCGTGCACCAGAAGGTCCCCTCGGGGGTGTCCGTGTACTGGTAGTACTCGGTGGTCCGGTCGCGTCGCTCGAACGCCGACCGCGCAGCCCACTGCCGGCACACCAGCTGTCCCTCGATCGCACCCGTGCCGTCCGTGGGGAACCGCACGCCGTCGTTCTCGTAGCCCTTGTACAGCGCGCCGTCGTCGCCCACGCGCAGGAAGTGCAGGCGGACGTCGAGCTGGGACGTCATGAGGTTGGTCATGCGCTGCGCGGCGGTCTCGTGCGTCACGCCGAACGCGTCGCGGAAGTCCTCGACGGCGAGGTCCCTGGTGCGCTTGGCCTCGGTGAGGAACGCGACGGCCGCGGTGCGCGGCAGCAGGCACGCGGCCGCGAAGTAGTTGATCTCGACGCGCTGACGCAGGAAGTCGGCGTAGCTGCGCGGCTTGGCGTGCCCGAGGACGCGGTGCGCGATCGCCTGGAGAGCGAGGGACCGCAGCCCGTGCCCGCCGGGGATCGAGGCCGGCGGCAGGTAGATGCGCCCGGTGGCGAGGTCGGTGACCGTCCGCGTCGAGTGCGGGAGGTCGTCCACGTGGATGAGCGTGAGGCCGAGGTGCTCGGCCATGCGCGCGACGGCGCGGTGCGTGAGCGCGCCCGAGGTGTACCCCCCGTGCCGCAGGGTCTCCTCGGCGGCGTCCTCGATCTCGGGCAGGAAGTTGTCGCGCTCGCGCATCCAGTGCCGCAGCGCCGTCGTCGCGCGGCGCGCCTCCTCGGGCGTCGCGATCGCGGCGTCCTCGCGCCGCGCGAGCTCGCGGTGCAGCCCGACGAGCGCCTCGAGCGCCTCGGTGGGCAGCGTGCGTCCCGGGCGGACCGCCGGCAGGTGCAGCCCCGCGTAGAGCGCCGACGCCTGGGCGCGCTCGAGCTCGATCTCGAGCGCCGCGCGCCGCGACGGCGGCTCCTCCGCGAGCAGGTCGGTCGTGGTCGTGCCGAGCGCCTCGGCGACGCGCTGGAGGAGCGTGAGCCGGGGCTCGCGGCGGCCGTTCTCGACGAGCGAGAGCTGGCTCGCGGTGGTCCCGACGGCCGAGCCCAGCTGGTCCAGCGTGAGGCCGCGCTGCGTGCGCAGGTGCCTGATGCGGCGTCCCAGGGTGAGCAGGCCGCCGGTCGCGGGAACGGGTCGTGGGTCGTCGGGGATCGCGATGATCGCGCGCGACCGGCGGGGCTCGGAACGGGACTCGTTGCCGGAGTCGGCACGGGACTCGGCACGGGACTCAGCCATGGCATGACGGTAGCGAAAGAATCGCGGAAATTGCCACGGGTTCGCGTTGAAAGACTGCGCCAGGTGGCGCACGGTGGGGGAGGAGGCGCCGGACGGCGGCGCCGGGAGGGACACCATGACCACGCTCCAGGACCGCCCCGCCGCCCCGACGCACGCCGCCGACGGGGACCTCCGACGGTCCGGCCCCCCGCCGGCGGGTCAGGGCGCCCCGCCGACGCGCCACCGGGCGCTGCGTGCGTGGGTCGCGGCGCTGGCCGAGCTGACGCGGCCGGACGACGTCGTGTGGTGCGACGGGTCGGCCGAGGAGTACGAGCGCCTGTGCCGTCACCTCGTCGCGGACGGCACGTTCCTCCCCCTGAACCCGGACAAGCGCCCGCGGTCCTTCCTCGCCCGGTCCCACCCCGACGACGTGGCGCGCGTCGAGAGCCGCACCTTCATCTGCTCGGAGCACCCCGACGACGCCGGGCCGACCAACCACTGGCGCTCACCCGCGGCGATGCGCACCGAGCTCACGTCGCTCTTCGCGGGGGCGATGCGCGGACGCACGATGTACGTCATCCCGTTCTCGATGGGCCCGGTCGGCTCACCCCTCGCGCAGTACGGCGTCGAGGTCACGGACTCGCCGTACGTCGTCGTCAGCATGCACCTCATGACGCGGGTCGGGACGCGCGTCCTCGACCAGCTCGGCGAGGACGGCGACTTCGTGCCCGCGGTGCACAGCGTCGGCATGCCGCTGGTCGACGACGCGGGCCACCGCACGCCCGACGTCCCCTGGCCGTGCAACCCCACCAAGTACATCGTTCACTTCCCCGAGAGCCGCGAGATCTGGTCCTACGGCTCGGGGTACGGCGGCAACGCGCTGCTCGGCAAGAAGTGCTTCGCGCTGCGCATCGCGTCCGCCATCGGCCGCGACGAGGGCTGGCTCGCCGAGCACATGCTGCTGCTCCGGCTCACCTCGCCCGAGGGTCGTGCGCACCACGTGGCCGCGGCCTTCCCCTCGGCGTGCGGCAAGACGAACCTCGCGATGCTGCGCCCGACGCTGCCCGGCTGGACCGCCGAGACGATCGGCGACGACATCGCGTGGATGCGCCCCGGACCCGACGGCTCCCTGCGCGCGATCAACCCCGAGGCGGGCTTCTTCGGCGTCGCCCCGGGGACGGGCGAGACCTCCAACCCCACGGCCGTCGCGATGGTCGCGTCCGACACCGTCTTCACCAACGTCGCCCTCACCGACGACGGCGACGTGTGGTGGGAGGGCCTCACCGACACCCCGCCCGCGCACCTCGTCGACTGGCGCGGCGAGGACTGGACGCCCGACTCGGGCCGGCCAGCGGCGCACCCGAACTCGCGGTTCACGGTCGCCGCCGAGCGCTGCCCGAGCATCGCACCCGACTGGGACCACCCGGACGGCGTGCCCGTCGACGCGATCGTGTTCGGCGGCCGCCGGGCGAGCAACGTCCCGCTCGTGCTCGAGGCGGACGACTGGGCGCACGGCGTGTTCCTCGGGGCGACCATCGCGTCCGAGCAGACCGCCGCGGCCGAGGGGACCGTGGGCGAGCTGCGGCGCGACCCGTTCGCGATGCTCCCGTTCTGCGGCTACCACATGGCCGACCACTGGGCGCACTGGCTCCGCACGGGGGAGCGGCTCGGCGACCGCGCGCCGCGGATCTTCCAGGTCAACTGGTTCCGCAAGGACGCGGACGGCCGCTACCTGTGGCCCGGGTTCGGCGAGAACTCGCGGGTGCTCGAGTGGGTGCTCCGCCGCGTCGAGGGCTCGGCCCGCGCGCAGGCCACGCCGGTCGGCCTGGTCCCCGCGGAGGGTGCTCTCGACCTGACGGGTCTCGACCTGCCCGAGCGGGACCTCGCGGAGCTGTTCGCGGTCGACCGCGACGCGTGGCTCGCCGAGTGCGACCTCACGGAGGAGTTCTTCGCCCGGTTCGGGGACCGCGTCCCCGACGAGCTGCGGGCTCAGCTCGGCCGGCTGCGCGCGCGGCTCGGCGCCTGACGCGACCCGCCCGTCCGGGACGCCGACGGCGTCGTCCCGGGCGGTGCGGGCGCACCACCTCAGCCGACGGACGGGCCGCCGTCCGAGCGCCGCCCGAGCAGCACCGGCAGCGCGAACCAGGCGCCGACCAGGACGGTCAGCAGGCTGCCGGCGGCCCACAGCGCCGCGGTCCGGTCGACCACGACGTCGAAGACCAGCAGGACGACCCCGCTCACGGTCAGCGCGAGGAAGACCAGTCCCACGCGCATGAGGCGGTCGGCCGCGGTCACGAGCACCGACTTGGCGCGCCGACGGAAGAGCTGTCGGTGCAGGCTCACGGGTGCGACCAGGAGGGCCGTCGTCGTGGCGGCCAGGAGGACGAGGACGAGGTACAGCTGCTTGTGCTCCGCGCCGAGGTCCGTGAACCGGCTCTGGAACGGGACCGTGAGCAGGAAGCCCGTGAGGATCTGGATGCCCGTCTGCGTGACGCGCAGCTCCTGGAGGATCTCGCCCCAGTTGCGGTCGAGCCGCTCGACCGGGGTCTCGCGACGTCCGTCCGGCCCGGGCTCCCGCCCGGCGCGCTCGTCCTGGTCGCGGGCCATGGCCGTCCTCTCGCCGGGGACGACGGGGCGGGGGCCACCGTCGGAACGGGGGAAGTGTGCCGCACGAGGGGGCCGGTGCGCTCGCGGAAGCGCACGTCGCCCGCGCACCTCGGATGCGGCCGGTGCGTGCCGGCGGCGCCCGGCGCCCGGTCGGCACGCCGGGCGGGGCGCGGGCTGCTGTCGGCTCGGCGACGGAATCCGTCGCGGGCTACGAGCCCCGGAACGAGTGCGCCCCCGCTCGCCGGGCGAGCGGGGGCGATGACGGCCGTCTCGCCTGCACAGGGCGTCACGCACCGCCGCGACCCGAGGGTCGGCCATCGCTCTCGCGGTGGCATGGAGGAATACCGACGACGGTAACGCGTACTCCGTTCGGGTGCACCCCCTCGACGGAATCCGTTCCAAGCCCGACCCACACCCGTCCCATGGTTGTCACATACGGGCACCGGGTCCCGACCGGGCCCGCGAGCGGGCGGTCCCACCGCCCCACCGCGCGGCCGGTCCCGCCGCCCCGCCGCGCGGTCGACCCGGGTCGTGGTGATGATGGACGGATGGACCCGTCGAGCACGATCCCCACCGAGCACGCACGCACCGCGGACCTCGTCCGCCAGGTCACGGTCCTCGTCGGGTCGCTCGTCGCGATCGCCGGCGCGTTGGTCGGGTCCGGCGCCGCGGGCGGCGAGTCGCAGACCGAGGTGGGCGACGGCGCTCTCGCGGCCGACGCGACGCTCGTCGCGCCGGCCGGGCCGGCCTTCTCGATCTGGTCGGTCATCTACACGGGCCTCCTCGCCTACGCGGTCTGGCAGGCGCTGCCGTCGCGGCGCACCGACGCCCGGCAGCGGCGCGTCGGCTGGCTCGTGCTCGCGTCCATGGTCCTCAACGCCGCGTGGATCGCCGTGGTGCAGGCGGACGCGCTCGTCTGGAGCGTGCCCGTGATCGTCGCGCTGCTCGTCGTCCTCGCGGTCGTGCACGTGCGCCTCGTCGCCTCGCGGGCGTCGGGGCTGCTCGAGCGCGTCGTCCTCGACGGCACGCTCGGCCTCTACCTCGGGTGGGTCTGCGTCGCGACGGTCGCCAACGTGGCTGCCGTGCTCACCGCCGAGGGTCTGACGGTCCTGGCGCTCGGCCCCGAGGCGTGGGCCGCGGTCGTCCTGGCCGTCGCGGCCCTCGTCGGCATCGGCCTGGCCGTGCACGGCCGGGGTCGCCTCGCGATCGGTGCCGCGATCGCCTGGGGCCTGGCGTGGATCGCCGTCGCGCGCTCGACCGGTGAGCCGACGTCGCTCACCACCGCCGTCGCCGCCGCGACCGCGGCGGCGGCCGTGGTCATCGCGACCCTCATGATGCGGCTGCGGCGCGACGAGGACGCGGGCGTCATGGCGTGACGACCGTCCGCCGCGCCCGCCGGGCGCGGCAGGACGGCCGGTCGTGACGGGCTCGCGCCCGCCCTGTCAGAGGTAGCGCAGCGGGTCGAACTCGTCGAGCGAGATGATCCGCAGGCGCGGCAGCCGGACGTTGAACGCCTGGACGTCGGTCTCGAGGTCGTGGATCTCGAGACCGCCTTCGGTCAGCTGCTGCAGCTGGGTGCTCGTGAACTCCTTGAACGCGAGCATCCCGACGTGGCGCCCCGGTCCCAGGAGCGCCGCGAGCTGCGGTGCGAAGTCGCCGTCGTGGCTCGCGAGGAGGACGTCCCCCGCGCGGTCGGCCAACGCGTCCAGCGTGCGCTGGATGCCGATGTCGACGACCTTCTCGTGCGCCTCGCCGGCCAGCGGGATCGGCTGGAAGCCGATCGCCATGAGCGCCTGGACGAACGACATGGGCATCGTGCCGTGCGACGCGTTGAGGAAGAACAGCCCCTTGACGTCGTCGGCGCCCCACACGCCCCGCGCGAAGTCGAGCACGCGCTCCCAGCGCGGCCGCTGCTCGGGCGACGGCCGGGCGTTGAGGATCGAGCCGCCGAGCGTCGCGTCGATGTTCTCGCCGTCGACCAGGAGGTACGTCGTGCGACGCCGCGCGCCGTCGCGCTCCGCGTCCGTCGTGCTGTCGGTGATCACGCGACAGAGCCTACGGGGGCGGGCGCCGGTCCGGGGGCGCCGCACGCACGCGCCCCCGGACCGAGGTGCCGCGCACGTGGCAGCACGCCGGTCCGAGCCGGCCACCTGCCCGTCAGGGGTAGAGACCGCGAGTGCGGTGCGCCGTGGCGACGCGCTCGACGCCGATCAGCATCGCGGCGTCGCGGAGCGTGACCTCCTCGCGGCGCGCGACCTCCGCGACCGCCGCGTACGCCTGGAGCATGCGCTGCTCGAGCCGCTGCTCGATCTCCTGCTCGCTCCACCAGTAGGCCTGCTGGGCCTGGACCCACTCGAAGTACGACACGACGACGCCGCCCGCGTTCGCGAGGATGTCGGGCACCACCGTGACCCCGCGCCGCGTGAGCATCGCGTCGGCGTCGGCCGTCGTCGGGCCGTTGGCGCCCTCCACGACGAACTCCGCCTTGACCTCGTTCGCGTTGCGGGCCGTGATGACGCCCTCGACCGCGGCCGGGACGAGCATGTCGACGTCGAGCGTGAGCAGGTCGGCGTTGTCGACGGGGTCGGCGGCGTCGAAGTCGACGACCGAGCCCGTCCGGCGCACGTGGTCGACCAGCCGGGCCATGTCGAGCCCGCCCTCGCGGCGCACGCCGCCGTACTGGTCGCTCACGGCCTCGACCTTCGCCCCGGCCTGCGCGAAGAACACCGACGCGTGGGAGCCGACCTTGCCGAAGCCCTGGACCGCGACGCGAACGCCGCGCAGGTCACGGCCCACCTCGCGCAGCGCCGCGCGTGCCGAGTGCACGACGCCGCGCGACGTCGCGGTCGCGCGCCCGAGGGAGCCGCCGACCTCGAGCGGCTTGCCGGTGACGATGCCGGGGATCGTGTAGCCCTGGTTGACCGAGTACGTGTCCATGACCCACGCCATGGTCCGCGCGTCGGTCCCGATGTCGGGCGCCATGATGTCCCGCTCGGGCCCGATCATCGGCATGATCTCGCTCGTGTAGCGGCGGGTGACGCGCTCGAGCTCGGCCGAGGAGTACTGACGCGGGTCGATCGCGACGCCGCCCTTCGCGCCGCCGTACGGCAGCTCCACGATCGCGCACTTCCACGTCATCCACATCGCGAGCGCGCGCACCTCGTCGACGTCGACGCTCGGGTGGAAGCGCAGCCCGCCCTTGCCCGGTCCCCGGCTGACGTTGTGCTGGACGCGGAAGCCGTGGAACAGCGCGGTGGTGCCGTCGTCGCGGCGCAGCGGGATGGCGACGTTGATCTCCCGACGCGGCGTCGCGAGCATCGCGTGCATGCCCGGGTCGAGGCCGAGCCGCTCGACCGCGCGCGCGAGCTGCACCTGCGCGGTCTCGAGCGGGCCGGGATGGCTGGGGTGCGCCGCCTTGGGCGCGATGTCCGGGACGGCGTCGACGGGGTGCGTCTGCTCGGTCTCCGGCTCGGTCGTCGTCATGTCGCTGGCCTCCTGGGTGCGGGATGCAGGCAGGGACCGGCTCCGGGTCGTCGTCGGCCCCGCGCCTACTCTGGCACCTCCCGGGCACGAGTGCCGACTCCGGCGGCGCGAGCCCTCAGCCGACGTACTCGAAGTGCCAGTACTCGGGGTTGCTGCCGCCCTCCCGTGCCCACGACGGCGCGACCCAGCCGTAGGCCGGCCCGTTGCTCACGAGCCACTCGTAGCGTGCCGAGCCGAACGCGTACGCGGACCACTCCCACGTGTCGAAGGCGGTGCCCCACCCGTGGTTCGAGGTGCCGGGGCGCGCGGCGACGCTGCCGTAGTGCTCGCGCATCGCGACCTGGTCCTCGTACGAGCGGTAGGACATGTCGACTGCGACGTTCTCGCCGAACGCCGCACGGAAGGCCTCGTTGAGCCGTGTCAGCGCGGCGGCGGCGTCCGCGCGCAGCCACTGCGCGTTCCCGCGCGCGTCGACGCACCAGCCGAGCGCGGACATCGCCGAGCGGGGGAGGCGGCCGTTGCTGCCGTCGCCGGCCTCGGACGGCGTCGACGTGTAGAACGTCGCGGTGCCGGTGGGCGGCTCGTACGAGTCCGGTCCGCCGCAGTCCGGCCCGGCACCCGCGGCGCGCGAGGGTGCCGGCCGGCCGGCCGCGCCGTCGTCCTGCGCACCAGCGGCCGCGGCTGCCGCGGCGGCACGGGCCTCCTCCTGCGCGCGAGCGGCCGCGGCGGCCTCCGCGGCCTCCGCGGCACTGGCCTCCTGCGCCGCGAGCCAGGCCCCGTGCGCGTCGGACAGCGCCGCGGTCGCGGCCCTCAGGTCCGCGGTCGCCGCCGTGATGCGGGCGGCACCGGCCGAGGGACCGGGCGAGGGGTCGGCGGCCGGGTCCCCGGCAGGGTCGGACGCGCGGCCGGACGGGTGGTCGGCCAGGCGGTCGGTCGGGTGCTCGGTCAGGAGCGCGCCGAGCGCTGCCGCGCCGTCGGCGACCGCGACGCGCACGGCGTCGTCGTCGACCTGCCCCTCGGTCCGCGCCAGCAGCGCGGTCGCCTCCGCGAGCACCGCGGCCGCGTCCGCGGCGGCGGCCTCGCGGGTCAGCGTCACGAGCGTGACCCGCGCCTCCTCGGCACGCCTCGTGCGGTCGAGCTCGGGGCGCTCGCGCTCGGTGCGCATCGCCTGCTGCGCGGCCGCGGCCGCCTCGCGCTCGGCCCGCTCGCGGGCCTGACCCTGCACGACGGCCAGGGCCACCGCCACGACGACCGCGACCAGCACGACGACCGCGGCGAGCGCCGTCGGCGACGCGACCGCCCGGGACGGCGTGCGCAGGCGGGGTCTGGTCACCGCACGAGTGTGCGGGGCGTCCGGCCGCGCTGTCGAACGTCGAGGCCCCCGCCCGGGCTCGGTGCGGGGGCCTCGACGACCGTCGGTGGAGGACGGTCCAGCTCGGCGGCGGCTCGGCCGCGGCTCGGCGGCGGCTCGGCGGCGGCTCGGCCGCGGGCCGGGTGCGGTCAGCCCCCGACGGTGCTGAGCGCGTCGATCGCGGCGACCTCCTCGTCGCTCAGGTGGACGTCGAGCACGTCGATGTTGCGCTCGATCCGCTCGGGCGTGACCGACTTGGGGATGACGACGACGCGGTGCCGCAGGTGCCACACGAGGACGACCTGCTCGACCGAGACGCCCTTGGCCTCGGCGAGCCCCGTGAGGACGGGGTGCGAGGTGTCCGTGCGCTTGAACGGGCTGTACCCCTCGAGCGCGACGCCGCGCTGCGCGTGCGCGGTGACGAGACCGAGGTCGAAGTCGGCCGGGCTCCACGGGATCTGGTTGATCGCCGGGGCCTCGCCGGTCGCGTCGACGAGCTCGTCGATCTGTGCGACCGAGTAGTTGCTCACGCCGATCGCCCGCACGAGGCCCTCGTCCCGCAGGTCGCGGAACGCCTGCCACGTCGCGGGGGTGGCCTGCTTGTTCGGCGGCCAGTGCACGAGCCACAGGTCGACGTACTCGGTCCCGAGCGCGCGCAGGCTCGCCTCGAGCGTCTCGCGCTCGCGGCCGGCCGCGTCGGGCGGCAGCTTGGTCGTCACGAAGACCTTCTCGCGGTCGACGCCCGAGTCGGCGATGCCGCGGCCCACCTGGTCCTCGTTGCCGTACGCGGTCGCGGTGTCGACGTGGCGGTAGCCGACCTCGAGCGCGTGGCGCACCGCGCGGTACGCGTCGTCGCCGTCGGACTGCCAGGTGCCGAGGCCCAGGAGCGGGATCGGGATGTCGCCCGCAGGGGTCCTCAGCTCGATCGTGGGGATGTCGGGAGCTGTCATGCCGGACAGTCTGCGCGAGGTCGTGGCCGACCGCGACGGCGATGGGTGACGGGCGACCCGCGGACCACCCGGCGGAGACGGCCGGCGGGCGACCGGGGACCTCCGGCCCACGCGCCGGGCGCGTGCGCGACGGATCCTGGTTCCGCGGGCACCGGTCGTGGGCCCCGGAGCGGGGGAGGTGGGACGCATGAGGGTCCTGGTGGCGGTGGCCTCGCGACACGGGTCGACGCGCGAGATCGCGGAGGAGATCGGGGCGGTCCTGACGGGGTCGGGGATGACCGTCGAGGTCCGCGACCCCGACGAGGTCGACACGCTCGAGCCGTACGACGCCGTCGTGCTCGGCTCGGCCGTCTACGTCGGTCGCTGGGCCGCGTCCGCCCGCGCGATGGTCGACCGGCTCGCGGCGGGCCTCGCGGCCCGGCCCGTGTGGCTCTTTTCGTCCGGACCGGTCGGCACGCCGCCCGTCCCGCTCGGCGACCCCGACGAGGTGCCGTCGCTCATGACGCGCCTCGGCGCCCAGGGCCACCGGACCTTCGCGGGCAGGCTCGACAAGAGCTCGCTCGCGCTCGCCGAACGCGCCGTCGTCGCGCTGCTCCAGGCCGAGCAGGGCGACTTCCGCAGCTGGCCGGACATCCGCGACTGGGCCCGCACGATCGCGCACGACCTGCACCGGCTCGAGGTCCGGCAGATCCGCCTCGTGCGCTGACCTCGGCGCGCGAGGCCGCGGCGTGGGGTCGGGCGCGTCAGGGTGCGCCGACGGCGCCGCCCGTGGCGGCCCCGACCGCGCGCGCCACCACGCCGACCACGAGCGACGCCGCGACGAGTCCGCACCCGAGGAGCCCGAGCAGCGGGACGGCGCGGCGCCCGAGCGTGAGCGCCGCCGCGTGCGCGACGCTGTAGTAGACGAGCACCGAGGCCGACGAGACCGCGATCGCGCCCGGCAGGTCGAGCGTCAGGAGCCCGATGACGACCGCTGCGCCGACCACGACCTGGGCCCGGACGGGCCGGGGCTCGGCGCGTGGCCCGGCCAGCGTGGCGAGGGAGCGGGGGAGCACGCCGTCGCGCGCCATCGCGAGCGTGGTCCGGGAGAGCCCGAGCAGGATCCCCAGGGCCGACCCCGCGGCGGCGAGCGCCGCGACGACGGCCGTCACGGCGACCGCGCCCGGCAGCCCGAGCGCCGCGGCGGCGTCCGCGACCGGGCGCGCGGACGCGGCGACCCCGGTCACGCCGAGCACGTCGACGAGCGCCCACGCGGTCGCGGCGTACGTGGCGAGGACGACGCCGAGCGCGAGCGCCACGGCGCGCGGGAGCGTCCTGGCGGGGTCGCGGACCTCCTCGCCCAGGGTCGCCACGCGCGCGTAGCCCGCGAACGCGAAGAACAGGACACCGGCCCCCTCGAGCACGCCCAGCACCGTGCCCGGACCCGCGGCGCCGTCCCCGCCACCGGGCGCGTCGGTGGGGCCGGACACGACCGCGGCCACGACGACGACGGCGAGCGCGAGGAGCGTCAGCGCGACGACGGCCCGGGTCACCGCGACCCCGCGCCGGACCCCCGCGGCGGCGAGGCCGGTCAGCACCACGACGGTCGCGACCGCGACGGTCCGGGCCTGGTCGGGCCACGCGTAGGTGCCGACCGCCCACGTCGCGGCACCCGCGCTGAGCGTCTTCCCGACGAGGAACGCCCACCCGGCGAGCGCACCCCACGCGGGCCCGAGTCGCGCGCGGCCGTACGCGTAGGCGCCGCCGGACGTCGGCTGGCGCGCCGCGAGGCGTGCCGTCGAGTCCGCGTTCGCCCACGCGACGAGGGACGCGAGCACGAGCGCGACGGGGAGCAGCCGGCCGGCCGCCGCGGCCGCGGGGCCGAACGCCACGAAGACGCCGGCCCCCAGCATCGCGCCGAGCCCGACGACGACCGCGTCGGTCAGCCCGAGCCGCCGCGAGAGCGGTGCGTGCGCACCGGGGTCCGTCACCACGCCCACGACCGGCTCAGGCGGAGGCGCGCGGGACGACGCGCGTGCCGAAGATCCTCGGCTCCTCGGGTGCGCCCTCGCCCGCGATCTGCGCGAGGAGCAGCTCACCAGCGACCCGGCTCATCTCGACGACCGGGCTCGCGACCGTCGTCAGGGGCGGCTCGGTCGACGTCGCGACGCCGAGGTCGTCGAACCCCACCACCCGCACGTCGTCGGGCACGGCACGGCCCGCCCGCTCGAGCACGCGCAGCGCCCCGACCGCCATGAGGTCCGACGCGACGAACACGCCGTCGACGTCGGGGTGCTCGCGCAGCAGCCGCTCGGTCGCGGCGGCCCCGCCCGCGGTGGTGAAGTCGCCGTGCACCGTCCCCGCCGGCTCGACGCCCGCGTCGCGCAGGGCGTCCGCCCACCCGTCGAGCCGGTCCACGCCGGCGGCCATGTCGGGCGGTCCCGCGACCGTCGCGACCCGGCGGCAGCCGGCGGCCAGGAGGTGCTCGGTCGCCTGCCGCCCGCCGAGCCGGTTGTCGACGTCGACGTACGGCAGGCCGTGCGCGCCGTCCACCGGGCGCCCGACGAAGACGCACGGCAGGCCGGCCGACGCGAGGACCTCGGCGAGGCGGTCGCCGCGGTGGTGCGACACGACGACGGCGCCGTCGACGTTGCGGTTGCGCAGGTACCGCTCGGTCCGGACCGCCTCGGGACCGCGCCGCGCGATGAGCAGGACGAGCTGGATGCTCGTCGGGCCCAGCGCGGCCGTGAGCCCCTGGAGGGTGCTCGCGAAGTACGGGTCGGCGAGGACGTGCGGGTCGGGTTCGGGGATCACGAGCGCGACGGCGTCGGTGCGCCGCGTCACGAGCGTGCGGGCCGCGCGGTTGGGCGTGTAGCCGAGCTCCGCGACGGCCGCGTCGACCGCGGCCTGCGCGTCCGGGCTGACCCGCAGGCCCCCGTTGATGGCCCGGGAGGCGGTCGACCGCGAGACGCCCGCGCGAGCGGCGACGTCCTCGAGCGTCGGGGCGGCGCTCGGTGCCGCGGCGACCACCGGGCCGTCCTGCTGCGTCACCGCCGCAGCCAGGCGGCGGCGGTCTGCTCCTCGACGCGGATCGCCTCGCGGATCGCCCCCGCGGTCGCCTGCTCGACGGCTGCGGCGAACAGCGGGACCGAGGCCTTGAGCTCGCCGTCGTACTCCTGCGTCGTGGTGCCGTCGTCCTCCTGGACGAGGCGCATCGTGCCGGTCAGGCGCACGGGGGCACCCGTGATCTCGACGACGACGGTCCCGCGGCGCTCGCCCGGGGCCGGCGGCTCCCACGCCTCGACCTGGCGGACCTCGAGCGTCGAGCCGAGGAGCGAGCGGAACTGGGGCGGGACGGCCGTCGTGGGCATCTGGCGCCGCGTCGTCACGGTGAACGCCTCGTCGCTGGTCCCCACGACGTCGACCTGCTGCTGGAGCGCGCCGGTCGAGCCGACCTTCTCGGCGACGAAGCGCTCGTCGGCGAGGAGCGCCGCGACGCGGTCGACGTCGGCGGCGTGACGGACCTGGGCGGTGAGGTGCACCGGTTCCTCCGGGTGACGGGATGAGGGAGAGGCTAACAACCAGCCGGGACGTCGGGGGTGCGGCCGGCGACCTAGGCTTCCCCCGTGTCCACGCTCAGCGACCTCGTGCCCCGGCACGCCGACCTCGACCCCGCCGACGTCGAGTGGCTGCACCTGCTCGTGGGCGACTGGCAGCTCATCTCCGACCTCGCGTTCGCGGACCTCGTGCTGTGGCTCCCGACGCGTGAGGAGGGCTGGGTCGCGATCGCGCAGGCGCGTCCCTCGACCGGTGCGACGGTGCACTACGACGACGTCGTGGGCAGCGCGCCGCCGGAGGGGCAGCGGCCCCAGCTCGAGAAGGCGCTCGCCGAGGGCGAGATCCAGCGCTCGCGCGAGCCCCGGTGGTTCGGCACCTACGCGGTGCGCGAGGAGGCCGTCCCCGTCGTGCACGGGGGACGCCCGATCGCCGTCGTCGCGCGGCAGACGAACCTCGGCGGGGCGCGCACGCCGAGCCGGCTCGAGCTCAACTACGTCGAGGCCGCCGACGACCTCGTCCGGATGATCTCGCGCGGCGAGTTCCCTTCGCCCAACGCGCCGACCGGCCCGCGCCGCGGTGCGCCGCGTGTGGGCGACGGCCTCATCCGGCTGAACTCCGAGGGCGAGGTCCTCTACGCCAGCCCCAACGCCCTCAGCGCGTTCCACCGGTTCGGGGTCATCGGGTCGCTCGTGGGCAGGTCGCTCGCGGAGGTCACGACCGGCCTGCTCGAGGACAGCTCGTCGGCCGACGAGTCGCTGCCCGTCGTCGTGATGGGGCGCGCGCCGTGGCGGACGGACCTCGAGTCGCGCGGCGTGTGCCTCTCGCTGCGTGCGGTGCCCCTCACGGACCACGGTCAGCGGGTCGGCGCGGTGCTGCTGTGCCGCGACGTGTCGGAGCTGCGCCGCCGCGAGCGCGAGCTCATCACCAAGGACGCGACCATCCGGGAGATCCACCACCGGGTCAAGAACAACCTGCAGACCGTCGCGGCGCTGCTGCGGCTGCAGGCGCGGCGCATGACGTCGCCCGAGGCGCGCGAGGCGCTCGACGAGGCCATGCGACGCGTCACGACGATCGCGCTCGTGCACGAGACGCTGTCGCAGACCCTCGACGAGACCGTCGACTTCGACTCCCTGGTCGACCGGTCGCTGCGGCTCGCGGCCGACGTCGCGTCGGCCGGTGCGTCGGTCCGGACGGTGCGGACGGGGACCTTCGGGATGGTGCCGGCGGAGGGCGCGACGGCGCTCGCGCTCGTCCTCACCGAGCTCGTGACCAACGCGGTCGAGCACGGGTTCGTCGGGCGTGAGCGCGGCACGGTCGAGATCGTGGCCGAGCGTGCGGGCGCGCACCTCACCGCGACGGTCGCCGACGACGGCGTGGGCATCGCGCCCGGCAGCGCGGGTGCCGGGACGGGCCTGGGGACGCAGATCGTCGGGACCCTCGTGCGCAACGAGCTGCGCGGGTCGATCACCTGGTCGGCGCGCGAGGGCGGCGGGACGTCGGTGCGCATCGAGCTCGAGCTCCAGGACCGCCGCGCGGTCTGACCGCCGGGTCGGCCGTCGACGGGTCGGCCCGACCGCCGGGTCGGCCCGACCGCCGGGTCGCCCCGACCGCCGGGTCGGCCGTCGACGGTCGCCGCCGGGGCGGGTGGGTGGATGTGCCTGCGTCCGGTGCGGGCCGGGCCACCCATACGACTCGCGGACGCGTGACCGGGTCGTGGGCGGTCGGGCGTCGACGTCGCGTGGGTGGACGTGCCCGCGTCCGGTGCGGGCCGGGCCACCCACGTGGTCCGCGACGATCCGTGACCCGGTGGCGCGGCGGTCGGGCGGGCTGGACGTGGACGAACCCCGGCCCCGACGCGGGAGGCGTCGGGGCCGGGGTTCGTGGTGGTGCGGGGTCGCTGTGTGCGACCGGGGGGTCAGCCTGCGCGCCGGGCGCGCGCGGTGCGGCGCTTGAGCGCGCGGCGCTCGTCCTCCGAGAGACCGCCCCAGACGCCCGCGTCCTGGCCGGACTCGAGCGCCCACTTGAGGCAGGTGTCGACGACGGGGCAGCGACGGCAGACGGCCTTCGCCTCCTCGATCTGGACGAGCGCGGGCCCCGTGTTCCCGATGGGGAAGAAGAGCTCGGGGTCCTCGTCCAGGCAGGCAGCGCGGTGGCGCCAATCCATGAGTGTCACTCCTTGGGCACGCGGCGAGCCAACCCCGGACGGGGGTGGCTTCGGATCGGGGGTGTCGTGCGGAACGTCCTATGACTAGGAACAAGCCTCACACGGCCCCGACCAGGGCACAAGGGGTTACGCGAGGGTTTCCTTCCGGTGACGCTGAGTCCTTGGTCACACCGGTGCTCGTGCATCCTCCCACAGCCGGACGAGTCCGGGCACATCCGGTCCACCGGCCGTCGGGGGTGCGGTGCCGGCCCGGAGCGGTGTGCCAGCGGCGGTGGCCCCACCTGCGGCGACGGTGTCGGACGGCCTTAGGGTCGGGCGCGTGAGCAACCGTCCCTCGCGTCCGGCAAGGCCGACCCCTCCGCGACCCGCCCGACGCCCCCCGGCGGGCGTCGTCGCCGTCGTCGCGGCGGTCTGCGTCGAGGCGCTCGCGCTGGCCGCGGGCGCCGTGGTCGGACTGGTGCAGGTGCTGCGGGGGACGGAGTCCGCGGTGGGGGTCGCCCTCTTCCTCGTCGTGTTCGCGCTCGCCGTCGCGGCGGCGCTGGTGGCGTCCGCGCGTGCGCTGTGGGCGGGCCGGCGCAGCGGCCGCGCGCCCGTCGCGACGTGGCAGCTCCTTCAGGCGGCGACGGCCTTCGCCGTCGGGCGCGCCACGGACACCCCGGCGGCATGGGTGGTCCTCGCCGTGTCGGTAGGCGTGTTCGTGCTGCTGCTGACCCGGCCGGTCGTGGCGCACACCGTCGACCACTGAGGTCTCCCGGCGCCCGCAGCCGCCCGGACGGACCCGTCCGACGGCCTCAGCGGGCGATCTGGACGGCCGTGACCCGCCCGCGATCGACGAGCGCCGCGCGGCCGGGCACGGTGGGCGCCGCCGGGTCCACGGCCGCGGACAGGTCCTCGCCCGCGGCGTCCGCCGACGACGCGTTGCCGGGCCAGAGCGCGACGAGCGGCGCCCCGTTCCGCAGCGCCGCGAGCGCGCCGCGGAACGCCGTCGCGACGCGGTCCGCACGTGCCGACGCGACGACGGGGACCCCGTCCTCGAGCAGCGCGAGCACCCGGTCGTCGACCGACGGGTCGCGGCGCACGAGGACGTCGAGGTCGTCGAGGACGACCACGGCTCCTCCGGGCAGCGCCGGCGTCCCGCCCCCGGGCTCACGCACCACCTCGGTGACCACGCTGCACCCGAGCCGCACGAGGCGGTCGGCGACCGTGCGGACCGCGGTCGTGCGGCCGGAGCCCGCCGGACCGGACACGAGGAGGCCCCGGCTCGCGTCGAGCGCCACGGTGCCCTGCAGCCTCGCGCGGGCGTCGTCGGCGTCCGTGCGGCCGCCGTGGGCGCCATGGGCGCTGACGCCGCCGTCGCCGCCGTCGCCGCCGTCGGCGCTCACGGCCCCGTGAGCGCTCACGGCCCCGTGCCGACCGTGAGCAGCGTGGGCGCCGACCAGCACGAGCGCGGCCGAGGTCGGCGCCGCGACGCCCACGGCCGCCGCCGGGAGCCCCTCCAGCGCCAGGTCGGTCGGCAGCGGCACGAGTCGCGGCGGTCGGTCGAGCACGCGCACGTCGGCTCCGGCCGCCGCTGACGGCGGGAGCCGTCCCGGCGGGCGACCGACGTGTCCCACGACGCCCGACGGCACGTGCACCGCGCGTCCGGGGACGCGGGCCGGTGACCACAGACGTGCCGGGAGCCCGGCGACCTCGGCGTCGTGCCGGTCGCCCACGTGGAGGACGAGGCGCTCGGTCGTGACCGGGAGCAGGCGGTGCAGGTCGCGCGGAGCGCCCGCGACCACGATCGCGACGCGCCCGGCGGCGTCGCGTGCGAGCGTCTCGACCAGGTCGTCGCCCGCGCCCCGCGGGAGCCGCTCGAGCGCGCTGCGGACCGCGGCGACGTCGTCGACGACGAGCACCGTGCCCGCGCGGGCCGGGACCGTCCGGAGCATCCGCAGCAGTGCGGCGGTCGTCGCGGGCTCGTCCGCGCCGACGACCGTGCCGAGCGCGTGGTGGTCGGCGTCGCTGAGCGCCGCCCAGACCCCCGCACCGGCGTGGACGACGTGCACGGGCCGGCCGTGCGCGAGCGCGGCGTGCGTGACGGCGAGCGCCGTGGTCGACCGCCCGGACCCGGGACCGCCGACCACGGCGAGGTGGCCCCGCGCCGCCCACGCCAGGGCGCCGCGGCGCCGCTCGGCGGGCAGGTCGGTCACGCCGAGCGTCAGCGCGTCCCCGTGCTGGGCGGGGAGGGGGACGTCCGCGGGCAGGGGCGGGAGCCAGGGCGGTTCCGGGTCCGGGTCGTCCTCCGCGCGGTGGGCGAGCGTGACGGCGGCGACGAGCTCGTCGACCACGTGGTCGCCGGGCACACCGTGGGTGACCGCGCGTGGTGCACGGTCGGGCACCTGGTCCGTCCGCCACGCGTCCCACGGGTCCGCCCCGCGGACCGGGTGAGGCGTCGCGACACCCGCGGGCAGAGCCGCCCAGGCGGTCTGGACGAGGATCGGCGGCGCTCCTGGCCGGGACACGACCGCTCGTCCCGCGACGTCGGGTGGCAGGCTCGCGGCATCGGTCACGCCGACGACGTCGCGCGAGTCCGCGTCGTCCGCGACGCGCAGGCAGATCCGCAGCGGCAGGTTCGCGCGCAGCTGGGCGTCGACGACCCCGGCCGGGCGCTGCGTGGCGAGCACGAGGTGGATCCCGAGGGACCTGCCCTGGGCGGCGAGACGCACGAGCGACGGGACGAACGCGGGCAGGTCCTCGGCGAGAGCGCGGAACTCGTCGACGACGACGAGCAGGCGTGCCGGTCGGCGCTGGTCCGGCAGGTCGCGCAGGTCCGCCGCACCCGCCGACGCGAGCAGGCGCTCGCGGCGGCGCAGCTCGGCGCGCAGCCCCTCGAGCGCGCGCTCGGACGCGGCCCCGTCGAGGTCGGTGACCTGGGCGACCACGTGCGGCAGCGCGGCGGCCCGGCCGAGGCCTGCGCCGCCCTTGTAGTCGACGAGCACCACGGCGAGGTCCGCGGTGCGGTACCGCGCCGCCAGCCCGAGCACGAGCGTCTGGAGGAGCTCGGACTTCCCGGCCCCCGTCGTCCCCGCCACGAGGGCGTGCGGGCCGTCACGGAGGAGGTCGACCACGACCGGCCCGCCGGCCCCGACCCCGAGCGGCACCGCGAGCGTGCTCGCCTCGCGTCGCCGGCGTGCTCCCGGGTCGGGCGGCGGGACGACGTCGGCGAGTGCGACCCGCGGCGGGAGGAGGCTCGCCGTCGTGCCCTCGTCACCGGTCTGCGCGGCACGTCCCCCCGGGTGCCGGGCCGGAGCCGCACAGCGCCGGGCGTGCTGCTCGGCGGTGCGCTCGTCGAGCCCGGGAGCCCGGACGCGGCCGGACCAGCCGGGTCCCGCGAGCGACGCGGACCCGTCCGGCAGCAGCCGCACCGCCCACGAGCACCACGCGGGCAGGTCGCGCTGGTCCTCGACGAGCACGACCACCGCGGCGCCCGCCCCGCGCAGGAAGAAGCGGTGCAGGACCGTCCGCCACGGCCGCACGCCGTCGACCAGGACGACGGTCCGCGGTCCCGACCGTCCGAGCACGTCGGCGGCGCAGGCCGCGGTGCCGGCGACCCGCGCGCCACGGTCGTCGGACAGCCGCGTGCCCGCCCAGCGCAGCCACGCCCACGCGGACCGCTCGGTGGTCAGGAGGGTGAGCTCGGCGGACTCGGCGAGGACCTCCGCGACCAGGGAGCGCGCGACGGCGAGCGCCCGGTCGCGAGGGCCGACGAGCCCGAGCGCGCCGTCGACCGCGAGGCCCCACCAGTCCGGGCGGCCCGTGCCTGCGGCGTCCGCGAGGGCGTCGCCGCGGTCCGCCGCGGCGCGGCACGCGGCGCACGCGGGATCGGCCAGGACGAGCGCGCCGTCGACCGCGGTCCGCAGCGACTGCGGACCCCGACGGCCCGACCGTGCGGGGTCCTCCGCGGACGTGGGCCCGGGGCGTCCAACGACCGCGTCGTCGCTGCGTGGGGTCCGGTGGGCGCCGTCGGAGCGGCGGTGCCGGTCCGTGCGGACCAGGAGGGCGGTGAGGGGCGCGACCAGGGCCATGGCGAGCAGCACGGGGCTGCGCAGCAGCGACGCCATCACCAGGCCGCCCGCGAGGGGCACGAGCACGGCCGGGTCGCGAGCCGCCACGGCGAGCGCCCTCAGGCGTCCCGGCGCCCCGGCCGGCGTGGTGCGGGTGACCGACGCCGGCGGCTCCAGGGCCGACGCTCGCAGCTCGACGGTCGTCGCGCCGACGAGCACGAGGTCTCCCGGGCGCAGCCGCCGAGCGCGACGCCCGACGCTCGTCCGGCGTGGGCGGCCCCGCCGCGACGTCACGAGCACCGTCCCGTTGGCCGACGCGTCGTCGCGGACCCACCAGGAACCGGTCGTACCGCCTCGTCGGCGTCGACGGCCCACGGTGGCGTGCCGCCGGGAGACCGCGGGGTCCGGCAGGTCCAGCTCACCGACCGGCACGGGCGGCGTCGCACGGCTCCCTCCTGGAGCCGGGGCCTCGCGCCGCCCCACGAGCACCGTGCCGTCGCGTCCGGGCGCCGCCGTCGCACCGACCCCGTGGCCGTCGACGACGGCGAGGTGCCACGGTGCGTGCAGGACCGGTCGGACCGGGTCGGGTGCGGTCGAGCCCGCGCGCACGAGCGACCCCGCGACCCATGGCGGCGCGCCCGCGACGTGGTCGTCCCCGAGGGGCGACCCGCTCGCCGACAGGGGGAGCCGGGCGGTCTCGCCGCCGAGCGACGCGAGCGCCTCGCGGCACGCCGCGAGGTCGGTCCCCTCGGCCACCACGACGTCACCGACGGGCTCGAACGTGAAGCGCACCCGCGCACGGTGGCGCGGGTCCACGTCCCGGGCGTCGCAGGACACGAGGGGCTGGGGACGGATCACCGTCCCCAGCCCCTCGCCGACCTCGCCGACCTCGCCGACCTCTGCGACCTCGACGGCCCCGGCTCGACCTGGGGCCGGCCGATCGGCCGGCCCGTCGACGCGTCAGTCCACCGCGAGCGCCTGCACGGGCGACGTGCGCGCCGCGGCACGGCCGGGCAGGACCGACGCGAGCAGACCGGCCCCGACGGCGACGACGAGGACGAGCGCGAGGTCGCGCCACGGGACCTCGAGCCGGACCTCCCCGACGACGGAGAGCACCGTCGCGGACCCGGCCCAGCCGTACAGGAGCCCGAGGACCGAGCCCAGCAGCGCTCCGACGCCCGCGATGACCATCCCCTCGACCGCGAGCGTGCCCCGCAGCTGACGGCGTGACAGACCGATCGCGCGCAGCGTGGCGGACTCGCGGCGTCGCTCGATGACCGAGAGCGACAGCGTGTTCGCGACACCGATGAGCGCGATGACCACGGCCGCCGCGAGCAGCCCGACGACGACCGCGAGCAGCGTGTCGATGACGCGCTGGAACATCGCGCGCTCGAGCGCCGCCCCGGAGACCCACACGGGGGACTCCGCCACCGCGTCCTGCAGGTCCGCGACCGTGCCGGCCACGTCGGCGTCGTCCGCGAGCCGCACCCACACCTCGTCCACGGGCACGTCGGCGCCCGTCGCCTCGAGCGTCGCCGGGGTGACGACCGTGCCGTACTTGAGCGTCGAGACGACGACCGTCAGGGACGCGCTCCCGTCGCCGACCGGCTCGCCGGTCGCCTCGTCGACCGCGGAGACCTCGACCAGCTGGCCGTCGTCGAGCCCCAGGTCGGTCGCGGTCCGCTCGCCGACGACGATCGTGTCGTCCGCGAGGCCCTCGACCTGCTCGGGCGCGCGCAGCAGCCGGGTCAGCTCGTCGCGCGACCCGACGTACGCGCCGGTCGTCGTGGAGGTGTCCGCGGCGTCGCCGTCCGCCAGGCGCAGCACGGGCGTGCGCAGCGGCAGGACCGTCTCGACGCCCTCGACCGCCGCGACCGTCTCCACGAGCGCGTCGGTGACGACCTGCTCCTGGGCGTCGGACGACTCGCGGCCGAGCGCGACGTCGACCGGGAACTCCGCCTCGAGCTGCTCGCCCAGCGTCGTGCGGGCGCTCGCCGCACCCGTGCTCATCATCGCCACGAGCGTCACGCCGATGAGCAGCGCCGTGCTCGTCGCGGCGGTGCGGCGCGGGTTGCGGACCGCGTTCGCGGACGCGAGGCGAGCGGCGGGACCCGTCCGGCCCAGCAGGGCACCGACGCGCCCGACGACGCCCGGGACCCAGAACACGGCCCCGACGAGCACCCCGACGAAGGACAGCGCGCCGCCGAGCAGACCCACGCCCAGCGCGAGCACGGGGCTGATCCGGGACAGGCCCAGCGCCGCCACGAGCAGCAGCCCGACGCCCGCGACGAGCAGCACGCTCGCGACGACGAGGCGCGGTCGCCCGGCACGCGACGTGACGGCGGGTGCGTCGGCCGGCCGCAGCGCCGCGAGCGGTGCGACGCGGGTCGCGGCGCGCGCCGGCGACAGCGCGGCGAGCACCGTGACGAGCGTGCCGACGACGAGCGGCGCCAGCACGACGGCGGGGGTCATGACCACCACGGACGGCAGCGGGACCTCGGGGTTGAGGCCCCCGAGCACCGTCAGCAGGACCTGCGCGAGCGCGACACCCGACACGATGCCCACGAGCGACCCCCCGACGCCGAGGATCGTGGCCTCGGTGAGCACCGACCGGCGCAGCTGCGACCGGTCCGCGCCGACGCAGCGCAGCAGCGCGAGCAGACGCGTGCGCTGCGCGACGAGCACCTGGAACGTGTTGGTGATGACGAGGCCCGCGACGAGGAGGGCGACGCCCGCGAAGCCGAGGACGATCGCGGTGAACACGTCCTCGTCCCCGGTGAGCTCGCGCGTGCGGATCTCGGCCTGCTCGTCGACGGTCCGGACGACGACCCCCTGGGGGAGCGCGTCGGCGACCGTGGCGCGCACCGTGCCGACGTCCACGCCGTCGTCGACCGCGACCAGACCCGTCGCGTACGTGACCTCGCCCCCGGCCGTGGCCGTCCACGCGAGGACGTCGTCGGGGAAGGCGACGACGCTCCCGCCCGTGTCCGCGAAGGCGCCGGCCGAGTCCTCCGTGAGGCCGACGACGACGACGTCCTCGTCCTGCGTCGACCACGTGCCGCCGTCCTCGACGTCGGCGCCCGGGGTCCACACCTCGCGCCGGAGCGTGAGCTCGTCGCCGGTCCCGACGCGCAGCCGCTCGGCGACCTCGCTCGGCAGGCTCACCTCGCCCGACGCCTCGGGCAACCGCCCCTCGACCACGTCCTGGGACTCGAGCCGCGGGTGCGAGGCCCGCGGGGTCACCTCGCGGTAGGTGCTGCGCGTGCCCGACGCGAGCTCGAGCCACTGCCCGGTCTGCCCGTCGGCCGCGACGACGCCCGGCAGGCCGCGGAGCTGCTCGAGGGCCGGCTCGGTGAGCACGTCCGCGTCGGGGACGACGACGAGGTCGGCGTCGGCGAACGACGCGGACACGGCGTCGTAGCTCGTCCGCTCGATGACGCCGCCCGCGACGAGGGTCGCCGCGACGAACGCGGTGCCGATCGCGATCGCGATCCCCGCGGCGGTGAGCCGTCCGATGCTGCGGCGCATCTGCGCGAGCGTGAGGCGCAGCATCAGCGCACCGCCGTGGCGGTGGGCTCGTCGAGCGAGCGCAGGGCGTCGAGGCCCGCGAGCACCGACTCGGGCGTCGGGTCGGAGATGTCGCCCGCGATCCGGCCGTCGGCGAGCAGGACGACGCGGTCCGCGTACGCCGCGGCGGACGGGTCGTGCGTGACCATGATCACCGTGGTGCCGAGCTCGCGCACCGAGCGCCGCAGGAAGCTGAGCACCTGCGCGCCCGCCCGCGAGTCGAGGTTGCCCGTGGGCTCGTCGGCGAACACGACCTCGGGTCGGCCGATCAGTGCCCGCGCGATCGCGACGCGCTGCTGCTGCCCGCCCGAGAGCTCGGCGGGGCGGTGCGTCAGGCGGTCCCGCAGGCCGAGGGTGTCGACGAGCGTCTCGAACCAGCCGCGGTCGGGCGTCCGGTTCGCGAGGTCGAGCGGCAGGACGACGTTCTGCTCGGCCGTGAACATCGGGAGCAGGTTGAACGACTGGAACACGAAGCCCACCCGGTCGCGGCGCAGACGCGTGAGCGCCCGGTCGTCCATCCCGGTGATCTCGGTCGCACCCAGGTGCGCGTGCCCCGACGTGGCGCTGTCGAGCCCGGCGAGCAGGTGCATGAGCGTCGACTTGCCGGAGCCCGACGGCCCCATGATCGCGGTGAACGCGCCCGAGGCGAAGTCGACGTCGACGCGGTCGAGCGCGACGACGGCGGCCTCACCCGTCCCGTAGACCTTGGTCAGCCCGCGGGCGCGGACGGCGGTCGTCGGCGCGCCCGTGGGGACGGTGGTCGGCAGGGACCGGGGGTCGGGCGGCAGGTCGTACGGCACGGAGGCCTCCTGGGTCGTGTTCGCTGGTACGCGTCGACGCTACGGAGCCGGGCACCCGCGCCGCGTCGAGCCGGGGCATGGTCGGTGCCGGGCCCGAGGTCATCCCGAGGGGGGACCGGCCGGGCGCACCGGTCCGCCCACGGACCTCGGGTCAGGCCCCCGGACGGACGAGGCCGCTCTCGTACGCGACGACGACGGCCTGCACGCGGTCCCGCGCGCCGAGCTTCGCGAGGATGCGGCCGACGTGGGTCTTGACGGTCGCCTCGGCGACGAAGAGGTCCCGCCCGATCTCGGTGTTCGACCGCCCGCGCGCCATGAGCAGGAGCACCTCGCGCTCGCGGTCGGTGAGCTCGGCGACGCCCGGGTGCGGTGCGGCCGCGTCGTCGTCCGGGAGCGCCGTCACGAGGTGCTCCAGCAGGCGGCGGGTCGACGACGGCGCGATGACGGCGTCGCCGCGGTGCACGGTGCGGATCGCCGCGAGCATCTCCTCCGGCGGGGCGTCCTTGAGCAGGAACCCGCTCGCCCCGGCCTTGATCGCGGCGAGGACGTACTCGTCGAGGTCGAACGTCGTGAGGACGATGACGCGCGGCACGGCTCCGTCGGCGGGGCCTGCCGCCTGCCCGTCGTGGGCACCCGTGAGCCGCGCGGTCGCGGCGAGCCCGTCGAGCTGGGGCATGCGCACGTCCATGAGGACGACGTCGACAGGGACGACCGCGAGCCGGCGCAGCGCCTCGACCCCGTCGCCGGCCTCGACCACGACCTCGAGGTCCGGCTGGGAGTCGATGACCATCCGGAAGCCCGCCCGGACGAGCTGCTGGTCGTCGACGAGCGCGACGCGGACGGGGGCGCTCTCGAGGGGCGCGCTCTCGGAAGGCGTGGTCATGGGGTCTCCTCGCTCGTCGGGCCCGTGCCCGCGGTGGTCGTCGGGGCGCCCGCCGCGCCGACGGGGAGCGCCCGCGGTGCGCTGGTGGGCAGCGGGATCTCGGCCCGCACGCGGTAGCCGCCCCCGGGCCGGGGGCCGACCGCGAGCGTCCCGCCGAGCATCGCGGCGCGCTCACGCATGCCCAGCACGCCTTGCCCCGCGCCGTCGGAGGTCGCGGCGGCACCGCGCCCGTCGTCGGTGATCTCGACGGTGAGCGACGACGGGCGCCACTGCACGACGACGGTCACGGCGACGTCGGGGCCACCGTGCTTGAGGACGTTGGTGAGCGACTCCTGCGCGATGCGGAACACCGTGAGCCCGGTGCCCGGTGGCAGCGGCCGTGCGTCGCCGAGGCGCACGAGCGACGCGCGCACGCCGCTCGCACGGACCTGGTCGACGAGGGCCTGGAGGTCGTCGACCCCGGGCTGCGGCGAGAGCTGGGCGGTCGGAGCGGCCGGCGGGGGCAGGACTCCGGGCGTCGTCGGCGGCCCCGCCGGGCGGCCCGGGTCGTCGGCGCGCAGCACGCCGAGCAGCCGTCGCATGTCGCCGAGCGCAGCGCGGCCCGTCTCGCCGATGGTGGTCAGGGCCCGCTCTGCGGCGCCCGGGTCCTGCGCCGCGGCGTACCGGCCGCCGTCCGCCTGGGCGATCATCACCGAGAGCGAGTGGGCGACGATGTCGTGCATCTCGCGCGCGATGCGCGCCCGCTCCGCGGCGGTCGCGATGCGGCCCTGCTGGTCCCGCTCGACCTCGAGGCGCGCCGCGCGGTCCACGAGCGCGTCGATGGCCTCGCGGCGGGCGCGGCGCACGAGGCCGATCGCGAACACCGTGACCGCCATGAGCGACATCGCGATGCCGAACGCCGCCGACGACACCGGGTCGTCGAGGCCGCCGGCGCCCATGGCGGCGACGACGAAGACCGCGCACCCCAGGAACGTGCCGGTGATCGCGGTGCGGTAGGCCCACACGGGACCGTGCGCGGTGACGGAGTAGAGCGCGAGCAGCACGAGCAGGTCACCGGGCACGACGAGCAGCGAGCCCGCGAGCAGGTGCGCGAGCGCGGCCGCGAAGACGACCACGGCCGACGCCACGGGACGCACGCGCCGGAACGCCGTCGCGAACGCCATGACGGCCGCCGCGACGTAGGTGACCGCCGCGGGCGCGCCGGGCGCCTGGCTGTCGTAGCGCAGCACGTCGGTCGTCAGGGGGACGAGGAGCAGCGCGAGTCCGACCGCGGTGACGGAGTCCACGGCGAGCCGGTGGTCCGTGTCCCACGCGACGACCCGCTCCCACCAGCGCACGCGCCCAGCCTAGGGTGCGGTGACGGGCGACCCCGCTGTGGCAGCATGGGCGCCATGACCCACGTTCTCTTGGCGGAGGATGACCCTGCCATTGCCGAGCCCTTGGCACGCGCCCTGGGTCGGGAGGGCTACGACGTCGTCGTGCAAGGCACGGGTCAAGGAGCCATCGACGCGGCCCCCGGTGCCGACGTCGTGATCCTCGACCTCGGCCTGCCCGACATGGACGGCCTCGACGTCGCCCGGTGGATCCGCGGCCAGGGTCTGAGCACGCCGGTCCTCGTCCTCACGGCACGCGCGGACGAGGTGGACCTGGTCGTCGGGCTCGACGCGGGTGCCGACGACTACGTGACCAAGCCGTTCCGCCTCGCCGAGCTGCTCGCGCGCGTCCGTGCCCTGCTGCGGCGCACGCACCCCGACGGTGCGGACGGCGAGGAGCTCGTCGCGCAGGACGTCCGGATGGACCTCGCGGCGCACCGGGCGTTCCAGGGCGACCGCGAGCTGCACCTCACGGCCAAGGAGTTCGACCTGCTGCGCGCGCTGGTGCGCGAGGCGGGCTCGGTCGTGGCGCGCGACGCGCTCATGCGCCAGGTCTGGGACTCCGACCCGACGGGCTCGACCAAGACGCTCGACATGCACGTGTCGTGGCTGCGCCGCAAGCTCGGCGACGACGCGAACGCGCCGCGCTACATCTCGACCGTGCGGGGGATGGGCTTCCGCTTCGAGACCGGCACCGCCTGACCGGTCCGGTCCACCGGTCCCGTCCACCGGTCCCGTCGAGAAGGAGGACGAGTGCGCCGACGTGTGCTCCAGGCGACGGTCGCGGCCGTCACCCTCGCCGTCGTGCTGCTCGGCATCCCGCTCGCGTTCTTCAGCGCGCAGCTCGTGCGCGACGGCGAGCTGCGCGACCGCGACAACCGGGCCGCGGCACTCGCCCGGCAGGTGGAGACCCGCCTCTCGACCGAGCGGCCCATCACCGACGAGCTGCTCGAGTACTACGTCGGGGGCGACGACGGGAGCCTCGCGGCGTCCGTGTCGGTCGTGACGGCCGACGGCGAGCGGTTCCGTGCGGGCGAGCCGGTCGAGGGCCGCGCCTACCCGCAGGTCGTCCGGACCGACTCGGGTGCCGTCGTGCTCCTGTCGCTGTCCTACTGGGACGTGTTCTGGCGCACGGCCCGCGCGGTCGGCCTCGTCGTCGCCGCGTCCGTGGTCGCCGTCGCGGCCGGGGTCGCGGTCGCGCTCTGGCACGCCCGCCGGCTCGCCGCGCCGCTGGTGTACCTCGCGGCGAGCGCCGAGCAGCTCGGCTCGGGCCAGGTGCGGCCGCGCCTCGAGCCGTCCGGAATCGAGGAGATCGACCTCGTGGCGGCGGAGCTCGCGCGCAGCGCCGACCGCATGGCCGGCCGCCTCGCGGCCGAGCGTCAGTTCGCGTCGGACGCGTCGCACCAGCTCCGCACACCGCTCACGGCGCTGTCCATGCGGCTCGAGGAGATCAGCTCCGCGACCGAGAAGGACGAGGTCCGCGAGGAGGCCCGCATCTCCCTCGAGCAGGTGGAGCGCCTCGTCACGGTGGTCGACGACCTGCTCGCGCGCTCGCGCCGGGCCCAGGGCGGGACCACCGAGGCCGTGCACCTGCTCGACGTCGTGCGCCAGCAGCAGGAGGAGTGGGACCCGTCGTTCGCGGCGGCCGGGCGCCGGCTCGCGGTCGAGGTCGGCGACGACGTCGCCGTCCTCGCGACGCCCGGCGCGCTCGCCCAGGTGCTCGCGACGCTCATCGAGAACTCGCTCGTCCACGGCGGCGGCACGACGACGGTGCGCTCGCGTCCGTCGGGTACCGAGCGCGCCGTGGTCGTCGAGGTCACCGACGAGGGACCCGGGGTCCCCGACGAGCTCGCGCCGCGCATCTTCGAGCGCGAGGTGACGTCGGGCCGCGGCACGGGGCTCGGTCTGGCGCTCGCTCGCGACCTCGTCGCGGCCGACGGCGGCCGGCTCGAGCTCGCGCAGCGGCGCCCCCCGGTGTTCGCGGTGTTCCTGTCCGGCGTCCCGCGGACGCTCGACCCGAACGTCGTGCTCCCGCGGGGATCGCTCGTGTCGCAGCGCGGGCGGCGCGGCGGGCGGCGCCGACCCCGCCGCTGACGCCGTGCGCCGCCGCGCGCGGGACCCGATCCCGCCACGGACGGCGTCGGGGCCCCCGCCGACGCGTTGTTAGTCTCGGCGCTCGTGACGGCTCCGGTGGTGGCGGTGGTGGGCGGCGGACAGCTGGCCCGGATGATGAGCCCGGCGGCGACGGCCCTCGGGATCGGGCTTCGGGTCCTCGTCGAGCACGAGGGGACGTCGGCCGCGCAGGTCGTCGTCGACACCCCGGTGGGCGCCCCGGCCGAGGGGGTCGTCGACCTCGTGGCGGGCCCGCCCCAGGCGGCGGTCCTCACGTTCGAGCACGAGCACGTCCCGGCCGACGTGCTCGCCGAGGTCGCCGCGCGCGGCGTCCCCGTGCGGCCGTCGGCGGCCGCGCTCGTGCACGCGCAGGACAAGGTGGTCATGCGTCGGCGCCTCGGCGAGCTCGGCGTGCCCTGCCCGCGCTGGGCGGAGCTGCCCGACGCGGCCGCGCTCGACGCGTTCCTGGCGGGGTGCGGCGGCGAGGCGGTCGTCAAGACCGCGCGTGGCGGGTACGACGGCAAGGGCGTGCGCGTCGTCCGGTCCTCCGACGAGGTCGCGGACTGGTTCGCCGCCGCGGCCGACGGTGGGCCCGCGCTGCTCGCGGAGGAGAAGGTCCCGTTCGTGCGGGAGCTCGCGGTGCTGCTCGCGCGGCGCCCGTCGGGAGAGTGCGCGACGTGGCCCGTCGTGCAGACGGTGCAGCGCGACGGGGTGTGCGCCGAGGTGGTCGCACCAGCACCCGGCCTCGATCCCGACGTCGAGCGCGCCGCCGTCGACGCGGCGCTGCGGGTCGCCGAGGGGGTCGACGTCACCGGCGTGCTCGCGGTCGAGATGTTCGAGCTGCCGTCCGGTGCGCCCGCCCGCGTCGTCGTCAACGAGCTCGCGATGCGGCCGCACAACTCGGGGCACTGGACCATCGACGGCTCCGTCACGAGCCAGTTCGAGCAGCACCTGCGCGCGGTGCTCGACCTCCCGCTCGGCGCGACCGGGGCCCGGGCTCCGTGGACGGTCATGGCGAACGTGCTCGGGAGCGAGCACGGCGTCCTCACGGACGCGCTGCCCGACGTCGTCGCGCGTGACCCGGGTGCCAAGGTGCACCTGTACGGCAAGGAGGTCCGGCCGGGACGCAAGCTCGGGCACGTCACCGTCTACGGGGACGACCTGGACGACGTCCGGGAGCGCGCGGCCGTGGCCGCCGCGGCGCTGCAGGGCAGCACGGCGACGCGCGACGTGCGCGGCGCGGGCACGACGGGCGGCGCGGACGCGCCGGGCACGACGGGCGGCGCGGACGCGCCGGGGGAGTGAGGACGTGATGGATCAGCCCCTGGTGGGTGTCGTGATGGGCTCGGACTCCGACTGGCCCGTCATGGAGGCCGCGGCGCAGGCGCTCGACGAGTTCGCGGTGCCGTACGAGGTCGACGTCGTCTCTGCGCACCGGATGCCGGAGGACATGGTCGCGTACGGCCGTGGAGCGGCCGACCGGGGCCTGCGCGTGCTGGTCGCCGGCGCCGGCGGCGCCGCGCACCTGCCGGGCATGCTCGCGTCGCTCACGCCCCTGCCGGTCGTCGGCGTCCCGGTGCCGCTCGCGCACCTCGACGGCATGGACTCGCTCCTGTCGATCGTGCAGATGCCGGCGGGGGTCCCGGTCGCCACGGTGTCCGTCGGCGGCGCCCGGAACGCGGGCCTGCTCGCGGTGCGCATCCTCGCCGCGGCCGACGACGACCGGGGGGCGGCCCTGCGGTCCCGCATGGCCCAGTTCCAGGAGGGGCTCCGCGAGCAGGCCGTCGCCAAGGGCGAGCGGCTGCGGGCCAGGCGCGGGTCGACGACGGGCTTCACCGCCTGACCGAGGCGCCGCCTGACCGAGGCACCGCCTGACCGAGGCGCCGCCTGACCGAGGCACCGCTCGACCGAGGCACCGCTCGACCGAGGCACCGCCTGAGCGAGGGCTCCGCGTGACCTGCCCGGTGTCGCGCTGGTCCGTGCGGCGGCCCGAGCGGTCCGCGGGCGATCTCGGAGGACCGCGGTTATGGTCACGAAATGGTCACGACGCGTCCCGCGCCGCTCGCCGCAGCCCCTGCGGCGGAGCCTCGCACGCCTGCGCGCCCCCGCCTGCACGCGCTCGACGGCGTCCGCTTCCTCGCTGCCGCGGGCGTCGTCCTGTACCACTTCGTCGCCCGCTGGCACACCGGCTGGGGCGAGGCGCCGGGTGAGCGCTTCCCCGTCCTGGGCCACGTCGCGACGTACTTCGCGCTCGCCCCGGAGCTCTTCTTCGTCGTGAGCGGGTTCGTCATCCTGTGGACCGCATGGGGTCGCAGCGTGCCGCAGGTCGCCGCGTCGCGGCTCGCGCGCATCTACCCGGCCTACTGGACCGCTCTGGCCCTCACGAGCCTCCTCCTGCTCGTGCTGTGGCGCGACGGCAAGCAGGTCTCGTTGGGCGAGGTCGCGGTCAACGCGACCCTGCTCCAGGAGCTCGTGGGCGTCCGTCACGTCGACGGCGTCTACTGGACGCTGTGGGTCGAGCTGCGGTTCTACGCGCTCGTCCTGCTGCTCGTCGCGGTGGGCGTCACGCGCTCGCGGGTCCTGGCGTTCGCCGGGCTGTGGCCCGTCGCCGGCCTCGCCGCCGAGCTGTCCGGCGCGCACGTCCTGCAGGAGGTCCTCATCAGCCGGTACGCGCCCCTGTTCGCGGGCGGGATGCTCCTCTACCTGATCCACCGCGACGGCCACGCGCGGCTGCCCTGGGCGCTCGTCGGCCTCAACGTGGCGATCGCCCTGAGCACGATCGTCCCTGCGCAGATGGGCTCGCTGAGCCGGAACACCGTCTTCGAGCCCAACCCCTGGATCCTCGCGGCGCTGACGGTCGGCTGCTTCGCGACCGTCGCCGTCGTCGCGCTCACGCGCGTGTCCCAGGTCTCGTGGGCGCCGCTGGCAGCGCTCGGCGCGCTGACGTACCCGCTCTACCTCGTGCACGAGTACTGGGGCTGGTGGGCGATCGCGCAGCTCTCCGCGCACCTGCCCACGTACGTCACCCTCGGGGTCGCGGTCGTGCTGTCGGTCGCGCTCGCCGCGGCCCTGCACCACGCCGTCGAGCGGCACGCCGCCCCCTGGGCGCGGCGCCGGCTCGAGGAGCTGCTCGGCGCCCGGTCCGCGCCGCGCCGTCGGACCGTCGGGTTCCGTCCCCAGACCGCCTGACGACGGGGTTCAGCCCTCGGGGAGCCCGCCCACCGGGCCGGCCGGGAGCGAACCCTCACGCAGGCCCTCCCACAGCGCGGGGTTGCGCTCGTCGTCGAGGAGGACGGTCGAGCCGACGCCACCAGGCCGGTGGTCGAGGTCCGCGAGGTACGGCGTCCCGGTGATGCCGCCCGGGCCCGTCGCGCTGCGGAAGGCGAGCGCGAGACGACCCAGGTCGACGATCCCGGTGCCCGTGCTCGTCGTCAGAGCGTCCGTCCCGGCCCGTGCGAGCGAGACCTGCGCGGGGAGGTCGACGAGGACGCCGGGGTCCGCCAGCGACGAGCTGAGCGAGCTGATGAGCTGCTGCTGGCGTGCGCCGCGCCCGATGTCGCCCGTCGGGTCGGCGTACCGCATCCGGGCGAAGGCGAGCGCGGTCGCGCCGTCGACCGTGCGGCACCCGGGCTCGGGCCACACCAGGCCGCTCAGCGGCTCGTCCACCACCTGGTCGTAGCAGAGCTCGACGCCGCCGACCGCGTCGACCACGCCCTCGACACCGCCGAAGCCGACCTCGACGTAGTGGTCGACCTTGAGGCCGGTGAGCTGCTCGACGGTCTGCACGAGCAGCGGCGCGCCGCCCCACGAGTACGCGGCGTTCAGCTTGTTCGGGCCGTTGCCCGGGATCTCGACGTACGCGTCGCGCGGGAGGCTGATGAGCGCCGACGGTCCCGACGTGGCGTCGTGCAGGAGCATGATCGTGTCGGTCCGAGCACCCTCGGTGCCGTCCTCGGCGATCGCCCCGTCGCGCGAGTCGGACCCCGCGAGCAGGTACGTGACGCCCGGCGTGTCCGCCGCGTCCGTGAGCACGTCGACGTGCTCGAGGCGCGAGTCGGCCCACAGCGCGAGCCCGATCGGCCACGCCAGCACCAGCGCGAGGACGACGGCGCCGACCGCGAGCACGCGGCGGCGGCGCGACCCGCGCGGGCGGGTCGGGACCCGGCTGCCGGCCGGAGCGGGCGCCGCTGCGCGCGTCGCGGGCGGCGGGGTGGCGGGAGCGGGTCTGGCCGAGGCAGCCGGGCCGGCGGCGGCACCGGCGGCGGCGCCGGTGCGCGACGACGGCGCGATCGACGGGGGCGTGCCGGGCGAGCGTGTCGCGGGCGCCGACGCGCCGGCCGCACGGGTCGACGTGCCGGTCGCGCGCGGCGCGGCCGGGCGGCGGGGGGCCGCAGGACGGCCGTCCCCCACGACGATCGGTGAGCCGTCGGCGCGGGGCGCCCGAGGTGCCGCGCCGCGTGGCGCGAACGACGGCGGGGTCGACGCGCCCGGCGCGCCGGACGCGCCGGGAGCGGTCGTGGCGCCGCTGACGGGGCGGCGTCGGGGCACGCCGGGCGCGCCGTCGCGGGCGGCCGCAGGACGCACCGGGCCGCCGTCGCGGGCCCGGCTCGACGTCCGGCGAGGGGGCTCGCGGTCCTTGTCGTCGGTCACGTCAGCCGCAGACCGTCGTGACGTCGTCGGGCGTGATGGTGTCGACCGTGGGCTCCGTCGACGGGTCCGGCGTCGCACCGGTCCCGTCGGTGCCGGTGCCGCCGTCGGTCCCTGGCGGCCCCTCGGTGCCGTCCGTACCGTCCGTGCCCTCGGTCGGGGTCGGTCCGGCGGCGGGCGCCTGCGCGACGACGGGCTCGTCCGCCGCGATGCGCTCGAAGATCAGGTCGGCGTCGGAGGTCCACTCGACCTGGTTCTCGTCACCCGGCCAGGGCGTGAACGGAACCGTCATGAAGTGGATGTTGCCGCTCGGGACGCCCCGCAGGCTGTAGGCGAGCCCCGCGAGTGTCGTGATGTTGCCCGTCGCGGGGTCCGACGTGAGGGACCGGGTCGCGGCCGTGAGGAAGCGGTAGAGCGCGGGGAAGTCGGTCAGGAGGTTCTTGGAGAGCACCTCGTTGACGGTCGCCGCGAGGAGCTGCTGCTGGCGCTCGACGCGACCGGTGTCGGAGCCGTCACCGAGGCCGACGCCCTTGCGTGCGCGGGCCAGCGCGAGCGCGGTCGGCCCGTCGAGCACGTGCTGACCGGCTGTGATGTCGAGCCCCGCCTCGGCCGACCTCATGTCCGTCGGGATGCACATCGGGATGCCGCCGAGCGCGTCGACCATGCTGATGAAGCCCGCGAAGTCGACGACGACCCACCGGTCGATCGCGACGCCCGTGAGCGACTGGACGGTGCGGATGGTGCACGCTGCGGCGTCGGTCACCTCGCCGCTCTGGCCGCCGAGCGAGAAGGCCTCGTTGAACCGGGTGTCGCGCGCCCGCGTGGTCGACCCGTCGCCGCGCTCGCACTCGGGGATGTCGACGTGCGAGTCGCGCGGGATGGAGACGAGCTCGACGCGGTCCCGCTCCGCGGAGATGTGCACGAGGATCGTGGTGTCGGAGCGCATGCCCTCGACGTCGCCGCCGATCGTCGCGTTCTCGCCGTCGCGCACGTCGGAGCCCATGACGAGGAGGTTGATCGGCTGCCCGGCGTCGAGGTCGTCGGGGTTCGACGCGGCGCTGTCCTGCGGCCGGTCACCCGTCAGGTGGGAGATGTCCGCCGTCGAGATGTTGTTCTCGATGTTCACGTAGGCGGCGGCCAGCCCGGTCGCGCCGAACGAGAGGCCGGCGGTGGCGAGCAGGGCGACCGCGCGCGCGACCCGGTGGCTGCGCAGCCGGCGCGCGTGACGGACGGCGCGCGGGGCCGGGTCGGCGGCGTGGCGGGGACTCACGGGCCACAAGCATAGGAGCGGCGTCCGCGCATCTCGGGGGACACCTGCGGCCGGACCGTGGAGGATCCGTGGAGATCGCCGGTGGCGCCGCGGAACCGTCGCGGCGCCACCGGGGGCTCAGCGACCCAGCTGGGCGTACTTGGCCTCGGTCGCGTCCTTCTGCGGCCGCCACCACGCCTCGTTCGCGCGGTACCAGTCGATGGTGGCGGCGAGGCCGTCGCGGAAGCCGCGGTACCGCGGCTCCCAGCCGAGCTCGTCGCGCAGGCGCGTCGCGTCGATCGCGTAGCGCATGTCGTGGCCGGGCCGGTCGTTGACGTGGTCGTACGCGTCGGCGGGCTGTCCCATGAGCTCGAGGATGAGCTCCACGACGTCCTTGTTGTTCATCTCGCCATCGGCCCCGATGAGGTAGGTCTCACCGATCCGACCGCGGTCGACGATCGCCCACACCGCCGAGTTGTGGTCCTCGACGTGGATCCAGTCGCGCACGTTCTCGCCCGTGCCGTAGAGCTTGGGCCGCACGCCGTCGATCACGTTGGTGATCTGGCGCGGGATGAACTTCTCGACGTGCTGGTACGGACCGTAGTTGTTCGAGCAGTTCGAGATCGTCGCCTGGACCCCGAACGAGCGGACCCACGCGCGGACCAGCAGGTCGCTCGCGGCCTTGGTCGAGGAGTACGGGCTCGACGGGTTGTACGGCGTCTCGGGCGTGAACTTGGCCGGGTCGTCGAGCTCGAGGTCCCCGTAGACCTCGTCGGTCGAGATGTGGTGGTACCGGCGCTCGTGCCGGCGCACGGCCTCGAGCAGCGTGTAGGTCCCGACGACGTTGGTCTGGACGAACGGCCACGGGTTCGACAGCGAGTTGTCGTTGTGCGACTCGGCCGCGAAGTGCACGACGACGTCCGCGTCCGCGACCAGGCGGTCGACGAGCTCGGCGTCCGCCACGTCGCCCTCGACGAGCCGCACGCGGTCGGCGACGGGCGCGAGGCTCGCCCGGTCGCCCGCGTAGGTCAGGGCGTCGAGCACCGTGACCTCGACCTCGGGGCGCTCGCGCACGGTCTGGTGGACGAAGTTGGAGCCGATGAACCCGGCTCCGCCGGTCACGAGCAGGCGCACGGTGCGGGCCTCCTGGGAAGTGGGGACTGATGCGCCGAGCGTAGCGACCACGCCCTGCGGCGAATGCGGACGTTCCGGGCATCGGCCCGCCGAAGGTTCATCTTCGGCCCCCGACGGTCGACACTGTCGACGTCCCACCTCCTGCTCCGAGGGATCCTCATGGCTCCGCGCGTCCTCGTCCCGCTCCTCGTCGCCGTCACGACTGCGGTGGCCGTGGCCCCCGCGGCAGGCGCCGCGCCGTCCCCGGCGCCCACCACCCCGGCACCCGCGACCAGCACGGCGACGGACCCCGCGGCACAGGCCCCGGGCGGCACCGTGGCGCCTGCCGCGGACGCGGCGGACCACCTCCCCGACGGCACCGTCGTCGAGGAGGTCCCGGTCACCGTCGCGCCCGCCGCGTCGTCGGACGCCGGCGCCGAGCAGGTCGCTCCGCTGCGCCTGCAGGACGTCCCCGACGAGGGTGTGGTCGCCGACGACGTCGCCGACGGTCGCGTGCTGACCGGGCCGGTCGCGCTCGACGGCGTGCAGACCGTCGGGGTGACGTGGGACGCGGGCGGCGTCGACCCCGCCGACGTCCGGCTGCGGACCCTCACCGACGGCGCGTGGTCGGACTGGGAGCCGGTCCCGCTCGCGGACGACGCGCCCGACCGGGGCACGGCCGACGCCGAGCGCGCCGTGCGCGCCGGCACCGACCCCGTGTGGGTCGGCGACGACGCCGAGGCCGTCGAGGTCTCGCTGCCGGCGGACGCGCCCGCCCCGGACGGCATGGCGCTCGTCCTGGTCGGGTCGCCCGAGGTCGACACCACCCCGGTCGCGGCCACCGGGACCGCGGACGCCGACCTGGCCGCGCTCGCGGAGGCGGGTCTGCCCGCGCGCCGCGTCATCAGCCGCGCCGAGTGGGGTGCGCCCGCCCAGGTCTGCACGCCGAGCGTCGCGTCGACGGTCACGCACGTCGTCCTGCACCACACCGCCGGGTCGAACGCCTACGCGACGGTGGGCCAGGCGATGCAGCAGCTGCGCAACGACGCCCTCTTCCACATCAACGGCCGGGGTTGGTGCGACCTCGGCTACAACTTCGTCGTCGACAAGTGGGGCAACGTCTACGAGGGGCGCGCGGGCAGCGCGCAGGCCGCCGTGGTCGGCGTCCACGCGGGCGGGTTCAACACGAGCAGCGTCGGCATCTCGATGCTCGGCACCTACACGACGACGACGCCCTCGCCCGCCGTCGAGGACGCGGTCGCGTGGGTCGCCGCGTCGCGGCTGCGCGCCTACCACCGCGACCCCGCGGGGACGGTGACGATCACGACCGCGGGCGGGCAGAACTCGTCCGTGCCGCCGGGAACGACGATCACGCTGCCCCGGATCTTCGGTCACCGTGACGTCGCGTACACCGCGTGCCCCGGGGTGGGGGGCTACTCGACGCTCCCGGGCGTCCGTGCGCGGGCCCGCGAGTACGTGACGCCGTCGTTCGTCGACGCGGGGGTCACGGCCTCGAGCGTGCGCGTCGGTGGTCAGCTGACCGTCCGGGCGCGCGTCCTGGGCGCCGTACCGTGGCGCGTCGAGATCCGCGACGCGCGCACGAACGTGCTCGTCGGCGGGGGGAGCGGCACGGCCGGTCACGGCGGGACCGCGTCGCTGACGTGGAACGCCGACGACACGACCCGGACGTCGGTCGGCCCCGGGACCTACCGCGTGACCCTCTCGTCCTCCGACTCGCGCGTCCTCCCGTGGCACACCACGGTCGAGGTCACCGGGAGCCTGCCGGCCCCGCCGAGCGTCGCCCCGGTCGCGCTCACGGGCGACCTGCGGTTCGTCCCCATCACCCCCGCGCGCGTCCTCGACACGCGCCCCGGCGCGAAGTCGCTCGGCGAGGCCGGGCGCGTCGACGTCGTCGTCGCGGGCGTCAAGGGGGTCCCGTCGTCGGCGCGCGCCGTCGCGCTCAACGTCACCGCCGTGAGCCCCTCGCGGACGACCTTCGTGCAGGCGTGGCCCGCCGGCGGCCGACCGCCGACGGCCTCGGTCCTCAACGCGGACGCCGGCCGCTCGGCAGCCGCCTCGGGCGTCGTCGTCGGCGTCGGCGGGGAGGGCAAGGTGAGCCTGCTGAACAACGCGGGCAGCACGCACCTCGTCGTCGACGTCACGGGGTACTACACGACCGCGGGCTCGGGCGGCTTCGAGCCGCTCGCCGAGGCCGCCCGCGTGCTCGACTCGCGGACCGGCGGCGGCGCGGCCATGACGAACGGCGTGCGGCGCACGGTCAAGGTCGCCGGGACGCGCGGCGTCCCCGCCGACGCGACGGCCGTCGTCGTCAACGCGACCTCGGTCGTCTCGCGCGGCAACGGGTACGTCGCGGTCGTGCCGTCCGGCGCGTCGGTCACGGCGACCTCCACGGTCAACCACCTGCCGGGTGCGGACGTCGCGAACCGGACGACGGTCGCGCTCGCCCGCGGGTCGCTCGACGTCGCGGTCGTCGGCGCGGACGCCCACGTCGTCCTCGACGTCGTCGGGTGGTTCGGCCCGGGCGGCGACGGCCGGTTCACCCCCGTCCAGCCCGTGCGGGCCTTCGACACGCGCGTGAGCGGTCCGGCCGTCGGGGCCGGGCAGACCCGGACGCTGCCGGTCCGGTCGCCGGCGGTGCTGCCGGAGCGTGCGCGGACCGCCGTGATGACGCTCACCGCGACCCGCCAGACCTCGGGTGCGACGTACGTCACCGCATGGCCCACGGGCTCGGCGCGGCCGGCGACGTCCGACATGAACACCGGGCGGCGCGACCAGGCCAACCTCGTCGTGGTCCCGCTCGGCCGGGACGGTGCGGTCGACCTGTACAACGACCAGGGGTCGACGCACCTCGTGGGGGACGTCTACGGCTGGTTCGACTGAGGTCGACCGCCGGCGGCGACCGGCCGCGGGCCAGGGCCCGCTCCTCGGGGGCCCGGCGCGCGGCCGGTCGCGAGCGCCCGCTGGGTATGCTGACGCGGCCTGCCCACCACCGATTGCGAGCGCGATGTCCCAGTACGACACGACCCTCGACCCCTCGGTGTCCAACAACAGCCACGTCCAGCTCCTCGACCTCGTCGGCGGCAACAAGACCGTGCTGGACGTCGGCTGCGCGACGGGCTACCTCGGTGCCGAGCTGGTCGCGCGCGGGTGCGTCGTGGACGGCGTGGAGTACGACGCCGACGCGGCCGCGACGGCGGCGAAGGCGCTCCGGCACGTCGTCGTCGGGGACCTGACGACGCTCGACCTCGACGCCGAGCTCGAGGGGCGCCGGTACGACGTCATCGTGTGCGGCGACATCCTCGAGCACCTCGCGGACCCCGCACCGGTGCTGCGCCGCCTAGTCGGCCTGCTGGCCCCGGGTGGGTCCGTCGTGATCTCGATGCCCAACGTCTCGCACGGGTCCGTCCGGCTCGCGCTGCTCCAGGGTCGGTGGGAGTACCAGGAGCTCGGGCTCCTCGACCGGACCCACATCCGCTTCTTCACGCGGCGCACGCTGCTGGAGCTGCTGCGCGGCGCAGGCCTGGCAGCCGCGGAGGTGCGCACCACGACCAAGGACCCCCTCGCGTCCGAGGTCGAGGTCGACGGCGCGGCCCTCCCGACCGGTGTCGTGGACTGGGTCCGCGGTCAGCCCGACGCCCTGACGTACCAGTTCCTCGTCCGGGCCGTCCCGGACGACTCGGTCGCGGCGGTCGACGCCGTCCGTGCGCGTGCCGAGGAGCTCGCGCAGCAGCTCGCCGAGGAGCGCGGCCGCGCCGTCCGGCTCGAGGCCGACCTCGCGCGCGCCCGGGCCGACCTCGACGCGGTGCGCTCGACGCGGTCCATGCGGCTGCTCGCCGCCCCGCGGGCCGTCTACGGCCGGCTCCTGCGTGCGCGGGGAGGCGCGCGTTGATCGAGCTCGTCCGCGAGCTGCGGCGCTCGCCGGAGCTCCTCGCCAACCTCACGCGCCGCGAGGTCAAGGGCAAGTACAAGCGCACCGCGCTGGGTCAGCTCTGGTCGCTCGCGAACCCGATCGCGGCGATGCTCATCTACTCCGCCGTCTTCGGGATCATCCTGCAGGTCCCCGTGCCCGAGGGTGACCCGAGCGGACTGCACTCGTTCCCCGTCTTCCTGCTGTGCGGCCTGCTGCCCTGGTCGTTCTTCATCGGCGTCGTGAACGGCGGCATGGGGGCGCTCGTCGGCAACGAGAACCTCATCAAGAAGGTCTGGTTCCCTCGCAGCGTGCTCATCGTGGCGACGACGCTCTCGACCATGTTCACGTGGTCGATCGAGATGCTCGTCCTCGCGGTCGTGCTCGTCGTCCTCGGCGCGCAGGTGTGGGTCTACCTCCCGCTCGTCGTGCTCGTGATGGCGCTGCTCGCGCTGTTCGCGACCGGTGTCGCGATGGTCTTCGCGATCGCGAACGTCTACTTCCGCGACGTGACGCACCTGTCGTCGATCCTGTTCCAGGCGTGGTTCTACCTGACGCCCGTGCTGTACCCGGTATCGATCGTCGCGGAGCAGTCGGACCGGATCGGTCCGCTGCCGGGCGGCATCACGGTGCTCGACGTCTACCGGCTCAACCCGATGGAGCGGTTCATGGAGGTCTTCCGGAACCTGCTGTACGACAACCGGCTGCCCGACCTCGGGTCGGTGCTCTACTGCGTCGGCTGGACGGCCGTCGCGCTGGTCGTCGGCGCGTGGGTCTTCCAGCGGCACCAGGGCAAGCTCGCGGAGCTGCTGTGAGCGACGCAGCCATCACGGTCGACGGCGTCTCCAAGCGCTTCCGCATCTACCACGAGCGCAACCAGTCGCTGAAGGCCGCCGTCATGCGCCGACGGCGGTCCGTGCACGAGGACTTCTGGGCCCTGCGCGACGTCGGCTTCGAGATCCCGCAGCAGTCGACGTTCGCCCTGATCGGCGACAACGGCTCGGGCAAGTCGACCCTGCTCAAGTGCATCGCGAAGATCCTCACGCCCGACGCCGGGACGATCACGCGCCGCGGACGGATGGCCGCGCTGCTGGAGGTCGGCTCGGGCTTCCACCCCGAGCTCTCGGGCCGGGACAACGTCTACCTCAACGGGTCGATCCTGGGGATGACCAAGCAGGAGATCGACTCCAAGTTCGACAGCATCGTCGGGTTCTCGGGCGTCGAGCAGTTCATCGACCAGCCCGTGAAGAACTACTCGTCGGGCATGTACGTGCGGCTCGGGTTCTCGGTCGCGATCCACGTCGACCCCGAGATCCTCCTCGTCGACGAGGTCCTCGCGGTGGGTGACGCCGCGTTCCAGGAGAAGTGCGCCGAGAAGTTCTCCGAGTTCCGGCGCGAGGGCCGCACGGTCGTCGTCGTGAGCCACTCGGTGCCGACGCTGCGGACCATGTGCGACCAGGTCGCGTGGTTGTCGCACGGCGAGCTCGTCGAGACGGGCGAGGCCAACGCGGTCCTCGAGCGGTACCAGGACGCGAGCCGGACCGACGTGCGCACCGACGAGCGCGGCCGGGTGCACTGGGGCAGCGGCGAAGCCGTCGTCGACGACGTCGAGCTCGTGAGCGACGGGCGGCGCGTGGACACCGTGCGGACGGGCGAGGAGCTGACGATCCGCATCCACTACACCGCGCGGCAGCGCATCGAGCGGCCTGTGTTCGGCCTCGCGATGGAGTCGCACGACGGCGTGTACCTGTGGGCGAACAACACCAAGGACCTCCACTTCGAGGTCGACCAGATCGAGGGCACCGGCGTCGTCGAGTGCCGCATCCCGCGGCTCATGCTCCAGCCCGGGTCGTTCCACGTCATGGCCTCCGTCGTCGACCAGTCGACGCTGCACGTCTTCGACTACCTGCGCGAGGGCGCGCGGCTCGGCGTCGTCACCGGCGTCCCGGTGGAGTCTGGCGGCTACCTCGCGCTGGACGGGCGGTGGTCGCGGTGACCGGGGCCCCCGGGGACGCGGCCGGCTCCGTGGCACCGGCCCCCGGCGCCGACGCCTCCGCGGCCACGACGCGCCGCCGGGTGCTCGTCGTCACGCTCGACACCATCGCGGACCGGATGGCCGGGCCGGCGATCCGGGCGTGGGAGATCTCGCGCGCGCTCGCGCCCGAGCACGACGTGCGGCTCGTGACGTTCGGCCGGTGCACGCGTCAGGGCGAGGGCTTCGAGGCGCGGCACATCGGTGTGGGCGACTTCCGCAGCGAGGTGGACGCGTCGGACGTCGTCGTCGTGCAGGGCTTCGTGTTCAACGCGTTCGACTGGCTGCAGACGGTCGAGCAGGTCCTCGTCGTCGACCTGTACGACCCCTTCCAGCTCGAGACGCTCGAGGTCGACCGGTACAAGCCGACCGACGAGCGGCACCGCGCGCTCGCGTTCGCCCTCGGCGAGCTGTCGCTCCAGGTCCGGCGCGGCGACCTGTTCCTGTGCGCGTCGCGCCGCCAGCGGGACCTGTGGATCGGCCATCTCGCCGCGGCCGGACGCATCAACCCCGAGACCTACGACGCCGACCCGTCGCTCGCGTCGCTCATCACGATCGTCCCCTTCGGCACCTCGGCCGAGCCGCCCCGGCAGGAGCGCCGCGCCGTCAAGGGCGTGACCGCGGGGATCGCCGAGACGGACAAGGTCGTCCTGTGGGGCGGCGGCGTCTACAACTGGTTCGACCCGCTGACGCTCGTGCACGCGGTCGACCGGGTGCGGCGCACCGTGCCGGAGGTGCGCCTGTACTTCCTCGGCATGAAGCACCCCAACCCCGACGTGCCCGAGATGGCGGTCGCCACGCGCACGCGCGCGCTGTCGGACGAGCTCGGCCTGACGGGCCGGCACGTGTTCTTCAACGAGGACTGGGTCGCGTACGAGCGCCGCGCCGACCACCTGCTCGACGCCGACGTCGGCGTGAGCTGCCACTTCCCGCACGTCGAGACCGAGTTCTCGTTCCGCACGCGCATCCTCGACTACCTGTGGACCGGCCTGCCGATCGTGACGACCGCAGGCGACAGCTTCGCGGAGCTCGTCGCGGCGCGCGGTCTCGGCCGGGTCGTGCCGCCCGAGGACGCCGACGCGCTCGCCGACGCCCTCGAGGAGCTCCTCGTCGACCGTGACGGCGCCGCGACCGCCGCACGCGACGCGGTCCGCGAGGTCGCGCCCGAGTTCACGTGGCCCGTGGTCCTCGCGCCGCTCGTCGAGTTCTGCCGTACGCCGCGACGCGCCGCCGACGCCGCGCGGATCGCCGCCGAGCGGGAGGCGGCCGCGAGCGGCTCCGTCACGCCGCGCCCGGGCGTGCGCGCGCTCGCCGCGGCCGCCCGGCGCGACGCCGGGGCCGCGGTGCGTCACCTGCGCGCCGGTGGCGTGCGCCAGGTCGTCGCCAAGGTGCGCTGGCGCCTCGCCCGTCGGCGCTGAGGTTCGTCCGGGCAGGTCACCCGGGCGGACCCAGGTCCGCCGGTCTGGCCCCGGCCTCCGCGCCCTCGTGGCGGCCGGCGGCCCGTCCGGCGTGACCGGACCGACCGTCAGCGCACCGAGCGGTGGTTCACGTACGGGTCGTGCGCCGCGAGCGCGAGCGTGCGCTCGACGAGGTACGCGCGCTCCCACGGGCGGACGTCCGCGACGCGCGTCGCGGACTCGTGGTGGTGCAGCGTCGCGAAGGGCGTGCAGACGACCCGAAGGCCCGTCGCGCCGACCTTGTGGCAGAAGTCGACGTCGTTGAACGCCATCGGCAGCTCCGGGCTGAACCCGCCGACCTCGACGTAGAGGTCGCGACGCGTCAGCAGGCAGGCACCCGTGACGACGAGGAAGTCCATGTCGACGACGCGCGCGCCGAAGTTGCCCGTGTCGTCCGGGGCGCCGCGGAACGCGTGGACGGGCAGCCAGCTGTCGTCGTGCACGATGCCGACGTGCTGGATGCTGCGGTCCTCGAACAGCAGCTTCGCGCCCACGACGCCGACGGTCGGGTCCTGCGCGACGGACACCATGCGCTCGAGCCACCGCGGCTCGAGGACCTCGGTGTCGTCGTTGAGCAGCAGCACGAGCTCGCCGCGCGCGGCGCGGACGCCCTCGTTGACCGAGTGCGAGAACGAGAACTCACCCGTGACGGGTGCGACGACGAGCCGGTCGCCGACGACCTCCCGCGCGATCTCGACGACGGAGTCCGGGGTGCCCTCGCTCGGGACGAGCACGAGCTCCCAGCTGCCGTAGGTCGTCCGGTCGACGAGGGACCGCAGGCAGGTCTCGACCAGCAGCGTCGACTCGCCGCGGACCTCGCGCACCCCGCCGCCGGTCGGCACGACGACCGACACGAGCGGGGGCGGGTCGGGCAGCGCGCGCCAGACGCGGAGGAACCCGTCCGGGTGGGCGACCTCGACGGTCGCGTCGATCCCGAGGCGCTCGTAGCGCCGCTCGACCGCACGACGCCCGGCCTCGACCGTGGCCGGGTCGGCGGGGGGAGGGGCTGCGCGGGTGACGCCGACGACCGGGACGTGCTCGATCACGGCCGCGCGCTCCGTCGCACGCAGGTGGAGGTCCCACTCCTCCGCGCCCGCCGTCTCGGGGCCGAAGGCGCCCTCGGCGAGCGGTCGGCGGACGAGGCACAACCGGCCCAGGTAGTCCCAGCCCTCGAGGTAGGAGGGCACCCAGTCGGGCTTGGTCTGGATGCCGTCGATCCCGGCGGCCGCCCACTGGTCGTCGGTGTAGAGCACGTCGACGGCCGGTCGGGCGGACAGGTACTCGACGAGCGCGGGCAGCACCCCCGGCTCGACCTCGTCGCCCTGCCCGAGGACCCCGACCCACGTCGCACCGGTCGCGTCGAGCCCTGCGGCGAGGACGGCGTGCGCGGGGCCGTCCCACGCCGCGTCGGTCCACGTGACGGAGCGTGCGGCCCGCGTGACGGCGGCACGGTCCGCGGGCGTCAGGCCGCCCCCGGCGACGACCGCGCGCCACGGACCCCTGCCCTGCCGCTGCAGCGACGCGAGCGTCCGCCCGAGCGCGGCGAGGTCGGCACCCGGCCGGACCAGGACGGCGACGGTCTGCGTCATCGTCCGCCGACGCCGGCGCGCACGACGCGCACGGCGCGTCCGGCGACCGAGCGCGCCTTGCGCAGCGCGCGGCGCGGGAGGGGGCCACGGGCTGCGCGAGGGTCGGCCAGGCGGGCCTCGAGCGCCGTGATCCGGGCCTCGCGCTCACCGAGCGCCAGGGACTGCTCGTGCAGGAGGCGCGACCGCACCGCGACCGCCTCGCGCAGCACCGCGAGCTCGGCCGTGAGAGCCGTGAGGCGCCGCTCGAGGACCTCGGCCTCGGTGGTCCGGGCGACGTCGGCCATGCGCTCGTGGCCTGCGCGGTCACGCTCGGCGAGGGTCGTGTGCCAGGGGGCGCCGGTCTCGACGCTGAGGGGGTCCGACGGCATGCCGACGAGGGTAGAGCATGCGTCGATCATGCGGACCCCGCCCCTAGACTTCACCCGATGCGCATCGTCCACGTCTCGGCCCACTACCCGCCGAACCTCGTCAGCGGGGGGACCCTCGTCCCGCAGCGGGTCGCACGCGAGCTGGTGCGCCGCGGGCACGAGGTCCACGTGTACGCGGGACACCTCGACCCCGAGCGCGAACCGCTGGAGACCTGGGACGAGGTCGACGAGGAGGGCGTCCGCGTCCGCTGGGTCGTCACGACGCCCTGGACGGCGTGGTCGGACCCGCGCAACAGCCTCAACCCCGACGTGACGCAGGACTTCGAGCAGTGGCTCGGCGAGGTGCGGCCCGACGTCGTGCACGTGCACTCGCTGCAGACCCTCGGCGCGGGTCTCGTCGCGGCCGCGCGGCGCTCGGGTGCGGCCGTCGTCGTGACCATGCACGACTTCTGGTGGACGTGCGCGCGGCAGTTCCTCGTCGCGCCCGACATGACGCCGTGCTCGCTCGTCGTCGACTGCGGCGACTGCCCGTGCGCGGCGAGCCACGACTGGCTCGAGGCGCGCAACGCGCGGCTGCGGCCGCTGCTCGACGAGGCGCACGTCGTGCTCGCGCCGTCCCGCAGCGCGGCTCGGGTCATGGCGGCCAACGGCGTCGACGCGCGCCGGCTGCGCGTCGACGAGAACGGGCTCCCGCCCGACGAGCTCGCGGTCGACGCGGGGGTCGCGGCCGACGGTGAGCGGGCCCCGGGCGCGCCGGCCGACCGGGCCGACGTCGCGAGCGGGCCGCTGCGCCTCATGTTCGCGGGCGGCACGGACCCCATGAAGGGCCTCGACGTGCTCCTCGAGGCCGTCCGGGCGCTGCCCGACGACGGCTCGTGGCAGCTCGACGCCTACGGGGTCCAGGACCGTCCCGTCCCGCGCGGGGTCCGCGCGCTCCCGCCGTACGGCCGGCACGAGCTCGCGTCGGTGCTGGCCCAGCACGACGTGCTCGTGCTGCCCTCCGTCATGCGCGAGTCGCACTCCATCCTCACGCGGGAGGCGCTCGCGGCGGGGCTCGCCGTCGTCTGCACGGACACGCTCGGGCCCGAGGAGGCCGTGCACCACGGGGTCAACGGGCTCGTCGTCCCCGCCGCGGACCCGGACGCCCTCGGTGACGCCCTCGGCCGCCTCGCCGCGGACCGTGCCCTCACCGCGCGGCTGCGCCAGGGCGGCCTCGTGGCGCCGATCCGGTCGCTGACGGACCAGGTCGACGGTCTGGAGGACCTGTACGGCGAGGTCGTCGCCGGGCTCACCGGACCCGCCGAGGTCACCGTGACGGACGACGCGACGCTCGAGGCCGAGGAGGCCCTCCTGCAGCGCGTCCTCGTCGTCGTCGGGATCCAGGGTGCGGCGCTGCGGTACCGCGCGCACCTGCCCGCCGAGGCCCTGCGCCTGCACGGCGTCCGGGCGGTCGTGCGTCACTACCGCGACCCCGAGCTGCCCGAGCTCGCCGCGCGCGCGGACGCCGTCGTGCTGTACCGCGTGCCCGCGACGCGCCAGGTCGCCGACCTCGTCGCGGCGATCCGCGCGCGACCGCGCGCCGTGCCGGTCGTCTTCGACATCGACGACCTGATCTTCGACCCGGGCCTGCGGGGCCAGGTGCACGGGCTGCACGTCCTCTCGGAGGACGAGGAGGCCCTGTGGTGGCGCGGCGTCGCGCGCTACCGGACGACCATGGAGATGTGCGACGCGTACATCGGCAGCACCGAGGCGCTGTGCGAGCACGCGACGACGGTCACGGGGCTGCCGTCGTTCCGGTTCCCCAACGGTGCGGGACGGGACCTCGCGCGGCTGAGCGAGGAGGCGATGCGCGCGCCCCGCGAGGACGGCCCGCCGCGCATCGGCTACTTCAGCGGGACCAACACGCACGACGCCGACTGGGCGGTCGTCGAGCCCGCCGTCGTGCGCGTCCTCGCCGAGCGCCCCGACGTCGAGCTCTGGCTGGGCGGCATGCTCACGACGGGTCCCGCGCTCGAGCCGTACGCCGACCGGGTCCGGCGCCTGCCGATGCTGCCGTGGACGGAGCTGCCCGCGCGGCTGCGCCAGGTCGACGTCAACCTCGCGCCGCTCGTCCTCGACAACCGGTTCAACGAGGCCAAGTCGGCGATCAAGTGGCTCGAGGCGGCGCTCGTCGGCACGCCGACCGTCGCGTCGCCGACGCAGCCCTTCCGCGAGGCGATCACCGACGGCGAGACCGGTGTGCTCGCGGCGACCGAGGACGAGTGGGCCGAGGGCATCGGCCGCCTGCTCGACGACGCGCTCCTGCGCCGTCGGACGGGGAGCCTCGCACGGCGCGAGGCCCTGCTGCGCTGGGGCCCCCACACCCAGGGTGCGGTGTACCTCGACGCGCTGCGGCGCGCGGCCGCCGTCCGCCGGGACGTCGGCCCACGACGCCCGACGGGCTGGGAGCCGGTGCTCGACGACGAGCCGTTCGACGCCGCCGAGGCGTGGGTCGACCCATACCCCCTCCCGCGCCGCACGACGGCAGCATGGCGGTCCGCCGTCGTCGCGACGGCCCCCGGGCGCAAGGCCGCGGCGGCCTACCGCGTGCTGAGGACCGCGGGTCCGGGTGCCGTGGCGCGCAAGACGCTCCAGGTGGCACGCCGCTCGACCGCGCGCTGAACGCTGCCGCTCGGTCCGGGTGACCGGCCGACGACGGCGGCGCGGCGGGTCGGCCTGCCCGTGTCGGGGCTGGTAGGAAGTCCTGCGACCCCACCCCTTCCCGGGGGGTGTCACGCCGTCCTACGCTCGAAGAACCCGTCCGGGAGGACGCACCGTGAAGACCCTCCGTCGACTTCTCGCCGCGACCACGGCGGCCGCCGTGACCGCCGTCCTCGCGCTCGTGCCGGTCGGCGCCGCGCAGGCCGCCGAGGAGGTCTACCCGGCCCCGTCGTCGGGCTACTGGACCGTGGACGGCCGCGGGTGGGGCCACGGACGCGGGATGTCGCAGTGGGGGTCACAGGGTGCGGCGCTCCAGGGCGTACCGGCGCACCGGATCCTCTCGTTCTACTACCCGGGCACCAACCAGCACTTCCTCGGCAACCCGCGGGTCACGGTCGCGCTCACGCGGTACGCGCCGACGTCGTCGGTGACGGTGTGGAGCCCGCGCGGTCGCACGATCCGGATGGGCGGGATCAGCGCCGAGCAGATCCTCCCGGCGGGACGCTGGACGGTGACCGTCTCCGGCGGGACCGTGACGGCGCAGCGACGCGCGCACGGTGACCCCACCGGACCGGTGACCGAGACCCGGACGTACACGGGTGCGCTGAACACGACGGTGCTGCGGTTCGAGTCCTGCACCGGGGCCACGGTGTCGACCTGCGACCAGGGCGGCATGGTCGTCGCGCCGTCGTCGACGTCGACGACGGGCCGCTGGTACCGCGGCGACCTGCAGATCGTGCCCACGGGCAGCGGCGGCGGCGCAGGCTTCGACGTGCGCAACGGCGTCTTCATGGAGGACTACCTGCGCAGCGTCGTCCCGCGCGAGTCGCCCGCGTCGTGGGAGTACGCGGCGCTCGAGGCGCAGTCCGTCGCCGCCCGCAGCTACGCGTGGCACAAGGTCGTCAACGGCAACCCGCTGTGCGACACGACGGCGTGCCAGGTCTACTTCGGGCGCGGTGACGCGAACGCGGCGGGCGACGTCACGGAGCCCTACGAGCACGCGCGGACGGACGAGGCGATCCGGCGCACGGGCGGGACGGTCCTGTACTACGGCGGGCGGATCGCGTTCACCGAGTTCTCGTCGAACAACGGCGGGTGGACCACCGCGAGCGACGTGGCCTACCAGGTCGCGAAGGAGGACCCCTGGACGGGTCCCTCGGCGCCGCGCACGACGTGGGAGCAGCGGCTCACCGTGGCGGCCGTCGAGCAGTCGTGCCCGTCCGGCGGGAAGCTGCGCAACCTCGTCGTCGTGAGCCGCACGGGCCTCGGGCCCCTGGGCGGCCGCGTCACCAGGGCCCGGCTCGAGTGCACGACCGGGAACCGCGAGATCTCCACCCCCGCGTTCGGGATGTACTCGAGCTGGTGGAAGCCCCGCCCGACGACGCCCGTCCTGGGCAGCCCCGCGATCTCGGCCACGACGACCGCGCCCGGCCAGCCCGTCGTCCTCGGCGTGACGCCGAACGTGAGCATGTCGTGGACGCTCACCGTGCGGGACACGAGCACGGGCCGCGTCGCGCAGACCGTGACCGGGAGCGCGACCGTGGGCGTCCGCTTCAACGCCGGGTGGGACACGAGCTACAGCCCGCGGGCCGTGGGCGTGTCGCCGTACGTCGGCCCCGGGGTCTACGAGCTCACGCTCGTCGGCAAGGACGCGACCGGGAAGACGACGGCTCCCGTGGTGCGCAGGGTCACCGTGACGAAGCCGGCGGACCCGCCGCGCGTGGCCGCCGTGCCGCTCGTGCCGAACGCGGGGTACGTCGCGCTGCCGCCCAAGCGCCTGCTCGACACGCGCACGACCTTCCAGTCGCTCGGCGCGGGGCAGCGCGTCGACCTGACGGTGCTGGGCCGTGAGGGCATCCCGACCACCGGGGTCAGCGCGGTCGTCCTCAACGTCACGATGGTGACCCCCACCACGGACGGGCACCTGCGGATCTGGCCCGCGGGCTCGAACCTCCCGAACGCGTCGGCCGTGAACACGACCGGGCGGCGGACGCAGGCGAGCCTCGTGACGGTCGGTGTGGGCGGCCAGGGCAAGGTGAGCCTGTGGAACGCGGCGGGGACGACGCACTACCTCGTCGACGTGCTGGGCTACTACACGACCTCGCTGACCACCTCCTCGCGCTACCTCGCCGCGCAGGCGCCCGTCCGTGCCGCCGACACGCGCTCGGGCGGTCCGCTCACCGCGACGACGCCGCTCACGGTGGACGTCGCCGCCGCGCTCGGCCAGCCCGCGGGCTCGATCTCGGCCGCCACGGTCAACGTCACGACGACGAGGGCCGGCGGCAACGGGTACGTCGTCGCGTACGGGTCGGGCGCCCTGCCGCCCACGTCGACGGTCAACCACATGCCCGGCGCGGACGTCGCGAACCGGGCGGTCGTGCCCGTCGTGAACGGGAAGGTCACCGTGGCGCTGCGCGGTGCCCCCGCGCACGTCGTCGTGGACGTCACGGGCTGGTACGCGGCCCGCGGCGCGACGACGGGTGCGGTCTTCACCCCGGTCCAGCCGAGCCGGCTGCTCGACACGCGCTCCGGGCGTCCGCTCGGGGCGGGGGAGACGCGGTCGCTCACCGTGACCGGCGGCGTCGTGCCGAACGGGGCGACCGCGCTCGTCGGGACGCTGACCGCCGTCGAGCAGACCGCGCCCGTGACCCACGCACGCGTGTGGCCCGCGGGTCTGCCGCTCACGCCGACGTCGGACCTCAACTCCGGGAGCGGCCGGACGCAGTCCAACACGGTCGTCGTCCGCCCGGGCACCGGGGGAGCCGTCCAGCTCTACAACGACGCGGGCCAGTCCGACCTGATCCTCGACGCGGTGGGCTACTTCCGCTGAGGTGCGGTCCGGCCGGGCCCTCGGGCTCGGCCGGACCCACCGCCCGGTGCGTGGCGCGGCTACGCGCCGTCGTCGTGCGGCGGCTCCAGGCCGGGGCGGCGGACGCCCGCGTCGCGGTGCGCGTCGAGCTCCTGGCGCAGGAGCGCGACCTCCTCCGCGAGCGTCCGCGTCTCCTCCTCGAGGTTCGACAGCTCGACGCTGAACTGGACGAGCACGACCAGTGCGATGACGCCGCCGACGAGGAACAGCAGGTTGACGGGGGTCTGCACGCCGAGGAGTCGGGCTGTCCCGACGAGCGCGCCCGGGAACGCACCGAGCAGGACGATGCCGGCGCCGAGCACGAACCACGCGCTCGCGTACTTCTCGCGCACCCGGCGGGAGCGCAGCAGCACGAGCATGACCGCGACGGTGAGCACCGCGAGGACGAGCGCGGTCGCGTAGGCCGTCATGCGTGCTGCTCCGGGGCGCTCGAGGTGCTCGGTGGTCTGGTGGCCGCGGGCCGGCTCAGCGCGACGACGAGCGCGAGCAGGGCCCGGACGAGGAACACGGCGGCCTTGACCGGCGACTGCGACGGCGTCCCGCCCTGCCGGGCGCGCATCGTCACCGGGACCTGCCGCACGGTCAGCCCGGCACGGGCCGCGAGCACCAGCGCCTCGACCGTGTCGCCCAGGTACTCGGCGGGGTACTCGCGCGCGAACAGCACCAGCGCCCGCGGCCCGACGTACTTGAAGCCCGACGTGGTGTCGGTCAGCCGCGTGCGCGTGACGCGCGACAGGATGACCGACAGCAGACGCATCGCGGCGCGCCGCGGGCCGCGGGCGGCGTAGCTCCCGACGCCCGCGAACCGTGCGCCGATCACGAGGTCGGCGCGCTCGTCGGCCGCCGCGCGCAGCAGGTCGGGGACGGCGAGCGGGTCGTGCTGCCCGTCCGCGTCGAGCTGGACGACACCCGTGTACCCGTTCCGGACGGCGTACTTGAAGCCCGCGCGCATCGCGCCGCCGACGCCGAGGTTGTACGGCAGGTCCAGGACTGCGGCGCCCGCGGCCCGCGCGAGCTGCGCCGTGCGGTCGGTCGACCCGTCGCTCACGACGAGGACGTCGGCGTCCAGACCCGAGGCGCGGACCTCGGCGAGCACCGCGGGGAGCGCCTCCTCCTCGTTCCACGCGGGGATGACCACGAGGAGGCTGCGCGGGGACGGCGTCGGCACGGTCAGAGGCTACCGGCGCGCGTCGCGACGAAGCCGAGCTCGTCGAGCGTCGCGGCGATCTGCTCGCTCGGGCGGAACCGGTCGAGCTCCGACGGCCGCCGCAGCTCGCGCCACCCGTCGAGGAACGCCGTCAGCCGGGCCGCGTCCATGCGCGTCAGGACGACGTTGGCGCCCAGGCCCTGGTGGCGCTCGGTGCGCTCGCGGTGCACGGCGCACGGGACGCCGAGCACCGCGCACTCCTCCTGCAGCCCGCCCGAGTCCGTCACGACGAAGTCGGCGCGCGCGAGCATCGGCAGGAACGCCGCGTACGCGCGCTTGTCCCACAGCTGGAAGCGGTCGTCGAAGAGGTGGTCGAGCCCGAGCTCCGTGATGCGGGCTCGCTCGCTCTCACCCGCGACCATGACGAGCGGCATCGCGTCCCGCGACGCGTGGAGCGTGCGCAGCACCTCCTCGAGGCGCTCGGGCTGGCGCAGCAGCTCGAACCGGTGCAGCGTCACGAGCCCGTAGTGCTCGGGCAGGCCCTCGACCTCGGGGGCGCGCTCGAGCGCGCGCCGCAGCGCGTCGACGACGGTGTTGGCGCCCGTCTCGACGACGACGCCACGGGCGCGTCGCAGGTTCGCGACCTCGCGTGAGGTCGGCGCGAAGTGCAGGTCGGCGAGGCGCCCGACGACGCGACGGTTGAGCTCCTCCGGGAACGGGCTCAGCATGCTCCCGCTGCGCAGACCCGCCTCGACGTGAGCGACGCGCGCGCCGACGACCCGCCCGAGCACCGCGCCCAGGACGGTCGTGAACGTGTCGCCGTGCACGACGACGAGGCCCGGGCGGCCGTCGCGCGCGAGGTCGGCGGCGAGTGCGCGGCGCTCGGCGACGGCGGTCCGCAGCACGCGCAGCGCCCACGCGGGCACCTGCGCGACGCGGCTGATGTGCGCGAGGTGCCGGCGGGGGACGAGCCACCGCTCGGGGTCGGGTGCGCCGAGGTCGCGCAGGGTGGGCTCGACCTCGTTCGTGTGCTGGCCGGTGCTCCACAGCGCGACGTCCGCGCCCCGCTCGACGAGCGCCTCGCGCACCGGTGCGACCTTGATGAGCTCCGCGGTGGTGCCCGCCACGAACGCGATCATCGACCCGCCTCCCTGGGTCCGGTGACCCGTATCCTGGGGCCCCACCGTATCCCCGCGGCCCACCCGAGGAGCGCAGCCCATGGTCGTCGAGCCCCTGGGCGTCGTCGTGCCCGTGATGGACGAGGAGCGCTGGGTCCGCCGCTGCGTCGCCGCCCTCCACGCGGCCGCCGAGGTCGCCGGGATCACGCTCGACGTGCTCGTGGTCGACGACGGCAGCACGGACGCGACCCCGGCGGTCCTCGACGAGATGGCGGACCGCGGCCTGGTCCGCGTGCACCACCAGCCCAACCGCGGCCGCTTCGAGGCCCGGCGCACCGGTCTGGAGATGCTCACGACCGAGGACGTGCTGCTGGTCGACTCGCGGGTCCTGGTCGACCCCGGCGCGTTCGCGCACGTGCAGCGTCTGCGCGCGGAGGACCCCTCGGCCCGCGTCTGGAACGGGCACGTCGAGGTCGACACGTCGAACCCCTACGCCGCGTTCTGGTCGGGCATCACGCGCGTGGGCTGGCGCGCGTACTTCGCGCGTCCGCGGCACGTCTCCTACGGACCGGAGGAGTTCGACCGGTACCCCAAGGGCACGACGATGTTCCTCGCGCCGCGTCGGACGCTGCTCGAGGCGGCGGGCGCGTTCACGTCGCTCTACGACGACGTCCGCCTCGCGAGCGACGACACGCGCATGCTGCGCGAGGTCGCGCGGGCCGAGCGCATCCACCTCTCACCCGGCTTCTCGTGCCGCTACCACGGCCGCGACTCGCTGCAGGGCTGGCTCCGGCAGGCGTGGTTCCGCGGCACGACGTTCGTGGACGGCTACCTGGGCGACGCCGGCCGCGCCGTCCCGGTCGCCGCGGGCCTGACCGCCGCGGCGGCGGTCGCGGGCGCCCTCGCCGTGCGGCGCCCCCGGACCGCGCTCGCCGCCGCCGCTGCGGGCTGCGCCGGGCTCGCGGGCCTGACGGCCGCCTCGGGCGGCACGGCGCGCGAGGTGCGCGCCGTCGCGGGTCTCGCCGTCCCGTTCGCGGCCGTGTTCGGCGCAGGTGTCGCGCGCGGGCTCGCGCTCGTGCTCCGGTCGCGGTGAGCCGCGGGGGCGCGCTCGGACCGCTGCGCAGCCTCGGCACGGTCGGCGGCGCGCTCCTGGCGAGCAGCGCGCTCGGCTACGTGCTGCTCGCGCTCGTCGCGCGGGTCCTGGAGGAGGACCGGTACGCCGTCTTCCTCTCGGCGTGGGGCGTCGTCTTCGGCCTCGGCAGCGTGCTGTCGGTCGTCGAGCAGGAGGTCTCGCGCTACGCCGCGGAGGCCCGCGCTGCGGGCCGGGCCACCCCACGCGCGGCGACGCAGGTCCTGGCGCTCGCGGGTGGTGCCGCCCTCGCGGTGTGCGCCGCACTCGCGCTCTCCCCGCCCGGTGCGCGCGTCTTCGGGGGGCTGCCGGTCCTCGGGCTCCTCGCGTGCGTGTCGACCGCGGGGTTCGCGGTCCAGTTCTTCGTCCGGGGCGTCCTCGTGGGACGCGGTCTGCTGCGCCCGTACGCGGCGGTCCTGCTCGTCGAGGCGGGCGTCCGTCTGCTCGTGGCGGGCGCCCTCGCGCTGTGGCTGGCCGCCGCCCCCGCGGGTGGCCCGGACCGGACGGTGGCGATGGTCGCCGCCGTGGTGACCGGCAGCTTCGCCTGGGTGGTCGCCGTGCGGCGCGTGCGGGGCGAGATGGCGTCGGCGGGGCCGAGCGAGCCGTGGGGCGCCCTCGCGCGCGACGTCGCGGTGCTGGCGACCGCGGCGGGGCTCACGGCCGTGCTGCTCACGGGCTACCCGAGCCTCGTCGTCCTCGTCGTCGGCGACAGCACGGGGCTCGCGGCCCTGTTCGCCGCGGTGACGGCGACGCGCGTGCCCCTCCTCCTGCTCGCGCCCGTCCAGGCGCTCGCCGTGCCCGCCGTCGTCCGGCTGGTGCTCGCGGGCCGCACCGACCGGCTGCGGATGCTGCTGGTGCGCGGAGGGCTCGCGCTCCTGGCGGTCGCGGCGGTCGGCGCCCTGGGCGGCGCGCTGCTCGGGCCGTGGGTCGTGGCCACGGCGTTCGGGTCGCAGTACCGGACGTCGGGCACGACGGTCGCCGTCCTGATGGCCGCGACGGTCGTCGTCGGTGGTGTGCTGCTCGAGTCGGCGGCGCTCCTCGCGCTGCGACGCAGGCCCGCGATGCTGGGGACCTGGGCGGCCGCGGCGGCCACCGCCGTCGTGCTGCTCGCGACCTGGCCCGGGACGGCGGAGGACCGCGGCGTGGCGGGGCTCGGCGGGGCCGCCCTCGCGGGCGCGGTCTGGGCGACCACGGCGCTCCTGCGCGCGACGCGCGGTGAGCCGGTCCGCGGGCACCAGCCGGGAGCCGCACCCGTTCCCGGACCGGGACCCGAGCCCGGTCAGAGGTAGAAGCGGTCGACGAGCGCCGCGAGCGCGAGCACGTGCAGCGTCCACATCGCGAGCGCGAGCACCCCGAGTACGGCCACGTCCCACGTGCGGGTCGCGGAGTCGGCCGGCGCGACGACCATCGGGTCGACCGTGCCGCCCGAGCGCGCCTCCGGGACGGCCACGGCGGCCGACGACGCGCCCGGCCCGCCCGCGGGGCGCGAGCCGGCACCCGTGCGCCGTCGTCGGGCGTACGCCACCCACGGAGCCGTCGTCAGCGCGGGGAGGGCGAGCAGCCCGGGGACCGCCATGAGCGCGTAGCGGCCCTGCAGCAGGCCGTCGTTCCCGTCGTTGAGGTAGCTCAGGAAGCCCGCCGCGAGCAGAGCGCCGAACGTGCCCACGACGAGCGCGAGCGTCGTCCAGGTGACGGCGGTGCGGGCGTCCCACGCGGCGCCCGGCCGTCGGCGGGCGAGCGCGACGACGAGCCGGCCGCCCTGCAGGACGACCCACAGCAGCGCGAGCGCCGCGGTGAGCAGCATGCCCGCCCAGATCCAGCCGTACGCGGGGGCCGGCAGCAGGACGTCGAGCCACGAGAAGCGGCCCCACAGCTGCTGCCCCCAGCGCAGCTCGGAGACGGCGAGCCCGTCGCGCGTCTGCAGGCGCAGGTAGTCGACGAGGCTCCGCGAGACGCCGTCGGACGCGGGCAGCGTCGCGGCCCCGATGTCGAGCAGGCGCCGCACCAGGACCCACGGCCCGTACGTCACCAGGACCCCCAGGCCGACGCCGAGGGCCGACGTCCCGAGCAGGCGCACGCCCTGGCCGACCGGCGGCCGACGCGTGAGGACGCCGCAGACGAGCCCCGCGACGACGACCGGGACCAGACCCACGCCGTACGGCTTGCCGAGCAGCGCGAGACCCACCCACGCGCCGCCCACGACTCCTGCGAGCAGCCCGACCCGCCCGCGCGCGGCCCCGAGCGCGGCCGCGAACGCGCCGACGCCCGCGGTCATGATGAGCGCGTCGTTGTTGACGATCGCGTACTGGTGCGCGACCACCGGCTGCAGGACGACCGCCAGGGTCAGCAGCACGGGCGCGGTCCGCCCCGCGGGCAGCAGGCGGCGCGCCGCGACGAGCACGAGGACCGCCCCCACGGCGCCGAGGGCGACGCTCCACAGGCGCATCGCGTCGAGCCGGTCCACGACCGTGCCGGGTGTCACCTCGTACAGGGCGGCCGCGGGAAGGTAGTAGCCGGGCGGGTAGCCCGAGGCGGGGGCCGAGCCGTTGGACGTCGGCGATGCCTGCGCGAGCGCGGCCTCGAGCTCGGCGTACGCCTCGTCGGTGAGGACCGCACGGTCGCCGGGCGGGGACGCGAGGCGGTTGTGGAAGTCCTCGAGGAGCTGGAGCTGGGGGCTGTAGTACTGGTCCGACCCCTCGTGCCACTCGCCGGGGCGGGGGAGCGTGCCCTCCTCGGCCACGAACTGCGCGTACGCCGCGTGCGCCGCCTCGTCCATGCCTTCCAGCGACGGCAGGACGGTCGCCCAGACGAGGCCGCGGCACACCGCGAGGACAGCGAGGCACGCGGCGACGGCCCGCCAGCAGCCCGCGAGCGCGAGCGCCGCCACGCCGGCTGCGGCGCCGAGCAGCACCCAGGTGACCACGGCCGCCGGCTGACCCCACCACGGCGCACCCGTCGCCGCCACGTCGAGCGCGTGGACGAGCTGCGACCACGTCGACCCGGCCTCGTACTCCAGCGCGGTCGCCGTCGCGACGCCGTCCGCGACGAGCGCCGCGTCCTCGGGGCCGAGGCCGGTCGCCTCGACCGGGGCGACGACGCCCTCGGGCTCGCCGACCCACAGCGTCACGGCGTCGTCGACCGCGGCGGCCGACCGGTACTCGACCACGTACGTACGGCCTCCGCTGTCCGCGACGGGCGGGAACGTCGCGACGACGGACGAGCCGTTGTCGCTCAGGGACCCGCACGGGACCGCTCCCGCGTGCACGAGCCCGCCGGCGTCGTCCGTGACGGTGACGTCGACCTCGCAGTCGGACCGCCCACCGAACGTCCCGAAGCTCGAGCTGACGCGCGTGAGCCCGTCCTGCGTCGCGAGCACGGGCTGACGGACGACGACGCCCTCGCTGAGCGCTGTCGCGAGCACCGCGGTGGTGCGGACCGTCTGCGTGACCGCGCCCTGCACGGGTCCGGGGTCGCGGACCAGCGTGACGAGGGCCGTGACGACCAGGACGAGGACAGCGGCCGCAGCGACCACCACGCGGCGTCGGCGGTCCGTCGGGCCGGTGGTCGCCGCGTCGTCGGTCCGCTCAGCCATCTGGTCCCCTCGTCCCCCCACCCGGCCGCCACCGGGGACGGACGGGCCCCGCGGTGCGGGCCGAGGGAATCCTAGTGGCGGACCTCGAGCCGTCCGCCGCGATCGCGCACCGCGTCCAGGACGCCTCGCGCCATCAGGACGGCCCGCCTCGCGCGCGGTGCGACGAGCAGGACGTAGAACCCGACGTACTTGACGATCCAGGCGACGTAGCCGACCCGCCAGGCGGCCGGCATGAGGTCGGTCCGGACCAGGAGCAGCGTGTTGCGCACCATGTAGTAGTTGCGCACGGGGGAGTGGACGTGGACGGGCCGCCGCCCCGGGATGCGCTGCGTCCGGTCACCGAGCTGGTGGTCGAGCCGCGCGCCGACGACACCGAGCAGGTCGAACCCGGCGCGCCGCGCACGCAGGCCCCACTCGAGGTCGACGTGGTCGATGAACCAGTCCTCGTTCATGGGCCCGACGGCGTCGAGCGCGGCGACGTCGACGAGCGTGCCGGACGCGATGAGGAACGTCGCGGGCACGAGCGCGCCGTCGACGTCGGGCACGTCGGCACGGCGCGGGCCCCAGCGGCGGTCGGCGAAGAGCAGCGCCGCGCCCTCGTTGCGCTCGTCGACCGTGACCGGCCCGACCGCGGCGACCGGCCGGGCCCCCGCAGCGCGGCGGGCGCGGGCGTCGGCCAGGCCGCGCACCAGGCGCTCGACCATGTCCGGCGCCGGGAGCGAGTCCTGGTCCGACAGCAGCACCAGGTCGGCACCGAGTCCACGCGCGCGCTCGATCCCGCGGTTCTGCGCTGCGGCGATCCCGGTGTTGTCGCCCAGCTCGAGCAGCTCGGCACCCGCGGTGGACGCGACCACCGTGCGGAGCGCCTCGGGGTCCGGGGTGCCGTTGTCGACGACGACGGTGCTCGCGACCTGCGGCGCGAGCTCCTCGAGGAGTCGCGCGAGCGGCTCCGGCCGCGGCCGGTACGTCACGACGACCGCGACGACGAGGGGGACGTCAGCCATCCAGCGTGGCCAGGTAGGCCTGCACGTCCTCGAACCGCGGGAGGAGGCCGCGCTCGCGGGCCTCGGCGAGCGTCGGGGCGGCCTCGTCCTTGGTCGACAGCTGCGGCTCGAGCGGGCGCCCGTCGCGGCCGACCGTGGGCCACTCGACCGCGACGTCCGGGTCGAGCGGGTGGATGCCGTGCTCGCGCTGCGGGTCGTACCCCGACGAGCACAGGTACAGGACGGTCGAGTCGTCCTCGAGCGACATGAAGGCGTGCCCCAGGCCCTCGGGCAGGTAGATCGCGCGCCGGTCGACGTCGTCGAGCAGGACCGAGTCCCACCGGCCGAAGGTCGGGGACCCGACGCGGATGTCGACGACGACGTCGAGGACGGCCCCCCGCGCGCACGTGACGTACTTGGCCTGGCCCGGCGGCACGTCCGCGAAGTGGATGCCGCGCACGACGCCCGCGGCCGAGACCGACAGGTTCGCCTGCCGCAGGTCGAGCCCGTGGCCCGCCGCGTCGCGGAACGGTGCGTCCTTGAACCACTCGAGGAACACGCCCCGCGGGTCGCCGAACTGCTGGGGGGTGATCTCCCACGCGCCCGCGACCGCGAGCTCCCGGTACTGCACGTACGTCTCCGTCCGACGGTCGGTCAGGGCCGTGCCAGCGTAGCCCCGCGCCGTCGCGACCCGCGGCGGCCCGGGGGGTCAGGGCCGGCGGCTAGCCTGTCCCGGACATCCCCCGTCGGAAGGAGACGCCGTGCGTTGGCTCGTGACCGGTGCCCACGGCATGCTCGGCCAGGACCTCGTCACCCGGCTCGGGTCGGGCGGGCACACCGTGACGGCCGTGGACCGCGAGGCGGTCGACATCACGGAGCCGGCGGCGGTCCTCGAGGCCGTGCGGGGTCACGACGTGGTCGCGAACTGCGCGGCCTGGACCGCGGTCGACGACGCCGAGACGCGTGAGGGCGACGCCTTCCGGATCAACGCGGTCGGGGCGGCGTCGGTCGCGCGCGCGGCGGCCGCGGCGGGCGCCCGGGTCGTGCACGTCTCGACCGACTACGTGTTCGACGGCGACGTGGGCGGCCCGTTCGACGAGCACGCCCCGGTCGCGCCCCGGACGGCGTACGGGCGGACCAAGGCCGCCGGCGAGTGGGCCGTCCGCGCCGAGGCGGCCGACCACCTCGTCGTGCGCACGGCGTGGCTCTACGGCGCACGCGGCGCGTGCTTCCCGCGGACGATCGCGCGGGTCGCGCGCGAGCGCGGGGGCCTCGACGTCGTCGACGACCAGCACGGGCAGCCGACGTGGACGGTCGACCTCGCTGACCTCCTGGTCCGCCTCGTCGAGCAGGACGCGCCGGCGGGGACGTACCACGGCACGTCGTCGGGCCACACGTCGTGGTGGGGCTTCGCGCGCGCGGTCGTCGAGGCCGCGGGGATGGACCCGGAGATCGTCCGGCCGACGACCAGCGAGGCGTTCGCACGTCCGGCGCCGCGGCCCGCGTGGTCGGTGCTCGGGCACGACGCGCTGCGCGCGGCCGGGGTCGAGCCGATCGGTGACTGGGCGGACCGGTGGCGGACCGCCGCGGAGGAGGTGCTGGGATCGTGACGGTGACCGGGGCACGGCGGAGCGTGCGGGTCGGCGACCACCAGGTCGGGGAGGACCACCGGCCGTTCGTGGTGGCCGAGATGTCGGGCAACCACAACGGCGACCTCGGTCGCGCGCTCGCGATCGTCGACGCGATCGCCGAGTCGGGTGCGCAGGCGGTCAAGCTGCAGACGTACACCGCGGACACGATCACGATCGACGCGGACGGGCCCGCCTTCCGGGTCTCGTCCGGGCACGAGCTGTGGGGCGGGAAGAACCTCCACCAGCTCTACACCGAGGCCCACACCCCGTGGGAGTGGCACGCGCCGATCTTCGAGCGCGCGCACCAGCACGGGCTCGTCGCGTTCTCGAGCCCGTTCGACGACACCGCCGTCGACCTGCTCGAGGACCTCGGCGCGCCGGTGTACAAGATCGCGTCGCTCGAGATCGGGGACCTCGCGCTGCTGCGCAGGGTCGCGCGCACGGGCAAGCCCGTGATCCTCTCGACGGGCGCCGCGACCGTGACCGACGTCGACACCGCGGTGCGGACCATCCGCGCGGAGGGCAACGACGACGTGGTCGTGCTCGCGTGCACCTCCTCCTACCCGGCGTCCCCCGCCGAGTCGAACCTGCGCTCGATCCCGGTCCTGCGGGACACGTTCGACGTCGTCGTGGGGCTCTCGGACCACACCATGGGCATCGGCGTGGCGGTCGCCGCGGTCGCGATGGGTGCGACCCTCATCGAGAAGCACGTCACGCTCGCGCGCGCCGACGGCGGCGTCGACTCCGACTTCTCGCTCGAGCCCGCCGAGCTCGCTGCCCTCGCGGCGGAGACCGAGCGGGGCTGGCAGGCGCTCGGCACGGTGCGCCTCGAGCCGACGCCGGGGGAGTCCGAGAGCCGCCGGCTGCGCCGCTCGCTGTACGTCGTCCAGGACGTGCGCGCGGGGGACGCGGTCACGCCCGAGAACGTGCGGTCGATCCGCCCGGCCGGTGGTCTCGAGCCCGCGTACCTGCCCGTGGTGCTCGGTCGCACGTTCCGTACCGACGCGGCCCGCGGCACGGCGCTGACCTGGGACCTCGTCTGACCTGACGCGACGTCGTCGGTCGGGCCGGTCCCGGCCGACGACTCAGCGCGCCGGGGTGGCCGGCAGCTTGACGAACGCCGTGACGACGTCGTCGCCGCGCTCGGGCGACGGCACGTAGCCCGCGCTCGTGAAGAGCCGGCCCGAGGCGGCGTTCTCCGGCCGGACGACGGCGAGCAGCCGCGGGTCGGGCCCCGCGAGGGCCCGCCACGCCTCCTCGGCGCAGGTGAGCACCGGAGCCGCCCAGCCCTGGCCACGCGCGTCCGGCGCGACCGTGATCGAGACCTCCCACAGCCCCGCCTCGGCGGTGCGGTCGAAGCGCACCGTGCCGACCGGGACCTCGTCGCGCGCGCTCTCGAGGACGAGGAGGAGCCGGTCGTCGTCGGCGAGCACGCGCGTGAGCCACGCGGTGTGCTCGGCGGCCGTCACCTCGCCCGTGCTGCGGGACGCGGCCCTCGTCGCGGGGTCGTTCCGCCAGCCACGCAGGAGGTCGGCGTCGTCGGCGGTCGCCGCGCGCGCGCGCACCGCCCGGCCGTCGGCAGCACCCGCGCCCTCGTCGTCGGCGTGGTCCGTCCCGGCCCCGGCGCGGCGGCGTGCGCGGTCGGCGACGACGTCCTCCCACGCCGCGACGACGCGCGACGCGCCGTCCGGGTCGACGACCCTCGGGCCCGCGGCAGCGAGCCGCCCGCGCGTCGCGGGGTCGGACAGCAGCGTCGCGAGCCGGCCGGCGGTCGGCCCCGCGAGGTCGTCGGGCGTCCCGAGCCCGGCGGTCAGCCCGAGGCCCACCGCACGCTCGTAGCCGATCCGCTGGTTCTCGGCCACCACGACCGCACCGGTCGCGACCCCGACCGCGGCGAGCTCCCAGACCGTCGTCCCGGCCGCGGTCACCACGACGTCGTGCGCGGCGGCGAGCGCGGGGAGGTCGTCCTGCGGGCCGACCAGGCGCAGCGGGAGGTCCGCCCCCGCACGACGCACGTCCTCGGCGTGGTCGGGCCGGACGATCACGGTGACCGCACCGGTCCGGACCCCGGTCCGGGCGATCGCGGCGACGACCGCCGCAGCCGCACCCGTGGCGTCGGTCCCGCCCAGCACGACCAGGACGTGCGGGTCACGTCCGGCCGGGGGTCGCGCGAGGTCGTGCGCGCGCGCCACGGCCGACCGCATCGGCGCGTGCCGCACGCCCAGCAGCACGGTGCCCGAGCCGTCCGCGGGCCGTCCGGCCGCCTCGGCCCCCGGGGTGGGGTCGACGACGACGTCGGCCTCGCGTCGCCCGAACGGCCCGTCCTCGACGCAGGAGAGCGCGCCGCCCGCCTCGCGGATCGCCGCACGGAGGCCCACGACCGGCGCGTAGTGGTCCACGTGCAGCACGTCCGCACGCGTCGCGCGGACCAGCGCGGCGAGGCGTGCGGGATCCAGGTCCGACGGCGGCAGGTGCGCGTCGGCGGGGACGTCGCCCGGGCCGTCGAACGGCAGGAGCGGGACGCCGCTCGCGGCGAGCAGGCGCCGGCCGAGGGGTGCCGTGACGCGCCCGACGACCGCGACGCGCCACCCGCGGGCCGTCGCGGCCTCGGCGAGCGCGAGGCAGCGCACGAGGTGCCCGACGCCACCCGCGGCGGTCGCGTCGCAGCGCAGGAGCGCGCGCATCAGCCCTCCTCGAGCGACTTCTGGCGCACGTCGGCCACGATCTCCCGCAGGTCGGGTCGCGACCTGAGCAGCGCGACGAGGTCGCGCCAGGCGGGCGGCGCGTCGCCGAGCTCGTCCGCGACGGCCGCGAGGAGCCGCGCGTCCTCGGGCGTGTCGAGCGTGACGCGCAGGTCGTGTGCGTCGGGCGTGACGACGAGCCCCAGCGTCCGGCAGCGCCCCGGCTCGCCGTAGAGCCAGGACGTCACGTGGACGCGGTCGTGGTCCGTCGCGCGGGCGTCCGCGAGGTCGAGCGCCGCGGCGGACACGAGCTCGACGTCGAGGCCGCGGGGCAGCGTCCGCACGAGGGTCGTCGCGACGTAGTCGAGGTCGGGCGCCGCGCGCCACGCCGCGGCGACCAGACCGATGAGCGCGGGGTCGAGCAGCGGGCAGTCGGCCGTGAGCCGGACCACGGCGTCCGCCCGTGCCGTGTCGCGCGCGAGCACGAAGCGCGACAGGACGTCGTCCTCGCTGCCGCGCACGACCGCGACGCCGAGCGAGGTCGCGAGGTCCGCGACGGCGTCGTCGCCCGGGGCGGTGGAGGTCGCGACGACGACCTCGTCGACGCCCGACGCGGCGCGGGCCGCGCGCACGACCCAGCCGAGGACCGGGCGGCCCGCGAGCGGGAGGAGGACCTTGCCGGGCAGGCGGTGCGACCCGGTCCGGGCCTGGACGACGGCGACGACGCGGGGGGCTGCGTGCGAGGGCTCGGGAGGCACCGTGCCATGATGCTCTACCGGGGCCGCCGCCCCCGAACGTCCCCGCGGCCGTGCCGCTCGTCCCCTCCGGGAGTCCCTGCATGTCGCTGCTCAGCGGTTCGTCGATCCTCGTCACGGGAGGCACCGGGTCCTTCGGCAAGGCCTTCCTGCGTGAGGTCCTCGACCACCACGACCCGCGGCGCGTCGTCGTCTTCAGCCGGGACGAGCTCAAGCAGTACGAGGTCCGCCGCCTGCTCGGCGACGACCCGCGCCTGCGCTGGTTCATCGGGGACATCCGCGACCGCCGCCGCCTCGAGCGCGCGATGCACGGGGTCGACCTCGTCGTCCACGCCGCCGCGCTCAAGCAGGTCGACACCGCCGAGTACAACCCCTTCGAGTACGTGCAGACCAACGTCCAGGGGTCGCAGAACGTCATCGACGCCGCGATCGACGCGGGCGTGAAGAAGGTCGTCGCGCTGTCGACCGACAAGGCGTCGAGCCCGATCAACCTCTACGGCGCCACGAAGCTCTGCGCCGACCGGATGTTCGTCTCGGGCAACCACTACGCCGCGGCGTACGACACGCGCTTCTGCGTCGTCCGGTACGGCAACGTCATGGGCTCGCGCGGGTCGGTCGTCCCGGTGTTCCGCCGCCTCGCCGAGGAGGGCGCGTCGATCCCGATCACGGACATGCGCATGACGCGGTTCTGGATCACGCTCCCGCAGGCCGTGAAGTTCGTCATCGACTCGTTCGCACTCATGACCGGCGGCGAGCTGTACGTCCCGCGCATCCCCAGCATGCGCGTGACCGACCTCGCGCAGGCCGTCGCGCCCGGGTCGCCGATGCACGAGATCGGCATCCGCCCGGGGGAGAAGCTCCACGAGGAGATGATCGCCGCGGACGACTCGCGCCGGACGGTGCGCCTGGGCGACCGGTACGTCGTCATGCCCTACGTCCACGGCTGGGGCTACGAGCCGCCGGCCGACGGCGTCCCGGTCGAGGACGGGTGGACCTACCGCTCCGACACCAACGACCTCTGGCTCGAGCCCGACGAGCTGCGCGACATGGTCGCGCGGTTCGCCTGAGGAGCGTCGTGCTGCCCTACGGCCGCCAGTCCATCGACGACGACGACGTCGCCGCGGTCGTCGCGGCGCTGCGCAGCGACTGGCTCACGACCGGTCCCGCCGTGGCCGAGTTCGAGGCCGCGGTGTCGGCCGCGTGCGGGGACGTGCCGGCCGTCAGCGTGACGTCCGGGACGGCCGCGCTGCACGTCGCGTACGCGGCCGCGGGTGTCGGTCCGGGTGACGAGGTCGTCACGACGCCGCTCACGTTCGTCGCGACCGCCGCGGCAGCGGCCCTGCACGGCGCGACCGTCGTCTTCGCCGACGTCGAGCCCGACACGGGCAACCTCGACGTCGAGGCCGCCCGGGCCGCGATGACCGAGCGCACGCGCGTCGTCGCGGCCGTCGACTACGCGGGGCTGCCGGCGGAGCCCGAGCGCTTCGCCGAGCTCGCGCACGCGCACGGCGCGCTGTTCCTCGAGGACGCCGCGCACTCGATCGGCTCGCGGTGGGCGGGCCGTCCCGTGGGCGCCTTCGCGGACCTCACGACGTTGTCGTTCTTCCCGACGAAGAACCTCACGACCGCCGAGGGCGGCGCGGTCCTGGCGACCGACCCCGGGCTCGAGCGGCGCGCCCGGCTCTTCAAGAACCACGGCCTGGTGCGTGAGCCCGACGCCCAGCGGTGGCCCGACGAGGGTCCGTGGCACCAGGAGGTCCACGAGCTCGGGCTGAACTACCGCCTCCCGGACGTGCTCGCGGCGCTCGGCACGTCGCAGCTGCGGCGCCTCGACGCGTTCCGCACGCGCCGGGCCGAGATCCACGCCCGCTACGACGAGGGGCTCCGCGACCTCGACGGGGTCCGCACGCCCGCCCACCGCGCGGACGCCGAGCCCGCGTGGCACCTGTACCCCTTGCGCGTGCTCGACGGCCGCCGCCGCGAGGTCTTCGAGTCCCTGCGCGCCGCGGGGATCGGCGTGCAGGTCAACTACATCCCGGCGTACTGGCACCCCGCCTTCGCGGACCTCGGGTACCGCAGGGGCCTGTGCCCGAACGCCGAGGCGTACTACGAGCAGGAGATCTCCCTCCCGCTGTTCCCCGACCTCACGGACGCCGACGTCGACCGGGTCGTCGAGGAGGTCCGGCGCGCGGTCACCGGCCGCTGACCCGATGACCGACGGCCCCGTCGAGGCGCCCGCAGCCTCGGCCTCGCGCACCGTCCTCGGGCGCGGCTCGCTCTACACGCTGGCGACGGCGGCACCCGCGCTCGCCGCGGTCGCCGTCGTCCCCGCCGTGACGCGGGCGCTGCCCGTCGCCGAGTACGACCTCGTCGCGGTCGCGACGGTCGTCGTCCAGGTGACCTACATCCTCCTCGGCCTCGGCATGGGTGCCGCGATCACGCGTCAGCACCTCCTCGACGCCGCGGGCGCGACCGGCTCGCGCGTGCTCGTGCTGCAGGGCGCCGGGCTGGCCGGGGTGCTGGGTGCGGTCGCGACCGCGACGTCGGGCTGGTGGTCCCCGCTCGTGCTCGGCCGGCCCGCCTCGACCGAGCTCGTGCTCGCGCTCGCGGCCTCGCTGGGCGGGGCCTGGATGGTGCTCGCCCAGGCCTACCTGCGGGGCGAGGACCGGGTCCGGCCGTTCGTCGGGCTCGCCGCGCTCGCAGGCCTCGTGGGCCCGGCGCTCGGGCTGGTCGGCGTGCTCGCCGTCGAGCGCAGCGCGACGGCGTACCTCGTGGGCCTCGCGGCCGGCTACGTCGCGGCGGGGCTGACCGGGCTCGGGCTCGTGGTCGCGTCGGGTCCCGCTCAGGGGCGCCGGGGTGGTCTGCGCGCCGCCCTGCGGATCGGCCTGCCGACCGTGCCGCACCAGGTGAGCCTCTACCTCGCGCTCGCGGGGCTCGTCGTGATCGCCGACCGGCTCCTGGGCGAGGGCGGCCGTGCCAACGTCGCCCTCACGTTCGGTGCCGGGGCGACCGTGGTGACCGCCGGTCTCAACAACGCGTGGGCGCCGCTCGTCTACCGGACGCCTCCCGCCGAGCGGGGACGCGTCCTGACCGAGACGACCAGGTCGGTGGGCCTGGTCACCGTGACGCTGTCGGGCGGCCTCGCCCTGCTCGCGCCCTGGGTGCTCGCCGTGGCCGCGCCCGCGCGGTACGCGACCGACGGCCTGGTCCCCGCGCTCGCGCTCGCCGCGGCGGCCGCGGTCCCGTCCGTCGTCTACCTCGCGAGCGGGCACCTCGTCTTCGCCGAGGGACGCACGCACGGTCTCGCGGTCACGACGCCTCTCGCGGTCGCCGGGGGCCTCGCGGTCGCGGCCGCCGCCGCGTCGTCGTGGGGCGTGACCGCCACGGGTGCGGGCTACCTCGGTGCGTACCTGCTCCTCGCGACGGGCACGACGGCGCTGCAGCGGCGCGTCGCGGGCCACGCGTGGTGGCCGCCGGGCATGCCGCTCGTGCTCGCGCTGTGGGTGCTCACGACCCTGGGGGGTGTGCTCCTGCCGACGGACGGGTCGGGGGCTGCGTGGCGCTGGGGCGGCGCCGTGGTGCTCGTGGTGGTCGCGGCCGCAGCGCTCAGCGGGCGACGTCCGCCGTGGGGACGACGACGGGGAGCGGCGCACCCGGCGGGATGACCCGACCGATCGGGTGCGGCAGGTAGGACGCGGCGGCGACGAGGAACCGGGTCGCCGACAGCGCGGCGGCCGCGGGGCCTGCGGCTGCCGGCGCCGCCGTCGGCGCGACCGTCGGGGCGGCCGTCGGCGCGGGATCGCCCGCGGCGCCGCGCCGACGTCGGACGGTCGTGACCGCGCGGCTCGCGGGTGCGCTCACCCAGTGCTGCCACCACGGGCCCACGCGCAGCGCGCGGTCCCAGCCGAGCAGGCGGACCAGCTCGTCGGGCTCGCGCAGGGACGCCAGGCCGAGCTCGTCCGCGGCGACGGCGCGGCGGTCGGCGAGCGGCACCGAGTCGTCGTGCATCTCGGGCCACAGCGTCCGCACGCGCGCGAGGGCCTGCGGGTCCTCGCCCTCGAGCGCCATGCCGTCGCCGTGCACGGCGGTGTCGATCCCGAGGGCCGCGGCGTACACGACGGGCGTCGAGAGCCGGTTGGAGACGACGCGCCCGGCGCCCGTGAGCAGCGTGTGCAGGCGACCGAGGAACGCCGGGTCGGTGCGCTCGCCGAGCGTCACGCACGTGTGGCCGGCGTCGACGTACGCCCTGACCACCGCGGGGTCGCGCGCCTCGACGTGGTAGAGGCACACGGTGGACGGGCCCTCGGTCCGCGCCCACTCGCGCGCGACCGCCCGGTGGTCGCCCTCCAGGCGCTGCGTCGCGATCCCGTGGACCGGCAGGATCACGGTGCCGTGCGGACCGGCCACCGTGCCGGTGCCCCCGGCCGCGCCCTCGTGGGAACCGTCACCCGGCGCGCTCCGCGCGTCGAGCGTGCCCAGCGCGGAGCAGAGGTAGAGCCACGGCGCGCCGATCGGCACGCTCGCGCGGTCCGCCGACGTGGGGTCCCACGCGCGCGAGCGGTGGCTCCACACGAGCAGACGGCGGTCGGCGGGCCCGTCCGCGGCGCCGATCCGCGGGAAGTCCCGGAAGTGCGTGCCGAGCGGCGAGACGGCGGTCCACCCGTGCTGGACCAGGCCGCGCACGTGCCGCGGCGCGGGCAGGCCGAGGTAGAGCGCGAAGGCGGCGCTGTGGCCGTAGTAGTGGTTCTGCGACTCCACGGGAGGGCACTCTACGGCGGCGGCCCCGCGGGACGGGCCTTGTACGCTGGTCCGACCCTCCCTCGGACCCTGGAGCCCCAGCCGGTGCGCAACACTGACGCCTGCCTGGTCGTCCCCCTGTACAACGAGGCGACCGTCGTGCACGACGTCGTCGCCGCGGCACGGGCGACCTTCCCCACCGTCGTCGTCGTCGACGACGGCAGCAGCGACGACTCGGCAGCGCGCGCCGAGGCGGCGGGCGCGATCGTCGTGCAGCACCCGATCAACCTCGGCCAGGGCGCCGCGCTGCAGACAGGGATCGAGGTCGCCCTCCGCCTGCCCGGGATCCGGTACGTCGTGACGTTCGACGCGGACGGTCAGCACCAGGTCGCGGACGCCGAGGCGATGGTCGCGCGCCTGCGGGCCGGCGAGGCCGACGTCGTCTTCGGCTCGCGCTTCCTCGACGACCGCACCCGGCCCGGTGCCCTCAAGCGGCTCGTCCTGCGCGCCGCGATCGCCTACACGAACCTCACGACGGGCGTCCGCCTGACCGACGCGCACAACGGGCTGCGCGCCTTCACGCGCGAGGCCGCCGCGCGGCTGGACGTCAAGCAGAACCGGATGGCCCACGCCTCCGAGATCGTGGAGCAGGTGGGCAGGTCGGGCGTGCGCCTCGTGGAGCACCCGGTGCACATCCTGTACACCGACTACTCGCGCTCCAAGGGGCAGTCGGTCCTCAACGCGATCAACATCCTCACCGAACTCCTCTACAGGTAGGTCGCCGCCGTGCTCATCAAGGTCCTCCTGCTCGCCGCGATCGCCCTCGTGGTGGTGCTCGGCATGCGAGCCCCGAGCGGAGCGCGGCACCTCGCGATGCGCCGGATGGCCCTCGCGGGCTTCGCGCTCTTCGCGGCGCTGTCGGTCGTGTTCCCCGACGCGTGGAACGAGGCGGCGGGCGTCGTCGGCGTCGGGCGGGGGACGGACCTGCTGCTGTACGGCCTGATCATCGCGTTCCTCCTGTCCCTCGTGACGATGTACCGCAGGCACCGCGAGATGGAGCGGCGGCTCACCCTGCTCGCGCGCCGGCTCGCGATCGACGAGGCGATCGGCCGCTTCCCGCCGACCGCCCCTGCGCCGCCCGCGCCCACGGCGCCCCCCACGCCGCCGACGACGACGGGGGACGACCGTGCGTGAGCGCGTCCGCGCGGCCGTCCGGACGCGGGACCCCCGCGCCGTCTTCTGGGCCGCCTTCCTCGCGATGGCGGCCCTGGGCGGGGTCTGGGCGGTCTCGAACCCGATGGCCGCGTCGCCCGACGAGCCGAGCCACATCGTCCGCGCGGTCGGGATCGTCCGCGAGCGGTCGCTCGGCGAGGAGGTCCGCGTCGGGATGCGGCAGGTCGAGGTCCCGCGTGTGTACGCCGCGACGCTCGAGATGCCCGGCTGCTACGCGTTCCGCGCCGACCAGCCCGCGAGCTGCTCGTTCGTCGACCTCACGACCCCGGCGGTCGACCAGCCGGCCACCACGACCGCGGACGAGGGCAACCCGCTGTACTACGCGATCGTCGGCCTGCCGAGCCTGCTGCCGCCGTCGCTCGAGGCCGCTTACCTCATGCGCATCGTCAGCGTGCTGCTGTCGAGCGCGCTCGTCGCGGCCGGCCTGCGGTCGCTCGCCGAGGCGCGGCTGGGCGGCTGGGCCGTCCTCGGCGCGGGCGTCGCGACGACGCCGATGGTCGTCTTCATGGCGAGCACGGTGAACCCCAACTCCGTCGAGGCCACCGCCGCGATCGGCCTGTGGCTCACGCTCCTCGCGGCGCTGCACCGCCCACGGCCCGAGCTCGCGCTGCGGCAGTGGTGGCGCGCCGGGGTGCTCGTGGTGCTGCTCGTCAACGCGAAGGCGCTCTCGCCGCTCTTCCTCGCGCTGGTGGTCCTCACGGTGCTGGTCACCGTCCCGTGGCGCCGGACGGCGGCCGTGCTGGCCGACCGGAGGCCGTGGCCCGGGATCGTGCTCGGCGCCGTCGGCAGCGCCGCAGCCGTCGCGTGGACGGCGGTCAACGGCGCCGTGTCGGGCGGCGACGTCGTGAACCACCCGGACCTCGAGTGGCGCGGGGCGCTCGAAGGGGCCCTGTCCCTGACGACGTTCTACTACGAGGGCATGGTGGGCCGGTTCGGCTGGCTCGACACGCGCCCGCCGTCGTGGACCTACTACTGGTTCACCGCGGTGCTGGGCACGGTCCTGGCCGCGGCGTGGGCCGTCGCCCGACGGCGTCAGCGCGTCGTCGTCGCCGTGCTCGCCGTCGCCGTGTGGCTCGTCCCCGTGGCGCTGCAGGTCCCGAACGCGCGCTACCTGGGCCTGCCGTGGCAGGGCCGGTACCTGCTCGCGGTCGCGGTCGGCGTGCCGATCCTCGCGGGCCTGGCCGTGCAGGCACGGGTGACCGCGATCCCGCGGCGCGTGACGCGCCGCGTGCTCGTCCTGGGCGTGACGACGCTCGGCGTCGTGCACCTCGCCCAGCTCCTCGCCAACCTGCGGAGGTACGTCGCGGGGACCGAGGCCCCCTGGTTCGAGCCCGTCGCCAACCCCTGGTACCCGCCCGTGCCGCTCCCGCTCGTGCTGGTCGGTGCCGTGGTCGCGGTCGTGGCCTGGAGCGCCGTCCTGGGGTGGTTCGCGCTCGGCCGCACGGCGCCCGAGGCGACCGACGAGGGGCTCGCCGACGTGGACGGGGTCGTGCGGGCGCACGACGACGGCACGACCCGCCCGCTCGACCGCGCGTCCCGCCCGCTGGACGGCTCGCCTGCCACGGGGAAGGGTGCCGGCGCGGCCCCGAGCGGGTCCGTCGCTGGGCCGTCGGCGGCGCCCAGGTGCTGAGCGCCGCCGAGCCGGTCAGCGCTCGGTCTCGAGGAGCCCGAGCAGGTAGGTGCCGTAGCCGGACTTCACGAGGCGCTCGGCACGCTCGCGCAGGCCGTCGTCGTCGAGGAAGCCCTGCCGCCAGGCGACCTCCTCGGGCGCGCCGATCTTCATGCCCTGCCGGTGCTCGATCGTGCGGACGTAGTCCGAGGCCTCCAGCAGCGAGTCGAACGTCCCCGTGTCGAGCCACGCGGTGCCGCGGGGGAGGACCTCGACCTGGAGGCGGCCCTGCTCGAGGTACGCGCGGTTCACGTCGGTGATCTCGTACTCGCCGCGGGCGGACGGCTCGAGGTCGCGTGCGATCGCGATCACGTCGTTGTCGTAGAAGTACAGACCCGGCACCGCGTAGCTCGAGCGCGGCTTCGCCGGCTTCTCCTCGAGCGACAGGGCGCGTCCGTCGGCGTCGAACTCGACGACGCCGTACGCGGTCGGGTCCGCGACGCGGTACGCGAACACGGCACCGCCGTCGACGTCGTGGAAGCGGCCCAGGCGCGACCCGAGGCCCGGTCCGTAGAAGATGTTGTCGCCCAGGACGAGGGCGGCGCTGTCCGTCCCGACGAAGTCCGCACCGAGCACGAAGGCCTGCGCGAGGCCGTTGGGCTCCGCCTGGACGGTGTACTCGATCGAGATGCCGAACTGCGAGCCGTCGCCGAGGAGCCGGTGGAACTGCTCGGCGTCGTGCGGCGTCGTGATGACGAGCACGTCCCGGATGCCGGCGAGCATGAGCGTCGACAGCGGGTAGTAGATCATCGGCTTGTCGTACACCGGCACGAGCTGCTTGCTCACGCCGAGGGTGATGGGGTGCAGGCGTGTGCCGGACCCGCCGGCCAGGATGATTCCGCGCATGGGCCCCAAGTGTGCCGTACGTCTCGCGCACGGCGGGCACGGGTATGTCCGGTTCGTCCCGTTGCTACAGTGGCCGACGACCTCACCCCGAGCGGGAGGACGGCCTGTGCACCGCCTCGAGAACCCTGTCCGCGAGTACGACTGGGGGTCACCGACGACGATCCCCGAGCTCCTCGGTCGTCGACCCACGACGAAGCCGGCCGCGGAGCTGTGGCTCGGCGCCCACCCGTCGGCCCCGTCGACGGCGCTCACGCCGGACGGGCCGGTCCCGCTCGACGAGTACATCGGCGACGACCCGGCCGGCGTGCTCGGTGCGGACGTCGTCGCGCGCTTCGGCGCGTGCCTGCCGTACCTGCTGAAGATCATCGCCGCGGACAAGCCGCTCTCGCTCCAGGTGCACCCGTCGGCGGACGCCGCGCGTGCGGGGTTCGAGCGCGAGGAGCTCTCGGGGGTCGCGATCGACGACCCGCACCGCAACTACAAGGACCGCAACCACAAGCCCGAGCTGGTCTTCGCGCTCACGCCGTTCCAGGCGATGTGCGGGTTCCGGGCACCGCGCCGCGCGGCCGAGCTCGTCGCCGGGCTCGACGCCGAGCTGGCGCACGTGCTCCACGCGGACCTGCGCGCCGACCCGTCGTTCCGGGGGATCCGGGCGGCGTTCCGCCGCCTCCTCGACCCGCACGACCCACCCACGGCCGCCCAGGTCGGGGAGGTCGTCGACGCGTGCCGCGAGCGCCTCGCCGCGGGCTCGCCGTCCCCGCGTGCGGACGGCACCGTGGTGCTGCTCGCCGAGCACTACCCGGGTGACCCGGGCGTGGTGACGTCGCTGCTGCTCAACCCGGTCACGCTGCAGCCCGGCGAGGCCCTGTTCGTCCCGGCGGGTGGCGTCCACGCCTACCTCTCGGGGACCGCGGTCGAGATCATGGCCAACTCGGACAACGTGCTCCGCGCGGGGCTCACGTCCAAGCACATCGACATCCCCGAGCTGCTCGACAACGTCGACTACGTCGCGGCCCCGCCGATCCGTGTCGCGCCCGAGGCGTTCCACGGCTCGACCAAGGCGTTCTACGCCCCGGTCGACGACTTCGAGCTGTCCTTCACCCGGCTGACGGACGGCGCGGTGCACCCGCTGCCCGGTCGGGGGCCCCGTGTGCTCCTGTGCCTCGAGGGGGCCGTGACCCTCGAGTCGGCGACGGGCGACAAGCTGGACCTCGTGCGCGGCGAGTCGGCCTTCGTGCCCGCGCGCGACGGGTCGCTGGTCGCCTCGGGTGTCGGCACGGTCGTGCAGGCCGACGTCCCCTGACGCGCGGAGGACGTCGGCCCGCCCCCCGCGTCAGACGAGGCGGCCCACGCGCTCGGTCTCGACCAGGTGCTCCCGACGCGCCGCGTCCTCGGCGAGCGCGGTGGTGACGTCTGGCGACGTGAGCACGACCGAGCCGTCGGCGCCGAAGACCACGACGGCCGCCGCGACGACCGCGAGGGCGTCGTCGTCGCGCGCCTGCAGCAGCGCCCGGTAGGCCACCGACTCGTCGGCCGCGTCGAGCCACTCCTCGCCGGGCCAGCGGGCGTCCGCCGTCTCGCGCGCCCACGCGCCGAGCTCGGCGTGCGCACGCGTCGTCGCCCCGGGGCCGAGGGTGCGGACCGCGCACGCGGCAGGGGAGTGCTCGCGGACGTACGTCAGCACGTCGCCGTAGCCGAGCACCGCCGCGGAGGAGTCGGTGACCCCCGGGGGGAGCGCTCCGTCGAAGCGCCGCGCGAGCGCGGGGAGCGCGACGGCGACGACGTCGGCGGGCGTGCCCGCCCAGCGCTCGGGACGGTCGGTCACGACGACGGTGCCCGCCTCGACCGTGCCCGGGTCGTCCGTCGCCACGCACGCGCCGGCGCGCCACGCGGCGAACGCCCAGACGACGGTGCGCCAGTGCGGCGGCAGGTCGAGCACGACCTCGGACGCGGGCCCCGCGTGGAACTCCTCGACGAGGAGGTTGGTCGCCTTCGTGACCCAGTTGTCGAGCACGTGGCCCGAGAGCTCGATGCGCTCGCCGTCCGGGCCGTACCAGGTGAGCCGCGGCCGACCGGGGTCGGCGGTGACGGTGCTGAGGACGCGGGGGAGGAGGGCACCGGACGGGGCCGGCGGCTGCTGGTGGGGGGTGCTCGCGGTCACACGGGACAGCGTAGGGTGTCCGCTTCGTCCACCTCTGCCCGCCGAACGGGTGCTGATACCACGCTCCGGCTTGACCCTCACGGATGACACGCGTGTAATTTGACTCATGCCGTCCCGACAGCCGTCGATGGTGGACGACCGTGAGGGACAGCATGCAGGACGCCCCGAGGGGACCAGGCGGCACGGAAGGCTCTGACATGTGGAACTTGCTCGACGACGACGCATCGTTCCTCGCGCCGCCACGCCCGACCGAGGGCGCGACGGTGCTGCCGCTCTTCGGCACGGCGGACGAGGACACGGCGCTCGGCTGGCAGGAGCGCGCGCTGTGCGCGCAGACCGACCCTGAGGCCTTCTTCCCGGAGAAGGGCGGCTCGACGCGCGAGGCGAAGAAGGTCTGCCTCGGCTGCGACGTCCGCGCCGAGTGCCTCGAGTACGCGCTCGCCAACGACGAGCGCTTCGGCATCTGGGGCGGGCTCTCCGAGCGCGAGCGCCGCAAGCTCAAGAAGCGCGTCGTCTGAGCGCGCCCCCGGGCGCGCCACAGGACCTCATGACTGACGGCAGCGCCTCCGCAGCGGTGCCCCGGCGCCATCGCACGTCCTCGGTCACGGCCGTCGTCGTGACGCGCGGCGACACCGAGTACGCCTCCGAGACCCTGACGGCGCTCGCGGGGCAGGTCCGCCCACCGGCCCACGTGCTGCTCGTCGACGTCGGGACCGAGCCCGCGCACGTCGCGCGGACGCTCGCCGCCCAGCTCTTCGCCGGCCCCGACGCGCCACGCCTCTCCGTGGTGGAGGCGACCCGCGCGCGCACCTTCGGGGCGGCCGTCCGGGCGGGCCTGGACGCGGGCTCGGAGGTGCTCGGGCGCGACGACTGGCTGTGGCTGCTGCACGACGACAGCGCGCCCGCCCCGGACACGCTCGCCGAGCTGATGCGGGCGGTCGAGATCGCCCCCTCGGTCGGCGTCGCGGGCTGCAAGCAGCGCACGTGGTCCGGTCCGGCCCGAGTCCTCGAGGTGGGCGTCTCGACGTCGCGGTTCGGGCGGCGCATGACGGGCATCGAGGGCGCCGAGGTCGACCAGGGGCAGTACGACGGCCGCGAGGACGTGCTCGCGGTGGGGATCGCCGGTGCCCTCGTGCGTCGTGACGTCTGGGACGCGCTCGGCGGGCCCGACCCGGCGCTCGGCCCGTTCGGCGACGGGGCGGACCTGTGCCGCCGCGCCCGCCTCGCCGGTCACCGGGTCGTCGTCGTCCCGAGAGCGGTGGTCCGCCACGCGCAGGCGTCGCTCGCCGACCCCGTGTCCGGTGCCGTGGTCAACCGGCCGGGCTGGGACGCGCGCCGGTCGGCCCGGGCGCGCCGCGAGGCCTACCTCCACGGCCAGCTCGTCGGGGTGCCGCTGCCGCTCGTCCCCGTCGTGACGGTCCTCGCCGTGGTGAGCGGCGTCGTCCGCGCGCTCGGACGGCTGGTCTCCAAGGAGCCGCACCTCGTGCTCCCCGAGCTGGTGGCGCCCTGGTCGGTCCTCGTCCGCCCGCTGCGCGTGGTCCGCGCGCGCCGACGCCAGGCCGCGACGCGTCGGCTCCCGCGGCGGTCGCTGCGCCCGCTGCAGGTCACGTGGCGCGAGGTCGTCCGCCAGACCCGCGACCGTCGCCTCTCGGCGGCCGAGCGCCGTCGCCACGCCGAGGCGCCGAGCGAGCTCGAGCTCCGCGAGCTCGCGGCGCTGCGGCGACGACGCCGTGGCACGGGCCTGCTGGTCCTCCTCGGGGCCGCCGCGGTCACCACGGCGGTGCTCGGACCCCTCGTGACGCGCGTGCTCGCAGGCGAGCGGCTCACAGGCGGGACGCTGCCCGGCGCGGCGTCGTCGGCGCTCGAGACGTGGCGCGTGGTCCGCGCGGCCTGGGTGCCCGCCGACCTGGGCCACCCCGGTCCCGTGGACCCCGCGCTCCTCGCGACTCTGCCGCTCGCCGCCGTCGCCGGGTCCCTGTCGGTGGGGATCGGCGTCGTGGTCCTGCTCTCGCTCGTCCTGGCCGCCGCCGGCGCGTGGTTCGCCGCGGGTGCCGCGACCCGGTCCGTGGCCCTGCGCGCGTGGGCGGCCCTCGTGTGGACGGCCGCCCCGAGCCTGCTCGTGGGTGTCGCGGACCTGCGCTGGGGTGCGGTCCTCGCGCACGTCCTCCTTCCGTGGGTGCTCCTGGGCGTCGCACGCGGCGTCGGGGCCGCGCGAGTCGACGTCGTCGCCTCCGGCCTGCTCGGCGCCCAGCGCCTGGTCGACCGGGCGCCGGACGCCCCGCCGGTCCCGGGGACGCTCGCCGTCGAGGACCGGTGGGCCGGCTTCGGCGACGACGACGCCGACGACGTCGACGGCGCCGACGACGTCGACGGCGCCGACGACGACGACGGCGAGGACGCCGACGCCTCCCAGGACTTCGAGGTCCCGTCCGAGCGCGCCGGGAAGGTCGCCGGCTCCGGCGGGTCGGAGGCGGTCGACGCCGTGCCGGCCCGGTCCGTGCCCACCCAGAAGGTCCACGCCCCGGTGCCGAACCCGGTGCCGAACCCGGTGCCGAACCCGGTGCCGAACCCGGTGCCCACGCCGGAGCCGCCCGTTCCCGCCCACGCGGTGCCGGCCCACCCGGCGCCCGCCCCGCTGCCCGTCCGACGCGCACCGGCCTCGCTCGCGGCGCTCGCCGGCGGGTCGCTCGCCCTCGCCGCGGCGTCCGCCGGCGCACCCGTGCTGCTGCCGGCCGCGCTCCTCCTCGTGCCCGTGCTCGCGCTCGTCGTGCCGCGTCGCCGCGTCCTGTGGCTCCCGGTCCCCGCGCTCGCGCTCCACGCCCCCGTGGTCGTCGAGGCGGTGCGGACGTGGGGTGACGGTGGCTGGCGCGCGCTGCTCGCGGACCCGGGGGTCCCCGTCGCGAGCACGGCCGCCCCCGCGTGGCAGCAGCTCCTCGGGCACCCGGTCGCGCCCGACGCGCTCCCGTGGTTCGACGGCGTCGCGGCCGAGGTCGCGCTGCTCGTGGCCGGAGGCGTCCTCGTCCTCGTCGCGGCCCTCGCGCTCACCCGCGGCTCGGCGCTGCGCGCCGCGTGCGTCGGCTGGGCCGCCGCCGCCGTCGGCCTGCTGGGCGGCGCGCTCGCCGGTCGCGCCGTCGTCGCGCGGTCCGGCGACGCCCTCGTGACGGCGTGGCCGGGCGGTGCCGTCAGCCTCGTCGTCGCGGGGCTCGGCGCTGCCGCCCTGGTCGGTGCCGACGGGTTGCGGTCCCGGCTCGCGCGGCGCTCGTTCGGCTGGCGCCAGCTCACGGCGGGCCTGCTGACGGTGCTCGCCGTGCTTGCCCCCGTCGTCGTGCTCGGCACCTGGACGTACCAGGCGCTCGTCGCGCCCGGAACGGCCCTGGCTGCACGGACGACGGACGTGGCCGTCGTCCCGGCCGTCGGTCGGCAGCTGCAGTCCTCACCCGACGACGTGCGGGTCCTCGCGGTCGGGGCGCGCTCGTCCGACGAGGTCTCGGCGACGCTCCTGCGCGACGACGGCGCACAGCTGGTCGAGTGGTCGCGCAGCGTGACGGCGCGTGAGGTCGCCGGGTCGTGGGACGCCCCCGGGCCCGTCGGCCCCGACGACGCCGAGCAGGAGCTGCTCGCCGTCGTCGGGACGCTCGTCACGGGCACGGGTGACGACGTCGCGCAGGACCTCGCCCTGCTCGGGGTCGGCGCGGTCCTCGTGCCACCGGCCGCCGACCTCGACGCGTCCGGAGGGCCCGGCGATGCGGACGCCGACCAGGACGGCGGCGCGGACGCCGTCGCCCGCACCGCGCGGACCGAGCTCGTCGCGCGGCTCGACGCGACGCCCGGTCTCGAGCGGGTCACCGAGACGGGGTCCGGCATCATCTGGCGCGTCGCACCCGGCGCCGGGACGACGACGGCGTGGGCACGCCTCGTGGGCGGCGACGCCGTGCAGCCCGTCGCGTCCGACGACGGCACGGTCCGGACCCGGGTCGAGGCCGGGGGGCCCGGTGCCGAGCGCCGGCTCGTGCTGGCCGAGCGTGCCGACCCCGCGTGGCGCGCGACGCTCGACGGTCGGCCCCTGCGCTCCGTCACCGAGGGCTGGCGTCAGGCGTTCGAGGTCGGCGAGGACGGGGGGCTGCTCGTGGTGACGCGTGCGCCGACCGAGCGCACGGCCTGGACCGCGGTCCAGGGGTCGGTCCTCCTCGTGACGCTCCTGCTCGCGGTGCCTGTCCGACGACGGCGTGGAGGGACCCGATGACCGACGAGACCCCACCCACGGCTCCCACCGCTCCGGCCGCGGGCACGTCCGGGACGCGCGCGGAGGTGCAGTCCTTCCGGCCACGCGTCGGCGCCGCGCGGCGCGTGGCCCGCGCCGCGGCGCACGCCGGCGCCGCGCTCCTCGTCCTCGGTGTCGCGGCCGGCGTCGCGGTGCTCGACGAGAGCGTCGACCGGCCGGCGCCCGTCGAGGCCGGGGCCGACGCCGTCAGCGTGCCGCCGGCCGCCGTCCGGCTCGTGTGCCCGGGGGGCGTGCGCCTCCCGACCGAGCCGGTCCCCGGTGAGGACGTGAGCTACGACGCGCAGTTCGACCCCTCGCCCGAGGACGCCGTCGAGCGGCTCGTGGCCGTCCTCGACGGGGCCGGCGACGCCGGCGTGGGTCCGATCGGCGGGGACACGACCGGCCTCGACGTGGCCGAGGACGCCGGCGAGGCGACGCTCGAGGACGTCGACGGCGGCTCGGTCCTGGAGGTCGTCCCGGAGGACGTCGTCGTGGCTGCCGGCGTCGTCACGGCGTCCGTGGGCAGCGGGGACCTGCGGGGCATCACCGCGGCGGGCTGCGTCCGGCCCGCCGCCGAGCAGTGGCTGGTCGGCGGGGGCACGTCGGTCGGCTCGAGTGCTCGCCTGGTGCTGCAGAACCCGGGTCGCACCGCGGCGAGCGTCGAGGTCGACCTGTGGGGCCCGGCCGGACCCGTCGAGCTCGCCGGTGCGCCCGAGTTCCTCGTCCCGGCGGGGTCCGAGCGGGTCGTCCTCCTCGAGGGTGTCGCCGCGGACCAGCGCCGGGTCGTCGTGCGTGTCACGGCGAGCGGCGGGCTCGTGGGTGCGTACGTGCAGGACAGCGAGCTGCGCGGGCTGGTGCCCGCCGGCGTCGACCACGTCGTGCCGGGTGCGGCGCCCTCGACGCGCCAGGTGGTGCCTGGGATCGACGTGCCGACGACCGAGGTGGAGGGGGCCGACCCGGCGCTCCTGCGCCTCCTGGCACCCGAGGCGGGCACGACGGCGCGCATCTCGCTCGTCGGACCCGAGGGGGTCGTGCGCCTACCCGGCGCCGAGGAGGTCCGGCTCGAGGCCGGGACGGTCCTCGACGTGCCCCTCGGCGGGCTCGCGCAGGGCGGCTACACCGCGGTCGTCGAGGCGGACGAGCCGGTCGTCGCGGCGGCCATGGTCACGCGCGGGCGGTCGGTCGGCCGCACGGACGGGGTCCGCACCGACCCGGTCGACCGTGCGTGGGCAGCCTCTGTCCGGCCCGGCGGCACCTCGGCCGTCGCGCTGCCGTCGGACGTGCCGGGCCGTCTGGTGCTCGGCGTCGTCGAGGGCGACGGTCCGCGGGTCGTCGAGGTCGGCGTGCGGCTGCTCTCGACCGGAGGCGGGGTCGTCGCCGAGGGCACCGTGACCCTCACGGAGGGCCGCAGCACGACCGTGGGCCGCGCGGAGCTCCTCGAGCTCGTCACGGGCGAGGAGGCCGCCGCGGACGACGTCGGCCGGGTCGCGGGGGTCGTGGTGGGCACCGACGACGAGCGCGTCGCGTGGGCGTCGGTCCTCACCGCGCCGCTGCCGACCGGGGACGTCGTGTCGGTGATCGTCCCGACGCCCGCGCTGGAGAGCCGCACCGAGGTCGCGGTCGCGCTGCGCTGACCCCGCCCGCCCGCCCGCCCGCCCGCGCGCGCGCAGGCCGGGCCCGTCGCGCACGACCTCAGCGGTCGGTGCCCTCGGGGCCGACGGCGCGGGTCTCCCACGCCTCGCGAACGCGGAGCCCGAGCCGCGCCGCGGCGCGCAGCGGCCACTGGTACGCGTGCGGGTAGTGCCGGGCGACGTAGCGTGCGGCGCTGCGGTGGTGCGCGCGGATCATGGGCGCGGGACGCTCGCGCCACGACGTCCCGCCGACGTGCGTGACGGCCGCGGACGGCACGTGCACGTTGGCCCAGCCCCGGCGGCCGAGACGCTCGCCCAGGTCGACGTCCTCGAAGAACATGAAGTAGCCCTCGTCGAAGCCGCCGACCTCCTCGAACGCCTCCCGGCGGAGCAGCAGGCAGGACCCCGACAGCCACCCGGCGGGCCGCTCGTCCTGCGACGCGGCGTCGCTGCGGTAGGCGCGCGTCCACGGGTTGTCCGGCCAGACCCGGCCCAGGACGGCGTGCCCGACGCCCGACGTGAACGACGGCAGCGCGCGCGCGGACGGGTAGCGCGTCCCGTCCGTGTTGAGCACCGCGGGGCCGAACGAGCCGCCACGGGGGTACCGGTGGGCGGCGTCGACGAGGGTGTCGAGCGACCCCGGGTGCCACACGATGTCCGTGTTGGCCACGACCACCCACGGCTCGTCGCCGTCCTGCGCGCCCCGGTTCGCCGCGGCGCCGTAGCCGAGGTTGCGGCCCGCACGGAGCACGACCGCGCCCGCGCGCGAGGCGACGTCGTCGACGACCGTCGGGTCGTCGCCGTTGTCGGCGAGGACGAGGGTCACTGGTCGCGTCGTGGCCGTCCGGAGCGACGCCGCGAACTCGGCGAGCTCGGGTCCGGGGTTGTAGGCCACGCACACGACGCGGATCGCGTCGCCGTCCCGAGGGGTCGAGGGCTGGTCGGCCGGTCCGGAGGGCGTGCTCATGGTGGGGTCAGCCTAGCCGGGGCCCGTCGCCCCGACGGCCTGACGACGGGCGGGCGGCGAGGCCGGTCGGACGGTCGTGGGAGAGGAGCGGACGGACGGGGACGGACGGGGACGGACGGGGCCGGACGGGGCCGGACGCGGTGCTCAGCCGCGGTAGTGCGGGTCGACGTCCTCGGGGGGACGCGAGAGCAGGTGCGCGACCTGCTCGACCAGCACGTCGCGGACGAGCTCGGCGAGCTCGCCCTCGTCGACCGCCCGCGTCTCGACGGGGCGCCGGTAGACCACGATGCGCGCGGCCGTGCCGACGTCGGCGGGGAAGCAGCGCCCCAGCGGGACGCCCCCGCGCTCCCAGGGCGCAGGCTGCGACGGCGGCACGTCCTCGACCGCGAACTCCGTGCCCTCGAGCTCGTCCGCCCACCGACGCTCGAGGCGCTCGACCTCCTCGAGCACGGTGTCGTCGAAGCGCTCGGCGCGCGTGCGGTAGGCGGGCAGCGACGGCGGGACCACGAGACCGCGGGGTCCGCGTCCGCGACGGTCACGTCGACGCGTCCCGACGGGCCCCGCGTCGCGCGCGGGACGGACGGGCAGGGTCACGTCGTCCACTCTAGGCACCGCGACCACCGTCGGCGCGCGAGCCTGCAGCACCCGGGGGGAGGGATCTGCCCCTACCCGTCACCCGACCGGCGGTGCCCGGGTGGACGGTCGCCGTGTCGCGGCGGCCGTGTCGGTGCAGGCAGGTACTCTCGCTCGGGTGAGGTCAGGACGGCAGTGCTCCCGCAGCGCGTGCGGACGCCCGGCGGTGGCGACGCTGACCTACGTGTACTCGGACTCGACCGCGGTCCTCGGGCCGCTCGCGATGCTCGCCGAGCCCCACTCCTACGACCTGTGCAGCGAGCACGCCGGGCGCCTCACGGCGCCGCGCGGGTGGGAGGTCGTCCGGCTCACCCCGGAGTTCGTGCCGGTCGGCCCGAGCCCCGACGACCTCGTGGCGCTCGCCGAGGCGGTGCGCGAGGCAGGGCGCTCGACCACCGAGCAGCCTGCGGTGGAGCCGGCCGTGGCCGAGACCGCGCGGCGGGGGCACCTGCGCGTGCTGCGAGGCGAAGGGGGCTGACATGGCGGACGCCACGGGCGCAGGGGGCACGCCGCGGCGTCGCAGGTCGGCACGGCCAGCGACGCCCGAGCCCGCGGCCCCGACCGGTCCCGTCGGGCCCAGCGTGTGCTCCTCGTGCGCGAGCGACGACCTGACCCGGCTGTCCATGGTCCTCGCCGACGGCACCGACGTCGTCTTCCTCTCGTGCCGACGGTGCGAGAGCCGGGAGTGGGTCCAGCCGGAACCCGACGGTGGCTGGTCCTCGATCCCGATCGACTCGGTCATCGCGCGCTCGGCCCGCCGACGCTGACCCGGTGGCCGGCCCACCGGTGCGGAGCGGTCCTGACCGTTGCGCGGCGTCGGAGCGCGGCGTCCCGTCACGTGCTGGTCACCCGCACGTGACCCCCGCGACGCGACGGCCGCGGCAGAGTGGGACGGCGCCCACCACGAGGGCGCGCGCCGACCGTCGTCCCACGACTGCCTAGGATGCCCGCGTGACCCATGCCGCTACGCCCGACCTGCCCGATCTGCCCGACCTCTCCGGCCTCATCAAGGCCTACGACGTCAGGGGTGTGGTCCCGGACCCGTTCAGCCCCGAGGTCGCGCGTGCGATCGGCGCCGCGTTCGCCGACGTCGTCGTGCTCCCCGGTGCCTCCGGGCCCGGGCGCGCGACCGCCGTCATCGGCAACGACATGCGGCCCTCGGGACCCGACCTGGTGACCGCGTTCGCGGACGGGCTGACGCGTCGGGGCGTCGACGTGATCCTCATCGGCCTGTGCTCGACCGACGGGCTCTACCACGCGTCCGGCGCGCTCGACCTGCCCGGCGCGATGTTCACCGCGAGCCACAACCCCGCCGAGTACAACGGCATCAAGATGTGCCACGCGGGCGCCCGGCCCGTGGGCGAGGACAGCGGGCTCGCCGCGGTCCGCACGCTCGCCGCGCGGTACCTCGCCGAGGGGCTCCCGGCCGAGGTCGCCGTCCCGGGCACGACCGAGAACCGCGAGATGCTCGCCGAGTACGCGACCTTCCTGCGGACGCTCGTCGACCTCGGCGGCATCCGCCCGCTCAAGGTCGTCGTGGACGCGGGCAACGGCATGGCGGGCCTGACGGTGCCCGCGGTGCTCGGCACGGCTGCGGGTCTGCCGGAGCTGCCGCTCGACGTCGTCCCGCTGTACTTCGAGCTCGACGGGAGCTTCCCGAACCACGAGGCGAACCCGCTCGAGCCCGAGAACCTGCGCGACCTCCAGGCCGCGGTCGTCGAGCACGGTGCGGACATCGGCCTCGCGTTCGACGGCGACGCGGACCGGTGCTTCGTGGTCGACGAGCTCGGTGCCGCGGTGAGCCCGTCCGCCGTCACCGCGCTCGTGGGTCTGCGCGAGGTCGCGCGCGAGCTCGAGGCCGGCCGCACCCCGACCGTGATCCACAACCTCATCACGTCCCGCGTCGTGCCGGACCTGCTCAGCGGGGCCGGGGCGACCACGGTCCGCACGCGCGTCGGCCACTCGTTCATCAAGGCCGAGATGGCGGCGAACGACGCCGTCTTCGGGGGCGAGCACAGCGCGCACTACTACTTCCGCGACTTCTTCTTCGCGGACACCGGGATGCTCGCGGCGATGCACGTGCTCGCGGCGCTCGGCACGTCGACGACGCCGGACGGCCGCCCCGTCACGATGTCCGCGCTGGCCGAGGCCTACGAGCCGTACGTCGCGAGCGGCGAGATCAACTCGCGCGTGGACGACGTGCCCGCCGCACGGGCCCGCGTCGTCGAGGCGTACGTGACGCAGCAGGGTGCGGGGCCGGTCGAGGTCGACGAGCTCGACGGGCTGACCGTGTCGCACTGGGACGACCACCCCCGCTGGTGGTTCAACCTCCGCGCCTCGAACACCGAGCCGCTGCTGCGGCTCAACGTCGAGGCCGCCGACGAGGACGTCATGGTCAAGGTGCGCGACGACGTGCTCGCACTCGTGCGCCAGGGCACGATGGTGGCCTCGACGCAGCCTGAGGAGGGGTGATGAGCGGGACGGACCACGGCCTGCCGGGGGACGACGGCCCGCGGCTCGACGCCTGGGTGCGGGACATCCTGCGCTGCCCCGGCTGCGGCTCACCGCTGCGTGACGGCACGCGCCCCGACGGCTCGCCCGAGCTCGTGTGCACGGGCGAGTCCTGCGCGCTCGCGTACCCCGTGCGGGACGGGATCCCCGTGCTGCTGGTCGACGAGGCGTACCCGTCCTCCGGGACCGTCTGAGCGCTCGCCGGTGCGTCGTCGTCCCGCGCGCGTGAGCCGGCCTGCCCCGCCGCTGGGCCCCGCCTCCGACCCCGCCTGACTCGCCGCGGGGCCGGGCTCCGTCAGTCGACGGGGTCCGGCACCGCGTGCGGGAGGCGGTGCAGGAGCGAGGCCTCGGCGCGCGCCCGGTCGGCCGCACGCATGCCCCGGTCGTACTCGCGGTCGCGCCGCTCGGCGAGGACCGCGGCGATGAAGCGCTCGGGATGGGTCCCGGGGGGAGGGCCCGGGGCGACGTAGCCCTCGATCTCGGCGGCGAGACGCACCCCGAGCCGTTCGCGGGACGCGGGGTGCAGCGTGGTCGCGCGGCCGAGGAACTGGCGTGCGGAGAGGGCGACGCCGTCTGGCAGGCGCCGGATGTCGGTCCGGGCCGCCCACGCCGCGAGGTCCGGCGGCATGACGAGCGGTGGCAGCGCGCGTTGACCGCCGCGCACCCGCACCGCGTAGGTCCCCGCCACGACGTCGCCGAGGCGCTTGCCCTGCGGGTGGACGAGCGAGGTGATCAGCGCGACGGAGCCCAGCGTGAGCCACAGCTCGCCGACGCCGACGAGCGCCCGGACGACCGCGTGCCGGAAGCGCACGGGACCTCCGTCGTCGCGCACGACGCGGATGCCGGCGGCGAGCTTGCCGAGCGAGCGCCCGCGCGTGAGGGTCTCGACGGCCGTCGGCACGACGACGAGGAGCAGGACCACGCCCGCGATGCCGACGGCTGCACCCGCGGCGTCGTCGAGGCCCTGCCCCAGGGTCCCCATGAGCGTGAGGACCACGGCACCCGCGACGAGCGTGACCGCCAGGTCGACGACGGCGCCGAGCGTGCGCGTCGCGAACGACGCGGGCCGCGCGTCGAGCACGACGCCCTCACCGATGAGGATCTCGTCCGACACGTGCCCTCCCGTCGCGGCCGCGGTCCCGCCCGGGACCGCTGTGGCAGGCTACCGGTCGTGGACCTCGACGCCTTCTCCGCCGTGCACGGTCCGACCTGGCGGAGGCTCGACGAGCTGGCGCGGCGTCGCCGGCTGTCGGGTGCGGAGGGCGACGAGCTCGTGCGCCTCTACCAGGAGGTCGCCACCCACCTGTCGGCCGTGCGCTCGGCCGCGCCCGACCCCGCGACGGTGTCGCACCTCTCGGACGTCCTCGGCCGCGCGCGCGCGGCGATCGGGGGAGCGCACGAGCCGTCGTGGCGGGACGTGACGCACTTCCTCGCGCGCGCCCTGCCCGCCGCGCTCTACCGGATCCGGTGGTGGACGGTGGCCGTCACGCTCGCCTTCTGCGTGGTCGCCGTCGTCGCCGGGTTCCACGTCGCCCTGACGCCCGAGGCGCAGGCGGCCATGGGGACGCCGGCCGAGCTCCGCGCGTACGCCGAGGAGCAGTTCGCGGCGTACTACAGCACGTACGACTCGAGCAGCTTCGCCGCGCAGGTGTGGACGAACAACGCGTGGATCGCGGCCCAGTGCGTCGCCTTCGGGATCAGCGGCGTGTGGCCCGTGTGGGTCCTGTTCCAGAACGCCGTGGGCGTGGGCGCGGCGGGCGGCGTCATGGCGCTGCACGGCGGGCTCGCGGAGTTCTTCCAGCTGATCCTCCCGCACGGCCTCATGGAGCTCACCGCGATCTTCGTCGCGGGGGCAGCCGGCCTGCGCATCTTCTGGTCCGTCGTCGACCCGCAGGGCCGCCCGCGGGGCCGCGCCGTCGCGGAGGAGGGGCGCGCGCTCATCACGGTCGCGCTCGGCCTGGTCGGCGTGCTCGGCGTCTCCGGGCTGGTCGAGGGCTTCGTGACGCCGTCGGACCTCCCGTGGTGGCTCAAGATCGCCATCGGCGCCGTCGTCCTCGCGGCCTTCTGGGTCTACGTCCTGGTGGTCGGTCGCCGGGCGTACGCCGACGGCGAGTCGGGCGACCTGCGCCGCGGTGAGACCGCGGACGTCCTCCCCGTCGCGGCCTGACCTGGCAGCGGCTCAGAGCCGCCCGGCCGCCTTCAGGGCGAGATAGGTGTCGGCGAGCCGCGGTGCGAGGTCGTCCGGCAGCGCGTCGACGACCTCGACGCCCCGCTGGCGCAGGCGGACGCTGACCGCGGCCCGCTCGAGGTCGGTGCGCTCTGCCGCCGCGGCGTCGTAGACCTCGGTCGCGTCGCCGCGGCGCGTGCGCATGGCCGCGACCTCCGGGTCCGCCACCGACGCGAGGACGACGGTGTGGTCGCCCGCGAGCGGTCCGACGACCGGCAGGACGCCGCTCTCGACGGCCGCGGGCTCGAGCGAGGTGAGGAGCACCACGAGTGCGCGCTGGGAGAGCCGCTGCCGGACGGCCGACACGACGCCGGGCCAGTCCGTCTCGACGAGCGCCGGCTCCACGGCCGCGAGCGCGTCGGCGAGGGCCGGCAGGAGCCGGGGGCCGTGGGCGCCCGCGACCTGCGCGCGCAGCCGTCGGTCGTAGGCGATCAGGTCGACCCGGTCACCCGCGCGCGCCGCGAGGGCCGACAGCAGGAGCGCCGCCTCGATCGACGCGTCGACCCGCGGCACGTCGCCGATCCTCGCCGCGGACGTGCGTGACGTGTCGAGCACGACGAGGACCCGCCGGTCGCGCTCGGGGCGCCACGTGCGCACCACCACCTCCGAGCGCCGCGCGGTCGCGCGCCAGTCGATCGAGCGCACGTCGTCGCCGATCACGTACTCGCGCAGCGAGTCGAACTCGGTCCCGGCGCCGCGGATCTGCACGGCCGTGCGGCCGTCCATCTCGCGCAGCCGCGCGAGGCGGCTCGGCAGGTGCCGACGCGACGCGAACTCCGGCAGCACCCGCAGCCGCCCGGGCACGTCGAGCGACACCTGGCGAGCCGCGAGTCGGAGCGGCCCGTAGGACCGGACGGTGACCCGGTCGGCGAGCCGGTCGCCGCGCCGCGTGGGTCGCAGGCGCGTCACGAGCCGACGCGCCTCGCCGGGCGGCAGGTCGACCTCGTGCCGGTTGGGGCCCGTGCCCGCGGACGGCTGCCACGCGTCACGGACCGTCGCCCGCAGGCGCCGGCGTGAGCGGTTGGTCAGCGTGAGCGTCGAGCTGCTCGTGTCGGTCAGCCGGACCGAGCGCGGGACCGTCCGCTGGACGGCGACCTCGCGCGGCGACGCGGCGAGCGCGACGTCGGTGCCGCACGCGAGCACGACGAGGAGCGCCCACAGCAGGACCGTGGCCGTCGTCGGCAGGAGCACGACCACGACCAGGCCCGCTGCGGCGAGCGCGGCTGCGCGCCAGGTGAGCGCCATGCGTCAGCGCGGCACGGGGACGGCGCCGAGGACCGTGTCGAGCACGCTCTCGGTGGTCACGCCCTCGAGCTCCGCCTCGGCGCGCAGCTGGACCCGGTGCCTCAGGGTGGGGTGGGCGAGCGCCTTGACATCGTCGGGTGTCACGTAGCCGCGGCCCGAGAGCCACGCCCAGGCGCGCGCGGTCGTCAGGAGCGCGGTCGCACCGCGCGGCGAGACGCCGAGCGCGAGCGACGGCGACTGCCGCGTCGCACGGCACACGTCGACCGCGTAGCCGAGCACCTCCGGCGCCACCTGCACCTGCGCCACCTCCGCGCGCGCACGCGCCAGCTGTGCCGCGTCCGTCACGGGACGGACACCCGCGGCGGCGAGGTCGCGCGGGTCGAAGCCGAGCGCGTGGCGCCGGAGCACCTCGATCTCGTGGTCCCGCTCGGGCAGGGGGAGCGTGAGCTTGAGCAGGAAGCGGTCGAGCTGGGCCTCGGGCAGCGGGTACGTCCCCTCGTACTCGACCGGGTTCTGCGTCGCGATGACGAGGAACGGGTCGGGCAGCGGACGCGGGGTGCCGTCGACCGACACCTGCCGCTCCTCCATCGCCTCCAGGAGTGACGCCTGCGTCTTGGGGGGCGTCCGGTTGATCTCGTCGGCGAGCAGGAGGTTGGTGAAGACCGGACCCTCGCGGAACGAGAACTGCGCGGTGCGCGCGTCGTAGACGAGCGAGCCGGTGACGTCGCCTGGCATGAGGTCGGGCGTGAACTGGACGCGCTTGGTGTCCAGCGCGAGCGCGGTGCTGAGCGTCCGGACGAGGAGGGTCTTGGCGACACCCGGGACGCCCTCGAGCAGCACGTGGCCCCGGCACAGGAGCGCGATGACGAGCCCCGTCACCGCCGCGTCCTGCCCGACGACGGCCTTGCCCACCTCGGCCCGCAGCGCGCCGAGCGCGTCGCGGAGCTCGGTCGACGGCCGGAAGCCGTGCGCGGGGACGTGGCGGTCCGCCGACGCACCGGTCGGTGCCGTCGTCGGTGCGGCGTTCGGGGCGGCCGTCGGTGCGGCCGGCGGTGCTGCCGCAGGCGTGCCGACCGGCGGTGTCGGCGTCGTCGGCGGGGTCGCGGGCGGCGCCGGGGGTCCGGGCGGTCCGGGTGGCTGCTGCCAGGTGGGTCCGGTCACGTGCGATGAACCTCGCTCTCGAGCTCGTCCAGCTGTCGGGCCAGGCGCAGCAGCCCGGCGTCGTCGGTGGGTGGTGGTCCGTACAGGAGGGCGGTGACCTGCTCGGCGGGACGTCGGGTCGCCCGCGCGACGGCGTCCACGACGTCGGTCGCGCCGGCCGAGCGCGGGAGGCCGAGCCGGCCTGCGGCGCGGCGTGCGGTCCCGGCCCGCAGCGCGGCTGCGGCGTGGCCGCGGGACCGGGCGCGGCGGTACAGCCGGGCACGTCCCTCGGTCGCCTCCGCGGCGCGCACGGTCACGGGGAGCGGCTCGGTGACGAGCCGACCCAGTCGCCGCGCACGCCACAGCGCGACGACGGCGAGCACGAGGCCCAGCTGGGCGGCGACGGGGCCCACCCACGGCGGCAGCAGCGCGAACGGGTCGGTCGCGGACTCGCCGGTGTCGGTCGCGCTCGGCAGGTACCACACGAGCTCGTCGTTCCGGCCGAGCAGGTGCAGTGCGAGGGCGGCGTTGCCCTCGTCGGCGACGTAGCGGTTGGTGAGCACGGAGCCGTCGGACACGAGGGTCACGCGGGCCCCGTCGACCGTCGCACTCGCGACGCCACCGGCGCCGTCCGAGCCGGTGAAGCACACGGACGCGGCGTCCGTCACGGCGACGTACGGCCCGCCCGAGGTCGTGAGCGTCCCGGCCGCTCGTGCCGCCGGGTCGTCGCAGCGCGGCTCGACGGTGGTCGACGCGGACCACACCACGTCGACGGCGCCCCCGGTCAGCACGGGGACGTGCCAGTCGTCGGGGCTCACGACCACGAGGTCGGCACCCGTTCCGCGCACCCGCTCGACCTGCTCGTCGGACAGGTACCAGGTGCTCGACACCAGCAGCGTCACGCCCGGGCCGGCGGCGCGTGCCGCGTCGGCCGTCGTCGACACCGGGGTGATCGTCACGCCCTGGCCGGTGAGGACCTGCGCGACGGCGCGCGCGCCGTCCGCCTCGGGGTTGTCGTGCCCGAGCGGGTCGGTCGACGTCCTGGGCTCGAGGACCGACGCGAGGGCGGCCGCGACCAGCACCCCGAGGAGGACCACGAGCGGCCAGCGTGCGCGCCGCCAGCGCGAGCGCGCGCGCCCGCGCGCCGTGGTGCCGTCACCGAGGACGGCGCCCGGCGCGACGTCGGGAGCGACGGTGGCCGGGGTACCCGTCGGCGGGACCGGGCGCCCCGCCGTCGTGGGCGCGCTCATGCGTCGACCTCGACGGTCGCCGCGGGCACGTCGGTCGGGGCCGGCCGCTCCTCGGCGACGCGGCGGTCGAGCCCGCGCAGCCACGCGTCGTCGTCGGCGTCGGCCTCCGCGTCGCCGTACGCGACGTCGTCGAACAGCGTCGCCGCGCGGGCGAGGTCCGCTGCCACGCCCGGCAGCCGTGCGCCGGCCTCGACGCCGGCCTCGTGGGCCGTCCGGCCCGGGCGCTCGTCGAGCACCGCGCGCTCCTCGAGCGACCGGAGCACCGCCCGGAAGCGCTCGAGGACCGCCTCGGACCACCGGCCGCGCGCCGCGAGGGCGTCGGCGGCGGCCCGGAGCTCGGCGGCCGTGCGCGTGTCGTCGCCGAAGACCTCGACCGACGCACGGGCGCGCCGCGCGCGCCGCACGGGCCCGGCGACGACGAGGGCGACGACCGCGCCGACGACGACGATCGCGCCCACGACGAGCGCGGCCGTCCGCACGTCGAGGTTGCCCGACGCGGTCCGGAGGTCCTCGAGCAGCTCGGAGACCCAGCGGAGGACGGCGTCCAGGAGGCTCGGGGGCTCGTGGTAGATCGGGTCGGCGAGCTCGTCCTCGAGCCAGCGGCGGGCGGTGTCGGCGTCGGGATCGACCGGCACGTCGGACGGCAGGTGCAGCAGGAGCGCCCCCACGACGGACGAGGGCGTCACCTGGTGCCCGTCCGGCCCGCCCCGGCCTCCGCGGCCGCCTCCGCCGCGCGGGCGAGCTCGACGTCGAGCCCCTCGCGGCGGATCCGCAGGTCGATGTAGAGCAGCGCGACCACGGAGGCGATGAACACCGTCGTGATCGTCTGGGCGATCCCCGTGCCGATCGTCGTCACGAAGATGTAGCCGGCCGACGTCGGGTCCGGGAACACCAGCAGCGAGATCACCGCGGCAGGGACGGCGACGATCTGCGTCACGAGGCCGACGACGACGGTCGCCAGCAGGTAGATGCCGAGCAGCCGCCAGAAGCTCCCGCGCGTGAGCCGCCACGCGCGCTTGACGGTGTCGACCACGCCGGCCCCCTCGAGGACCAGCGCGGGCGGTACCAGCAGGAGCCGGATGCTCAGCCACACCGCGACGACGACGCCGACGAGCCCGCCGAGCAGGCCGACGGCGATCGCGGCACCCACGGCGTCGCTGGTGGCCAGCAGCACGACGGCGCCCACGACGATGCCGACGACCAGCAGGATCGCCACCTGGCTCACGACCGTGAAGCCGAGCAGGACCCAGACGCGGCGTCCGTAGCGCGACCAGAGCTCGCCGACGGTCACCTTCTGCCCGATGACCGCGCGGCTCACGGCGGCCGTCAGGAGCCCGGTGAGGATCGCGGTCGAGACGAGGTACCAGGGGACCGCGCCGACGGTCGCGAGCGACGAGGCGAGGGAGTCGGTCAGCCCGATGTCGCCCGAGGGGTCGAGGAACGCACCGGTCCCCGCGAGGCTCCGGCTGATCGAGGGGATGACGAGGTACTGGGTCAGCCCGCTCAGCACGCTCGCGGTGAGCACGACGAGGGCCGCGAAGCCGAACATCACGCCCGGGTTGGCGCGGACGGAGCGGAAGGCGCCGTCGAAGATCTCGGCGAGCCCGAGGGGGCGTAGCGGGACGATCCCGCGCTGGACGGGGACGGGCACGTAGCCCGCGGGGGCGCCCGGGGCTCCGTACTGGGGTGCTCCGTACTGGGGTGCTCCGTACTGGGGTGCGCCGTACCCCTGGGGCGGTGCTCCGTACTGGGGTGCGCCGTACTGCGGTGCGCCGTACCCCTGGGGCGGTGCGCCGTACTGAGGTGCGCCGTACTGAGGTGCCCCGTGCTGAGGTGCGCCGTGCTGCGGCGCGGGCGCCTGCGGCACGGCGGGCCCGGCGGCGGCGTCGGCTCCCTGCGGGGGCTGCCCGTAGGTGGGCTGCCCGTAGGTGGGCGCGCCGTACGTGGGAGCCCCGTACGTGGGAGCGCCGTACGTCGGCTGGGCGTCGCCGGCCTGGCCGTACCCGGGCCGTCCGTGCTCGCCGGTGCCGTACCCACCCTGGCCGTACCCCACCTGGCCGTAGGGCGACGCGTCGCCGCCCCAGCCCGCGGGCGGCTGCGGAGCCGCCGGGGCACCCTCGGGGCGCTCGCCCTGCGGGTTCTCGGGGTGCTCGGGTCCGCTCACGGGTGCTCTCCTGACGACGCACGGCGGCGGCGAGGGTCCGCCGTCGCGCGCCCCATCGTGCCACGCTGACGTGCGCGTCCGGGGGACGCGCGGCGGCCCGTTCGCGCGGCGTGCACGCCGCTGACCTCCGGGATGACACCATGGGGCCATGAAGGGTCGCATCCTCGTGGTCGACGACGACGTCGCACTGGCCGAGATGATCGGGATCGTCCTCCGCTCGGAGGGCTTCGAGCCGTTGTTCTGCGACCACGGCGACGAGGCGCTGGGCGCCTTCCGAGCAGGTCAGCCGGACCTGGTGCTCCTCGACCTCATGCTCCCCGGCAAGGACGGGACGGAGATCTGCCGCCTGATCCGGGCCGAGTCCGGTGTGCCGATCGTCATGCTCACGGCGAAGAGCGACACCGTCGACGTCGTCCTCGGCCTCGAGTCGGGCGCGGACGACTACATCCCCAAGCCGTTCAAGCCCAAGGAGCTCATCGCCCGCGTCCGCGCACGGCTGCGCCGCACGGACGAGCCGACTCCCGAGCACCTGACCATCGGTGACCTGCAGATCGACGTCACGGGGCACCGCGTGACGCGCGACGGCCACGTCATCCCGCTGACCCCGCTGGAGTTCGACCTCCTGGTGGCCCTGGCCCGCAAGCCGTGGCAGGTGTTCACGCGCGAGGTCCTCCTCGAGCGCGTGTGGGGCTACCGGCACGCCGCGGACACCCGGCTGGTGAACGTCCACGTCCAGCGTCTGCGCTCCAAGATCGAGCACGACCCGGAGCACCCCGAGATCGTCGTGACCGTCCGCGGCGTCGGCTACAAGGCGGGCACCGGGCCGTCGTGACCGGGTGGTCGCCGTGACGGGCCCCGCGGCGCCCACCGGGCGGGGCGCCCCGGCGGGGCGGGTGGAGCGGCTCGCGGCTGCCGCCGAGCGTCGCGCGTCGGCCGCCGTGCACCGCTGGCGCTCGTCGCTCCAGCTGAGGGTCGTCACGTCCGCACTCGCGGCCGGCATGGTCGCCGTCGGGCTGCTCGGCGTGTACGTCTCGGACCGCATCGCGGACGGCCTGTTCGAGCAGCGGCGCGAGGAGGTGCTGCAGGAGAGCGCGCGCGCGACGCAGCAGGCGCAGGCGACGTTCGCGGCCTCGACCGCCTCGACCGGTCCCGAGCTCCAGACGCTGTTCTACGACCTCGTCCCCGCGCTGCAGACCGGCGGCTCGGGCAGCCGCGAGGTCTTCCTGCGCAGGTCACCCGGGGACCTCCCGCCGCTCCTCGTCAACGACGTCTCGACCGACCCGGCGCTGGGTGGGCTCATCACGCCGGACCTCCGGCAGGCCGTGCGGTCGGACGAGAGCCAGCGCTGGGTCTCGGTCGGCATCCCCCTCGGCGACGGCACGCTCGCCCCGGGGCTCCTGATCGGGTCCGCCGTCGAGGTGCCCGCCGCCGGGGACTACGAGCTGTACTTCCTGTACGACCTCGCGGCCGAGCAGGGCACCCTCGAGTTCGTCCAGCGCACCCTCGCGCTCGCCGGCGTGGGCGTCGTCGCCGCGCTCGGGGCCCTCACGTGGCTCATGACACGCCAGACGGTCCAGCCCGTCCGCAGTGCGGCGCGGGTCGCGGAGCGGCTCGCGGACGGCCACCTCGCGGAGCGGATGCCGGTGCGCGGGGCCGACGAGATGGCGACCCTGGCCCGCTCGTTCAACGAGATGGCCGAGAGCCTCCAGGACCAGATCATCCGCATGGAGGACCTCTCGCACCTGCAGCGGCGGTTCGTCTCGGACGTGTCGCACGAGCTGCGCACACCCCTGACGACCATCCGCATGGCCGCGGAGGTCATCCACGCGTCGCGCGACGAGCTCGACCCCGCCGCCCGACGCTCGGCCGAGCTCCTGCGGACCCAGCTCGACCGGTTCGAGGCGCTCCTGGCGGACCTGCTCGAGATCTCGCGCTTCGACGCGGGCGCCGCGGTGCTCGACGCCGAGCGGCGCGACGTCCGCGACGTCGTGACCTCCGCCGTCGAGGCGGCAGCCCCCATCGCCGAGAGGCGCGGGGTGTGGCTGACCGTCGAGCTCCCCGAGGAGCCCGCGCACGCCGACATCGACCCGCGCCGCGTCGAGCGCATCCTGCGCAACCTGCTCGTCAACGCGGTCGAGCACGCCGACGGCCACCCGGTCGAGGTCCAGGTCGCGGGCGACCAGCGCGCGCTCGCCGTGACGGTCCGCGACCACGGCGTCGGCATGACCGAGGAGGAGAGCGCGCACGTCTTCGACCGCTTCTGGCGGGCCGACCCGGCGCGCGCCCGGACGACGGGCGGGACGGGGCTCGGCCTCGCCATCTCGATCGAGGACGCGCACCTGCACGGCGGCTGGCTCGAGGCGTGGGGGCGTCCGGGCCGCGGCGCGTGCTTCCGTCTCACGCTCCCGCGCCGTGCCGGCATCACGCTCACGTCGTCACCGCTCCCTCTCGTACCCGACGACGGGGACCTGCCGACCCCCGCGCCGCCCGTCGCGCCGCGTCCGCGCGAGCTGGACCCGGCTGCGCTGCCCGACCTGGACCGGCTGGAGGCCTGATGACCGCGCGCCCCCGGACCCGACCGGACGCCTCACCGGTGCGCCGCCGCACGCGGGCCGCCGCGGTCGCCGTCGTCGCGCTGCTGGCCCTCGCCGGCTGCGTCGGCATCCCGACGTCGGGACCGATCGGGACGGGCGAGGCGGTGCTGACCGAGCCCGGCTCCGCGATCCCGCTCGCGAACGACCCCGAGCCCGACGCGACACCGGTGGAGCTCGTCAACGGGTTCCTCCGGGCCGTCGACGCGGGCCTGTACGACGAGTTCGCGGTCGCGCGGAAGTTCCTCAGCCGCGCGGCGTCGACGGAGTGGGACCCGCGGGCCCGTGTGGTCGTCTACCAGGGCAGGGGGCCCGAGATCACGGCCGAGCCCGACGGCGCCGTCGTCGTCTCGGTCCCGGTCGCGGCGACCGTCGACAGCACGGGGCACTTCGTCGAGGCGGGGCCGTCGGCGCGCGAGGAGGTCGCGTTCGAGCTGCGCCGCGACGGCGCGGGCCAGTGGCGCATCTCGCAGCTCGACGACGGCGTCCTGATCTCCGCGCCGACGTTCGAGCAGCTCTACCGGCAGACGCCCGTGTACTTCGCGAGCGCCGACCGGACGCACCTGGTCCCCGACGTCCGGTGGTTCCCGACGCGCAACCAGGCGACCTCGGCCGTCGAGGCGCTGCTGGCCGGCCCCTCGGAGTGGCTCCGCGACGCGGTGCTCACCGGTGCGCCGGAGGGTGCGCGGCTGACGACCGCGTCGGTCCCGGTGACCGACGGCGTCGCCCGGGTCGACGTGAGCGCGCAGGCGCAGCTCGCGGGCGCCGCGGACCGGGAGCTGCTGCTCGCACAGCTCGAGGCGACCCTCGGCCGGCTCCCGGGCGTGCTGGTCGACGAGGTGCGGCTCCTCATCGGGGGCGTCGAGGTCGAGACGACGGGCGCCGCGACGCTCGTGCGGGACCCGGGTCCCGCGGACGGGCCGTACGTGCTGTCCGGTGGACGCCTCGCGGTCCTCGAGCAGGGCGGGCTGAGCCCGCTCGAGGACGCCGCCGCCGTGCCGGCGACGGCGAACAGCCCCGCGCTCGGCGCGGACGGGGTGCCGCGCGTCGTCCGCGACGGCACCGACTCGTTGCTGCTCCTGCCGCCCGAGGCGGGCGCCCCGCAGGCGGTCGCGGCCGGAGCGGGGCTCGTCGCGCCGTCGGTCGACCGCTTCGACTGGGTCTGGACCGGCGAGCGCACGCCGGGCGCGTCGCTGCTCGTGGTGAGCCCCGGCGGGGGAGAGGTGCGCGTCGCGGCGGAGTGGCTCGAGGGCCGGACGCTCCAGGCGATCCGGGTGTCGCGCGACGGCACCAGGATCGCCGTCGTGTCCTCCGGCGTCGAGGGCGTCGCGCTCGACGTCGCGGCCGTCGTGCGCGAGGAGGACGGGACCCCCGGCCTGCTGGGTCCCGCGGCCCGCCTCGCGCCCGGTCTGCAGGAGGCGACCGACCTCGCCTGGGTGGACGAGGCGACCCTCGCTGTCCTCGGGCGGACGCAGGCCCAGTCCGCGGCGACCATGCACGTCGTCGTGGTCGGCGGGCGGTCCACCGCGCTGCCGCTCGTCGACGGTGCGGTCGGGGTGGCGGCCGGTCGTGGCGAGCGCGCGCTCTACGTCCGCACGGCGGACGGGACGCTGCACCTGCGGCAGAACCAGACCTGGGCCGTCGTGGCGGAGGACGTGCAGGGGGTCGCGTTCCCCGGCTGAACCGCCTGTGGACGACGCCCGCGGGCGCACCGTCCACGGTTGGCTCGTGCCGTGCCCTGGTCGACCCGCCCGTCCGCGTGGTCGGCCTCGAGCCCGCAGCCCTCGGCCTCGTCGTCCGGCGCGCAGGCGGGCCGGCAGGCCGGTGCGGTCCGAGCGCTCGCCGACCTCGCGCGGCTCGTCGTCCCCGTCGAGTGCCCGGGGTGCGGCCGGCTCGACGTCCGTCTGTGCGGTGCGTGCCTCGCGTCGTTCGACGGGCCGGTCCGCCGCGTCGAGGGTTCCGCGCCCCGCCTGGACCGGCTGGTCGGGCCGGGGCCCCTCCCGGTGTGGGCACCCGCCGCGTACGCAGGTCCGGTGCGCGGCGTGGTCACCGCGTGGAAGGACCACGGGCGGGCGGACCTGACCGCCCCGCTCTCCGGGGTCGTGCGTCGCGCGGCGCGCGGGACGGCGTCGGTCCTGGCCGAGGTGACGGGGGGTGAGCGGCTCGCGGTGGTCCCGGTGCCCACGCGTGCCTCCGCGCGGCGCCGGCGCGGGGACGACCTCGTCCTGCGGCTCGCGGGGGCGTGCGTCGAGGGGCTGCGTGACGGGGGCGTCGACGCCGTCGTCGTCCGAGCGCTCGCGGTCGTGCGCCGTCGGGCCGACCAGGCGGGCCTCGGTGCGCGGGCCCGCGGCGGCGTCGCGGGCTCGCTCGCGGTGCGCCGCGGCAGGGCCGCTCGGGCCCCGCTCGGCTGGGTGCTCGTCGTCGACGACGTGCTCACGACCGGCGGCACGGTGGCGGCCGCGTCCGACGCCGTGGTCCTCGCCGGAGGGGTCCCGCTGGGTGCTCTCGTGCTCGCCGCGACACCACCACCCGGTCGGCGGACGTCTGCGTTCCCGCAAACGCGCGAGGGAGGCTAACGTCAGGTCATGGAGCTGCTCCTCCGGTCCCGTCGGGGGGGACGGGTGGGCCTTCCGGGCCCCCGGGAGCAGGATCTCCGCGGGAGGAGGTGGTGCCCGCCGTCCGCCCCTCGAGGGTGAGCACAGCAGTCCACCGGACGGCCGCCGGGCCGTCCCACTTCCCAGGAGGTCACCATGGAGATCGTCGTCGTCGGCCGTCACACGGACGTGTCCGACCGCTTCCGCCGTCACGCCGAGGGCAAGCTCACCAAGGTCCAGCAGCTCGCCCCGCGCGCGCAGCGCGTCGACGTCGAGCTGACGCACGAGCGCAACCCGCGGCAGTCGGACGTGTCGGAGCGCATCGAGCTCACCGTCCGCGGGAAGGGTCCCGTGGTGCGCGCCGAGGCCTCCGCGGACGACGAGTACGCCGCGTTCGAGCTCGCGGCGACCAAGCTGATCGAACGGCTCCGCCGAGCGCGTGACCGCCACAAGGACCACCGCAAGAACGGCACGACGGCACCCGAGGACGTGGTCGACGTCGCCGTCCCCGAGCCCGAGCCCGCTCCGGCGGAGCCCGCGCCGCAGCCCACGGTCGACGGCGACGCCGTCGAGACGCCGTGGGGCGACTCGCCCGTCGTCATCCGCGAGAAGCTGCACCGCGCCGAGCCCATGACGCTCGACGACGCGCTGTACGAGATGGAGATGGTGGGCCACGACTTCTACCTCTTCATCGACGCCGAGACCGCGCTGCCGTCGGTGGCCTACCGCCGCCGCGGCTGGAGCTACGGGGTCATCCGGCTCGACGCACCCGTGAGGTCCGCTGCGGCCGTGTGATCGCCGCGGGCGCACCGCCCGGGGCCGGTCGGGGGTCGGTCCCGGGCGCTGACGACGTGTCGGTGGGGGGCGCGAGGATGGGCGGCATGCCCGCCTCGCGCCCCTCGCCCGTCAGGACGGCGTCGTCCGTCGCACCGCGCACGACGGCGACGTTGTCGCTGGCCCAGGCCCGTCGCGTCGCGCTGCGCGCCCAGGGCCTCGACCGCCCGCGACGCACCGGCGGGACGGTGACGATGCGTCACCTCGAGGCGCTCGTCGAGCGGCTCGGCCTCCTGCAGATCGACTCGGTCAACGTGCTCGCGCGCGCGCACCTCGTGCCCGTCTTCTCCCGGCTCGGCCCGTACGACGCGGGCCTCGTGCCGCGAGCGGCGGGCGTCGCGCCACGGCGGCTCGTCGAGGCCTGGGCGCACCAGGCGTCCTACGTCCCGCCGCGCACGTACCGGCTGCTCGGCTGGCGTCAGCGCGCCTACCTCGAGGAGTCCTGGGGCATGATCGCCGACGTCCCGCTGCGCCACGCGGCCGTCGTCGCCGAGGTGCTGGACCTCGTGCGCGCGCGTGGCCCCGTGACGGCGCGCGAGGTGCACGCGGTGCTCGAGCACGCGCACCCCCACGTGCGGGAGGGGTGGTGGAGCTGGAGCGTGGCCAAGCGGGTCCTCGAGTTCCTCTTCTTCACCGGCCAGGTGACGGCGGCGAGCCGCAACGCGGCGTTCGAGCGCTGCTACGACCTCACCGAGCGCGTCCTGCCGCCCGAGGTGCTCGCGATGCCCGAGCCCTCCGACGCGGACGCGGTGCGCGAGCTCGTCGAGATCGGTGCGCGTGCCCACGGGATCGGGACGGTGCGCTGCTTCGCCGACTACTTCCGCGTCCGGGGCCCCGCGGTCCGCCGCGCGGTCGACGAGCTCGTCGAGTCCGGGACCCTGGTCCCCGTCGAGGTCGAGGGGTGGGCCCGGCCCACGTACCTCCACCGCGACGCGACGACGGCCCGGCGCGCCGAGGGGCGCGCGCTCCTCAGCCCGTTCGACCCGCTCGTCTTCGAGCGCAGCCGCCTCGAGGCGCTCTTCGACGTGCGCTACCGCATCGAGATCTACGTCCCCGCCCCGCAGCGGACCTACGGGTACTACGTCCTCCCGTTCCTCCTGGGGGACCGGTTCGCCGCCCGCGTCGACCTCAAGGCGGACCGGGCGGCCCGGCGGCTCCTGGTCCCGGGGGCGTTCGCCGAGGACGCCTCCCCGGCGACGACGGTCGACGAGCTGGTCGACGAGCTCCGCCTTCTCGCGACCTGGCTCGACCTCGACGACGTCGTCGTGCCGGCCGACGCGCGCGGTGACCTGGCGCCCGCGCTGCGCGGCGAGCTCGCGCGGTGACACGTCGTGCGTCGGCCGGCGGACCCGGCCGCGCGGCATGGCGCGGCCGCGGACGCCCCTCGCCTACGATGGACGTTGGTCTGCGCTGACCGCCCGGGTGCGACCCGTGCCCGCCAGCGCCACACGCGTCCCCGCGCCCGGCGGGGCCGCCGAACACGTCTGGAGCACCGCGTGCCGTCGTTCGTCGACAAGGTCCTGCGCATGGGCGAGGGCCGGATCCTCAAGAAGCTCGCCGGGGTGGCCGACCAGGTCAACGCCCTCGAGGACTCGTTCACCGCGCTGTCCGACGCGGAGCTGCGCGAGGAGACGGACCGCTTCAAGGCGCGGCTCGCCGACGGCGCGACCACCGACGAGCTCATGCCGGAGGCGTTCGCCGCGGTGCGCGAGGCCGCACGCCGGACGCTCGGTCAGCGTCACTTCGACGTCCAGCTCATGGGCGGCGCCGCGCTGCACATGGGCAACATCGCCGAGATGCGGACGGGTGAGGGCAAGACGCTCGTCGCCACCGCGCCGGCCTACCTCAACGCCCTCACGGGCAAGGGTGTGCACGTCGTCACGGTCAACGACTACCTCGCGGGGTACCAGAGCGACCTCATGGGCCGGGTGTTCCGCTTCCTCGGCCTGACGACGGGCTGCATCCTCTCCGGGCAGCGTCCGGAGGAGCGTCGCGAGCAGTACGCGGCCGACATCACGTACGGCACGAACAACGAGTTCGGCTTCGACTACCTGCGCGACAACATGGCGTGGCGCCCCGACGAGCTCGTCCAGCGCGGGCACCACTTCGCGATCGTCGACGAGGTGGACTCCATCCTCATCGACGAGGCCCGGACGCCGCTCATCATCTCGGGACCCGCGTCGGGTGACGCCAACAAGTGGTACGCCGAGTTCGCGAAGGTGGCTCGCCGCCTGCAGCCCGAGGTCGACTACGAGGTCGACGAGAAGAAGCGCACGATCGGTGTCCTGGAGCCCGGGATCGCCAAGGTCGAGGACTACCTCGGGATCGACAACCTCTACGAGTCCCTCAACACGCCGCTCATCGGCTTCCTCAACAACGCGATCAAGGCGAAGGAGCTCTTCAAGCGCGACAAGGACTACGTCGTCATGAACGGCGAGGTCCTCATCGTCGACGAGCACACCGGCCGCATGCTGCCCGGGCGCCGCTACAACGAGGGCATGCACCAGGCGATCGAGGCGAAGGAGGGCGTCGCGATCAAGGCGGAGAACCAGACGCTCGCCACGATCACGCTCCAGAACTACTTCCGCCTCTACGACAAGCTCGGCGGCATGACCGGCACCGCCGCGACGGAGGCCGCCGAGTTCCAGGCGACGTACGGCCTGGGCGTCATCCCGATCCCGACCAACCGGCCGATGCAGCGCATCGACGGCAAGGACCTCGTCTACAAGAACGAGGAGGGGAAGTTCGCGGCCGTCGTCGCGGACATCGTCGAGCGGCACGCCGCGGGCCAGCCGGTGCTCGTCGGCACGACGAGCGTCGAGAAGAGCGAGCTGCTCTCGCGCCTGCTGCGCAAGCAGGGGGTCCCGCACGAGGTCCTCAACGCCAAGCAGCACGCGCGCGAGGCGTCGATCGTCGCGCAGGCGGGTCGCAAGGGTGCCGTCACGGTCGCGACCAACATGGCCGGCCGCGGCACCGACATCATGCTCGGCGGCAACGCCGAGTTCATGGCCGTCGCCGACCTCGCGGCGCGGGGGCTCGACCCGGCCGAGCAGGCGGAGGAGTACGAGGCCGCGTGGCCCGACGCGCTCGAGAAGGCCAAGGCCGCCGTCGCGACCGAGCACGAGGAGGTCGTCGCCCTGGGCGGGCTGTACGTGCTGGGCACCGAGCGGCACGAGTCGCGGCGCATCGACAACCAGCTGCGCGGACGGTCAGGCCGTCAGGGCGACCCGGGTGAGTCGCGCTTCTACCTGTCGATGACCGACGACCTCATGCGGCTGTTCAACTCGAGCCTCGCCGAGTCGATGATGACGCGCGCCGGGTTCCCGGACGACATGCCCCTCGAGTCGAAGATGGTCACGCGCGGCATCCAGAGCGCCCAGGCTCAGGTCGAGGCGCGCAACTTCGAGATCCGCAAGAACGTCCTCAAGTACGACGACGTCCTCTCCCGTCAGCGGTCCGTGATCTACGCCGAGCGCCGCCGGGTGCTCGAGGGCGAGGACATGGGCGAGCAGATCCAGCACTTCCTCACCGACGTCGTGACGGGCTACGTCGAGTCGGCCACGGCCGGCGGCACGCCGGAGACGTGGGACCTCGAGGGCCTGTGGACCGCGCTCAAGGCGGTCTACCCGGTCTCGATCGCGGTCGACGAGGTCGTCGACCAGGCCGGCGGGGCGACGCGCGTGACGCGACAGCTGCTGCTCGAGGAGCTGCTGTCCGACGCACGCCACGCGTACCAGACGCGTGAGGAGCAGCTCGGCTCGGACGCGATGCGTCAGCTCGAGCGCCGCGTCGTGCTGTCGGTGCTCGACCGCAAGTGGCGCGAGCACCTGTACGAGATGGACTACCTCAAGGAGGGCATCGGCCTGCGGGCGATGGCCCAGCGAGACCCGCTCGTGGAGTACCAGCGCGAGGGGTACCAGCTGTTCGCCGCCATGACCGAGGCGATCAAGGAGGAGTCGATCAGCTACCTCTTCAACCTCGAGGTCAAGGTCGCCGAGGCGCCGGCCGACGGTTCGGCGGCCGCCCCTGCCGGGACCCCGGTGGGTGACGGCGGGACGGCCACGCCGGCTGTCGGGGTCGCCACACCGTCCGCGGGGACGACCACGCCCGCCGCAGGGCGGGCGCCCGCGGAGGAAGCACAGCCCACCGTCGCGGCGGGCGGCACCCAGCCGGCCGAGGCGGACGCGGCGCAGGGGACCGGTGCGGCGGCTCGCCACCCGCGCCCCGCCGGCGCCGTGGCTCCGGTGCTGATCGCGAAGGGCCTCGACGGCCCCGACCGGCAGGCGCCGCTGCAGTACTCGGCCCCGAGCGTCGACGGCGACGCCGCCGTCGTCCGGACGCAGGAGGCGGTCGCGGCCGACAAGGACGGCCAGTCCTTCCCGGGGACGCCGCGCAACGCGCAGTGCCCCTGCGGGTCCGGCAAGAAGTACAAGGTCTGCCACGGCGTGAACGACGCCTGAGGCGGTCCGTCGGGATACGTCCCGGCAGGCCGACGGGGGGCCGGACGCTGCTGCGTCCGGCCCCCGTCGCGTCCCGTCAGCGGGTCTCGAGTGGTCAGCCGATCTCGAGCACCGTCGCGCGCCAGCGCCCGCGGTGCGCCTCGAGGCGGACGGCTGCGGCCCGGACCCGGGTCCCGTCGTGCACGACGACGGAGCCTTCCGCGGTCCGCTCGTCGACGCGGCACACGAGCGTCCGGAGCACCGTGATGCGTCTGCGGGGGCTCCCGTCGGGTGCCGCGGCCGCCGCCGTGAGCCGCTCGTAGAGCTCGGGGCTGACCCAGCGGACCAGCTGTGCGAGCGGCCGTCCGCCCTGGAGGGCCTCGACCGCGGTGAGCACGAGCGGCCCGCAGACCTCCTCGGGGTCGGGCAGGGGAGCGGTGGTCACGGTCCTCCGTGGGTCGTGCGGCCACGCCTCCTCGACCACGGCGGCGCGCAGCGACCGCAGCCGCGGCGGGACGGCGAGTGCGACGTCGGTCGCCGACCGCGCAGCGGGGCGCTCGGTGAGCGGGGGCAGGAGGAGCCGCGGTCGCGTGGCACCCGGGACCGCTCGTAGGGCTCGCCGTGATCGGTCGGCGGCTCCCCGGGTCGCAGGGGCCGGTCGTGCCGTGAGGGCCCCGGCCGGTCGTGCGGGGGTCGTCACGGTCCCGGCAGCGGGGCGCAGGGGCGCCGGCACCGTCCCGGCAGCGGGGCGCGGGGCTGCCGTCACGGTCACCGCGCTCATCGGGCCGCCTCGTCGGACGGGGCCACGAGCACGGTGCCGGGGAGGATGAGGCCCGGGTCGGGGCCGATCCGGTCGGCGTTGGCCTCGTACCAGTGGGGCCAGGCAGCGGCGACGGCGGCGTCGTCGGCGCCCGGCATCGTGGCGGCGGCGATCGACCAGAGCGTGTCGCCGGGCCGGACCACCACCGTGGGGTCGGTGCTCCCGACCGGCGCAGCGCGTCCGGGGTCGGCCTCGGGGCTCGCCGCCCTCGTCGCCGGTGCCGACGAGCCCGGACCCCCGGTCGCCGCTCCCACGTCGCGCGTCGGGCCGGCCGTCGCAGCCGCGTCGGCGGCCGGACCCCTGTGCGAGGGCGCCGGACCGGCCGCCGTGGCTCTCGCCGGCTCGGACGGGGGCGCCGGTGGGACCGCCGTCGACTCGGCGGTCGGCCGGTGCATCGACGCCGCGGGGCCGACCGCCGGCGCCAGCGCGGCCGCCTGTGCTGCCGCGGACTCGGTCGCGGTCACCCCTGTCGTCGTCGTGGCGAGCCAGCCCAGGTCCGTCTCGGACGCGCTGGCGGCCGTCGCGCCCGACATCCCGAGCCCGACCGCGACGCCCACGCCGACCACCCTGCGCAGGACCGCCGGGGTGAGCCGGTGGCCGAGGCTCTCCACGCGTCGCAGGCGGCGCCCCGACGCGCGGGCGAGGGTGCTGACGCACAGTGCGCCCGACCCGAGCGCGAGCACGGACGCGGCGGCGGACGCGACGAGCAGCACGACCGCGACGACGACCTCGTCGACCCGTGCTCCGGGACCTGCGGCCGTCGGAAGGGCCTGCGCAGCGGCTGCCACGAGCCCCGCGGCGAGCGCGAGCGTGCCTGTGGCCAGGGCGAGCGCGCGCAAAGCGGCGCCGGCGGATCGGGTCGTCGTCATGGTGCCCCCTGTAGGCGTTGGATGCAGTTTGGTGTCGTTTGGTGTGTTTCGACGGGCGAAGCCTCTCGCCCGGATCGGCGCGCTGTCCAGGTCGCGTCCGCGCCTGTGGACGACTCGCGTCGTCGGGCGCCCGCCGGGGCCTAGGTTTGGTCCGTGCGATGGGATGCGCTGTTCGCCGACATGGAGGCGCAGCTCGACGCGGTCGCCGCCGCCGACCGCGTCGCCGAGGTCGCCGACAGGACTCGCGCCGAGCGCGCGACCGTCGAGCTGGCCGACCGGCTGCGCTCAGGCCTCGGCCGACCGGTGCTGGTCGCGCTCCGGAACGGGCGCACCGTCGAGGGGTCGCTCGTCGACGTCGGAGCAGCCTGGCTCCTCGTCGCCGACGGTGCCCGGCAGCACCTCGTGCCCGCGTCGGCCGTCGACGCGGTCGAGGGGGCCGACGTCGTCGCGGCGCCGCGAGCGGGGGAGTCGGTGCGCAGGCTCGGCCTGGGTCACGCGCTGCGGGCGCTCGCCCGGGACCGCCGGCTCGTCCAGGTCGAGACCTCCGGGGGCGTGGTGCTCGGCCGGGTCGACACCGTGGGGGCGGACCACCTCGACGTCGGCGTCGCCGACCCGGCGACCTGGAGGCCGACCGGGCGTCGGCGCACCGTCCCGTTCACCGCTCTGCTGCGCGTCGGCGAGGTCTGACCTGGCGCCGACCCCGACGTCAGGTCGGGCCGATCGCCCCCTGAGGCCGCTCGGCAGTCACGTCCCGCTCGGCGTGCCGGTCGTGCTCGCCCGCCTCGGTGCCGGCCCGGGCGCGCTGCTGCGCGTACATCCGCTCGATGTAGGCCTCGAGCTCCGTCGCCTCGACGCGCCACACCCCGCGGCCCCCCACCTGGATCGCGGGCAGCTCGCCCGTCCGGACGAGCGCGTACGCCTGCGCGCTGGAGATGTTGAGGACCTCGGTGACGTCCGCGAGGGTGAGGAAGCGGGGCGGCATGCGGCCAGTCTGGCACGCAGCGGCTGGCGCTCCGCGTCGTCCACAGGGCTCCGCGGACGGGCCCCGGGCAGGCCCCTCGACACGGCATGATGGTCCGCGGCAATCGGGAGGAACCGGACACCGCGGGACGTGGTTCGACGTCCGGGCCTCCCTTTCGGGGCCGCCGTCGTCGGCGGTGGACACGCGGGGGACCCATGACCACGACGCAGGACCGCCGGACCGCACGAGCGGGGGAGCGCGTCCCGTACGACGACCTCCCCACCCCGGTGGCCGTGCGGCTGCGACGGCCGGGCTGGCGTGACCCGAGGCTCCTGCTCGGCGTCGCGCTCGTCGGGGTCTCCGTGCTCGTCGGTGCCTGGGCCGTCGGCACGGCCGGTCGGACGGTGCCCGTCCTCGTCGCCCGCGAGGCGCTCGTCCCGGGCGAGGCGGTGACCTCCGCCGACCTCGAGGTGCGCGAGGTGCGCCTCGGCACCGCGGACGGCCTCTACCTGGGCCCCGAGGACCTGGTCGACGGGCTCCACGCGAGCCGGACGGTCGCGGTCGGCGAGCTGGTCCCGGCGACAGCGGTCACGAACGAGGTCGACGCGGACCTGCGCACGGTGGCGGTGACCCCGCGGGGCCCGCTGTCGCGCGACGTCGTCGCGGGCGCCGAGGTCGAGCTGTGGCACGTCCCGGGCGACCGCACGGGCGGTGACGGCGGCGTCGCCGCGCCACGGCTGCTCGTCGCGTCCGCCACGGTCGCCGAGGTCGCCACGCCGTCGGGGGCCTTCACGACCGGCGGTGCGGTCAGCGTGCACGTGGTCGTCCCGCTCGACGTCCTGCCCGACGTCCTCGGTGCGGTCGCCGACGACGGCAGCGTCGAGGTCGTCCCGCTGCCCGGGCCGGCCGGCTCGTGAGCACGGGCGTCCTCTGCGCGGTCCGCGGGGCCGCGGAGGCGACCGCCGTCCAGCTGCTGGGGGAGTCCTCGCGCCTGGAGGTCACGCGTCGCTGCGCGGACCTCGCCGAGCTCCTCGCGTCGGCGGCGGCCGGGGCCGGTGCGGTGGCGGTGGTGACGGCGGGCGTCCCGGGCCTCGACCGTGAGGCGGTGCACCACCTGCACGGATCAGGCGTCTGGGTCGTCCTGCTCGTGGACGGGGTCGCCCCGTGGGAGGCCCTGCCCGCCGAGCTCGGCGCGGACGCCGTCCTCGACGTCCGCCACGTCGACGAGCTGCCCGCCGTGGTGACCGCCCTCCTCGACGAGGCGGGGCGGACAGGGGCGAGGCCCGGGTCGCCCACCCGCCCGGCGACGGCCGTGGATCCCGCGGCACGCCTGGAGGGTCCGGCACCGGACGCGGCCCCAGGTGGCGGCCGGCGGCCCGCCGAGGGCACGCTGGTCGCGGTCTGGGGGCCCACGGGGGCTCCCGGGCGGACGACCCTCGCGGTGAACCTCGCTGCCGAGCTCGCCGCGACGTCGGCCGAGCCCGCCGGAGGTTCGGCGCTGCTCGTCGACGCCGACACCTACGGCGGGACCGTGGCACCCGTGCTGGGGCTGCTCGACGAGGCGCCCGGCCTCGCCGCCGCCGCACGGGCGGCCGCGAGCGGTCGGCTCGACGTCGCCGTGCTGGCGACGCTGTCGCCGGTCCTCGACGGAGGACTCCGCGTCCTGTCTGGCATCAGCCGCGCCGACCGCTGGCCCGAGGTCGCACCCGCGAGCCTGGACGTGCTGTGGTCGGTCGCGCGCGAGCTCGTCAGGTGGACGGTCGTCGACTGCGGCTTCTGCCTCGAGGAGGACGAGCTCCTCGCGTACGACACCCGGGCGCCGCGGCGCAACGGTGCCACGCTGTCGGCCGTCGAGGCGGCGGACGTGCTCGTCGTCGTGGGCGCGGGTGACCCGATCGGCATGCAGCGGCTCGTGCGCGGTCTGGGCGAGCTGCGCGACCGCCTGCCCGCGGTCGAGCCGGTCGTCGTCGTGAACCGCGTGCGCGCGAGCGCGTCCGGGCCGCAGCCCGGCGACGCGATCCGTGACGCCCTGCACCGGTACGCAGGCGTGGCGGACGTCCGGCTCGTGCCTGACGACGGCCCGGCGTGCGACGCGGCCCTGCTCGCCGGCAGGACGCTCGTCGAGCACGTGCCGACGTCGCCGGCACGTCGTGCGGTGTCACGCCTCGCCGAGGAGGTCGTCGCGAGGCGGGCCCTCGTCACGGCACACTGAGCGGGTGCGGATCTACCTGCCGGCGACGCTCGCCGAGCTCGACTCGTCCACCGGGCTCACCCCCCGCGTCGTCCACGCCGTGACGGCCGGGCTGCGGGCGGCGCTCCCCGACGAGGACGAGGAGGGGCTGGAGTACGCGGCCCAGCTCCTCGCGGCCGACGACAGCCTGGACCTCCTGGAGCGGATGCCTCCCGGCCGACGTCGCCGCGTCGTCGTCGCGGCTGACGTGCCCGACGACGTCGTCGAGACGCTCGACGAGCCCGACCACGCACCGAGCGCGATCCGGCTGGTAGCGGGGGTCGGCTGGGGCGACGTGGCGTGCGCGCACGTCGACGAGCAGGCGGCCGAGTCGGACGTCGACGCGACGCTCGCGGGGGACGACGACGCCGCGGAGCGGCTCGCCGAGCGCGACCTCCTCTGGTACGACAGCACCGAGCTGGCTGCGCTCGCACGCGGCACCGCGCGCTGACGGCAGCTCGCAGGGCCCCGCCTCCGTGCGCCGGTCGTCCTGCGGCGACCTCCCCTGCGCTGCGGTCAGCCGCTGCCGAACGGGTCGAGGAACGCGCGGACCTGGTCGTGCAGCAGGCCGTTCGTGGCGAGTGCGGAACCCCCGAACGGGCCCGGCGTCCCCTCGACCGACGTGAACGTCCCGCCCGCCTCGGTGACGATGGGCACGAGCGCAGCCATGTCGTGCAGCGCCAGCTCGGGCTCGGCGGCGACGTCGACGGCACCCTCGGCGACGAGGACGTACGACCAGAAGTCCCCGTAGGCCCGTGTCCGCCACACCGCGCGTGTCAGGTCGAGGAACCCGCCGAGCAGGCCCCGGTCCTCCCAGCCGGACAGGCTGGAGTACGACAGCGACGCGTCCTCGAGCTGCGCGACCTTCGAGACCTGCAGACGCGTCGCCGACGCGAGCGACCTGCCCGTCCAGGCGCCGGCGTTCTCGGCGGCCCACCAGCGGCGGCCGAGCGCGGGCGCGCTGACGAGCCCGACCACGGGCCGTCCCGCGTCGATCAGCGCGATGAGCGTGGCCCAGACCGGGACCCCGCGCACGAAGTTCTTGGTGCCGTCGATCGGGTCGATGACCCACTGCCGCGGACCGTGACCCGTGTCGGGCATCTCCTCGCCGACCACGGCGTCGCGGGGCCGCGTCCGGGACAGCTGCTGCCGGACGATCTCCTCGGCGCTCCGGTCGGCGTCGGTCACGGGCGTCGTGTCCGGCTTCGTGTCGATCGTGAGGTCCTGCGCCCGGAACCGGCTCGTCGTCAGGCCGTCCACCTGGTCGGCGATCACGTGGGCGAGGCGCAGGTCGTCGTCGTACCCGGAGCGGACCGTCATGGCTGCACGCTAGCGCCCGACGACCGGGCCGTGAGCAGGCGTCGCAGCGAGTCGACGCGCTGGGCGCGGGCCGGGGCGTCCGGGCCGCCCTCGGCGACCCACGCGTCGAGTGCGCAGTCGGGCGCGTCGGAACCGTGGCTGCATCCGCGCGGGCACCGCTCCTCCGCCACGTCCGCGAGCTCCGGGAACGCCCCGAGCAGGTTCTCGACCTGGACGTGCGCGAGCCCGAACGAGCGGACCCCGGGGGTGTCGACGACCCAGCCGGCACGATCGGGCAGACGCAGCACGACCGCCGACGACGACGTGTGCCGACCGCGCCCGGTCACGTCGTTGACGTCGCCGGTGGCGCGCCCGGTGCCCGGGACCAGGGCGTTGACGAGCGTCGACTTGCCGACCCCCGAGTGGCCGACCAGCACCGACACCCTCCCCGTGAGCCGCTGCCGCAGGTCGTCGAGGCCGTCGATCGTGCGCCCGTCCGTGCCCTCGCGCACGGACGTGACGACGACCTCGACCCCGACCGGCGCGTAGAGCGCGACGAGCGGGTCCGGTGACGCGAGGTCGGCTTTCGTGAGGCACAGGAGCGCGTCCATGCCCGCGTCGTAGGCGGCCGCGACGACGCGGTCGATCATCCGGGTCCGCGGCTCCGGGTCCGCGAGGGCCGTGACGACGACGAGCTGGTCGGCGTTGGCGACGATCACGCGCTCGACGGGGTCCGTGTCGTCCGCCGTCCGGCGCAGCACCGTCCGTCGCTCGTGGACGCGGACGATCCGCGCGAGGCTCCCGCGGGTCCCGCTCGTGTCACCGACGACGTCCACGTGGTCACCGCAGACCACGCGCTCGCGCCCGAGCTCACGGGCCTTCATCGCGACGGCGGGTCGCTCGTCGGCCGTGTCGGGCGACACGAGGAGCGTGTAGCGCCCGCGGTCGACCCCCGTCACGAGGGCCTGGTCCGCATCGGCGTGGTCCGGTCGCTGCTTGGTCCGCGGCCGGGACCCCCGGGGGTTGGGGCGTGAGCGGACGTCGCTCTCGTCGTAGCGCCCGGCGATCCCGCTCATGCGGCGGCGGACGTCCTGGTCGCGGGGGCACCCGAGGTCATGCCACGAGGCTACCGGCGCACCCGGCGGGACGTCCGTCCGGGCCCGAGGCGGGGGTGGCTCCTGGCGTCGCGCAGCCCGCCCGGGGCTCAGCCGGACGTCCGCACCGGTCCGGTGCCGCGGCCCCGCTCAGTCGGTGACGCGGCGGGCCTCCTTGAGCGCGGCCTTGACCTCACGTCGCGCCTCGGCGACCGCCGCCCGCGCCTCCTTGGTGGTGGCCCGGTCGATGCGTGCGTGGCCGGCCCGCCACGCCAGACCGGGACGCCCTTCGAGGTCGACCGCGGCGATGATCGCGGCGCCGACGCGCGAGAGGTCCCCGAGGAACCGGTCGACGCCCTCGCCCCGACGGGTGAAGGGCTGGTCGACGACCGCGAGCGGGAGCGTCAGCACGGCGAGCGCGGCGGCGGCGGTCCGGGGCGCGCGCCCGACGGCGAGCGCGACGCCCGCGATCGCGACCGCGGCGCCGTGGATCCTCACGAGCGTGGTGAGCTGGGAGCGGTCGACCTGTGGCAGGTCGAGGCGGCCGGCGAGCGAGCGGTAGCCCTCCTCGGCACGGTCGACGTGCGCGTCGGGGTTGCGGACGGCGTCGACGCCGTCGGCGACGAACGCGGTGGCGAGCAGAGGCCTCGCGATCCTGCGGATCAGCATGGGTTGTCTCCTTGTCGACTCGACCCGGTCTGACTCGACCGACGTCCGCACGCTAACGCGTCACGGGTGACGGCGCGCCCGGGAATGCGCGGGGACCGTCCGCGCGTTCACCTGCTCATGAGCCCCTGCCTCACGGCGCACTCCGCGCCCGCGGCCGCCGTGCCGCTCGTCAGGGTCGGCGTCCACCCGCTCGCCGCCACGACGGGCGGCCCGCAGGTGGTGGCCACGAGGCTGTGGACCTCGGACGCGGGCCCGGACCGCATGACGCCGTGGACGTCGGACGCCGCGGCGCCGTCATGCGGTCTAGGCTCGTGGCCGATGAGCGAGGACACCCACCGCGCCCCGGTCGAGGAGGACGAGGCCGGCCGGGCCCAGCGGTTCGAGACAGAGGCGCTGGTCTACGTCGACCAGCTCTACTCCGCCGCGCTGCGCATGACCAGGAACCCGACCGACGCCGAGGACCTGGTCCAGGAGACGTTCGCCAAGGCGTTCGCAGCGTTCCACCAGTACCGGCCCGGCACCAACCTCAAGGCCTGGCTCTACCGCATCCTCACGAACACCTTCATCAACAGCTACCGCAAGAAGCAGCGGGAGCCGCTGCAGTCGGGCACCGAGGAGATCGAGGACTGGCAGATCGCCCGCGCGGCGTCGCACACCTCGACCGGGCTGCGCTCGGCCGAGGCGGAGGCGCTCGACGCGCTGCCCGACTCGGACGTGAAGGACGCGCTGCAGGCCATCGGCGAGGAGTTCCGGATCGCCGTCTACCTGGCCGACGTCGAGGGCTTCGCCTACAAGGAGATCGCCGAGATCATGGGCACGCCGATCGGGACGGTGATGTCCCGGCTCCACCGAGGCCGACGCCAGCTGCGCGAGCTGCTGACCGACTACGCGCGCGAGCGCGGTCTCGTCCCGTCGAACGAGGGAGGTGCGTCGTGAGCGACACGACCCGTCGCCCCGCCGACTGCGGCGAGGCCCTGGAGCGGCTGTTCGAGTTCCTCGACCACGAGATCCACGAGGCCGACGGGGACAGGATCCGTCAGCACCTCGCCGACTGCGAGCCGTGCCTCGCGGAGTACGACGTCGAGGACCACCTCAAGCGGCTGGTCAAGCGCTCGTGCCACGACCAGGCCCCCGAGCAGCTCCACGTGCGGATCCGGGAGCAGCTCACGATCCTGCGGACGCAGGTCCGCGAGTCCTGACCCCCGGTCCGGGTGGACGAAGGGCGGTGGACGCAGCTGCGTCCACCGCCCTTCTCACACCTGATCAGGCCGCCCTTCTCACACCTGATCAGGCGTTGGGGCGCCTGCCGTGGTTGGCGGCGCTGCCCTTGCGGGACCGGCGCTTGCGACCGCGCTTGCTCATCTGCGACTCCTCGGGACGTACCGGCCGGACCCTGACGTGCTCAGGGCCGGACACACGGACGCCATGGTCCCACACGGGGCGCCGTCGACGCGCACCGGGCTCGTGCCGTCGCCGTCCGACGGCGTGGGACCGGGCGACCCGCACCGCGGGCGTCCGGGTGACGTGCGACGGCCGGCCGCACGAGCGGCGCACCGCGCAGCGGTCGTGCACGCGGAATGTTCAAGTCCGGGCCCGATCCGGCCGATCTGAGGGCGTGACCCAGAGCCCTCAGTCGGTGATCCCGCTCCTGCACGCAGCGAGCAGCAGCAACGCGTCGGACCTCCACTGCAAGGTCGGCTCGCCGCCGCGCCTGCGCGTGGACGGTCGTCTGCGTCGCCTGCAGGTCCCGGACCTCACGCCCGAGGACATGGTGCACATGGTGGGCGAGGTGCTCCCGGTCAACCTCCGTGAGTCGTTCGTCGAGACCCATGAGGCCGACTTCGCGTTCTCGCTGCCCGGCGTGGGCCGCTTCCGCGTCAACGCCTACCAGGCGCGGGGCACGTACGGCATGGTCTTCCGACGCGTCGCGCACGGTGCGCAGAGCCTGGCCGAGCTGGGGCTGCCCGAGGTGGTCGGCGAGCTCGCGCTCGAGCCCCGGGGTCTGGTCCTCGTGACGGGCCCCACCGGCTCGGGCAAGACGACGACGCTCGCGTCGATGGTCGACCTCGTCAACTCGTACCGCGAGGTCAACATCGTCACGATCGAGGACCCGATCGAGGTCCTCCACCAGGACAAGAAGGCCATGGTGTCCCAGCGCGAGGTGCTGCACGACACGGCCGACTTCACGGTGGCCCTGCGCGCCGCGATGCGTCAGGACCCGGACGTGATCCTCGTCGGGGAGATGCGCGACGTCGAGACCGTCCGCGCGGCGCTCTCCGCGGCCGAGACGGGCCACCTGGTGATGTCGACGCTCCACACGATCGACGCGCAGGAGACGATCAACCGCATCGTCGACTTCTTCCAGCCGCACGAGCAGAAGCAGATCCGGGTCGCCCTCGCGAACGCGCTGCGCGGCATCGTGTCGCAGCGTCTCGTCCGCCGCGCGGACGGGAGCGGGCGCACCGTCGCCGTCGAGGTCATGGTCAACACCGGGCGGACGGCCGAGGCGATCATCGACCCGTCCGAGGCGCCCCCGATCGAGGACCTCATCGCCGACGGCGAGTTCTACAAGATGCAGACGTTCGACCAGCACCTGCTGGAGCTCGTGCGGGACGGACACGTCACGTACGACGAGGCGTGCTCGGTCGCGTCCAACCCTCAGGACCTCACGGTCGCGCTGCGAGGCGCCGGCGTCCTGGTCTGAGTCCGGACCGAGCCGCACCCCGAAGCGGGCGCGGCTCCGGCGACCTCGTCAGACGGCGTCGTCCGGCAGGCCGAGCCAGCGGTGCCAGCCGCCGTGCAGCACGAGCCACGCCATGAGCCCGTACCCGGCCTGGCCGGGCACGCGCCCGTCGCCCGAGGCGAGGTCCGCGAGCCACTGCTCGTGGTGGACGAGCGGCGTGAACATGTCGACGTAGGGGACGCCGCGTCGGCGAGCGACGTCGCCGAGCGCCGACGAGAGCTCCGCCTGGCGGCCCTGGTCCTCGTGCGCCCCTGGTGGCGGGCCGACGACGAAGGTCGCGACCTGCTTCTGCTCGGCGACGTCGAGCACGTTCGCGAGGTTGAGCCGGCTGCGCGCCAGCGAGATGCCTGCGGACAGGTCCGCGCGGCCGAGAGCGACGACGAGGTGGTGCGGCGAGTCGGACCGCGGGCCGAACCGGAGCGCGGTCTCACCCTCCCAGCGGCTGCTCAGGCCCGTCGTCGTCTCGCCCGGGACGGCGAGCGTCATGACGAGCGGGGGCGGCTCCGCGGGTGTGCGGGCCGCGACCCGGCCGACCCAGCCGAGGCCGCGCGGGTCACCTGCCCCGGCGACCAGCTCGTCGCCCACCACGCAGATGCGTGCTCCCGTCACGTCGCCTCCCGTCCGGCGCCGCGGGGTGCGGCGCGCGGCCCCCATCCTGCCGCACGGCCCGCACCGGGACGGTGAGCACGACACGGTGGGCCGGCACGGTGACCTGGCCCGGACGGGCCGGTCAGACGGTGTCGCGCGGGCCCCGAGGCGGCGGGCGGTGCCCGTACCCGTCCCCGCGGAGCGTCCGGGGGAGGGCGGAGGCGGACGAGACCGCCGTCGCGAGCACGGCCAGGATGAGGATGAGGTGCACGGTGTCCATGGCAGAAATCGTGCTCCCGACAAGATCCTGCCGCGAGTGGCAGAGGGGTCGCTCTGCGTCGATATCCCGCCATCGATGCGGCACACTCGACCCATGCTCCGATCCGTCGCCGCGATCGCGGTCCCCGGTGTCTCGCCGTTCGAGCTGGCCGTCGCGTGCGAGATCTTCGGCATCGACCGGACAGACACGGGAGGCCCGTCCTTCGACTTCGTCGTGTGCGGGGAGCGCCCTGGCCCGGTGCCGACCAAGCTCGGGATGGAGATCGTCGTCCATGCGGGCCTGGACGCCACGCACGACGCGGACCTGGTGGTCATGGCCGCGTACGGGGCGCCCGGCGCGCCGTCGGACGAGGTCCTCGACGCGCTCCGGGCTGCGCACGACCGGGGGGCCTGGGTCCTGAGCCTGTGCAGCGGGGCCTTCGCACTGGGCTGGGCCGGGCTCCTCGACGGCCGGCGCTGCACCACCCACTGGATGTACACCGAGGACCTCGCGGCCCGGTTCCCCGCCGCGACGGTCGACCCGGACGTCCTCTACGTCGAGGACCGCGGCGTCGTGACGAGCGCCGGGACGGCGGCCGGCGTCGACGCCGGCCTGCACCTCGTGCGCCGCGAGCTCGGCGCGACCGCCGCCGCCGCGATCGCGCGACGCATGGTGGTCCCCCCGCACCGCGACGGCGGGCAGGCGCAGTACATCGAGACCCCGGTGCCGGAGCGGGCCGACGGCGAGCTGGGACCCGTGCTCTCGTGGGTGCTGGACCACCTCGACGAGGAGATCACCGTCCCGCAGCTCGCGCGCCGGGCGCACATGTCGGAGCGGACCTTCGCCCGGCGGTTCCGCGCGGAGACCGGGACCACGCCGGCCGGGTGGACGGCACGGCAGCGTCTCCTGCGGGCGCAGGAGCTGCTCGAGCGGACGCCGCTGCCGGTCGAGGAGGTCGCACGCCGCGCGGGCTTCGGCGCGGCGCCCGCGATGCGGCACCACTTCGTCCGCGCGCTCGGCACGACGCCCACCGCGTACCGCCGGACGTTCGGCGGCCAGCCCGGGGACGCGAGCACGCGGTCCGCCAGCGGCGGCGAGGCCCGGCCGGCCTGACCTCGCCGCGTCGGCGTCCGGGCGTCGTCGGGCCGACGGCCCGGACGCAGGCGCGGGCGGGTGCCGGCCGCTGCCGCTCCGCCCGACGCCTCAGCGCTCGAACGCCCCCTGCACCAGCTCGGCCTGCTCGCGGGCGTGGGTCTTGGCCGAGCCCGCCGCCGGGGAGGCCGCGGCGGGGCGCGAGACCACGCGCAGCGGGCGACCGAGCAGCGACGGCAGCGCGTTGCTCATGAACGTCCAGCCGCCCTGGTTCTCCGGCTCCTCCTGGACCCAGACCAGCTCGGCGTCGCCGAACGGCTCGAGGGCGGTCCGGAAGGCGTCGGCGTCGAGCGGGTACAGCTGCTCGACGCGCACGAGGGCCGTCCGCTCGTCGCCCCGCTTGGCGCGCTCGGCGAGGAGGTCGTAGTAGACCTTCCCGGCGCTCAGCACGACGCGGTCGACCTGGCCCCGCACGTCGGCGGGCAGGTGCTCGTCGGGGACGACCGGCCGGAAGGTCCCGGTCGTGAAGTCCTCGACCGCGGACGCGGCCGCCTTGAGCCGCAGCATCGACTTCGGCGTCGCGACCACGAGGGGGCGGCGCGGGCGGTCGTACGCCTGACGCCGCAGCAGGTGGAAGTACGACGCCGGCGTGGTCGGCATCGCGACCGTCATGTTGTCCTCGGCGCACAGCTGCAGGAACCGCTCGACGCGTGCGGAGGAGTGGTCCGGTCCCTGACCCTCGAAGCCGTGCGGCAGCAGCAGGACGACGGACGACCGTTGGCCCCACTTCTGCTCCGACGACGAGACGAACTCGTCGATGATCGTCTGGGCGCCGTTGACGAAGTCGCCGAACTGCGCCTCCCAGAGCACGAGCGCGTCCGGGCGCTCCACCGAGTACCCGTACTCGAACCCGAGGGCCGCGAACTCCGACAGCGACGAGTCGTACACCCAGAACTTCGCCTGGTCGCTCGAGAGGTACAGCAGGGGCGTCCACTCGGCCCCCGTGCGGCGGTCGTGGAGGACGGCGTGCCGCTGCACGAAGGTGCCGCGTCGCGAGTCCTGGCCGGCGAGCCGCACCGGCGTGCCCTCGACCAGGAGGGACCCGAAGGCGAGGAGCTCGCCGTAGCCCCAGTCGATCCCGCCCTCGCGCGACATCTGCTCGCGCTTGGCGAGGAGCTGCTCGAGCTTGGGGTGCACCGAGAAGCCCTCGGGCGGGCGGACGTGCGCACGGCCGATCCGCGCCAGCACCTCGGGTTCGACCGCGGTGCGCCAGCCGACCATGGTCCCGGCGTCCTCGAGCTGCGACTCGGGCTTCTCCAGGCCGGCGATCGGCTCGGTGCCCGCCGGTGCCTGGTACCCCACCTCGCGCGTCTCGGTGAAGACCCGCTCGAGCTGGGACTGGTAGTCCTGGAGCGCCTGCGCGGCCTCCTCGACGGTGATGTCGCCCCTGCTCACAAGCGCCTCGGTGTAGAGCTTGCGCACCGAGCGCTTCGCCTCGATGAGGTTGTACATCAGCGGCTGCGTCATCGAGGGGTCGTCGCCCTCGTTGTGCCCGCGGCGGCGGTAGCACACCATGTCGATGATCACGTCGCGGTCGAACTGCTCGCGGAACTCGAAGGCGAGCTCGGCCACGCGGACGCACGCCTCGGGGTCGTCCCCGTTGACGTGGAAGATCGGGACCTGGAGACCCTTGGCGACGTCGGTCGCGTAGTGCGTCGAGCGCGACGACGACGGCCCGGTCGTGAAGCCCACCTGGTTGTTGACGATGACGTGCACGGTGCCGCCCGTGCGGTACCCGCGCAGCTGCGACAGGTTGAGCGTCTCGACGACGACGCCCTGGCCGGCGAACGCCGCGTCGCCGTGCACGAGGACGGGGAGGACGGAGAACCCGTCGCCGCCGAGGTCGATGCGGTCCTGCTTGGCGCGGACGACGCCCTCGAGGACGGGGTCGACCGCCTCGAGGTGCGAGGGGTTGGCCGCGAGGTACACGCCCGTCGTCGCACCCGACTCGGCCGTGAAGGTCCCCTCGGTGCCGAGGTGGTACTTGACGTCGCCCGAGCCCTGGACGCTCTTCGGGTCCTGGTTGCCCTCGAACTCCGAGAAGATCTGCGCGTAGCTCTTGCCCGCGATGTTCGCCAGCACGTTCAGCCGACCGCGGTGCGCCATGCCGATGCAGACCTCGTCGAGGCCGTTCTCGGCGGCCTTCGACAGCACGGCGTCCAGGAGCGGGATGAGGGACTCGCCGCCCTCGAGCGAGAACCGCTTCTGCCCGACGTACTTGGTCTGCAGGAACGTCTCGAACGCCTCGGCGGCGTTGAGGCGCCGAAGGATGCGCAGCTGGTCCTCGCGCGGCGTGCGGGCGTAGCCGGACTCGAGGCGCTCCTGGAGCCAGCGGCGCTGACGCGGGTCCTGCAGGTGCATGTACTCGGCGCCGATCGTGCGGCAGTACGAGTCGCGCAGCAGGCCGAGGATCTCGCGCAGCGTCGCCTTGGGGCGTCCGGTGAACCCGGCGGTGGGGAAGACGCGGTCGAGGTCCCACAGCGTCAGGCCGTGGTTCTGGATGTCCAGGTCGGGGTGACGTCGCTGGCGGTAGGCCAGCGGGTCCGTCTCGGCCATGAGGTGCCCGCGCGAGCGGTAGGCGTGGATGAGCTCGGCGATGCGCGCGGGCTTGGCGGCCTCGGTGTCGGCGTCGACCGTGTTGTCGCGGACCCAGCGCACGGGCTCGTACGGGACGCGCATCGCGGTGAAGACGCGGTCGTAGAACCCGCCCTCACCGAGGAGCTTGGCGGCGACCACGCGCAGGAAGTCGCCGGACTGCGCACCCTGGATGATGCGGTGGTCGTAGGTCGACGTCAGCGTGAGGACCTTCGAGATGCCCAGGCGTGCGAGCTGCTCGTCCGACGCGCCCTGGAACTCGGCGGGGTAGTCCATCGCACCGACGCCGATGATCGTCCCCTGGCCCGCCATGAGGCGCGGAACGGAGTGCACCGTGCCGATCGTGCCGGGGTTCGTCAGGGTGATCGTCGTGCCCTGGAAGTCCTCGGGCGTGAGCTTGTTGTTGCGCGCGCGGCGGACGAGGTCCTCGTACGCGGCGAGGAACTGGCCGAAGTCCATCGAGTCGGCGGCCTTGATGCTCGGCACGAGCAGCTGGCGCGTGCCGTCGGGCTTCGCGAGGTCGATCGCGAGGCCGAAGTTGACCGCACCCGGCTGGACGACCGCCGGCTTGCCGTCCACGAGCGTGTAGCCCGCGTTCATCTCCGGCATCTCGGCGAGCGCCTCGACGACCGCGTACCCGATGAGGTGCGTGAACGAGACCTTGCCGCCGCGCGTGCGGCTCAGGTGGTTGTTGACGACGATCCGGTTGTCCACCATGAGCTTGGCCGGGACGGCGCGGACCGACGTCGCGGTCGGGACGGAGAGGCTCGCCTCCATGTTGGTCACGACGCGCGCGGCCGGACCGCGCAGGCGCTCGACGGCCGCCTCGGTCGACGGCCGCTGCTCGAGGCGCGACGACGGGACCTGCGCGTACGGCGCGGTGGCGGGCTGCGCCGCCGCGACGGGTGCTGGGGCGTCGGGTCGGGGCTCGCGGGGCGTCCGCGGCGTGGCCTGGGCCGGTGAGCGCTGGGCGCGCGGCTCCGGCGCCGGCCGGTCCGACGGCTCGGTGGGAGCCGGGGTCGCGGGGGAGGGCTGCTGCGTCGCAGCGCCCGAGGCGCGTGCGCTCGTCGCGCCCTGGCCGTCGCCCTGGGGCGCCTTCGCCGAGGTCTGCGTGGGAGCGCCCTGGGCCGGTGCCGGCCGCGCGGCGGGGGCGCCCGGGGCGCCGGTCGACGCCCCGTTGCCCTCACCGGGCCGGTAGTCCTCGAAGAAGTCCCACCACGCGGGGTCGACCGCGTCCCGGTCCTTCAGGTACTGGTCGTACAGCTCGTCGACCAGCCACTGGTTCGCTCCGAACTGCGCCGCTGCATCCGGGTGCGCCTTCTGGGACACGCGAGGATCGCCCTCTTCCAAGCACGGGACCTAGGGCCGTTGTCCGGCCCTCTCTCGTGGTCCACCCTAGGCCACCCGGAGGCGTGGGACGCGCCGTGACGGACCGCCGGACGGGTGCTCGTGGGCCTCGCCGACGGCCCGGGACGGCCCAGGTCATGACGCGGTCAGCGGTCCGCCGGAGGCCGGCCAAGAGGCCGTCAGGCGGTCGTCAGGTGATGTCGCGCCGGAACGTCGTCGCGCGGCCGATCGCCGCCAGGACGAGCGCGTACGCCGCCAGGACGAGACCGCCCTGCCACCACTCGAGGAGGTCGCCCGCCCCCACCGCCGTGTAGATGCTCGACCCCACGAGGGCCTCGGCCGCGGCGCCCGGCAGGAACCTCGTCACCGGCTGCCCCCACTCGAGGCTGCCCAGGAACAGCCTGAGCAGCGGCTCCACGAGCTGGTTGTACGCGAGCACGACGACGACGGCGGCGACCTGGTTCGTGAGCACCGTCCCGAAGCCGACGCCCAGGACGGCCCAGAGCCCGAGCGCGAGCACCGACAGCGCGAGGCCGCGCAGGACCTCGGGCTCACCCAGGGCGGTCTCACCGCCGGTGAGCGTGAGGACGGTCGCGCCGCCGGCGACGGTGGCCGCGGTGCCCACGAGCCCGAACAGCAGGCCCACGGGCAGCGCGGCGAGCAGCTTCGCCCCGAGGACGACGCCGCGCCGAGGCTCGGCCAGGAGCGTGGGCGTGATGGTCATGTGCCGCAGCTCGCCCGTCACGGCGAGCGCCCCGACCACCACGGGGAAGACGTACCCGAAGCCCGCCGCGACGGAGTACACCGAGAGCGCGACGTCCGTCGGCGTGAGCGCCGGCAGGCCCTCGCCGCCGCCCATGCCGCCCTGGTCGGCCGGGACGCTGAACGTGAACGCGAGCGACGCGCCCATGAACACCATGACGAGGGCCATGGCCACGAGCAGGACCCACCACAGCCGCGTCGTGACGAGCTTGCGGTACTCCGTCAGCAGTGCGGCCCTCATGACCGGACCCCCGCCGGCTCGTCCGCGGGTGGTGCCGTGAGGCGCAGGAAGATCTCCTCGAGCCCGACCGAGAGCGACGCGAGCTCGTGCAGCTCGAGCCCCGCGTCGAACGCGGCCCGCCCTGCCTCGGCCGGCTCGACGCCGTCGACCTCGACGGCTCCCGGGGCGAGCCGACGCACGGCCGCACCCCAGCGGCCGGTGACCCGGTCGAGCCCGTCGGGGTCGGGTGAGCGCAGGCGTGTCCCGGTCCGCTCGAGCGCCGCGAGCCCCGCGAGCGACGACGCGTGGACGAGGCGCCCCCGGGCGATGATCACGACGTCGTCGACGGTCTGCTGGACCTCCGACAGGACGTGGCTCGAGACGAGGACGGTGCGTCCCTCGCCCGCGAGGAAGCGCAGCAGGTCCCGCAGCCACCGGATCCCCTCGGGGTCGAGCCCGTTGGCGGGCTCGTCCAGGACCAGCACGCGCGGGTCGCCGAGCAGCGTCGTCGCGAGTCCGAGGCGCTGCCGCATGCCCAGCGAGTAGCCCCCCACGCGCCTGCCCGCGACGTCGGCGAGCCCGACCAGGCCGAGGACCTCGTCGCAGCGTGCGTCGTCGACCCCGACCTGCGGCGCGTAGACGCGCAGGTGGTCCCGTGCCGTCCGCCCGGGGTGGAAGCTCGCGGCCTCGAGCGCCGCGCCCACGACGCGCTGGGGGCGGGGGATCTCGGTGTACCGGCGACCCCCGATGGTCGCCGTGCCGGCGGTCGGGCGGACCAGGCCGAGCAGCGCGCGCAGCGTGGTCGTCTTCCCCGCGCCGTTGGGCCCGAGGAACCCGGTGACGCGCCCGGGCCGGACCTCGAAGGTGAGGTCGTCCACCGCGCGCACCGGGCCGAAGGTCTTCGTCAGGCCGTGCACCGCGATGACGCCGTCGTCCCGGGCCGGGGCGGGTGCCGTGTCCGCGAAGCTCACGGCGCGAGGCTAGCGGGGTGGCGCGCCGCCCGGGGCCGGTTCGCGGGGAGCCGTACGCGCATCACGCAGCCGGTGGCCGAGTCGGCGACCTCGACCGTCCCCCCGTGCAGGCCTACGGCCCAGCGGACGATCGCCAGGCCCAGGCCCGTGCCGCCCGTGCTCGTGCGCCCCTGGCCCGGTGCGTTGCCGCGCTGGAAGCGCTCGAAGACCCGCTGCCGGTCGGCGGGGGCGATGCCCGGCCCGTCGTCGGCGACGTCGAGCACGACGTCCCGGCCCTGCCGCCGCGCGGAGAGGCGGACCTCACCGCCCGTCGGTGAGTGCCGGACGGCGTTCTGGAGGAGGTTGAGGACCACCTGGTGCAGGCGCTCGGAGTCGGCGGGGACCGTCAGGTCCCCGGGCTCGACGTCGACCGTGAAGCGCAGGTCCTTGTCGGTCGCGACCGGGCGCACGTCGTCCGCGGTCCGCTCGAGGAAGCGCTGGAGGCCCACGTCGCGCACCTCGAGCGCGACCGCACCCGCCTCGATGCGGGACAGGTCCAGCAGGTAGGTGACCAGCCGGCCGAGCCGCTCGACCTGCTGAAGCGCGGACTCCAGGGCGGGGGCGTCCGGCTCCGTCACGCCGTCGACCATGTTCTCGAGCTGGGCGCGCAGCGCCGCGACGGGCGTGCGGAGCTCGTGCGACACGTTGGCGACCATCTCGCGGCGCAGCGTGTCGACCTGCTCGAGGTCCTCGGCCATGCGGTTGAACGCGTCGGCGAGCTGGCCGACCTCGTCCCGGCTCGTCGCACGGACGCGTTGCGAGTAGTCGCCGCCCGCCATCGCCCGCGCGGCCGCCGTCATCTCGCGCAGGGGGGACGTCATGCCGCGGGCGAGGACCTGCACCGCGAGGACGCCCACGACGACCGCGAGCGGCAGGGTCCTGGTCGGTCCGAGCTGGTTGTACAGGCCGGCCCACGTGACGAACGCAGCGAGCGTGACCGTGGCCGTGACGAGCACGCCGAGCTTGATCTTGATCGACGAGAACCGGTCGAGGGGCCGGACGTCGGGCAGGCGGCCGTGGCGCGGCGGCACGTCAGGCCCCCGTGGGCTCGAACGCGTACCCGACGCCGTGCACCGTCCGGATGAGGTCCGCCCCGAGCTTGCGGCGCAGGGCCTTGACGTGCGAGTCGACCGTCCGCGTCCCGCTCGCGTCGACCCAGTCCCAGACCTCCGCGAGGAGGCGCTCGCGCGTGAGGACCGTCCGGGGGCTCGTCGCGAGCGCAACGAGGAGGTCGAACTCGGTCGGTGTGAGGTGCACGTCCTGACCGCCGCGCGACACGCGCCGCTGCGCACGGTCGACGACGACGTCGCCCACGACGAGCGCGGGCGTCGGCGAGGCGGCGCCCGCGAGCTGCGCGGACCGCTCGACGCGGCGCAGCAGGGCACGCGTGCGGGCCACGAGCTCGCGCATCGAGAAGGGCTTCGTCATGTAGTCGTCCGCACCGACGCCGAGGCCGACGAGCAGGTCGGTCTCGTCGTCGCGCGCGGTGAGCATGAGGACCGGCACCGGGCGCGCGGCCTGGATCCGGCGGCACACCTCCAGGCCGTCGAGGCCGGGGAGCATCACGTCGAGGACGACGACGTCCGGCGTGAGCCGCGCGGCCGCGGAGACGCCCGAGGGGCCGTCGGAGGCGACCTCGACACGCCAGCCCTCGGCGGCCATGCGGTGCGCGATCGCGGTCGCGATCGCCGGCTCGTCCTCGACGACGAGGACGACGGCGGCCTTCCCGTCCGCTGCGGGAGTCTCGGCTTCGGCTGCGGGCATGGGGTCATCGTGGCACGCGTCCGTTATGCTCCCTGCCACCATGGCCAGCTCAAGTAGCGGCCGGTACCGGTCTCCCGGTACCGGCTCGCCCCAGGTCCCCGAGCGGCTCGCGCGATGACGGTCGACGCGCTGCTCATCCTCCTCGGCGTCGCGCTGACGGCCGGGACGGCGGTCTTCGTCGCCGCCGAGTTCGCGCTCGTGACCCTCGACCCCGGCCTCGTCGACCGTCAGGTCGCGGCCCACGACGACCGGCGCTCACGCTCGGTCCGTGCGGCGCTCGCGCACCTGTCGACGCAGCTCTCGGGTGCGCAGGTCGGCATCACCCTGACGACGATCCTCCTGGGCTACACGACCCAGCCGGCCCTCGCGCGGCTGCTCGGGGGGCCCGTCTCGCAGGGGCCCTGGGACGAGGCCGCGGCGGCGGGTGTCGCGGCGACCGCGTCGATCCTGCTCGTCAACGGCTTCTCGATGCTCTTCGGCGAGCTGGTCCCGAAGAACCTCGCGCTCGCCCGCCCGCTCGGGACGGCACGTCAGGTGGCGCCCCTCCAGCGGGGCTTCACGGCCGCCCTCAAGCCGCTCATCGTGGCGCTCAACGACAGCGCGAACGCCCTCCTTCGCGCGGTCGGCGTCGAGCCGCGCGAGGAGCTCTCGGGCGGGCGCTCGGCGCAGGAGCTCGCGGCCCTCGTGCAGCGCTCGGCCGAGGTCGGCACGCTCGACGTCGGGACCGCGCGCCTGATCACCAACTCGATCGAGCTCGAGGAGCTGACCGCGGCGGACGTGATGACGGACCGGACGCGCATGGAGGTCGTGCACCGCGAGGACACCGCCGCCGACGTCGTCGCGCTCGCGCGCCGCACGGGACACTCGAGGTTCCCCGTGATCGACGCGTCGCACGACGACGTCGTGGGCCTCGTCCACCTCCGCCGGGCGATCGCCGTCCCGTGGGAGCGGCGGCCCGAGGTCCCGGCGGCCGCGCTGATGGACGACGCGCCTCGGGTGCCCGAGACCGTGCGCCTCGGCCCGCTCCTGGTCGAGCTGCGCGGGCTCGGCCTGCAGATGGCGCTCGTCGTCGACGAGTACGGCGGCACGGCGGGCGTGGTCACGCTCGAGGACCTCGTCGAGGAGCTCGTCGGCGAGGTCGCGGACGAGCACGACCCGCGCCGTACGGGCGTGCGCGCGGCGGCGGACGGCTCGTGGAGCGTGCCGGGCCTCCTGCGGCCCGACGAGCTGCTCGAGTCGACGCACGTCGTCGTCCCGCAGGACGGGCCCTTCGAGACGCTCGGCGGGTTCGTCATGGCCGAGCTCGGGCGGGTGCCGCGACCGGGCGACGTCGTGCGGACCGGGCCCGTGACCCTCACGGTCGAGGCCATGGACGGTCGGCGGGTGGACCGGCTGCGCGTCCGCGTCGACGTCGAGGCGGGGGAGGGCGGCAGGTGAGCACCGGGGCAGCGCTCGCGGTCGGCCTCGTCCTGCTCGCCGTCAACGCGTTCTTCGTCGGGGCGGAGTTCGCGGTCATCTCGGCCCGACGCAGCTCGATCGAGCCGCTCGCGGCCGGCGGGTCCCGGCGCGCGCGCACCGTGCTGTGGGCGATGGAGCACGTGTCGCTCATGCTCGCGTGCGCGCAGCTGGGCATCACCGTCTGCTCGACGTCGCTCGGCATGGTCGCCGAGCCCGCGATCGCGCACATGCTCGAGGGGCCCCTCCACTCGGCGGGCCTGCCCGTGGCCCTCGCGCACCCCGTCGCGGTCGTCGTCGCGCTCACGGTCGTCGTCTACCTGCACGTGGTCCTCGGGGAGATGGTGCCCAAGAACCTCGCCGTGGCGGGCCCGGACCGGGCCGTGCTGTGGTTCGGGCCGCCGCTGGTCCTCGTCGCGCGCGTCGTGTCGCCCGTGATCACGGCGCTCAACTGGCTCGCCAACCACGTCCTGCGCCTGGTCGGCGTCGAGCCGCGGGACGAGGTCGCGTCGGCGTTCACGGCCGAGGAGGTCCAGTCGATCGTGCGCCGCTCGCAGGACGAGGGCCTGATCGAGGACGCCCAGGGGCTGCTCACGGGGGCGATCGAGTTCAGCGACCGGACCGCGCGCGACGTCATGGTGCCGCTCGGTGGTCTCGTGTCGCTGCCGCTCGGGTGCAGCGTCGAGGACGTCGAGCGTCAGGTCGCCCGCACCGGGTACTCGCGATACCCGGTGCTCGACGAGGCGGGGCTGCCGCTCGGGTACCTGCACCTGAAGGACGTCCTCTACGCCGACGTCGCGGACCGTGCGCTGCCCGTCCCGTCCTGGCGCGTCCGCACCCTGGCGAGCGTCGCCCCCGGCGACGAGGTCGAGGACGTCCTCGCCGCGATGCAGCGCACGGGGACGCACCTCGCCCGGGTGGTGCAGGAGGGGACCGTCGTCGGCGTCGTGTTCCTCGAGGACATCCTCGAGGAGCTCGTCGGTGAGGTCCGCGACGCGATGCAGCGGCGCGCAGGACGCTGACCGGGCGCTGACCAGGGCGCTCGTCCCGCTGGCGTCCGCCCGGGCGGCCCTCGGGCCGGCCGACGGCCGCGCACGCGGCGGCCCGGGTGACCCCTGTCACCCCGTCGTGGGACCTTCGGGACTTGGTCGACGCGGTCGGCCTCCGTTACTGTTCCGTGACCGCAGTCGAGGGCGCGCCGCAGAGGCCGTCGCCCCGGCGGGTCGCCCCCCTGGGCCCTTCGAGGGCCGTGTCCTTGCTCGTGCCGCGTGCGCGCGGCTGCGTCTCGGAGGTGTCGTGGAGCCAGAGCAGGTGCGCTCGTCGGCCACTCCGGCGACCTCACGGCGCGAGCTCCACCGTGCGGGCGACGCGGCTCGACGCCAGCGCTCGACGCGCTCCGCGCGGTCCACGACGGCCCTCGGCCGATGGGCGCCCCGCGGTGCGGTCCTGGCGGCGCTGGCCGCCGCGACCATCGCGTTCCCGGTCGCCGACGCGACCTTCACGACGCAGGACGCGCCCGAGGGCGTCACGCCGGTCGCCGCCGCCGTCGGCCTGCCGACCGCGTACGAGGTGCTCTCGTCCACCACGGTCGGGACGACGCCGACGACGCTCCTGGCGGCCGCTCCCGGCCGTGCGGTGCTCGCGGACGTCGCGAGCCGCTCGGTCGAGCGCGAGCCGCTCCCCGGCTGCGACGGGCTCGCGCGCACGGACGGCGCCAACGGCCAGATCGCCTCGTCGGACCTGTGCGTCCTGTGGGACCCCGCGCAGTCGCTGCGCGGGGACGCCGCGGTCGCGCTGTCCGAGCTCAACGCGAACTACCGTGCGGCGTTCCGACGGGACCTGTGCATCACCGACTCCTACCGCCCGCTGGCCGTCCAGCGCCGGCTCGCGGTGACCAAGCCGGGCCTCGCCGCGACCCCTGGCCGCTCGAACCACGGCTGGGGTCTCGCGATCGACCTGTGCGCGACGGAGACGAACAGCTCCGACGTCATGGCGTGGCTGCGGGCGAACGGCCCGACCTACGGCTGGGACAACCCGCAGTGGGCCCGCCGCGGCGGTTCGGGGCCGTACGAGCCGTGGCACTGGGAGTACGTCCCGGGAACCACGGCGCTCGGCACCAACTGGGACTGAGCCCGGACGCGGCCCAGCGGGCTGCGGCCTCTCCGCACGAGCGGGCTGCGCCGTCGGCGCCCCGAACGCGCTGCGCCGTCGGCGCCCCAACGCGCTGCGCCGTCGGCGCACGAACCGCCCAGGACGACGCGAGGGGGCCGGTCCATCAGGACCGGCCCCCTCGTGCGTCCGGCGAGGGTCGTGCCCCGCCCGCGGCGTCGCGACGCTCAGAGGAGCGCCGCACCCCAGGTGACCTCGTGCGACTCGCCCGGCGCGAGGCGCACGAGCCGGTCGCCGGTGCGGAACGCGTCGGCCACGCAGCTCTGCGGCTCGGCCGCGAGGCCCGTGCGGCGCCACTCGACGACCCCGAGGTGGTCGCCGGTGCAGGCCTGCCACGTGTCCATCGACTCGTCCATCCAGACCGCGGCCGTGCGGCCGTCGCCGCCCGTCAGCCGGATCCAGGACAGCCCGTCCTCGTCGCGGAGCACGTCGACGAACGCGTCGTCGAGGTCCACCTCGTCCGCGCGCCGCGGCGTGCGGAGGTCGTACTGCCCGTCGACCGCGGCCGTGCCGGTCGGCAGGAGCCGGTCGTCGACGGTCACCCGCGACGCGGCGTCGATGCGGATCGTGCACTCGTCGAGCGAGCCGGCACCCGGGGAGAGCCACGGGTGGAAGCCGATCCCGTACGGCGCGGCGGTCGCGCCGAGGTTCGTGGCGACGGCCTGCACGTGCAGCCCCGCGGCCGTGAGCCGGTACGTGACCTGCATGAGGAGGTCGAACGGGTAGCCGCCGCTCGGCGCGAGACGCAGCTCGAGCGTGACGGCGTGGCCGTCGCGGTGCGCCGCGTCGTCCACCTCGACGACCTGCCAGCGCTGCCACATCACCAGTCCGTGGAGCGCCGTGCCGCGCTCGGGCTCGGTGATGTCGAGCTGGTGCTCGACGCCCTCCCACGTGTAGCGGCCGTCGCGGATGCGGTTGGGCCAGGGCGCGAGGACCGCGCCGTGACCGGCCGGCGCGTAGGTGTCCGCGGGGAACGGGGTGAAGACGTCGCGGCCGCCGACGGCGTAGCGGCGGACCTTCGCGCCGACGTCCGTGACGGTGGCCTCCTGGTCGCCGAGGACCAGCTCGATCTGGTGCCCGGACAGGGGCGCAGGGGTCGTGGAGGAGAAGGTGGGGTTCACGACGCCACGCTACTGGTGGCGTGCGCTCAGGAGGTGCTCGGCACGTCGTCGAGGTCGCCCCGGATGCGCTCGATCTCGTCCGACAGCCGACCCACGGCGTCACGCACCGCACCGTTGGTCCCGGACGCGAGCTCCTCGAGGCGCGCACGAGCGTCGTCGAGCGCCTGACGCGCCCGCTCGACCTCCTGCTGCGCCTCGGGCGAGAGGTCCTGCTCGGCGTCCTCGAGCGCGCGGCGTGCGTCCTCGACGGCGGTCTCGGCCTCGGCGAGGGCCTGCTCGCCCTCGGTCCGCAGGCCGTCGTCGGACAGCTCCTCGAGCGAGCCCCGCAGCTCGTCGGCGGCGCCGCGGGCGTCCTCGGCCGCCGTCTCGACCTGCTCGCGCACGCCGTCGAGGTCGAGCCCGCCCTCCGCGGTGCAGCCGGCCGCGAGGGTCGCGGTCACCGCGACGGCGACCAGGGCCCGGGAGGCCGGGACCGCGCGGGAGGTGAGCGGGGCCTGGGTCGTGTGGCGGGTGGGCCGTCGGGTCATGGGGCGCTCCGTGGCGTCGGGGTCGGCGCGGGTCGGCCGGCGTCGTGGCGGGTCGTCACCGCCCAGTCTGCCGCGTCACCGTCCTCGTCGTCCGCCGACGACGAGGACGGCCCCGGTCACCGCGCGTCGCGGTGGCCGGGGCCGTCGGGTCGGGTCGGCCCGCGCGACCGGGCCGACCCACGGAGGTCAGGCGGTCGTCGTCTCCTGGGCGGGCGACTCCGCGTCCTCCGTCGCGCGCCGGGAGCGCACGTCCTGCAGCGACGTCCCGAAGTACGCCGCGGTCATGAGGTCCTTCATGTCGTCGAGCATCGGCATGCGCGGGTTCGCGGGCGCGCACTGGTCCTCGTAGGCACGCATCGCGAGGTCGTCGAGCTTGCCGATGAAGGCGCGCTCGTCGACGCCCTGCGCCTGGAACGAGCGCGGGATGCCGACGGCGTCGCGCAGCTCCTCGACGGCCCGGGCGTAGGACTCGACGCCCTCCTCGGGGGTCGAGGCCGGCAGGCCGAGGGACTTCGCGATCGCCTGGAAGCGCTCGGGTGCGACGTAGTACTCGTACTTCGGCCAGCTCGTGAGCTTGGTCGGGACGCTGCCGTTGTACCGGATCACGTGCGGCAGGAGCGTCGCGTTCGTGCGCCCGTGGACGAGGTGGAACGTCGACCCGATCGTGTGCGCCATGGCGTGCACGATCCCGAGGAACGCGTTGCCGAAGGCCATGCCGGCGATCGTGCCCGCGTTGTGCATCTTCTCGCGTGCGGCCACGGCGACCTCGCCGCCCTTCACGGACGCCTCGAGGTTCTCGAAGATCAGGCGGATGGCCTGGAGCGCCATGCCGTCGGTGAAGTCGTTGGCGTACACCGACACGAACGCCTCGGTGGCGTGCGTGAGCGCGTCGAAGCCGGAGTCGGCCGCGAGCGACGCCGGCATCTTGCCGGTGAGCGCGGGGTCGATGATCGCCACCGTCGGCGTGAGGGCGTAGTCCGCGAGCGGGTACTTGACGCCCGTGTCCTGGTCGGTGATGACCGCGAACGGGGTCACCTCGGCGCCGGTGCCGGACGTCGTCGGGATGCAGACGAGCTTGGCCTGCGCGCCGAGCGTCGGGAACTTGAACGCGCGCTTGCGCACGTCGAAGAACTTCTCCCGCATGTCGGCGAAGACGACCTCGGGGTGCTCGTAGCGCAGCCACATGACCTTGGCGGCGTCCATGGGCGAGCCACCGCCGAGCGCGATGATCGTGTCGGGCTTGAACTCGCGCATGCGCTCGGCACCGCGGTCGACGGTGCGGATGCTCGGCTCGGGCTCGATGGTGTCGAGGATCTGCAGCGCGACCTTCTCGGGCCGCCGCGCGAGCACGTCGAGGATCTTGTCGACGAAGCCGAGCTTGGTCATCGTCTCGTCGGTGACGATCGTGACGCGGTGGACGTCGGGCATGTCCTCGAGGTAGCGGATCGCGTTCGGCTCGAAGTACGTCTTGGCCGGGACCTTGAACCACTGGAGGTTGTTGTTGCGCCGTCCGATCCGCTTGATGTTCACCAGGTTGACCGCCGAGACGTTGTTGGACACGGAGTTGGCGCCGTACGACCCGCAGCCGAGCGTCAGCGAGGGGATGAACGAGTTGTAGATGTCGCCGATGCCGCCCTGCGACGACGGCGAGTTCCAGATGATCCGGACGGCCTTCATGCGGCTGCCGAACTCCTCGACGAGCGCCTTGTCCTCGGAGTGGATCGCGGCGGAGTGGCCCAGGCCGTCGAACTCGACCATGCGCTCGGCGAGCTGCATGCCGTGCTCGGTGGTCTCGGCGCGCAGGACGGCGAGGACGGGGCACAGCTTCTCGCGCGTGAGGGGCTCGGCGGGGCCGACCCCGGACACCTCGGCCAGGATGATCGAGGTGTCGGCGGGCACCGTGAAGCCGGCCTGCTCGGCGATCCACACCGGGCTCTGCCCGACGACGGCCGCGTTGAGCTTCGCGCCGGCGCAGTTCGCGGAGTCGGCCTCGACACCGAAGATGAAGCGCTCGAGCATCGCCTTCTCGTCGGGCGTCGCGCGGTAGGCGTGCAGGCGGTCGAACTCGGCCATCGCGTCGTCGTAGATCTCGGCGTCGAGGATGACGGCCTGCTCGGACGCGCAGACCATGCCGTTGTCGAAGCACTTGGACATCACGACGTCGTTGACGGCCCGCTTGAGCTTGGCCGACCGCTCGATGTACGCGGGCACGTTGCCGGCGCCGACGCCCAGCGCGGGCTTGCCGCACGAGTAGGCGGCGCGGACCATCGCGTTGCCGCCGGTCGCGAGGATCAGCGACACGCCGGGGTGGTTCATGAGCTGGTTGGTCGCCTCGATCGACGGCTGCTCGACCCACTGGATGCAGTGCTCGGGGGCACCCGCGGCGACGGCTGCGTCGCGCACCACGCGGGCGGCTGCGACGGACGACTGCTGCGCGGACGGGTGGAACGCGAAGACGATCGGGTTGCGGGTCTTGAGCGCGATGAGCGACTTGAAGATCGCGGTCGACGTCGGGTTCGTGACGGGCGTGATGCCGGCGACGACGCCCACGGGCTCGGCGATCTCGACGATGCCGTGCAGGTCGTCGCGACCGACGATGCCGACGGTCTTGAGTCCGGCCATCCGGTGGGTCACGTGCTCGCACGCGAAGATGTTCTTGACTGCCTTGTCCTCGAAGACGCCGCGGCGGGTCTCCTCGACGGCGGCCTTCGCGAGGTGGCCGTGCTGGTTGAGGGCCGCGACCGACGCCTTGCGGACGATCTGGTCGACGTCCTCCTGCGTGAAGGTCGCGTACGCGGACAGCGCCTTGAGGGCGTTCGCGACGAGGCCGTCGATGGCGGCGCCGGGCGTGGCCGGCACCTCGGTCTGGGTCGTACGGGCGGATCGGCTCACGGGAAGCTCCCGGTCGTGTCGCAGGTTCTCGGTGGGTGGATCGCCGTTGACCCGTTGCCGACGCTAGGTGTGACCGTCGTCGCGACCCTGTGCCGAAGGTCCCGATCGGGTGACGAGCGGCGTCCGTGGCGGGCCCGCGGGGCGCCCGACGGGACGGAGGTCCCGCCCCCGGGACCACCTCTTGGCACTCGCGGCATGAGAGTGCTAATACAGAGGTGTAGCCGCCGCCCGGGGACGCGGACCGCTCCCGGGTGCGAGGCGCCCCGGAGGGACCGGGGTGCACACAGGAGGAGGTGCACGATGGCTACGCGCTTCGACCCGTTCACCGACACCGCTCGCTGGATGGACCAGCTGCTCGGCACCGCGCGCGAGGCGACCGCCTCGGCGCCGGTCATGCCGATCGACCTGTACCGGTCGGGTGACCACTACGTCATGCACGTCGACCTCCCGGGCGTCGACCCGGGCAGCATCGACGTGGCCGTCGACGACCGCGTGCTCACGATCCGCGCGCAGCGCTCGGGTCGGGGGGAGTCCGACGTGCAGTGGCTCGCACGCGAGCGCACCACGGGCACGTACGTCCGCCAGCTCACCGTCGGACGCGGGCTCGCCCTCGACGCGATCGACGCGACCTACACCGACGGCGTGCTGACGCTCTCGATCCCGGTGGCAGAGGAGGCCAAGCCCCGCCGGGTGGAGATCAAGCACGGCGCCCAGGGCCAGCAGCAGATCGGCTCCACGCACGACGAGCCGGCGGCGACGGCCTGAGACCACGAGGGCCCGGTCCCGGCCGGGTCCTGCCCTCCGCGGTCAGCGCAGGCAGGCCGCCAGGCGACGACCCGCCTCGACGACGAGCGGGCGCGGCATCGCGAGGTTGACCCGGACGAAGCCGCGCCCGGCCTCGCCGCACGCCGCCCCGTCGACGACCGCGACGCCCGTGCGCTCGCGGACCCACCGGGCCAGGTCGTCCGGGACGACCTCGAACGCCGGCCGCAGGTCGAGCCACGCCAGGTAGGTGCCCTCGGGGGGCGTCCAGCGCACCCGCGTGCCGACCGCCTCCGCCAGGCCCTCGGCGAGGGCCGTCCGGTGCTCGCCGAGGACCGCGACGGCGTCGTCGAGCCAGCCCAGCCCGTGCCGGTAGGCCGCGATCGCGGCGGCCACACCCACGGTCGAGGCTCCGTGCGTGGCGACGTGGTCCACGCGCGGCCAGACGTGGACGTCACGGTCGGCGGTGAGCACGAGCTGCGCGCACTTGAGCCCCGGGACGTTCCAGCCCTTCGACGCCGAGGTCGCGGTGACGGCCTGCGACGCCGCGAGGGCCGAGACCGACGCGTACGGGACGTGGCGCCGGCCGTCGTGGACGATGGGGGCGTGCACCTCGTCGGCGAAGACGCGCGCACCCTCGTGCCGCGAGACGACGTCGGCGAGCGCGGCGAGCTCGTCGCGGTCGTGCACGCGGCCCGTCGGGTTGTGCGGGTTCGTGAGGACGACGACGCGACCGCCCGCGCGCAGCGCGTCGTCCACCGCGTCGAGGTCCAGCGCCGCCCGACCGGCGTCGTCCGTGCGCATCGGCACCGGCAGGACCTCGCGGCCCCAGAGGCGCGGTGCGGTCAGGAAGGGCATGTACGCGGGCGTCGGGACGACGACGGGGGCACCCGCGGGGGAGAGGTGCTCGACCGTGACCTGGAGGGCCGTCAGCACGTCGGCGACCGGGTGGACGCGGGCCGGGTCCACGTCCCACCCGTAGCGCTCGGCGTGGAGCTCGGCCGTCGCGGCACCGAGGTCGGCGCGCAGCGCGGGTGGCAGGTAGCCGACGAGCCCGGCGCCGACGGCGTCGCGCGCCGCGGCGAGGACCACGGGCGCCGTGCCGAGGTCCGACTCGGCGACCCAGGCGGCGATCTGCGCGTCGACGCCCGTCCACTTCAGGGAGCCCGCGTCGCGCAGGCGTCCCGCCAGCGTCGACGGGTCGGCGGACGGGTCGGACGTCATGGGCCGACCGTAACCGGACCCTCGCGACCTCAGCGCGTCAGCGCGGGCGAGGCTGGTTGAACCGCAGCTCGTTGCCCGCGGGGTCTCGGAAAGCGCAGTCGCGCACGCCGTACGGCTGGTCCATCGGCTCCTGGAGCACCTCGGCGCCGGCCGCGCGGACCCGCTCGAACGTCGCGTCCACGTCGTCGGTGCGCAGGATGACCCCGCGCAGCATGCCCTTGGCGAGCAGGGACGCCATGGCCTCGCGGTCGGCGGCCGGGGCGTTCGGGTCCGCGAGCGGCGGCTCGAGCACGATGTCGACGTCCGGCTGCGCGGGGGACCCGACGGTGACCCACCGCATGCCCTCGAAGCCGACGTCGTTGCGGACCTCGAACCCGAGCACGTCCCGGTAGAACGCGAGCGCACGGTCGTGGTCGTCGACGGCGATGAAGCACTGGGCGAGGGTGATGTCCATGCCCGTCACGCTAGGGGCGTCGCGTCGGGGCGCGCTTCTTCGTTCCTGACCGGTCTGGTCCCGACCCGGGCGACGCACGCGGGGATGGCGGCGCCCGCCGAGTGGTCGCGCGCGCGGTACGCGCTCGGGCTCTCGCCCACCAGCTCCGTGAACCGCGTGCTGAACGAGCCGAGCGACGTGCAGCCGACCGCCATGCAGACCTCGGTGACGCTGAGGTCACCCCGGCGCAGGAGGGCCTTGGCCCGCTCGATGCGGCGCGTCATGAGGTAGCCGTACGGGGTCTCGCCGTAGGCGGCGCGGAAGCTGCGGGAGAAGTGTCCGGGGGACATGAGCGCCGTCCGGGCGAGCGACGGCACGTCGAGGGGCTGAGCGTACTCGCGGTCGATCCGGTCGCGTGCCCGGCGCAGGCGGACGAGGTCGTCGAGCGTCACGACCCCACGATGGCACCGCGCCCGCGGGAGGGGCACCCCTCGCGCACGCGAGAGGGGCGCCCCCGGTCGGGGGCACCCCTCTCGCTACTGCCGTCCGGCCTGGTCGGAGCCGGCCGCAAGCCGGTCAGGACTGGTCAGAGCCGGTCAGGGGTGGTCGACGTCGCCGCGCCAGCCGCCGGTCTCGACGCCGCGGGACTCGATGAACTCCTTGAACCGCTCGAGGTCCTTCTTGACCTGGCGGTCGTCGACGCCGAGCGCGGCGCCCGCCTTCTCGACGAGCGACTCGGTCTCCCAGTCGATCTGCACCATGACCCGGGTGGTCGTGTCGCTGAGCCGGTGGAAGGTCACCACGCCGGCATGGGTCTTGCCGTCGACGGACGTCCAGGCCACGCGCTCGTCCGGGTGCTGCTCGGTGATCTCGGCGTCGAACTCGCGGTCGACCCCGCCGATCGACGTCTTCCAGTGCGTGAGCGTGTCGCTGACCTGGGTGATGCTGTCGACGCCGCCCATGAAGTGGGGGAAGTCCTCGAACTGCGTCCACTGGTTGTAGACGGTGCTCAGGGGGACCTCGACGTCGATCGACTCCTGCACGCTCGGCATGTCTCGTCTCCTCGTCGGTCGGGGATGTGGTGCGTCATCGCCACGCTAGGTCGGGTCGCGCGGCACCGCGCGTCGAGCCGCAGGGGGCGGGCGAGCGGTCACCCGAGGTCGCGGGTCGTCGCACCCGGTCGGCTCCGGCTGTGCCCGTTCCCGTGCGCTCCGCGGGACTCCGCGGATGCGCAGGTCACGGGGCTGCGGCGGCGCCGCGCGTGCGGCGAACGGGTGAATGTTCACGTTCACAGGCGCCCGACCGTTGCACGGATGTCCGGATTTGTGGCACGGTGTCGGTTGTCAGCGAAAAGGGCAAACCCACCGTGAGGTGGGGACGCAAAGCCAACGGGACCCTTCGGGTCGGCCGGGCTCACCGAACGACGAACGGAGTGGCGCCATGTCGCCTCAGATCTCTCAGCAGGACCGTACCGACGCCCCCGGCGCGCTGCTCACGCCCGCCGAGGTCGCGAGCATGTTCCGGGTCGACCCGAAGACCGTGACGCGCTGGGCCAAGGCCGGCAAGCTCTCGGCGATCCGGACGCTCGGCGGGCACCGCCGCTACAGCGAGGCCGAGGTCCGCGGCCTGCTCCACGGCGTCCCGCAGCCGCGCGACGCCGAGGTCTGACCCTCTGACGAAGCCCCCGCCGGTCACACCGGCGGGGGCTTCGTCGTGCCCGGGGCTGTTCCCGGACCCGTCGGGGCTCCTACGGACGTCGACAGGAACGCCGTCGGCATCGCCCCGACCTGGCCCGCTGCAGCCGCAGCGCCCACCCTGCGCCGTGAGCACGTCCTGACGACGACGAAGCCCCGGTCACCTTGGGGTGACCGGGGCTTCGCTCTGTGCCCGCGGCAGGAATCGAACCTGCGGCCTTCTGCTCCGGAGGCAGACGCTCTATCCCCTGAGCTACGCGGGCGGGGCGCGCAGAACACTACCAGCCCGGCGGGACGCATCGTGCCCGCCACCCGCCCGCGTCAGGGGAGGTGGACGTCGCCGATGAGCTCGCTGAGGTAGTCGGTCACCTCGCGGATCGCCGCGTCGGCGTCGCCCGCGGCGATGGCCTCGACCAGCTCGTGGTGCGAGTCGTCGTCGTGGGCAGGGTGCTCGAAGTTGAACCGGATGTTCTCGGTGATCGCGTCGAGCAGGTTCTCGTACAGCGCGAGGAGCACGGGGTTGCCCGACGCCCGGGCGATCGTGCGGTGCAGGACCAGGTCCGCGTCGACCATGTGCTCGAGGTCGCCGCCCGCGAACGCGTCCGCGCGGCGGTCCCTCAGGTCGCGCAGCTCGACGACCTGCTCGGGGGTCCGTCGCAGCGCCGCGAGCCGCGCCGCCTCGACCTCGAGGCTGCGCCGGACCTCCAGCACGTCGCGCTGGTGGGCGCCCGCGATCTGGCGCCCCATCGCGTTGCCGAGCTCGGAGTTGGAGATCACGTACGTCCCCGAGCCCTGGCGGCGCTCGAGCATCCCGGCGTGCACGAGGGACTGCACGGCCTCGCGGACGGTGTTGCGGCCGACCCCGATCAGCTCGGTCAGCTCCGGCTCGGCGGGGATCCGGGTCCCGACCTCCCACGCGCCCGACGTGATCTGCTGACGCAGCCGTCCGACGGCGAGGTCGATGAGGTTGGTGCGGCGTGTCATCCCGTCTCCGGTCGTGGGGGTGGGAGGCAGTCAACACCGATCGGTCCCTCCCGCGCGACCCGCTCACCCGCACGGGGGGCGGGTCGGACGGCCTCGATAGGCTTGTCCGGTGACCCCCGCTGAGCTGTCCCAGGCGCTGCACGCCGTCCTCACGTCCGCCGTCGACGACGGCGCGCTCCCGCTCGACCCGGCGGCCGTGCCGGCCACGGTCTCGGTCGAGCGCCCGCGCTCGCGCGAGCACGGGGACTGGGCCACCAACGTCGCGCTCCAGCTCGCCAAGCGGGCAGGCGTCCCGCCGCGCACGCTCGCCGACCTGCTCGCCGAGCGGCTGCGCGGCGTCGCGGGCGTGGCGGGGGTCGACGTCGCCGGGCCGGGCTTCCTCAACATCACCCTCGACACGGCCGCCGCGGGCGAGCTCGCGCGCACCGTCGTCGAGGCGGGGGAGTCCTACGGCCGCAACGCGACGCTCGCGGGCGAGCGCATCAACCTCGAGTTCGTGTCGGCCAACCCGACGGGGCCGATCCACATCGGCGGCGTGCGCTGGGCCGCCGTCGGCGACTCGCTCGCGCGCCTGCTCCAGGCGAGCGGTGCCGAGGTGGTGCGCGAGTACTACTTCAACGACCACGGCGCGCAGATCGACCGGTTCGCCCGGTCGCTGCTCGCGCGTGCCCGGGGCGAGGACGCACCCGAGGACGGGTACGGCGGCCAGTACATCGCCGACATCGCTCAGCAGGTCATGGCGGACGCCGCGGCCGCGGGCGAGCCGGACCCGCTGACGCTCCCCGACGCGGAGGCGCAGGAGGCCTTCCGGCGGCGCGGCGTCGAGCTCATGTTCGGCGAGATCAAGGCCAAGCTGGCCGAGTTCCGGGTCCACTTCGACGTGTACTTCCACGAGGACGCGCTGCACGAGTCGGGCGCCGTCGAGCGCGCGGTCGCGCGGCTGCGCGAGCTCGGCCACATCTTCGAGGCCGACGGCGCGACGTGGCTGCGGACCACGGAGTTCGGCGACGACAAGGACCGCGTCATCGTCAAGTCCGACGGCAACGCCGCGTACATCGCGGGCGACCTCGCCTACTACCTCGACAAGCGCGAGCGCGGGTTCGACCGCGCGATCATCATGCTGGGCGCCGACCACCACGGGTACATCGGCCGCATGATGGCGATGTGCGCCGCGTTCGGCGACACGCCCTGGACGAACCTCGAGATCCTCATCGGCCAGATGGTCAACCTCGTCAAGGACGGCCAGCCGGTCCGCATGAGCAAGCGCGCGGGCACCGTCGTGACGATCGACGACCTGGTCGACGCGGTCGGCGTCGACGCCGCGCGGTACGCGCTCGCACGGTCCTCGACCGACACGACGATCGACCTCGACCTCGACCTCCTGGCACGCGCGAGCAACGACAACCCGGTCCACTACGTGCGCTACGCGCACGCCCGGACCGCCGCGATCGGACGCAACGCGGCCGAGCTCGGCGTGCGGCGCGAGGACGGCTTCGACCCCGCGCAGCTCGACCACCCCAGCGAGAACGCGCTGCTCGCCGCGATCGGCGACTTCGGTCGCGTCGTCGCGCAGGCCGCGCAGCTGCGCGAGCCGCACCGTGTCGCGCGGTACCTCGAGGAGCTCGCCGCCGCGTACCACAAGTGGTACGACCAGAACCGCCGCGTGCTGCCCATGGGCGACGAGGAGGTCACCGACGTCCACCGGACGCGCCTGTGGCTCAACGACGCGACGCGCCAGGTGCTCGCGAACGGGCTCGGGCTGCTCGGCGTGAGCGCACCGGAGCGCATGTGAGCGGGGTCCCCGGCGACGCGCTCGACCCGCAGGTCTGGCCCGCGGGTGCCGAGGTCGGCGAGGACGGCGCGGTCCGCATCGCGGGCGTCGACCTGCGCTCGCTCGCGGCAGAGCACGGGACGCCCGCGTACGTCCTCGACGAGGCGGACTTCCGCCGTCGGGCGCGTGCGTGGCGGACCGCCTTCGAGGAGGCCTTCGCCGCGATCGGCGCCGGCGTCGACGTCTACTACGCGGGCAAGGCCTTCCTCAGCGTCGCGGTCGCGCGCTGGGCGCACGAGGAGGGCCTGCGGATCGACACCGCGACCGGGGGCGAGCTCGCCGTCGCGCTGCGGGCGGGCGTCCCGGGTGAGGACATCGGCCTGCACGGGAACAACAAGTCCGACGCCGAGATCGACCGCGCTCTCGCGGCGGGGGTCGGGCGCATCGTCCTCGACTCGCTCGTCGAGGTCGACCGCGTGGCGGAGGCGGCGGCCCGGGCCGGCGTCCGCGCGCCCGTCATGGTCCGCGTGACGACCGGCGTGCACGCGGGTGGCCACGAGTACATCTCGACCGCGCACGAGGACCAGAAGTTCGGCCTGTCCGTGGCGGGGGGCCAGGCCCTCGAGGCACTCCGCGCGGTGCTCGCGCGTCCCGAGCTCGAGCTGCTCGGGATCCACTCGCACATCGGCAGCCAGATCCTCGACCCGTCGGGGTTCGAGGTCGCCGCGCGGCGCATCCTCGAGCTCCGGTCCGCGCTCGCGCGCGAGACGGGCGTGCTCGTCAGCGAGGTCGACCTGGGCGGCGGCTACGGCGTCGCGTACGTCCCGGGCGAGGTCGCGCTCGACCCGGTCGAGACGGCTCGTGCCGCGGCGCGCGCCGTCGGCGACGAGTGCGCGCGCCTCGGGGACGCCGTACCGCGGATCTCGATCGAGCCGGGGCGCGCCGTCGTCGGCCCGACCACGGTGACGCTCTACACCGTCGGGACCGTCAAGCCCGTGACGGTCGACGGCGCCCCGACCGGCGACGCCCGTGACGCCCGCGACGCCCGCGACGACGGAGCGTCCGCCGAGCCCTTCGTGCGCACGTACGTCTCGGTCGACGGCGGCATGAGCGACAACCTCCGGCCCGCGCTGTACGGCGCGCGGTACTCCGCGCGCGTCGTCTCGCGCCGCGGCGCGGCGACGACGGTCCGGTCGCGCGTCGTCGGGAAGCACTGCGAGAGCGGGGACGTCGTCGTGCACGACGTCGAGCTGCCCTCGGACGTGCGCGCGGGCGACCTGCTCGCGGTCCCCGTGACCGGCGCGTACGGGCGCTCGATGGCGTCCAACTACAACCACGTGCCGCGGCCGCCGGTCGTCGCGGTGCGCGACGGCGCCGCCCGCGTCGTCGTGCGCCGCGAGACCGAGGACGACCTGCTCGCGCTCGACCTGGGCTGACGGCGCGGCCCGGCGGGACCGTGGACCGTCGCGCGCCGAGGCGTGCGGCCGAGCCGGTCCGACGTCCCGCGGTGGACGCCCCGTCCGGCGTCGGTGGGCCGCCCCTATCCTGGGCGCGCCCGGCCGGAGGCGGGGCGGAACTGGATCGGCCCGCGTACGGCGGGTGCGCCGGACGAGGGAGGGTCACGCGTGGACGCGAGTGGACCGGTACGGGTCGCGCTGCTGGGCTGCGGTGTCGTGGGCACCGAGGTCGCACGGCTCCTGCTCACGGACGCCACCGAGCTGGCTGCCCGGGTCGGTGCTCCGCTCGAGCTCGTGGGCATCGCCGTGCGCGACGTCGCGGCGCCGCGGGACCCGGTGGTCGACCGCGCGCTCCTGACGTCGGACGCCGAGGGGCTCGTGCGCCGCGCGGACGTCGTCGTCGAGGTGATGGGCGGGATCGAGCCCGCCCGGTCGCTCCTGCTGGCGGCGATCGAGGGCGGGGCGTCGGTCGTCACCGCGAACAAGGCGCTCCTGGGGCAGGACGGCCCGACGCTGTACGCGGCGGCCGACGACGCGGGCGTCGACCTGTACTTCGAGGCGGCCGTCGCCGGTGCGATCCCGCTGGTCCGGCCGGTGCGCGAGTCGCTCGCCGGCGACCGCGTGACGCGAGTCCTCGGGATCGTGAACGGCACCACCAACTTCGTGCTCGACCGCATGGCGACGGACGGGCTCGAGCTCGACCAGGCCGTCAAGGAGGCGCAGGCCCTGGGCTACGCCGAGGCGGACCCCACGGCCGACGTCGAGGGCCACGACGCGGCGGCGAAGGCCGCGATCCTCGCGTCGCTCGCGTTCCACACGCGGGTGAGCGTCGACGACGTGCACCGCGAGGGCATCCTCGCGGTCACCGCGCAGGACGTCGCGCTCGCGGCCGAGACCGGCCACGTCGTCAAGCTGCTCGCGGTCGCCGAGCGCGTCGCCGACGGCGTCGTCGTGCGCGTCCACCCGGCGCTCGTGCCGACGGGGCACCCGCTCGCGAGCGTGCGCGGCGCCTTCAACGCGGTGTTCGTCGAGGCCGAGTCCGCCGGCGAGCTCATGTTCTACGGCCGGGGCGCGGGCGGTGCGCCGACGGCGAGCGCGGTGCTCGGCGACGTCGTGACGGTCGCGCGGCACCGCGTGCTCGGCGGCAAGGGCCCGGTCGAGTCGAGCCACGCCGCGCTCACGGTCCACCCGGTCGCCGAGGCGCTCACCCGGTACCAGGTCCAGGTGCGGGTCGACGACCGACCGGGCGTGCTCGCCCAGGTCGCCTCGGTCTTCGCCGGCCACGGCGTGTCGATCGAGACGGTCCGCCAGGCGCGGGCCGACGGCGACCAGGCCGACCTGCTCGTCGTGACGCACACGGCGCGCGACGCCGACCTCGCGGCGACGGTCGTCGACCTCGCCGAGCTGCCCGTCGTCCGGGCCGTCCTGTCCGTGCTGAGAGTCGAGGGAGCCTGATGGCCCACCAGTGGCGCGGCGTCATCGCCGAGTACGCCGACCACCTGCCCGAGCACCTCACCCGGCGCGTCGTGACGCTGGGGGAGGGCGGCACGCCGCTCGTCCCCGCCGCGGCGCTGTCGGACGCCGTGGGTGCGGACGTGCGGCTCAAGGTCGAGGGCATGAACCCGACCGGGTCGTTCAAGGACCGCGGCATGACGACGGCGATCTCGGCCGCCGCGGCACGCGGGGCCAAGGCGGTCGTGTGCGCATCGACCGGGAACACGTCCGCGTCGGCCGCCGCGTACGCCGCCGCGGCGGGCATGACCTGCGCGGTCCTCGTGCCCGACGGCAAGATCGCGATGGGCAAGCTGAGCCAGGCCGTCGCGCACGGTGCGCGCCTCCTCCAGGTCGACGGCAACTTCGACGACTGCCTCGTCGCCGCGCGCAAGCTGGCCGAGGTCCACCCCGTCGAGCTCGTGAACTCGGTCAACCCGGACCGGATCGAGGGCCAGAAGACGGCGTCGTTCGAGATCGTCGACGCGCTCGGCGACGCGCCGGACGTGCACGTCCTCCCGGTCGGCAACGCGGGCAACATCACGGCGTACTGGAAGGGCTACGACGAGTACGCCGCGGCGGGCGTCTCGACGAGGCGCCCCGCGATATGGGGCTTCCAGGCCGCCGGCGCCGCGCCGATCGTCGCGGGCCACCCCGTCACGCACCCCGAGACCATCGCCACCGCGATCCGGATCGGGAACCCGGCGTCGTGGCAGCAGGCGCTCGCCGCGCGCGACGAGTCGGGCGGGCTGATCGAGTCCGTGACCGACGAGGAGATCCTCGCGGCGCACCGGTTCCTCTCCTCGCGCGTGGGCGTGTTCGTCGAACCCGCCTCGGCCGCCGGCGTCGCGGGCCTCCTGCGGCTCGCCGAGGCCGGACGCGTCCCGGCGGGCGCGCGCATCACGGTCACCGTCACGGGCCACGGGCTCAAGGACCCGCAGTGGGCGTTGCGGAACGCCGACGGCGAGGAGGTCGTCCCGGTCCGGGTGTCGGCGGACGTCGTGTCCATCGCCGACGCGCTCGACCTGGGCTGAGGCGCCGTGCGACTCGCCCACGACCACGTCCGCGTCGAGGTGCCCGCCACGAGCGCCAACCTCGGGCCCGGGTTCGACGCGATGGGCCTCGCGCTCGCGCACCACGACGTCGTCGACGTGCGCGCGCTCGGCAGCGCCGAGGTGACCGTCGAGGTCACGGGCGAGGGCGCCGGCCAGGTGCCGACGGGGGAGGACCACCTCGTCGTCCACGCCCTGCGGACGGCCCTGGAGCACGTCGGTGCGCCGCAGACGGGCCTGCACCTGCGGTGCCACAACCGCGTGCCGCACGGCCGGGGCATGGGCTCGTCGGCCGCGGCCGTCGTCGCGGGGCTGCTGGCCGCCCGCATGCTCGTCTCCGACCCCGAGGCGCTCGACGACGCGACCGTGCTGATGCTCGCGACGCGGCTCGAGGGGCACCCCGACAACGCCGCACCCGCGCTGCTCGGCGGGGCGACGGTCGCGTGGGAGACGCCGAGCGGCCCGCGGGCGGCCGTCCTGCCGCTGCACGACGACGTCGTCCCCGTGGTGCTCGTTCCCGACGAGCGCTGCGCGACGCGTACGGCACGCGGTGTGCTGCCCGCCCAGGTCCCGCACGCCGACGCGGCCTTCACGGCGGGCCGTGCCGCACTCCTCGTCCACGCGCTGTGCCACGAGCCGTCGTTGCTGCTCGAGGCCACGGCGGAGCGCCTCCACCAGGACTACCGCGCCTCCGTCATGCGTCCCACGTGGGAGCTCGTCCGTGCGTTGCGGGCCGAGGGGCTCCCGGCGGTCGTGTCCGGCGCGGGCCCGTCGGTCCTCGTGCTGACGCGCGGCACCGACGGCGACGCGGCGGGGGAGGTGCTCGACCGGGCCCTCGGGGCGCGGGACACGGGCGGTGCCACGGCGGCCGGCTGGCGCGTCCTCGCGCCGGGCGTCGCGGGTGGTGCGCGCGCGGTGCGGCTGGGCTGAGCCCGTCGACCGCCGGCCGTGACGGTCGGTGTCGGGGCCCTCAGGCAGCGGCGCGACGTGAGCCCGACCGGGTGACGTGCGCCACACGGTGCACGGTCGGCGCGTGGACCGGTGGTACCGTGGAGCATCCCCCGGCGGTCCAGCCGAAGCCAGCAGCAAGCCAGCGGCTAGCAGTAGCGCGTTGCGTGCCGGAGGGATCCCCGCCACCGCTCCCACGGTCGAGCCGCTGCAGGCTGCGCCCGTCGTGACCGGTCGCGACCACCGCGTTCCGGGTTCCCGGACGTCGAACCCTGCGGCCCGTCGTGCCATGCACCCCGGCCGCCGACGAGGGAAGGATCCTTCGTGACAGAGACCATCGAGGTCGTCGGCAGCGGCGCAGGCGCGTCCGCCGCCCGCTCCGGCGCCCTCTCCGCGCTCCGCCTGCCCGAGCTCCAGGCCCTCGCCGCCGAGCTGGGCCTGCGTGGGACGTCCGGGATGCGCAAGAGCGACCTGGTGTCCGCGATCCGGGAGCGCCGCGCGGGCGGGACGTCGTCCGCGGCGCCCCGCGACGAGGCCCCCGCGCGCGAGCAGGCCGCGAGCCCGTCCACGTCGGAGCCGCAGGCCGAGACCCCGTCCGGGGCGCCGGTCGCGCGTCGTGCGTCGCGGCGCGCTGGTCGGCCCGCCGGGTCGCCCGCCGCCGAGGTGACCACCCGGACGACCGTCGACGAGCCCAGCGGGCGCGCCGACGAGGTCCGCGCCGAGCGCGTCGACGACGACCGGGCCGGGCGTGCCGGCGGGCGCACCGACCGGGGCCGGACCGGGCGGACCGACGAGCGCGCCGACGAGCGCGCCGAGGGCCGCACCGAGGGCCGCACCGACGAGCGGCAGGTCGAGCGCCCGACGCTCGACCTCGGGGACATCGCCGCGCACGCCGAGCGGCGCGCGGCCGAGGCCGCCGCGAACGACGACCGCGCCGCGCGGGCCGCGGAGGCCGCTCGTGCCGTGTCGGTCGACGGGCGCCGACCCCGCCGCGGTCGCGACGGCGAGGCCGACGGCCCGCGCGCGGCCCGCGAGGGTCAGCGGGACCCACGGCAGCAGGCCCAGCAGAGCCAGGGCACGCAGGTCCAGCGCGACCAGCCCGTCCAGCGCGACCAGGCGCAGCAGCCACGGGTCGACCGCCAGGGCGGCCCCGACGTCGCCCGTCTCGACGACGACGAGGAGGGTGGCGGCCGCCGTCGTCGCGGTCGCTACCGCGACCGGGACCGCAACAAGCGTCGCGGCCGGGGGACGCGTGACGAGCTCGGTGGCTACGACGAGGTGGAGGTCGGCGACGACGACGTCCTGCTGCCGGTCGCAGGCATCCTCGACATCAAGGACAGCTACGCGTTCGTGCGCACGAGCGGGTACCTGCCGGGCGACAACGACGTGTACGTCTCGATGAACCAGGTCAAGCGCCACGGCCTGCGCAAGGGCGACGCCGTCATCGGAGCCGTCCGCCAGCCGCACGAGGGCGACCCGCAGCCGCAGGGCCGCAACAGCAAGGTCAACGCGCTCGTCCGGCTCGACTCGGTCAACGGCATGCCGCCCGAGCAGGCCCGGACGCGTCCCGAGTTCGGCAAGCTCACGCCGCTGTACCCGCAGGAGCGCCTGCGCCTCGAGACCGCGCCGAACGTCCTGACGACGCGCGTCATCGACCTGGTCGCGCCGATCGGCAAGGGCCAGCGCGGTCTCATCGTGTCGCCGCCCAAGGCAGGCAAGACGCTCGTTCTCCAGGCGATCGCCAACGCGATCACCACGAACAACCCCGAGGTCCACCTCATGGTCGTGCTCGTCGACGAGCGCCCCGAGGAGGTCACGGACATGCAGCGCACGGTGAAGGGCGAGGTCATCGCCTCGACCTTCGACCGGCCCGCCGACGACCACACGACCGTCGCGGAGCTCGCGATCGAGCGCGCCAAGCGGCTCGTGGAGCTCGGCCAGGACGTCGTCGTGCTGCTCGACTCGATCACCCGGCTGGGCCGCGCGTACAACATCGCGGCGCCCGCGTCGGGCCGGATCCTGTCGGGTGGCGTCGACTCGAGCGCGCTCTACCCGCCGAAGCGGTTCTTCGGTGCGGCGCGCAACATCGAGAACGGCGGCTCGCTCACGATCCTCGCGACGGCGCTCGTGGAGACGGGCTCGAAGGCCGACGAGGTCATCTTCGAGGAGTTCAAGGGCACGGGGAACATGGAGCTCAAGCTCTCCCGGCAGCTCGCGGACAAGCGCATCTTCCCGGCCGTGGACGTCGACGCGTCCGGCACGCGCCGCGAGGAGATCCTCATCCCCGCGGACGAGCTCAAGATCAGCTGGAAGCTGCGCCGCGTGATGAGCGCGCTCGACCAGCAGCAGGCGATCGAGCTCCTGCTCGGCAAGCTGCGCGAGACGCACAGCAACGTCGAGTTCCTGCTGCAGGTCCAGAAGACGACGCCGACGCCCCCGGGGCACCACGGCGACTGAGTCGCCCGGCGCGTCCCCGTCCGGGGACGCGCGGTGACCGGCCCGGAAGATTCGGCCGGTCGCCGGCGTTCTGGCAGACTGTCCCCTCGGTCTCCGGTTCACGTGGGCGAGCCCGCCCGCGACCCGGGGACGACCCGAATGGAGAGAGACCCGTGAAGAAGGACATCCACCCCGACTACGTCGAGACGACGGTCACCTGCACCTGCGGGAACACGTTCACGACGCGCAGCACCGCGACGAGCGGCCAGATCCACGCCGACGTCTGCAGCGCCTGCCACCCGTTCTACACGGGCAAGCAGAAGATCCTCGACACCGGTGGCCGTGTGGCCCGGTTCGAGGCCCGGTACGGCAAGAAGCCGGCCGCCAAGTAGCCACCCGCCTGCGCCGGCGGGACGCATCCAGCGATGCCGTCCCGCCGGCGCAGTCGTGTCCGGGGTCGGTCGGACCGGCCCGAGCCGCGGTGATGGACGGATGATGGACGCATGATCGACGCGGTCGCCCACCTGCTCGTCGAGCACGAGGAGATCGAGGCCCAGCTCGCGGACGCCGCGGTGCACGCGGACCCGGTGCGTGCGCGGGCGCTCGGCCGCCGGTACGCCGAGCTGAACCGCGTCGTCGCGGCCTACCGCGCGTACCAGCAGGCCGCCGACGACGCGGAGGCCGCCGAGGAGCTCGCGCGCGACGACGCGGCCTTCGCCGAGGAGCTGCCCTCGCTGCGCCACGCCGCGGAGGAGGCCGCCGAGGTGCTGCGCCGCGTCCTCGTCCCGCGCGACCCCGACGACGCGCGCGACGTCCTGCTGGAGATCAAGGCGGGCGAGGGCGGCGAGGAGTCGGCCCTCTTCGCGGGCGACCTCCTGCGGATGTACCAGCGCTACGCCGAGCGGCGGGGGTGGCGGACCGACGTGCTCGAGTCCACGCAGTCGGACCTGGGCGGGTACAAGGACGTCACGCTCGCGGTGAAGGCGCGCGGGACGGTGGGGGACCCGTCGGAGGGCGTGTGGGCGCACCTGAAGTACGAGGGCGGCGTGCACCGTGTCCAGCGCGTGCCCGTCACCGAGTCGCAGGGGCGCATCCACACGTCGGCCGCGGGCGTCGTCGCGCTGCCCGAGGTCGACGACGCCGGCGAGGTCGAGATCGACCCGAACGACCTGCGCATCGACGTGTACCGCTCGTCCGGTCCCGGCGGCCAGTCGGTCAACACGACGGACTCGGCCGTGCGCATCACGCACCTGCCGAGCGGGATCGTGGTCTCGTGCCAGAACGAGAAGTCGCAGCTGCAGAACAAGGAGTCCGCGCTGCGGATCCTGCGCGCGCGTCTCCTCGCCGCCCAGCAGGAGGAGGCCGCTGCGGCGGCATCGCAGGCGAGGCGGTCCCAGGTGCGCACCGTCGACCGGTCCGAGCGGATCCGCACCTACAACTTCCCCGAGAACCGGATCGTCGACCACCGCACGGGCTACAAGGCGTACAACCTCGACCAGGTGCTCGACGGCGACCTGGACCCGGTGGTCCGTTCCGCGATCGACGCCGACGACGCCGCACGCCTCGCCGAGGCCGGCGGGTCGTGAGCGGCGACCGCGACGTGACCCCGCACGCCCCTGCCACGGGCGTCCGGGACGACGCCGACGCGCGCCCGACGCCGTCGTTCCGGCGTCTCGTCGCGGCGGCCGGCACGGTCCTCGCCGAGGCGGGGGTGCCGTCGCCCGAGCACGACGCGCGGGCCCTCGCGGCGCACGCGCTGGGGGTCACGCGGTACGAGCCGGCCCTCGCCCCCGAGCCGGCCGACGAGGTCCGCGTCGCGTTCGCCGCGCTCGTCGAGCGCCGCCGCCGCCGGGAGCCGCTGCAGCACATCGTCGGTTCGGCCCCGTTCCGGCACCTCGTCCTGCACGTCGAGCCGGGGGTCTTCGTGCCCCGGCCCGAGACGGAGACGGTCGCGCAGGTCGCGGTCGACGAGGCCGCTGCGGTCACGAGGGCGGGCGACGTCCCGCTCGTCGTCGACCTGTGCTGCGGTGCCGGCGGCATCGCCGCGTCCGTCGCGAGCGAGGTGCCCGGCTCGCGCGTCGTCGCCGTGGACGTCGACCACGCCGCGGTGTCCCTCACGCGGCGCAACGTCGAGGCGCGTGGCGTGACGGTGCACCGCGGCGACGCGACAGCGGCGGACGTCCTCTGCGAGCTCGACGGCACGGTCCACGTCGTCGTGTCGAACCCGCCGTACATCCCGCCCGACGCCGTCCCGACCGAGCCGGAGGTGCGCGAGCACGACCCGGACCGTGCGCTCTACGGGGGTGGGCCCGACGGGCTCGAGGTCCCCGGGGGTGTCGTGCGTACGGCGTCGCGCCTCCTGCGGCCCGGCGGTCTGCTGGTGATGGAGCACGCCGAGGTCCAGGCGGAGGCCGTGCGGCGACTGGTCGCCGGGACGGGCGCCTTCGTGGACGTGGCGACACGCCAGGACCTCACGGGACGGGACCGGATGGTCGTGGCGCGGCGGGCCTCGACCGACGTCCGGGCGGGCGTGGGAGACTCCCGACCGTGACCGTGATCGACTGCCGCGACCCCGGCTCGTGGGGCGCCGCTCTCGACGAGGCGGTCCACGCGCTCGGTCGCGGGGCGCTCGTGGTCCTGCCCACCGGGACGGCCTACGGCGTCGCCGCCGACGCGTTCTCGCCCACCGCGGTCGACGCGCTCGCGGCGGCCAAGGGGCGCGGCCGCGTGGCCCCGCCCGTGCTCGTCCCGGACGCGCGCACGGTCGACGGCCTGTGCACCGACGTCCCCGACGAGGTCCGGGCGCTCCTCGCGCAGGAGTGGCCGGGACCGCTGACCCTCGTCCTGCGCGCGCAGCCGTCCCTCGCGTGGGACCTCGCGCCCGACGGGACGGTCGCGGTGCGCTCGCCCGACCACCCCGCCGCGCTCGCGCTCCTGCGCCGCACGGGACCCCTCGCGGTCACGGGTGCCCACCGCGCGGGCGGAGCCCCCGCGACGACCGTCGAGCAGGCGCGCGAGCAGCTCGGCGACGCCGTCCACGTGTACCTCGACGCCGGGCCGCTGGACGGCGGCGAGCGGTCGACCGTCGTCGACGCGACCGTGACCCCGGCCCGCGTCCTCCGCCCGGGCGCCGTTCCCGCCGACCGGCTCGCGACCGTGCTCGACGCCGCGACGGGGGAGGGCGACGCATGAGGATCTACCTCCTCCTCATGCTGCTCGCCGCGGCGGTCACGTACCTCACCACGCCCCTCGCCCGGTGGCTCGCGCTGCGGTCCGGGGCCATCACGGCCGTGCGTGACCGGGACGTGCACGCGATCCCGACGCCCCGGATGGGCGGTGTCGCGATGCTGCTCGGCATGGTCGTCGCGATGCTCGTGGCGTCGCGCATGCCGTACCTCGAGGGCGTGTTCTCGTCGCACACGACGTGGGCCGTCCTCGGTGGTGCCGCGATGGTCGCGGCGCTCGGGGCCGCCGACGACGTGTGGGACCTCGACTGGTTCACCAAGCTGATCGGGCAGGTCCTCGCGGCGGGGATGATCGCGTGGCTCGGCGGTGTGCAGCTCGTGTCGCTGCCGATCTTCGGCGTGACCGTCCCGTCCGCGCAGATGTCGCTCGTCGCGACGGTGCTCGTCGTCGTCGTCGCGATCAACGCCGTGAACTTCGTGGACGGCCTCGACGGCCTCGCGGCGGGCCTGGTGGCCATCGGCGGCACGGGCTTCTTCGTCTACACGTACCTGCTCACGCGCGAGTCCACGCCGACCGACTACGCGAACGAGGCCAGCGTCGTCGTGGCGGTGCTCGTGGGTGCGTGCGTCGGGTTCCTGCCGCACAACTTCCACCCCGCGCGGATCTTCATGGGCGACTCGGGCTCGATGGTCATCGGGCTGACGATCGCGGCCGCGGGCATCGTGGTGACCGGCAACATCGACCCCGACATCGTGTCCCAGCGCCAGCAGATCCCGGCGTTCCTGCCGATCCTGCTGCCGGTCGCGGTGCTGATCCTGCCGCTGCTCGACATGGGCCTGGCGGTGCTGCGCCGCGTCGGTGCCGGCCGCAGCCCGTTCCACCCCGACCGCAGGCACCTGCACCACCGGCTGCTCCAGCTCGGCCACTCGCACCGCCGCGCGGTCGTCATCATGTACCTCTGGACGGCGCTCTTCGCCTTCGGGGCGGCCGCTCTGGCCGTCTGGACGACCACCACGACGCTCTGGATCCTCGGCGCGGGAGCGCTCGCCGTCCTCGCACTGACCCTCGGACCGCTGCGCGGCAAGGCCCGCCGCCCTTCCCCCACAGGAGCCCCGGCATGACGACGCCCGACCCCGTGCCCGACCGGCCCGTGCCCGACCAGCCCGCCCTCGCGGGGGAGGCGCGCCCGTCGGGAGGTGCGGTGCACGCGGTGTTCCGTCGTGCTCTGCGCGACATGCTCGTGCTGGTGGCCGCCGTCGCGGTGCTGGGCGTCGGGATCGGGTACGCCCTCGAGGGCGTACCGGGCGTCTGGGGTGCGCTGATCGGAGCCGGTGTGGCACTCGTGTTCAGCGGGACCACCGTGCTGAGCATGCTGCGCACCGCGGACGCGTCCGCGACGACCACGGGTGCGGTGATCCTCGGCGCGTGGCTCGTGAAGATGCTGCTGCTCGTCGTCCTCTTCGCCGTGCTCGACGACCTCACGTTCTACGACCGCGAGGTGCTCGTCGTGGTCGTCCTCGCAGGTGTGCTCGGCTCCGTCTACCTCGACTACCGCGCCGTCCGGACGGGCCGCGTCCCGTACGTCGAGCCCGCCGCGGGCCACGGCTCGTGACCAGGGACGTACGGCCCTTGTCCTACATGTGAAAGAATGCACAAAGGGTGGGACGGAGGTCCTGCCGGTGGGTCGCGATGGGTTACGATTCCCGCGATCCAACACGTCATCGGTCCGATGGTGCGCCCGTGCATGGTCGCCCTCGCGCCACGACCCCGGGAGTGCGCTCTGACCACCGTCGCGACGAACCAGCTGCTCGCCGCAACCGGTGAGGAGGGTGGTGGGTTCCACCCGCCCTCGATCGCCGAGTTCTTCCCGGCCTCGTTCCTCTTCGAGGGCACGCCGTTCGAGATGAACCGGATCATCCTGGTCCGGCTCGTCGCGGCCGCCGTCGTCGTCGTGCTGTTCGTGATCGCCGCGCGCCGCGCGCAGCTGGTCCCCGGGCGCGGCCAGAACCTCGCCGAGATGGGTCTGGACTTCGTCCGGGTCAACATCGCCGAGGAGACGCTCGGCCACAACGCGCGCCGGTTCCTGCCCATGCTCACGACGATCTTCTTCGCCGTGCTGTTCATGAACCTCACGGGTGTCGTGCCGTTCCTCAACATCGCGAGCACGTCGCTCATCGGCATGCCGATCGTCCTGGCCCTGTGGGTCTACGTGATGTACATCGGTGTCGGCGTGCGCAAGTTCGGCGTCGGCGGGTACCTCAAGAACAACCTGCTGCCGCCGGGCCTGCCCAAGCCGCTCTACGTGCTCGTCACGCCGATCGAGGCGCTGCAGGTCTTCCTCTTCCGGCCCGCGACGCTCGCGCTCCGGCTCACCGCGAACATGATCGCCGGGCACCTGATCCTCGTGCTCTGCTTCGGCGCGACGCACTACTTCCTCTTCGAGGCGGGCGGAGCGCTCAAGATCGCGTCGGTCTTCGGCCTCGTCGCCGGTCTCGCGTTCACGCTCTTCGAGGTGCTGGTCGCCGCGCTGCAGGCCTACATCTTCACCCTCCTCTCGGCGGTCTACCTGAACATGGCCGTCGAAGAGGAGCACTGATCGTCCGACCGCCTCGCGCACCGCGTGCGGGCACCGACACGACGTCCGGGTCGCCGGACGCCTCACGGAAGGAACACCCCTAGTGGACAGCACCACGCTCGCTGAGGTCAGCGGCAACGTCGCGACCATCGGCTACGGCCTCGGCACGCTCGGCCCGGGCATCGGCCTCGGCATCCTCATCGGCAAGGCGCTCGAGGGCATCGCCCGCCAGCCCGAGGTCGCCGGCCAGCTCCGCACGACCATGTTCATCGGTGTCGCGTTCGTCGAGGTGCTCGCGCTGCTCGGCCTGGTCACCGGCTTCCTCTTCTGATGACCTCCCTCGCCGACACCGCGGCGCTCGTCGCCGCCGAGCCGGGCGAGGAGGTCGAAGGCATCAACCTCCTCATCCCGGCGGACTACGACATCATCTGGTCGCTCGTCGTCCTGCTGATCATCGCCGTCGCGTTCTACAAGCTGGTGCTGCCGAAGTTCCAGGCGGTGCTCGACGAGCGCACGGAGAAGATCCAGGGTGGTCTGGCGAAGGCCGAGAACGCGCAGGCCGAGGCCGCAGCCGCGCTCGCCGAGTACCAGAAGCAGCTCGCCGAGGGACGCGCCGAGGCGGCGCGGATCCGCGAGGAGGCCCGTGCCGAGGGCACCGCGATCATCGCGGAGCTCCGGGCGAAGGCGTCCGACGACGCGGCTCGCATCCTCGAGAACGCGCAGCGTCAGATCGAGGCGGAGCGCCAGCAGGCGTCCGTCGCGCTCCGCGCGGAGATCGGCACGCTCGCGACCGAGCTCGCGTCGCGCATCGTCGGCGAGTCCCTCGCCGACTCCGCGCGTCAGAGCCGCGTGATCGACCGCTTCCTCGACGAGCTCGAGTCCTCGACCGGTGAGGTCCCCGCTCGCGCCGGACGCCCGGGCCAGGAGGGCTGATGCGCGGCGCGAGTCTCGCCTCGTACGAGGCCGTCGCCGAGGCGTACGAGCCCGTGCTCCGGGCGGCCGGGGGCCAGGGTCAGCAGCTCGGTGAGCAGCTGTACCAGGTCGTGGACGCGCTCGACCGGTCGGGCTCGCTCCGCCGCGCGCTGGGCGACCCGTCCCGGCCGGGCACGGACAAGGCGCGCCTCGCCACGACGCTGCTCGGCGGCAAGGTCGACGACCGCGTGGTCGAGGCCGTCGCGGGGCTCGCGCGTGCACGGTGGACGTCCGAGGCCGACCTGACCGACGCCGTCGAGCTGCTCGCGGCGCACTCGCTGCTCGCGTCGGCCCAGGCCGACGGCGCGCTCGAGCAGGTCGAGGACGAGCTGTTCCGTCTCGAGCGCATCCTCACGGGAGACCGCGCGCTGCGTCAGGCTCTGTCGGAACGGCGGGCGTCGTCGGCCGCGCGGTCGGCGCTCGTCCACGACCTCCTGGGTGCGGGTCGCGTGCACCGCGTGACGCTCGCCCTGGTCAGCCGCGTCGCGGCGCAGCCGCGTGAGCGGTCCGTCGTGGCCGCGCTCGCTGAGCTCGGGCGCCTCGCGGCCGAGCGACGCGACCAGCTGGTCGCGGAGGTGACGGCCGCCGTCCCGCTCACGCCCGAGCAGGAGCTGCGGCTGACGACCACGCTGTCCCGCGCCTACGGCCGGCCGGTGAAGGCCAACGTCGCGGTCGAGCCGGGCGTCGTGGGGGGCGTGAGTGTTCGCGTGGGCGACGAGCTGGTCGACTCGACCGTCGTCGCGCGTCTCGACGAGGTGCGGCGCAAGCTCGCCGGCTGATCGAGGCACAACAGGCATCAGGACCCGCGGGGTCCGTGGAGGACGAACGACAGCACCGCCAGGTGCGGTCGACGACAGGAGAGAAGCAATGGCTGAGCTGACGATCAGGCCCGACGAGATCCGGGCCGCCCTCGACAGCTTCGTGAAGTCGTACGAGCCGCAGGGTGCCGTCCGTGAGGAGGTCGGCCGGGTCACCCTCGCCGGCGACGGCATCGCGCAGGTCGAGGGCCTGCCCGGCACGATGGCGAACGAGCTGCTGGAGTTCGAGGACGGGACGCTCGGCCTCGCGCTGAACCTCGACGTGCGGGAGATCGGCGTCGTCGTCCTCGGCGAGTTCACGGGGATCGAGGAGGGCCAGACCGTGCGTCGCACGGGTGAGGTCCTGTCCGTGCCCGTCGGCGACGGGTACCTCGGGCGCGTCGTGGACCCGCTCGGCAACCCGATCGACGGCCTCGGTGAGGTCGCGACCGAGGGCCGCCGCGCGCTCGAGCTGCAGGCCCCGGGCGTCATGGCGCGCAAGAGCGTGCACGAGCCGCTCCAGACGGGCCTCAAGGCGATCGACGCGATGATCCCGATCGGACGCGGGCAGCGCCAGCTCATCATCGGCGACCGCCAGACGGGCAAGACGGCGATCGCGATCGACACGATCATCAACCAGAAGGCCAACTGGGAGTCGGGCGACCCGACCAAGCAGGTGCGCTGCATCTACGTGGCGATCGGCCAGAAGGGCTCGACGATCGCGTCGGTCCGTGGCGCCCTCGAGGAGGCCGGCGCGCTCGAGTACACGACGATCGTCGCCGCCCCGGCGTCCGACCCCGCGGGCTTCAAGTACCTCGCGCCCTACACCGGCTCGGCCATCGGCCAGCACTGGATGTACGCCGGCAAGCACGTCCTCATCATCTTCGACGACCTGTCCAAGCAGGCCGAGGCGTACCGCGCGGTCTCGCTCCTCCTGCGTCGCCCGCCGGGCCGCGAGGCGTACCCGGGTGACGTCTTCTACCTGCACTCCCGCCTGCTCGAGCGCTGCGCGAAGCTCAGCGACGAGCTGGGCGCGGGCTCGATGACGGGTCTGCCGATGATCGAGACGAAGGCCAACGACGTGTCGGCCTACATCCCGACCAACGTCATCTCGATCACCGACGGCCAGATCTTCCTCCAGTCCGACCTGTTCAACGCCGACCAGCGTCCCGCGGTCGACGTCGGCATCTCGGTGTCCCGTGTCGGTGGCTCGGCCCAGGTCAAGGCCATGAAGAAGGTCTCGGGCACGCTCAAGATCGACCTCGCGCAGTACCGGTCGCTCGAGGCGTTCGCGATGTTCGCGTCGGACCTCGACGCCGCGTCGCGCCAGCAGCTGACGCGGGGCGCGCGCCTCATGGAGCTGCTCAAGCAGCCCCAGTACTCGCCGTACCCCGTGTCCGAGCAGGTCGCGTCCATCTGGGCGGGCACCAAGGGCAAGCTCGACAAGGTCGCGATCTCCGACGTGCGCCGGTTCGAGCAGGAGATGCTCGACCACCTGCGTCGCCACACCGACGTCCTGTCGACGATCGAGCAGACCGGTCAGCTCACGGACGAGACCGAGGCGGCGCTCGCCGCGGCGGTCGACGAGTTCGCGGCCGGCTTCCAGGCCGGGGAGGGTGCCGACAACGACGCGACCCTGGCCGACGGCGAGGCGGCGGACGTCGAGCAGGAGCAGATCGTCACGCAGAAGAGGGGCTGACCGTGGCCGGCCAGCAGCGCGTCTACCGGCAGCGGATCCGGTCGACGCAGTCGCTCAAGAAGATCTTCCGCGCGATGGAGCTCATCGCGGCGTCCCGCATCGGCAAGGCGCGTGCGCGCGTCGAGGCGGCGTCGCCGTACGCGAGGGCCATCACGCGGGCGGTCTCGGCCGTCGCGACGCACGCCGACGTCGAGCACCCGCTCACGACCGAGCGTTCGGGCGTCTCGCGGGTCGCCGTGCTGGTCGTCACCGCCGACCGCGGCATGGCGGGCGCCTACTCGGCGTCGGTCCTGCGCGAGGCGGAGCGGCTCGTCGAGCAGCTGCGTGAGGAGGGCAAGGACCCGGTCCTCTACGTGACCGGCCGGCGCGGCGTCTCGTACTACTCGTTCCGGCACCGCCCGATGGCGGCGTCCTGGACCGGGTCGTCCGACGCGCCGTCGGTCGAGACGGCGCGCGAGATCGCCGACACGCTGCTCGACGCGTTCCTCACGGACGACGAGGGCACGATGGTCGGCGAGCTGCACGTGGTCCACACGCAGTTCGTCAACATGGTGACCCAGGTGCCCCGGGTCGTGCGGATGCTCCCGCTCGAGATCGTCGAGGGCGTCGCGGAGAAGGGCACCGAGCCGCTCCCGCTGTACGACTTCGAGCCGTCGCCCGAGGCCGTCCTCGACGCGCTCCTGCCGCGGTACGTCCAGAGCCGCATCTACAGCTTCCTGCTGCAGGCCGCGGCGTCCGAGCTCGCGGCGCGCCAGCGCGCGATGCACACCGCGACCGAGAACGCCGAGGACCTCATCCGCATGTACACGCGACTGGCCAACCAGGCGCGCCAGGCGGAGATCACCCAGGAGATCAGCGAGATCGTGTCCGGCGCGGACGCCCTCGCCGCCTCCTGAGCACAGACCAGACCACGCACCACACCACCGGGGCCCGCTCCGGTCGAGCGAAGCGAGAGAGACCATGACTGCCACCACCACCGACGCCGTCGCCCAGGCCGCGGGTGGGTCCGGTACGGGCCGGGTCGCCCGGGTGATCGGCCCGGTCGTCGACATCGAGTTCCCGACCGACGCCCTCCCCGAGATCTACAACGCGCTCGAGGTCGACATCGACCTGTCGTCGCAGGGTGAGGGGGAGTCGCGGTTCACGCTCCGCCTCGAGGTCGCCCAGCACCTCGGCGACTCGATGGTGCGTGCGATCGCGCTCAAGCCCACCGACGGCCTCGTCCGCGGCGCCGTCGTGCGCGACACGGGCGCGCCCATCAGCGTGCCGGTCGGCGACGTGACCAAGGGCCACGTCTTCGACGTCACGGGAGAGCCGCTCAACCTCGCACCTGGTGAGCAGCTCGAGGTGACCGAGCGGTGGCCGATCCACCGCAAGCCCCCGGCGTTCGACCAGCTCGAGTCGAAGACCCAGATGTTCGAGACCGGCATCAAGGTCATCGACCTGCTCACCCCGTACGTCCAGGGCGGCAAGATCGGCCTGTTCGGCGGCGCCGGCGTCGGCAAGACGGTCTTGATCCAGGAGATGATCTACCGCGTCGCGAACAACCACAACGGCGTCTCCGTGTTCGCCGGTGTGGGGGAGCGGACCCGTGAGGGCAACGACCTCATCGAGGAGATGACCGAGTCGGGCGTCATCAAGCAGACCGCCCTGGTGTTCGGTCAGATGGACGAGCCGCCGGGCACGCGTCTGCGCGTCGCCCTGTCGGCCCTGACCATGGCCGAGTACTTCCGCGACGTCCAGAAGCAGGACGTGCTGCTCTTCATCGACAACATCTTCCGGTTCACCCAGGCGGGCTCCGAGGTGTCGACGCTGCTCGGCCGGATGCCGTCCGCCGTCGGTTACCAGCCGAACCTCGCGGACGAGATGGGCCAGCTGCAGGAGCGCATCACCTCCACGCGTGGCCACTCGATCACGTCGCTCCAGGCGATCTACGTGCCCGCGGACGACTACACCGACCCGGCGCCCGCGACGACGTTCGCGCACCTCGACGCCACGACGGAGCTCTCGCGCGAGATCGCGTCGCGCGGCCTCTACCCGGCCGTCGACCCGCTCGCCTCGACCTCGCGCATCCTCGACCCGCGTTACGTCGGCAAGGACCACTACGAGACGGCGACGCGCGTGAAGTCGATCCTGCAGCGCAACAAGGAGCTGCAGGACATCATCGCGATCCTCGGCGTCGACGAGCTGTCGGAGGAGGACAAGATCGTCGTGTCGCGTGCGCGGCGCATCCAGCAGTTCCTCTCGCAGAACACGTACATGGCGACGCAGTTCACCAACGTCCCCGGCTCGACGGTCCCGCTCAGCGAGACGGTCGAGGCGTTCTCGAAGATCGCCGACGGCGAGTTCGACCACATCGCCGAGCAGGCCTTCTTCAACATCGGTGGCCTCGAGGACCTCGAGCGGAACTGGGCGCGCATCCAGAAGGAGATCGGCTGACCACGGTCGCCGAGCCTTCCCACCCGTACGCATCGCAACGACACGAGGAGAACGACGTGGCTCACCTGGAGGTCGACCTCGTCGCGGCCGACCGCAAGGTCTGGTCGGGCGAGGCCAGCATGGTCAGCGCGCCCGCGGCTGACGGCTACATCGGCATCCTGCCGGGCCACGCACCGCTGCTCTCGCTGCTCAACCCCGGCACGGTGCGGATCACGCCGACGTCGGGCGGGTCGCAGGAGGTCAGGGTGGACTCGGGGTTCCTCTCCGTCGACGCGGACCGTGTGACCGTCGTGGTGGACGCGGCCGAGGCCCCCGGCTCCGGCACGACCGCTCGCTGACCGGGACGCCCGAGACACCACCGTGGACGTGCTCGCAGCGCTGCTGGGCGTCGGTGCCCTGCTGCTCGTCGCGGCCACGGTGGTGGGGTTGTTCCTGTCACGCCAGTCGACGCTCTCGGGGCGGGTGGGCTCGTTCTCGTGCGGCCTGAGGGTCGACGACGGTGACGAGGGCGCCTGGACGAGCGGCATCGCGCAGTACGCGACCGGTCGGCTGGTGTGGTGGCGCGTGCTCTCGCTCGCGCCCCGGCCGGCACGCACGTGGTCGCGCACCGAGCTCACGCTGGCCGAGCGCATCGCGACGGACGAGGTCGACCACCACGGGCAGCCGCTCGTGCGCGTCCGGTGCACGCACGGCGCCCAGTCCTTCCAGCTGCTCATGACCGAGCCCGCGTGCGCGGGGCTCGTGTCGTGGCTCGAGTCCGGCCCGCGACCCGTGGGGAGGGTGATCTGATGCGCCTCGTCGTCGCGCGTTGCTCGGCGCAGTACACCGGACGCCTCTCCGCACACCTCCCCCTCGCGACCCGGCTCCTGGTCGTCAAGGCGGACGGGAGCGTCCTGCTGCACTCGGACGGCGGCTCGTACAAGCCCCTCAACTGGATGAGCCCGCCCTGCACGCTCGCGCAGACGACGCCCGACGACGACGCCGTCGCGCGCGGCGTCACCGCCGTCTGGTGCGTGCAGCACACCAAGAGCGACGACCGCCTCGAGATCGAGCTGCACGACGTGCTGCACGACTCGCAGCACGAGCTCGGAGTCGACCCGGGTCTCGTCAAGGACGGTGTCGAGGCGCACCTCCAGGCCCTGCTCGCGGAGCAGATCGGGCTCCTCGGCTCGGGTCACACGCTCGTCCGGCGTGAGTACCCGACCGCCATCGGGCCCGTCGACATCCTCGCGCGCGACGCCGACGGCGCGGCGGTCGCGGTCGAGATCAAGCGGCGCGGCGACATCGACGGCGTCGAGCAGCTCACGCGCTACCTCGAGCTGCTGAACCGGGACCCGCACCTCACGCCGGTCCGCGGGGTCTTCGCGGCGCAGGAGATCAAGCCGCAGGCGCGCGTGCTCGCGCAGGACCGGGGCATCACCTGCCTCGTCCTCGACTACGACGCGATGCGCGGCGTGGACGACGTCGACTCCCGCCTCTTCTGACCGTCGGCGGGGTGGGGGAGCGCCACTCCGTCGTGGCCTGGGCGCGCGTGCCACGATGACCCGCATGGAGAACCGCAGCCCGTCGCCAGGGACGCCCGAGGCGTCGGGCGCGACCCACCGGAGGCGACTCGCCGACCTGCGTCAGTCGTACGAGCGCGGCTCGCTCGACGTGCCGGACCTCGCTCCCGACCCGTTCGAGCAGTTCCACCGCTGGTTCGACGAGGCGGTCGGGGCCCGTCTCCCCGAGCCGAACGCGATGGTCCTCGCGACGGCGGACGTCGACGGCGTGCCGTCGGCGCGGACCGTGCTGCTCAAGGGCCTCGACGACCGGGGCTTCGTGCTGTTCACGAACCACCGGTCGCGCAAGGGCCGCGACCTCCTCGCCAACCCGCGCGCGTCGCTCGTGTTCCCGTGGTTCGAGATCGACCGTCAGGTCGTCGTCCTCGGCTCCGCCGAGGTCGTCGACCGCGCGACCACGGAGGAGTACTTCCGGTCGCGTCCGCGCGGGTCCCGGCTCGGGGCGTGGGCGAGCGACCAGTCGACCGTCGTGCCGTCGCGGGCGGCGCTCGACGAGCGGCTCGCGGAGGCCGAGCGACGGTGGGCCGGGGACGCGGACGTCCCCGTGCCCGACCACTGGGGAGGGTTCCGGGTGGTGCCGGCCTCCGTCGAGTTCTGGCAGGGTCGGCCGTCGCGCCTGCACGACCGCCTGCGCTACCGGCTGACGGCCGACGGCTGGGCGGTGGAGCGGCTGGCGCCCTGAGGGCGTACGCCCGCTCGGTTCCGTCCGGCCCCGCCCCGCGCCGACGCCGCACCGCCTGGTCCGGATCCCGTCCGACCTCTTGACCCCGTCGTTTAGTTCGGTGAATACTCGCAATCACATCGAAGCGCTTCGACGAAGCGCTTCGACACGGGTTGCACCCGCGCCCGTGACGACGTCGACGAGGACGGTCCATGGCGACGATGCAGGACGTGGCGCGACGCGCTCAGGTCTCCCTGAGCACGGTGTCGTACGCCCTCAGCGGGACGCGGCCCGTCTCCGCGGCCACGAAGGCGCGCATCGAGGCCGCCATGGCCGAGCTCGGGTTCCAGCCGAACGTCATGGCGCGCGGGCTGGCCAGCAAGCGCAGCAGGACCCTCGCCCTGATCTTCCCCGCGATGGAGCTCGGCATCAGCGGGACCGTGCAGGAGTTCGTCGCGAGCGCCGCCACGACGGCGCGCTCGCACGGGTACCACCTGGTCCTGTGGCCCTTCCCGCGCGACGAGGCCGACGAGGTGCGTGACCTCGTCGTCGGCGGGATGGCCGACGGCGTGCTCCTCATGGAGGTGTGCCTCGACGACGTCCGCGTCGACACGCTGCGCGCGGCCGGCGTTCCGTTCACGATGATCGGCCGCACCGAGGACCCGGACGGGATCTCGTACGTCGACATCGACTTCGACCGCACCACCGAGGAGGCGGTCGCGCACCTCACCGCGCTCGGTCACGAGCACATCGGCTTCCTCAACCACTCCGAGCGCAGCCGGGAGGAGGGCTACGCACCGACGGTCCGGGCCGAGGCCGGCTACCGCGCGGCGATGCGGCGTCGCGGCCTGGAGCCGCTCGCGGTCCTGTGCGACGAGCGGCCGGCCGCGGGCCGGGACGCCATCGCGCACCTGCTCCAGGCCGACCCGGGTCTGACCGCCGTGGTCACGATGAACGAGATGGCGACGTTCGGTGCGACCGTCGAGCTGCAGGCACGCGGGCTCCGGGTGCCCGACGACGTGTCGGTCCTGTCCATCGTCACGTCGCCCGGCGTCGCAGCGATGACGAACCCGCCCCTGACGACCATGCACGCGCCGGGCGCGGCACTCGGGCGGCTCGGGGTCGAACGCCTCATCGCTGCGGTCGAGGGGACGTCCCCGACCGCCGACCCCGTGCTCCTGCCGTGCCTCCTCGAGGAGGGCGAGAGCACGGCCCCTGCCGCGGGGCACCCCCCGGGCACGCACTGACCGATCGCCGGCCCTCGGGCCGACCGACCTCCGGGCCACGGCCCGACCGAACCCCGGGCCCCGGCCCGGTCCGCACGTCACCCCGGCGCCCCCGCCGTGGTGGGCAGGCGCGCGCCCGTGCGCCCTGTCACGCCCATGCACCGCTCGAAGAGGAGAAGGACATGCGTACACGCCGGACGACGGCCGTCGTCGCGGGGCTCGTCGCCCTGCCGCTCGCGCTCACCGCGTGCGGGGGTGGTGACACCGACGCCGGAGAGGGCGGCGGCGACGACACCCTCCGTCTGTGGCACTACGAGGGCGAGGACAGCGCGATGGGGATCGCGTGGGACGAGGCGATCCGCGTCTTCGAGGAGGAGACGGGTGCGACCGTCGAGTTCGAGCGCAAGGCGTTCGAGCAGATCCAGCAGACCGCGGGCATGGTGCTGAGCTCCGACGAGGGCCCGGACATCATGGAGTACAACAAGGGCAACGCGACCGCAGGCCTGCTCGCGTCCCAGGGGCTGCTCACCGACCTGACCGACGTCGCCGAGGAGCGCGGCTGGGCCGGGGCGCTGCCCGAGAGCATCCAGACGACCGCCCGGTACGACGAGCGGGGCGTCATGGGCTCCGGCAGCTGGTACGGCGTCCCGAACTACGGCGAGTTCGTCACGGTGTACTACAACGAGGACCTGTTCGCCGAGCACGGCGTCGAGGTCCCCTCGACGCTCGAGGACCTCGAGGCGGCGATGAACACCTTCGTCGCCGCGGGCATCACGCCGATCGCGACGGCGGGCGCGGAGTACCCGGCCGGACAGCTGTTCTACGAGCTCGCGCTGAGCAAGGCGGACCGTGACTTCGTGACGGCGTACCAGACGTACACCGACGAGGTCGACTTCTCGGCCGACCCCCTGCGGTACGGCGCCGAGACGTTCGCCGAGTGGGTCGACGCCGGCTACGTCGCGCAGGACGCCGCGAGCCTCAAGGCCGAGGACATGGGCGTCGCCTTCATCAACGGGACGGCCCCGATGATGGTGTCCGGCTCGTGGTGGTACGGCCGCGTCGTCGCCGAGGCGCAGTTCGAGTGGGGGATCTTCAACTTCCCGGGCAACGACCTCAACGCCGGCTCGAGCGGCAACCTCTGGGTCGTCCCGGAGAACAGCCGCAACAAGGAGCTCGCGTACGAGTTCATCGACATCACGATGCGCCCCGAGATCCAGGCGATCCTCGGCAACAACGGCGGCCTCCCGCTCGCCGCTGACCCGGCGGACATCACCGACGAGAAGAGCCAGGAGCTCATCACGGCCTTCAACGAGGTCCTCGAGAACGACGGCCTGGCGTTCTACCCCGACTGGCCCGTGCCCGGGTACTACGACGTGCTCGTGTCCGGCTTCCAGAAGCTGATCAACGCGTCCGCGACGCCCGACCAGGTCCTCGAGGAGATCGGCACCGCGTACGCCGACGGCGTCGCCTCGATCGAGTGAGCCGAGCGGCGGGGCCGGTCCGCCGGCCCCGCCGCCGCCAGAAGGAGGACCGCGTGACCACGCTCTCCCTGCCCCGCCGTGCGCCCGCGCCGCGGGACGCCCCCGGCCGACCGGCACGGGCCCGACGCCACGGGCGACCCGTCTACTGGCTCTACCTGGTCCCGGGTGCGGTGCTGTTCGTCGCCGTGATCGTCGTGCCGTTCGTCATGAACGTCTACTACTCGTTCACGCGGTGGCCCGGCATCGGCGACCCCCGCTGGACCGGGCTCGACAACTACACCCGACTGCTCGCCGACGAGACGTTCTGGACGTCGTTCCGCAACTCGGTCGCGATGGTCGTCGCGATGGTCGTCGTCCCGACCCTCATCGGCCTGCTGCTCGCGGCGGTCCTGTTCGACTACCTGGGCAAGCGCTTCGGGCCTCGCGTCGCGAGCGTGCTGCGCGCGACGTACTACCTGCCGCAGGTGCTCCCCGTGGCCGTCGCCGGCATCCTGTGGAGCTGGATCCTCAACCCGCAGACCGGTGCCCTCAACGTCCTGCTGCGCGAGGCGGGCCTCGACCGGCTCGCGCTCAACTGGCTCGGCGACACGTCGACGGCGCTCCCGAGCGTCATGACCGTGATGATCTGGGTCCAGGTCGGCTACCCCGTGGTGATCTTCATGGCGGCCCTGCAGCGCGTCGACCCGGAGCTGTACGAGGCGGCCGAGCTCGACGGGGCCGGGTGGTTCCGCCGCTTCCGCGCGATCACGCTGCCGCAGATCAGGCCCGAGACGTTCGTCGTCACGCTGACGTGCACCATCGCGGCCCTGAAGGTGTTCGGGCCGATCTACGTCCTCACGCGGGGCGGACCCGAGAACTCGACCAACGTCCCGTCGTACTTCGCGTACCAGAGCTTCTTCCCGAAGTCGCAGGTCGGGTACGGCGCGGCGATCGCGACCGTCCTGACGCTCGTCGTCGTCGTGGTCGCGCTGGTCTTCATCCGCCTCCAGGCGGCGTCCGAGCGCAGGGAGGGCTGAGCCGTGACCACCGAACCCGTCGTCCTCGCACCGCCCGCGCCGTCGCGCGGGACCGCGCGGACGCCCGTCGTGCAGCGCACGCGCGACCGCAACCACCGCGGGGCGGTGCGGTGGGTCGTGCTCGCCGCGGCCGTCGTCGTCGCCGTCGCGATGATGGTGCCGTTCGCAATCATGCTGCTCAACGCGTTCAAGGCGCCGGGGGAGTACTCCGCCGAGGGACCGCTGAGCCTGCCGAGCAGCCTGTACACCGACGGCCTCGTCGCCTTCTGGCAGCGCGTGGACTACCCGGAGAAGCTGCTCAACTCGACCCTCATCGCCGGGTCCGTCGCGGTGCTCGCGACGCTCGTGTCGCTGCTCAACGCGTACGCGCTCGGGATCGGCCGGATCCGCGGCCGGATGTGGGTCGTGGCGCTGTTCCTGCTCGCGAACATGCTCCCGCAGGAGGCGCTCGTCTACCCGCTGTACTTCCTGGCCAAGGAGACGGGCCTGTACAACACCCAGCTCTCGGTCATCATCATCTTCACCGTGATCCAGAGCGCGTTCGGGACGTACCTGCTCGCCTCGGTGCTCTCGACGTTCCCGCCCTCGGTCCTCGAGGCGGCCGCGCTCGACGGCGCGTCGTCGTGGCAGGTGCTGTGGCGGGTCGTCTTCCCCATCGCGCGCCCGACGCTGTCGGTCCTGCTCATCTTCTTCTTCATCTGGACCTGGAACGAGTTCTTCATCCCGCTGGTCATGCTCATCGACAACTCGACGCAGACCATCCCCGTCGCGCTCGCGTCCCTGCAGGGCGACCGGCTCATGGACGTGCCGACGATCAACGCGGGCGCGCTCGTGAGCCTCCTCCCCGCCGTCGTCTTCTTCCTCGTCTTCCAGCGCACGCTGACGCGCGGCATCACCGCCGGCGCCGTCAAGTGACCCGAGCAGAGAGCAGCCCAGCATGAAGTTCACCGACGGGTACTGGATGGTCCGCGAGGGCGTCCACCCCGAGCACCCGGCCGAGGTGCACGACGTCGTCGTTTCCGACGACGCGCTGACCGTCTACGCGCCGGTCCGCCGCATCGAGCACCGCGGGGACACGCTCAACCGCGCGCTCGTCACGGTGACGTACAGCTCGCCGCTCGAGGGCGTGATCCGCGTGCGCGTGGAGGGCCACACGGGCCGCCCCGACCCGGGCCCGCGGTTCGACCTGAGGACGCCCGACCGCATCCCGGTCCAGATCGAGGTCGACGACGACGCCGCGGTGCTCACCTCGGGCGATCTCTCGGTGCGCGTCCACCGCGACCGGTGGCACGTCGACTTCGAGGCGGGCGGCCGGGTCCTGACCTCGAGCCCGCACAAGGGGATCGGGCTCGTCGCGACCGACGCGGGGGAGCGGTACGTGCACGAGCAGCTGACGCTCGGCGTCGGCGAGCACGTCTTCGGGCTCGGTGAGCGCTTCGGGCCGTTCGTCAAGAACGGCCAGGTCGTCGACATCTGGAACGCCGACGGCGGCACGTCGAGCGAGCAGGCGTACAAGAACGTGCCGTTCTACCTGACGGACCGGGGCTACGGCGTGCTCGTCAACCACACGGGGCGGGTCTCGTTCGAGGTCGCGTCGGAGGTCGTCTCGCGCACGCAGTTCAGCGTCCCCGGCCAGGTGCTCGAGTACCTCGTGGTGCACGGGCCGGCGCCCGCGGACGTCCTTCGGCGCTACACCGCGCTGACGGGCCGGCCGGCCCGCGTCCCCGACTGGTCGTTCGGGCTGTGGCTGTCGACGTCCTTCACGACCGACTACGACGAGGCGACCGTGACCCGGTTCGTCGACGGGATGGCCGAGCGGGGGATCCCGCTGAGCGTGTTCCACTTCGACTGCTTCTGGATGCGCGAGTTCCACTGGACCGACTTCCGCTGGGACCCGAGGACCTTCCCCGACCCCGAGGGCATGCTCGCGCGCCTGCACGACAAGGGCCTGCGGGTCTGCGTCTGGATCAACCCGTACATCGCGCAGCGGTCGCCCCTCTTCGCCGAGGGCGCCGAGAAGGGGTACCTCGTGCGCCGACCCGACGGGTCGGTCTGGCAGTGGGACATGTGGCAGGCGGGAATGGCGCTCGTCGACTTCACCAACCCCGACGCCACCCGGTGGTACACCGAGCACCTGCGGCGCGTGCTCGACATGGGCGTCGACACGGTGAAGACGGACTTCGGCGAGCGCATCCCGACCGACGTGGTGTGGCACGACGGGTCGGACCCCGAGCGCATGCACAACTGGTACGCCCAGCTGTACAACCGCGCCGTCTTCGACCTGCTCGTGCGCGAGCGGGGTGAGGGAGAGGCTGTCGTCTTCGCGCGGGCCGCGACGGCCGGTGGGCAGCAGCTGCCCGTGCACTGGGGCGGTGACTGCTGGTCGACCTTCGAGGCGATGGCGGAGTCGCTGCGCGGCGGGCTGTCGCTGTCGCTGTCCGGGTTCGGCTACTGGAGCCACGACATCGGGGGCTTCGAGGGGACACCCGACCCGGAGGTGTTCAAGCGCTGGCTCGCGTTCGGCCTGCTCTCCTCGCACAGCCGCCTGCACGGGTCGAGCTCGTACCGCGTCCCGTGGGCGTTCGACGAGGAGGCGGTCGAGGTCGCACGGCGGTTCACGCGGTTGAAGCTGTCCCTCATGCCGTACCTCGCGCGGCTCGCGGACACGGCGCACGCCGAGGGACTGCCGATGATGCGGCCCATGCTGCTCGAGCATCCCGACGACCTCACCGCCGCGACGCTCGACCGGCAGTACATGCTCGGCGACGCGCTGCTCGTGGCGCCCGTCTTCTCCGCGGACGGCACGGTCGACGTCTACGTCCCGGAAGGGGTCTGGACGGACCTGCTCTCGGGCGAGCGCCTCGAGGGGCCGCGCTGGTACCGCCAGACGCATCCCGCGACGTCGCTGCCGCTGCTCGTGCGGCCGGGGAGCGTGCTGCCCGTGGGGGCCCACGACGACTCGCCCGAGCACGACCACGCGGACGGCGTGCTCCTGCGGGTGGTCGAGCCGGTCGACGGCCGCACGGTGCGCGTCGTCGTCCCGCGCGGTGGCGACGCGCGCGGTCTCGCGCCCGCGGTCTTCGAGGTGCGCCGCGCGGGGGACCGGGTCACCGTGGAGGCGCACGACACCCCGGGCGCCTGGCGTGTCGAGGTCCTCGCCGGTGGTCGCACGAGCGGTGTGGTCGACGTGCCTGCGGGCGGCACGTCGACCGAGGTGGCGGTGTCGTGACCGCCGGGCGTGGACCGGGGATGGAACCGGTCCCAGCAGTCAGGCATGATGGGATGTCGAACCGATCCGATCCGGAGGCGAGCGCATGACCGTCCGTACCTTCCCCGCCGACTTCCTGTGGGGTGCGGCCACCGCGTCCTACCAGATCGAGGGCGCCGTCCACGAGGGCGGTCGCGGCCCGTCGATCTGGGACACGTTCAGCCGGACCCCGGGCAAGACCCTCGGTGGCGACACGGGTGACGTGGCGGCCGACCACTACCACCGCGTGGCGGAGGACGTCGGCCACATGAAGGAGCTCGGGCTGGAGGCCTACCGGTTCTCGATCGCGTGGCCCCGCATCCAGCCGACCGGCTCGGGTCCCGCCAACCCGGAGGGCCTCGCGTTCTACTCGCGTCTCGTCGACGAGCTGCTCGCCGCCGGGATCCGGCCCGTCGCGACGCTGTACCACTGGGACCTCCCGCAGGCGCTCGAGGACGCGGGCGGCTGGGCCGTCCGCGAGACGGCCGAGCGCTTCGCCGAGTACGCGCGCGTCGTCGCCGAGGCGCTCGGCGACCGGGTCTGGATGTGGACCACGCTCAACGAGCCGTGGTGCTCGGCGTTCCTCGGCTACGCGTCGGGCGTCCACGCACCGGGCCGGACCGACGACGCCGCCGCGCTCGCGGCCGTCCACCACCTCAACCTCGGGCACGGCCTCGCGGCCCGCGCGCTGCGCGACGTGCTCGGCGACGACGCGCGCGTCTCCCTCACGCTCAACCTCCACGTCACCCGCGCCGCGACGGACGGCCCGGAGGACGTCGACGCGAAGCACCAGGTCGACGCGATCGCGAACGAGGTCTTCCTCGGCCCGGTCCTCGAGGGTGCCTACCCCGAGCGGGTCCTGGCCGAGACCGCGCACCTGACCGACTGGTCGTTCGTGCGCGACGGGGACCTCGAGCTCATCCACCAGCCGCTCACCGTGCTCGGCGTCAACTACTACTCGACCGGTCGCGTCCGCCGTCTCCAGGGCGAGCGTCCCGTCGGCGACGGGTCGCCCGGTGCCGACGGCCACCGGTCGTCCGCGCACAGCCCGTGGGTGGGCTGCGACCGCGTCGAGTGGCTCCCGCAGCCGGGGCCGCACACCGCCATGGGGTGGAACATCGAGCCGCAGGGCCTGGTCGACCTCCTCCTCGAGCTGCGCGACCGCTACCCGTCGCTCCCGCTCGTGATCACGGAGAACGGCGCGGCGTTCGAGGACGAGGTCTCGCCCGACGGCCGCGTCCACGACCCCGCGCGCGTCCGCTACGTCGCCGACCACCTCGAGGCCGTGGGCCGCGCCCGCGACGCCGGGGCCGACGTGCGCGGCTACTTCGTGTGGTCGCTCATGGACAACTTCGAGTGGGCGTACGGGTACGACCGTCGCTTCGGCATCATCCGCGTCGACTACGAGACGCTCGAGCGCACGTGGAAGGACTCCGCGCTGTGGTACCGCGAGGTCGTCCGCACGCGGTCGCTCGTGCCGGCCGAGCAGGCGGCGTCGCTCGCACCCGTCGGCTGACGCGCACCGCCCCGGCGGCCACCGGCCGCCGGGGCGGGCACTCCTTGGGAGGATGGACCCATGCCGTCCCGTCGACGCTCCACGAAGCGCCCGTACGGCGACGAGCCGCCGCCCCTGGACCTCGAACGCGCCCTCGGCGGCAGGCGCTCGGAGTCCGCGGCCGACGGCGACTGGACCGTGCAGCGCGTGCGCGGCGGGGACAAGGCGTACACGTGCCCGGGCTGCCGGCAGCAGATCCCGCCGGGGACGGCGCACGTCGTCGCGTGGGCCGCGGACGGCCTGCTCGGGCCGCAGGCCGCGCTCGACGACCGGCGGCACTGGCACTCCGCGTGCTGGCAGCACCGCGCCCGTCGCAGGTGAGTACCGCGGACGAGCGATCCGGGGGCGGTGAGCCCCGCCCCCGACGACGGGCGCAGTCCCGCGGCACGCCACTAGGCTCGCTGCGCGCCCCGAGCGGGGCGGCGCACGGCCGGGCCGGCGGGCACGCGACCCCCTCGCCCGCCCATGCGCGGACGGCACGGACGAGGAGGACGGGATGACCGCCGACGGGATGCTGCAGGTCCACACGCTGCGCAAGGGCGCACCGGACCGGCCCCCGCTCGTCCTGCTCCACGGCTTCCCGCTCGACCACCGCATGTGGCTCGACGTCACGGACCTCCTGCCCGGTGACCCGACCGTGCTCGCGCCCGACCTCCCGGGCTTCGGCGGCTCGCCCACGGGCGACGACGTCGCTACCACGCTCGGCTCGGGCGGCGACCCGTCGCTGGACCTCGCTGCCGACGCAGTGGCGGCCTCGCTGAGGAACCTGGGCGTCGAGCGCGCCGTCGTCGCGGGCCTCTCCATGGGCGGGTACGTCGCCATGGCCCTCGCCGAGCGTCACCCGCGGCTCGTCGCCGGGCTCGGCCTCGTGGACACCAAGTCGACGGCCGACGACGACGCGGCGCGCGACCGCCGCCTCGTGATGGCCGAGACGGTCCTCGCGGAGATGCGCGTCGACGCGGCGCTCGGCATGCGCACCGCGCTGCTCGGTACGACGAACCGGATCGCGCGTCCGGACCTGGTGGACAGGATCGAGGGGTGGATCCGCGACCAGGGGCCCGCGGCGATCGCGTGGGCGCAGCGTGCGATGGCGGCCCGGCCCGACCGGACGGAGGTGCTGCGCTCCTACGGCGGCCCGTCGGTGGTCGTGGTCGGTGACGAGGACGAGCTCGCACCGGTCGCCGCCGCGGAGCACATGGCGGGCGCGCTGAGCGACGCAGAGCTGGTCGTGGTCCCCGGGGCTGGACACATGACGAGCAACGAGAGCCCCGAGCCCGTGGCGGCGGCGCTCGCCGGGCTCGTCCGCCGGGCGGGCTAGCCGGTCAGGCGTCGCCGAGAGCGATGCGCAGCGCGTCCGGGAGGTCGATCGACTCGCCGTCACGACCGCCCTTGCCGAGCACCATCGGCGGCTCCGACGGCTCGGGCGTCACGCCCCGGACGAGCGCCAGCACGCTCGTCGGCACGCCCAGGACGTAGAGCTCACCGTCGGTCCCGACCGCGACCGACTCGTTGCGCCGCAGGTACCAGCCCTGCAGCGGCGTCCGGTAGCGGTGCCGGCCGTCGTAGCTGCGTGCACGCAGGGGGACCGGGGCGATGCTGCGACGGCGCGCCTCCGCCACGAACTCGGCGATGAGCGCGCGCGCCTGGGCGTGCTCGACGGCCTGCCGTCGGGCGAGCGCGTCGGCGTGCGCGCCGGCGGCCTCGCGCCGACGCTCGCGCCAGTCCTGCGTCACTCAGCGCCTCGGTGCGGTCGTCGGCGCGTCGGACGCCGCCGCCTCGTCGGACGCCTCGGGGGTCGGCTCGACGTCAGCGTCGGCCGTCTCGGGCGCGCCGTCGTCGTGGGTCGACGTCGGCTCGTCCGCGTCGGCGCCGGGTGCGTGCGCCTCGTCGGAGCTGTCGAGGTCGACGGTGGCCGGGGTGTCGACGGCGTCGTCGGCGTCCGCATCGTCGCCGCCGCGGAGCGCCTCGGCGTCGTGCTCGTCGGCGGCCGGCTCGCCTGCGGCACCGCTGTCACCGCTGTCGTCGCCGCCGCTGTCGGCGAGGCCGGCCGCGGCCTCGAAGCGCGCCTCGGCGTCGATCGCGCGCTCGAGCGTGCGCTTGGACGGGACCGGGTCGTGCCCGAGGAGGTTGCGGAGCTCGTCGAGGTAGGACGTGATGGCCTCGCGCTGGCGGTTGAGGTCCTCGACCTGCCGCTGCGCCGTCGTGCGCTCGCGTTCCGCCTCGGTCATCGCCTCCGACAGCGTCCGCTCGGCGTGGTCGCGGGCGTCGGCGACGACCCGGTCCGCGTTGCGGCGGGCGTTGGAGACGGTCTCCTTGGCGTGCTCGTCCGCGTCGCGACGGATCCGCTCGGCCTGCTCGAGCGCGTGCGCGACGCGCTGCTCCGCCTCGGCTGCGTGGGCCTCGGCGTCGCGCACGAGACGCTCGGTCTCCGCGCGCGCGACCTCGTGCTGCTCGGCGTCGGCCCGCTCGGCCGCCTCGTGCCGCGCGGCGATCTCGAGCTCGGCGTCGGCGAGCGCCTGACGCGCCTGCTCGCGCAGCGAGTCGGCCTCGGTCCGGGCGGCGGCGGTGACCTCGGCGGCCGCGCGCTGCGCCTCGGTCGTCGTGCGCTCGACCTCGAGGCGCGTGCGCTCGCGCAGCTCCGTCGTCTCGCGGACCGTGGTGGCGCGCAGCTCGGCGGTCTCGCGCTCCGCGAGCGTGCGCAGCTCCGCGACCTCGTGCGCCGTCGTCGCGCGCAGGTCCGCGGTCTCGCGCTCGGTCCGCTCGCGCAGCTCGGCGGTCTCGCGCTCCGCGGCCGAGCGCAGCTCGTCGGCGTACAGCTCGGCGTCACCGCGCTGAGCGGCCACCTCCTCGGCGGCCGTCGCCCGCAGCGCGGCGACCTCGTCCGCGACCGCGGAGCGGATCTCGGCGACCTCGCGGTCGACCGTCGCACGCTGGAACGCCGCGTACTGGTCCGCCTCGGTGCGCACCGCCGCGGCCTCGGTCTCGGCGCGCTGCGCGGCGGCCCGCGCGTCGCGCTCGGCCGCACCCCGCACCCCGTCGGCGTACTCCTGCGCCTGCGTGCGCAGCGCCGCAGCCGCCGCGTCGGCGTCGCGGCGCAGGGCGGCGGTCTCCCGCTCGGCCGTGCCGCGCAGCGTCGCGGCGTACTCCTCGGCCGCCGAGCGCTGTGCGGCCGTCTCGTTCTCCGTCCGCTGACGCAGCTCGGTCGTCTCCGCGTCCGCGGTCGCGCGCAGGTCCTGCGCGTAGTGCTCGGCCTCCTCGCGCAGACGCGCGGCGTCGGCCTCGGTCCTGCTGCGGAGCTCGGCCGCAGCGCGCTCGGTCGTGACGCGCAGCTCCGTCGTCTCGCGCTCGACCGTCGCGCGCAGCGTCCCGAGCTCGCGCTCGAGCGTCGTGCGGCGCTCGCTCTCCTCGGTCGTGACCGCGCTCGAGATGCGGGCGGCCTCGCGCTCGGCCGAGCCCACGAGCTCCTCCGCGCGCCGCTGCGCCGAGGTGACGGAGCTCTCCGCCTCCGACGCCGCACCGCTGCGCAGCTCCTCGGCCTCGCGTCGCGCCGTGGCGAGCAGCTCGGCGACCTCGTTCTCGGCGCGGGCCCGCAGCTGGCCCGCCGCGAGCTTGGCGCGCGCCATGGCGTCGGCCGCCTGCGCGTTGGCCTGCGCGACCACGTCGGAGGACTGCTCCTCGGCCGACCGGAGGAGGTGCTCGATGCGCGAGCCGAGGCCCGAGTAGGTCGGCCGCTCGGCCTCCCGCAGCTGCCGGTGCGCCTCCGAGAGCTCCCCGGCGATCTGCATCACCTTGCCGTCGAGCTGCTCGACCTGCGCGCGTGCGTCGTCGAGCTGGCGCTCGAGGCGTCCGACCCGCTCGTCGACCTGGGCGCGGTCGTACCCACGCATCACCACGGGGAACGACGGACGCTCGTCGGGCACGACAACCTCCTGCAGGCAGCTGGGTGGCGGGGCGCCCGGGAGGCGCCGGTCACGGGCGCCGGTCCGAGCCCGGCGTGCGTGTGGTCCGGGGTCAGGGTATAGGGGCGGCGCACCACCGCGCAGGACCACGAGGGACCGCGCAGGCCGCGGCCGGGCAGCCTTCGTGCGACCCGTGCGGCGCTGCTGACCTATGGTTGATCGTCGCCTCAGGAGGGACCTCCCCGTGCTGCACCGTGCTCTGGCCGCGCTCATCGGCCTCCTCGGCGTGCTCGCGATCGGGCTCGCCGTCGCGTCCGCCACCGTGTGGCGGGCGTCCGACGTCCTCACCGCCTCGGCGACCGCGGCTGAGGGCGCGTCGTACGTGGTCACCGACCCCGGTGTGCTCGACCTCGCCGCGCAGGACGTGACGGTGCGCGCCGCGGCCCCGGACGGTGCGCCCGTCGTGCTCGCCCTGGGACGCAGCGCCGACGTCGACGCCTGGGTCGGCACGGACGCGCACACCCGGGTGACGGGCCTCTCGGACGTCGAGACGCTGGCGACCGACGACGTCGCCGCCACGACCACCGAGCCGGCGACCGAGGCGACCGCTGACCCCACCACCGAGCCCACCACCGAGCCGACCGCGGAGGCGACCGAGCCCGCCGCCGAGGCGCCCGCGACCGTCGCCGACCCGAGCGGCTCCGACCTGTGGGTCGAGGAGGTCCGCGGCGAGGGGACGGCAGAGCTCGCGTGGACGGCCGAGGAGGGGCGCTGGAGCGTCCTCGTCGCCGCCCCGGGCGGTCAGCGGCCCGGTGTCGAGCTGAGCTGGCCGCAGGAGGTCTCCACGCCGTGGCTCGTCCCGGGCGTCGCCGTCGGCTCGCTGCTCGTCCTCGTCGCGCTCGTGTGGGGCCTGCTGCAGTGGCGCGCGTCGCGACGGCCCGCCCGCACCACCGCCGGTCATGCGGTCGACGCCGCCGACGGTGCGACCCTGACGCGGCGGGAGCGCCGACTTCGCGAGGAGGCCCTCGCGCGTCAGCCGCGGGGGGATGCGCGCGAGACGCTCCTGCGCGGACGCACCGTCCGGCTCGCCGGACCGCGGGACACCGCCCCGAGCTCAGACGCCACCTCCGGGCCCGTGACGGGACCCGTTGCGGCGACAGGGCCGTCCGGTGAGCCTGGAGTCCCGACGACCGGGTCGACCGCAGCCGGCCGCCCGACCTCCGCCCCTCCCACCCCCGCGCCCGCGGACGGCGAGCGTGCCGCGCAGCCGACGCCCGCGACGCCGGGACGGCCCTCCGGCGCGACGGCCGGACCCGCGCGGGGCGCTCCGCCCTCGGCGGGAGGCCGCCCGTCGCCGGTGACCCAGGGAACCCAGGGGACTGGGGCCCCCGCGACGTCCGGTCAGGGGGACGACGTGGTCGCACCCGCTGCCGGCGGCGAGCCGCAGGGCACCCGGTCGTGGCAGCCCGCAGCCCCGTCGTCGGCCGACACCTGGCGGCAGACCTGGGGCCTCCCGCCCGCGCCGCCGGCGGGCCGCCCGGCCGAGAACGCCGAGGGTGGGGCCGGTGCGGGCGACGACGAGCCCGCCGTGGGACCCCGCGAACCCGGCCGTGACGACAAGGGAGGTGCCCGATGAGACGCGCCAGGACCACGACGGCGGCGCTCGCGCTCGCGGTCGCCCTGTCGGTCGGGGCCTGCTCGACGCCCCTGCCCGAGCCCGAGCCGGACGCGGTCCCCGCGAGCGCGGTCCCGGTGACCTCGCCCGAGCACGCCGAGGACGTCGTCGGACGGGTGCTCGAGGCACTCGCCGCGTCCGACGAGAGCGGGACCATCGAGCCCGTGGCGGGCCGCATCGGTGGGGTGGCCGAGCGCATGCGCACGGGGCAGCTCGTGCTCGCCGGGGCCGGGATCGCGAACAACCCGACGTCGGTGCCGACCGAGGTGCAGACGCTCGTCGTCCCGACCGACCCCGAGTGGCCGCGGACGATGCTCGCGGTGTCCGAACCGCCCGCCGACCTCACCCCGCCGGTGCTCGTCGCCCTCGTCCAGCAGCGGGCGCGCGACCCCTACCGCCTCGCCGCGTGGGCCCGTCTCTTCCCCGGGACGACGTTGCCGGCGACCGCGCAGCCGTCCGTGGGCACGCCCGCACCGCCGTCGGACGAGGAGCTGCTCGTCCCACGCGAGGAGGTGCTGGCGCGCTACATCGACGTCGTCGTCAACGGCGACGCGTCCGCGCACGCCGCGACCTTCCCGGCGGACCCCGTCCGCTCGGGCCTGGCCGAGACCCGCTCCACCTTCACGGCGGCCGCCGACGCAGGGACCGGGACCTTCTCCGAGACCCACACGCCGGTCGAGGGCTCGGGTCTCTCGGTCGCGACGGCCGACGGCGGGGCGATCGTCCTGTCCACGTTCGAGAGCGCGTTCACGCTCCAGCTCCAGGAGAGCTCCATCACGGTGTCCGCCCCGACGATCGTCGCCTACCTCGGGACGCCGACACTCCGCACGTCGATCACGGTCACGCAGCTCACGACGGTCGCGGTCCACGTCCCGCCCGCCGGGTCCACCGACCCGCTGCGCGCGCTCGGCGGGGACACCACCACGGTCGGTGCGAGCGGCTCGTGACCTCGCCGACCGCGCGACGCGTGCCCACCCGTGCCGCCGCGAGGACCGACCCTGGCGGCTCCACCGCACCCATGACCCCGAACCCCTGACCCTCGGAGTGAACCGATGAGCCAGCCTCCCGGCACCGGACCCCGCATCGACGTCCGCGGGGCCGTCGACCTGTCGAACCTCGGCCGCCCGGCGGCCCCCGCGCCCGGTGGTGAGGGGCAGCCTGCCTCGGGAGCCGTCGTCGACGTCACGGAGGCGACGTTCGCCGACGTCGTCCAGCAGTCGCTCGAGGTGCCCGTCGTCCTGAGCCTCTGGGCCGCGCGCGACGCCGCCAGCAGCCAGGTGACCGCGCTGCTCGTGCGCGTCGTCGGCGAGCTCGGCGGCCGGGTCCTCCTGGGGCGGGTCGACGTCGAGCGGAGCCCGCAGGTCGCCCAGGCGATCTCGGCCCAGGCAGGCAGCACCGTGGTCGCGGTCGTGCGCGGGCAGGCCGTGCCCCTGCCGCCGCTCGACCAGGCGACCATCGAGCAGGTCCGCGCGGTGCTCGACCAGGTCCTCGAGATGGCCGTCGCGAACGGCGTGACCGGCACCGTCGCGGGCGTGAGCCCGGGTGCGCCTGCGGAGGAGCCGGAGGAGCCGCCGCTGCCGCCGCTGCACCAGGAGGCGTACGAGGCGATCGACCGGGGAGATCTCGACGCGGCCGTCGACGCCTACCGCCGCGCCCTGACCGAGAACCCGCGCGACGACATGGCGCGAGCAGGCCTCGCGCAGGTCGAGCTGTTGCGCCGGACCGACGGGGTCGACGCGGCGGCGGCACGCTCCGCGGCCGCGGCGGCGCCCACCGACGTCGAGGCGCAGCTCGTCGTCGCGGACCTCGACCTGCTCGCCGGCGCGGTCGAGGACGCGTTCGCGCGGCTCGTGGACACCGTCCGGGCGACCGCGGGTGCCGACCGCGAGACCGCGCGCGTCCGGCTCGTGGAGCTGTTCGCGGTCGTCGGCGACACCGACCCGCGCGTCATGGCGGCGCGTCGCGCGCTCGCGAGCGCGCTGTACTGAGCGGGCAGCCCGGCCGGTGGGGTGAGCGGGCGCGTAGGCCGCGCCACGGTCCCCGCGCCGCGGGACACGCACGAGGGGCCGTCGACGGACATCCGTCGACGGCCCCTCGCGTGTCAGGTGTGGCTCAGCGCTCGAGCCCCCGGTCGGCGTCGGGCAGCGCGTCGCGCGACGGCCCCGGTCCGGGCGTCGGGAGCGGGTCGACGAGCGGCTCCGGCGTGGTCGGGGCCGGCGGCGGCCCGGGCGTCGAGTCGGGCGCAGGTGCGAGGCCGGGGTCGGCCGCGTGTGCGGCTGGGGTGACGGGTGCCGGTGCCGCAGCGCTCGTCGGGGCCACGCCCGGGTCGGTGCCCGGCGCGGGCGCTCCCGCCGTGGGCTCGGCCGCGGAGGTCGTGACCGCGGCGTCGACCGGCTCCTGGCCCTCGGGGACGAGGAAGAGCACGCCCATCGGCGGCACGCGCAGACGGACCGAGTGGGACTGGCCGTGCCGGTGCTGCGCCACCGCCTCGACCCGGCCCATGTTGCCGACGCCCGAGCCGCCGTAGACCTCGCTGTCGGTGTTGAGCACCTCGAGCCACGTCCCGCCGTGGGGGAGCCCGAGGTGGTAGTCCTCGTGCACCGTCCCGGCGAAGTTGACCACGACGACGACCTGACGGCCGCTGCCGTCGCGCCGGATGTACGAGAGGACGTTGTGGTCGGCGTCCTGACCGTCGATCCACTCGTAGCCGGCGGGGTCCGCGTCCAGCGCCCACAGGGCCGGCTCCCTGCGGTACAGGCGGTTGAGGTCGGTCACCAGCCGCGAGACGCCCTGGTGGCGGTCGTACTGCAGGAGGTGCCAGTCGAGCCCGGCGCCCTCGTTCCACTCCGAGCTCTGCCCGAACTCGCTGCCCATGAAGAGGAGCTGCTTGCCGGGGTGCGACCACTGGTAGGCCAGGAGCGCGCGGAGCCCTGCGGTCTCGAGCCACTCGTCACCGGGCATCTTGGCGAGCAGGGAGCCCTTGCCGTGGACGACCTCGTCGTGGCTCAGCGGCAGCACGAAGTGCTCGGAGAACGCGTAGACGAGCGAGAACGTGACCTCGTGGTGGTGGTAGCGGCGGTTGATCGGCTCCTCCGCGAGGTAGCGGAGGGTGTCGTTCATCCAGCCCATGTTCCACTTGAGCCCGAAGCCGAGGCCGCCTGCGTCGGTCGGTGCGGTGACGCCCGGCCACGCGGTCGACTCCTCGGCGATCATGAGGATCCCCGGCGTCCGCCGGTAGGCCGTCGCGTTGGCCTCCTGGATGAACCGGATCGCCTCGAGGTTCTCGCGGCCGCCGTGGATGTTCGGTCGCCACTGGCCGTGGCTGCGCGAGTAGTCGAGGTAGAGCATCGACGCGACGGCGTCGACGCGCAGGCCGTCGAGGTGGTACTCCTCGAGCCAGTAGGTCGCGTTCGCGACGAGGAAGTTGCGGACCTCGTTGCGGCCGAAGTTGAAGACGTAGGTGCCCCAGTCGGGCTGCTCGCCCAGCAACGGGTCCGGGTGCTCGTACAGCGGCGTCCCGTCGAAGCGGCCGAGCGCCCACTCGTCCTTGGGGAAGTGCGCGGGCACCCAGTCGAGGATGACGCCGATGCCGGCCTGGTGGAGCCGGTCGACGAGGTGACGGAACTCGTCGGGGGACCCGAAGCGCGCGGTCGGCGCGTAGTACGAGCTCACCTGGTAGCCCCACGAGCCGCCGAAGGGGTGCTCGGCCACCGGCAGCAGCTCGACGTGGGTGAACCCGAGGGACGCGACGTACTCGGTCAGCTGGTCGGCGAGCTCGCGGTAGCCGAGCCCGGGCCGCCAGGAACCCAGGTGGACCTCGTAGATGCTGATGGGCCGGTGGTGCGGGTCCGACGCCGAGCGCTGGGTGAGCCACGCGTCGTCCTGCCACGTGTAGTCGGACTCCACGACGACGGACGCCGTCGCGGGTGGGACCTCGGTGCCCTTCGCCATCGGGTCGGCCTTCTGCCGCCACGACCCGTCCGCGGTGAGGACCTCGTACTTGTAGCGTGCGCCCGCGCCGACGCCCGGGACGAACAGCTCCCAGACGCCGCTCGTGCCGAGCGCGCGCATCGCGTGGGCCGAGCCCTGCCAGTGGTTGAAGTCGCCGACGACGCGCACGGCCCGCGCGTTGGGCGCCCACACCGCGAACGACGTCCCCCGCACCTCGCCGAGCGCACCGGGGTAGGTGCGGACGTTCGCGCCGAGGACCGTCCAGAGCTCCTCGTGCCGCCCCTCGGCGATGAGGTGCAGGTCCATCTCGCCCAGCGTCGGGAGGAAGCGGTAGGGGTCGTCCGTGTCGCTCGTGACGCTGCCGTACGTCACGCGCAGGCGGTAGTCGGGTACCTGGTCGCCGGGGAGGACGGCGACCCACACCCCGTGGTGCTCGTGCTCCGCGACGACCTCGCCCGAGCCCGTCACCACGACGACCGCGTCCGCCAGGGGGCGCAGGACGCGGACCGTCACGACGCCCTGGTCCACGTGCGCGCCGAGGATCCGGTGCGGGTCCTGGTGCACCCCGGACGCGATCGCCTCGAGCTCCTCGCGGAAGACGGGACGGGGGGTCGGCTGCGCGGAGGACGCGGACGGGATGCTCATGGTCAGTACCCTGCCACGCGGCAGGGTGCCCCGCACCAAGACGCGGGCCGGGCTCCGGTGGTGGCCACGAGGCCCCGGGTCCCAGGCGGGACGACGGGCCCGGCGGGCCTCGACCGCGTCAGTCCTGCAGGAGCCGGTCGACCCCGGCGAGCGGGATGGGCACCCAGGTCGGACGGTTACGGACCTCGTACACGACCTCGTACAGGGCCTTGTCGAGCTCGAGCGCGCGCAGGAGCGCGAGGGTCACGTCGTCGGCCGTGCCGCCGCCCGACGCCGTGAGGTACCCGTCCACGAGTCGGGCACGCGCCTCGGCGTCCCACTCCGGCGACGTCGCCCCGCCGACCGCGGCCGCGTAGTCCAGGGAGCGGAGCATCCCGGCCAGGTCCCGCATGGGGAGGTCGGGTCGCATGCGCTCCTCGGGGCTGGCCTGCGGCTCGCCCTCGAAGTCGAGGACCGACCAGCCGCGCGCCGAGGAGTGCAGCACCTGGCCGAGGTGGTAGTCGCCGTGGACACGCTGCAGGGGCGGGAGGGTGCCGAGGCCCGTCACCGAGGACAGGACCCGGTCGACCGCGTCGGCCCGGTCGGCGAGGACGGGTGCCGCGGCGACGGCGGCAGCGGCGCGTGCCCGCAGCGTCCGGACGACGTCGTCGGCGGCAGCCGGATCCTCCGGGCCGGGGACCGGCACCGCGCGACGCAGCGCGTCGTGCATCTCGGCGGTGGTCCGCCCGAGGTCCAAGGCCAGCGCACCGAACGACTCACCGGCCCCGGCCATCCGGCACGCGAGCTCGAAGCCGTCCTCGGCGCCGACGACGAGCTCGCTGAGCACCCCGAGGTGGCCTGCGACGGTCGACCGTCCGGCGTCGTCGCCCGGCCACGCACCCGTGAGCCACGCGAGCGGGCGCGGGACGCCCGACCAGCCGACGTGGCTCAGCGCGAGCGGGACCTCGACGTCGGGGTTGGCCCCCGCGCCGACCCCGCGGAACACCTTGAGGATCCCCGGGGGCGTCGCGTCCGGCAGGAGCACCGACGTGTTCGACTGCTCGCCGGAGACGACCCGCATGGTGGACGCGGCGGTGGCGGGGTCCCCGACGGGGACGCCCGCGTCGCGCTCGGCGGACGCGAGCCACGCACGCACGAACGCCGCGTCGTGGCACCCGTCCACGACGACGCGCCCGTCGTCCAGGCGGCCCACCGTGGGCGCGCCCTCGAGGGGTGCGTCGTCGTCGTGCCGGATCACGAGCGGCACCTGGAGCAGGGCACCGGAGGGCAGCCGCACGAGGTGCAGCCCGACCTCGGCCTCGCCCGCGGGGTCGGTCAGCTCGACGACGGCGACGGGCTCGACGTCGCCCGTCGTGCCCTTCGCCGGGAACCACCGCTGGGCGGGCAGCCACGAGCGGAGCAGGTCGAGCAGCCCGGGCGTCCGCCAGGGCCCGCCGACGAGCGGGTTCGCCGTCGTGCTGGACGGGTCGGGCACCGGGTCACCTCCGGTCGGTGTGGTCGCCGCGTGGGCGCTGTCGGTCACGGGCTCGTCAGCCACCGGCCGGGTGCGACACCGTGAGCCAGTAGAAGTCGCGCGAGCCGAGCGTCATGAAGAGCGTCCCGTCCGCGCCGACCGTGCCGAACGTCGCGCCGCCGAACACGTCGTGCAGGACCGCCCCGGCGTGCTCGGCCAGCTTGAGCACGGTCGAGCGCGGCGTGGCCGCCATGTTCGCGACGCAGAGCATGGTCTCGTCCGGCGACGTGCGCAGGTACGCCAGCACGGCGTCGTTGTCGCCGTCGACGGGCACGAAGTCGCCCGTGCCGAGGACGGGGTGCTGACGTCGGACGGACAGCATCCCGTGGACCCAGTGCAGGAGCGACGCCGGCTGGGCGAGCTGGGCCTCGACGTTGACGGTCGTGTAGTTGTGCACGAGCGACTGGACGACGGGTAGGTACAGCTTGCCCGGGTCGGCGGTCGAGAAGCCCGCGTTGCGGTCCGGCGTCCACTGCATCGGTGTGCGCACGGAGTCACGGTCGGGCAGCCAGATGTTGTCGCCCATGCCGATCTCGTCGCCGTAGTACAGGCACGGGCTCCCCGGCAGCGAGAGCAGCAGCGCGTGGGCGAGCTCGATCTCGGCGCGCGAGTTGTCCAGCAGCGGTGCGAGGCGTCGCCGGATGCCGACGTTCGCACGCATGCGCGGGTCCGGCGCGTACCAGCCGTACATCGACGCGCGCTCCTCGGTGGACACCATCTCGAGCGTGAGCTCGTCGTGGTTGCGCAGGAACGTGCTCCACTGACCGCCCCGCGGGATCCGGGGCGTGTCCGCGAGGATGTCGACGATCGGCGTCGCGCGCTGGTCCTTGATCGAGTAGTAGATGCGCGGCATGACGGGGAAGTGGAAGCACATGTGGCACTCGGGCGCCGACTCGGTCCCGTAGTACGGCGCGACGTCCTCGGGCCACTGGTTCGCCTCCGCCAGCATGATCCGGCCCGGGAACTCCCGGTCGACCATCGCGCGGATCTCCGCGAGGTACTCGTGCGTGCGGGGGAGGTTCTCGCAGTTGGTCCCCTCCTCCTCGAACAGGTAGGGGACCGCGTCGAGGCGGAACCCGTCGACGCCGAGCCGCAGCCAGAACCGCGCGACGTCGAGCATCGCCTCGCGCACGTGCGGGTTCTCGAAGTTGAGGTCCGGCTGGTGGCTGAAGAAGCGGTGCCAGAAGTACTGACGGCGCACCGGGTCGAACGTCCAGTTCGAGGTCTCGGTGTCGACGAAGATGATCCGGGCGTCCTCGTAGCGCGTGCTGTCGTCGCTCCACACGTAGAAGTCGCCGTACGGACCCTCGGGGTCCGAGCGCGACGCCTGGAACCACGGGTGCTGGTCCGACGTGTGGTTCATCACGAGGTCGATGACGATGCGGATGCCCCGTGCGTGGCACTGCTCGATCAGCTCGGCGAAGTCGTTGAGCGTGCCGTACTGCGGCGCGATCGCCGTGTAGTCCGACACGTCGTAGCCGCCGTCGCGCAGCGGGGAGGGGTAGAACGGCGGGAGCCACAGGCAGTCGACGCCGAGCCACTGCAGGTAGTCGAGGCGCTCGATGAGGCCCCGCAGGTCGCCCGACCCGGCGCCCGTCGAGTCGCTGAAGCAGCGGAGCATGACCTCGTAGAAGACCGCGGTCTTGTACCAGTCCGGGTCGTCGCTCAGCCCTCGCGTGGGACCCGCGTGGGGCGGGGGCGACGGCTGCGGCCGCGCGGGCAGCGCGCGGGCGGGGTCGACGGTCCGCAGCGCACCCGTGTCGACGGGTGCGGGCTCCGGCCGGTCGCTCGTGGGGGTCGTCGTCACAGGGGCCTCACGGAGATGACGTGGGCGCACTGCGCCCACGGGTCGAGCCGGACGTAGGGGTGCGCACCCCAGGCGTAGACCGCGCCGGAGAGCAGGTCGTGCGCGGCCAGGACCGGGGCGTCCTCGTCCTGCGGGGAGGCGAGGCCGATGGCCTCGAGGTCGAGGTCGACGACGGCGTCCCGCGTGTTGTGCGGATCCGTGTTGACGACCACGATCACGGTGTCCTCCTGCCCCGTCGGCGACTGGCTCGCCGTCACGCGGCGCGAGAAGCACAGGATCGAGTCGTTCGACGTCCGGTGCACCTTGAGGCCGCGCAGGCGCTGCAGCGCCGGGTGCTCGCGGCGCACCTGGTTGAGCCGGCCGAGGAGGCGGGCGATGCCCAGGTCCTCCGCGGCGGCCCAGTCGCGGGGCTTGAACTCGTACTTCTCGTTGTCGATCTGCTCCTCGACGCCGGGGCGGGGCACGTTCTCGACGAGCTCGTACCCGGAGTAGATGCCCCACGTCGGCGAGCCGGTGGCCGCGAGGACCGCACGGATCGCGAACGCCGCGGCCCCGCCGTGCTGCATGTACGGGGTGAGGATGTCGTGCGTCGTCGGCCAGAAGCTCGGGCGCATGTAGGCCGCGGCGGGGCCGGAGACCTCCTTGAGGTACTCGGCCAGCTCGGCCTTCGTGTTGCGCCACGTGAAGTACGTGTACGACTGGTGGAACCCGATCTTGGCGAGCGTGTGCATCATGGCCGGCCGGGTGAACGCCTCGGAGAGGAACACCACGTCGGGGTGCCGCTCCGCGATGTCGCCGAGGATCCGCTCCCAGAACGTGAGCGGCTTGGTGTGCGGGTTGTCGACGCGGAAGGCCGTCACGCCGTGGTCGATCCAGACCTGGAGCATGCGCCGCATCTCGGCGTAGATGCCCTCGGGGTCGTTGTCGAAGTTCAGCGGGTAGATGTCCTGGTACTTCTTGGGCGGGTTCTCGGCGTACGCGATGGTCCCGTCGATGCGCGTCGTGAACCACTCGGGGTGCTCCTTGACCCACGGGTGGTCGGGCGAGCACTGGAGCGCGACGTCGAGCGCGACCTCCATGCCGAGCTCGCGCGCGCGGGCGACGAAGAAGTCGAAGTCGTCGAACGTGCCGAGCTCGGGGTGGATGGCGTCGTGGCCGCCGTCCTCGGAGCCGATCGCGTAGGGCGAGCCCGGGTCACCCGGCTCGGTCGTGAGCGAGTTGTTGCGGCCCTTGCGGTGCGTCGTGCCGATGGGGTGGATGGGCGTCAGGTAGACGACGTCGAAGCCCATGGCGGCGATCGCGGGCAGGCGCTCGGCGGCCGTGCGCAGCGTGCCGGACGTCCACGTGCCCGTCGCCTCGTCGTACGTCGCGCCCTCGGAGCGGGGGAAGAACTCGTACCAGGAGCCCACGAGCGCGCGCTCACGCTGGACGACGAGCGGGTAGACGGGGCTCGGGCTCAGGAACTCCCGCACGGGGTGCTCGGCCAGTGCGGCCTCGACCTGCGGCGCGAGGCCCGCGGCGAGCCGGTCGGCGGGCTGGCGGTGCGTGTCGCGCAGCCCGGCCACGGCCTCGCCGAGGACCGAGCGGTGGTGCGCGGGGACGTCGGGGCGGGCCGCGGCGCGCTCGAGGAGCGCGGCGCCCTCGGCGAGCATCAGCTCGACGTCGACGCCGGCCTCGACCTTCACGGCGGCGTCGTGGCGCCACGTGCCGTACGGGTCCGACCAGCCCTCGACGCGGAAGCCCCAGGTGCCGACGGCGTCCGCGACGAGCTCGGCGCGGTAGGTGTCGAGGCCCTTGTTGACGACGTCCATCCGGACCCAGGAGTGGTCGCTGCCGTCGGGCGCGACGAGGACGGCCGTCGCGGCCACCGCGTCGTGACCCTCGCGGAAGACGGTCGCGGTCACCTCGACCGCCTCGCCGACGACGGCCTTGGCGGGCCAGCGGCCCGCCTCGAGCACGGGGCCGACGTCGACGACGGGGATCCGGCCGATCGACGGTCGGTGTCCTGACGGGGGCGTGGGGGTCGCGGGGACCGGGGCAGAGGACCGCGCGCTCGTCGCGACCGGCTCGACCGCGGCGGCGGCGCTGGGTGCGCCGGCACGGTCGGGGGTCGGGAGGACGTCGGCGGGCTGCTGCGAGGGGGGCGGCGTCTGCGTCACGTGAAGAAAGTATCGGGGGTCGAGGACCCCTGGCACCTGGGACGGCGTGGCGTCGCACGGCCGCGACCTGCGGCGGGACCGGTCGCGGCTGGCCTCGGCACGACGACGACGCGGCGGCGCGCGTGTCCGGGACGCCCGGTTCATGCCGCTGACCTGCGCGTTCGTGGGCCGACGGCTGTAAGCGCTTGCATCGGCGCGCGGTCCGGCGCCGATGCGCCGACGGGCTCCCGGATGCTGAGAAACCCGTCGCGACGATGCGCCGTCCGGGGGACGTGCCGACGGCCCACCCGCGGCTCCGGGCCGCACGGGCGGTCAGACGGGCTCGGTCCGCCCGTCGACGGCCGACGAGCGCCCGAGGTAGAGCCGCATCGAGAGCGGCTCGGTGAGCACCGTGCCGCCCGGGCGCGCGTCCCGTCCCGCGCCGTCGCCGTTGCGGCCGACCTCGTCGGGGTGCTCGGCGACGCTGTCCCAGACGAGCTCCCAGCTCGCTGCGCCCTCGGCGAGCGTCACCTGGACGGGGTCGAGGGCCCCGTTGATCACGAGGAGCGCCGACGAGCCGTCCGGTGCGGTGCGGGTCATCTGCAGCGTCCGGACCGCAGGGTCGAGCCACTGGTCGTGCAGGAACGCGCGCCCCTCGGCGGTCCGCCAGTCGAGGTCGGGTCGGGGGTCGTGGACGGTGCCGTCCGGCGCCGTGCGCGGCCGGCCGAGGTAGAAGTCGGGCGAGCGCAGCGCGGCGTTCTCCCGCCGCAGGCGCAGCAGGTGGCGGGTCGTCGCGAGGAGGTCCTCGCGCCACGGCGAGAGCCGCCACGAGACCCACGAGATGTCGCCGTCCTGGCAGTACGCGTTGTTGTTGCCGCGCTGGGTGCGGCCCATCTCGTCGCCCGCGGTGATCATGGGCGTCCCCGCGGACAGCAGCAGCGTGCCCAGCAGGTTGCGGATCGAGCGGCGGCGCAGCGGGACGATCTCCAGGCCCACCGACCCGTCGAGCACGGGGCCCTCGATGCCGTGGTTCCACGACCGGTTGTCGTCCGACCCGTCGCGGTTGCCCTCGCCGTTGGCCTCGTTGTGCTTGTGCTCGTACGCGACGAGGTCCGCCAGGGTGAAGCCGTCGTGCGCGGTGACGTAGTTGACCGAGGCGACGGTCCCGCGCAGCAGGGGAGGGTCGCTGTGGCCGAAGAGGTCGGCCGAGCCCGCGAGTCGCGTCGCGAGATCTCGGACGCCGTGCCCGCGGCGTCCGTGCGCGGCCTGCCCGGGGTCGACGAGCCAGAAGGTGCGCGCCGCGTCCCGGAAGCGGTCGTTCCACTCCGCCATCGGCGGCGGGAACTGACCCGTCCGCCAGCCGCCCGGGCCCAGGTCCCACGGCTCGGCGACGAGCTTGCGTCCGCACAGCACCGGGTCGCTCTGGAGCGCGACGAGGAACGGGTGGTCCGGCGTGAACCCGTCGTCGTCGCGGCCGAGCGTCACCGCGAGGTCGAACCGGAAGCCGTCGACACCGACCTCCTCGACCCAGTAGCGCAGCGAGTCGAGCGCCATCTGCACGACGCGCGGCCGTCGGAAGTCCAGCGAGTTGCCGCAGCCGGTCACGTCCGCGAAGCGCGCCGGGAGGCCGCCGTCGTGCAGGTAGTAGACCGTCGGGTCCAGGCCCCGCCAGCTCAGGTGGAGCCCGTCCGTGCCGCCCTCGCACGTGTGGTTGAGCACGACGTCCAGGAGAACCTCGATCCCGGCCTCGTGCAGGAGCCGCACCATGCCCTTGACCTCGGCGAGGACCGCGGAGGCGCCCGCGTCCTGCGCGGCGCGCGTCGCGTACGGCGCGTGCGGCGCGAAGAAGCCGAGGGTGTTGTAGCCCCAGTAGTTGGTCAGGCCGCGCTCGGTCAGGTGGGGCTCGTCGACGATCGCGTGGACGGGCAGGAGCTCGAGCGTGGTCACGCCGAGCGAGCGCAGGTGCTCGATCGTCGCGGGGTGCGCGGCGCCGGCGTACGTGCCCCGCAGCTCGGGCGGCACGCCCGGCAGGTTCATCGTGAGGCCCTTGACGTGGGCCTCGTACACGACGGTCCGCGACCACGGCACCGACGGCCGCGGGACCGGCGGGGCGTCGAAGCGCTCGTCCACGACGACGGAGTGCGGGACGGCCGCGCGCGAGTCGGTCCCGTCGGGCTCGGGGAGCCGCCCGGGCGCGCCGGCGCTCCCGATCCGGTGGCCGTGGACGGCCTGCCCGAGCTCGACCGAGCCGACGATCCCCCGCGCGTAGGGGTCGACGAGCAGCTTCGCGGGGTTGTACCGCGCCCCGGACTGCGGGTCCCACCGCCCGTGGGCGCGGAAGCCGTACCGCTGTCCCGCGCGGACCCCGGGGACGTGCGCGTGCCAGACGCCGTGGGTCGGCCCCTGCAGCGCGACCCGCCGCTCGGACCACCCGTCGGGCGACGAGGGGTCGGGGTCCAGGAGGCACAGGTCGACGCCGGTGGCGTGCGACGCGAGGACGGCGACGTCGACGCCGTCGCCCGCGAGGCGGGCCCCGAGGCGGTGGGGGGTGGGGGAGGGCGCTGCGGAGGTCATGGCCCGACCAGTGTGCGCCACGCGGGCGCGCCACGGCCGTCGTCCCCGCCGCCGTGCCGCCCGACGCGTCCCGGTTTCACCCGTTCGCCCGGTCGGGGGGTGGTGGGACGCACAGCGGGACGTCCCCCGTCCGCGCAGCGTGGTCGCGGGTCCGCCCGCCGGACGTGCGTCCGCCGGGCCGACGACGTGCGTCCGGGCGGCGTGTGGCGCGTCGGTCGGCGAGGGTAGCCTTCGGCACGTCGTCCGCACCTCGGAGGGGTCCTCGCATGAAGATCGTGGTCTGCGTCAAGCACGTCCCCGACCTGCAGTCCGACCGCCGGTTCACCGAGGAGGGGCGCGTCGACCGGTCGCAGGGCGACGGCACCCTGAACGAGCTCGACGAGAACGCGGTCGAGGCCGCCCTCGTGCTCGCCGAGGCGACCGGCGGCACCGTCACGGCCGTCACGATGGGCCCGCAGGACGCGGAGGACGCGGTGCGGCGCGCGCTGCAGATGGGTGCGGACGACGCGGTCCACGTGCTCGACGACGCGCTCGCGGGCTCGGACGCGTTCGGCACGGCGCGCGTCCTCGCCGCTGCCGTCCGGCGGCTGTCCGACGACGCGCCGGTCGACCTCGTCGTGACCGGGATGGCCGCGCTCGACGGGCTGATGTCGGTGGTCCCGACGCTCGTCGCCGCCGAGCTCGGCCTGCCCGCCGCGACCCTCGGCGCGGAGCTGACCGTCGCCGACGGCGTCGTGCGCGTGCGCCGCGAGCTCGACACCGCGACCGAGGTGGTCGAGGCGCCGCTCCCCGCGGTCGTGAGCGTCACGGACCAGGCGAACCAGCCGCGGTACCCGAACTTCAAGGGGATCATGGCGGCCCGCAAGAAGCCCGTCACGGTCTGGTCGCTCGCGGACCTCGGCGTGGACCCGGGCGACGTCGGCGAGCCGGCCGCCCGGACCCGCGTGGTGAGCGCGACCCCCCGTCCGCCGCGCGAGAACCGCGTGCTCGTCGCCGACGACGGCGACGCGGGCACGCGCCTGGCCGCGTTCCTCGTCGAGAACCGACTGGTCTGAAGGAGCACCCCATGAGCGACCCCGCCCAGGACCTCGTCCTCGTCCACGTCGACCACCACGCCGGCGCCGTGCGCACGCCGGTGCTCGAGCTGCTGACCGCCGGTCGGGCCCTCGGTCGGGTCGAGGCCGTCTGGATCGGCGACGCGCCGGGAGCCGACGCGCTGGACGCCCTCGGCCGCCACGGCGCCGCGGTCGTCCACCACGTGCCCGCCGACCAGGGCGAGCTGCTCCCGCCGGACGCCGCGCACGTGCTGGCCCGGCTCGTCGAGGAGGCAGGCGCGCCCGTCGTCCTGCTCACCTCGACGTTCGAGAACAAGGAGCTCGCCGCGCGCCTCGCGTGGACCACGGGTGCGGGCCTCGTCGTGGACGCCGCCGCCGTGGACCGCACCGCGGACGGCCGGGTGCGGGTCGGCCAGCAGGCCTTCGCCGGGACGTGGACCCTCGAGGCCGAGGTGAGCGCGCCGCGCGCCGTCGTGACGGTCAAGGCGAACGCGGTGCCGGCCGAGGAGTCGGCGGCGACGACGCCCGAGGTGCGCGTCGCCGCGCCGGCCCCGACGGGGACGACGCCCCTGCGGCGCGTCGAGCGGGTCGAGCGCCCCGGGAGCGACCGGCCGAGCCTGACCGAGGCGCAGGTCGTCGTCGTCGGCGGGCGGGGGACCAACGGCGACTTCGGCCCGGTCGAGGACCTCGCGGACGCGCTCGGGGGAGCGGTCGGCGCGACGCGCGTCGCGACCGACGAGGGCTGGATCGGCCACGAGGCCCAGATCGGCCAGACCGGCGTCACCGTGTCCCCGCGGCTCTACGTGGGTGCCGGGGTGTCCGGCGCGGTCCACCACCGCGGCGGCATGCAGGCCTCGGGCACGATCGTGGCGGTCAACAGCGATCCCGAGGCGCCGATCTTCGAGATCGCCGACTACGGGATCGTCGGGGACCTGACGACCGTCCTGCCGCAGGCGGCCGCGGAGATCCGCCGGCTGCGCGGCTGACACCACCGACCGGTCTGCCGACTCCGTCGGCTGCGGGGCCGGGGGTACCGACGTCCCGACGAGCGTCGTCGGGTCGCCCTGCGACGGCCGTCAGAGCGACCGGAGCCACTCCAGGGCCGCGCGCCCCTGACCGAGCTGGAACGCGCGCAGGTTCGGGATGCCGGGCGGGGCCGGCCGGACGGCCGACTCGAGGAAGTAGCCGGTGATGCCCGCCAGCACCGCGCGCACGTCGCCACCGTCCGCGCCGACCGCCGCGGGGTGACCGGCGAAGAGCTCGGCGGGGGCGCCACCGCCCTGCATCGCGACGCTCGGCAGCATCGCGACGAGGTCGAACCACGCGCACCCCACGGCCGCGTGCGCCCAGTCGACGAGCCAGACCTCGTGGCCGTCCAGGAGCATGTTGTCGCCGCGCAGGTCGCCGTGCACCAGACGGTCCCCGGCGCAGGCCGCGGCCGCGGTGCCGGAACGCTCCACGAGCACCGGGAGCGACCGCTCGAGCCAGTGCGCGTGCTCCGGGACGACGTCGAGGACGAGCGCCAGCGCTGCAGGGTCGTCGGCGAGGCGCGCCCACCCGGTGACGACCTCGTCCAGGAGGCCCGGGAGCGGCCGGAAGCCTGCGGGCGCCCGTACGTCGGAGAGGTCCGCGACGGCGCCCAGCGCACGGTCGAGGTCCGCCTGGACCCACGGCGCCCCCGGTGCGTCGCCGTCGACGGCGCGCGAGCCGAGGAGCACCCAGGTGCCGTCGTCGTGCCACCACAGGAGCTCGGGCGCGCGGGCCTCGGGCGGCAGCACCGCGGTGACGGCGGCCTCGGCGCGCGCCAGGTGCGGTGACGTCGGGTTGTGCTCGGCCGACACCGCCTTGACGAACACCTCGGTCCCGTCGCCCAGCTCGAGGCGCGACGCGAACCCCGGGCTGAACCCGTTGGTCGCGGTGGTCTCGCTCACGACGTCCGCACCGGCGAGCTCGGCGATGCGCAGGCGCACGTCGCGCGGCAGGTCGCCCCACCCGAGGCGCGACCCGCTGAACGCGCGGGGCGGACGGGAGGGGAGCACGCCGTGATTGTGCCAGCGGGGCGGGCGGGCGTGCTTCGTAGACTCACGCCCCGTGAGCGTCTACCTCGACCACGCCGCGACGACGCCGGTGCACCCGGCGGTCGTGGAGGCGATGACGGCCGAGCTCGGCCGGCTCGGGAACCCCTCGTCGCTGCACGACGCTGGGCGGGCGGCGCGGCGCGTCGTCGAGGAGTCGCGCGAGGCGGTCGCGGCGCACCTCGGCGCGCGGCCCAGCGAGGTGGTCCTCACCGCGGGAGGTACCGAGGCGGACAACCTCGCGGTCAAGGGCGTCTGGTGGGCGCAGGTCGCGCGCGACCCGGCCCGACGCCGCGTCGTCGTCTCCGCCGTCGAGCACCACGCCGTGCTCGACCCCGCGGCGTGGCTCGCGGCGCAGCAGGGCGCCGAGGTGGTCCTGCTGCCCGTCGACGCGACCGGACGCGTCGACGTCGACGCGCTCGCCGACGAGCTCGCGCGGCACGGCGACCGCACGGCGCTCGTGAGCGTCATGTGGGCCAACAACGAGGTCGGCACGGTCCAGCCCGTGCGTGCCGTCGCCGACCTCGTCCACGAGCACGGGGTCCCGCTGCACGTCGACGCGGTGCAGGCCGTCGGTCAGCTCGACGTCGACTTCGCCGCCTCGGGTGCGGACGCGCTGACGGTGTCGGCGCACAAGGTCGGCGGACCGGTCGGGGTCGGCGCGCTCCTCGCGCGGCGGGACCTGCCGCTGGCACCGCTCACGCACGGCGGCGGTCAGGAGCGCGGCGTCCGGTCCGGGACGGTCGACGTCGTGGGTGCCCGGGCGCTCGCGGTCGCCCTCGGCCTCGCGGTGCCGGCCCGGGCTGTCGAGGGGGCGCGGCTCGCCGCGCTGCGCGACGACCTCGTCCGTCGCGTGCAGGAGGTCGTGCCCGACGCGGTGCTGCGCGGACCGACCGTGCCGGACGTGCCCGGAGGGACCGACCCGTCCATCCCCGACGACGGGCCGAGACGCCTCCCCGCGAACGCGCACCTGACGTTCCCGGGCTGCGAGGGCGACTCGCTGCTGTACCTCCTGGACAGCCGGGGTGTGCGGTGCTCGACCGGCTCGGCGTGCCGGGCCGGTGTGCCCCAGCCGTCGCACGTCCTGACGGCGATGGGGGTCGATGCACGGGACGCGCGCGGCGCGCTGCGCTTCTCGCTCGGGCGCACCACGACCCGGGCCGACGTCGACGCCCTCGTCGCCGTGGTCCCCGAGGTCGTCGAACGGGCCCGCGCGGCGGGTCGCGCCTGAGGCGCGGCCACCCGCCGGGCCCGGGTGCGGGCGACGGCCGCGGGTCGGGCCGACCGTACGCTGGGCGCATGCGTGTCCTGGCTGCCCTCTCCGGCGGCGTCGACTCCGCCGTGGCCGCCGCGCGCGCGGTCGACGCCGGTCACGACGTCGTCGGCGTCCACATGGCGCTCGCCCGGGAGCGCGCCGAGCTGCGCAACGGCTCGCGCGGCTGCTGCTCGATCGAGGACGCGGGCGACGCGCGGCGCGCCGCGGACGTGCTGGGCATCCCGTACTACGTGTGGGACCTCTCGGAGCGCTTCGAGGACACCGTCGTCGCCGACTTCCTCAGCGAGTACGAGGCGGGCCGCACGCCCAACCCGTGCGTGCGCTGCAACGAGCACATCAAGTTCCGTGCGCTGCTCGACCGGGCGACCGCGCTCGGCTTCGACGCGGTCTGCACCGGTCACTACGCGCGCGTCGTGACGGTCGACGCGGACGGCGGGCCCACGCGTGAGCTCCACCGCGCGGCCGACCTGGCGAAGGACCAGTCGTACGTCCTGGCCGTCATGGGGCCCGAGCGGCTCGCCCGTGCGGTGTTCCCGCTCGGCGACGTCGTGTCGAAGGCCGAGGTCCGCGCCGAGGCCGCCGCGCGGGGCCTGTCGGTCTCCGCCAAGCCCGACTCGTACGACATCTGCTTCGTGGCCGACGGCGACACGCAGGGGTTCCTGCGCGCGCGGCTCGGCAGCCGGCCCGGCGACGTGGTCGACGTGGACGGCGTGGTCGTCGGCTCGCACGACGGCGCGTACGCGTACACGGTCGGGCAGCGCCGTGGGCTCGGGCTGGGCCGTCCGGCGGCCGACGGCCGACCGCGCTACGTGGTCGACGTCCGGCCTGCGACGAACACCGTGGTGGTCGGCGCCGAGGAGCTGCTCGAGGTCCGCCGCGTCGTGGGTGACCGTGCCGTGTGGTTCGTCGACCCGCCCACGCGGTGGACGACGTGCGAGCTGCAGGTCCGTGCGCACGGGTCGCCGGTCGCGGCACGGGTCCGGGCGCTGCCCGACGACGGCATGGAGGTCGAGGTGACCGGTCGGCTGCGCGGCGTCGCGCCGGGCCAGTCGGCGGTCGTCTACGTCGGCACGCGCGTCGTCGGCCAGGCGACCGTCACGGGGACCGGGCGATGACGGGCCTGAGCCTCCTGGGGCCGTGGCCCGGGAGCGAGGTGCTGAGCGCGCAGACGACGGTGCTCGACCGCCTCGCCGCGGCGCCGACGGGCGTCGAGCCGCTGCCGTCGCTGGTCCAGCTGCCCGAGCGCGGCCCGTGGGCGGAGTCGACCGGCCGCACGGCGTCGCTCCTCACCGGCATGCCCGTCGAGCTGGGCCCGCACGGCTGGAAGCTGTGCGACCGGCCCGGGCGGGACCTCGAGCACGCCCAGGCGCTCCTGCGGGAGGACGTCGACGCCCTCGCGGTCGCCGCGCACGGGTGGACCGGGCCGCTCGTGGTGTCCGTCCGGGGTCCCTGGACGCTCGCCGCGGTCCTGTACCTCGCGCGCGGCGACCGGGTGCTCGCGGACGCCGGGGCCGTGCGCGAGCTCGTCGCGTCGCTCGCCGAGGGCGTCGCGACGCTCGTGGACCGGGTCCGCGCCGCGGTGCCCGGCGCCGAGCCGGTCGTGGTCCTGCGCGAGGCGGGCCTGCCCGACGTGCTCGGCGGCACGGTCGCGACCTTCTCGGGCCGGGGACGGATCCCGGCCGCGGACGCGGACGCCGTCGTGGCGGGCCTGCGCGGCGTCGTCGACGGGGCGCGCACCGCGGGTGCGCAGCGCGTCGTGGTCCACACCGGCGGGCGGTTCGCCGCCCGGTCGGTGCGCGCGGCCGCGGCGAGCGGCGCGGACGCGCTCGGCCTGGCGCTGGGACCCGTCCGCGGGCCGCAGTGGGAGCTGCTCGCCGAGGTCGTCGAGCAGGGGACCGGTCTGTGGTTCGCGCTCCCGCGCGAGCAGCACGGGCGACGCGACGACCCGGCCGCCGTCGCACGGTCGCTGAGCGGTCCGTGGAGCGCCGTCGGACTGCCCGCGAGCGGCCTCGCGGACGTCGTCGTGCACGTCGAGACGTCCGGCACGGTCGCCGGGGGCGACGTCGTCCTCGTCCGACCGCAGGCCGCGAAGCACGCCATCGGGACCGCCGCGCGCGTCGCGGAGGAGCTCGCGTCTCGGGCCGCCGAGGGCTGACGCGACCTCGGCGGGGCGCGGACGCGACCCGCCCGCGGCCGACCTGCCTCGCCAGGGGGCACCCTGTGGGCCCAGCGGGGCGATGTCGGTGGTTCGCGCCATGATGGGCCGGTGAGCGAGCAGACGGCGCGGCCGACCGACCTCGACCCGGCGGACCTCGACCTCGACGAGGTCGCCGCACGCCACCGCTGGGAGGACCTCGCGGCGCAGGTCCGGGAGCACCAGTTCGCGTACTACCTGCGCGACGCCCCGACGGTGAGCGACGCGGAGTACGACGCGCTCCTGCGGCGTCTCGCGGCGCTCGAGGACCACTACGAGGCGCTGGGTCTGCGGACGCCGGACTCGCCGACGCAGCGGGTCGGCGGGACGTTCTCGACCGAGTTCACGCCGGTCGACCACGTCGAGCGGATGCTCAGCCTCGACAACGCGTTCTCCGCCGAGGACCTGTCCGCCTGGGCCGAGCGCGTGCACCGCGACCTCGCCGGGTCCGACGGCGTGCCGGACCTGCACTACCTGTGCGAGCTCAAGATCGACGGCCTCGCCGTCGCGCTGCTGTACGAGCGGGGCAGGCTCGTGCGCGCGGCGACGCGCGGCGACGGGCGCACGGGCGAGGACGTGACGCTCAACGTGCGCACCGTCGAGGGCGTCCCGCACGTGCTGACCGGCGACGACGTGCCCGAGCTCATCGAGGTCCGCGGCGAGGTGTTCCTCCCGGTCGCGGGCTTCGAGGAGCTCAACGCGGCGCAGGTCGAGGCGGGCCGGGCGCCGTTCGCCAACCCGCGCAACGCGGCAGCGGGCTCGCTGCGCCAGAAGGACCCGCGCGTCACGGCGTCGAGGCCGCTGCGGATGCTGTGCCACGGCGTCGGCGCCGTGCGGTGGTCGGACGGCGGCGCCCCGGCCGCGCGCCAGTCGCAGACGTACGACCTGCTCGCCTCGTGGGGCCTGCCGGTGTCGGACCGCACCCGCGTCGTGGACGACCTCGCGGGCGTCCAGGCGATGATCGACCACTACGGCGAGCACCGGCGCTCGGTCGAGCACGAGATCGACGGTGTGGTCGTCAAGGTCGACGAGCTCGCGCTGCAACGGCGTCTCGGGTCGACGAGCCGCGCGCCGCGCTGGGCGATCGCGTACAAGTACCCGCCGGAGGAGGTCAACGCCCGGCTCCTCGACATCCGCGTCAACGTGGGCCGGACCGGGCGCGTCACGCCCTACGGCGTCATGGAGCCGACCCTCGTCGCGGGCTCGACGGTCGAGATGGCGACCCTGCACAACGCGAGCGAGGTCCGCCGCAAGGGCGTGCTCATCGGCGACACCGTCGTCCTGCGCAAGGCGGGTGACGTCATCCCCGAGATCGTCGGGCCGGTCGTCGCGCTGCGCGAGGGCCGCGAGGCCGAGCTACGCGAGTTCGAGATGCCGACGCGGTGCCCCGCGTGCGGGACCCCGCTCGCCCCCGCCAAGGAGGGCGACGTCGACATCCGGTGCCCGAACGCGCGCTCGTGCCCCGCACAGCTGCGCGAGCGCGTGTTCCACCTCGCGTCCCGGTCGGCGCTCGACATCGAGGCGCTCGGGTGGGAGGCCGCGATCGCGCTCACCGACCCGGAGCTGGGACGTCCCGCGGACGCCGAGGCCGAGCGCCAGACGCCGGTGCTCGACTCCGAGGCGGGGCTGTTCGAGCTCACGGCGGAGGACCTGCGGGACGTGCGTGTGTGGCGCGAGCGCAAGGTCAAGGGCGTCCGGACGGGCGAGCACGAGCAGGTGCCCTTCTTCTTCACACGCGGGACGGCGAAGGTGCCGCCGAAGCCGACGGCGACCACCGAGAAGCTGTTCGAGCAGCTTGAGCTCGCCAAGGAGCGACCCCTCTGGCGCGTCCTGGTCGCCCTGTCGATCCGTCACGTGGGGCCCACGGCCGCGCGGGCCCTCGCGACGCACTTCGGGTCGCTCGAGCGGATCCGTGCCGCCGACGAGGACGAGCTGGCAGGTGTCGAGGGGGTCGGACCGACGATCGCGGCCGCGGTGCGCGACTGGTTCGCCGAGGACTGGCACCGCGAGACGGTCGAGCGGTGGGCAGCCGCAGGGGTCCGCCTGGAGGACGAGCGGGACGCGGGCGTCCCTCGCACGCTCGAGGGCCTCACGGTCGTCGTCACGGGATCGCTCGAGGGCTTCTCGCGCGACGGCGCCAAGGAGGCCGTGCTCGCGCGCGGTGGCAAGGCGTCCGGCAGCGTCTCGAAGAAGACCGACTTCGTCGTCGTCGGTGAGAACGCGGGCTCGAAGCACGACAAGGCGCTCCAGCTGGGTCTCCGGATCCTCGACGAGGCGCAGTTCGTCGTCCTCCTCGAGCAGGGGCCGGACGCGCTCGGCACCGCCGACGACGACGAGGGAGCGACCGACTCCACCGCCCGGCCGGGCGGCGCCGCCGACGACGAGGCCGACGCGCGGCGGAGTGACGCATGACGCCCCCGGAGGTCCCCGGCCCCGCACGGGTGGTGACGCGCGCACCGGCCGACGCCCCGGCCGACGCCCCGGCCGACGCGTCGGCAGCCGGACCGCGCGCAGGGACCGGCTACGCCGTGCCGCCGGTGGACGTCGAGGTCGCGACGTGGCGCCCGGTGCGGGTCGTCGACGTCGACGGCTGGGCGGTCGGCGTCTCCGGCGGGTTCACGCGCCGCGCGAACAGCGTCGTCGCGACGGTCGACGTCCCCGACGTCGGTCGTGCGCTCGACGCGGCGGAGGACGTCTACGCCCGGGCGGGCCTCCCGGCGGTCGTCCGGGTCTGCCCCGCGACGCGCCCGCGCGGTCTCGACGACGTGCTCGCGCGACGCGGCTACGCGGTCGCCGCCCGGACCCTGCTCATGACGCGCGACCTCGGGTCGGGTGCGACGGGCGCGCAGCCGGCGCACGACGGCGGCACGGCTGCGCAGGCCGTCAAGGACGGCGACGTGGCGGCCCCGGCCGTGCAGGACGGCAGCGTCGCGCTCGCGACGGCGGACGCGCCGGACGACGCGTGGCTCCGCGGGTGGCTCGACGTCAAGGCGTCCTCGGCCGGTGTGGAGCTGGGGCTCGCGCGCGCCGTCGTGTCGGGCGCGCCGGCGTCCTACGTGACGGCGCGCGACGACCACGGCGTGGTGGGGGTCGTCCGCGTCGCGGTGCGCGAAGGGTGGGCAGCGGTCTCCTGCCTCATGGTGGCGCCCCGCGCGCGCCGCCGAGGGGTTGCGTCGGAGCTCACCGCGGCCGCCGAGCAGGTCGCCGGGGCGCACGGCGCACGTCGTGCGTTCGTGCAGGTCGAGGAGGGGAACGCCGGGGCCCGGTCGCTCTACGAGCGGCTCGGCTTCGCGACCGTGAGCGCGTACCACTACCGCGAGCGCCCGTGACGACGACGCCCGTGACGACGAGCCCGTGACGACGAGCCCGTGACGAGCGCCAGGACGACCACCACGCAGGTCACCCCGTCGGTCACCACGACGCACGACCACGGCGAGCGTCCGGCGACCGGGCGACGGACACTGGTGCGGTGATCTCCCGAGACCTCGCAGCCGAGCTCGCCCGTGCTGGTCTGCAGTGGCGCCCCGCAGCCGGGGACCGCTTCGTCATCCCCCAGCCCGAGCTCACGGGTGAGGTGTTCACGCTCAGCGAGATGACCATCGAGGCCCACGAGTTCCCGACCGGCACGGTGCTCGGGTTCAACGGCACGACCGAGTGGGCGCTCGACTCGGTCGCCCAGGAGGACGCCCTGTGGCTGCCTCGCGAGGACCAGCTCCGCGAGCTGCTCGGCGGCACGTTCGTCCGCCTCGAGTCGGTCGAGCGCGACGGCGAGCGGACGTGGGTCGTCACCACCGCGCGCGCCCCGGGCGCGGAGGAGCACTTCACCGCGGCGACGGCGGCGGACGCCTACGCGCACGCCGCGCTCGCCCTGGTCCGGGCCGCGGTCGGGGCCTCGGGGGACTGAGCGCGCGACCGGCCCACGAAACGGCCCCGTCACGACCGGCCACTAGACTTCCCGCCATGTCCACCATCTCTCGCGAGGAAGTCGCGCGCCTGGCCGGCCTGGCCCGGATCGACCTCACCGGACCGGAGCTGGACCGGCTCGCCGGCGAGCTCGACGTGATCGTCGAGTCCGTCGCGACGGTCAGCCGGGTCGCGACCGCGGACGTGCCCGCGACCAGCCACCCCCTGCCGCTGACGAACGTCTTCCGCGACGACGTCGTCGAGCCGACGCTGCCCGTCGAGGAGATCCTCGCTGCGGCGCCCGCCGCGCAGGACGGCCGCTTCCTCGTCCCGCAGATCCTCGAGGAGGACTGATGGCGGACGCACCCGTCGCCCCCACCGACGACCTGACGCGCCGCACCGCGGCCGACCTCGCCGATGCCCTCCGGGCCCGTGAGGTGTCGAGCGTCGAGGTCACGCAGGCGCACCTGGACCGGATCGCCGCCGTGGACGGTGCCGTCCACGCGTTCCTGCACGTCTCGGCCGACGACGCCCTCGCCACCGCGCGGGACGTCGACGCACGGCGCGCCGCGGGGGAGGACCTCGCACCGCTCGCGGGCGTCCCGGTCGCCGTCAAGGACGTCGTCGTCACGCGCGGCATGCCCACCACGGCCGGCTCGCGGATCCTCGAGGGCTGGGTCCCGCCGTACGACGCGACGATCGTCGAGCGCCTGCGCGCCGCGGGCATGCCGATCCTCGGCAAGACCAACATGGACGAGTTCGCGATGGGCTCGTCGACCGAGCACTCGGCGTACGGCAACACGCACAACCCCTGGGACCTGGACCGGATCCCCGGCGGGTCGGGCGGGGGCAGCGCGGCCGCGGTCGCGGCCTACGAGGCGCCGCTCGCGATCGGCACGGACACCGGCGGCTCGATCCGCCAGCCCGGGGCCGTGACCGGCACCGTGGGTGTGAAGCCCACCTACGGCGGGGTCTCCCGCTACGGCCTCGTCGCGCTCGCCTCGAGCCTGGACCAGGCCGGTCCGGTGACGCGCACGGTCCTGGACTCGGCGCTCCTGCACGAGGCGATCGGCGGCCACGACCCGCGCGACGCCACGTCGCTGCCGGACGCCCTCCCCGCGCTCGTCGAGGCGGCCCGCGCCGGCCGTACCGGTGACCTGCGCGGCGTCCGCGTGGGAGTCGTGCGCGAGCTCGACGGCGAGGGGTACCAGGACGGGGTCCGCGCTCGGTTCGAGGAGTCCCTGGACCTGCTCCGCGAGGCGGGTGCCGAGGTCGTCGAGGTCTCCTGCCCGCACTTCGAGTACGCCCTGGCCGCGTACTACCTCATCCTCCCGAGCGAGGCGTCCAGCAACCTCGCGAAGTTCGACGGGATGCGCTTCGGCCTGCGCGTCGAGCCCCGGGACGGCGTCGTGACGGCGGAGCGCGTCATGGCCGCGACGCGCGGCGCGGGCTTCGGCGACGAGGTCAAGCGCCGCATCATCCTCGGCACGTACGCGCTGTCGGCCGGGTACTACGACGCCTACTACGGCAGCGCCCAGAAGGTCCGCACGCTCATCCAGCGCGACTTCGCGCAGGCCTTCGAGCGCGCGGACGTGCTCGTCTCGCCCACCGCGCCGACGACCGCCTTCCGCCTCGGCGAGAAGCTCGACGACCCGCTCGCGATGTACCTCAACGACGTCGCGACGATCCCGGCGAACCTCGCGGGCGTGCCCGGGATGTCCGTCCCGAACGGCCTCGCCGACGGCCTGCCCGTCGGGTTCCAGGTCCTCGCGCCGGCGCGCGCGGACGACCGCCTGTACCGCGTCGGCGCGGCGCTGGAGATGCTGCTCGAGCAGCGCTGGGGCGGACCGCTCCTCGCCGGCGCGCCCGAGCTGCCCGTCCGCGCGCCCGAGGGGAGCACCCGATGAGCACCACGACCGCCGCCCTGGTCGACTACGACGAGGCCGTGAGCCGCTTCGACCCCGTGATCGGGATCGAGGTGCACGTCGAGCTCGGCACCCTCACCAAGATGTTCGACGGCGCCCCGACGGAGTTCGGCGCGGAGCCCAACACCCAGGTGACACCCGTGTCGCTCGGCCTGCCGGGTGCTCTGCCCGCGCTCAACCGGACGGCCGTGGAGTCCGCGATCCGGATCGGCCTCGCGCTCAACTGCGAGATCGCCGAGCTGTGCCGGTTCGCGCGGAAGAACTACTTCTACCCGGACGTCCCGAAGAACTTCCAGACGTCGCAGTACGACGAGCCCATCGCGCACGACGGGTGGATCGACGTCGAGCTCGAGGACGGCACCGTCGTCCGCGTCGAGATCGAGCGCGCGCACATGGAGGAGGACGCGGGCAAGAACACGCACGTCGGCGGCTCGACCGGTCGCATCCACGGCGCCGAGTACTCGCTCGTCGACTACAACCGCGCCGGGATCCCGCTCGTGGAGATCGTCACGAGGCCCATCACGGGCGTGGGCGACCGGGCCCCCGAGGTCGCGCGCGCCTACGTCCAGACGCTGCGGGACATCTTCCGCGCGCTCGGCGTGTCCGAGGCGCGCATGGAGCGGGGCAACGTCCGCGCCGACGTCAACGTGTCGCTCCGGCCGTCGCCCGACGCACCTCTCGGCACCCGGACCGAGACGAAGAACGTCAACAGCTTCCGGTCGGTCGAGCGTGCGGTGCGCTACGAGATCTCGCGCCAGGCCGCGGTGCTCGAGTCGGGCGGGGCCGTCGTGCAGGAGACCCGGCACTGGCACGAGGACACCGGCGTGACGACCTCCGGCCGCGTCAAGTCCGACGCCGAGGACTACCGCTACTTCCCGGAGCCGGACCTGGTCCCCGTGGCCGCGAGCCGGACGTGGGTCGAGGAGCTTCGCGCCACGCTCCCGGAGATGCCGGTCGCCCGTCGTCGTCGCCTCCAGGGCGAGTGGGGCTACAGCGACCCGGAGATGCGTGACGTCGTCAACGCGGGCGCGATCGAGCTCATCGAGGCCTCGGTCGCGGCAGGTGCCTCGCCGGCCGCGGCGCGCAAGTGGTGGATGGGCGAGCTCGCCCGCACCGCGAACGCCGAGGGCCTCGCTCTCGAGGAGCTGCGGGTCACGCCCGCCGACGTCGCCGAGCTCCAGCGGCTCGTGGACAGCGGCCGGCTCAACGACAAGCTCGCGCGGCAGGCGCTCGCGGGGGTGCTCGCGGGCGAGGGGTCGCCCGAGGAGGTCGCACGAGCGCGGGGCCTCGAGGTCGTCTCCGACGACGGCGCTCTCCTGACCGCGGTCGACGCAGCCCTCGCGGCGCAGCCGGACGTGGTCGAGAAGATCCGCTCGGGGAACCTGGGTCCCGTCGGCGCGATCATCGGCGCGGTCATGAAGGCGACCCGCGGGCAGGCCGACGCCGGACGCGTCCGCGAGCTGGTGCTGGAGCGCGTCGGCGCGAGCTGAGCGCGTGCGCCTCCGCCACGCGGCACGGTGGTCCGACCGCGGACCCCACGACCTGCGGGGGAGCCCGCGGACGGCACGCGGGCGCCGGGCGAGCAGGCGTCGACGAGGTGGGCAGGGGGTTGCCCACGGAGATGGGGTACGGGATGGACAAGCCGACGCTCGTGGGTGAGCTCGTGGTCCTGCGGCCGGTCCGCGCGGAGGACGCGGACGGCATGTGGGAGATGGTCAACGACCCCGAAGGGCGCCGTCTGACGGGTACGGTGCGCGACATCACGCGCGAGGAGAGCGACGCGTGGTGCGCGTCGGTCGCCTCACGTCCGGGCCGGATCGACCTGGCCATCACGGTGCACGGCTCGGACGAGTTCCTGGGCGAGATCGTCCTCATGGACATCGACGAGCGCGACGCGAACGCGTCGATGCGGATGAGCCTGCGTCCCGGCCAGCGGGGCCGCGGCTTCGGCGGCGAGGCGATCGGCCTCGTGCTCGCGCACGCGTTCGGCGCGCCGCCCGAGGGTCTGGGTCTGCACCGGGTCGCGCTCGACGTGCTCGAGATCAACCCTCGCGCCCGGATGCTCTACGAGAACCACGGCTTCCAGGTGGAGGGACGGCTCCGCGAGGTGCACCGCGACGGCGACTACTGGGTCGACGTCGAGCTGATGGCGATCCTCGAGGACGACTACCGCGCGGCCGCGGCGACGCAGCCGTCACGACCCTGATCGGAGCCCGCATGCTCACCGTCGTCGTGCCCGACGAGGCCCTCCGCACCGCGCTCGGCACCGAGCCCGACGTGGCCGCGGGCCGGGCCCGCCTGGTCACCTGGGACCTGGCGGGTGACCCGCCGCCGGGGCTCGACCCGGCCGAGGTCGACGTCGTCGTCGCGCCGAACTCGGGCATGACGCCCGAGCGCTTCGCGCCGCTGCACGGCATGGACGGTCTCCGCGTCGTGCAGCTCGCGAGCGCCGGCTACGAGCACGCGCTCGGGCTCGTGCCGGACCGTGTGACGCTGTGCAACGGCCGTGGTGTGCACGACGCCGGGACGGCCGAGCTCGCGGTCGGCCTCCTGCTCGCGGTCCAGCGGGGCGTCGTCGACGCGGTCCGGGCGATGCCCGAGGGCAGGTGGGAGCCGCGCCGGCGCAGCTCGCTCGCCGACCGTCGCGTCATGATCCTCGGCTACGGGTCGATCGGCTCGGCGGTCGAGCGTCGGCTCGCGCCGTTCGAGGTCGACGTCGTCCGGGTCGCCAGCACGCGCCGCGAGCACGACGGGCTCGTCGTCCACGGCGTCGACGAGCTGCCGGCGCTCCTGCCCCGCGTCGACGCCGTCGTCACGGTCCTCCCGCTGACGCCCTCGACCGAGCACCTCGTCGACGCGGCCTTCCTGCGCGCGCTGCCCGACGGGGCGGTCGTCGTGAACGTCGGACGCGGGCGGGTCGTCGACACGGAGGCGCTGCTCGCGGAGACGTCGTCGGGCCGCCTGCGCGCCGCGCTGGACGTCACGGACCCCGAGCCGCTGCCCCCGGACCACCCGCTCTGGTCCGTCCCGGGCGTGGTCGTGACGCCCCACCTCGGCGGCAACACGGACGCGACGGGTCCGCGGCTCGCCCGGCTCGTCGCGCGGCAGGTCGCACGGCTGGTGGCGGGCGAGGAGCCGGTCAACGTCGTCCGGGAGCCGCTGACGTGATCACCGTCGGTTCCGGTCCCGGGGCCGACGTGCCCGACGCCCCCGAGGGGCGGACGGTACGGAACCCGGTGCTCCCGGGCTGCCACCCCGACCCGACGGTGTGCCGGGTCGGTGACGACTACTACCTCGCGACGTCGTCGTTCGAGTACGTGCCCGGCATCCCGCTGTTCCACAGCCGTGACCTCGTGCACTGGCGGCCGATCGGTCACGCGGTCGACCGGCCCGAGCAGCTCTCGCTCGCGGGCGTGCGGTCGTCGGAGGGCCTGTACGCGCCGACGCTGCGCCACCACGACGGCACCTTCTACCTGACCAGCACGTTCGTCGGCCCCAACGGGTCCGGGCAGGTGGGCAACTTCGTCGTGACGGCGCAGGACCCGGCCGGGCCGTGGTCCGAGCCCGTGTGGTGGGAGGACGAGGGGATCGACCCGGCCCTGTTCTTCGACGACGACGGCCGTGCGTGGGCGACGGGGACGCGCGAGAGCCGGTCCCCGCAGTGGGACGAGCAGGCCGAGATCTGGGTCCGCGAGATGGACCGCACGACGTTGCGGCTCGTGGGCCCGGAGCACGTCGTCTGGCGCGGCGCGCTGCTCGGCGCCGCCTGGGCCGAGGCGCCGCGTCTGCTCAAGGTCGAGGGCTGGTACCACCTGCTCGCCGCCGAGGGCGGCACCGAGCACCACCACGCGGTGAGCGTCGCGCGGAGCACGCGCGTGACCGGGCCGTATGCGGGCAACCGCGCGAACCCCGTGCTCACGCACCGCCACCTCGGCCGGACGCACCCGGTCATGGGCGTCGGGCACGCCGACCTCGTGGAGCTTCCCGACCGCAGCTGGTGGGCGGTCGTGCTGGGGACGAGGCCGTACGGCGGCCTGTACGAGAACCTCGGGCGCGAGACGTTCCTCGTCCCGGTGACGTGGGAGGACGGCTGGCCCGTGTTCGCGCCCGGTGTGGGACAGGTGCGGCTCGTCGAGCGCGCGCCGTCGCTCCCGGCGCACCCGTGGCCCGAGAACCCCGTGCGCGACACGTTCGCCGGCGGGCTGGGGCTCGCCTGGAACGCCGTGCGCGGGCCTGCCGCCGCGTTCGCGCAGGCGGGTCCGGAGGGTGGCCTCGACGTCACGCTCCTGCCCGCGACCCTGGACGGCGCGCGGCCCGCGGCGTTCGTCGGCCGACGGCAGCAGCACGTCGACGTCGACGTGACGGCACGCCTGCGATTCGAGCCGGCGAGCGCGGACGAGTGGTTCGGCCTCGTGGTGCGGCAGTCGGACGACCACCACTACCTCGTCGTCGTCGCGGGCGCCGCCATGGAGGGCGGGCCGCGGCGCATCCTCGTGGTGCGTCGGCACGAGGGCCGCCGGACGGTCCTGCTGGTCGTCCCCGCACCGGACGGTGCGATCGAGCTCGGGCTGCGGGTGCGCGGACAGGAGTACGAGGCGGTGCTCGTGGGCGAGGACGGGGAGGACCAGCACCTGGTCACGCTCGACGGCCGCATGCTGGACAGCACGGTCGCGGACAGCTTCGTGGGCGTCTGGCTCGGTCTCTACGGCACGAGCAACGGCATGCCGTCGACGACGACGGCGCACGTCGAGTGGTTCGAGTACGCACCGGTGCCGCCCGCGGCCTGACCGGCCCCGGTCCGCGCCACGCACGGGGCGCGCGACGCGACCGCGTCACAGCGGGCGGCAGGTGCTCCGCTCGACGAGCTCGGTGGGCAGGCGCACGTGGATCTCCTGTGGCGGTGCGCCCGACATGAGGCCCACGAGCAGCCGGATCGCCTCGGAGCCCATGCGCTGCATCGGCTGGCTGATGGTGGTCAGCGGGGGAGAGGTGAGGGCCGACTCCGGCACGTTGTCGAACCCGATCACCGAGAGGTCGTCGGGCACCCGCATGCCGCGCGACCGCGCGACGTCGATCGTCGCGATGGCCGAGAGGTCGTTCGCCGCGAAGACGGCCGTCGGCCGGTCCGGCACGTCGAGCAGCTCGTGCGCGGGCGCCTCGGCGGTCTCGCGGCGGTAGCCGCCCACCCGGACGAGGGCCGGGTCGACCTCGATGCCGGCACGGCTCAGCGCGAGCCGGTACCCCTCCTCGCGCAGCCGCGACGACTCGAGGTCCGGGCGTCCGCCGAGGAAGCCGATGCGACGGTGGCCGAGCCGCAGCAGGTGCTCGGTCGCCACGACCGCGCCGGTCAGGTTGTCCGAGTCGACCGTCGGCAGGCCGGACGGCCCGCTGTGCGGGTCGATCGCCACGACGGGGACGCCCGCGTCGGCGTCGACGACCGTCGGCGTGACGAGGACCGCGCCGTCGATGAGGGTCCCGCTCAGCCGGGACAGGTAGCGGCGCTCCCATCCGACGACGCTCGCGGTGTGGCCGGAGTACGCGAGGAGCTCGTACCCCGTGTCGGCGATCGCGGCCGAGGCACCCTTGAGGATCTCGGTGCTGAACGGCTCGAACTCGGCGACGAGGATGCCGATCACGTTGGTGCGGTGGCTGCGCAGGGACCGCGCCACGAGGCTGGACTCGTAGCCGAGCTGCTCGATGACCTCGCGTACGCGCTCGCTGGTGGCGCCCGCGACGCCGTACCGGCCGTTGATGACCTTCGAGACCGTCGCGACGGAGACGCCCGCGGTCCGCGCGACGTCGTTGATGGTCACCCGTCCCTGACGCACGATCGAACGATACAGCGAGAAACCGTTATCGATAACGTTTTACCGCCGGTCGGTCCCGCGTGTCGGCACGCGGTGCCAGCATGGGGCCATGAGCGACATCCTCCCGCACGCCGTCGTGTCCCGGCGAACCGACGCGCGGCACTGGCGCGTCGTGCTGGGGACCCTGCGCGCGACCTTCCGCACCGGCTCGTTCGCGCGCGGCGCCGAGCTCGTCGCCGCGGTGGCCGCGACGGCGGACGAGCTGGATCACCACCCCGACGTCCTGCTGCGCTACGGCACGGTCACCGTGACGACGCTCTCGCACGACGTCGGCGCCCTGACCGAGCGTGACGTCGAGCTCGCGCGTCGGGTCTCGGCGCTCGCCGACGAGCGCGGCGTCGAGGCCGACCCGCGCGCGCCGCGCATGCTGGAGATCGCGGTGGACACGCAGGACGTCGCGGCGGTGCTCCCGTTCTGGCAGGCGGCGCTCGGCTACGAGCGGGACCCGCACGACGTCGAGCGCCTCGTCGACCCGGCGGGTGAGGGGCCGTGCGTCTGGTTCCAGCACATGGACTCCCCGCGCCCGCAGCGCAACCGCATCCACATCGACGTCGACGTCCCGCACGACGTCGCGCTCGACCGGCTGGGCGCCGTGCTGGCCGCCGGCGGGCGGCTCGTGAGCGACCGGCGCGCGCCCGCGTTCTGGGTCGTCGCCGACGCCGAGGGCAACGAGGTCTGCCTGTGCACGTGGCAGGGCCGAGGTCAGGGCGACTGAGGGCTGCAGGCGCGCCCGGGCGGTGGCCGCGTGGGCCGTCGATGTGCTCGCGGGGCCCTCCCGCAGGGCCGCACGGCGTCCTCGGGGAAAAGGTCCGCAGTGCGGCCACCTCGCCGGCCCGTGCTGCCCGCCGACCTAGACTCCGGCCATGAGTGACACCCTGCCCGCCGCCCCGCCCGCCGACCGGGACGCAGCGGTCGACATCAAGCCGCGCAGCCGCCAGGTGACCGACGGGCTCGAGGCCACGGCCTCGCGCGGGATGCTCCGTGCGGTCGGCATGGGCGACGAGGACTTCGCGAAGCCCCAGATCGGCGTCGCGAGCTCGTGGAACGAGATCACGCCCTGCAACCTCTCCCTCGACCGCCTCGCGAAGGCCGTGAAGAACGGCGTGCACGCGGGCGGCGGCTTCCCGCTCGAGTTCGGCACGATCTCCGTCTCCGACGGCATCTCGATGGGGCACGAGGGGATGCACTTCTCCCTCGTGAGCCGTGACCTCATCGCGGACAGCGTCGAGACGGTCATGCAGGCCGAGCGGCTCGACGGGTCCGTGCTCCTCGCCGGCTGCGACAAGTCGCTCCCCGGCATGCTCATGGCCGCGGCGCGCCTCGACCTCGCGTCGGTGTTCCTCTACGCGGGCACGATCGCCCCGGGCTGGGTCAAGCTCAGCGACGGCACCGAGAAGGACGTCACGATCATCGACGCCTTCGAGGCCGTGGGCGCGTGCGCGCGCGGGCTCATGAGCAAGGAGGACGTCGACCGGATCGAGCGGGCGATCTGCCCGGGCGAGGGTGCCTGCGGCGGGATGTACACGGCGAACACCATGGCGTCGGTCGCGGAGGCCATGGGCATGTCGCTGCCCGGCTCGGCCGCGCCGCCGTCCGCCGACCGGCGCCGCGACGCGTTCGCCGCGCGCTCGGGCGAGGCGGTCGTCGAGCTCCTCCGCCGCGGGATCACGGCGCGCCAGATCATGACCAAGGAGGCGTTCGAGAACGCGATCGCCGTCGTCATGGCGTTCGGCGGGTCGACCAACGCGGTGCTGCACCTGCTCGCGATCGCGAACGAGGCCGAGGTCGACCTGTCGCTCGCGGACTTCGCGCGGATCGGCGCCAAGGTGCCGCACCTGGGCGACCTCAAGCCGTTCGGCCGCTACGTGATGAACGACGTCGACCGCATCGGCGGCGTCCCGGTCGTCATGAAGGCGCTCCTGGACGCGGGCCTGCTGCACGGGGACTGCCTCACCGTCACCGGGAAGACGGTCGCCGAGAACCTCGCCGACGTGAACCCGCCGGACCCCGACGGCAAGATCCTCCGGGCGCTCGACGACCCGATCCACCGCACGGGCGGGATCACGATCCTGCACGGCTCGCTCGCGCCCGAGGGTGCGGTCGTGAAGTCCGCGGGCTTCGACTCCGACGTGTTCGAGGGCACCGCTCGCGTGTTCGACCGCGAGCGGGCCGCCATGGACGCGCTCGAGGACGGCACGATCCAGGCCGGCGACGTCGTCGTCATCCGGTACGAGGGCCCCAAGGGCGGTCCTGGCATGCGCGAGATGCTCGCGATCACCGGGGCCATCAAGGGCGCCGGTCTCGGCAAGGACGTTCTGCTCCTGACGGACGGCCGGTTCTCGGGCGGGACGACGGGCCTGTGCGTCGGGCACGTCGCCCCCGAGGCGGTGGACGCCGGCCCGATCGCGTTCGTGCGGGACGGTGACCGGATCCGCCTCGACGTCGCGAGCGCGACCCTCGAGCTCCTGGTCGACCCGGCCGAGCTCGAGGCCCGCGCGGCCGGCTGGGCGCCGCTGCCTCCGCGGTACACCCGCGGTGTGCTCGCCAAGTACGCCAAGCTCGTGCAGTCCGCGTCGAAGGGCGCCGTGGTCGGCTGACGTCGGAGGGCCCGCCCGGTGACGGGCGGGCCCACCGCGTCACCGGGCGGGTCCGCACCGGGGAGCGGTCGTCGACCTTGTCCGGATCGCGGTCTCGTGAACCACGATGTGAGACCCGTGCCGGTTCGCGTGACAGCGTCAGGGGCGAGGCGTAAGGTCGACCACGTGCAGACGACCGTTCTCGTAGTACTCGCCTAGGCGCTCGGGCCGACCCGCCAGCCAGGTCTCGTCCGCGCGCCACCCCTCGCAGCCCACCTGACGGGCGGAGGGGTTTTTTCATGTCAGGGGTCGCCGCACGGCGCAGCACAGCAGGACACCGCACGCACCACACCCCTCCAGGGAGAGCACATGGTCCAGGGCACGCAGCAGGCCCCGTCGCAGGGCGCGGGGCGCCCCGCCGACACCCGACCGGTCACGCCGGCGGACGTCCGGCCGGCCCAGGACCGTGTCACCGTCCCCAGCACGTCCGTCACGGGCGCGGAGTCGATCGTCCGGTCGCTCGAGGCGGCCGGGACCGAGGTCGTCTTCGGCATCCCCGGCGGTGCGATCCTGCCGACGTACGACCCGCTCATGGACTCCACGAAGCTGCGGCACATCCTCGTCCGGCACGAGCAGGGCGCCGGTCACGCGGCGTCGGGCTACGCCTACGCGACGGGGCGCGTCGGGGTCTGCATGGCGACGTCCGGGCCGGGTGCGACCAACCTCGTGACGCCGATCGCCGACGCCAACATGGACTCGGTGCCGCTCGTCGCGATCACGGGTCAGGTCGGCGCCTCGATGATCGGCACCGACGCGTTCCAGGAGGCCGACATCGTCGGCATCACGCTGCCGATCACGAAGCACAACTTCCTCGTCACCGACCCGGACGACATCCCGCGGACGATCGCCCAGGCCTTCCACATCGCCAGCACGGGGCGGCCCGGGCCCGTGCTCGTCGACATCGCGAAGTCCGCGATGCAGACCCGCACGACGTTCTCGTGGCCGCAGTCGGTCGACCTGCCGGGCTACCACCCCGTGACCAAGCCGCACGCCAAGCAGATCCGTGAGGCCGCGCGCCTGCTCGCGACCGCGCGCCGGCCGGTGCTCTACGTCGGGGGAGGCGCCCTGCGCGCCGGGGCGAGCGCCGAGCTGCGGCGTCTCGTGGACGAGTCGGGTGCCCCCGCGGTGACGACGCTCATGGCGCGGGGCGTCCTGCCCGACTCGCACCCGCAGCACCTCGGCATGCCGGGGATGCACGGGACGGTCCCGGCCGTGGCGGCGCTGCAGAAGGCCGACCTCATCGTGGCCCTGGGTGCGCGCTTCGACGACCGCGTGACCGGGAAGCTGTCGTCGTTCGCGCCGCACGCGACGGTCGTGCACGCGGACATCGACCCCGCCGAGATCGGCAAGAACCGCCGCGCCGACGTGCCGATCGTCGGCGACCTGCGCGAGGTCATCGCGGACCTGCTGCCCGAGCTCGCGCGCGAGCACGCTCAGCACGGCAAGCCGGACCTCGAGGGCTGGTGGCGGCAGATCGACGACTGGCGCGAGACGTTCCCGCTCGGGTTCACCGAGCCCGAGGACGGCCACCTCGCGCCGCAGCACGTCATCCAGCGGCTCGGCGAGATCGCCGGGCCCGAGGCGATCTACGTCGCGGGCGTCGGCCAGCACCAGATGTGGGCCGCGCAGTTCATCCGGTACGAGCGACCCAACTCGTGGCTCAACTCCGGGGGCCTGGGCACCATGGGCTACTCGGTGCCCGCGGCCATGGGCGCGAAGGTCGGCGACCCGGACCGCACCGTGTGGGCGATCGACGGCGACGGCTGCTTCCAGATGACCAACCAGGAGCTCGCGACCTGCGCGATCAACGACATCCCGATCAAGGTCGCGCTCATCAACAACTCCTCGCTCGGCATGGTCCGGCAGTGGCAGACGCTCTTCTACGAGTCGCGGTACTCCAACACGGACCTGCACACCGGCCACGGCACCGCGCGCATCCCGGACTTCGTCAAGCTCGCCGACGCGTACGGCTGCGTCGGCCTGCGCGCCGAGACGGCCGCGGACGTCGACGCGACGATCCGGCGCGCGATGGAGATCGACGACCAGCCCGTCGTCGTCGACTTCACGGTGTCGCGCGACGCGATGGTGTGGCCGATGGTCGCCGCGGGCGTGAGCAACGACGAGATCCAGTACGCGCGCGGCATCAGCCCCGCCTGGGACCGGGAGGAGTAGTGCGGCGCATCGGTCTGCTCGGCGGCACCTCGTGGGAGTCGTCGGCGCACTACTACGCCCAGCTCAACGAGGGCGTCCGCGAGCGGCTCGGCGGCTTCCACTCGGCCGACCTCGTGCTGCGGTCGGTCGACTTCGCCGAGGTCGAGGCGCTCCAGGTCGCGGGTGACTGGGTCGCGCTCGGGGAGCGGTACGCGGCCGAGGGCCGGGCGCTGCGCGCGGCCGGCGCCGAGCTGGTCGGCATCCTCGCGAACACCATGCACCTCGTCGCCGACGACGTCGCGGCCGGTTCGGGCCTGCCCGTGGTCCACGTCGTCGATGCCGTCGCCGACGCCGCCGAGCGCGCGGGTGCCCGGCACGTCGGCCTGCTCGGGACCGCGTACACCATGGCGTCCGACCTGTACCCGTCCCGGCTCGCGCCGCGCGGGATCGAGACGCTCGTGCCCGACCCGGCCGACGCCGACGAGGTGCACCGGCTCATCTACGCGGAGCTCGTGCACGGCCGCGTGACGCCGGCGACCCGGCAGGCGTACGTCGACGTCGTCGAGCGGCTCGTCGCGCGCGGCGTCGACGCGGTGGTCCTCGGGTGCACGGAGCTCGCGATGCTCCTCCCGGGCGACACCCCGTTCAGCCCCGTCCCCGTGCTCGACAGCACGGCCGTCCACGTCAACGCCCTGCTCGACGCCGCGCTCGCGGCCGGGCTCCCCGTCGAAGAAGAAGGTGCTGCATGAGCAGGCACACGCTGTCCGTCCTCGTGGAGAACAAGCCCGGCGTCCTCACGCGGGTCGCGGGCCTCTTCGCGCGGCGCTCGTTCAACATCCACTCGCTCGCGGTGGGGCCGACCGAGCATGAGGAGATCTCGCGGATCACGGTCGTCGTCGACGTCGACGAGCTCCCGCTCGAGCAGGTGACGAAGCAGCTGAACAAGCTCATCAACGTGATCAAGATCGTCGAGCTCGAGGCCGACGCGTCCGTCCAGCGCGAGCTCCTGCTCGTCAAGGTCCGCGCCGACGCGACCACGCGGTCGCACGTGCTCGAGGTCGTCCAGCTGTTCCGGGCGCACGTCGTCGACGTCGTGCCCGAGGCCGTCGTCATCGAGGCGACGGGCAGCCCGGGCAAGCTCGACGCGCTCCTCGCGGCGCTCGAGCCCTACGGCATCCGCGAGATCGTCCAGTCCGGCACCGTGGCCATCGGCCGCGGCGCGCGGTCCATCACCGACCGAGCCCTCGAGCGGGTCAACCGCTCGGCCTGACGGGCCCACCGGCCGTCCACCCGGCGGCCGCACGACCGGCCCGCGCCGCTCGTGCGCCACACTGCACGCACCACCCGAGAACCAAGGAGACACCCCCGTGGCAGAGCTGTTCTACGACGACGACGCCGACCTGTCCCTCATCGCCGGCCGGAAGGTCGCCGTCATCGGCTACGGCAGCCAGGGGCACGCGCACTCGCTCAACCTGCGGGACTCCGGTGTCGACGTGACCGTCGGTCTGCGCGAGGGCAGCCCGTCGCGTGCCAAGGCCGAGGAGCAGGGCCTCAAGGTCGCGACCGTCGCCGAGGCGGTCAAGGGTGCCGACGTCGTCGTCGTCCTCGCGCCCGACCAGTTCCAGCGGCACATCTACCGCAACGAGATCGAGCCCAACCTCGCCGAGGGCGCGGCTCTCGTGTTCGGCCACGGGTTCAACATCCGCTTCGGGTACATCAAGCCGGCCGCCGGCCACGACGTGCTCATGGTCGCGCCCAAGGGCCCGGGTCACCTCGTGCGCCGCGAGTACGAGGGCGGTCGCGGCGTGCCCGTGATCGTCGCCGTCGAGCAGGACGCGTCCGGTCAGGCGTGGGACCTCGCGAAGTCGTACGCCAAGGCCATCGGCGGGCTCCGTGCGGGCGGGATCAGGACGACCTTCACCGAGGAGACCGAGACCGACCTCTTCGGCGAGCAGGCCGTCCTCTGCGGCGGTGCGTCACAGCTCGTGCAGTACGGGTTCGAGGTCCTCACCGAGGCCGGCTACCAGCCCGAGGTCGCGTACTTCGAGGTCCTCCACGAGCTCAAGCTCATCGTCGACCTCATGGTCGAGGGCGGCATCGCGAAGCAGCGCTGGAGCGTCTCCGACACGGCCGAGTACGGCGACTACGTCTCCGGTCCCCGGGTCATCTCGCCCGAGGTGAAGGAGAACATGAAGGCCGTCCTCGCGGACATCCAGAACGGCGCGTTCGCCGAGCGCTTCATCGCCGACCAGGACGCCGGCGCGCCGGAGTTCACGGAGCTGCGCGCGAAGGGCGAGCAGCACCCGATCGAGGCGACGGGCCGCGAGCTGCGCAAGATGTTCTCGTGGATCAAGGACTCGGACTCCGACTACGTCGAGGGAAGCGCCGCCCGCTGACCGAGTGGTCCGCGACGCAGGAGCGGCCCGCGAGGACGAGGGCGGTGCGTCCCGAGCATCGGCGTGAGGGAAGCGCCGCCCGCTGATCCCCGAGGCCGGGTCGCTCTGCGGAGCCTCGGTCCGACGTCGACCACCCGGTCCTGGCGGGCCTCCCGCGAGACCCGGCCACGGCGTCGGACCGGGGCTCCGCTGCGCTGTGCCGCTGCGGAGCCCCGGTCCGACGGCTTGGGGCCTTCGGCGTCCTCGCGGGGCGTCTGGACGTCGGGTGAGGTGGTCGTCGCATCTGGGCCTCTTGACAGGACTACTGCGTCGACCCGCTCCGCGGATGCACGGTGTCGGTGTCGGGTGCGCGCGTGCGGCGGGTGTGGTCGTCGGCCGGGCCCGCGTCGGGCGGGTCGGGGCGGCCGACCGCGGTGTCGGCCTTGACGGCGTCGCGCTCGCCGCGCGCGCGCCACGGGCCGACCGTCGTGTCGTGGTCCGTCTGGTGCTCGGCCTCCGCGTTGACCTCGGCCCCGAGCAGCACGGCCATGCTCGTCAGCCACATCCACACCAGGAGCACGACGACGCCGGCGAGCGCCCCGTAGGTGCGGCTGTAGCTCGCGAACCACGTCACGTACAGCGAGAAGCCGGCCGAGACCAGGAGCCACAGGACCGTCGCGACGACGGCGCCCACGGTGACCCAGGGCAGGCGCGCGTCGCGGCGTTCGGGCGAGAAGCGGTAGACGCCGGCCAGCGCGACGGCCGAGACGACGGCGAGCGCGAGCCACCGCCCGGCGTCGAGGAGTGCGCCCGGGACGCCGTCGAGCGTCACCGTCACAGGAACGACCGCGACGAGCGCCACGAGCAGGACGAACGTGACGACGGCGCCGAGGGTGAACGCCAGGGCGATGAGGCGGCGCTTGACGAAGCCGACGCGCTCGGTCTCCTCGTACGCCATGTTGACCGCGGTCACGAGGTTGGCCACGCCGACCGACGCCGACCACACGGCGGCGACGAGCGAGACCACGAGCCCCACGGAGAACCCCTGCTGGTCGCCGGCGACCAGGTCGGTCAGCTGCTGCCCGACGAGACGTGTCGCGTCCGGAGGGAGGACCTCGGCCACCTGGCGCACGTGCCCGTCGAGGTCGGTGGGGTCCGCGACGAGCCCGTACAGCAGGACGGCGGCGATGAGGGTGGGGAAGATCGCGAGGAAGCCGAAGAACGCGACGCCCGCCGCGACGAGCGGCACGCGGTCCTGCGCCGACCGCACCACGGCCCGGCGGACGACCTGCCACCACCCTCGCAGGGGGATCTCGCGCGGGCTCGTCGCGTGCGCGCCGGGGTGGCGGCGCTCGAGGGCGCCGGCCGTGGCGTGGTCGGTCCGGGGGTTTTCCGTCCGGCTGCCGCCCGTCGGCGCCTCGTCCGTCCGCGCGCTGCCCGTCCGCGCGCTGCCCGTCCGGGCCGGGGGTTCGTCGCTCGGGGTCATGGCCTGCCTGGGTGGTCGAGGCTCGCCGACGTGGCCGTCGGCGCGTGCGTCCAGTGTGGTCGCCACGGCCGCGGGTCGCCTGACGACACGTCACCCCCGTGCACACTGACCGCATGGTGAGCCGGGCGTCCCGAGGGGTGGACGGGTGACGCTAGGGTGACCGGCATGGGACGCACTGTGAAGCTCGCCGTCGTCGCGGGTGACGGGATCGGTACCGAGGTCGTCGAGCAGGGGCTCGCGGTGCTCGACGCCGCGGTCGCCGGCTCGGACGTGACGGTCGAGCCGACGCACCTGGACCTCGGCGCCCGGAGGTGGCACGCGACGGGGGAGACCCTGACCGACGCCGACCTCGCGACGGTCCGCGAGCACGACGCGATCCTGCTCGGCGCGATCGGTGACCCGGGCGTGCCCTCGGGCGTCCTCGAGCGCGGGCTGCTCCTGCGCCTGCGCTTCGAGCTCGACCACTACGTCAACCTGCGCCCGGCGCGGCTCTACCCGGGCGTGACGTCCCCGCTCGCCGACCCGGGCGAGGTCGACTTCGTCGTCGTGCGCGAGGGCACCGAGGGTCCGTACGTCGGTAACGGAGGCGCGATCCGCGTCGGCACGCCCCACGAGGTGGCGAACGAGGTCAGCGTCAACACCGCGTTCGGCGTCGAGCGCGTCGTGCGCGACGCGTTCGCCAGGGCCCAGGCGCGCCCGCGCAAGCACCTCACGCTCGTGCACAAGCACAACGTCCTCGTGCACGCGGGCCACCTGTGGCGGCGCACCGTCGAGCGGGTCAACGCGGAGTTCCCCGACGTGACGACCGACTACCTGCACGTCGACGCGGCGACGATCTTCATGACCACCAAGCCGTCCCGCTTCGACGTGGTCGTGACCGACAACCTGTTCGGCGACATCCTCACCGACCAGGCCGCGGCCATCACGGGCGGCATCGGGCTCGCGGCCTCGGGCAACATCAACCCGGACCGGACGTCGCCCTCGATGTTCGAGCCCGTGCACGGCTCGGCCCCCGACATCGCGGGCCAGGGCAAGGCCGACCCGACCGCGACGGTCCTGTCGGTGAGCATGCTGCTGGAGCACCTGGGCCTCGACGAGGCGGCGGCCCGGGTCGAGCGTGCGGTCGCGGCGGACCTCGCCGAGCGCGGCGCGCGAGTACGGACGACGGCCGAGGTGGGCGCAGACCTCGCCGCGCGCGTCGCCGGCTAGGCGCTGTACCCCGTCGGCCGTCGCCCCGGTACCGTCAGGAACCGTGCGGGCTCGCGCCCCGGGGAAAGGATCGACATGAGCACCACTGCTGCTGCGCACCACGCCTCGACCGTCGACCGGTTCGAGGTCCGTGCGAACGACGCCGCCCGCACCGACGAGGAGCGCGCACGCCTCCTCGAGTCGCCGGCGTTCGGGACCGTCTTCACCGACCACATGGCCCGTGTGACCTGGACCGCCGACGGCGGGTGGGCCGACCGCCGCGTCGAGCGGTACGGGCCGCTCTCGATGGACCCCGCGTCGGCGGTCCTGCACTACGGCCAGGAGATCTTCGAGGGGCTGAAGGCCTACGCGCACGCCGACGGCTCGGTGTGGAGCTTCCGGCCCGAGGCCAACGCGCGGCGCTTCGCCGCGTCGGCGCGCCGGCTCGCGCTGCCGGAGCTGCCCGTCGAGGACTTCCTCGGGTCGGTCGAGGCCCTCGTCCGGACCGACCGGGGCTGGGTTCCCTCGGGCGGCGAGACGAGCCTGTACCTGCGTCCCTTCATGTTCGCGTCCGAGACGTTCCTCGGCGTGCGACCCGCGCGCGAGGTCGAGTACGTGGTGATCGCGTCGCCCGTGGGCCCGTACTTCGCGAGCGGCGTCAAGCCGGTCTCGATCTGGGTGTCGACCGACTACCACCGTGCGGGCCCGGGCGGCACCGGGGCGGCGAAGTGCGGTGGCAACTACGCCGCGAGCCTGCTGCCGCAGCAGGAGGCGTACGCGCGCGGCTGCGAGCAGGTGTGCTTCCTCGACGCGACGACCAGCACGCTGGTCGAGGAGCTCGGCGGGATGAACGTGTTCGTCGTCGGCGCCGACGGCACCGTGAGCACCCCGGAGCTGACCGGCTCGATCCTCGAGGGCGTCACGCGCTCGTCGATCCTCACGCTCCTCGCGGAGGCCGGCCACGACGTGCAGGAGCGGCCGATCCCGCTCGCGGAGGTCCGCGCAGGACTCGAGGACGGGTCCGTCGCCGAGGTGTTCGCGTGCGGGACGGCGGCGGTCGTCACCCCGATCGGACGCCTCGCGAGCGACGAGTTCGACCTGACCGTCGGTGACGGCGGCACGGGCGCCGTCACGGCGTCCGTCCGCGCTCAGCTGACCGACATCCAGTACGGCCGCGCCGCCGACCCGCACGGCTGGATGCGTCGGCTCGCCTGACAAGCGTCACCGGCCCGACGGGCTCGGTGCGGTGACGGGCTCGGCACGCGGTGCGGGGCCCGTCACCGCGTGCCGAGCCGGCCGGGGCACGGCACGCCGCGCCGGTGCTGCTGCCGTGCCGTCCCGCGGTCCGGATGCGTGTTCTCGACGTGCGAGACGTGTGGCATCATGGCGACGTGACCTGCATCACGCTCATCATCGTGTAGCGCGTCCGGCCCACCCGCCGGACGCGCAGACCTCCCGTACCCCGGGGGGTCTTTTTGTTGGTCGGGGCCCACCACGCCCAGGCCTGCTCGTCCATCTCCTGGCACCACCCCCGCCGGGAGGCGACCCCGCGGCACACTGCGGGGGAGCGCCGGACGGGCTCGACCGAGGACAGCACGACGCCGCCACGCGGCCGACCGAAGAGAGCACGCCGTGGACTCCACCACGTTCGACGTCTACGACACGACCCTGCGCGACGGCGCCCAGCAGGAGGGCATGAACCTCTCGGTCGCCGACAAGCTGACGATCGCCCCGCTGCTCGACGAGCTCGGCGTCGGCTACATCGAGGGCGGCTGGCCGGGCGCGATCCCCAAGGACACCGAGTTCTTCCGGCGCGCGGCCAAGGAGCTCGAGCTCGAGCACGCCGTGCTGGCCGCGTTCGGGTCGACCCGCAAGGCCGGGGCGCGCGCGTGGGAGGACGCCCAGGTGCGCGCGCTGCTGGACTCGGAGGCCTCCGTCGTGACGCTCGTCGCCAAGCACGACGTCCGGCACGTCGAGCGCGCGCTGCGCACGACGGCGGAGGAGAACCTCGCGATGATCGCCGACACCGTCGCGTTCCTCGTGGCCGAGGGGCGGCGCGTCGTCGTCGACGCGGAGCACTTCTTCGACGGGTACCGGTACGACGCGGACTACGCGCTGCGCGCGGTCGAGGCGGGCTTCGCCGCGGGCGCCGAGTGCGTCGTCCTGTGCGACACCAACGGCGGGATGCTCCCCTCGCGGGTGCACGAGGTCGTCTCGGCGGTCCGCGCGCGCACCGACGGGCGGCTGGGCATCCACGCCCACAACGACTCCGGCTGCGCGGTCGCGAACAGCATCGCCGCGGTCGAGGCCGGTGCGGTGCACGTCCAGGGCACGGTCAACGGCTACGGGGAGCGCACGGGCAACGCGGACCTGCTCACGGTGGTCGCGAACCTCGAGCTCAAGGAGGGTCGCGAGCTGCTGCGCGGGACCGGTCTGCGCGACATGACCCGCATCGCCCACGCGATCAGCGAGGTGACCAACATCGCGCCGTTCGCACGGCAGCCCTACGTCGGCGCGAGCGCGTTCGCGCACAAGGCCGGGCTCCACGCGAGCGCGATCAAGGTGGACCCGGACCTTTACCAGCACGTCGACCCCGTCGCGGTGGGCAACGACATGCGCATGCTCGTCTCGGAGATGGCCGGCCGTGCGTCGATCGAGCTCAAGGGCCGCGAGCTCGGCTTCGACCTCGCGGGCCGGACCGAGCTCCTGTCGCGCGTCACGAACCGCGTCAAGGACGCCGAGGCCGAGGGCTACACCTACGACGCCGCGGACGCGTCGTTCGAGCTCCTGCTCCGGGAGGAGCTCGAGGGGGAGCGGCCGGCGTTCTTCCGCACCGAGAGCTGGCGCGTCTTCGTCGAGACGGTGCCGGGCGACCCGACCGAGGCGAGCAGCGAGGCCACGGTCAAGGTGCACGTCGGCGGCGAGCGCGTGATCGCGACGGGGGAGGGGAACGGGCCGGTCAACGCGCTCGACCACGCGCTGCGCAAGGCGCTGGCGCCGTGCTACCCGGAGATCGAGCGCTTCGAGCTCATCGACTTCAAGGTGCGGATCATGGACACGCAGCACGGCACGGACGCGACGACGCGCGTGCTCGTGGAGACCATGGACACCGGCGCCGAGGCGACGTGGAGCACGGTCGGTGTCGGCCCGAACATCGTCGAGGCGTCGTGGGAGGCGATCGTCGACTCGATCGTGTTCGGGCTGCACCGCGCCGGCGTGACGCGCCGGGGCTGACCGCCCCGGTCGGGCGTGACGCGCCGGGGCTGACCGCACCGGTCGGGCGCGACGCGCCCGGGGCCGACCGCCCCGGGCGCCGCGGTCACCGCAGCGGCGTGTGCGCGGCGTCCACCCGCTCGTCGTCGCGCACGGGACCCGGGGCGGTGCCGTCGCCGAACGGGCGCCCACCGAGCTCCTCGCGGCCGTGCGGCGTGACCCAGCCGGACAGGTCGGGCCCGACCGGCACGACCTGGGTCGGGTTGATGTCGGTGTGCACGACGTAGTAGTGCTGCTTGATCTGCGCGAAGTCGATCGTGTCGCCGAACCCCGGCGTCTGGAACAGGTCGCGCGCGTAGCCCCAGAGCGCGGGCATCTCGGTGAGCTTCGTGCGGTTGCACTTGAAGTGCCCGTGGTAGACGGCGTCGAAGCGCACGAGCGTCGTGAACAGGCGCACGTCGGCCTCGGTGATGGTGTCGCCCACGAGGTACCGCTGCGTCGTCAGGCGCTCCTCCAGCAGGTCGAGCGCGTCGAACAGGCGGTGGTACGCGCGCTCGTAGGCCTCCTGCGACCCAGCGAAGCCGCAGCGGTACACGCCGTTGTTCACGTCGCGGAAGACGACGGCGTTCACCTCGTCGATCTCGGCGCGCAGGTGCTCGGGGTACAGGTCGGGTGCGCCCTCGCGGTGGTGGTCGACCCACTCGGTCGACAGGTCGAGCGTGATCTGCGCGTAGTCGTTGGTGACCACCGCCCCCGTCGTCACGTCCACGAGGGCCGGGACGGTGATGCCCCGCGAGTACTCCGGGTCGCGCCGCAGGTAGGCGTCCTGGAGTCGGTCGATGCCGAGGACCGGGTCCTTGCCGTCGGGGTCGAGATCGAAGGTCCACGACCGCTCGTCGTGCGTCGGCCCGGGCAGGCCCAGCGAGATCGCGTCCTCCAGGCCGAGCAGGCGGCGCACGATGATCGTGCGGTTGGCCCACGGGCAGGCGCGTGCCGCGACGAGCCGGTAGCGGCCGGCCTCGACCGGGAACCCGTCGCGGCCGTCGCGCGTGACCCGCGTCGTGATGTAACGGGTGTCCCGCGTGAACTCCTTGCCCTTGACCGTGTAGGTGCCGGCGGTGCTGTGCTCGGGGTGGTCCGCGGCCATGTCCGCTCCTCACGTCGCGTCGATCCTGATAGTTCAGTATTCAACTAGGCATAGGATCATGCCATGCGAGGCGAGTACAAGGTCCCCGGAGGCAAGCTGGTCGCGGTCGACGCCGAGGTCTCCGAGGGGAGGATCTCGCGCGTCGCGGTGAGCGGCGACTTCTTCCTCGAGCCGGACGACGCGCTCGAGGCGATCGACGCGGCCCTGCTCGGCATGTCCGCCGACGCGACCGTCGCGCGCCTCACCGGCGTCGTCGAGAGCGTGCTCGGGCCCGACGTCACCATGGTCGGGTTCTCGCCCGAGGCCGTCGCGATCGCCGTCCGCCGCGCGCTCGGGCACGCCACCCGGTGGGAGGACCACACGTTCGAGGTCGTCCACGAGGGGCCGCAGTCGCCAGTGATGCACATGGCCCTGGACCAGGCGCTCGCGGAGTCGGTGGGCGACGGCACGCGCCGCCCGACCCTGCGGATCTGGGAGTGGGGTGCGCCTGCGGTCGTCATCGGCTCGTTCCAGTCGCTGCGCAACGAGGTCGACCCCGAGGGCGCCGAGCGGCACGGCATCAGCGTCGTGCGGCGCATCTCGGGCGGCGGCGCGATGTTCATCGAGCCGGGCAACACCATCACGTACTCGCTCACGGTGCCCGCGTCCCTCGTCGAGGGCCTGAGCTTCGAGCGGTCCTACGCGTTCCTCGACGACTGGGTGCTCGGGGCGCTCGCCGAGCTCGGCATCCAGGCGACCTACGTGCCGCTCAACGACATCGCGTCGCCCGCGGGCAAGATCGCCGGCGCCGCGCAGAAGCGCCTCGCGAACGGCGCGGTCCTGCACCACGTGACCATGGCGTACGACATCGACGCGACCAAGATGCTCGAGGTCCTCCGGATCGGGCGCGAGAAGATGTCCGACAAGGGGACGACGAGCGCCAACAAGCGCGTCGACCCGCTTCGCTCGCAGAGCGGCATGCCGCGCGCCGACGTCATCGAGGCGTTCAAGGCCCACTTCCGGTCGCGCTACGACACGGTCGACGGCGAGGTCACACCGGCGGAGCGGGCGCGCGCCGAGGAGCTCGTCGAGACCAAGTTCGGCACGCGGGAGTGGACGGCGCGCGTCCCCTGAGACGGTCGGCGCGTGTCCGTGGGCCCGGCCCCTGACCCGGTCGCCTCACCGCGCCGGCCGGGCCGGACGGTCGCCGAACACCGCCGAGCCGACGCGGACGATCGTCGCCCCCTCGGCGACCGCGCTCTCGAGGTCGCCGCTCATGCCCATCGACAGCTCGGTCGCGTGGGCGGTGCCGGGCACCCCCGAGCCGGCGACCTCGTCGCGGACCTCGCGCAGCCGACGGAAGCCGGCGCGCACCACGGCGTCCTCATCGGACAGCGCGCCGACCGTCATGAAGCCCGTGAGCCGCAGCCGGTCCAGGCCCGCCACGTGCTCCGCGAGAGCGCCCGCACACTCCGGCGCGACGCCGTGCTTGGCGGGCTCGCCCGACACGTTGACCTGGATCATGACGTCGAGGTCGCGCCCGAGCGTGACGCAGCGACGGGCGAGGCGGTCGGCGAGCGCGACCGAGTCGACCGTCTGGACGCAGGTCGCCCAGCGCAGCGCGGCGTTGACCTTGTTCGACTGCAGGTGCCCGATCAGGTGGAGCTCCGGCCCGAGGTCCGCGATCCCGGGTGCGTGCGCGACGAGCTCCTGGACGGTGTTGTCGCCCAGCAGCGTCGCGCCCGCGAGCACCGCCTCGCGGACGAGGGCCTCGGGCTGACGCTTGACGGCGAGCATGAGGCGGACCGACGCGGCCGGGCGGCCCGCGGCGTCGGCCGCACGCCCCACCCGCTCCCGCACGTGCCCCAGGCGGGCCATGAGGTCGGTGGACACCCCGCGACCCTACCGGCGTGCTCAGGGGCCGGATCAGGTGGTTCCCCGATGCGCCCGCGCCGCGCGACGGCGAGGGTGGGTGCATGAGGACCCTGCTCAACCTGATCTGGCTCGTGTTCGCGGGTGCGTGGCTCGCCCTGGGCTACGCGGTCGCGGGCGTGATCTGCTGCGTGCTGGTCGTGACCATCCCGTTCGGCATCGCGTCGTTCCGGATCGCCGCCTACGTCCTGTGGCCCTTCGGACGGACGGTCGTCGAGCGGCGCGACGCGGGCGTGATGTCGGCGCTCGGGAACGTCGTGTGGCTCCTCGTCGCGGGCGTGTGGCTCGCGATCGGCCACGTCCTCACGGCGGTGCCGCTGTTCCTGTCGGTCATCGGGATCCCCATGGGCATCGCGAACCTCAAGCTCATCCCCGTGTCGCTCATGCCGCTCGGCAAGGAGATCGTCAGCACCGACCGCCCGTTCGCGCCGCGCTGAGCCGAGGGCGCCGCAGGCCCGAGCGGGTCGTCAGTCGCGCGCGATGTCCGCGACGACGGCGCCGGTGAGGCGCACGAGGTCAGCGGGGGCCAGGCCGACGTCGAGCCCGCGGCGCCCGCCCGAGACGTACACGGTGTCGAACAGCTCGGCGGTCTCGTCGACGACCGTCGGGTGCGCCGTCCGCTGGCCGAGGGGCGAGATCCCGCCGACGACGTACCCGGTGGCGCGCTCCGCCGCGGGCTTCTCGGCCATCGCGGCCTTCTTGCCGCCGACGGCGTGCGCGAGCGCCTTGAGGTCGAGCTTGCCCGTGACGGGCACCACGGCGACCGTGAGCGCGCCGTCGACCACGGCCATGAGCGTCTTGAAGACCTGCTCGGGCGGGATGCCGAGCACCTGGGCCGCCTCGAGCCCGTAGCCGACGTCGGACGACGCGTCGTGCTCGTACGGGTGCACCGTGTGCGCGACGCCCGCCGCCTCGAGCGCGACCAGCGCGGGCGTGCCGGACGGGGCCTTCTTCCTCACCACGAGCGTGACCCTAGAGCCGTCCGGCCGCCGTGACCACGATCGCCGGCTCGCCGCGCTCGTCGCTCGCGGCGAGGTCGACGACGGCGTCGATGCGCCAGTCGCGGTCGCCCGCAGGGTCGTCGAGGACCTGCCTGACCTCCCACCGCTCCGGCGTCGTCGCCGTCGCGGCGTGCTCGGTCACCAGCAGGAGCGCGGGGCCGCGCGCGTCGGGACCCGTGCCCACCTCGGCGTGGTCGTCGAAGTACGGGTCGAGCGCGTCGGCCCACCGGCCGGCGTCCCACGCCCGTCCGTCCGTGTCGACGTCGCCGAGCGCGCCGAGTGCCTCCCACCGCTCGCGCGCGACGAGCTCGACCCGGCGGAAGAGCGCGTTGCGGACGAGGACCCGGAAGGCCCGGCGGTTCGCGGTGACACTCGGGGGCGGGAGCTCCTCGTCGCGCTCGCGGCGCACGGCCGCGGCCTCGGGGTCGCGCAGCTGCTCCCACTCGTCGAGCAGGCTCGAGTCGGTGCCGCGCACGACCTCGCCGAGCCACTCGACGAGGTCCTCGAGCAGCTCGTCGCGCCGTTCGGGCGGGACCGTCTGGCGCAGCGCGCGGTACGCGTCGGCGAGGTAGCGCAGCAGCACGCCCTCGGTGCGCTCGAGGCCGTACGTCGAGACCGTCTCGGTGAACGTCATGGCGCGCTCGTGCATGTCCCGCACGACGGACTTGGGCGAGATCTCGTGGTCGGCGACCCAGGGGTTGGTGCGCCGGTAGATCGCGAAGGTGGCCTCGAGCAGCTCTGCGAGGGGCTTGGGGTAGGTGACGTCCTCGAGCAGCGCCATCCGCTCGTCGTAGTCGTACCCCTCGGCCTTCATGGCCGCGACGGCCTCGCCCCGCGCGCGGTTCTCCTGCGCGGCGAGCACCTGGCGCGGGTCGTCGAGCGTCGCCTCGACGACGGAGACGACGTCGAGCGCGTACGTGGCCGCCTCCCGGTCGAGCACGTCGAGCGCGGCGTACGCGAAGGGGGAGAGCGGCTGGTTGAGCGCGAAGTCGGGCGGGACGTCCACGGTGAGGCGCACGGTCCACCCCCGGCCGTCCGGACGCCGGACGCGCTCGACCACGCCGGCCGTGCGCAGCGACCGGTAGATCCGCACCGCCTGGCGCACGTGCCGGCCGCGGGCCTGCTCGGGCTCGTGGTTGTCGGTCAGGAGGTGCCGCATGGCCTCGACCGGGTCCCCGGGGCGGGACAGCACGTTGAGGACCATCGCGTGGGTCACCGCGAAGCTCGACGTGAGCGGCTCGGGCGGCGCGTCGCGAAGCCGCTCGAAGGTCTTGTCGGTCCAGTTGACGGAACCCTCGGGCGCCTTCTTGCGGACGATCTTCCGGAGCTTCTTCGGGTCGTCCCCGGCGCGGGCGAGCAGCTTGCGGTTCTCGATGACGTGGTCGGGCGCCATGACCAGGACGTCGCCCACCGTGTCGTAGCCCGCGCGCCCGGCGCGGCCGGCGATCTGGTGGAACTCGCGCGCCGAGAGGTGGCGCATGCGGACGCCGTCGTACTTGACCAGGGACGTGAGCACGACCGTCCGGATCGGCACGTTGATCCCCACGCCCAGCGTGTCGGTGCCGCAGACGACCGTGAGCAGGCCCTTCTGCGTCAGGCGCTCGACGACGCGCCGGTATCGCGGGAGCATCCCGGCGTGGTGCACGCCCACGCCGTGGCGAAGGAGGCGCGACAGGGTCTTCCCGAACCCGGTGCCGAAGCGGAAGGCCCCGAGCTCGGCCGCGATGGCGTCGCGCTGCGCGCGGTCGGCGACGGTGCCCGACAGCAGCGCCTGCGCGCGCTCGACCGCGTCCTTCTGCGTGAAGTGCACGAGGTAGACGGGAGCCCGCCGCGTGCGGACGAGGTCCTCGACGACCTCGTGCAGCGGCTCGACGACGTACTCGTAGCTCAGGGGCACGGGGCGCTCGGCGCTCGTCACCGCGGCCACGGGGACGCCGGTCCGCCGCTCGAGGTCCTCGACGAAGAAGCCGACGTCGCCGAGGGTCGCCGACATGAGCAGGAACTGCGTGCGCGGCAGCTCCAGCAGAGGGACCTGCCACGCCCACCCGCGCTGCGGGTCCGCGTAGAAGTGGAACTCGTCCATGACGACCTGCCCGACGGCGTCCTCACCCGGCACCGCGGGGTCGTCGACGTGGTCGGGCGCCTCGGCGGTGCCCTCGCCGGTCCGCAGCGCGATGTTGGCGAGGATCTCGGCGGTGCAGCACACGATCGGAGCACCCGGGTTCACGCTCGAGTCGCCCGTCATCATGCCGACCTGGTCCGAGCCGAACGCCGCCACCAGGTCGAAGAACTTCTCGCTCACGAGCGCCTTGAGCGGTGCCGTGTAGTACGTCCTGCGGCCCTGGGCGAGCGCGATGAAGTGCGCCGCCATCGCGACGAGGGACTTGCCCGAGCCGGTCGGCGTCGACAGGACCACGTGCGACCCCGTGACGAGCTCGAGCAGCGCCTCCTGCTGCGCGGGGTACAGCTCGAGCCCGCGGTCCGCGGCCCAGGCGACGAACGCCTCGTAGAGCGCGTCGGCGTCGTGCGGGTCCGCGGGGATGCGGTCGGTCAGCGACGCGGGGTCGGCCGGGGCGCCCGGGGCGGTGGTCGGTGCGGTGGCGGGGCTCATCGGGAGCCATCCTCCCAGGCTCGGGTCGCGCCGTCGTCGGCCCTACGCTGCGTCGCGGGACCACGGGTGGGTGGCCGAGCGGGAGGTGCACGTGGACGGGCGCACGGACGGCGGGCGGCGAGCCGTGGAGGCAGGTCGCGCTGCGCAGGGCCGCGCGGCGGAGCTCGAGCAGCACCGTCGCCGGCTCGTCGGGCTCGGTTACCGCATGCTCGGCTCGGTCGCGGAGGCCGAGGACGTCGTCCAGGAGGCGTGGCTCCGCCTCGCCGGGACCGACGACGTGCGGGACGTCGGCGCGTGGGCGACGACGGTCGTCTCGCGCCTGTGCCTGGACCGGCTCCGCTCCGCCCGTGCGCGACGCGAGGCGTACGTCGGGCCGTGGCTTCCCGAGCCGGTGCTGACGCGGGTCGAGGACGACCCGGCCGCGGTCGCCGAGCGGGACGACTCGGTCCGGCTCGCGCTGCTCGTCGTGCTGGAACGGCTCACCCCCGAGCAGCGCGTCGCCCTCGTGCTGCACGACTCCCTCGGGATCCCGTTCGCAGAGGTCGCCGAGGTGCTCGGGACGAGCGTCCCGACGGCACGTCAGCACGCGTCGCGCGCACGCCGCACGGTGGCGGACGCGACGCCGCCGGAGCCGGTCGCGCCGGACGTGCAGCGGTCGGTCGTCGCGGCGTTCGCGCGCGCCGCGGCAGGTGGCGACGTCGCCGAGCTCGTCCGCGTGCTCGCCCCCGACGTCGTGCTGACCTCCGACGGGGGTGGACGCGTCCGGGCCGCCCTGCGGCCGGTCGTCGGGGCCGACCCCGTGGCGCGGTTCCTCGTCGGCCTCGCGACCCGCGCGCGCGGGGACGTCCAGGTGGTGCCCGTGCTCGTCAACGGCGAGGTGGGCCTGGTCGTGCTGCTGGTCGAGGACGGGACCACGACCGACGTGTCGGTCGTGGTCCCGCACGTCGACGCCCACGGCCGGGTCGCGGCTGTCGACATCGTCCGCAACCCCGACAAGCTCGGGAGCGCGCGGTCGGCTCAGCCGGGCTGGCTGCCCGGGGCCACGGAGGCACCGTCGTCGGCGGCCGCGCCCGGCAGCGCGCACACCGCCGCGTCGGTGAACCCCTGAGCCGTCAGGCCCAGGCCGTGGTTGAAGCGCGAGCGGTGGTTCTCGAGCGCGACGAGGTGGGTGAGCTCCACGAGGCCCGCCTCGCCGAGCTCGCCGCGCAGCGCCTCGACCTGCGCGTCGTCGACCGTCGGCGGGGTCGCGGTGAGCGCGTCGGCGTAGGCGAGCGCGCGCTTCTCGAGCGGCGTGAGCAGCGGCGACGCCGCGTAGTCGGGGACAGCCATGAGGCGCTCGACCGTCAGTCCGGCGCGCAGCGCGAGCATCGCCCCGAAGTCGATGCACCAGGGGCAGCCGATGACGACGGCGACGCGGTGCGTCACGAGGTCGCGCAGCGAGGCGGGGAGCCGGTGCGGGGAGGCGAGGACGAGCGACTCGTGCACGAGGCCGGTCCAGAACACGCCGCCGTGGTGCGCCGCGACCGCGCTGGGCTCGAGCGCCCTGCCGTACAGCCGGCGCGTCACGGCGAGGGCGGCGCGGCGGAGCGGGGTGATGCGGCTGGGGGGAGAGATGCGGGCCATGGGTGTCCTCCGTGTCGACGGGCTGTCGAGAGGAGGACGGTGCTGCGCGGAGGAACGTGACAGGCGGGGCCGGTCCGGTTCGTGCGGACGCAGTGAGATGCGTCTCAGCCGGCGCTCACAGCACGGCGGCGCACACGGCGGCGAGCCGCGCCCGGAGCGGTGCGGCGGCCTCCGCGTGCGCGCGCTGACGCCTGACGTACTCGGCCTTGCCCTCGGCGGTCTCGATCGCGACGGGCGCCTCGCCCAGCGACGACAGGTCGTACGGCGACGCCTGCATGTCCAGGCGCCGGATCTCCGCAGCCAGAGCGAAGGCGTCGAGCAGCAGGTCCCCGGGCACGAGGGGACCGAGCTTGAGGCTCCACTTGAGCAGGTCCATGTTGGCGTGCAGGCACCCCGGCTGCTCCGTCGCCGCCTGGGTCTCGCGCGTCGGCGTCAGCTGGTTGCGGGGGACCGCCTCGGGCGTGAAGAACCGGAACGCGTCGATGTGCGAGCACCGGATCGTGTGACGCTCGACGACGGCGTCCGTACCCGCCCGGCCCAGGCGCAGGGGCAGGTCGTGCCGCAACGCGTCGTCCCGGCGGTAGACCATGGCCCACTCGTGCAGCCCGAGGCACCCGAGGTGCGCGGGCCGGGACGCGGTGGCCTCGAGCAGGCCGTGCACGTACCGCACCGTGTCACCGCGGTCCGCGAGGAACGCCCCCACGTCGAGCGTGGCGGCGCCGTCGTCGTCGCGGTACCAGCGCCAGCCCGCGTGCGGTGCCGGGCCCTCGGGACCGGGCAGGAGCGCGGTCCCGGCACCCGGGTGCCAGCGCGCGAGGAGCGCGGGCCGGACCCCGTAGTACTCGTGGAGGAAGTCCTCGACGGCGTGCCGATCACCCGTGCCACGTCGCGCCCGGTGACCGGCCGTGAGCGCGTCGGCGCGCTCGCGGTGCGCGTCGGCGAGCGCACGCCAGTCGGCCGCCGACAGCCGCCCGGCCCCCTGCCGGGCCGGTGCGTCCGGCTGGAGGGTCGGGGGCGCGCTCACGAGCCGAGGGTACGGCGCACCTCGGGCCCTCGGGCCCCGCCCAGGTGCGTCGTGAACCAGTCGCACGCGAGGCCCGCGACGACGTCGATCGCGCCCGGCTCGGCGAAGAGGTGGCCTGCACGCGGGACGACGACGAGGTCGTTCGGGCACCGCAGCATCGCGCGGGCGCGCTCGTTGAGCCCGAGGACGACCTCGTCCGCACCCCCCACCACGAGGAGGGTCGGCGCGACCACACGGTGCAGGCGCCGGGCCGCGAGGTCGGGCCGTCCACCGCGCGACACGATGGCGCGCACGGGGCTGTCCTCCTCCGCGGCCGCCCACAGCGCTGCCGCGGCGCCCGTGCTCGCGCCGAACCACCCGACCGGCAGGCCGTGCGCCCCGGGGTGCCGCCCGAGCCTCCTGGTCGCGGCGACGAGCCGGTCCGCCAGGAGGGGCACGTCGAACACGAGGGACCGGTCCTCCTCCTCGCCGGGCGACAGGAGGTCGACCAGGAGCGTCGCGAGCCCGGCGGCCTCGAGGGCGCGCGCCACGTGCCGGTTGCGCGGGCTGTGCCGGCTGCTGCCGCTGCCGTGCGCGAACACGACGAGCCCGAGCGCGCCCGCCGGGACCGTCAGCTCTCCCTCGAGCGCCACGCCGTCGGTGGGTACGAAGAGGTGCTCGCGCGCGGTCGGGGCCGGCGTCCGCCCGGTCGCGGCTTGAGTCCGCCCGGTCGGGGCCCGCGTCCGCCCGGTCGGGGACGTGCGGACGCGGCGGGCGGCGCGGTCGAGCGCGGCCACGACGTCCGCGTCGGGGACCTGCGTGAAGTCGTCGTAGTACCGGCCGATCGACTCGAGGTCGGCGGGCGTCTCGACGGCGACGAGCTCGTCCGCGCCGGCACCGACGGCCCCAGCAGGCGCCGCGCCCCGGAACCGCTCCTCCCAGCCGAGGGGGGCGACGGGCACGGCGAGCACGACGTGCCCGGCGCCGAGGGCGCGCACGACCGCGCAGGCGGCGCGCGCGGTCGAGCCGGTCGCCACGCCGTCGTCGACGACGACGACCGTCCGCCCGGCGAGCGGCACCCGCGGGCGCCCGGCGCGCAGGAGCTCGAGGCGCCTGGCGACCTCGGCCCGCTCTCGCGCCGCGACGCGCTCGACGTCCTCCTGGGTCAGACGCGTCGCGCCGAGCACGCGCGCGTCGAGGACCGTGACGCCGTCCTCGCCCACGGCGCCCATGGCGAGCTCGGGCTGCCACGGCACGCCCAGCTTGCGCACGACGACGACGTCGAGCGGCGCGTCGAGCGCGTCGGCGACCTCGGCCGCGACGGGCACGCCGCCGCGCGGCAGGCCCACGACCACGACGTCGTGACCCGCGAGGTGCCGCAGGCGCGCCGCGAGCCGTCGCCCTGCGTCGGCCCGGTCGCGGAACGGTGCGCGGAACGGCACGTGACCACCCCCGCTCCCACGGTCCGCCCCTCCGGTGCGTCTGTCCACCGGCCGGGTGGGACGCCGGGCGGTGCGGGTGCGCGTCCCGACACCCGCCGTGGCACCGCGTGCCGGGAGCGGGGTGCGCGAGACCTAGGGTGTCCTGCGTGCCGCAGACCTCCACCGACCCCTCGAGCGAGCCCGCCGTCGTCGAGATCTGGACGGACGGCGCGTGCAAGGGCAACCCCGGCCCGGGGGGCTGGGGCGCGCTGCTGCGGTCCGGCTCGCACGAGCGCGAGCTCTTCGGCGGCGAGGCGGGCACGACGAACAACCGCATGGAGCTGCTCGCCGTCATCGAGGCGCTCCGGGCCCTCAACCGTCCGTGCGCGGTGACGCTGCACGTGGACTCGACGTACGTCATGCACGGCATGACGCGGTGGATGGCGGGGTGGAAGCGCAACGGGTGGCTCACGGGCGAGAAGAAGCCCGTCAAGAACAAGGACCTGTGGACCGAGCTCGACACGCAGGTCGGACGCCACACCGTGACGTGGGTGTGGGTCAAGGGGCACGCCGGCGATCCCGGCAACGAGCGCGCGGACACGCTCGCGAACAAGGGCGTCGAGGCGGTCCGCGCGCGCGTGTGACGGTGCGGCGGGCGTCGCTCGCCCCGTCCACTCTGAGAGACGATCCGTCTGCTGGTTGATACGCGGCCGTCCGTCTGCCTCACTGGGACGATGACGACCTACACGCACGGCCACCACGCGAGCGTCCTGCGCTCGCACAGCCGGCGCACAGCGGCCAACTCGGCGCCCCACCTGCTGCCGCACCTCGTCCCGGGCTCGCGGCTGCTCGACGTCGGGTGCGGGCCGGGCACCATCACGGTGGACCTCGCGCGCGCCGTCGCGCCGGGCGAGGTCGTCGCCGTCGACGCCGCCCAGGCCGCCGTCGAGCTGACGGCCGCAGCGGCCGAGGAGGCGGGCGTCGCGGTCACCGCGCAGGTCGCCGACGTGCGGGAGCTCCCGTTCCCCGACGGGTCGTTCGACGTCGTGCACGCCCACCAGGTCCTCCAGCACCTCGCCGACCCCGTCGCGGCGCTGCGCGAGATGCGTCGCGTGACGCGACCGGGCGGGATCGTGGCGGTGCGCGACGCCGACTACGCCGCGATGACGTGGCACCCGGCGTCGCCCGGGCTCGAGGACTGGCTCGCGCTCTACCACGAGGTCACCGACGCGAACGGCGCCGAGGCCGACGCCGGCCGGCGTCTCCTGGGCTGGGCGCTCGAGGCCGGGTTCGACGTCGACGACCTCACGCCGAGCGCGTCCGCGTGGTGCTTCGCGACGCCCGAGGAGCGCGCGTGGTGGTCCCAGACGTGGGCCGAGCGCGTCACGTCGTCGGCGTTCGGGCGGACCGCGCTCGCCGAGGGCCTCGCGGACGACGTCGCGCTCGAGGCGCTCGCGGACGCGTGGCGCGCCTGGGGCGAGGCGCCCGACGGGTGGTTCGCCGTGCTGCACGGCGAGCTGATCGCGCGCGCCTGAGGCGCCCGGCCCGGCCCGGCCCGGCTCAGGGCACGTCAGCGGCCGTCAGGTCTCGTCAGCGCTCGTCACGGCACGAGCGCACGCGCCGTCGACGTCGACGCGGCGTGCATCGCACGCTCGAGCGGGCCGCGTCCCAGGGACGCGCGCCAGAGCCATGCGAGCGCGACCGTGACCACCACGAAGGCGAGCAGCACCGCGTTGCTCGGCGACCGTACGACGTCGTCGCCCAGCACGGCGATCGCGACGAGGTGCGTGCAGTACGCGGTCAGCGCGAGCGCGCCCGTCGCCGCGAGCGGCGCCAGGACCCGGCCGAGGTGCGGCGTGACCCACAGGCAGACGCCGAGCACGAGGAGCGCGACCCCGGTCGTGCCCACGACGTCCGGGGTGGTGTCGGCGTGCGGCTCCGCCGACACGAGCGGCACGACCGCGGCGGGCAGGGTCAGGCGTGCGGCGACGGCCGCCGCACCGTACCCGACGACCACGGCCGCGGCGCCGCCCAGCACGAGCCGCCGCGCCGTCCTCGGCGCGGCGAGGTCGAGGCGCCCGACGGCGAGGCCGACGAGCACGTAGAGGGCCCACACGAGCACGGGGTAGTACTCGCCCACGGCGATCTCGACGAGCTGCGGCGCGCCGCCCCAGGGCCCGAGCCCCAGCACGTCGCGCGCCGCGTGCACGAGGACGGGTGACACGACCGAGAGGACCGCCGCGAGCCCGAGCAGCGCGCGCACGGGCAGCCGCAGCACCACGGTCGTCGCGGCGAACAGCACCGCGTAGGACGGCAGGATCACGGCCACGGGTGTGCCGAGCGCGATGAGCAGCGCACCCAGGGGCCACAGCAGGAGCGCGCGCACGGTGATCCGCACGCGCGCACGCACCAGCGCGTCGCCCTCGGCCGGGACCGGACCGCCGCTGAGGAGCGCCGCCGCCACACCCGCGAGCAGGGCGAAGGTCGCGGCGGAGCGTCCGTCGGCGAGCTGGAGCCACCCGGAGGGCGTCGACCAGTCGGTCGACGCGGCGCCGACGTGCGCGGTGAACATCCCGAGCACGGCGGTGCCACGCGCGACGTCGACCCCCACCACGCGCTCCACGGCGGCAGCGTACGGGGGCGCCTAGGCTGCGGGGGTGCGCATCGCGAGGTTCACCACCGGAGACGACCCCCGCTACGCCCTCGTCGAGGGCGGGCCGGGGGAGGAGCAGCTCGTCGTCATCACGGGCGACCCCATCTACACGCCGGTCCAGCCGACGGGCGAGCAGGTCCCGCTCGACCGCGACGACGTCCGGCTGCTCGCACCCGTGATCCCCCGGTCCAAGGTGGTCGGCGTCGGCCGCAACTACGCGGACCACGCGGCGGAGATGGGCAACGCCGTGCCGACCAGCCCGATGCTGTTCCTCAAGCCGAACACGAGCGTCATCGGCCCCGACGACCCGATCGTGCTGCCGACGTGGACCGAGGAGGTCCACCACGAGGCCGAGCTCGCGGTGGTCATCGGCAAGGTCACCAAGGACGTCTCGCCCGAGAACGCCCTGTCGCGCGTGTTCGGCTACACGGTCGCCAACGACGTGACCGCCCGCGACATCCAGCGCTCGGACAGCCAGTGGACGCGGGCGAAGGGCTTCGACGGCTCGTGCCCGCTCGGGCCGTGGGTCGTCCCGGGCCTCGACGTCGACGACCTCGCGGTCCGCGCGCGCGTCAACGGGCAGATGCGCCAGGACGGGCGCACGCGTGACCTGGTCTTCGACGTCGCGACGCTCGTGTCGTACGTGTCCGAGGTCTTCACTCTCCTGCCGGGCGACGTGATCCTCACGGGCACGCCCGCGGGCGTGGGGCCCGTGGTCCACGGCGACGTCGTCGAGGTCGAGGTCGAGGACATCGGGGTGCTGCGCAACCCCGTGATCCGCCGCGACTGAGCGGCCGCCTGCCGACGACGGCGGGCCCCTGCGCACGCCCGACGGGCGGTACCTCGTCGTGCGCGGCCGGCTGTGGCGCGCGACGGACCCCGGGCTGGACCCGGACGAGCGCGAGCGCCTCGTGCACGAGCTCATGTCCGCGCGACGGGCGAAGGCTGCCGCGATGCGGTCGGGCGACGCGGACGCGCGCGAGGAGGCCCGGCGCCGCGTCGACGCCGCGAAGGTCGCGCTCGGGGAGCGCGGGCCGGTGTGGTGGGACGACGGCGAGCCCGACCTCACGCGCCGCACGGCCCGCACCACGCGCTACGCCGACTGGTACGCGGAGGTCGTCGGCGAGACCGCGCAGGAGGGTGCCACGGACACCGCGACGGGCGGCGCGGCGGGCGGTGGGGCCGACGGCGGGACGAGCGGCACCCGCCGATAGGCTGGCCGCACCATGCCTGAGAACACGCCTGAGACGCTCGCCTCGCCCGTCGCGCCCACCGCCACCCCGTCACCCGGGGCCGTGCGCGTCCGCTTCTGCCCCTCGCCGACGGGGACGCCGCACGTCGGCCTCATCCGCACCGCGCTGTTCAACTGGGCGTACGCGCGGCACACGGGCGGCACCTTCGTGTTCCGGATCGAGGACACGGACGCGGCGCGCGACTCCGAGGAGAGCTACCGCCAGCTCCTGGACGCGATGAGCTGGCTCGGCCTCGACTGGGACGAGGGCGTCGAGGTGGGCGGACCGCACGAGCCCTACCGGCAGTCGCAGCGCATGGACGTCTACGCCGACGTCGCGCGCCGGCTCCTCGAGGCGGGCTACGCGTACGAGTCGTTCTCGACGCCCGAGGAGGTCGAGGAGCGCCACCGCGCCGCCGGCCGCGACCCGAAGCTCGGCTACGACGGGTTCGACCGGGACCTCACCGAGGAGCAGAGGGCCGCGTACCGCGCCGCGGGCCGCGAGCCCGTGCTGCGGATCCGGATGCCCGACGAGGACGTCGTCTTCCGCGACCTCGTGCGCGGCGACCTCACCTTCCCGGCCGGTTCGGTGCCCGACTACGTCATCGTGCGTGCGAACGGGCAGCCGCTGTACACGCTCACCAACCCCGTCGACGACGCGCTCATGGGCATCACGCACGTCCTGCGCGGCGAGGACCTGCTGTCGTCGACCCCGCGCCAGGTCGTGCTGTTCCGGGCGCTCGTCGCGCTCGGCGTCGCGAGCGTCGAGCCCGTGTACGGCCACATGCCGTACGTCATGGGGGAGGGCAACAAGAAGCTCTCCAAGCGGGATCCCGAGTCCAACCTCTTCCTGCACCGCGAGCGGGGCTTCGTCCCCGAGGGCCTGCTGAACTACCTCGCCCTGCTGGGCTGGTCCATCGGGCCGGACCGCGACATCTTCTCGGTCGAGGAGATGGTCGCGGCGTTCGACGTCGCCGACGTCAACCCGAACCCGTCGCGGTTCGACGTCAAGAAGGCCGAGGCGATCAACGGCGCCCACGTGCGCCTCCTGCCGCCCGACGTCTTCCGCGAGCGCCTCGTGCCGTACCTGCACGCGTCGCGCGTCGTGTCGGCCGAGCGGTACGAGGCGCTCACCGCCGCCGAGCGCGCGGTCCTGGACGCCGCGGCCCCGCTCGTGCAGGAGCGCATGACGCTGCTGGGCGAGTCGGTCGGCATGCTCGGCTTCCTCTTCGTCGCCGACGACGCGCTCGTGGTCGAGGACGACGCGCGGGCGGCCCTGCGCGACGGCGCCGCCGAGGTGCTCGACGCGGCGGTGGCGGCGCTCGAGGCCCTTCCCGAGGAGGGCTTCACGACGGCCGCGACGCAGGACGCGCTCACCGCGGCGCTCGTCGACGGGCTCGGCCTCAAGCCGCGTCTGGCCTACACGCCGCTGCGCGTCGCGGTGTCCGGTCGCAAGGTGTCCCCGCCGCTGTTCGAGTCCCTCGAGATCCTCGGCAGGGCCTCGACGCTCGCGCGCCTGCGCTCGCTGCGCTCGTCGCTGTGACGGGCCGCCGCGTCGACGGTGTGCTGTTCGACGTCGACGACACCCTGGTCGACACGCGCGGTGCGTTCGCGGTCGCGCTCGCCGAGGTCGCCCGAGCCCACCTGCCGCACCTCGGCGAGGACGCGCACCCGGAGCTCCTGAGGGTCTGGCGTGCCGACGCCGGGGGCCACTACGCGCGGTACACGAGCGGCGGCACCGACTACCGCACGCAGCGCATGACGCGCGCGAACGAGCTCCAGGCGGCGTTCGGCGGCGACCAGCTCGACGACGCCGCGTACGAGGCGTGGAACGCGGTGTTCGAGGCCGGCTTCTCCGGCGCGTGGACGGCGCACCTGGACGCGCACGACGTCGTCCGGCAGCTGCTCGACGCGGGCGTCGCGGTCGCCGCGATGACCAACGCCGCGGTCGCGTACCAGACGACGAAGCTCGAGCGTGCGGGCCTCGGCGAGCACGTGACCGTGCTGGTCGGTGTCGACACGCTCGGGGTGGGCAAGCCCGACCCGGCGGTGTTCGTCGAGGCGTGCCGACGGCTGGGCACCGAGCCGGCGCGGACGGCCTACGTCGGCGACGAGCTCGACGTCGACGCGCGGGCCGCGGTCGCAGCCGGGCTGCTCGGGGTCTGGGTCGACCGGCCCGGGCCGCGTCGCGTCGACATCCCCGACGAGGACGTCGCCGCCGCGCGCGCCGCGGGGGTCGAGGTCGTCACGACGCTCGCGGAGGTGCCGGGGCTGCTCGGCGTCTCGTAGCCGCTCTGCCTCTCGTGGCCGCTCGGTGTGTCGTGGCGGCTCGTCGTGGCCCCTCAGCGCCCCACGGCGTAGCCCTGCATGCCGCGCGGGTTGGCGGCGGCGTGCAGCATGCCGTCGTGGCCGATGGCGGCCGCGCTGAGCCGGCCGAGCGACCAGGGTGCCGTGACGGTGACCTCGTGCCCGCGTCGGCGCAGCTCGCCGACGACCTCCGGACCGAAGCGCTCCTCGACGTGCACCCCTGCGGGGTCGAGGTCGCGCGGGTCGAACGACGACACGAGGTGCGTCGTGTGGAACGTCGGCGCGTCGATGGCCTCCTGGAGCCCCATCCCGAAGACGAGGTGGTTGAGCAGGAACGGCACCTGCCACTGGTCCTGCTGGTCGCCGCCGGGCGTGCCGCACGCGATCTCCGGCCGCCCGTCGCGCAGGACGAGGGTGGGGCTGAGCGTCGTCCGGGGACGTTTGCGCGGTGCGACCGACCCGGGGAACCCGTCCTCGACCCAGAACATCTGCGCGCGCGTCGGGAGCTGGAACCCGAGGGTCGGGATCACGGGCGACGACTGGAGCCATGCGCCGCTCGGCGTCGCCGAGACGACGTTGCCCCACCGGTCGACCACGTCGAGGTGGCACGTGTCGCCGCGCGTGGACCCGTCACGGGCGATCGTCGGCTCGCCGACGCCGGCGGCGCGCGTGGCGGGCGACACCGATCGCCCGGCACGGCGCGCCGCGACCGCGGCGGCCACGCGCTCGGCCACCGCGGGCGGGAGCGGCGGTGCGGGCCGTCCGTCGGGCGACCCGGGCGCGACGTCGTCGGCCGCGTCGGGGGAGACGAGGCGACGCCTCTCGTCGGCGTACGCCGACGAGAGGAGGGCCTCCAGCGGGACGTCCGTGCGGTCGGGGTCGCCGTACCAGTGGTCGCGGTCGGCGTACGCGAGCTTGGCGGTCTCGACGACGGCGTGCACGAGCTCGGCGGTTCCCGGCCGGGTGTCCGCGAGGTCCATCCCCGTCAGGAGCGCGAGGTGCTGCAGCAGGACGGGGCCCTGACCCCACGGACCGGTCTTGGCGACGGTCCGACCCGCGACCTCGAGCGTCGCGGGCGCCTCCTCGCGCACGCGCCACGCGGTCAGGTCGTCGGCCGTGAGCAGCCCGCCGTGCGCGTGCCCGGTCGAGTCCACGAGCGACTGCGTCGCGCAGAACCGACCGATCTCCTCCGCGACGAACCCCTCGTAGAACGCGCGCCGCGCGGCCTCGATCCCGGCCTCGCGCGAGGGGCCCGCGGCGCGCGACTCGTCCGCGATGCGCTCGAGCGTGGCGGCGAGGACGGGGAGCCGGAACCGTGACATCGGCTCCGGCACGGCGCCGTCGGGCAGGTACGTCTCGGCCGAGGTCGGCCAGTGGCTGCGGAAGTGGTGCGCGACCGCGCCGATCGTCGTGGCGGCCTGCGGGATGAGCGGGAAGCCGTCCCGGGCGTAGCCGATCGCGTACCGCAGGACGTCCGCGACGTGCCACGTGCCGTAGCGGGCGAGCAGGTCCAGCCACGTGCCGAACGCGCCGGGCACGACGGCGGCGAGCAGGCCGGTCCCGGGCACGTGGTCCAGCCCGAGCGCCGCGAAGGCCTCGGGCGTCGCGGCGGCGGGTGCCGTCCCCTGGCCGCACAGCACGAACGGGTCGCCGCCCGCTGTGCACGCGACGAGCGGCAGGTCACCGCCCAGCCCGTTCAGGTGCGGCTCGACGACGTGCAGGACGAGCCCGGCGGCGACCGCGGCGTCGAAGGCGTTGCCGCCGGCCTCGAGGACCGCCATGCCGGACTGGGAGGCGAGCCAGTGCGTCGACGCGACCATCCCCGTCGTTCCCACGAGCTCGGGACGGGTCGTGAAGGGGCGAGATGCAGGGGTCACCTCGCGATGCTCGCACGGGTCCGTGTGAGGTCGCTCACGCGCGGGCGCTCGAGAACCGGTCGGTTTGGCGAGCCGTCGTGCGTCGGGTAGAGTTCCCCGCCGGTACGACGACCGGATTCGGGGCTCCTTGGAGCCCCCGGAACGGGAGTCATACCCCCTTGGGGTATGGTGTAATTGGCAGCACGAGTGATTCTGGTTCACTTAGTCTAGGTTCGAGTCCTGGTACCCCAGCGTCCCGCTGACCGGCGGTTTCATCCCTCGCGGGATGTGGTCGAAGGCCCGGCGGACATGCTGTAGAGTTTCACGCGGTCGATCCCCGGAAGGGGAGAAACCGACTAGGCCCCCATCGTCTAGAGGCCTAGGACGCCGCCCTCTCACGGCGGTAACAGGGGTTCGAATCCCCTTGGGGGTACGGAACGAGGGCCCGGTCACCACGGTGACCGGGCCCTCGTCGTTCTCCGCCCCCTCGAGCCGGCCCTGCGGGTGGAGGGCAGCGCGAGCGGCGGGCGGCGGGTGCCGCCGACGGGCTCAGCCGAGCGCGACCGCGATCACGGCCGACACGGCGGCGACGACGCCCGCCAGGACGGTCGCGGCGGCAGGTCCGCGCCGGTCGGTGGGGAGCGGGGCGAACCACTGCGACACCCGCGCGAGCACTGTCATGGGCGGCGCCGCGCGGCGGACGTCCCGTGCGGCCTTGGGTCCCGCCCGGTCGACGACGGCGGGCAGGTGCCCGACCGCGCGGACGAGGGGCGCGACGGTGCGGCTGCGCCGTGCCGAGCGTCGTCCTCGCAGGACGTCCTCGAGCGCGTCGCGGACCGCCCGGTCGTCGTTCGCCCAGTGGATGCGCGCGGAGATCCGCCCCTCGGGCGTGAGCACGTACGCGGCGTTGGGCTTGGTCCCGAGCGCTCGGTGCAGCGTCCCGTCGACGTCGTCGACCGCGACCTCGTGGCGGACGCCCAGGTCGGCAGCCATGGCTGCGGCGGCGGCGAGCTTGTCCTGCGCCGTGCCGGGCTGCGTGATGACGTCGCCCGGGTGCGCCTCGCGCGTCTGGACCAGCACGAACCGCACGCGGTCGCCGTACTCGTCGAGGAGCGCGTCGATGCGCGGCACGCCGCTGCGCGTCACCGGGCAGGTGCGCGATCCGAGCACCAGCAGGACAGGACGGGCACCGAGGGCGTCGGAGCGCAGTCGGCCCCCGTCGAGCGTGGGGAGGTCGAACGCGGGGACGAGGTCGCCGGGCGCCGGGTCGGACCGGCGGTACCGCAGGTCCTCGAGCATGTGGTGCGTCCGGAACGTGTCGAACCGGTAGCGGTCCGCCGCGGCGGCCGCGGCGGGGCGCCCGGCGTCCCTGTCCGTGGTGCCGGTGGTGTCGTGCGTCGTGGTCCTCATCGGTGCACCTCTCGTTCGGTGGAGAACTTGACCGATCGGTCAAGTCGAAGGCCGTGCCGACGGCAGGGCCGGTTCGTGCGGGCTCAGCCCGGGGGGAGGAGGCGGCGGACCGTCGCGGCGAGACCGTCGAGCAGGGTCAGGTCGTCGTGCGCGCGCGCGAGCGCGGCCGAGCCCTGGACCACGGCGACGACGTCCCGCGCGAGCCCGACCGGGTCGAGGTCGCGTGCGACGTCCCCGCGGGCCTGTGCGTCACGGACGGTGTCCGCGACACGCGTCACGTAGCGGCCGAGGACGTCGGCGACGCGCTCGCCGAGCGGGCCGCCCGCCGCCGGCAGCTCGGTCGCGAGGTTGCCGATCGGGCAGCCCGGAACGGCTCCCAGCCGTCGCGACATGTGCCCCATGAGCGTGACGAACGACGCGACGAACCGGTCGAGGCGCTCGAGCGGAGGCTCCTCGCGGTCGAGCGCGTCGTCGAGCACCCCGGACATGAGCTCCCAGTCGCGTTCGAGGACCGCGAGCCCGAGCTCGGCCTTGGACGGGAAGAAGTGGTACAGGCTGCCCTTGCGGACGCCGGCCGCGCGGCACACGTCGTCGACGCCCACGTCGGCGTACGACGCCGCGTGCACGAGGTCCCGTGCGGTGGCGAGCACGCGCTCGCGGGTGTCGGACGGCATGTCGCGACCGTAGGCGAGAGTTGACCGATCGGTCAACAGTCCGCTCCCAGGATGGCCGGTCGTGAGCGGGACGTCGGTGCGGGGCCGCGGGGTGGTCGGGCGCGTCGTGCGACGACGCAGCGTCGGGGGACCGCGGTCGAGCGCGCACCCCCGGACGACGGCACCCCGGGGCGCGGCGCGGTCGTGCGCGTGCCCCGGGGTGGTGGACGGTCACTCGGCGGTGCGGCGCAGCACCTCGGTCAGGCGGTTGGCGGCGGCGACGACCGCGGCGGCGTGCAGGCGACCCGGCTGGCGCCCGAGGCGCTCGACCGGTCCCGAGATCGAGACCGCTGCGACGACGCGCCCCGACGGGCCGCGCACCGGGGCGGAGACGGACGCGACGCCGGCCTCGCGCTCCGACACCGACTGGGCCCAGCCGCGGCGACGGACGCCCGAGAGGATCGTCGCGGTGAACTTGGCGCCCTGGAGCCCGCGGTGCAACCGGTCCGGCTCCTCCCACGCGAGGAGGATCTGGGCCGCGGAGCCGGCCTGCATCGTGAGCGTCGCGCCCACGGGGATCGAGTCGCGCAGACCCATGGGTCGCTCCGCCGCGGCGACGCAGATGCGCTGGTCGCCCTGGCGCCGGTACAGCTGGGCGCTCTCCCCGCAGTGGTCGCGCAGCGCGGTCAGCACGGGGTTCGCGGCGGCGAGCAGGCGGTCCTCGCCGGCTGCGGTCGCGAGCTCCGACAGACGCGGGCCGAGCACGAACCTGCCCTGCATGTCGCGGGCGACCAGGCGGTGGTGCTCGAGCGCGACGGCGAGGCGGTGCGCGGTGGGGCGGGCAAGATGGGTGGCGGCGACGAGCTGGGCGAGCGTCGCCGGGCCGGCCTCGAGGGCGCTCAGGACCGACGCGGCCTTGTCCAGGACGCCGACTCCGCTAGAGTTGTCCATACGTCGATACTGGCGTCTCGCGACGTGAGACGCAAGTCCCTCGGCCCGACGACTTCCCGGGACACCCCTCCGGGCACGCGGAACGCGAGAGGAAGAGCAGATGGCCGGCACGTTGGCGGAGAAGGTCTGGGACGCGCACATCGTGCGCCGTGGTACGGACGGGGCGCCCGACCTGCTCTACATCGACCTCCACCTGGTGCACGAGGTGACGAGCCCCCAGGCGTTCGAGGGCCTGCGGCTCGCGGGTCGGCCCGTCCGGCGGCCGGACCTCACGATCGCGACCGAGGACCACAACACCCCGACGCTCGACATCGACCTGCCGATCGCGGACCGCACGAGCCGGACCCAGATCGAGACGCTAAGGCGCAACGCCGCCGAGTTCGGCGTCCGGCTGCACTCGCTCGGCGACGCGGACCAGGGCATCGTCCACCAGGTCGGGCCGCAGCTCGGGCTCACGATGCCGGGCCTGACGGTCGTGTGCGGTGACTCGCACACGTCGACGCACGGCGCGTTCGGCGCGCTCGCGTTCGGCATCGGGACCAGCGAGGTCGAGCACGTCCTCGCGACGCAGACCCTGCCGCTCGCGCCCTTCAAGACGATGGCGATCACCGTCGACGGCGAGCTCCCCAAGGGCACGACGTCCAAGGACATCATCCTCGCGATCATCGCCAAGATCGGGACCGGCGGCGGCCAGGGCTACGTCCTGGAGTACCGCGGTGAGGCGATCCGTGCGCTGTCGATGGAGGCGCGGATGACGATCTGCAACATGTCCATCGAGGCCGGTGCCCGCGCGGGGATGATCGCGCCGGACGAGACCACCTTCGAGTACCTGAAGGGGCGTCCGCACGCGCCCGAGGGCGCCGACTGGGACGCGGCGGTGGAGTACTGGCAGACCCTGCGCAGCGACGACGACGCGGTGTTCGACGCCGAGGTGGTCCTCGAGGCCGCCGACCTCGAGCCGTTCGTCACGTGGGGGACCAACCCCGGGCAGGGCCTGCCGCTCTCCGCGTCCGTCCCCGACCCCGCGGCGATCGCCGACGAGAACGAGCGCGCGGCGGCCGAGCGCGCGCTGGAGTACATGGCGCTCACCCCCGGCACCCCGCTGCGCGACGTCGCGGTCGACACGGTCTTCATCGGCTCGTGCACCAACGGCCGCATCGAGGACCTGCGGTCCGTCGCGAAGCTCGTCCGGGGCCGGCGCAAGGCCGACAGCGTCCGGGTCCTCGTCGTCCCGTCCTCGGCGCGCGTCCGGCTCCAGGCCGAGGCCGAGGGCCTCGACCGGATCTTCCTCGACTTCGGCGCCGAGTGGCGCAACGCGGGCTGCTCGATGTGCCTGGGCATGAACCCCGACCAGCTGGCCCCGGGTGAGCGCAGCGCGTCCACGTCGAACCGGAACTTCGAGGGCCGGCAGGGCAAGGGCGGTCGCACGCACCTCGTCTCGCCGCTCGTGGCGGCCGCGACCGCGATCCGCGGGACCCTTTCGTCGGTCGCGGACCTCGGCCCCGACGTCGAGGTGCCCGACGGCAGCCCGCTCGCCGACGCACCGCTCGAGACCGCCGGACGCCGGACCGCCTGAGAACCCGCCGGCCCCGGCGACGAAGGAGCTGACCACGATGGAGAAGTTCACCCAGCACACGGGTGTGGGCGTGCCGCTGCGGCGCAGCAACGTCGACACCGACCAGATCATCCCGGCCGTGTACCTGAAGCGCGTGACGCGGACCGGCTTCGAGGACGCGCTCTTCGCGGCGTGGCGCGGCGACCCCGAGTTCGTGCTCAACCAGGACGCGTACCGCGCCGGCTCGGTCCTCGTGGCCGGACCGGACTTCGGCACGGGGTCCTCGCGGGAGCACGCGGTCTGGGCCCTCAAGGACTACGGCTTCCGCGCCGTCCTGTCGACGCGCTTCGCCGACATCTTCCGCGGCAACTCCGGCAAGCAGGGTCTGCTCGCGGCCCAGCTCGCCCAGGAGGACATCGAGCTCGTCTGGAAGGTCATCGAGGCCCGGCCCGGCACCGAGGTGACCGTCGACCTCGTGGCCCGGCAGGTGCGGGCCGAGGACGTGGTCGTCCCGTTCCAGGTCGACGACTACACCCGCTGGCGGCTCATGGAAGGCCTCGACGACATCGGGCTCACGCTCAAGCACGAGCCCGAGATCTCGGCGTTCGAGGAGACGCGTGAGCCGTGGCGGCCCCGCACCCTGCCCGCCAAGCACCTCCCGCCGGTCGAGGTCGTCGCGGCGCGGCCCGTCGCGGTCCCTCGGCACCGGGACGACGCGCTGTCCTGATCGTCGCGGCCTGACGGGGCGCCGCCGTGAGCTCCGGGCCGCGGCGGCGCCCTCGTCCCGTCCTGCCACGGTCCGGTCGCCGGCGCGGGGGTGTCCAGCGGTGCCGTAGCCGGTCAGCGGTCCCGTAGCCGGTCAGCGGTCCCGTAGCCGGTCAGCGCGGCGGTCCTTGCTCGACGAGCGCCCGGAGCGCGGCGGGGGTGTCTCGCGCCGGGTCCCAGCGTGCCTCGACCCACCACGTCGCGCCGGCCTCGGCGAGCGCCGCGAGGCGGTCCTGCGCCGCGGAGGCGTCCCCCGGCAGACGTCCCTGGACGACCACGTCGAACGGGGTGTCGGGCCGCACGCCTGTGTCCGGCGCGGCGGCGAGGCGCTCGCGACGCTCGCGGAGCCATGCGACCGCGTCGGCGACCTCGGCGGGTGTCGGGTCCCGCTCCTCACCGACGTGCTGCAGGACCGCGCCGTCCCACCGGGCCGCGCGCCCCATCGACCGTGCCGACCCCAGACCGGCGACGGGCCACACCGGAACGCGCGGGCGCTGCACGGGTGGCGGGGCGATCACGAGGTCCGTCACGCGGTGGTGCCGTCCCTCGAACGAGAACGGCCGGCCAGAGGCGGCCAGGTCGAGGATCGCGAGTGCCTCGTCGAGCCGCTCGGCGCGCTCGCGGAGCGCCGTGGCCTCGCCGCTCACGCGGGACAGCCCGCCGTCGTCGAGCACGCCGAGCCCGGCGGGCAGCACGAGGCGGCCACCCGAGAGGTGGTCCACCGTGAGCACCTCGCGCGCGAGCTTCCACGGACGTCTGCGCCCGGGGACGAAGACGAGCGCACCGAGCGTGATCCGACTCGTCACGGTCGCCACGGCGCCGAGCAGCGTCCACGGGTCCCAGGTGTCCATGCCGCCGAGCGAGATGCCGTCCCACGTGAAGAAGCCGTCCCACCCGGCTTCCTCCGCGTCACGGGCGAGCCCGACCACCTCGGTCGCGCTCCCGTAGGTCCCCACCACACCGATACGCACGTCGCCCTCCTCGTCGTCACGTCGTGCGGTCGTCCGCGACGCTAGCCGTGAGGTCCGACACAGGCGCCGCCGCTGCGACGGGCTGACCTGGGTGCGTGTGGCGGCGGCGCTGCGGACGGGCCGCGTCGCGTGCGTGCGAGGTGACGACCGCGCCCCCGGTGGGGGAGCATGTGCGCATGAACGACGTCCTCTACGTGAACGGTGGCACCCCGCTGCACGGCGAGATCACCGTCCGCGGGGCCAAGAACTTCGTGTCGAAGGCCATGGTCGCGGCTCTCCTCGGCGAGGGCCCGAGCGTGCTGCGCAACGTGCCGCAGATCAGGGACGTCGGCGTCGTCACCGGGCTGCTCGAGCTGCACGGGGTCTCCGTCACGCACGACGAGGCGGCGGGCGTCCTCACCCTCGACCCGAGCAACGTCGAGTCGGCGCACGTCGCGGACATCGACGCGCACGCGGGCTCGAGCCGGATCCCGATCCTCTTCTGCGGTCCGCTGCTGCACCGCCTCGGGGAGGCGTTCATCCCCGACCTCGGCGGCTGCCGCATCGGTGACCGCCCCATCAACTACCACCTCGACATCCTGCGCCAGTTCGGGGCCGTCGTGGAGAAGCGTGCGCAGGGCATCGAGCTGCGGGCCCCGAACGGGCTGCACGGCACCAAGATCGAGCTGCCGTACCCGTCGGTCGGCGCGACCGAGCAGCTGCTCCTGACCGCGGTGCGCGCGGACGGGTTGACCGAGCTCAGCAACGCCGCGATCGAGCCCGAGATCATGGACCTGATCAACGTCCTGCAGAAGATGGGCGCGATCATCTCGGTCGACACCGACCGAGTCATCCGCATCGAGGGCGTCGGGCGGCTCGGCGGGTACCAGCACACCGCGCTCTCGGACCGCATCGAGGCGGCCTCGTGGGCGTCGGCGGCGCTCGCCACGCGTGGCGACGTGTACGTGCGGGGCGCGACGCAGCCCGAGATGACCGCGTTCCTCAACACGTTCCGCAAGGTCGGCGGCGAGTTCGAGATCGACGACGACGGCATCCGCTTCTTCCACCCCGGGGGCGACCTCCGCTCGATCGTCCTGGAGACCGACGTCCACCCGGGCTTCATGACGGACTGGCAGCAGCCGCTCGTCGTCGCGCTGACTCAGGCGACCGGGCTCTCGATCGTCCACGAGACCGTGTACGAGAACCGCTTCGGCTTCACCGACGCGCTGCGCGGCATGGGCGCGACGATCCAGGTCTACCGCGAGTGCCTCGGCGGGCACCCGTGCCGGTTCGGCCAGCGCAACTTCTACCACTCGGCCGTGATCTCGGGCCCGACGCCGCTCGCGGCAGCGGACATCGAGGTCCCGGACCTGCGCGGCGGCTTCAGCCACCTGATCGCGGCCCTCGCCGCGAAGGGCACGTCCGCGGTCCGGGGCATCCAGCTCATCGACCGCGGCTACGAGCACTTCCAGGACAAGCTCGGCGCCCTCGGCGCGGAGTTCTCGCACGGCTGACCGGTCCACGCGGTGCAGCCGACGGAGGCCGGGTCGGCCGACGCACCCTCGGACGGCGGCCCTGACGGTGCCTGACGGCGGCCACGACGGTGCCTGACGGCGGCCACGACGGCGCCTGACTGCGGCCCGGGCGGACGGGGCGTCGTCGGCCGGGGCGGGCCCCAGTAGCATCGGCTGCCGTGCCAGCCCCCACGAGGTCCAACGCCGCCTACCGCGCCGTGGCGCGCGTCGTGCGCCCGCTGCTGTTCTCCGTCTCACGGCCGCAGTGGCGCGGTGTCGAGAACCTGCCCCGCGACCGCGGCTTCATCGCGGCCTCGAACCACATGACGAACCTCGACCCGCTGACGTTCGCCCACTTCCTGTACGACAGCGGATTCGCCCCCAGGGTGCTGGCGAAGTCGTCGCTGTTCTCCGTCCCGTTCGTCGGTCGCGTCCTGCGTGCCACCGGTCAGATCCCGGTGCACCGCGACACCGCGCAGGCCGGGCGGTCGCTCGAGTCCGCCGTGGAGGCGCTCGAGCGCGGGGAGTGCGTCGCGGTGTTCCCCGAGGGCACCCTCACCCGGGACCCCGACCTGTGGCCCATGGTCGGCCGGACCGGGGTCGCGCGGCTCGCGCTCACGACGCGCGCACCGGTGATCCCGATCGCGCAGTGGGGTCCGCAGGACGTGCTGGGCCGGTACGCGAAGGTCCCGCACCCGTTCCCGCGCAAGAAGGTCCAGGTGGTCGCCGGGCCACCGGTCGACCTCGACGACCTCTACGGACGCCCGCAGGACACGGTCGTCCTGCGGGAGGCGACGGAGCGCGTCATGGCGGCGATCACGGCGCTCCTCGAGGAGCTCCGGGGCGAGGCGGCGCCGGCGCGGCGGCACGACATGCGCAGGCGCACGCAGGACGGCGACGCGTGAGCGGCGCACCCACGCGCGTCGCCGTCCTCGGTACGGGCAGCTGGGGGACGACGTTCGCCCTCGTGCTCGCCGAGGCCGGGGGCGACGTCGTGCTCTGGGGGCGCGACGCCGAGGTGTGCCGCCAGGTCACCGAGGAGCACCGCAACGACCGCTACCTTCCCGGCGTGGCCCTGCCCGTCGGGATCCGGGCGACGACGGACGTCGCGGACGCGCTGCGGGGCGCGTCGGTCGTCGCGGTCGCCGTCCCGGCCCAGAGCGCGCGAGCCGTGCTCGAGCCGCTGCGGGGGCTCCTCGAGCCGGACGCCGTCGTCGTGTCGCTGATGAAGGGCGTCGAGCTCAGCTCGGACCGTCGGATGAGCGAGGTCCTGTCCGAGGCGCTCGACGTCGCACCCGACCGGGTCGCCGTGGTCTCGGGTCCGAACCTCGCGCGCGAGATCGCGGAGCACCAGCCGACCGCCACCGTCGTCGCGTCGTCGTCGGCGGCCACCGCGCGACGCGTGGCCGCGGCGTGCGCGACGCCGTCGTTCCGGCCCTACACGAACACCGACGTCGTGGGTGTCGAGCTGTGCGGGGCGGTCAAGAACGTCATCGCGGTCGCGGTGGGCATCGCGCAGGGCCGCGGCTTCGGGAACAACACGACCGCGACCGTCATCACGCGCGGCCTGGTCGAGATCACGCGGCTCGGCCTGGCGCTCGGGGCGGACGCCGAGACGTTCGCCGGCCTCGCCGGCATGGGCGACCTCGTGGCGACGTGCGCCTCGCCGCTGTCGCGCAACCACACGCTGGGCGTGCACGTCGGCCGTGGCCTGACGCTCGAGGAGGCGGTCGCCGCGACGGGCGGCACCGCCGAGGGCGTCAAGTCCTCGACGTCGGTGCTCGACCTCGCCCGCACCGTCGGCGTCGACATGCCCATCACGGCCGCGGTCGTCGCGGTGCTGCACGAGGGACTGCCCGTGGACCGCATGGCCCAGCTGCTCCTGGCCCGACCGCACCGCGCCGAGGGCGTCGAGGGCGCGCACGAGGAGCTGCCACTCCCGCGACCGACCGCCTGACCGCGACCCCGGCGGGCGGGGAGCGCCGTTCTCAGGCGACGGAGCGCAGCGCCGCGTCGAGGTCGGCCCAGAGGTCCTCGACGTCCTCGATCCCGACCGAGAGGCGCAGGAGGTCCTCGGGGACGGTCGGCGACTCCGTCGCGAACCGACGGCGCCGCTCGAGCGTCGACTCGACACCGCCGAGGCTCGTCGCCGGCACCCACAGCCGGAGCGCGTCCACGACGGCGTCGGCCGCCGCCGCGCCACCGCGCGGACGGACGCCGATGATCGACCCGAACCCGTCGAGCAGCCGCGCGGCCCGCTCGTGACCAGGGTCGTCCGGCAGGCTCGGGTGGCGCACCTCGACGACCGCGGGGTGCGCGGCGAGCCGCGCGGCCAGGTCGGCAGCAGACCGCTGGGACCGCTCGACCCGCAGCGCGAGCGTCCGCAGGCCCCGCAGCGCGAGCCACACCTCCCAGGGTCCGGCGACGGCGCCGTGCAGCGTCCGGTACCCGGCGAGCCGCGCACGCAGGCCCGGGTCGTCGGACAGCGCGGCGCCCAGCACGACGTCGGAGTGGCCCGCGAGGTACTTCGTGACGGAGTGCACGACGACGTCGGCGCCCACGGTCAGCGGTCGCTGCCCGAGCGGCGTCGCGAAGGTGTTGTCGACGGCGACGAGCGCCCCCACGGCGTGCGCGCCCTCCACGAGCGCAGGCAGGTCCGCGACCTCGAGCATCGGGTTGGTCGGCGACTCGACCCAGAGCATGTCCGCCGGACCCTCGCCCGCGTCGCCGCGGACGGCCTCGAGGACGGCGTCGGTGTCGGCGACGTCGACGCGCTCGACGCGCAGACCGGTCCGGGCGGCGAGGTCGGCCGCGATCCCGAGGGTGATCTGGTACGCGTGGCGCGGCAGCACGAGCCGTCCGCCGGGCGGGACGAGGGACAGCGCCGCGGCGACGGCGGCCATCCCGGACCCGAACACGAGCGCGGGCGACGACGACCTCTCGAGCGCGCCGAGCGCCTCCTCGAACGGGAACCAGGTCTCGGTCCCGCTACGCGCGTAGAGCAGCTCGTCCGGGCCTGGCACACCCGCCGACACGTACGTCGAGGACAGGACGACGGGCGGGTTCACCGGCGCGCCCTGCGCACGGTCGGGCCGCCCAGCGGTGACGACGAGCGTGTCGGGCGACTGCGAGGGGGAGTGGCTCACCGTGGCAGGGTAGTCGTCGGCCGGCCGGTAGGGTCGTCGCCGATGGACGAGACCGCCGCCCCCGCCCCCCAGCGCCCCACGGACCGCACGTCGGGCTCCGGGCCGGAATCCACGGACCCGACGCGGCGCACCCGGGTCGCCGTCGTCTTCGGGGGACGCTCGGGCGAGCACGCGATCAGCTGCGTGACCGCGGCGAGCGTCCTGCGCGCGATCGACCGGACCCGCTACGACGTCGTCCCCGTGGGCATCACGCGGGACGGCCGGTGGCTCCTCGTCGCCGACGACGCGGACCGCTGGTCGCTCGTCGACGGCCGGCTGCCCGAGGTCGTCGCGGAGGGCTCCGCGACGGACGTCGTCGTCCCGCTCGCGTCGGGCGACGACGAGCTCGTCGCGTGGGACGGGGACGCCCGCAGGTCCCTCGGCGCGGTCGACGTCGTGCTGCCGCTGCTGCACGGGCCGTTCGGCGAGGACGGCACGATCCAGGGCATGCTCGACCTCGCGGGGATCCGGTACGTGGGTGCCGGTGTGCTCGCCTCCGCCGTGGGCATGGACAAGCACTTCATGAAGCTCGTGCTGGCCGGCAACGGGATCCCGGTCGCGCCGTGGGTGCTCGTCGCGCCCGGTCGCTGGGAGCGGGACGCCGCGGCCGTGACGGCCGAGGTGGCCACCCTGGGGCTGCCGGTCTTCGTCAAGCCCGCACGTGCCGGCTCGAGCCTGGGGATCTCGCGCGTCGACGACCTCGCCGACCTCCCGTCCGCGATCGCCGCGGCGCACGAGCACGACCCCAAGGTGATCGTCGAGGCCGGCGTGGTCGGGCGTGAGGTCGAGTGCGCGGTGCTCGGCGGCCGCGACGGCGGGTCGCCCCGCACGTCCGTGCCGGGCGAGATCGTCGTCGTCGACCCGGGCCACGCCTTCTACGACTTCGAGGCGAAGTACCTCGACGAGGACGGCGTCGTCCTCCGGTGCCCGACGGACCTGCCCGACGGGGTCGAGGAGCGCGTGCGTGAGCTCGCCGCCCTGACGTTCGACGCGGTCGGCTGCGAGGGCCTCGCGCGCGTCGACACGTTCGTGACGCCCGACGGCGAGGTGCTCGTCAACGAGATCAACACCATGCCGGGCTTCACACCCGTGTCGATGTACCCGCGGATGTGGGAGGCCTCGGGCGTGTCCTACCCCGAGCTCGTCGACGAGCTGCTGCGGCTCGCGCTCGAGCGGCCCACCGGGCTGCGCTGACGACGACCGCATCGAGCCGGTCGGCCGACGCCGGGCTCACAGGCAGGCGCGCGTCTGCTCGACCCGGGACACGGCCGGGCCGAGGTCGATGAGGAACGACGTCGACCGGCTGGCGGCGACGTCCGCGGGCAGGAACACCTCGACGGCGGGCGAGCGGCCGTAGGTCGTGAACGTCCAGTCGGCCGCGCCGTCGGCCCGGGGCTCGCCCTCGACGAGCACCCAGTCGACGCTCGTCGTCCCGTCGTCGGCCGCGACGCAGGCGTCGGTCGTCGGCCCGGGCGGCTCGACCCCGCAGCGCAGGACGACGGGCGCGCCGCCCTCGCCCCAGGCGACCGTCGCCTGGCTCGTCGTGTCGCGACGGGGCATCCCGTCGAGCTCGTCGGGGAGCGCGAGGACGACCTCGGCGCACAGCGGGTCCGCCGCGTAGGGCGCCACCTCGACCGGGACGGCGGACGCGCACCCCGCCGACGCGAGCACCGCCAGCGAGGCGAGCACGCGGACGGCACCGCGCGTCGGGGGACGCGCAGGGACGCGCGGGCGGCCACGTGGGGGCAGGGGGAGGGGCCGGGGCGCTCGGTCGTGCACGGCGTCACGCTACCCAGCCGCGCAGGGGGCGAGCGCATCGGCGGCCCGGACCGCAGCAGCCCCGACGCGGCTGGGTAGCGTGGCCCGGTGAACTCGACCCCCGGACCGACGGTCGCCGACCTCGGGGAGGACGCCCTCCTCGCCCAGGTCTTCCCCCTGCTGCCGGCCGGCTCGCGGACGCTGCTCGGACCCGGGGACGACTGCGCCGTCCTCGCGGCTCCCGACGGGCGCTTCGTCGTGTCGACGGACCTGCTCGTCGAGGGCAGGCACTTCCGTCTCGACTGGTCGGACGCGGAGGACGTCGGCGCGAGGGCCGCCGCGCAGAACCTCGCCGACGTGGCGGCGATGGGCGCCGTGCCGACCGCTCTCGTCGTCGGGCTCGTCGTGCCGCCCGACCTGCCGGTCGCGTGGGTGCTCGGGCTCGCCCGTGGGCTGGCGTCGGTGAGCGGACCGCACGGCGTCGGCGTGGTCGGCGGGGACCTCTCAGGCGGCCGGGACGTCGTCGTCGCGGTGACGGTGCACGGCGACCTCGAAGGTCGGGACCCCGTCCTGCGCAGCGGCGCGCGCCCGGGGGACGTGGTCGCGCACGCGGGGGTGCTCGGCCGGTCGGCGGCGGGCCACGCGCTGCTCGTCCGCGAACACGACGGCGTGGGTCGGCCCGCCGCCGGGTCGGCCGGTGCGCCCGGCGCTGCCGCGGGCGGCGTGCCGGCCGACGTGCACGACGCCCCCGCCGACGTCGGGCCCGGCGCGGCGCTCGACCGCGCCTCGGTCGTCGCCGCCCACCGCACGCCCGACCCGCCGCTCGCGGCGGGTCCGGCCGCGAGCCGCGCGGGAGCCACGGCGATGCTCGACGTGTCCGACGGCCTGCTGCGCGACGCGGGTCGGCTGGCGCGCGCGTCCGGCGTCGTCGTCGACCTCGACCGGGACGCGCTCGCGCCCGACGTCGAGGCGCTCGGGGCCCTGGCGGCGCGCGCCGGCGCAGATCCCTGGGAGTGGGTCATGACCGGGGGAGAGGACCACGGCATGCTGGCGACCTTCCCGCCCGACGTGCCGCTGCCCGGGGCGTTCCGGGTGCTCGGCGTGGTGGCCTCACCCGGGGACCGCCCGGGGGGCGCCGGGCGCCCGGGCGTGCTCGTCGACGGTCGCACCCCCCGGGTCGCGACCGTCGGGTGGGACCACTTCCGCCGGTAGTCAGCGACGGACGAAGCGGATCTCGCGCAGCTGCTCGTGGTCGTAGGGGCTGAGGCGCTCGACGCCGTCGGCCATGAACCCGTGGCGCCGGTAGAAGTGGTGCGCGCGCTCGTTGGTGCTCAGCACCCACAGCGTGACGGTCGCGCCCGCGGGCACGTGCTCGAGCAGGGTGCGCATGAGCCGGCGCGCGACGCCGCGTCCCCACGCCGCGGGCTCGAGGTAGATCGTGTAGATCTCGACCGTGGTGCGCTCCGCGTCCTCGTCCCGGCTCGGGCCGACCGACGCGAAGCCGACGACGTGGCCGTCCTCCTCGTCCTCGGCGACCCACACCTGGATGTCGTCGCGGGCGCTGCTCTCGAGGACCGACTGCCAGCGCGTGGCGCGCTCATGGACGTCCATCCGAGCCAGGTACTCCTCGGGCACCGCCCCGGCGTAGGCCTCGCGCCACGAGGCGATGTGGACCGCCGCGATCTGCTCGGCGTCGTCGACCGTCGCGGGCCGGATGATCACGTCTGGGAGGTCGTCCACCATGCCGCACACCTTGCCACCGGCGGGTCCGCGAATCCAGCGCTTGCCCAGTGCTTGGTCGTCCCTTGGCCTGTCACACCGGTCCCGACACGCACGCCGTCCGACGGCGCGACCTGGGGGCAGACGTCGAGACGCCCGTGGAGCGGACTCCACGGGCGTCTCGGTGGTGCTCGTCCGCGTCGAGGACGCGGGGCTCAGGACGTCGGCGCGCGACGTCCCGAGGGGGTGTCGTCAGGCGTGGCGCTGCACCTTGCCGGCCTTGAGGCACGACGTGCAGACCTGCAGGCGCTTCGGGGCACCGGCGACGACGGCGCGCACACGCTGGATGTTCGGGTTCCAGCGGCGCTTCGTGCGGCGGTGGGAGTGCGAGATGCTGTGCCCGAAGCCCGGGCCCTTGCCGCAGACGTCGCAGTTGGCAGCCACGTTCTTCTCCTGATCGTCGTGCATTGCCGCGCGCTCCGGTGGAGGGCGGCTGAGCTGGTCGGGGTGCGGGTCCCGGCACGGGCGGGTGCCGTCCGGGGGAGTCCCGCGTGCCCAGGCGTCACCGGGCAACCTCGATAGGGTAGCCGATCGCGAGGCGCCGCCCAAACGCGCGGCCGCCGTGCGCGACCGGGTCCGTGACCCGGCGCGTGGCCCGGTGCGCGACCGGGTGCGTCCCGGCAGCGCACCGGGTGCGAGATCGGGTCGGTGTCGGGTAGGCGAGGAGGTCGCGTGCCGGGAGGTCGAGGGCGTGCCACGCCACGAGCGGCGACCGTCGGGACGACCGGCGCCGCCGACGTGCTGACGCGCTGGGTCGAGCGGTCGGCCGCGGCCCTGGTCGGGGCGAGCGCTCGGATCGACGCCCTCAACGTCTTCCCCGTCGCGGACGCGGACACCGGCAGCAACCTCGCCCTCACGCTCGCCCACGCGCGCGATGCGGTGGCCGCCGTGCCGGCCGCGGGCGACGGGGCCGACGCGGGGGCCGTCGCGTCCGCGCTCGCGCGCGGCGCGCTCGTCGGCGCCCGGGGCAGCTCGGGGGTGATCGTCGGCCAGTACGTCGGCGCCCTCGCGCGGCGGCTCGTGCGCGAGCCGCGCCCCGGCGACGACCGCTCCGAGGTCCCCGAGCGCGCGCTCGTCGAGGCGCTCGCCGACGCCGCGGCAGCCGCGCGACGAGCCGTCGCGAGACCGGTCGAGGGGACGGTGCTCTCGGTCGCCGACGCCGCGGCCGCGGCCGCTTCCACGACCGCGGCCGCGCGACGGGACGCGCTCGCGACCCGCCGGGCCGTTCAGGACGGGTCGCCCGACGACAGCCACTCGTGCGACTCCTGCGACCCCTGCGACTCCTGCGACTCCTGCGACTCCTGCGACTCCTGCGACACGGTCGTCGCCGTGCTGGTCGCCGCGGTCGTCGCCGCCCGGGACGCGCTCGAGCGCACCCCGTCGCAGCTCGAGCCGCTGCGCCGGGCGGGGGTCGTCGACGCCGGGGGGTACGGGCTCGTGCTCGTGCTCGAACAGCTCGCCGAGGTCCACGGTGCCGGCCTTCCCCCCCGTCACGAGGTGCCCGCCGGCCGTGCGGGGCGGGGAGCTCGCCCGGGCACGGCGGTGGGCACGGCGGTGGGCACGGCGGTGGGGACGGCGGTGGGCACGGGCGCGCTCCCGGCGTCCGGGCGCGGCGACGGTCCGCCCGGACCGCCTGCGCGGCCGGTGGAGCCAGGGCTCCACGCGACGTGCCCCGCTGAGCCCGACGGCGAGCTCGAGCTCATGGCGGTCCTGCGGGTCCGCGCACGCACGACGCCGGCCGCCACGGCCGTCGACGGACCCGGGGGCGCCGGACCGGCCGCCCGGCTGCGACGGCGCCTCGCGGAGGTCGGCAGCTCGGTCGCCGTCGTCGACGGCCCGGGCCTGCTGCACGCGCACGTCCACACGGACGACCTCGTGCGCGCCCTCGTCGCGCTCGAGGACGCAGAGCTCGACCGCGCCGAGGTGGGCGTCCGCCACCTCGGGCGGCAGGCGGGTGTGCACGGCTCCCACCGGCCGTCGCTCGGACTCGTGGCGGTCACCCGGGCGCCCGGTCTCGCCGCCGACCTCGCGCGGTCGGGCGCCGTCGTCGTGCTGACGACCCAGGAGGAGGTCCCGGGGGACGTCGTCGCGAGGGCGGTGGCCGACACGGGAGCCGCGGACGTGCTCGTGCTCGTCCCGCGCGGCGTCGTCGTCCGTGACGCGCCCGCGGTGTGCGAGGTGCGCGCCGGGCTGCCCGAGGTCGTGACGGCGGCGGCGGCGGCCACGCGAGCCGTCGCTGAGGACCGGGCGGCGGCGGACGCCGTCGACGGCCCTGGCGGGCCACCCGACGCGCCGGCGGCGGACCCGGGGGTGCGTCGCGCGGTCGAGGCGTGCCTGGCGCGCGCACGCGCAGCCGAGGTGGATGTCGGTGCCGGCGGGCATGCTGGGGTCGTGGACGCGGTGACGGACCTGCTCGACGCAGCTGCGGGGCGGTCGTTCGAGCTGCTCACCGTCCTGACCCGGGCGGGCACGCCGGACTGGGTCGGGCCGGCGGTGCGTGCGGCGGCCGAGGGGGTCGACGCCGGGCTCGAGGTCGTCGTCCTGCACGGTGGTGCCGCCGGGAGCCACGTCGAGCTCGCCGTGGAGGGTGGCTGGTGACCGTCCCCGCCCCGCGGCGCCCCGTGGCGGCAGGCGCGCGGCAGCCGGTCGACGCCGGCGACCGCCTGCCGGGTCCGCTCGACGCCCCGCTCACGCGTCAGGTCGGCGCCACGATGGCCAAGAAGCTCGAGGCGCTCGGCCTGCGGACCAGCGGCGACCTGCTGCGGCACCTCCCGCGCCGGTACGCGGACGCCGGCTCGCTCACCGACCTGGCGTCCGTCGCGGTGGGCGAGCACGTGAGCATCCTCGCCCGCGTGCGGTCGGCCAGGTCGCGGCAGATGCAGGCGCGCCGCGGCGCGATGCTCGAGGCGGTCGTCACCGACGGCCACCGTGAGATGAGCCTCACGTTCTTCGCGCGCGGCGCGGGTGCGCTCAGGTCGCACGAGGCACGCCTGAGACCCGGACGGGTCGGGGTGTTCAGCGGGGTCGTCAAGGTCTACCGGGGCATGCTCCAGCTCACGCACCCGGACTACCACGTGGTCGGCGTGGACGCCGACGACGAGGCGGCGGCCCTGGTCGAGGCCAGCCGCCCCATGCCGATCTACCCGGCGTCCGCCGGGGCCGAGACGTGGCGCATCCAGAAGGCGGTGCGGACCGTCCTCGACCCGCTGCGTCCCGGGGACGTGCCCGAGCCCGTCCCGGTCGAGGTGCGCGCGCGCCACGGCCTGCAGACCGCGTTCCAGGCGATGCACGACCTGCACGCGCCCTACGACGACGACCAGTGGCGGCGCGGGCAGCGCTACGCACGGTTCGAGGAGGCGTTCGTCCTCCAGGTCGCGCTCGCGCGCCGCCGGGCGCTCGTCGCGGACCAGGACGCGGTCGCCCGGCCGGGGGCGCCCGCCGGCACCCGCGGCATCCTCGCGGCGTTCGACGACCGGCTGCCCTTCACCCTCACGCAGGGGCAGCGGGAGGTCGGCGACCGCATCGCCGCGGACCTCGCGCGTCCGCACCCGATGCAGCGCCTCCTCCAGGGCGAGGTCGGGTCCGGGAAGACCGTCGTGGCCCTGCGGGCGATGCTCCAGGTGGTCGACTCGGGCGGCCAGGCGGCGCTCCTCGCCCCGACCGAGGTGCTCGCGGGGCAGCACCTGCGGACGCTGCGCACCCTCCTCGGCGAGCTCGCCGAGGAGGGCATGCTCGGCGCGGCGGAACGCGCGACCCGCGTCGTCCTGCTGACCGGCTCGCTGCCCGCCGCGGCGCGCAAGGAGGCGCTCCTGGACGCCGCGTCGGGCCGTGCGGGGATCGTCGTGGGGACGCACGCGCTCCTCGGCGACCAGGTCCGCTTCGCCGACCTCGGCCTCGTCGTCGTCGACGAGCAGCACCGCTTCGGCGTCGAGCAGCGCGACGTCCTGCGCTCGCGCGGCGGGACCACGCCGCACCTGCTCGTCATGACGGCGACGCCGATCCCGCGCACGGTCGCGATGACGGTCTTCGGGGACCTCGAGACGTCGACCCTGGCCGAGGTGCCCGCAGGTCGCCCGGGCGTCACGACGCACGTCGTCCCGGCCGACCGCCCGAGCTGGCTCGAGCGGGCCTGGCAGCGGGTCCGCGAGGAGGTGGACGCCGGGCACCGGGTCTACGTCGTCTGCCCGCGCATCACGGCCGACGACGACGTGGGTGCCGATCCCTCGGCCGACAAGGACCCGACGGACGCCACGGACGACGCCGACCTCCTCGCCGACGAGCCGCCGGGCACGGTGCCGGGCCAGGCCGACCGGCCGGTGCGGCCGCCGCTGCGCGCGGTCGAGGAGGTGGCCGCCCAGCTCCGGACGACGGCCGTCCTCGAGGGCGTCCCGGTCGGCGTCCTGCACGGGCGGCTCCCCGCTGCCGAGAAGGAGGAGGCCGTCCGCCGCTTCGCCTCGGGCGAGGTCCCGGTGCTCGTCTCGACCACGGTCGTGGAGGTCGGTGTCGACGTGCCCGAGGCGACCGTCATGGTGGTCCTCGACGCCGACCGCTTCGGCCTGTCGCAGCTGCACCAGCTGCGCGGACGCGTCGGGCGGGGCACCGCGCCGGGGCTGTGCCTGCTCGTGTCGGCCGCGCCCGACGGGAGCGACGCCTCGGTGCGGCTGCGCACGCTCGCCGAGACCACGGACGGCTTCCGCCTCGCGAGCGTGGACCTCGAGCTCCGCAAGGAGGGCGACGTGCTGGGGGCGTCGCAGTCGGGGAGCGCCCGGTCGCTGCGGATCCTGCGGGTCGTCCACGACGCCGAGGTCATCGTGGCCGCGCGGGAGGACGCGGAGCAGGTCGTCGCGGCCGACCCCGAGCTCGTCGAGTGGCCGGACCTGCGCCGCGCGATCGAGACGTGGCTCGACCCGGAGCGTGAGGAGTTCCTCGAGCGCACCTGACAGCGACGGGGGCACCGTCCCCGTGCACCTAGCCTGGTCACGTGACGAGGATCGTGGCCGGCGCGGCCGGGGGCCGCACGATCGCCGTGCCGCCGCGGGGGACACGACCCACGAGCGACCGGGTGCGCGAGGCGCTGTTCTCCCGGCTCGACCACGCCGGCGCGGTCGACGGCGCCCGCGTGCTCGACCTCTACGCGGGTTCGGGCGCGCTGGGGCTCGAGGCCGCCAGCCGCGGGGCGCGCGAGGTCGTCCTCGTCGAGTCCGGGCGTGCGGCGGCGCAGGTGTGCCGCCGCAACGCCGCCACCCTCGGGCTGTCCGGGGTCCGGGTCGCTCCCGAGCCGGTCCTCACCCACCTGCGCCGCCCGCCGGGCGAGGCGGTCGACCTCGCGCTGCTGGACCCGCCGTACGACCTCGACGAGCCCGGGCTGGCGGCCGTCCTCGACGCCCTGACGCCGCACCTGGCACGGCACGCCGTCGTGGTCGTCGAGCGGTCGTCCCGGACCGCGGAGCCGACGTGGCCCGACGGGCTCGTGCGCACCGACGAGCGCCGCTACGGCGAGACCCTGCTGTGGTTCGCCGAACCCCGCGCAGGGACCGCGCCGTCCTGACCGCGTCGCCCCCGCACCCGCGCGTGCCCGCCCCTACAGTGGGCGCGTGAGCACCGCCGTCTGCCCGGGGTCGTTCGACCCCGTGACCCTCGGCCACCTCGACGTCGTCCGGCGCGCCGCCGGGCTCTTCGACACGGTCGTCGTCGCCGTCGCGACGAACTCCTCCAAGCGGGCACTGCTCGACCCGTCCCGGCGCGTCGACCTCGTGCGGGCGGCGACGGCCGACCTGCCGGGCGTGCGCGTCGAGCTCGTCCCGGGTCTGCTCGCGGACTTCTGCCGGGACGTGGGCGCGACGGCGCTGGTCAAGGGTGTGCGCGGTGGCGCCGACTGGGACGCCGAGCTGCCGATGGCGCTCATGAACCGGCACCTCGCGGGCGTCGAGACCGTCTTCCTGCCCGCCGACAGGGCCGTGTCCCACATCGCGTCGTCGCTGGTCAAGGACGTCGCGCGGCACGGGGGTCCGATCGACGACCTGGTGCCGCCCGGCGTCGGCGACGCGGTGCGGGCGGCTCTCGCGGCCGCCGGCGACCGGTAGGGCGACGCGCCGGGCTCGCGGGGGCGCAGCGCGTCGTCGGGCAGACGCACGCCGCAGGCGCGCCGACGAGCACGGGCACTCAGGACGGATCCACGAGGAGGTCGTAGACATGGGCGACGAGCACGCCGACCGGCACGACGAGCACGACCAGCACGACGCCGAACGTCGCCGGCCCGAGGGTCTGACGGGCGTGCTGGACGCGCTCGAGCACGTCATCACGTCGGCGCGGGCCATGCCGATGTCCTCCTCCGTCCTCGTCAGCCGGGCAGAGGTCCTCGACCTCCTCGAGCAGGCGCGCTCGGTCCTGCCGGACCAGCTCGCCCGTGCCGACGACGTGCTGGCGGACGCGGACCGGGTGCTGGCCGAGGCGAACGAGGAGGCAGAGCGTCTCGTCGCCGACGCGCGCGAGCGCGCCGAGGAGCTCGTCGCGCACGAGCCCGTCGTGCACGCGGCCGAGCAGCGGGCGGCCGAGATCGTCGCGGAGGCCGAGCGGACCGGCGAGGGCCTGCGACGCGATGCGGACGACTACTGCGACCGGCGGCTCGCCGAGTTCGAGATCGACCTCGGCAAGGTCCTGGCCCAGGTGCAGGCCGGGCGCGCCAAGCTCGCGGGACGGCTCGACCGCGAGCTGTGACGCGGCGGGTTGGGGACGGGCCGCGGATGCCGTAGGATCGACCGCTGGTCCTGTCGCTCGCGGCGCGGACCGAGACCCCTCGACCCAGACACACCACAGTGGAGCGCGCCATCAGCCTCGACCCCCGGTCGCCGTTCGTGCTGGACACGCACGATCTCGCGCGCCGGCCGGGGACGATGCGGACGCTCGAGCGCGTGGTGCCTGCGCCGGAGGACCTCGGTATCGCCGTGATCGGCATCCCCGCCGGGACGGACGTCGAGCTCGACCTGAGGCTCGAGGCCGTGATGGAGGGGATCCTCGTCTCCGGGAAGGTCCGGGGCCGGGCCGTCGGGGAGTGCGTGCGCTGCCTGGAGGAGGTCGTCGACGAGGTCGACGCCGACCTGCAGGAGCTGTACTACTACCCTGACCGCGCCCGCGTCGCGGCCGAGGAGGGCGACGACGAGGACGAGATCCGCGAGCTGGAGGGCGAGCTGCTCGACCTCGAGCCCGCGGTCCGGGACGCGGTGGTGACGGCGCTGCCGTTCCGCCCGGTCTGCATGCCGGACTGCCCCGGCCTGTGCCCGCACTGCGGGGCAAGGCTGGCCGACCCGGAGAACGCCGACCACACGCACGAGGTGATCGACCCACGGTGGGGCGAGCTCGAGCGGATGAAGACCATGTTCGACGACCAGAGAGAGAGCTGACCGTGGCTGTTCCGAAGCGCAAGATGTCGCGCAGCAACACCCGTGCGCGTCGGTCGCAGTGGAAGGCCACTGCCACGACGCTCACCACCTGCCCGCGGTGCAAGGCCGCGACCAAGCCCCACACCGCGTGCCCGGCCTGCGGCGCCTACAACGGCCGCCAGTACGCCGAGGCGCTGCGGTCCGAGCACGAGGTCCACTGACCCGTTGCCGGACGCGAGTGACCGGTCGATGACCGCGGAGCCCGCAGGCCTGCTCGTCGAGAAGCTCGGGGTCCACCTGGACCCCGAGCTTCTCGTGCTGGCGCTCACCCACCGCTCGTTCGCGCACGAGGCGGGCGGCATCCCGACCAACGAGCGGCTCGAGTTCCTCGGCGACACCGTGCTCGGCCTGGTCGTGACCGAGGCGCTCTACCGACGCCACCCGGACCTGTCCGAGGGCGAGCTCGCGAAGATGCGCGCGGCGACGGTGTCGCAGCGCTCCCTGGCCGCGATCGCGCGGCGCCTCGACCTCGGGGCGTACCTGCTCCTCGGCAAGGGCGAGCTCGCGACGGGCGGCCGGGACAAGGACTCGATCCTCTCGGACACGCTCGAGGCGCTGTTCGGCGCGGTCTACCTCACGCACGGGCTCGAGACCGCCCGGACCGTCGTCGAGACGCTCGTGGACCCCACGCTCGAGGTCGCCGCCGACCTCGGCGCAGGGCTGGACTGGAAGACGTCGCTGCAGGAGCTCGCCGCGCGACTCGCCCTCGGCGTGCCCGAGTACCGGTGCGAGGCCGACGGGCCCGACCACGCGCGGCGGTTCACGGCGAGCATCGTGCTCGACGGCGAGGTCCGCGGCGTGGGCACAGGCACCGCCAAGAAGGTCGCGGAGCAGGAGGCCGCCGCAGCCGCCTACCGCGCGCTCCAGGAGCTCGTCACCCCCGACGACGGCGTGACCGCTGCCGTCGCCGCGTCGTCGCAGCGCCCGGCGCGCGCGACCTCGACGGGTTCCGCCGCCGGCGCCTGACCCGAGCCGTGCCCGAGCTGCCCGAGGTGGAGACCGTCCGGGACGGGGTGGCCCGCCACGTCCTCGGCCGGACGGTGCACGACGTCGAGGTCCGCCGTGCGTCCGCCGTGCGTCGGCACGAGGCCGGCCCGGCCGACCTCGTGGCCCGGCTGCGCGGCCGGACGCTGCACGCCGCGGTGCGCCGCGGCAAGTACCTGTGGGTCCTGCTCGACGACGACGCGTCGGGGGAGGCGCTCGTCGCGCACCTCGGGATGAGCGGTCAGCTCCTCGTCCGCACGGGTGACGACCTGCCCGAGCACCCGCACCTGCGCGCGCGGTTCCGCCTCGACGGCGGCGCACTCGACTTCGTCGACCAGAGGACGTTCGGCCACCTGGGCCTGGACGACCTCGTGCCGACGCCCGACGGAGCCCCGGGCGGTCACGGCAGCGGCGTCGCGGCCGTGCCCCGGGCCGTGGCCCACATCGCCCGCGACCTGCTGGACCCGCACCTGGACCGTCCGGCGCTGGTCGCGCGGCTCCGCTCGCGGCGGACCGAGGTCAAGCGGGCCCTGCTGGACCAGACCCTCGTCTCGGGCATCGGCAACATCTACGCCGACGAGGCGCTGTGGCGGGCGGGGCTGCACGGGGCGCGGCCGACGGGCGCCCTCCGACCGGTCGACGTGCGCCGCCTGCTCGACGCGGCGGAGGAGGTCATGCGCGCCGCGCTCGCCGCCGGCGGGACGAGCTTCGACGCGCTGTACGTCAATGTCAACGGCGCGTCCGGCTACTTCGACCGCTCGCTCGCGGTGTACGGCCAGGCGGGTCGGCCGTGCCCGCGGTGCGGCTCGACGGTGGTCCGGGACGCGTTCATGAACCGCTCGTCGTTCCGGTGCCCGCGGTGCCAGCCACGTCCACGGACGGCGGGCCTGGGACGTACCGGGCGCGGGACTGCCTAGGATCGGTCCCGTGACCGCCAACGTCCCCCCTGCGTCCGAGCGCAACGCCGACATCGCCGTCATGATCGTGGACGACCACGAGGTCGTCCGCCGAGGCATCGCGGAGGTGATCGAACGCTCCGAGGGCATGACCGTCGTCGCCGAGGCCGGCACGGTCGCGGAGGGCGTCCGCCGCGCGACCCTCGTGCGGCCCCAGGTGATGCTGGTGGACCTCCAGCTCCCGGACGGCACGGGCATCGAGATCATGCGCGCCGTGCGCGAGGCCCTCCCCGAGACCCGGGCGATCGTGCTCACGTCCTTCGACGACGACGACGCCCTCGCGGCCGCGCTCGACGCAGGCGCCGCCGCCTACGTGCTCAAGACGGTGCGCGGCGCGGAGATCGCCGACGTGGTCCGCTCGGTCGCGGCGGGCCGGACGCTGCTCGACGAGCGGACGGTCACGCGACGCCGCGCCGGCCACGACGACCCGACGGCGGACCTCACGCCGAGCGAGCGCAAGGTCCTCGACCTGATCGGCGAGGGCATGTCGAACCGGGAGATCGCGGAGCGTCTGGGCGTGGCCGAGAAGACGGTCAAGAACCACATCACGTCGCTGCTGTCGAAGATGGGGCTCCAGCGCCGGACGCAGGCCGCGGCCTGGGTCGCGGGCCACAAGCGCAGCGCGTGGAAGCCCGACGCCGACTGATCCCGGCCCCACGTCGTCCGTCAGCGACCCCGACCCTGGACGGGCGCCTGCCACACCAGGAGCGTCCCGCGCCCGTGCGCTGACGCCCCGAGCGAGAACGTCCCGCCGTACCGGCGTGACCGTGCGGCGAGGTTGTCCGTGCCCGACCGGCGCTCGCGCGCGGGCGGCAGGCCCGTGCCGTCGTCCTCGACCTCGACGGTGATCGTCCCGGTCGGGGCGACGCCGTGCAGGTCGACGCGGACGGCGACCGACGACGCGCGGGCGTGCCGGGCGGCGTTCGCGAGTCCCTCACGCACCACGGCGACGACGTCGTCCGCGAGGTCGTCGCCGACGACGTCGTCGAGCGCGCCCGCGTCGCCCTCGAGGCTCTGCGGCGAGTCGAGGACCCGGCCGTCGACCGTGATGAGCAGCGACGGCGCGAAGCCGAGGCCCGTGCGGGCGAGGGACGCCTCGCGGCGCAGCCGCTCCGCGAGCGGGGCGGTCGCGTCGGGGTCGCGCAGCGCGTGCACGATCGACCGGATCTGGCGCACCGTCGAGTCGACGTTGTCGAGCGCCTCCTCGACGATCCCGGTGAGCTCGGCCGGGTCGACACCACGCGCCGCGCGGCGGCGAACGGTCTCGAGCTGCATCCCCGTCGCGAACAGCTGCTGGATCGCCAGGTCGTGCAGGTCGCGGGCGATGCGCTCGCGCTCGTCGAGCAGCGCGGCGACGTCCTGCGCGTGGCGCGCCTCCGCGAGGACGAGCGCGAGGGCCGCCTGGGCGGCGTAGGCCTCGGCCGTCGCGAGGTCGGTGGGCTCGAACGGCGCCGAGCCCACGCGCCGGAGCAGGACCAGGACGCCGATGCCGCGCCCCTCGGCCTGCATCGGCGCGTACATCGCGGGCCCGAACTGCCTCAGAGAGTCGACGCGCATCGCGCGCGAGCGGGACAGCGAGTCCACCACGAGCCCGTTGCCGTCGCGCAGGACGGTCCGCGCGCGCCCGTCCGGGGGCATGACCGTGCCGACGAGCTCGTCCTCGCCGACGCCGTCGACGATCTCCATGACCCACGTGTCGTCGAGGCCGGGCAGCACGAGCGCGGCGGTGTCCGCGCGGGCGACCTGACGCGACGAGGAGGCGATCTCGGCGAGGACCTCCTCCTCCTCGGCGCCCGAGAGCAGCATCGTCGTGATCGTCTGGCCGGCCTGGAGCCAGTGCTCGCGGTGCTCGGCCTCGGCGTACATCTGGGCGTTCTGGATCGCGACGGCCGCGGCGGCCCCGAGGGTCAGGACGACCTCGTCGTCGTCGTCGGTGAAGCCGCCGTCCTTCTCCGACAGGTACAGGTAGCCGTAGACCCGGTCGCGCACGCGGACAGCGGTCCCGAGGAACGAGCCCATGGGCGGGTGGTTCGGCGGGAAGCCCTTGAAGCTGGGGTGCTCCATGAGGTCGGCGAGCCGCAGCGTGCCGCGGGTCGGGATCGCACCGAGGACGCCGACCGCGTGCGGACCACGGCCGAGCAGGGCCGCGAGGTGCTCCTCCATGCCCGTGTGGACGAACGTCGTCGAGCGCCCGCGCGCGTCGAGCACGTTGATCGCGCCGTACCGCGCGCCGGTCAGCTCGGTGCTCGCGGCGACGAACCGGTGCAGCACGGTCGGCAGGTCGAGGTCCGACGCGAGGTTGAGCGCGGCCTGCAGGAGCTCGGCCGCGGCGACGGACCCCTGGTGCGTGTCGTGGGCTGTCATGGGGTCTCCGAGGTCAGGCGGTCGGACCCGCCGGTCGTGCGGCCTGCGCCGTATCGCGGTCCCGTGCGGTCCCGGCCCGTTGGCGGGGACGTGCGCGGCTGACGCTACCGGTCCGCGCGAGCGCGATCACCTCGTCGGCCGCGTCCAGCCCGCCCGTGCGGTGCGTGACGACGAGGACGCCGCGGCCCGGGGCGAGCGAGCCGTCCAGCAGAGCGGTCATGAGGTCGTCCCCACCGGCGTCGACGTGCTCGGTGGGCTCGTCGAGCAGCAGCAGCGGTGCACGCGAGACCAGGGCGCGCGCGAGCAGGAGGCGGCGGCGCTCGCCGCCCGACACGCGGGTCGCGTCCGCGCCCAGGACGGTCGCGAGGCCGTCGGGGAGCGCGTCGAGCCAGGCACCGAGACCGACCGCCGCGAGCGTCGACGTCGCCTCGGCGGCGGTGACGTCCCCGCGGGCGACCCGCAGGTTCTCGAGCACGGTCGTGTCGAACACGTGGGCGTCCTCGGGGACGACGACGACGGACCGGGCCGCCTCCGCGCGCCCGAGGTCCGCGACGTCCACGCCGTCGAGCGTCACGCGGCCCGCGTGCGGGCGCAGGAGACCCGCGAGGGTCAGCAGCAGGGTCGTCTTGCCGAGACCGCTCGGCCCGACGACGGCGACGCTACGGCCGGGGACGACCTCGAGGTCCAGGCCGCCGACGAGCGTGGGCCCCGAAGGCCAGCCGACGTCGGCGCCGCGCGCGACGAGCTGCGGGGCCCGGCGTGCGTCGGCGACCGACCGGTCCCGCCCGGGGGCGCTCGGTGAGCCGCCTGCCGACCCCGCGACCGACCGCCGCTCCGGCACGGGCCCGTGGGCGTCCGGTCCGGCGCCGCGGACCGCGGGACCCGGTGGCACGCCGCCGTCGACCGCCGTCGCCGGGTCGAGCAGCGCCATGACGCGCTCGGCCGCGGCGCGGGACCGCAGCACCTGGAGCGCGGCGGCAGGCAGCAGGGCCACGGCCTCGAACGCCGCGAGCGGGGTGAGCACGACGACGGCGAGCTCGACCGGGGCGAGCGTCCCGGCTGCCGTCGCCTGCGCGCCCAGCACGAGCGCCGCGAGCACCGCGAGCCCGGTGGCCGCGGGCTGCAGCGCGGCCGCGACCGACGCCGGTCGTGCACCGTCGTCGGCGGCGTGCGCGGTCCGCGCGTCGGAGTCGCGGAGGCGGTCGACGAGCTCGTCGACGCGCCCGGCGACCGTCAGGACGGCGGCCCCGTCGAGCAGCGTCGCGGCCGTCGCTGCGACCTCGGCGCGCGACGCGGCGGACCTCTCCTCGGCGCGCCGTGCACCGCGCGCCGCCAGCCACGGAGCGACCAGGCCCGCGACGACGAGGCTTGCGGCGAGCGCGGCGCCGGCCGCGGGCAGGAACGCCGCGAGGAGGGCCACGCTGCCCGCGCCGACCGCGACCGCGACACCGGCGGGCAGCAGACCCCGCACGACGACGTCACCGATCGCGTCGACGTCGGCGCCGACGCGGGCGAGGAGGTCCCCACGGCGGACCTGGACCAGCGCCGCGCCGTCGCCCTCGGACAGCCGGCGGTAGAGCGTCGTGCGCAGCGTCGCCATGCCGCGCAGCGCGACGTCGTGCGAGACGAGGCGCTCGACGTAGCGCAGCAGCCCGCGGGAGACGCCGAACATGCGGACGGCGACCGCCGCGACGGTCAGGTGCATGACGGGCGGCATCTGCGACGCGCGCGCGATGAGCCACGCCGAGACCGCCGCGAGGGCCACCGCCGAGCCGAGGCTGCCCGCGCCGGCGAGGAGGGCCGCGGCCACGCGTCCGGGCCGCACCTGGAGCAGGCGCACGGCGCGCACGAGCGGGTCGCGTCGAAGGCGCGCCGCACGACCCGTCCGCTCGGACGCGGCGGGCGCACCGGCCGGCACTGCGCGACGCGCCGGGGTCATGCCGCACCACCGACGCCCAGCGGCGGTTCGACGCGCGCGTGGACGTGGACGACGCGGTCGGCTGCGGCGAGCAGCGCGGGACGGTGCGCGACGAGCACGACCGTCCTGCCCTCGGACCGGAGCCGGGCGACGGCGTCCAGGACCGTCTCCTCGCTCACGGCGTCCAGGTGCGCGGTCGGCTCGTCGAGGACCACGAGCGGCTGGTCGCCCACGAGCGCCCGCGTGAGCGCGACGCGTTGGCGCTGGCCCAGGCTGAGGCCCGCACCGCCCTGGCCGACCCGGGTCGACCAGCCGCCCGGCGCGGCCGCGACCACGGCGTCGAGACCCGTGAGCCGTGCGGCGGCCTCGAGGCGCTCGGGGCTCACGGCGGCACCCACGGCGTCGCGCAGGGTCCCCGGCTCGAGGACGGGACGCTGCGGCGTCCAGGCGACCTGGCGCCACCACGTGGCGGGTTCGAGGTCCTCGAGGGGGACGGACCGGCCGTCGTCCTCGACGAGGACCCGACCCGCCGTGGGCGGCACGAGCCCGAGCAGCACCGCGACCGCCGTCGACTTCCCGGCACCGTTCGGTCCCGCGAGCGCGAGCACCTCGCCGGGGACCACGACGAGGTCGAGGTCGTGCGGCGCGGTCGTCGCCCGCCCGGGCGCGGCCACCCCGACGCGCTCGAACCGGACCACCGCCCGGCGCAGGTCCGGGGCGGCGGCGGTGCCGCGCCGGGGGAGCGGGCGCTCGAGCAGCTCGAACGCCGACGTGGCGGCCGCGACCCCGTCCGTCGAGGCGTGGAAGTGCGCCCCGACCTGGCGCAGCGGGAGGTACACCTCGGGCGCCAGCACGAGCACCGCGAGCGCGGTCGTGAGGTCGAGCTGCCCGTACACCAGGCGGAAGCCGACGCCCACCGCGACCAGCGCGACGGACAGCGTCGTGAGCAGCTCGAGGACCATGCCGGACAGGAACGCGACCCGCAGCGTGCCCATGGTCGCGCGACGGTGGGCGTCGCCGAGGGCCCGCACACGGTCGGCCGGACCGCGCTCGCGGCCGAGCGCGCGCAGCGTGGGCAGGCCCGCGAGCAGGTCGAGCACCTGGTGACCGAGGCGCGTCATGGCCGCCAGGCGCCGTTCGGCGTGGCCCTGCGTCATCACGCCGACGAGCCACATGAACAGCGGCACGAGCGGCAGCGTCACGGCGATCGTCACGGCGGCGACCCAGTCGAGCCCGAGCACCACGGCGAGCGCCGCGGGCGTGACGGTCGCGGCGAGCAGCAGCTGGGGGAGGTAGCGGACGAAGTACGGCTCGAGCGCCTCGAGCCCGCGCGTCGCCAGCGTCACCGCCGCACCGGTGCCGTCGGCGTCCTGCCGGCTCGCCACGAGCGCGACGCCGTGCCGCACGACCTGCTCGCGCAGCTCGGCGACGGCCCGCGTCGCGGCCCGGTGCGCCCACCGTTCCTGGAGCGCCACGACGAGCGTGCGCGCGACGACGACCGCGGTGAGCCCCGCGACGGCGGGCACGACGTCGGCCACGTCCGCCTCGCGCGTCACGAGCGGTGCGAGGGCGTGGGCGAGGAGCAGTGCCTGCACGACGACGAGCGCGGCCGTGACCGCACCGAGCCCGGCCGTCAGCAGGACGTACCGGCGTGCGTGGCGTGCCCGGCGCAGCAGGCGGGGGTCGAGCGGCTTCACACCCGCTCGAACGTCAGCCCGGTGTGGTCGGGGATGTGCTCGACCGTGAGGCGCTTGCGGAAGACCCAGTACGTCCAGCCCTGGTAGAGCAGGACGACGGGCGTGAGGACGACGGCGACCCAGGTCATGATCGTCAGCGTGTAGTCGGTCGAGGACGCGTTGTCGACGGTGAGCGAGTTGGCGGGGTCGACCGCGGGCATGACGTCGGGGTACAGCGAGCCGAAGATGAGCACGACGGCCGCGACGATCGTGCCCGCGGACGCCACGAACGCCTGGCCCTCGCGCCGCGACCGGGTCGCGACGACCAGCCAGCCGAGCCCTCCGGCCGCCACCGCGGTCGCCGCCCACGTCCACGGCACCGAGTACGCGACCTGGGCCCAGACGGCGAACGCCCCGGCCACCACGAGCGTCACCACGGCGAGGCGCGCGGCGAGCGCGCCCGCCCGGCGACGCATCTCGCCGTCGGTCTTGAGCGCGAGGAACACCGCGCCGTGCGTGAGGAAGAGCAGCGCCGTCGTCGCGCCGCCCAGCAGCGCGAACGGGTTGAGGAGGGCGAAGAAGCCACCCACGTACTGGTGGTCGGCGTCGAGCTCGACGCCGCGCACGATGTTGGCGAACGCGACGCCCCACAGCACGGCTGGGACCCACGAGCCGACGACGAGCGCCCGGTCGGCCCACGCGCGCCACGCCGGGTCGTCGATCTTCCCGCGCCACTCGAACGCGACGACCCGCACGATGAGCGCGAGCAGGATGAGGAACAGCGGGAGGTAGAAGCCCGAGAAGAGCGTCGCGTACCACTCGGGGAACGCGGCGAACGTCGCACCGCCGGCGGTGAGCAGCCACACCTCGTTGCCGTCCCACACGGGGCCGATCGTGTTGATCATCAGGCGGCGCTCGCGGTCCTTGCGGCCGAGCACGGGCAGCAGCATGCCGACGCCGAAGTCGAAGCCCTCGAGGACGAGGTAGCCCGTCCACAGGACGGCGATCAGTCCGAACCACAGGGTCGAGAGGTCCATGGTCGTCGCTCCTCAGTACGCGAAGGACAGGGGGCGGTCGACGTCGTCGTCGGCGGAGCCGTCGCCGCGCCGGGCGTCGGGGCTGGGGTCCTTCTCGGACTCCGCGACGCCCTGGACGGCGTACCGGTGCATCAGGCGGTACCAGACGACGGCCAGGACGCCGTACAGCAGCGTGAACCCGACGAGCGACGCGAGGATCATCCCGGCGGGGACGGCGCTGGAGACGCCCCGCGCCGTGAGCATCCACACGCCGTCGACGCCGCTCGGGTTCGGGTTGGGCACGACGACCCACGGCTGGCGACCCATCTCCGTGAAGATCCAGCCGAACGCGGAGGCCAGGAACGGCGTGGGCAGCGCGACCAGGCCCAGCCGGCCGAACCAGGTGTGCCCGACGACGTCGCGGCGACGCAGGAGCAGGAGGACCGCGGCGGCGAGGGCGGCGCTGCCGACGCCGAACCCGATCATGAGCCGGAAGCTCCAGTAGGTGACGGCGAGGTTCGGGCGGTAGTCGACGCCCTCGCCGTACAGGGCCTCCGACCGCTCCTGGAGCTCGTCGACGCCGGGCAGGTACGAGTCGAAGTCGCCCGACGCGAGGTACGACGTGACGCCCGGGATGGTCAGGACGTGGGTCACGCCCTCGCACGAGTTCGACAGGTCACCGATCGTCAGCAGGGAGAACGAGGCGCCGTTCTCGCCCTCGCACAGCGCCTCGGCCGAGGCCATCTTCATGGGCTGCTGGTCGAACATGAGCTTCGCCTGCCAGTCGCCCGAGAGCGCGACGCCGACGCCGGAGACGAGCATCGTCACGGTGCCGAGGACGACCGCGGAGCGGTAGACGCGGGCGGTCGCGGTGTCGCCCCGGCGGACCGAGCGGACCATCCACCACGCGCCGATGCCGGCGACGAAGGTGCCCGCGGTGAGGAACGCGGCGGTGATGGTGTGCGGGAACGCCGCGAGCAGCGTGACGTTCGACAGGACGGCGCCGATGTCGACCATCTCGGCGCGACCGGTCTCCTCGTTGAGGACGGCGCCCACGGGGTGCTGCATCCACGAGTTCGCGGCGAGGATGAAGTACGCGGAGAGGTTGGTCGCGATCGCGACGGCCCAGATGGTCGCGAGGTGGACGCGCTTGGGGAGCTTGTCCCAGCCGAAGATCCACAGGCCGAGGAACGTCGACTCGACGAAGAACGCGGCGAGCGCCTCCATCGCGAGCGGGGCACCGAAGACGTCGCCGACGAAGCGCGAGTACTCGCTCCAGCTCATCCCGAACTGGAACTCCTGGACGATGCCCGTCGCGACGCCGATCGCGAAGTTGATCAGCATGAGCTTGCCGAAGAACTTCGTCAGGCGGAGCCAGCGCTCGTCGCCCGTGCGGTGCCACGCGGTCTGCATGATCGCCACGAGCGGCGCCAGCCCGATCGTGAGCGGCACGAAGATGAAGTGGTAGACGGTGGTGATGCCGAACTGCCACCGTGCGAGGTCGAGCGCGTCCACCGGGGTCTCCTCCGACGTGCCTGGGGCTCCAGCTGCGGCCGTCGGCGGCCGCTGCGTCGGGGCCGGTCCCGTGGGGCCGCGTGGCGCGGGACGTCCCGCACCGCTCCCGACGCTAGGAAGCGCGTGCCCGCTGGACATGGGACGAAAGTCCTTCGAGGTGACACGGCGTCACTTCGACGGCGTGTCGCTCGTGGGCACGACAGGGCGTCGAGGGGCCGCTGTGCGATACTGACGCCGCCACGAGGGTCGCCACACCGTCCCCCGTGCAGACGACCCCGGACGTGGTCCGCGACCACCGGGCGCCGCCGTCGACAAGGCAGGCAGGCGCTCCCGCCCATCCGTCCGGGCCGACCACAGACTTCCGTCGCGGCGCGCAGCGCACGACGACGACCGAACCGCCCGAGGGCCGGCGAGTGTGGACAGCCCCCGGGCCAGGAGCACATCCCGTGGCAGACGAGAACACCCCCAGCAGCAGCAGCAGCGCGACGACGCCGGACGGGGGAGCGGGCGCCGAGCCGACGACCGCCCCCGGCCGCCCCCGCCGCAGCCGACGCGCGACGAGCGCCGTCACGAGCCCGGCCGCGGCCGACACGTCGGCGTCCGCGCCGGCCCGCGCCTCGGCCGGGAAGGCGGCGGACCCCCTCGCGGAGGCGCCTCGCGGAGCGGCGACGGCCGACGCCGAGGCTCCCGGCACGTCGGCCGGGACGGGGTCGACGGGCGCCGCGCCCCGCCGCTCGCGCAGCCGACGCGCGTCCGCACCTGTGACGGCGCCCAGCGGCGACACCGGCTCCGCGCAGTCCGCGGGCTCCACCACGACCGCCGACCCGCGTTCCGGCACGGGTACCGCAGGTGCAGGGTCGGGCGAGGGCGCTCCGGTCGCCCCCGAGGCGACGGAGACCGCACCGCGCAGGCCCGCACGTCGTTCGCGGCGCGCGACGAGCCGCCCGGCTGACGCGGCATCGCCCGAGCCGGGCGACGGGACCGGCGACGGGACCGGTGCCGAGGCGTCGGCCGAGTCGGCTCCCCGGTCGACCGACGAGCCCGCCGCCGACGCGCCGGACCGCACCGCCGACGACGCCGAGGCCGCGCCCAAGCGGCGCCGCGCGCCGCGGAAGACGACGCGCAAGCAGGCCGTCCAGGACGCGCCGGCCGCCCAGGAGGACCAGGGGACCGGCCCGGCCGACGCCCCTGTCGACGCGAGCACGGCCGGCCCCGTCGCCGCGCCGACCGACGAGACCGCTGCGGCGGGTGGCACGCCCACGACGGGCCGGGGCTCGGCCCGTGGCCGCCGCGGCGGCCGCGCGGCGGCGACCTCGACGACGGTGCAGGACGAGGCCTCGTCCACGCCGTCGACCCCGCCGGCCGGCGACGAGCAGGCGGCGGACGCGCCCGTGCTGGACGTCCTCGCCGAGCTGGGGCAGCCGCGTCCGGTCACGACGACCGGCGGCCCCGCACCCCGGCTCGCGGCGACCGCTCTGCTGTTCCAGGCGCCCGACCCCGCGGGCCGCTCGCGGCGGCGTCGCGCGCAGGCCCCTGCCGGTCCGCCGGTCGCTGCGGACGGGGCGTCGGGCGAGCCCGGCGCCCCTGCGCCCGAGGACGAGGCGCCCGCCACCGTCGCCGACGACACGTCGGTGCTCGCCGAGGACGCCGTCGTGCCCGTCGACCTCGAGGCCGAGGACGCCGGGGACACCGAGGGCACCGAGGACACCGAGGACACCGAGGGTGCCGAGCCGTCCGAGGAGGGCTCGGAGCGTGACGAGGACGAGTCCGCTGAGGCGGGCCGCCGGCGTCGTCGTCGTCGTGGGGGTCGCGGCCGTCGCAGCCGGGCCGACGCCACCGACGACGAGGCGTCAGAGGCGCCCTCCGCCCAGGACGAGCCCGCGGAGGACGCCGACGCCGAGGCGGACGCGGTCGCGGGCGACGACACGGACGAGGGTGGCTCGAGCCGTCGTCGGCGTCGTCGTCGCCGCAGCGGCCGGGGTGGCGACGTCGAGCCCGAGGCGGAGCCGCGCCGCGCGCGCTCCCGCACGGCGTCGGACGAGGTCACCGCGCTCAAGGGCTCGACGCGGCTCGAGGCGAAGCGTCAGCGTCGGCGCGAGGGCCGCGACGCGGGCAGGCGGCGGACGGTCATCACCGAGGCCGAGTTCCTGGCACGTCGCGAGGCGGTCGACCGCGCCATGGTCGTCCGCGAGAGCAACGGTCGCGTCCAGATCGCCGTGCTCGAGGACGGCGTGCTCGTCGAGCACTTCGTCTCGCGCACCGGCAGCGGCGGCAGCTCGTCGACGATGGTCGGCAACGTCTACCTCGGCCGGGTCCAGAACGTCCTGCCGAGCATGGAGGCGGCGTTCGTCGACCTGGGCAAGGGGCGCAACGCCGTGCTCTACGCCGGTGAGGTGAACTGGGACGCGGCGGGCCTGGAGGGCCAGCCGCGCCGGATCGAGCAGGCGCTCAGGTCGGGCGACTCGGTCCTGGTCCAGGTCACCAAGGACCCGATCGGGCACAAGGGCGCCCGCCTGACCTCGCAGATCACGCTCGCCGGCCGCTACCTCGTCTACGTCCCCGGCGGCGGCATGACGGGCATCTCGCGCAAGCTGCCGGACACCGAGCGCGCGCGCCTGAAGAAGCTGCTCAAGGAGATCGTGCCCGACGACGCGGGCGTGATCGTCCGGACCGCCGCCGAGGGTGCGTCGGACGAGGAGCTGCGTCGCGACGTCCAGCGCCTGCAGGAGCAGTGGGCCGCGATCGAGAAGAGGTCGCGCACCGCGTCGGCACCCGCGCTGCTCCAGGGCGAGCCCGACATGGCGATCCGCGTCGTGCGCGACATCTTCAACGACGACTTCCGCTCGCTGGTCGTCCAGGGGGACGACGTGCACCGGATGATCGACGACTACGTGACGTCCATGGCCCCGGACCTCGCGGACCGGGTGTCGAGGTACACCGGGACGGGCGACGTCTTCGCGGAGCACCGCGTCGACGAGCAGCTCGCCAAGGGCATGGACCGCAAGGTGTGGCTGCCCTCGGGCGGGTCGCTCGTGATCGACCGCACCGAGGCGATGACCGTCATCGACGTCAACACGGGCAAGTTCACCGGCGCGGGCGGGACCCTCGAGGAGACGGTCACCCGCAACAACCTCGAGGCCGCCGAGGAGATCGTCCGCCAGCTCCGGCTGCGTGACATCGGCGGCATCATCGTCATCGACTTCATCGACATGGTGCTCGAGTCCAACCGCGACCTCGTCCTGCGGCGCCTGGTCGAGTGCCTCGGCCGCGACCGGACCAAGCACCAGGTGGCCGAGGTCACGTCGCTCGGGCTCGTGCAGATGACGCGCAAGCGCGTCGGCCAGGGCCTCGTCGAGGCGTTCAGCGAGACGTGCGACCACTGCAACGGCCGCGGGTTCGTGGTGCACACCGACCCGGTCGAGCGCTCGAACGGCGGGTCCGAGGGCGGCTCGTCCGAGCAGCAGCAGCCCGCGGGTGAGTCGAAGCGGTCGCGGCGCAAGAAGGCCCCCGCGACGGCCCCCGCGGCGGCCCCGGTCGCCGTGCCCGTCCTGCCCGAGGCGCGCGAGGCCGTCAAGGCCACGCTCGCGACGATCGCGGCCGCGGCGGCGCACGCCCACGACCACGCCGGGGAGCACGACCACGGGCCCGTCGGTCACGAGCCGGAGCACGAGTCCGCCCGCGGGTCGGACGGCGCGGACGCCTCGTCGCCCGAGCTCGAGGCCCTCGCGCGGGCCGTCGCCGAGAAGGCGGTCGCCGACCACGCCGAGGAGCAGGGCGCGGACCACGCCGCCGACCACGGTGACCCGGCAGACGTCGTCGACCCGGCCGCGGCCGAGCTGCGCGACGCCGTGGGCAGCATCGCGGCCGTCGAGGCGCCCGCGCCGGGCGGTCCGGTCGAGGACGCCCCCGCGTCCGACGGCGGCGCCACGGAGCAGGCCGAGCAGGTCGGACCGGTGGAGAGCACCGAGCCGACCGAGCAGGCCGAGCAGACCGAGACCGCCATTTGACCAGGAGGGTGAGGCTTCCGTACCCTGGAACGTCGGTGCGCCTGTGTGCGCACCGCTTCCACGTGTCCCGGATGCCGAGCCTCGACGAGGTGGGGTCCGACGCCCCGCGCGCAGGGCACGTCGCAGACGCGAGAGCCGTACGAGAGAGATGAGCAGCAACGTGGTGTACGCGATCGTCAAGGCCGGTGGCCGCCAGGAGAAGGTGTCGGTGGGCGACGTCGTCGTCGTCGACCGGCTGTCCGGTGACGCCGGCTCGACCGTCCAGCTCCCCGCGCTCCTGCTCGTGGACGGGGACAAGGTCACCTCGGACGCCGCGGCGCTCGCCGCGGTCCAGGTGACCGCCGAGATCGTCCGGGACGAGAAGGGCCCGAAGATCGACATCCTCAAGTACAAGAACAAGACGGGTTACCGCAAGCGCCAGGGCCACCGGCAGAAGCTGACCCGCCTCAAGGTCACCGGCATCAAGTGAGCCGACGGCCCGGTGACCACCGGGCCACGGCCTCCCGTCTCCTCCGTACGAAAGCAGGTCAGTCATGGCACACAAGAAGGGCGCCAGCTCCTCGCGGAACGGCCGCGACTCGAACGCGCAGCGCCTCGGCGTGAAGCGCTTCGGCGGTCAGGCCGTCAACGCCGGCGAGATCATCGTCCGCCAGCGTGGCACGCACTTCCACCCCGGCAACAACGTCGGCCGGGGCGGCGACGACACCCTCTTCGCGCTCACCGCCGGCGCTGTCCAGTTCGGTGTCCGCCGCGGCCGCAAGGTCGTCGACATCGTGGCCGCCGAGGCCTGATCGGACGTTCGTGACGAAGGGGCGCACCGTTCGGTGCGCCCCTTCGTCGTCCCACTCGCGCCTCACACGCCCCGGGTCAGGCTGACCCCCGACCAGCGACGCACGCCTGTCCGCACCCTGTCCGACCCGTCCGGCACCCCCGGACAGACCCCCGAGAAGGAGGAGCCGTGGCCACGTTCGTCGACCGCGTCGTCCTGCACGTGTCGGGCGGTGACGGCGGTCACGGCTGCGCGTCGATCCGCCGCGAGAAGTTCAAGCCGCTCGCCGGGCCCGACGGCGGCAACGGAGGCGACGGCGGGGACGTCGTCCTCGTCGTCGACCCGCAGGTCACGACGCTGCTCGAGTTCCACCACTCGCCGCACCGCCACGCGCCGTCGGGCACGCAGGGGATGGGCGACGACCGTCAGGGCGGCGCGGGCGAGGACCTCGTCCTTCGCGTACCCGACGGCACGGTCGTCAAGACCCCCCACGGCGAGGTGCTCGCCGACCTCGTGGGGGAGGGCACGCGCTTCGTCGTCGCCGAGGGCGGCCGCGGGGGACTGGGCAACGCGGCGCTCGCGTCGCCCCGCCGCAAGGCTCCCGGGTTCGCGCTGCTCGGCGAGCCCGGCGAGGGTCGCGACGTCGTCCTCGAGCTCAAGACGATCGCCGACGTCGCCCTGGTGGGCTACCCGAGCGCGGGCAAGAGCAGCCTCGTCGCGGCGATCTCCGCCGCACGGCCCAAGATCGCGGACTACCCGTTCACGACGCTCGTGCCCAACCTCGGCGTCGTCCAGGCGGGCTCGTCCCGCTTCACCGTGGCCGACGTGCCCGGCCTGATCCCGGGCGCGAGCCAGGGCAGGGGTCTGGGACTCGAGTTCCTGCGGCACGTCGAGCGGTGCGCCGTCCTCGTGCACGTGCTCGACTGCGCGACGCTCGAGCCGGGCCGGGACCCGATCTCCGACCTCGACGTGATCGAGGCCGAGCTGGCCGCCTACGAGGGGGACCTCGAGATCAGCGGCGGCGCGGTCCCGCTGTCGGAGCGGCCGCGGCTCGTCGTGCTCAACAAGGTCGACGTGCCCGAGGCGCGCGAGCTGGCGGACCTCGTCCGTCCCGAGCTCGAGGCGCGCGGCCTCGAGGTGCACGAGATCTCCGCGGCGAGCCACGAGGGCCTGCGCCCCCTGACGTTCGCGCTCGCGCGCATCGTCGACGCGGCACGCGCCGCGGCGCCCGCGGCGGCGCCGACCCGGACGGTCCTGCGGCCGCGGGCCGTCGACGAGGCCGGCTTCACCGTGACGCGGCACGACGACCAGGGGCGTGTCTGGTTCCAGGTGCGCGGGAGCAAGCCCGAGCGGTGGGTCCGCCAGACCCAGTTCTCCAACGACGAGGCCGTCGGCTACCTCGCCGACCGGCTCGCGCGCCTCGGGGTCGAGGAGAAGCTCTTCGCTGTCGGCGCGACGCCCGGCGCGGAGGTCGTCATCGGCGACGGCGACGACGCGGTCGTCTTCGACTGGGAGCCGACGCTCCTGACCGGCTCGGAGCTGCTGGGCGGACCCCGCGGGACCGACCTGCGCCTCGAGGAGCGCGCACGCCCCACGCGTGCCGAGAAGCGTCAGGAGTACAAGGAGCGCATGGACGCCAAGGCCGACGCGCGTGCCGAGCTGTGGACGGAGCGCGAGGCCGGCCACTGGACCGACCCGGAGGGCACCGAGTGATCCGGGAGCGGTCGGCGCTGCCCGACGCGCGGCGCGTCGTCGTCAAGATCGGCTCGTCGTCGCTGACCGGCGGCGACGGCCGCCTGGACGTGGCGGCGCTGCGCGCGCTCGTCGATGTCCTCGCCGCGCGGCGCGCCGCGGGCACCGAGGTCGTCCTCGTGACGTCGGGCGCGATCGCCGCGGGCCTCGCCCCGCTCGGCCTGACGTCGCGCCCGCGCGACCTCGCGACCGCCCAGGCGGCCGCCTCGGTGGGTCAGGGCCTGCTCGTGGCCCGCTACACGGAGGCGTTCGCGACGCACGGGCTCAGGGTCGGTCAGGTGCTCCTCACGGCCGAGGACACGATCCGACGCGGCCACTACCGCAACGCGCAGCGCGCCCTCGACCGGCTCCTGGGCCTCGGGGTCGTCCCGGTGGTGAACGAGAACGACACCGTCGCGACCGAGGAGATCCGGTTCGGGGACAACGACCGACTCGCGGCCCTCGTGTCGCACCTCGTGCGCGCCGACGCCATGGTGCTGCTCACGGACGTCGACGCGCTCTACGACGGCCCGCCGTCGCGCGGTGCACGTCGGATCGACGAGGTGCACGGTCCGGGCGACCTCGAGGGCGTCGTCGTCACGGGGCGCGGGAGCGCGGTCGGCACCGGGGGCATGGTCACGAAGCTCGCGTCCGTCGCGATCGCGACCGGGTCGGGCGTGCCGGTCGTGCTGACGTCGGCGGCCCAGGCGGAGGCGGCCCTCGCCGGTGCGCCGGTCGGGACGTGGTTCTCGGCGACGGGACGACGCGTCCCGACCCGCATGCTGTGGCTCGCGCACGCGGCACGCACGCGCGGGCGGCTCGTGCTCGACGACGGCGCCGTGCAGGCCGTCGTCGTGCGACGCACGTCGCTGCTCCCCGCGGGCGTGACCGAGGTGCACGGCTCGTTCGAGGCGGGAGATCCGGTCGAGCTCGCGTCGGCAGCCGGCGACGTCGTCGGACGGGGCCTGGTCGCCTACGGGTCGGACGAGCTGCCCGGGCTGCTGGGGCGCTCGACGCGCGAGCTGCTGGCCGAGCGGGGTGTCGGGTACGACCGCGAGGTCGTCCACCGCGACGACCTCGTGCTCGTGAACGCTCCTCGCTGACGCCCGGCGGCGGCGCCTATCCTGCCGCCATGACCACGACGGCCGCGCCCCAGCACGAGCAGCAGACCGGGACCGACGCGCCGGCCGGGCCGCGCGCGACCGCGGTGCCCGACGACGTGCGCGACGCCGTCCTCGACGTCGCGCGCCGGGCGCAGGTCGCCGCACGCTCGCTCGCGACCGCGACGCGCGCGACGAAGGACGCCGCGCTGCACGCGATGGCGGACTTCCTCGTCGCCGGGACGCAGGAGGTCGTCGCGGCGAACGCCGTCGACCTCGAGCGCGGCCGCGCGGCCGGGATCTCGCCGGGACTGCTCGACCGCCTCACGCTCACGCCGGAGCGCATCGTGGCGATCGCCGACGCGCTGCGGGAGCTGGCCGCGCTGCCGGACCCGGTCGGTGAGGTCGTGCGCGGGTCGACGCTCCCGAACGGCCTGCGGCTGCGTCAGCTGCGTGTGCCGCTCGGCGTCGTGGGCATGATCTACGAGGCGCGACCCAACGTCACGGTGGACGCCGCCGGCCTCGCGCTGAAGAGCGGCAACGCGGCGGTGCTCCGGGGCGGTTCCGCCGCGTCGGGCTCGAACGACGTCATCGTGCGCATCCTGGGTGAGGCCCTGGAGTCGGTGGGTCTGCCGGCCGACGCCGTCCAGTCGATCGACGGGCACGGTCGCGCCGGCGCCGTCGCGCTCATGCACGCCCGCGGCCTGGTCGACCTCCTCGTGCCGCGCGGCGGCGCGGACCTCATCCGCACCGTGGTGCAGGAGGCCACGGTGCCCGTGGTCGAGACGGGGACCGGCAACTGCCACGTCTACGTCGACGCCGACGCCGACGTCGAGACCGCCGTCGCGATCGTCCTCAACTCCAAGACGCACCGGGTCGGCGTGTGCAACGCCGCCGAGACGCTCCTCGTGCACGAGGCCGCGGCGCCCACAGTGCTGCCCGTGGTGCTCGCCGCGCTGCACGAGGCGGGGGTCACGGTGCACGGCGACGGCGCGACGACGCGCCTCGCGCCGGACGGCGTACCGGTCGTCGCAGCGACGGACGAGGACTGGGCGACCGAGTACCTCTCGCTCGACCTCGCCGTCCGCGTCGTGCCCGACCTGGACGCCGCGCTCGAGCACATCCGTCGGTGGTCGTCGGGGCACACCGAGGCGATCGTGACCCGTTCGCTCGCCGCGTCCGAGGAGTTCGTGGCGCGGGTCGACTCGGCCGCGGTCATGGTCAACGCGTCGACCCGCTTCACCGACGGCGGCCAGCTCGGCCTCGGCGCGGAGATCGGCATCTCGACGCAGAAGACGCACGCCCGTGGGCCGATGGGCCTGGCCGAGCTCACGACGACCAAGTGGGTCGTCCACGGCGAGGGTCAGGTCCGGACCTGACCGGCGCCGTGCGCCGCGTCACCCGCACGGTCCAGCGCGCGTGCCGTCGCGTCCAGCGAGGGCATGCGACACTGGACAACTGGCGTGCTCGGCGCGCCCACGAGACATGACCCAGGACGACACATCCAGGAGGACCAGGTGCTCGCTGCCGCCCAGCTGCTCGCGGAGGAGACCGCGGAGGCCGCCAACCACCTTCCGGTCCCGCCGGAGGTCGTGGGCATCGGTGCGTTCGGCGCACTGCTGATGCTGCTGGCCGTCACGTACGCGTTCCGCAGCGTGGGCACGCGTCACTGACCCGCCGTCCGACGAGGCCCGGAGGCACACGACGGCATGGCTGAGGACCGGCCCCGCCTGGGGGTGATGGGCGGGACGTTCGACCCCGTCCACCACGGCCACCTCGTGGCCGCGAGCGAGGCTGCCGCGACCTTCGGGCTCGACGAGGTCGTGTTCGTGCCCACAGGGCGTCCCTCCCTCAAGCAGCACCCGGAGGTGACGCCGGCCGAGCACCGGTACCTCATGACGGTCATCGCCACGGCGTCGAACCCGCGTTTCACCGTGAGCCGCGTCGACATCGACCGGCCCGGGCTCACGTACACGGTCGACACCCTGCGGGACCTGCGCGCGGCGCGGCCCGAGGCCGACCTGTTCTTCATCACCGGGGCCGACGCGCTGGCGCAGCTGCTCACCTGGAAGGACGCCGACCTGCTGTGGGACATGGCCCACTTCGTCGGCGTGACGCGGCCGGGGCACACGCTGTCCGTCGAGGGGATACCCGAGGGGTCGGTGAGCATCCTCGAGATCCCCGCGCTGGCGATCTCCTCGACCGACTGCCGCAGGCGCGCGCAGGCCGGGGAACCCGTCTGGTACCTCGTGCCCGACGGGGTCGTCCAGTACATCGCGAAGCACGGGCTCTACCGAGGTCAGGATGTCTGAGCAGTCGACGGAGTGGGGCGAGCGCAGGCGGCGCCGCGAGGCCGAGCGGCTGCGCGCGCTCGCCGAGGCGTCTGCGTCCGCACCCGTCCCGCCCGCGGACGGCTCTGCCGGCGACGCCCGAGGTGCGGCCGAGCCCGCGGCGACAGCGTCGCCCCAGGCTCCGACGCACCGGGCGGGGACACCTCAGGCCGCCCCGCCGCACCCGGCCGCGACCACGCGGCCGAGGTCGCGTCGTGAGCTGCGCAGCCGTGAGCCTGCCCCGTCCGACGTGGCACCTGGTTCGCAGCGCGAGCGCCCCGTGCCGACCGAGCCCGCCGCACGCCGCGAGCGTGACGCCGCGCCGCAGCCCGTCGTCTCGCGGCGCGCGCTCAGGGCATCCGAGCGCGGGACCGCGCCCGACGCCGACGAGCGCCCGGCGCCGAGCGTCCAGCCGCCCGCGACGACGGCCGGGATCCGCCGGGTCACCGCCGACGGCGAGCTCACGGCCGTCGAGCGGGCCGGCGCCGCCCCGGCCGGCCCGCAGCCGTCGCGCGACCCGCGCACGTCCGCTCAGGCCCAGGCCGCGCGCGCCCAGGCGGAGCGCGAGGAGGCCGCACGCCGCTCGGTCGAGCGCGCCCACCGTGCGCAGGCGCAGCGGGTGGCCCAGGAGCGCGAGCGGCGCGCCGCCGCGCAGGAGCGCCGGCTCGTCCGCCCGACGCCGCGACCCGACGCGCCCCGGACGACCGCGGGCGGTGAGGCGCCGCGCGCCGACCGGTCGCACGACGGTGCCGCCGCGCGGAGCGCCCCGGCGCAGGAGGCCGCGGCTCGACCGGAGCAGGGCTCCGTACCCGGTCCTCGTCCGGCCCCTCAGGCGTCCGGTCCACGAGCGGACGTGCAGCCCGCGCCCCAGGACCCCACGACGCAGGCCCCCACCGCGCAGGACCGGCCGGCGGACGCCGCCGTCGACCGTCCGGCCGCTCGGGGCGATGCGCCCGAAGCGCCCGTGCGCGTCGGGACGGCTCCCGACGGTGTCCGGTACTGGGTGCCCGACCGCCCGGGTGCCGCGCCGCCCGTCGGCAAGCCGTTCGCGGTCGTCACGCCGTCCGGGCCCGTTCGCAGCCTCCCGTCGGGACCTGCAGCACCGGCTGACGCGCCGACGCGTGCGTCCGGTGGAGCCGTGCCCGGCGCCCCGGCAGCGAGGGCCTCAGCCCCGGACGCCGCAGGAGCGGGTGCGTCACCGGCAGCGGCCTCGGCCGCGGCGAGCGCACCGGCCGCGCCGACCGCTCGGCCTGGCGGACCGGGGCCGACGCGTCCTGCGGGTGCACCGGCCACGCAGACGGCCGCACGGCAGGCGGCAGCGCGGCAGGCGACCCGGTCGCCGTCCGCGGCGTCGGCGGCGTCGGCGGCGCCCACCGGTCCGGCGGGCGCCCAGGCGGCCCGAGGGGCCGCTGCTGCAGGTTCCGGCCACGCCGCCGCCGGCCCCTTCACGCCGTCGTTCGCGAGCCCGTTCGCACCGACCGAACCGCCGCGGCCCTTCGGACCGTCCGGGTCGCCGGCAGCGCGGTCCGGGGACGCGCCGCGCCCGGCCGCTCCCTCCCGCCCCGTCGGCCCGGCGGACGGCCGGGACGACGACCGGACCGCCGTCCTCCCGACGGCGCAGGGAGGATCGCGTCCCGCGTCGACACCCGCGGGGGCGGACCTCCCCGCGCAGGACCCCGCGCACGAGGACGACGTCGAGCGCGACGACGAGCTCGAGGGCGGGACCTACTCCTGGGTGCAGATGGGCGTGCTCGTCGTCGTCGGCTTCGTCCTGGGGATGCTCATCTACATGGTCATGGTGCAGGGTGGGGACCCGTCCGCGGCTCCCGGGGTCGCGGGCTCGGTGCACGCCGTCGCCGACGACACCGCCACCGACGACCGCACGACCGACCAAGGAGACTAGGTGCCCGCCACCGAACGAGCCCTCGACCTGGCGCACGTCGCCGCCCGTGCCGCGTCGGACCGCAAGGCGCAGGAGATCATCGCGCTCGACGTCAGCGAGCGGCTCGTCCTGACGGACGTCTTCCTCATCGCGTCGGGCACCAACGAGCGACAGGTCGGCGCGATCGTCGACGCGGTCGAGGAGGCGCTGCACGAGCGCGGGGTCAAGGCCGTCCGCCGCGAGGGCGTCCGCGAGGCCCGCTGGGCGCTGCTCGACTACGGCGACGTCGTCGTGCACGTCCAGCACGCCGACGACCGCACGTACTACGCGCTCGAGCGGCTCTGGGCCGACTGCCCCGTCATCGAGCTGCCCGAGGACGCACGGGGCGGCGACGGGCAGGCGGAGACGCAGGAGTGACCGCGGCGACCGTCGTCCTGTGGCGCCACGGCCGAACGGAGTGGAACGCCGCGCACCGCCTCCAGGGCGGCACCGATATCGCCCTCGACGACGTCGGGCGGTGGCAGGTCACCCGGGCGGCGCAGGCGCTCGCCGAGCGGCACGTGCCCGACCTCATCGTGTCGTCCGACCTCGGGCGCGCGGCCGACACCGCGCAGGCGCTCGCGGACCTGGCGGGCCTCGACGTCGTGCGCGACGCGCGTCTGCGCGAGCGGTCCTTCGGCGAGTGGGAGGGCCTGACCGCGGACGAGATCGCCGAGCGCTGGCCGGACCAGTACCGCGCGTGGCGCGGCGGTCAGGACCCGCACCGCGCGGGTGCGGAGTCGCGCGAGGCCGTCGCCGAGCGCATGGCGCTCGCGATCGAGGAGCACGCCGGTCGCACCCCGACCGGCGGGACGCTCGTCGTCGTCTCGCACGGCGCGGCGATCACCCTCGGTCTCGTGACGCTCCTCGGCCTGGACCCCGCGACGTGGCGCGGCCTCTTCGGGCTGCACAACGCGCACTGGTCCGTGCTGCGCCGGTCGGCAGGGCAGGGGCGCCCGCGGTGGGCCGTCGAGTCGCACAACCGCGGGCCCTCGGTGCTCGTGGAGGACTGGGACGCGGGGCGGCCGACGGAGAGCGTGCCGAGCAGCACGGCGGACGCCCTGCGCACCTGACACCACCCGGCGGGCGGCCGGCGTCCGTCAGCGTCACCGACGTCACCGACGTCGAGGCCGTGCGGACGGCGCGACCGACGGGTGCCCGAACCGTTCCGGCGGGGACCGCGTGCGTGAGAAGGTCGGCCATGCGCTACGTGGACGCGGTGCCCTCCGCATGGGCCCGCCGCGCACTCGCTGGCTCGGCGCCCCGCCCGTTCTGGTGGGACGACGCCGCGCGTCCCGAGCCGTGCCCGCGCCTGGACGGACCCACCACGGCCGACCTCGTCGTCGTCGGAGGCGGCTACCTCGGGCTGTGGACGGCGCTGCGGGCGACGGAGCGCGAGCCCGGCCGGGACGTCCTCGTGGTCGAGGGTCGACGGGTCGCCTGGGCCGCGAGCGGACGCAACGGGGGCTTCTGCTCGGCGTCGCTCACGCACGGCGAGGCCAACGGGCGGTCGCGCTTCGCCGAGGAGATGGACCTCCTGCACCGGCTCGGCCGGGAGAACCTCGACGCCATCGAGGACACGCTCGCGCGCTACGGGATCGACGCGGGCTTCGAGCGGACGGGCGAGCTCACGGTCGCCACCGAGCCGCACCAGGTCGGCGAGCTCGCCGCCGCCGCGACCGCCCGTGACGTGCTCCTGGACGGCGCGCAGGTCCGGGCGCGGGTCGAGACGCCGATGGCGCTCGCGGGCCTGTGGTCGCCCGACACCGCGCTGGTCCACCCCACGCGGCTCGCGTGGGGCCTGCGCCGGGCGTGCCTCGACCGGGGCGTGCGGATCGTCGAACGGACGCCCGCCCGCGAGGTGCGGCACGACGGCACGGGCGTCGTGGTCCGCACCGACGGCGGCGACGTGCGGGCCCGGCACGCGGCGCTCGCGACCAACGCCTTCCCGCCCCTGCTGCGACGCGTGCGCGCGTTCGTGGTGCCGGTCCACGACCACGCGCTCATGACCCGGCCCCTGACGCCGGCCGAGCGCCGCGCGATCGGGTGGGCGGGGCGCGAGGGGCTCGCCGACGCGGGCAACCAGTTCCACTACGCACGCCTCACCGACGACGACCGCGTGCTGTGGGGCGGGTACGACGCGCTGTACTACCCCGGCGGCCGGATCCGCCCGGAGCACGAGCACAACGACGCGACCTACGAGCGGCTCGCCGAGCACTTCCGCATGACCTTCCCCCAGCTCGAGGACGTCGCGTTCACGCACCGCTGGGGCGGGCTGATCGACACGTGCTCGCGCTTCATGCCGTTCTTCGGCACGGCGCACGCAGGCCGCGTGGGGTACGCCGCGGGGTTCACGGGGCTGGGGGTCGCGTCGACCCGGTTCGCGGCCGACGTCGTGCTGGACCTGCTCGCGGGGGAGGAGACGGAGAGGACCGCGCTGCGCATGGTCCGCTCCCTGCCCGTGCCGTTCCCGCCGGAGCCGCTCGCGACGCCGGCGATCGGTCTGACCCGGTGGTCGATCGCGCGCGCCGACCGTGACGGCGGCCGCCGCAACGCGTGGCTACGCCTGCTCGACGCGGTGGGGGCCGGTTTCGACTCGTGACGACCCCCACATCGGGGACGCCGCTCACGGATTGGCCTTGGCCCGGGGTCGGACAGTAGAGTGCAGCGTGCCCTCCGGGGCAGCGGGGCTGTGGCGCAGCTGGTAGCGCACCTGCATGGCATGCAGGGGGTCAGGGGTTCGAGTCCCCTCAGCTCCACCCGTCTTCGCTGGTCAGAGGCCACGTCGGGATCCTGAGAACAGGAGCCGGACGTGGCCTCTGGACATTTAATGGACACTTTTCGCCCGCGCATCGACGCCGCGGGCCTTCACCTCGGGTCGCCTCGTCGAGGTTGGGCCGCGAACGCCCCACCTGCTGGCATGGATACCGATGTGACGTCGACCACGTCGACGACGATGACCCTGGCCGAGCTCGCCGCGCACCTGTCGGTCACCCCGCAGGCGCTGTACGACCTGCGCTCCAAGGGCCGCGGCCCCCGCGGCTTCCGGGTCGGGCGCCAGCTGCGCTTCCGCCCTGCGGAGGTCGAGGCGTGGATCGCCGGTCTGGAGGCCGCCGACGGCGTCCGCCACCGCCGGCGCGCGGGCACGTGACCCGCGGGCGCCCCCGCACCGCGATCGGCACCTTCGGCGAGATCGCCGTGACCGACCTCGGCGGGAGCTACCGCGCCCTGGCCCGGTACCGGGACCTGGACGGGCGTCTGCGCAAGGTGACCGCCGTGGGGTCCAGCCCGCGGGCGGCTCAGGCCCGATTGAAGGAACGCCTGCGGCAGCGGCCCGGATACGGCAGCGGGGGAGTCCTCGATGCCGGCAGCGGATTCGGTGAGCTGTGCGAGCTGTGGCTGGCGGACCTGGCGCTGCGGGACATCTCCGAGGGCACCAAGGCCAACTACCGTGACGACCTGCGCCTGCACGTGCGCCCGGCGTTCGAGGCCTACACCCTGGGGGAGATCACCACCGGGCGCGTGGAGTGGTTCCTCAAGCAGCAGGCCGCCATCTCGTACTCTCGCGCCAAGCACCTGCGCACCCTGCTGAACCAGATGTTCGGTTTCGCGCTGCGGCACGACGGGATCGGGCGCAACCCGGTCGAGGGCACCTCACCCCTGGCCCGCCCCAAGCACCAGGTGCACGCGCTGACCCTTGAGCAGGTCCATGCGTTGCGGGCGGCCGCCGCGGAATGGCGCACCGGACCGGGTATCAAGGGGCCACAACCGGACGGGAAGGTCCGGGACATCTGCGAGGTGCTGCTCGGGACCTCGCTGCGCCCGGGCGAGGCACTCGCGCTGCGCCCGTGCGACGTCGCCGAGACCCCCAGCGGCATGGTCATCCACGTCCGAGGGACCGTCGTGCGCCGCGCCGGGACGGCCGACTACCGCCAGGATCATCCCAAGACCCACGCGTCGAACCGTCGCCTGGCCGTGCCCGAGTTCGCCGCCGAGGTCTTGCGGCGGCGCATGGCCCGAATGGGCCCAGACGAGCGGGAGACGACGATCTTCCACAACCGCCACGGCGGTGTCATCGCGCTGCACAACCTGCGCCGCACGTTTCGGGACTTCGTGGTCGACGCTGGGCTGGACGGTCTGGGCATCACCCCGCGGTGGTACCGGCGCACCGGCGCGACCGTCATCGCCCGGGGCGTAGGCCTTGATGCGGCGGCGGCCTTCCTCGGGCACACGAGCACCGCCGTCACCGAGGGGCACTACGTCGCGGTCGACGAGACGGTCGACACCGGACCGGCGCGGGCGCTGGAGCTCACGCTGCGGCCCATCGACCCAGACCCCCGACTGCTCATCGCACCCGCGAGCGCCCAGGAGGAAGACCTGCTCGCACGTGTCGACGCGGAGCAGGCAGCCGAACCGTAGACGAGGCGTGTGCTGCGGAGACCAGCCGATTGGCGAGGCCCTGTTGACGCGCACCGATGGACGGCGCGCTTCGCGCGCGCACAGGGTCACTTCGGTGTCCGGGACCGGAGTGGTGCCCGGGGAGGTCCGTCGGTGAGCGCCCGTGCAGGTCGAGCGGGGCGGGCCGAGCAGCGCGAACCATTCACGACCGCCGCCGCGCATGCAGGATCAGCGGCCTCTTGCCCAGGGGTGTACGCGGGATTCGTCGACGATCCGTGCGGTGACGGGGACTCGCGCGCCCGACCTCGTGAGCGCGACCTCAAGTGCGCGTCGTGCTCCGTCGAGGTCGAGCGGGGAGCTCGCCGGCACCAGGAGCAGGTCGATCGCGTCGTGGTCATCGACGACTGCCAGGCGGACGCCGTCCAACGCGGCATGCACGACGTTGGGGTGCACGATCACGCGACCCGTCGGTCCGGGGAGGTCGAGCACATCCTCCTCGCGGCCTCGATGCCCTCGAGCACCCGGAACGGCAAGCCCGCACGCGCAGCCGTCCCGTGACAGCCGCACGCGGTCGGAGATCTCGTAGCGGATCAGCGGCACAGTCCTGGAGAAGAGCACCGTGACCCAGCAGGCGGGCGCCTACCGTCCCCGGCTCGACCGGACGGTACTCGTCGTCGACCGGCTCGACGACCACGAGGTCCTCATACAGGTGCTTGCGCCCGAGGCGGCACGGTGACGCGATCCCTGCAGTCTCCGTGGCTGCGTACACGTCGTTCGGCGCGATCCCAGGCGTCAGTCATGTCGCGGGCTGCGGCCGCGGCAAGGACCTCGGAGGCGCACATCACGGCCTCTGGGGAGATGCGCAGGCGCCCCGCGAGCTGCTCTCGGGCGAGCGGACGCAGAGCCGACGCGTACCCGACCAGCACCCGGGGGGCGAACGCCTCGATGGCTGCGCGCTGGTCTGCCAGCGGAGCGGAGGCATCGAGTCGCAGCGACCGGACCGTCCGCGATCGCAGCGACGCGCCGACCACAGCACTCTGGTGCGTCGGGACCACAGAGCTGACGATTGCCGTCCGGAGTGGATGGAGCAGGCCTGCCTGCACACCCGCCCAGTGCGTGGCGCGTGCGTACGACGCCAGCACCGTGGCCCACTCGGCGCGGTCCCACGCGAAGACCGCCCGTCGGCCGGTGGTTCCGGCGGTTGCGGCGGTCCACCAGCGGCCCTCGAGCGGGCGTCCCGGGTCGCCAGCGGATTCGCGCAGTGTGCGTAAAGTGCGCCTCGACGTCCGCCAGCGTGAGGCTACCCGTGGTCAGTGCGTCGTCGTACCGGGCGACGAGCGCCCCCTTGGTCAGCGGCGGCAGGCCGGTGAGCGGAGCGTCGTCGAGACCGGCGTGCAGGTCCCGGTAGAGCGCTGAGTGCTTCATCGTGTGGGCGCGGAGGCCGGCAACGGCGCACGCCTGGTAACCCCTGAGTCGCGGCGTGGTCCAGGCGTCGTGCCGGGCGAGGACGCGACGCCGACGAAGCACCCGTGCGAGCAGGTCGACGTCCATGGCGGGGCTCCTTCGCCCCTCAGCGAGCCGGTTCTGCGGCACGCTCGGTCGTCGTGCGGCTTCGGGGTTCGGGCAGCGAACCCTCGCGCCCTGCTGTGCGCGTCACCAGGAACACCCCGATGACGACGCTGATCAGGGACCACAGCTGGGGCTGAGTGAGGCCCAGCGCGACGGGCTCGTTGATCCGAAGCAGCTCGACCAAGAAACGGGCGACCCCGCTCAGCACGAGGTACGTGCCGAACAAGGCCGGCGGGCCGAGACGGCGTGCCAGCCGCCACAGGACGACAGCGATCATCCCCGCGGCGATCGCCTCGTAGAGCGGGGTGGGGTGCACCGGCACGTCGGTCGCGACGACTCCGTTCGGGAAAGCCATTCCCCAGGGCAACGAAGTCGGCCGCCCGTACGTGCCGTCGCCGGAGAACAGGCAGCCGAGCCGACCGATGCCGTACGCGACGGCGAGCGGCACTGACGCCAGTCCTGCAACCAGCCCGACGGGGAGTGCGTGCCTGCGGATGATGACTAGTGCGGCGACGACGCCGCCGATCAAGCCGCCGAACCAGGTGAACCCCATCCCGCCGAGATCGTGCATCGTCACTGCGGGGAACTGCTCGAGGAGGTAGTAGATCTTCGCCCCCGCGAAGCCCCAGACTGTCGCCCAAAAAACGAGGGCGTGCGCCGACTCGCTGGCAAGCCCGTGGCGTCGGAACGCCCGCCCGAGCAGCCAGGCTGCGACCAACGCAGCGAGGGCCTTGCTGAGCCCGTAGGTCTGGATGTCGATCCCCAGGACCGAGAAGAGGACGGGCTGCATGGCTCACCTGACGTCGGATTGAAGAGCACGGAGTGCCCGGGCCCGGAGTGGGCACCGCCGCCAGCCTTGCCGCTCGGGGTCAAGGAAGACCGTGGGCTCCATCAAGGTTCGCTGAAGGTCCAGGTCAGCCCGCCATGCGGCGGCGTTCGCGCATGGCGGGATACCCGGCCGCGCTGGTGAGTCACGTCATCGTCAATGCCGAGGAAGCGACGGAGCTCACGGGCGAGCAACGCCCGCCCGCGCACGCAGCGTGTCACTTGTCGCCGTGAGCATGCCGCGCACCGATCGAGGTCCGTAGGAAGGTCCTGTCAGTCAGAACCTTCGGCCAGCCGCGGCGGGCTTGCTCGACCTAGGTTCGCAGGCCCGAGCTGCGTCCCGGATCGCGGTGTAGCGCCCGTGACTTTCTCGTCGAAGCCGTGCTGGCCGAGCAGCACGACGAGTCGGCCGAGGGACGCCGTTACCTCGCTCTCGACGTCCTGCACTGCGCCCGCCTGAACCTGGTCACGACCGCCGACCCCGGAGAGGCCAACCAGCCCTTCGCCCTCACGACCTGGGCAGCAACGGTTCGCACCTAAGCGCTGCATCGCGTCCAGGGACTTGACCGCTGCTGCCTCCGGGCAGGCGCTCGTGGCCAAGGTGGGCAGAGGCGCCGAGCGAGGAGCACGGACCTCGGTGGGCGTGTTGACACCGCCCTCGGCACCATAGAGATCTGATGAAGGTTCGGATGGCGCCGGCGCCGGCGGCGGGTGCTACCCGCCCGTGTGGGTAGCGTGCCACTCTCGCGTCGGTGGGACGTGGAATCACGGAGGTGAGCGGTGGGAGCGACCAAGCGTGACCGGCGCGACGAACGACGAGAGCGGCTCGCTGAGCTCCAGGCCGCTCAGCGTCGCGCGGAACGTCGACGTTCTCGAGTCATCTGGACGGCCGTCATCGTCGCGGTGGTCGCCCTGGCTGTGCCGGTAACCCTGGTGCTCGCCGACGCTGAGCGACGCAATGGCGAGGTGGCAGCGGCCGCCAGCGAGCCGATCGAGGGCGAGCAGGTGGTCGAGGTTCCGTCCGCCGCGCACGTCACGACGGACGTCCCGGACGGGGCGGCCCCGACGGTCGCCGTTGCTGAGGGACGCCTGCCCCCGCTCGGCGGGGACCACGACCCCACCGTGCAGAACTGCGGGGTCTACGTCGAGCCGGTCCGCGACGAGAACGCTGTGCACTCCCTGGAGCACGGAGCGGTGTGGATCACCTACCGACCTGACATCGATGCTGGCCAGGTGCAGCGCCTTGGTGAGCTGGCTGCTGCTGAGCCTTACCTGCTCGTCAGCCCCTACGAGGACCTCACGGCACCGGTCGTTGCGACCGCGTGGGGCGTGCAGCTCGAGCTCGACTCGGTCGCTGACGAGCGGCTGGAAGCCTTCATCGAGCGGTACGCCCAGGGTGAGCAGACGCCTGAGCCGGGCGCTCCCTGCTCGGGCGGCATCGGCGGCTGAAAGTAGTCAGCGCGAGCGGCACGACGGTGGCCGTGTGCACGTCGAGAGACGGCACACAGCCACTGTGATCACGCCAGGCTGATCACCGGGTTCGTCATCCGCGCGATCCTGCTCGTCGATCATCTTGCCTGGCATTTCGAGGGCGTCGGGGTCCTGCCCAGGATGGCCCGGACCAGGGCGAGTGTGCTCGTGGGCGGGGCCCTCAGCGGATGGCTGCGAGGGACTCGCTGCAGGCTGTTTCGCACTCTCGGGCACGCTTCCGCGCGCACGCAGCAGTGCTTGCGCATGGACAGATGCGCGCACTCGTACCCCCAAGCCCGACAGGCCGCGGTGCGTGCCCCCAGGTAAGCCCTCACGACGTCGACGCCGTACTCGGTGCGGCGGAGGACGCCGCTGGTCGTCGTACGTTGTCGGCGCAATCCAGGTTCGAGCGGGTGCAGTTGCGACGATCGGCGACCAACTCCTCGCTGGGACAGGCGTCCGCACAGGCCGTGCATGTCTGTGCGCACGTGACGGCACCGATGACCGTGCGAGAAGGGCGCGGTCGGGACTGACCGTGGCGCGATATGCCGCGAGCATCCGGTTGGCCTTCATGGCGGTCTGCTCGTCGAGGGCGCTCGTCCGGTCCCCCGCTGCCTTCGACGTTGACGGAGGTCGTAGAGGAGCCCCACCCTGTCGAGAGTCCCTACACGATGAAGGTTCGATGAAGACTGCGCGCTGACGAGACCTGGCGGCAAGGGACGTCAGCCGCCCTCACTTACGGTTGCGTCTCTATGGCTGCCAACGACACCACGCCCCAGCGCGCCGCGGACGCCGCGCGTCTGACCGCGTGCTCCCTGTGCGCCGGCGAGACACTCGCCGGCGCCGACCCGCTGCCGGGCGGTCAGCGTGCCCGGTTGGACCGCCTCGCTTCTCGGAGCACCATCCGCATGACCTACGTCGAGTGCTTGGACGAGTGCGAGCGCGGCGACGTGGTGGTCGCGAGGCCATCCCGGGCCCAGCGTGCGAGGGGAGTCGGGCCCGTGTGGTTCGAAACGCTCGCCGGTGACACCCTGACGTGCGAGCTGGAGCAATGGCTCACCGCCGGTGGGCCGGGAGTGACGCCGGTTCCCGAGCGGCTGGCGCAGATCGTGATCGACCGTACAGGTGAGCCGACGGTCGCCACGGAGGGGCCCCACAGCGCTCATCACCACGATGACGAGAAGGAGAACGCCATGGGTGAGACCACCAAGATCGACCCCGTCTGCGGCATGACCGTGGACCCGGCGACCGCAGCCGCTACGGCAGAGTACGACGGGACCACGTACTACTTCTGCGCCACGGGCTGCCAGAACGCGTTCCAGAGCGACCCCAGCAAATTCGTCTGAGGTGAGTTAGTGCAACCTTGCCCGGCCCGGTTCTCTGAAGGCACGCCCCGGTGCCGATGATTCGGCAGAGCGACGCGCGGGCGCGCTGCTGCCCAGCCGGGTAGCGGTCGGCTCGCGACCCGCCAAGGATTCGCAGGCCATCGCCTGTGACGCTCGACGGCCCGGCTACCGTCCGAACGAGTCTTCACGCAGCCGCCGAATCTGTGATCAGGTGGTCGCCGCCTGAGCAAAATAGGCCCATCTGCGATCGGCGTCGGCCTGCATCTGGCCAAGCAGCTGATCGGCACGTTCGGGGTCCCGCCGAGCCAGCTGAGTAAACCTGGACTGGCCTAATGCGTACTCTGCGATGGGGATGCTGGGTGCTTTGCTGTCGAGGGTCAGGCTGCCGTCTGGCGCGGCGTCCGGCCGGAATCGGTACAGCGGCCAGTGGCCACTCGCCACGGCGGCCTTCTGCTGGCGAAGTGAAGACGTCATGTCGATGCCGTGCTCGATACAGCTAGCGTATGCGATGACGAGGGACACCCCCGGGTATGCCTGTGCCTCGCGCAGCGCGCGGACGCTCTGCATCTCGTTGGCCCCGAGAGCGACCTGGGCGACGTACACGGAGCCGTAGCTCATGGCGAGGCGGCCAAGGTCCTTCTTGGCGGTCGGCTTCCCGGCGGACGCGAACTTCGCCACCGCACCGCGCGGTGTCGCCTTAGATGCCTGTCCACCGGTGTTCGAGTAGACCTCCGTGTGCGGGCAGGACGCGTAGCAGGGCGGGCTTCATCGGTGCTCCTTGAGGTGGGCTGTGAGCACTCTCGGCGCGCTCCGTGCGAATACCGTGGGACCTCGAGGTCCGGGCCTGAAACCTCAATCAAACGTTCATCGTCACGCGCCAAGGGCGACCGTCATCGATCCGGTGCGCGGCACGACAACGGACGCGGCCTATGCCTCAACGGCGGCGGAGCGCGAGGAGAAGGCCTCTTCTCCTCCGCGCCGGGCAGCGGTAGGCCACCCGCAGGGACCTGAGAGGTGGTGCAGCACAGGTCGAGCCGTCCGACGCCGACCGTGTCAGGCTTTGGCCGGCCCAGAGGCTCGCTCGAGCCGGATGAGCACGGAGGCGAGGAGGAGCAAGCCCACGATCCAGCCGAGGGCGACGACCAGGGCCCTGCCTTCGTCGAAGGTCTCTGTGAGCGCGCCGTCGAACACCACCCGGCTCGCCCCGTACCCGGGCAGGAAACGCGCCCACGCCGGTGGTCCGTCCTGCAGCATCGGGCTCTGCCCGATGGCGAGGTCGAGGAAGGGGATGAGGAAGGCGATCAAGGCGCCGCTCAGTCGTCCGACCAGCGGTCCGACGATGACGCCGATGAGCGCGAACGTCGCGGCGATCAGGGCGTTCCCGAGGGCATAGGGGAGCCATTGGTGCGCCTCGAAGAGCGGCACCGTGACAGCCAGGGACGCCACGACGGCTAGTGCGGCGGCCGTGAGCGCAGCGCCGACACGGGTGGCGAGGACCACGGAGCGGTGTTGGCCGGCCAGGACGAGGCGCTGGTCCGCACCGCGCCCCTCGACGCCGATGAAGACCCCGGCGAGTGCCGCGAGCGAGCCGATGGCGATCGGCGCCATGGTGCCCGCATGCATGTGCGCGGGGTCGAGGATCGCAACGATCTCCACGCCGCCCTCGCGAAGTCTCACCGAGGAGCTGCCGCTCGGCGTCACGGCGTCGGCGAGCCAGATGAACACCACGGGAACGGCCGCAAGCAGAACCCAGAGCACGGGTGTGCGGCGCCAGGCGCGGAAGGCCATCCGTAGCCCTGCGGTCAGCTGAGCCGCCGCCATCGATCGGCGCGGGGGGCGTTGTCGGCGCACGGCCGACGTCCGCAGGACCGCGGCGTAGGCGACCAGGAGCGCACAGACGGCCCAGACCAGCGCCCACGTCAACGGGTCTGGTCCACCATGACCCGGATCAGCACCCATGATCCACAGGGTGACGAAGTGCGTGGGAAGCACTCTGAGCGCCGCCGTGTCGGCTCCGGTCATCGCCGGGCCGAAGAACACATCGAGAATCCAAACGAACAGCAGCAGCATGGTGCCGTTCACGGGGTTCGCCACGACAGAGCCCACCATCGCGCCGACCGCGAGATAGATGACGGCGAACAGGGCGGTCCCCACGACCACCGTCGACGGCTGATCGAGCCCTGTGCGGATCGCCAGGGCGGCTAGTGCCGAGCCGGACGCGAGGCCGGCGAGCACCCCACCCGAGACGAGACGCCCGGTGACGAGGGTGGCGCGCGGAAGTCCGGCGATGACGAGGCGGCGGTCGCTGAACCGCGCCGCCGAGACCTGGAAGTACATGCCGACGCCCGCGATGAAGCCTGCGGCCCAACCAGCGGTGATCGAGTCGATCGAGACTCCGCCGGTCCCGAGCGTCTCGCCAGCCTCGGCCAAGGGGCCGGCGGCGACGAGCACGAAGGCGACGGGCACCGCGACGAGCACGAGCAGGTTGATCGGGTTCCGCAGGTGGTCGGAGACGAACCGCCGGGCCAGCAGCGCGGAGGTCATCGGGACCACGTCCTGCCGTCGCGGACGTCGACGATGCGCGTGAACCGGTGCTCGTCCACGACGAAGTGCGAGACCACGAGCACGGTCTTGCCGCGAGCCCGTCTCGCCTCGACCAGGTCCCAGAACCGCAGGTAGGTGTCCCAGTCGAAGCCCGCGTACGGCTCATCGAGGAGCAGGACGTCGGGGTCGGGCAGGAGCGCGAGGGCGAGGTTGAGCTTGGAGAGAGTGCCGCCCGACAGGCGGTCTACCCGAACGGCGGCATACCGCGCGAAAGTCAGGCCCTCGTAGAGCTCGTCGCGGCTGCGACGTACGTCGGCGTCGGACATGCCGTAGGCGCGGCTGAAGAGCTCGATGTGCTCGTCGCAGGTGAGGCGGCTGTACACGAGCGGCTCTTGCGGGCAGTAGCCGATCCGACCGCGGGTGGTGACGGTTCCCGCGTCGGCGTCGAGGGCGCCGACGAGCACCTTCATGAAGGTGCTCTTGCCCGAGCCGTTCTCACCTACCAGGCCGACGACCTCGCCGGGGTAGAGCTCGATGTCGGCGCCCGCGAGCACGATCGCCCGCTTCCGTCGTCGGCCGAGTCGGCGGTACGCCTTCTCGATGCCGACGGCCGACAGAAGTGTCGCGGCACGTTCCGCGGCATCACTCCCTGGCCGAACCTGCGTGCGAGCCTCCGACGCCTTCATGGCTTCACCTTCGATCGACTTCGACCTTGGATACCCCATAGGGGTATGTGGTGCCTCCAGTGGAGCGCGGCCGGATTGAGAACGGGGCTATCAACCGGTGAAGGTTTGTTGAAGCGCGGGAGGGCCACGAAGGGGCCGGGGGCATGCCACCGCCCGGGGCGTTGGCGGCCGGACGCCTCTCAGGACGAGAGGTGACTCAGCCGCTCTTGGTACTCATCGGTGGTGATCTCGCCGCGCGCGTACCGCTCGGCCAGGATCTCGAAGGCCGTCCGCGGCCCGGCAGAGCGGCCGGGCGGAGTGCGCGGCTCGCTGGCGCGCAGGACCAGCAGGACGACGAGGACCATCACCAGACTCAGGATGATCCAGGAGACCCACATTCCGGCTCCCATGCCGTAGCCCCAGCTCATCATCGCCGTACTCCTCTCAGCTCGCCGACGCAAGGATCGCTCCGCGACCGGGAAGGACCGGTCACGTTGCCATGAAGACCTGATGAAGGTCCCCCGCGCGACGTCAGAGCGGATGGAGGAGACGCCTGATGAACTGCCGCGTGCGCTCCTGCGCCGGGTCGGTGAGGACCTGGCGCGCCGGGCCCTCCTCGAGCACGGCGCCTTCGTCGAGGAAGACCACGCGGTGTGCCACCTCCCGGGCGAACTGGAGCTCGTGCGTGACGACGACCATGGTCCAGCCCTCGGCAGCAAGGTCGCGCATGAGCAGGAGCACGTCTCCGACGAGCTCCGGATCCAGCGCGGAGGTGGGCTCGTCGAAGAGGAGCAGGTCCGGCCTCAGCGCGAGGGCGCGCACGATACCCACGCGTTGCTGCTGGCCGCCGGACAGCTGGAACGGGTAGGCGTCCGCCCGGTCGCCCAGCCCCACCCGTGCAAGGAGCGCCAACGCCTCCTCCCGCGCCTCGCGGACGGGCCGTCGCTGCACGACGATCGGCCCCTCGGTCACGTTCTCCAGGACCGTCTTGTGAGGGAACAGGTTGTAGTGCTGAAAGACCATGGCCGACCGGTCGCGCAAGGCGTTCAGCGCGCGCCGGTCCGGCCGGGTCGTGAAGTCGACGGCGAGAGAGCCGTGGACCTCCACCCGTCCCGCGTCGGCGACCTCCAGCCCGTTGAGGCACCGCAGCACGGTGGTCTTGCCGGAGCCGGAGGCACCGATGACGGCGACGACCTCGCCGCTGTGCACCGACAGATCGACGGAGCGCAGGACCTCATGGGTGCCGAAGGACTTCCGCAGACCGGTCACGGCCAGCAGGGGCGGGGCCCCTGCGGTCCGGGCGTCGGGGTCAGTGGGCGACATACCTGTCCAGTCTCTTCTCGAGCGCGCCCTGCCCGGCGGACAGGGCGAGGCAGATCACCCAGTAGACCAGGGCGGCCTCCATGTACAGCAGCATGAACTCCTGGCTGAAGGCCGCGACCTTCTGCGCCTCCTTGAAGAGCTCGGTGACGAGGATGAGCGAGGCGAGGGAGGTGTCCTTGACCAAGGCGATGAAGGTGTTCGACAAGGGAGGGACGGACACCCGTGCGGCCTGCGGCAGGATGATGCGCCGCAGCGCCGTCGCACGCGCCATGCCGATGACGTATGCGGCCTCCCACTGCCCCTTCGGCACCGACAGGATCGCCGCGCGCACGACCTCGGCGGCGTAGCCACCGACGTTCAGCGAGAAGGCGATGATCGCACTCGGCCACGGGTCGATCACCACGCCGAGGCTCGGCAGCCCGTAGAAGACGACGAACAGCTGGACCAGCAGCGGCGTGCCCCGGATGAGAGAGACATACCCGCGCGCCAGCGCCGACACCAGCCGTCGCCCGGACAGCCGCATGAGCGCGACGGCTACGGCGATGACCATGCCGCCCGCGAAGGAGCCGAGCGCGAGGGGGATCGTGCCTCGGATCGCCCCGCTCGCGATGGGACCGAGCGATCGGAGGACCAGGTCCCACTGATTGGCGGACACGCGGCTCCCGCTACCGGGAGACGTCCTCGCCGAAGAACTCCGCGGAGATCTCGGCGAGGGTCCCGTCGGCGGCGAGCGCGGCCAGTGCCTCGTTCACGGCGTCGGCGAGCGTGGTGGACCCGGAGCGGAACGTGAAGGCGCTGCGCGAGACGTCGTCGGTCGCGGCCGCGACGACGAGCCCGGCGGCGCCGGTCTGCTTCTTGTAGTCCAGGAACGTCAGCTCATCGTTGATCGTGGCGTCGACCCGGCCCTGCTCGACCAGCGTTACCGCCTGGGCCCAACCCTCGACGGCCTCGATCGTCGCGCCGTTCTCCTCGGCGAGCGTGTACCAGTTGCTCGTCAGCGACTGCGCGGTGGTCTTGCCCTCCAGGTCGGCGAAGGAGCCGATGGAGTCGTCGCCCTCGCGGACGACAATCACCCCAGGGCTGTAGGTGTACGGCTCGGAGAACGTGTACGCCCCCTCACGCTCAGGAGTGATGGAGACCTGGTTCGCGATGACATCGAACCGGCCCGCCTCGAGCCCGGCGAAGATCGCGTCCCACTGGGTCTCCTGGAATTGCACCTCGACGCCGAGCTCCTCTCCGACGGCACGGGCCACCTCGACGTCGTAACCGGTCAGGTCTCCGGACCCGTCCTCGTGGTACGAGAACGGGCGGTAGGTCCCCTCCGTTCCGACGACGAGCACGCCGGCCTCCTGAACGTCTGCGAGCGAGGTGTCGGAGTCGCCAGCTGGCGTGCTCGGCTCGGCGGCCGGGTCATCGCCGCTGTCGGACGAGCAGGCGCTGACGGCGAGGGCGGCGGTCAGGAAGAGGGCGGTGGCGTTGAAGAGACGTCGTGCGGTCATGGAGGTACCTCTCGTGGTCGTGCGCGGAATACCTCACAGGGAGCGAGGTGCGGTGCCGGGGGAGGAGGCGCGCCGAGTCGGCGTTGTCGTCAGGTGATCGCCTGCGGCGTCGAGAAGCCGGGGCCAGTCAGGAGGCGATGGCCGGGCTCAACAGGAGCGCGACGGACAACAACAACACCGCTGCACGCGCGCGCGAGGCGCGGGCGTGCACGAAGCGGTGGTGCGCGGCATGCACCGATGAAACCACATGGGCTGGAGCACCACCGTCCCGGTCACTCGGCGACGGCCTTCCTTGACGGAACCTTCATCGTCCCGGGGTCCTGGTCTCAACGGCTCGGGCGCACGCTGGACCTGAACGGTCGGACCGCCGACCCTGGAGAAAGGATTCACCATGCGAGCTTCCGTGAGAGCCGCGCTGGTCGTCAGCGGGGGCGCAGCACTGGCCCTCGGTGTCGCCCCGGCGCTGGCGGCACCTCGGACGAGCCCCACCCCCGTGGGCGTTTGGTCCGTCATCGAGGGTCCGCGGAATGGCGACCGTCAGATCAAGGCGTGTCCGGAGGCGGGCTCCCACGGCGTGCACGACATGTCGTGGTCCGCGATGGCGTCGATGCACCGCGCGCGCCATCGCGACCAGGCGGGAGCCGCCGACGACATGGCCGGCATGCACCGCGCACATCACCGCGACGGCGGCCCCGGCAGCATGATGGGCGGGCGCTACGGCGACATGATGGACGGCGTCGACGGCGACGCCATGATGGGCAGCCGCAGCGGCGACATGATGGATGGCCGCGACGGCGACGACATGATGGATGGCCGCGACGGCGACGACACGATGGGCGGCCGCGACGGCGACGACACGATGGGCGGCCGCGACACCGACGACCCGATGGGCCCGGGTCACATGGGCCGGTGACGCCGTAGGGCGGTGTCTTCATCGAATCTTGATGCGCCGCGGGTATGACTCGTACCCGCACCGTGGTTGCATGAGTACCCCCCAGGGGTATTGCGCCACGAGGAGGTCCTGATGGATGAGCGGCGAGTCGTGCTTCGGGTAGGTGGGCAGCACTGGGCGTCGTCAGCGCCCGCGGTGGAACGGGCGCTGGGCCGACGTCCGGGAGTCCTCGGTGTCGAGGCGAACGCCGTGGCGCAGACAGCCACCGTCGCCTTCGACGCCGAGGTTACGTCCATGACCGACCTCACGGCGTGGGTCGAGGCGTGCGGGTACCACTGCTCGGGACGCTCGGTACCCGACCACGTCTGCAACGCGATGAGCGAGCCTATGCCTGCAGCCGCCGCGGCGGTTGCCGTCCACGCGCACCACACGCCCCACGGGCCGAGCGCACGTACGGCTGAGCCCGAGGCCGAGCCGGCGGCGCGCCCCGCTCCGCCCGAGCACCGGCATGGCGACGAGCACGCGGATAATGAGCGCCACGGAGCAGCTCACGCGACAGGCACGCCGTCGCCCCACGAGGCCATGGGCCATGGGGGGCACCACGGCGGCGGCTCGATGGCGGACATGGTCCGGGACATGCGCAACAGGTTCCTAGTCGCCGCGCTCCTCTCCGTCCCGATCACGCTCTACTCGATGATCGGCCGCGACTTCCTGGGATTCACCGCCGCGGCACCTTTCGGACTGCGCGACGACGTGTTCATGCTCATCCTGTCGTTGCCCGTCGTCTTCTACTCCGCGTGGATCTTCTTCGACGGCGCCTATCGGGCGCTGCGCACCCGGACGCTAGACATGATGGTCTTGGTCGCCGTGGCGGTCGGGACCGGCTGGCTGTACAGCGTGGGCGTGACGCTCACCGGTGGCGGCGAGGTCTTCTACGAGGCGGCCTCGGTCCTGACCACGTTCGTGCTGCTGGGCCACTGGTTCGAGATGCGGGCACGCGGGGGCGCGAACGACGCCGTCCGGACGCTTCTGGAGCTGGCGCCGCCGCGCGCGGTGGTTCTGCGGGACGGCGTCGAGCACGAGGTGCCCACCGCCGAGGTCCTCGTCGGCGACACGCTGCTCATCCGGCCGGGGGCGAAGGTTCCCGTCGATGCCGTCGTCGTCGAGGGTGAGTCCGAGGCGGACGAGTCCATGGTCACCGGCGAGAGCCTGCCGGTGGGGAAGGTCCCCGGCGACCAGCTCATCGGAGCGTCGCTCAACGTCAGCGGGACGCTGAGGGCCCGCGCGGTGAAGGTCGGGGAGGACACCGCCCTGGCGCAGATCGTTGCGATGGTCCAGGAGGCACAGAACTCGAAGGCCCCCGGGCAGCGCCTGGCGGATCGCGCCGCGTTCTGGCTCGTCTTCGTCGCTCTCATCGGCGGGACCGGCACGTTCCTGGTCTGGTGGCTCGCTGGTGCATCTGTTCCAACGGCCATGCTCTTCGCCATCACCGTCGTGGTCATCACGTGCCCGGACGCGCTCGGGCTGGCTACGCCGACGGCGATCATGGTCGGTACCGGGCTGGGCGCCCGTCGGGGCGTGCTGTTCAAGAACGCTACGGCGCTCGAGGCCTCCGCCCGCATCGACACGGTCGTCATGGACAAGACCGGAACCCTCACCAAGGGCGCGCCCGAGGTCACGGACGTCGTCGTGGCGCCGGGCGCCGACGAGGCCGAGATCCTCGCCCTCGTCGCGGCGGTCGAGCGGGAGTCGGAGCACCCGTTGGCGCGCGCCGTTGTCGCGCACGCCGACCAAGCGGGCGCCCGCAGACTGCGGGCGAGCAGCTTCCGCAACGTCGCCGGGCACGGTGCCACCGCCACCGTGGACGGTCACGCCGTGCTCGTCGGCAACCTGCGCCTCATGGCCGCCGAGGAGGTCGATCTCGGCACCCTCGGCGCCGCCCGAGACCGTCTGGCGGACGCCGGCCGCACGGCCGTCCTTGCTGCCGTGGACGGGCGCGCCGTCGCCGTCGTCGCGATGGCGGACGCCGCCCGCGAGACCGCGGCGGCCGCCGTCGAGGCGCTGCACGCGCTGGGTGCCGAAGTCGTCATGCTCACCGGCGACAACGAGGCAACCGCACGCCGGATCGCCTCGCAGCTCGGCATCGACACCGTCATCGCCGAGGTCCTCCCCGGCGACAAGGCCGAGAAGGTCGCCGAGCTCCAGCAGTCGGGCAAGCGCGTCGCGATGGTCGGCGACGGCGTGAACGACGCGCCCGCTCTAGCCACCGCCGACATCGGGATCGCGATCGGAGCCGGCACCGACGTGGCGATCGAGACGGCCGACGTCGTGCTCATGCGCTCCGACCCGCTCGACGTCCCGGTGGCGCTGCGGATCGGCCGGGGAACACTGCGCAAGATGCGGCAGAACCTCGGCTGGGCGATCGGCTACAACGCGATCGCGCTACCGATCGCCGCGGGCGTCTTCGAGCCGTCCTTCGGGATCTCGCTGAGCCCGGAGATCGCCGCCCTCTCCATGTCGGGCTCGTCGGTCATCGTGGCGGTCAACGCTCTGCTCCTCAAGCGCCTGCGGCTGCCGGCGCCACCGGACTCGTCCCGGCTGGCGGTGCCGGCGGAGACCCTGGCTTGAGGTCTTCGTCGGATCTTCACCGGCCATGAAGGCGACGTGAGCCCGGGTCGACCACGCTGAGGGTGATGGGGACGGCGTCGAAGGGATTGGCATGGCTCACAGCAGGCGACCGATGGTGGAAGGTCCGATGAGAGCCGCATGCCTCGCGGACGTGCTCGAGCGGGTCTGTGCGGTCGACGGAGTTGCCCGGGTGGGGCTGAGCCTCAACCGGGCAGGGCGCTCACGGATGACGGTGCACTGCGCCCGCTGGGTGGAGACCGGCGAGCTGAGGCGGGCGGTGTCCGCCGACGGCGCATTCCAGGTAGCGGAGCCTGCGGGCACCGATGCCGGGGCGCTCATCCACGGCCGCGTGGCCTACGCGGCGGAGCGCTTCGCCACGGGGAGCATCCAGTGACAGTGCCCACATCGAAGTTGCCTGCCGACCTGGTGCCACGCGGGACCGGCACGACCGCTGCTCCGCCCGGTGCGGACCTGGCTCATCTCGGCGGCGCTCCTGGGCGCCGGGGCCGCACGCGCACAGCGGGCAGCATCGTGGCAGGCACGCTCGGCGCGGTCGGAGGCGTCGCGCCACACGTCCTCCACCACGTGGGGCCACTGGTGGGGACGGCGCTCGTCTCAGGGGCGGGTGGGACGGCGCTCTTCGGGCTCCTCGGCCTCGGGGCGTCCGTGCCGATGCTCATCCGCCTGAAGCGCCGCGTCGGAAGTTGGTGGGCACCCGTCGTCGCGCTAGCGGCCTTCGCCCTCATGTTCATGATCTCCTCGCTCGTCGTCGGGCCGTGGATCAGTGGGACGTCCGACCCGACCCCGGACGAGGTGACCGTCGTGCACGACGACGGCCACCACGACTGACGGCCCCCCGCGCGTGACCAGGTGCAGAGCAAGTCCGATCGCCCCGTGATCGGGCCGTGTCCCTGCCCTGTCGACGAAGGGGTGCGCAGTGAACTCGAGCTCGAGGAACTCCCGTGAGGCCAGGAGGGCGGAGCCGCGGCCCTCAAGGCCGCGCAGGAGCAGGCGGAATGCAGGCGGTGGAGGCTGATGATCTTGGTGACCGCGGTCGTCGCTGCCGGGCCGATCGTCCCGGTCGCGATCGTCGTAGCGAACCGCGCCCAGGAGAACGCCCGACTGGACGCCGCCGCAGAGCAGCCGATCGTCGGCGAGAAGGACGTCGACGTCCCCTCCGCTGGGCACGTCTCCGGCGATGTCGCCTACCCAGCGACCACGCCTACCCCCACTCCAGGAGGCGCGGAGGCCGTGGGAAGCGCGCCCCCGCCCGTGGGCGGCGACCACGACCCGACACCGCAGAACTGCGGTTCCTACGACCAGCCCGTTCGCGAGGAGAACGCCGTGCACTCGCTCGAGCACGGCAACGTGTGGCTGACCTACCGGACGGACCTCGACGAGGTGGCAGTGACCCGGCTCAAGGAGATCGCGCAAGGCGAGCCGTACGTGCTCGTCAGCCCGTACGGGGCCTTGGTGGCACCCGTCGTCGCGACGGCGTGGGGCGTGCAGCTCGAGCTGGACTCCATCGACGACGAACGGCTCGACGCCTCCCTCACTCGCTACGTCCACGGCGAGCAGACACCTGAACCCGGAGCCCCCTGCTCCGACGGCGTAGGAACGCCCGCCGGCTGAACCGGCCTTACCCGGAACGCCCGACGACAACGCGAGGGCGGGCGTCCCGAGCTCCGCTGGGGACACCCGCCCTCGCGCCCTGTTCCTCGTCCGACGACATGGGCAGGGCCGTCGGACGAGGCGTCACAGCGAGTTCAGGAGACTGGTCATCTCGGTGATCTCGGCGGTCTGGTCATCGATGATCTTCTGAGCGAGGCGAGTCGCCTCGGCGTTCTCGCCGTCGCCCCGCTCGGACTTGGCCATGACGATCGCGCCCTTGTGGTGCTCGATCATGAGCTCGAGGAACCGGCGGTCGAACTCCGCGCCGCTGAGGCTGCCGAGCTCGGCCATGACGGTCGTCTGGTCCATGCCGTCCATCTCCATGCCCTCGTGACCCATGCCGCCCATCTCGGCGCCCTCGGGCTGTTCCTCGCCCCACGTGTCGAGCCACCCGGACATCAGGTCGATCTCAGGCCCCTGCGCAGCGGCAATACGTTCGCCGAGTGCGCGAACCTCCTCGGTCGTGGCCTGCTCCACCGCCAGCTCTGCCATCTCGATGGCACCCTGGTGATGGATGATCATCATCTGGGCGAACTCGGTGTCGGCATCGTTGTGCGCAGCCGGGTCGTCGGCGTCGGTGGTGCTGTCGTCCTCGGTCGTGGCCTGGCTCGCGGGTGTCGCCAGGGCCTCCTCGGCCTCCGTCGAGCAGGCGGCGAGGGCAAGTGCGAGCGCGAGGGCCGCGGCGGGTGCCGCGAGGCGGCGGGTGGTCGTCATCGGGATCTCCCAGGAGGTCGGCGCTGATCTGTGGATCGGGCTCAGGCGTGCTGGGTCGCGCAGCACCCCTCGTCGACGGCAACGGTGGCGGACTCGCCTCCGCAGCAGCCGGCAGCCTCGGTTGTGTCGCTCTTGCAGCAGTCGGTCACGAAACTCTCCTGGATCTCTGTGCGCGCCCGGTGGTCACCGGCGCCCGGTGATCCCAGCGTCGGCCATGTGCCCTGAGGATCGCCATACCTTCTATGAAGGTTCGCTGAAGCCTGGGCCGTTCTCCGGTTGGGCCGCGGCCGTGACCGTCCCCGCGAACACCTCGTCGCGTACGTGGACACGTACACGCCCGGCTCGTCGCGCGTGAAGGACAGCGTGGTGACGCCTGGTTCCAGCGACATGTAGTCGAGGCCAAGGTCCGGCGCGCGGAGGGAGGCGGCGCAGCTCAGCGACTGCGAGCCGATCTGCCACCGGACGGGCACCCCGTGAAGGACCCGAGCGTCGGCCGGTCGGTGGCCGGCTTCGGTCGTCTCGACGCCCAGGGGTGGCCGGGCGTCACGCGCCCTCCTCGGTGACCTGTGACCAAGCACGGAACCGGCGCAGCCGCAGCGAGTTCGACACCACAAAGACACTCGAGAACGCCATCGCCGCCCCGGCGACCAGCGGGTTGAGCCGCCCGGACGCCGCCAGGGGGATCGCGGCCACGTTGTACGCCAACGCCCAGAAGAGATTGCCCTTGATCGTGCCGAGCGTCCGCCGGGCGAGGCGGATCGCGTCGGCCGCGGACCGCAGGTCGCCACGCACGAGAGTCAGATCAGACGCCTCGATGGCGGCGTCGGTCCCGGTGCCCATCGACAGCCCGAGGTCCGCCTGGGCGAGCGCCGCGGCGTCGTTGACCCCGTCACCGACCATTGCCACCGTCTTGCCCTCGGCCTGCAGCCGGCTCACCACGGCGACCTTCTCTTCTGGGAGCACCTCAGCGATCACGTCCTCGATGCCGAGCTGTCGGGCGACCGCCGAGGCTGCGCGCGCGTTGTCGCCCGTCAGCAGGACAGGCGTCAGACCGAGGCTGCGGATCTGGGAGATCGCCTCTGCGGAGGTCGGCTTGATCATGTCGGCGACCACGATGACGGCACGGGCCGATCCATCCCACCCGACCACCACGGCGGTCCGCCCAGCTTCCTCCGCCTCGTCAAGCGCAGCGGCGAGCTCGCTGGGGAGGACGAGACCGCTCTGCGCGAGCCACGCGGCCCGGCCGGCGAGAACACGCTCCCCGTCGACGACACCCTCAACACCCCGACCGGGGGTGCTGCGGAACTGCTCAACGTTCCCAAGGGCGATGCCCCGCTCGACCGCACCCTCGGCCACCGCGGCGGCGATCGGGTGCTCCGAGGCGTTCTCCAGGGTCGCTGCGAGGAAGAGCGCCCGCGTCCCGTCGACCCCGGCCGCCGGGACGACGTGCTGCAGCGCCATCTGACCGGTCGTGACGGTGCCCGTCTTGTCGAGGACGATGGTGTCGACCTTGCGGGTGGACTCGAGCACCTCCGGGCCCTTGATGAGGATTCCGAGCTGCGCGCCGCGTCCGGTGCCGACGAGAAGTGCCGTGGGCGTCGCGAGGCCGAGTGCGCACGGGCAGGCGATGATCAGCACGGCGACAGCCGCGGTGAAGGCCGACACCGCGTCGCCGGATAGGCCGAGCCAGAACCCGAGTGTGCCGACGGACAGGGCGATCACGATCGGCACGAACACGGCAGACAGCCGGTCCGCGAGCCGCTGGACCGCGGCCTTGCCGGACTGTGCCGCCAGGACAAGGGTGGCGATCTGCGCCAGCTTGGTGTCTGCGCCCACGCGTGTCGCCTCGACGACGAGCCGGCCGCCAGCGTTGACCGTCGCGCCCGTGACAGCGTCACCACGGCCGACCTCGACTGGGACCGGCTCGCCGGTGAGCAGCGCCGCGTCGATCGCCGAGGTGCCTTCCAGCACGACGCCATCGGTGGCGACCTTCTCCCCGGGCCGGACGACGAAGCGGTCCCCAACGGCGAGCTGCTCGATCGGGACGCGCGCTTCGACGGGGCCGTCGGGTCCGTCGCGCAGGAGGGCGACCTCCTTGGCCCCGAGGTCCAGAAGCGCTTTCAGCGCGGCACCGGACCGTCGCTTGGCATGCGCCTCGAAGTAGCGGCCGAGCAGGATGAACATCGTCAGTGCGGCGGCGATCTCCAGGTAGATCTCGTCGCTGCCGGCGCCGGGCTCGGGGAAGAGCGTGAAGCCCATCCGCATCCCCGGCATCCCGGCGTCGCCGAGGAAGAGCGCGTAGACCGACCAGGCGTAGGCCGCGATCACGCCCACCGAGATTAGGGTGTCCATCGTGGCGGTCGCGTGCCGGAGGTTCTTCCACGCGGCTCGGTGGAACGGGAGAGCACCCCACACCACCACGGGGGAGGCGAGCGTGAGCGAGAGCCACTGCCAGTGGTCGAACTGCGCCGCAGGGAGCATGGCCATGACAAGGGTCGGCAGCGTCAGCACGGTGGTGATCACGAGCCGCCGCCGGAGCTCGACGTCCGGGTCGACCTCCGCGCTCGAGTCGCGCTCGCCTTCGGACTCGTCGGTGGCCGCCGGCGGCTCAGGCACGGCCGCGGTGTAGCCGGCGTCCTCCACCGCTGCGATGAGGTCGGCCACCGTCACGGGGGCTGCGAATCGGACCGCGGCGGACTCGAGCGCGAAGTTCACGCTCGCCGTGACGCCGGCCATGCGGTTGAGCTTCTTCTCTATGCGTGCGGCGCAGGAACTGCAGGTCATGCCGCCGACGACGAGGTCGACCGTGGTCGCGTCGAGACTGGGCGCCGAGGTCGTCTCTGTGGTCATGGCTCATCCCCCCACGGCGGTGCCGAGCCCGAGGGCAGCGGCGAAGACCATGACGAGGACGAGGGCGTACCCCGTTAGTCGCAGGACCGGGCTGTTCATCGCACAACTCCCATCAGTTCGTAGCTCGCCCGAGAGACCGCTGCTCGGAGGTCCGCGAGGGTCGGCTGCTCAGGCCCGTGGACGTCCACCTCGCCCGTGGCCAGGTGGACCTTCACGTCCTCGACGCCGGGAAGAGCTGCGATCGCTGCCGCGACAGCGGTGATGGCCCGGGCACGAGACATGCCGCTGAACACGTCCGTCCGCTGCGTCCTCTCTCCCCGTTCGCCGGAGGGCGCGCGTCGAGGCGCCCCAGCCGCACGGTAGGCCGCCGCGGCGGCACGACGTCAGGGCCCGAGGGCCGTTTCGCACAGGTCTTCAGCGACTCTTCATGGAGAGCGATGGAGTCTTCATCGACCCGCGCCGGCCGAGCACAGCGGACCTGGTCACGCCCGCCCTCTGGGCTTCGCCTTCAGCGGATCTTCATCGTTCCGGCGTCGGTTCTTGACCCCGCCGCTGCACCGTTGCTGCCAGCGCCGGCAACGGCGCGGCGGTCGAGGTATCGAGCGGTGAGGAGTGCGCCATGGGTCCCTGGTGCGGCCAGATGGGCGTCAGCGGGTGGATCGGCATGGTGGCCTTCTGGCTGGTGATCGTGGCCCTGGTCATCTGGGCGATCTCGCGAATGTTCCCGGTCCAGTCCGGCGGGAGTGCTCGGGCCACGCTCGACGCCCGCCTCGCCCGGGGCGACATCGACCCGGAGACGTACCGACTCATCCGCGACGAACTCGACGGCCTGGAGGCCGCAGGAAGGGGACCTCGATGAACGGTCACATGAAGACCCACGGTAGGCACATGCTCATCGGCGGCGCGGGTGTCGCGCTGCTGGCCATTGTCTTCGGCGTCAGCTGGCAGCAGGCCGTCACATGGGGTCTGCTCCTGGCGTGCCCGCTGGGCATGATGGGAATGATGTGGTTCATGGGCCGCCAGTCCTCCGGCGGTCACCAGCACGGCGGCCAGCCGGCCGACAACGCGCCGGGCTGCCACGGGCAGGGCACAGACATCCCGGCTCAGCGGGTCAACGAGCCGTTCGTTTCGGAGCGCTGAGAGGCAACGTCACGACGAAGCGTGAACCGCGGCCCCGGCCCGGGCTCTCGGCGCGGACACTCCCTCCGTGCGCCTCCACGATCGCCTTGGTGATCGCGAGCCCGATCCCGGAGCCGCCGCTGTGACGGTCCCGCGCCGTATCGGCACGGTAGAAGCGCTCGAAGATGTGGGGAAGGTGCTCGGCCGCGATCCCTCCGCCGGTGTCCTCCACCGTCAGGGCCACTCCATCCTGCACCCGAGCCGCGGCCAGAGTGACGCGACCGCCCGCGGGCGTGTGCCGCAGCGCGTTGTCCACCAGGTTTCCAAGCACCTGGGCGATCCGATCGGGATCGATGACGATTGGGGGCAGCGCCGAGGCCGGTTCATCGAGGCCGAGATCCACCCCCGCCGCGGCGGCGCGATCGCGGCCGGCAAGGTGCGCCAGGCGAAGCACCTCGGCCGGCGACGTCTCGACCATCGAGAGCTGAAGCTCGCCGCTCTCGGCCCTCGTGACCGCCGCAAGATCCGCTGAGAGCTTCGTGAGGCGCGTTCCCTGCGCACGCAAGAGCGCGACGGTCTCGGGGGTCAACTCCTTGATGCCGTCCTCGAGCCCTTCGAGGTAGGCGCTGAGCGTCGCGACGGGAGTCCGAACCTCGTGCGCCACGTCCGCGAGGAGCCTGTGCCGCAAGCGCTCACTCGATGCGAGCCGAGCCGCCATCTGGTTGAACGCGTCCACCAGCTCCTCGAACTCGCGGCCCATGTTGGGCGTTGGGACACGCGCCTCGTAACGGCCACCCGCGACCTGGCGCGCCGCGCTCGTGAGGGCGGCCAACGACGTGCCGATGCGCCGCGTCAGGACGAGGCTCACGGTCAGGGCTGCCACGACCGCGGTGCCGAGCGCGATCGAGAGCGCGAGTCCGCTGGCCGTCCGGAACGCGGCTTCGGCGTGCGCCACGGCCTCTTCCGAGGTTCGGGTGCCCTGGTAGATGAGGTGGTCGTGGAAGATGTACGGACCCACGGCACCGGCGACGAGCCACGCCGTCAATGCTGCCGTCGCCAAGACCAGAGCGAGTGCGGCCAGCAGCCGACGGCCAAGTCCACCGCCCCGCACCACGATCACGCGCCGGTGCCGATGCGATAGCCCACGCCTCGCACCGTGCGCACGTACCGCTGCTGATCGGCCGTGTCACCGAGCTTCTGCCGCACGTGCAGCACGTGCACGTCGACGAGGTGCTCGTCCCCGACCCAGGTCCCTCCCCACACCGCCTCGATGAGCACCGCCCGGCTCATGACGGCGTTCGGCCGGCTTGCGAGAGCCGCGAGCACGTCGAACTCAGTGCGGGTCAGCCGTACGAGCTCGTCGCCGACACGCACCTCACGCGCGGCGACGTCGACGGTCAGGTCGCCGATCACGATCGGGGGAGTGGCGTCGTGCGAGCGGGGCACCACGGCGGCGCGCGGCCGGCGGAGCATGGCGCGGATCCGCGCGACGAGCTCGCGCGGGCTGAACGGCTTGGTGACGTAGTCGTCAGCACCTACGGACAGACCGACGAGCTTGTCGATCTCCTCGGTACGCGCCGTGAGCATGACCACGTAGCAGTCGGAAAAGGTACGCAGCTGGCGGCACACTTCGATGCCGTCGATGCCCGGAAGACCGAGGTCGAGGACGACGACGTCCGGGTCCAGCAGGCGGGCGTGCGCCAACGCGTCCTCACCGGTTAGGGCGACCTCCACCTCGAACCCGTCGCGGACCAGGTAGCTCGTGACGACGTCGGCGAGCGCAGCCTCGTCGTCAACGACCAACGCGCGCGGTGCCAGGGGACCAGTGGATGTGCTCACGGCACCATTGTCGGCCACCGGACGGGACGGGGGGCCGCCCCGGGCGCTCTTCATCGAACCTCCATCAAAGGGAGATCAGCCGCGACGTGCGAATGCCCGACAGTGCAGGTGTCAGCATCTCGAAGGAGTCCTCGTGAGCACAGACACGACCCCGCGGCCGATTGCGGTGACCCTCGTGCACAGCGCTGCCTGCCACTTCTGCGACGACGCGGAGGAGGCGCTGCACGAGCTGCGCTGCGAGTACGCGATCGACGTCTCGGTGGTGGACATCGACTCACCGGTCGGCCGGACCCTTCTGGGGAAGCACCGCCCGGCGATGAACCCGCTCGTCCTGGTCGACGAGGAGTTCTTCAGCTCGGGGCGGTTGCCGCGTAAGAAGTTCATCAAGCTCCTCGAGTCGCGCGGTGCGCGCCTGACCACGGTGGGCCGCTGACGTGGGATCCGAGCTCCTGACGACGGGCAGTATCCTGGCGGCCTTCTTCGCCGGCGGCGTCGCACTCTTCGCGCCCTGCTGCATCGTGTTCCTTGCGCCGAGCTACCTGGCCGGCGCCGTCAAGAACAGCCGGTGGCGGCTGCTGCCCCTCACGTTCGTCTTCGCCGCGGGACTGGGCCTGGTCCTGGTTCCCATCACACTCGGGATGAGCTTGCTGTCGGGCGCCATCGCGAAGTACCACCAGCAGCTCTACTGGGCCGGCGGCCTCCTCATGTTCGCCCTCGCCGCCCTGGCCCTCTCTGGCCGCATGTGGTCGATGCCGTCGATGCTCCGCGCCCCTGACACAACGCGGGGCGACTCCGCCAGCTTCTTCGCGCTCGGGGTCTTCTCCGGCATCGCGTCGAGCTGCTGCGCCCCCGTCCTCGCGGGCGTGATGACTCTCTCCGTGCTCTCTGGCTCGCCGATCGGCGGCTTCACCCTCGGCGTCGCCTACGTCTTCGGCATGGTGTTCCCCTTGTTTGTGATGGCGCTGGTCTGGGACAAGGCGCAGCTCGGGGAGAAGCGGTTCCTGCGCGCCAAGCCGGTCCGGTTCCGGGTCGCGGGGCACCTCATCGCCACGAACACCGTCAACGCCGCGGTGGCCGTCGCCTTCGTGATCATGGGCGCCTTCATCGTCGCTCTCGCCGGGTCCAAGGACATGACGGGCGGAACCGCCGCCCAGGCCTGGGCCAGCGAGGCGCTCACCGGCGTCTTCGCGGGCGTTCAGGCCGTCCTCGGCCCCGTCCCAGAGTGGATTCAGGGACTCGGCATCCTCCTGATCGCCGCCGTCTTCGTCTGGGCCACGCTCGCCGAGCACCCCCTCCGTTGGCGCCGTCCCACCCGCGACGCGTCCGACCCCACCGCCGCTGCACCCATGGCACCCGCCGAAGAGCCAGGCTGCCATGCCACCTCGACCACCGGCACGGCCACGGCCGCTGCCCTCGACGACAAGGACTGACATGACTTCCGGAACCGCGATCAGGCGTCAGGCCGAGCGACAGGAGGAGCTCGAGCAGGCACGCAAGGAGCAGGAAGCGGCGCAGCGCAAGCGAACCCTGATCGTCCGAATCGCCTCGTCGTCCGCGGTCCTCGTCCTGATCGGCGTGGTCGTCGCTGCGCTGCTGTCGGCTCGTCCTGAGACGAGCAGCGAGGCGATGGATGCCACGCCGTTCACGCTGCCGATGAGCGACGGCTCCACCGTCTCGCTCTCGGACTACGCAGGCAGCCCCGTGATTCTCTACTTCAACGAGGGCGCCGGCTGCGACTCCTGCCTGGTCCAGATGGCCAAGATCGAGCAGGAGCCCGGCTTTGCCGAGGCCGGCATCGAGGTCCTGCCGATCGTCATGAACACCGCCGACCAGATCAACGCGGACCGCGAGCGGCTGGGCGTCGACGCTCCGTTCGCCCTGGACGACGGCACAGTCTCCGAGGCGTACGGGACCCTGGGCACCGGCATGCACGAGGGCTTGCCCGGTCACGGCTTCATCTTGATCGACAGCGACGGGGTGCAGCGCTGGTACGGCAACTACCCGTCGATGTGGCTGGACCCGCCCGAGCTCCTGGACATCGCGCTCGGCAAGCTTTGATCCTCCCGCAGACGGCGCAATGTCCAGGGAGCTCCGGCACCGCGCCGTCGTCGTCCCTCATAAGACGGCGACCCCGTCAATTCCCGTCCGAGGTAGGACCAAGGAGGCCGTGATGGCGATCTTCATCACCAGGACTGCGACGGATCCCGTGTGCGGAACGGTGGTGCGCGTCGCGCGGGCAGCCGCGGCCGCGGATTTCCAAGGGCAGGAGCTGTTCTTCTGCTCCAGCCACTGCGGCGCCACCTTCGCCGCCGATCCCGACCGGTACGTTGCGGCGTCCTCTGTCCCGTCGTGTCGAACATGAGCCGGCTCCCGATGGGGCCGCCGCAGCAGATGCTTCTTACCCGTTGACCGTCAAGACGCACGTGAACCGGGCGATGACGAAGGTGGGCGAGCGACCTTGACCGACCTCAATGGTGTCGCTCGCCTTTCCCGGTCCTTGTGCGCCCCCGACCCGCGGCGGATCGCAAAGCTCGGGGCAGTCAGCCGCCGGCATAGGGCTGCTGCGTTCAGCGGAAAGCCGCTCGTCGGATCGGGTCGCTTGCCGCGTCTAGCGTGAGTGGTCGCGTGGGACTGTGGGCCGACGGGGGTGGGCAGCGGGTGTGTGCGTAGTGCCTGGTGGAGCGTCGCTACGGCGCGAAGGCGCCCGGGTGAGGCGGGGATCCAGTCGCCAAGGAGGTGCGCGGCTGCGAGTCCGGGGTCGTCGGTGACCTCGTCTCCGGTGAGGTGGCGGGCGGGCATGTAAATGGTGTGATCGGTGCTGATGCGGGCGAATGCATGGGCGCCGTGGTCGGCGAACTCGGTCATCAGCCGCACCGCTCCGCTGAGCGTCGCCCCGGCGCGGCGGGTGTCGATGTCTGGTTCAGTGGCGCGTCCCGGGACATGCAGCGGCGTGACGAGGACCCCGTCGGGTCGTTGACACTTCCGGAGCTCGTCGGGCTTGGGGAGGATGGTCGCTCTTGATGCCCACAGGAGGGCTGATGAGCGA
>NZ_BMEB01000005.1 GCF_014636275.1 Cellulomonas carbonis
AACTCGGCCGGATACGGCTTCGGCATGGTCCAGACCTTCTCTCTCGAGAAGCCGGACCACCAGACCCGATCTGGTAACCGAGCCGTGGGGCAGGTCACGGTGTCAACCGGTCCTGCAGCAGTCCCGCGCTGGACTCAGGGCCGGCTGTTGGTCATACCGGACCAAAGGCACCCACTTCGGGCAGCATGGCAACATGTGGGCGCTGCCCACGTGGTACTCCAGCGACTCGTACCTCTGCCGCAACTAGGCGCATCGACTGTGAGAAGTCCATCAGCCGCGGCACGTTCCGTGCTTACTCGCGCGCAAGAACTGGCGAGGGACCGCCACGATCCTGAACTCACTCTGCAGCACGTGCGTGCTGTGATGACAGGGTCTGCGATGCGCAGCGCCGACCGCACTCGACCTCCGTCCCCGCAGATGCTGCCGTTCGCGGGAGACCTGGCCGCAGTCATGGCTGGGAATGGCCCCATCGACGAAAAAGACCTGCTTCGCGCCCTGGGTGAATAGCTCGTCACCGGGTCGCGCAAGGCTGGCCCGTGACGCGAAGACGGCTGCCGCCTTGGTGGACATCGTTGATGATGCCGCGAGACCGGCGTTCCGGGCGGACCCCTGGAGGCCGTCCCGCCATTCGGGTGCGGGTACTGCATCGTGACCAGCGCGCCGGCGGTGTCGGTACCCGTAGGTGGTGGTCCCGCCGGAGTCGGTGGTGGAGACAATGCGCCCCACCCTGTCGTACCCGTAACTGCTCGTCGCGTACTCGAACGTGTTCGTCACCGAGGTGAGGTTGCCGACCTGGTCATACGTCCAGGTGGTGGTGCCGCTGGTGCCGGTGCCCTGGCGTCCGACGGTGAGTTCGCGCGCCGCCAACCGCAACGGCCGCACTGCTGACGCTCACACCCGCAGCCGACCTGCTGTGCGGTGACGTTATCGGGACCGAAACACCAGGGCGCCGCCGGGGGAAACATGCCGTCCCTAGCGTCGTGGACCTCAGCCCGAGTCCGGAGTCGCCGCCCTTGCCGGGGCGGCGCCCGAACCCCAGGAGTCCGCGATGAGCGACCCGATCCTCCCGACCGACCTCCCCGCCGACGCCCCGAAGGACGGGCGCCGCCGGCTCGTCGTCGTCGGCGGCGGCATGGTCGCGCAGCGGCTCGTCGAGGCGCTGCGCGACCGCGACACCGACGGCGCGTGGCACGTCACCGTGCTCGCCGAGGAGCCGCGCGCCCCGTACGACCGCGTCGCACTCACGTCCTACTTCTCGGGCCGCGACCCCGAGGACCTCGCGCTCGGCTCGCCCGAGCTGTGGCACGACCCGGCGGTCACGCTCGTGCGGGGCGCAACCGTCACCGAGGTGGACCGCGCGGCCCGCACCGTCCGCACGGACGAGGGCCGCACGTGGCACTACGACGAGCTCGTGCTCGCGACCGGCTCGCGCGCCTCCGTGCCGCCGATCGAGGGCGTCGACCTGCCCGGTGTCTTCGTCTACCGCACGATCGACGACGTCGCCGCGCTGCGCGGCTGGGTCGAGGAGCAGTCCGAGCGCTGGGGACGGCCGGTGCGTGGCGCCGTCATCGGCGGCGGGCTCCTGGGCCTCGAGGCCGCGGGAGCGCTGCAGGCGATGGGCGCGCAGTCGACCGTCATCCAGTTCGGCACGCACCTCATGTCCGCGCAGATCGACCTCGGCGGCGGGGAGGCGCTGCGGCGGCTCGTCAACTCGCTCGGGCTCGCCGTCCGCGTCGACACCGCGACGACGCGCATGCGCCCCAACCGCCGGGGCACGGTCGGGCGCCTGGACTTCGCCGACGGCGGGCGGCTCGACGTCGACGTCGTCGTCGTCGCGACCGGCGTCACGCCGCGCGACGAGCTCGCCCGGGCCGCGGGCCTCCCGGTCGGCCCGCGCGGCGGCGCCGTCGTCGACGACGCGTGCCGCACCGAGGACCCGCACGTGTGGGCCGTCGGCGAGGTCGCCTGCATCGGCGGCGCGTGCATCGGCCTCGTCGCACCCGGCTACGCGATGGCCGAGGTCGTCGTCGACCGCCTGCTCGGCGGGCGGGCCGTGTTCCCGGGCGCCGACACCGCGACCAAGCTCAAGCTCGCCGGCGTCGACGTCGCGAGCTTCGGCGACGCCTTCGCGACGACGCCGGGCGCGATGGAGCTCGTCCACTCCGACCCCGTCGCGGGCGTCTACACCAAGCTCGTACTGTCCGACGACGCGCGCACGCTGCTCGGCGGCGTGCTCGTGGGCGACGCGTCCGCGTACGCGGCGCTGCGGCCGATGCTCGGCCGCGAGCTGAGCGGCGACCCGTCGGCGTACCTCCTGCCCGAGGGCGCGAGCTCGCTGAGCCGCGGCACCGCGGACCTGCCCGACGACGCCGCGGTGTGCTCGTGCAACAACGTCACCGCGGGGACGGTGCGCGCGGCGGTCACCGACCACGGCTGCACCGACGTCGGCGCCGTCAAGGCCTGCACGCGCGCGGGGACGAGCTGCGGCTCGTGCCTGCCGCTGGTCAAGAAGCTCGTCGGCACCGAGCTCGAGAAGGCCGGCATCACGGTCAGCTCGGCGCTGTGCGAGCACTTCGCGATCTCGCGCCGGCAGCTCTTCGACGCCGTCCGCGTCACGGGACTGCGGACGTTCAGCGAGATCCTCGCGACGCACGGCCGCCCGGACCTTCCCGCCGGGTCGCGCGGCTGCGACATCTGCAAGCCGGTCGTCGCGTCGGTCCTCTCCTCGCTCGACGACGGCCACGTCCTCGAGGGCGAGCGCGCCACGCTCCAGGACACCAACGACCACGTCATGGCGAACCTGCAGAAGGACGGCACGTACTCGGTGGTCCCGCGCATGCCGGGCGGCGAGGTCACGCCCGAGGGGCTCATCGTCGTCGGCGAGGTCGCACGCGACTTCGGGCTCTACACCAAGATCACCGGTGGTCAGCGCGTCGACATGTTCGGTGCACGGCTCGAGCAGCTCCCGCTCATCTGGCGCCGCCTGGTCGACGCGGGCTTCGAGTCCGGGCACGCGTACGGCAAGTCGCTGCGGACCGTGAAGTCGTGCGTCGGGTCGACGTGGTGCCGCTTCGGCGTCCAGGACTCCACGAGCCTCGCCGTCGCGCTCGAGCTGCGGTACCGGGGCCTGCGCGCACCGCACAAGTTCAAGCTCGGCGTCTCCGGGTGCGCCCGTGAGTGCGCCGAGGCGCGCGCCAAGGACGTCGGCGTCATCGCGACCGACAAGGGCTGGAACGTCTACGTGGGCGGCAACGGCGGCTTCACGCCACGCCACGCGCAGCTGCTCGCGGAGGACCTCGACACCGAGACGCTCGTCCGGACGATCGACCGGTTCCTCATGTACTACATCCGCACGGCCGACCGGCTGCAGCGCACCGCGCCGTGGATCGAGGAGGTCGAGGGCGGTCTCGACGGCGTCCGCGCCGTCGTCATGGACGACAGCCTCGGCATCGCGGCCGACCTCGACGCCGCGATGGCCGCGCACGTCGACCGCTACGAGGACGAGTGGCGCGCGACGCTCGACGACCCCGAGAAGCTGCGCCGCTTCGCGTCCTTCGTCAACGCGCCGACGACGCCCGACCCGTCGCTCGCCTACGTGACCGAGCGCGGCCAGCGCCGTCCCGCGACCGCCGAGGAGCGCGCCGCCGGGCTCGCCGTCCCCGCCCCGCCCGGACCCGAGCCCGTGCTCGTCGCCGGCACCACCCTGGAGGTGCGCGCATGACCGCCGTCGACCTGTCCCCCGCCGCCGTCGGCGACCCCGCGACGCCCCGCGCCTGGGTCGCGGTGTGCCGCCTCAAGGACCTCGTCCGCGAGCGCGGCGCCGCGGCCCTCGTGGACGGCGAGCAGGTCGCGCTGTTCCGGCTGCATGACGACGAGGTGCTCGCCGTCCAGCAGCGCGACCCCTTCACCGGGTCCCACGTCCTGTCGCGCGGGATCGTCGGCGGACGCGGCGGCGTGCCGACCGTCGCGTCGCCGCTGCACAAGCAGGTGTTCGACCTGCGCACGGGTGCGTGCCTCGACCCCGGCGGCGACGACGCGCCCCGCCTGCGGACGTGGCCCGTGCGGCTCGAGAACGGGACGGTGCTCGTCGGGGTCGTCGGCGGCACGGTCGGCGGCGCCGTCGGACCGGCGCCCACGACCGAGGTGGCACAGTGACCGCGCTCCTCGGCGTCGAGCTCGCGGGGCGCACGGTGCTCGTCGCGGGCGGCGGACCGGTCGCCGCGCGCCGCACCGGGTCGCTCCTCGCCGAGGGTGCGCACGTGCGCGTCGTCGCGCCGCAGCTGTGCGAGGACCTCGCGGCGCTCGCCGCCGCGGGTGGCGTCGAGTGGCGTGCGCGCGAGGTCGAGGAGGCCGACGTCGACGACGCGTGGCTCGTCCACACCGCGACCGGCGACCCGCGGGCCGACCGCGACGTCGCGCGCTGGGCAGCCGACCGCCGCACGTGGTGCGTCGCGGCGGGCGACGTCGACCGGGGTACCGCCCGCACGCCCGCGACCGGACGCGTCGGCGACGTCGTCGTCGGGGTCGTGTCCGCCGGCGCACCGGACCCGGGCCGCAGCGCCGTCGTGCGGGACGCGCTGACGGAGCACCTGCGCTCGGGCGGCGCCGACCTGCGACGGCGTCGCGGCGCGCCCGACGGCACCCCGGGGGGCGCGGCCGGCGGTGGCGGGCGCGTCGTCCTCGTGGGCGGCGGGCCCGGCGCCGTCGACCTCATGACGCTGCGCGGACGCCGCGCGCTCGCCGAGGCCGACGTCGTCGTGACCGACCGGCTCGGGCCGACGTCGGTGCTCGACGAGCTGCCGCGCGACGTCGAGGTGGTCGACGTCGGCAAGACGCCCGGCCACCACCCGGTGCCGCAGCACGAGATCAACCGGATCCTCGTCGAGCGCGCCCAGCGCGGGCAGGTCGTCGTGCGGCTCAAGGGCGGCGACCCGTTCGTCTACGGGCGCGGCGGCGAGGAGGTCGTCGCGTGCCGCGAGGCGGGCGTGACCGTCGAGGTCGTGCCGGGCATCAGCAGCGCGCTCGCCGTCCCCGCCGCGGCCGGGATCCCGCTCACGCACCGCGGCACCGTCGCGGCGGTCCACGTCGTCAACGGCCACGACGGCCTCGACGACGCCGCACGCACGGCCCTGCGGGACCGCAGCGCGACCGTCGTCGTGCTCATGGGCGTGTCCGTGCTCGGCGACCTCACCGCCGACGCGATCGCGCACGGCGCCGACCCGGACCTGCCCGCCGCGGTCGTCGAGCGCGGGACCACCGACCGCCAGCGCGTGACGCGTGCACCGCTCGGCGAGGTCGCGGCGCGGGCCCGCGAGGTCGGCGTGCGGGCCCCGGCGGTCGTCGTGCTCGGGGACGTCGCGGCACCCGGGCTGCTCGACGGTGCCGCGGGGACGGCGTGCGAAGCCGCCGAGCATCGCGAGCCCGTCCGTACGGCGGCGGAGGCCGGATGACCGAACAGCTCGCCCAGACGCTCGCCGGGTTCGTCGTGCTCGTGACCGCCGAGCGGCGGTCCGGCGAGCTCGGCGCCGCGCTCGAGCGCCGCGGCGCCGTCGTGCGGCACGCGCCGTCGCTGAGCATGGTCCCCCACCAGGACGACGCCGAGCTGCTGCGCGCCACGCGCGAGCTGCTCGCCGACCCGCCCGACGTCGTCGTCGTGACCACGGGCATCGGCCTGCGCGGCTGGGTCGAGGCGGCCGACGCCGCGGGGATCGCCGAGCCGCTGCTCGAGGCGCTCGGCCGCGCCCGGATCGTCGCGCGCGGGCCCAAGGCGCGCGGCGCGATCCAGGCCGCAGGCCTCCAGGCCGACTGGGTCGCCGAGTCGGAGACGTCCGCGGAGATCGCCGAGGCCCTGCTCGACGACGGCGTGGCGGGTCTGCGGATCGCGGTCCAGCACCACGGCGCGGGCTCCGACGGCCTCGACGAGGCCTTCCGCGCCGCCGGGGCGGACGTGTGCAGCCTCGTGGTCTACCGGTGGGGGCCGCCGCGCGACCCCGCTGCGGTCGAGGCGTCCGCACGCGCGACCGCCGACGGCCAGGTCGACGCCGTCGTCTTCACGTCCGCGCCCGGCGCCGCCGCGTGGCTCTCGGCCGCCGACGACGCCGGCGTCGCCCCCGCGCTGGTCGACCGGTTCCGCTGCGGCGGGGTGCTCGCGGCCGCCGTCGGCCCCGTGACCGCGCGCCCGCTGGTCGAGCGCGGGATCGAGCCGCTCGTGCCCGAGCGCGGCCGCCTCGGGTCGCTCGTCCGGTCGCTCGTCACGCACGTGGGCGGCCACCAGGTGGTGCCGACCGTCGCGGGGCCGCTCCAGGTGCACCGCGGCGCGGCCGTGCTCGACGGGCGCGTCCTGCCGCTGTCGCCGTCGGGCCTGGAGGTGCTCCGCCTGCTGGCCACGCGCGCGGGAGAGGTCGTGACGCGCGCCGATGTGCTGCGCGCGCTGCCCGGTGACTCGGCGGACCCGCACGCCGCCGAGGTCGCCGTCGCTCGCCTGCGCGAGGCCCTCGGGCACCGCGGCCTCGTGACGACGGTGGTCAAACGCGGCTACCGGCTCGCCGTGCCCGACGGCGCGACCACATCGCCGCCCGTGGGCGCCGCGACCACCCCGCCCGTGGGTGCCGCGCCGTCCGTGCGTGACGATGGAGACCCGTCCCCGATCCGGAAGGCCGCCCATGTCTGACGCCCCCGTCCTCGTCGGCTGCTCGCACGGGACCGACGACCCCGCCGGCCGGGCGGCCGTCACGTCCGTGCTCGACGGTGTGCGCGCGCGCCGACCCGACCTCGACGTGCGCGAGGCGTTCGTCGACGTGCAGCAGCCCGAGGTCGCGGACGTCGTCGCCGAGGCCGTGCGCGACGCGGGAGCGGCGGCCGTCGTGCCGCTCCTGCTGTCCGCGGGCTTCCACGTGCACGTCGACATCGCGGCCGCCGTCGCGGACCGGCCCGCGGTCGCGTCGGGTGCGCTCGGCCCCGACGACCGGCTCGTCGCGGTGCTCGTCGACCGGCTCCGCGAGGCGGGGGCGGCACCGGGCGACGCTGTGGTGCTCGCCGCGGCCGGGTCGAGCGACCACCGAGCCGTCGTCGCCGTCGAGGCGGTGCTGGACCGGCTCCGCGCCGCGTGGCCGCACGGCCCGGTGACGGTGGGCTACGGGTCGGCCGCGACGCCCTCCGTGCCCGACGCCGTCGCCGCCGCACGGGCCGCATCCGGGGGCGGGCGCGTCGTCGTCGCGGCCTACCTGCTCGCGCCCGGGTTCTTCCACGACCGGCTGGCCCTCGCGGGCGCCGACGTCGTGACCGGTCCCCTGGCGCCCGACGACCGTGTGGTCGACGTCGTGCTCGACCGGTACGCGGCGGCCGTGGCGGAGCTCGTGGCGCAGACCGTCTGAACGACGATCGGCGTCACTCGGTGCCGAACTCCCAGTGCCACGGCTCCTCGGGGGCGCTTCCGCCCGGGCGCATCGCCGTCGGGTGGTCCCAGCCGAAGGCCGGCGCGTTCTCCCGCATCCACTGGTAGCGCGGCGAGTCGAACTGCCCGACCCCGCCGAACCCGCCGAGGTCGACCGCGATGCCCCAGCCGTGGTTCGACCGGCCCGGTGTCGCCGCGAGCCAGCCACGTGACGCCTTGACCAGCACCTGCTGCTCGAAGCTGCGGTAGCTGCTCACGACCTCGAGGTCCGTCCCGAAGTGCTTGCGGTACTCGACCGCGAGGTCCTCGAGCGCGGCCGCGGCGTCGCACCGCAGGAGCGCGTCGGGCGCGAAGGACAGCGGGCACAGCAGGCCCTTGGGCAGCTTCCCGTTCTCGAACGCACCCTCGGACCACGCCGCCGGGAGGTGGTCGGCGTAGGTGCCGGCGCGGGACAGCGAGACGCCGTAGGCGCCGGCCAGGACGGGCAGGGCCTCGAGCGTGCGGAGCGGCTCGCCGACCTCCGAGGCCGCCGCGGCGGCGGCCTCGAGCTCGGTGAGGCCCGCGACGAGCTCGGCGGGCAGCTTGTCGGTCGGGCGGTCCTGCGGAGCGACCTCGGACTCCGGAACTGCCGGCTGGGCGGGCGTGGCCGGCTCGGCAGGCGTCGCCGGCTCGCCCGGCTCGGCGGGTGTCGCGGGGGCGGCCGGTGCGGCGGGAGCGGCCGCGTCGGCGCGGGGCTCGGCCGGGGTGGCGGGTGCCGCCGGTGTCGCGGGGTCGGCGGGCGTCGCGGGATCGCCGGGCGTCGCGGGGGTCGCAGGGTCCGCTGGGACGGCGGGCCCCGCAGGTACGGCGCCGCCGCCACCGGCGGCGGCCTGGGCGGCCGGGTCCGCGGGCGCCTGCGCCGGCTCGGGCAGCGGCTCGAGCGGCTTCGGGAGCGTCAGCGCGGGGACGACGAGCTCGCCCGGACCACCGACCTGCGCGCGACCGGCCGCCTCGACCAGCACCGAGAGCCGGAACACGTCGTCGGCGAGGCCCTGGAGCGTCTGCGCCGTCGCCAGGTCGGCCTGGGTGGCGCCGGCCGGGCGGGTCGGCAGCCGCACGGCGTCGGGCTGCCACGCCGCGGTCGGTGACGTGACGCGCACGACGTCGACGCGGCTCCAGCCGGCCCTGCGCAGCGCGTCGGTCAATGTCGCGCTCGCCGTCGCGAGCTCGGCGGTCAGCGCCTCGTCGGTCGCGACCGCGGAGGCCGCGTGGGACGCGTCGAGCGCGGCGTCGGCGATCGCGAGCGCGTCGCCGCGCCGCCGGTCCGCCCAGGCGGCGACCTGCGCGTCGAGGCGTGCCGCAACGACCTCCTGCGGGGACGAGCGGACGACGGCGCGCTCGGGCGCCGACGCTCGCGACTCGTCGTGGACCGTGCCGCCCGTGAGGGCGACCGTCACGGCGATCGCGGCAGCACCGTGTGCCGCGACGCGTCGTGCGTCCCGCATCCGACCTCCTGGCGTCCATGGGCAGGCTCCGGAGGTCGACGTCGACCCCGGGTTGACCCGCCGACCCAGGCTCACACGGCGACCCCGAGATGCGCCAGGGGGTCACCGCACGAACCGACACCGATGGGACACTGTGAGCACCATGAGCGCCTCCGGAAACCGCACAAATCACCCGATCGCGCTACCAACCGACCTCGACACGAGGGGTGGGGCGACCCGCGAGGAGATCGCGGCGGCCGCGTCGACGCTGCGCGACGGCGGCCTCGTCGCGTTCCCGACGGAGACCGTCTACGGCCTCGGCGCCGATGCCTCGAACCCGGTGGCCGTCGCGCGCATCTTCGCCGCGAAGGGCCGCCCCGCCGACCACCCGCTCATCGTCCACCTCGCGTCGGCCGACCTCCTCGACGCGTGGGCGGTGCGGGTGCCCGACGTCGCGCGCCGCGTCGCCGAGCGCTTCTGGCCCGGTCCGCTGACGCTCGTGCTGCACCGCCACCCCGACGTGCCGCTCGCCGTGACCGGCGGGCAGGACACCGTCGGCGTCCGCGTCCCGAGCCACCCCGTCGCGCACGCGCTCCTGACCGCGTTCGGCGGCGGCGTCGCGGCGCCGTCGGCCAACCGCTTCGGCCGCGTGAGCCCGACGACGCGCGAGCGCGTGGTCGCCGAGCTCGGTGACCGCGTCGACCTGGTCCTCGAGGGCGGCGCGTGCGAGGTCGGCCTCGAGTCGACGATCCTCGACCTGACGGGCGAGCGCCCCCGGCTGCTTCGGCCGGGCGGGATCGGCGCGGCCGCTCTTGCCGAGGTCCTCGCCGACGCGCCGACCCGCACCGTCGTCGGCGGGCCGCGCACGCCCGGCCGGCTCGCGTCGCACTACGCGCCGACGACCCCGGTACGGGTGGTGGAGGCGGCCGTCCTGCCCGAGGCGGTCCGCGCCGCGCACGCGGCGGGGATGCGCGTCGCGGTGCTCACGGCGGACGGCGACGTCGCTCGCACCGACGCCGACGCCGTGGTCACGATGCCGTCGTCGGCGGACGCCTACGCCCGAGAGCTGTACGCCCGGCTCGCGGGCGTCGACGCGCTCGGCTGCGACGTGGCGCTCGTCCGCCGCCCGCCGGCGAGCGCGGGCTGGGAGGCCGTCCACGACCGGCTCGGCCGGTCCGAGGGCGTGGACCCGCACGCGCCGCGCGGGCTCGTCGTCGTCGCGCGCCCCGGGGATGCTGGGGCCTGCGCCGACGAGGCGCTGCGGGCCGGTGTCGTGCTGCTCTCCGCCTGGGTGGGCGACGCTCCCCCACGCGTGCTCACCGCGCCCGACGGCGCCCGGCCGCTGCACCTCGGTGAGCCCGAGCCGTGCGGGCCGGGCGCCCTGATCCGCCTGGACGCCTCCGACGAGAACCTCGGCATCCCGGTGGCCGCCGTCGAGCTCGTCGACGCGCTCGTGGCGACGGGCGTGGCCGGTCGCCTCGCTCCGCGACCGAGCACGGACGGCGACCCGCTGGCGGCCGCGCTCGCCCACGCGGAGCTCGCGACCCTCGCCGGTCGACACCCGGACGTCGTCGCCTGAACGACGGCGTCCGGGTCTCCGGGGCCCGTCTTCACCCCGCGAGCTCGAGGCGTTCGGCCACGATGACCGCCTCGCCCGCGTACTCCTCGAAGACGCTCTCCTCGTAGGGGATCGCGTAGTCCTCCTGGAACTCACCCAGCGAGAGCTCCCGGACCAGGCCGGTCACGCGCACCAGGACGTCGTCGCCGTCGCCGGGCAGGACGTCGGTCATGTCGAGGCCCTCGGCCTCGAAGTCCGCGGTCGGGCTCAGGACCAGGACCCCGGGCCCGTCCGCGGCGTCGCCTCCGAGGAGGAACGCGCCCGGGTCGACGACCCGCACGACCTCCCCGGTCACGGTCACGACGTCGCCCACCTCGATCCCGCCGTCGCCGTCGGTCTCGGCCTGCGCGACGTCCGCGACCGTGACGCCCTCCTCGGGCCCCGCGCCGTCCGACGAGCAGCCCGCCGTCAGCAGCAGCGCCACCCCGGCCGCGGCCGCCCCGCGGCGTCGACCTCTCGTCCGTCCGGTCATCGTCGTCCCTCCTCCGTGCCGGTGCCGGGCCGCTCGCCCGGCACCGGCTGTGGTGGTGCCGGGCCGTTCGCCCGGCGCCGGCCGTGGTGGTGCCGGTCAGCTGTCCTCGTCGGTCGCCGGGTCCTCCCCTGTGGGCTCCACCGTGTCCGCGACCAGGACGAGCTCGCCCTCGTACTCCTCGTAGAGCGCGTCGTCGAGGTCGAGCCCGTAGTCGTCGCCGAGCTCCGCAGCGTCCATCTGCCGCACGGTGCCGGTGATCTCCACCGTGTCGCCCGGCTCGACGGCGGCCTGCTCGGCATCGATGACGACGACGGTCCAGCCGGCACCGACCAGCCGGAACGCGACCGTGCTCAGGACCTCGTGCACCTCGCCGGAGATCGTGACGTCCTCTCCCGCGAGCCTCGCGACGCGGTCGGCCACGATCACGGCCTCGCCCTCGAGCTCCTCGTACGCGTCGTCGTCGAGGTCGACGCCGTTGGCCTCCTCGAAGTCCTCGAGGACGAACTCCTCGACCGTGCCCTGCACCTGGACGATCGTGTCGCTGTCGACGAGGTCCTCCCCCACCTCGACGTCGTCGTCCGCGAAGTCGCCGGACGCACTCACCACGGGCGCGCCCTCCTCGAACAGCCCGCCGCCGGCCCCCAGCCAGAAGGCGCCGTCGGCGACGACCTCGGTGACCTCACCGCTCACCGTCACGGACTCCCCGATCAGGTCGTCACCTGCGTCGGCCTCACCAGCACCCTCGTTGTCCTCGTCCGGATCGGCCTCGGCCACGTCCTCGACCGTGGTCCCCTCCTCGGGGCCCGCGCTGTCGTCCGAGCAGCCGGTCAGGGCGACCGCTGCCGCGAGCGCGATGGGAGCCGCCAGGGCCTTCGTCCGTCGCGTGGTCATCTCGGATCCTTCCGTCTGGGGCGGTGGCCCGCCCGCGTCGTTCGGACCTCTCCACCGTGCGAAGCGGCTCTGGTGTCTCGCGACCGCTTGGCGCTCTCGTGAGACCACCGTGACCCGATCGTGACCGTGCTGTGACGCTTCCCGCACGAGCGTCCCGAGGCCGGAGCGGGCCTTGAGTCGCTCATGGACACGGAGGATCGTCGTCCTCGTCGACAGCGGGCCACCTCGCGTGGCCGGACCCCGGCGGACCTCATGGACGACGCCCGCCGCCTCACGCGCCGCACGCGCGCCACCCCCGAGCGACCCCTCCGCTGCCTCCGCGCAGCCCACCCCACCGGCACCGCGATGCGCGGCCGGCCGCCGCGCCGCGCGCACCGGGGAAGGACGTCATCCCATGCGCACCCGAACCGCTCTCGCGGGCGCCGCCGCCGCGGCGCTCCTCACCGGCGTGACCATCGGCGCCGCCGTCGCCACGCCCTCCTCGACGGGCGACCTGCGTCCCACGAGCGGCACCCAGTACAGCGGCGTGCTCGAGGGCTCGACCACCGGGCCGACCAAGGCGAAGCAGGACGGCGTCGAGCTCAAGACGCAGGCGCGCCCGACCACGGTGACCACCTTCGACCTGACCTACCCGGCCGGCAGCTGGTCGGGCTGGCACGCGCACCCCGGCATCGTCGTGGTCGTCGTGAAGTCCGGGACCGTCGTGCGCGAGACACCGTGCGAGTCGGAGACGTTCACCGCGGGCGACGCCTTCACCGAGGTCGGCCCCCACAACGTCACCAACCCGGGGACCGAGCCCGCCGTCCTGGCGATCACCCGCATCTACCCGACCGACCGGACGGCCGAACCCCGCATCGACCTGCCCGAGCCGGAGTGCCGCTGAGCGGGCGGTCGGCCGATCTCGCCGACCCGGGCGGGTCCGGCCGCGACCTCCGCGGCCGGACCCACCCGGGTGAGGACGGCCGACGTCAGCGGCGCAGCCAGACCGTCGTCTCGCCCGGCAGCTCACCGTCACCGAGCGGGCCGCTCGCGAGCAGCACCTCGCCGTCGGGCAGCGGCACGGGCTCGGGCGCGAAGTTCGTGAACGACTCCCACCCCGTCGAGCGGCGCAGGTGCAGCGTCGTCGCGACGTCGCCGTCGTGCAGCCACTCGAGGCTCTCGTCGCCCTGGAGCTCGCGCCGCAGCCGCAGCGCGTCGCGGTAGAGCTCGAGCGTCGAGTCGGCGACGCCGTCCTGCGCCTCGACCGAGAGGTCGCCGTACCAGGCAGGCTGCGGCAGCCACGGCTCACCCGACGGGCCGAACCCGAAGGACGCGCCACCCTTCTCCCACGGGATCGGCACGCGGCACCCGTCACGGCCCTTGTCGGCGCCCTCGGTGCGGAACCAGATCGGGTCCTGGAGCGACTCGCGCGGCAGGTCCGCGACCTCGGGCAGCCCGAGCTCCTCGCCCTGGTAGACGTACGCCGAGCCGGGCAGCGCGAGCATGAGCAGGGTCGCCGCACGCGCACGGCGCAGCCCCTGCTCGAGGTCCGGCTCGGGCTCGGTGCCGTCGCTCAGGAGCCACCGCACGAGGTCTGTGCCCGGCGGCAGCGCGTAGCGCGACACGTGCCTGACGACGTCGTGGTTCGACAGGACCCACGTCGCCGACGCCCCGGCGGCCGCGGCGGCCGAGAGCGCGTCGTCGATGACGACGTGCACCTGGGGCGCCGACCACGGCGCGCGCACGAGCTCGAAGTTGAACGCCTGGCCGAGCTCGTCGGGCCGCGCGTAGAGGACGCGGCGCGAGTTCGCGACCCACGCCTCCGCGACGGCCGAGCGAGGCGGGTCGTACTCGTCGAGCACCTCGCGCCACTCGCGGAAGATCTCGTGGACCTCCTCGCGGTCGAAGTACGGGTGGCTCCCGTCGAGCGGGATCCCCGTCAGCGCGTCCGGGTGCACGCCGCCCACGTCGCGCAGCGGGTGCGACAGGTCCTTCGCGAGACCGTGCGCGACGTCGACCCGGAAGCCGTCGACGCCGCGGTCGGACCAGAAGCGGAGCGTCGTGAGGAAGTCCTCGCGGACCTCGGGGTTGTCCCAGTTGAAGTCCGGCTGCTCACGCGTGAACAGGTGCAGGTACCACTGGCCGTCGGGCACGCGCGTCCAGGCACGGCCGCCGAAGTGCGACATCCAGTCCGACGGCGGCTCGGAGCCGTCCGGCCCGCGCCCGTCGCGGAAGACGTACCGGTCGCGTGCGGGCGACCCCGGCGGCGACGCGAGCGCCTCCTGGAACCACACGTGCCGGTCCGACGAGTGGTTCGGGACGATGTCGACGACGACCTTGAGGCCCAGCCGGTGCGCCTCGGCGACCATCGCGTCGACGTCGTCGAGCGTCCCGAGGCGCGGGTCGACGTCGCGGTAGTCGTCCACGTCGTACCCGCCGTCGGCGAGCGCCGACGGGTAGAACGGGCTCAGCCAGACGGCGTCGACGCCCAGGTCCCGCAGGTAGGGCAGCCGCGACGTGACGCCGCGGATGTCGCCCAGGCCGTCGCCGTCGGCGTCGGCGAAGCTGCGCGGGTAGACCTGGTAGACGACGGCCTGCCGCCACCAGTCCTCGGCGGCGCGTCGGGGCTCGACGGCGGTGTGCTGGGTCACGGTGGTCCTTCCGGGGTTCGGGGTCGGTGGTTGTCCGGGGTCGGTGGTGGTACGGGTACGTCGGCGGGCTCAGGCGGTCCGGCGGCTCGGGTCGGGCGGTGGCGCCGTCGTCGCGCGGACGACGAGGACCGTCGGCAGCAGGGTGCTGCCCACCTCGGGCGGCCTCCCCGCGCGTCGCGCGTCGATCGCCTCCAGGAGCGCGCCGACGGCGACGCGGCCCTTCTCACGGACGTCCTGCCGGACCGTCGTGAGCCCCGGCTCGGTGCGCGTCGCGAGCACGTTGTCGTCGAAGCCGACGACCGACAGGTCCTCCGGCACGCGCAGGCCGAGCGTCCGGGCCGTGCGCAGCACGCCGTCGGCGACCGCGTCGGAGAAGCACAGGACCGCGGTGGGCGGCTCGTCGAGCGCCATGAGGGCGCGCGCCGGCTCCTCGGTCGGCACGTAGCTGTCGGGCTGGTGCGCGACGACGGGCGCGACGCCGGCCTCCGCGAGCGCGTCGAGCCAGCCTCGGAGCCGCTCGTGCGGCGCGTGGGCGGTCGTCGCGGCGAGCAGCTCGGCGGGGGGCGCCTCGACGATCGCGCGGCCGCGCGTCAGTGCCGCGGGCAGGCCGGTCGTCACGAGGGCGACCCTCCGGTGCCCGAGGCCGAGCAGGTGCCGCGCCGCGGAGTGCGCTCCCCCGTGGTCGTCGACGTTGACGCTGGTCACGCCGTCGGCCGGGGGCTGGTCGACGTGCACCAGCGGCAGGCGGCGGCGCGTCAGCAGCTCGACCGCGGGCGAGGTCGGGTCGCACGAGTAGACGATCGCCGCGTCGAGCGCGACCGAGCCGGCCGGCGCCCCGGCGGCGAGCGGTGCGCGCGTCGTCCCCGACCGCGGGAGCGACCCGCTCGGCTCCGGCGCAGGCCCGGCCTCGCCCGGCGCGTCGCCCGACGCCGGCAGGAGGGTCAGCGCGAGGCCCGTGGGGGCGAGCTCCTCGGCGATCGCGCCGAGGAAGCGCGTCGAGATCTCGTCGGTGAAGGCGTGCCGCAGCGAGCCGGTGAGCAGGCCCACAGCACCCACCTCGCCGCGCGCGAGGCCGCGCGCGGCCGGGTCGGGCCCCACGTAGCCGAGCTCCGCGGCCGCGGCGAGCACGCGCTCGCGCAGTGCCGCCGAGAGCTGGTCGGGCCGCGAGAACGCGTTGGAGACCGTCATGCGGCTCACGCCGACGCGGTCGGCGACCGTCTGGAGGGTGACCTTGCCCACCGGCCGCCTCCCCTCAGTGCTCGTCGACGTGCTCGGGCCCGCGTCCCGTGCGGTTCCTGTACCGGTACAGCAGGGTCCACGGTACTCGCCTGTCTTGACCGGTCAAGTGGTGCGTGCGAACCTCGCCGGGTGGTCCCCCACGGGGACCCCGGACGAGGGGTGCCGTACCCGGAGAGCGACAAGACGGCACCAGGGAGAAGTCATGTCGTGGATCGTCCTGGTCCTGTCCGGAGTGCTCGAGGCCGTGTGGGCCACGGCACTGAGCCGGTCCGAGGGGTTCACCCGCCTCGGGCCCAGCGTCGTCTTCGGCGTCGCGCTCGCCGCGAGCATGGGCGGCCTCGCGTACGCGATGCGCGAGCTGCCCGTCGGCACCGCCTACGCCGTCTGGGTGGCGATCGGTGCCGTCGGGACCGTGCTGTGGGCGGGCATGACGGGTGCTGAACCCCTCTCCGTCGTGAAGGTCCTCCTGCTCGCGGGGATCGTCGGCTGCGTCGTCGGGCTCAAGCTCGTCCACTGACGCGACCCCGTCGGCGGTGCCAGACTGATCACGGAGCCCCGACGGAACCGCCGTCGGACGCTCGACGAGCGGGGGTGCTGCGATGGACCTGACCAGCCGTGACGAGGTCCGGGGGGCGCGCGGCCTCGCCGGTGGCCCGGGGCGCCGTGCCGCGCTCGCCGTCGCCGCCGTCCTGCTCGTCGCGGGCTGCGGCGGCACCACGCCCACCGAGCCCACCGCGGAGCCGCCAACCACGTCACCCGGCGCGTCCCCCGACGAGTCGCCCACGGCCGAGCCCACCGAGCCGTCCGAGGAGACGACGGTCCCGGCGTACTTCATGGTCGACACGCGCGCAGGTCTGCGCCTCGCGCGCGAGCACCAGGTCGCCACGGGCAGCGACCCGGTCGCGGCCGCGGTCGAGGCGATGATCGCCGGCTCGGTCGACCCCGACTACACGACCTCGTGGAGCCCCGCGACGGAGGTCCTGTCGGTGACGACGACCGACGGCTCGGCCGTCGTCGACCTCAGCGAGGAGGCCCGGACCGCGAACGTCGGCTCCGAGGGCGCCGCGCTCATGGTCCAGCAGCTCGTCTACACCGTGACCGAGGCGATGGACGACCCCGGGGCGACCGTCGACCTGCTCATCGAGGGCGCACCCGCGGGCGAGCTGTGGGGTGCCGTCGTCTGGGACGGCGCGCAGGCCCGCACCGACCCGCTCGGGGTGCGCGTGCTGGTCCAGATCGACGAGCCGCTCGAGGGTGCGACCGTCTCGTCACCCCTGACCGTGAGCGGCGACGCGGCGGTGTTCGAGGCGAACCTCACGTGGCGCGTGCTCGACGCGTCGGGGGCCGAGGTCCAGTCCGGCTTCACGATGACGGCGGAGGGCCAGACGTTCGCGCCCTACGAGTTCCAGGTCGAGCTCGAGCCCGGGACGTGGACGGTCGTCGTCGACGAGGGCGACCCGTCGGGCGGCGAGGCGGGCGGCGAGCCCATGACGGACAGCCGCACGATCACGGTGGAGTGACGGCGGCCCGGGCCCGCCGGACCGTGAACGGGCCGTGCCCGCTGCCCGCCGGTCACGCCATCCGCACCGACACCGGCGTCCCCGCCTCGACCGTCCGGGAGACGGTGCACGTGCGGTCGTGCGAGACGCGCAGCGCGCGCTCCGCGACCTCCCGCACCCCCTCGGGCGCGTCATCGGGCAGCCGCAGCGAGAGGGTCAGCTCGACGTCGCGCAGGACCGTTCCGGTCCCGTCGTGCACCTTGTGCGCGGTGACCGTGACCGTGAGCGCGTCCGGCTCGGCGCGCCGCGACGTCACGGTGTCGACGTCGACCGCCGTGCAGCCGGCGATCGCCGCGAGCAGCAGCTCGATCGGCGAGAGGTGCGCGTCGTCGGTGCTGCTCATCGTCACGGAGCCACCGCGCGCGGTCCGTGCCACGTACGTGCCCGTCGTCACGCGGTCGAGCGTGACGGAGCGCAGCGTGTCGGCGGAGGAGGAGGTGGGGTTCTCGGTCATGCCTGATCGTCGCACCCACGTGTCCACCCCGCTTTTCACCCCGCCACGGGTTTTCCACGGCGCCCATCGGCTCTAAGGTCCCGAGCACGTGGGGGCGGAGCCGCCGCGTGCCGGACGCAAGGGGGCGCACATGGTTGGACGGCGTGAACCGCAACGGGGCGGTGGTCGGTGGTCGGTCCGGGGCATCGCCACGGTGACGGTCGCCGTCGTCGTGGCGCTCGACGCGCTCGCCGTCCTGTGGGGGCACCGCGTCGCGCAGCAGCACGCCGTCGCCGAGGACCGGCGCCACCTCCTCCTGGTCGCGGACACGGCCGCAGACGAGGTCGCGAGGACCGTCGCGACCGCCGCGGCCCAGGTCACCGGCCTCGTCGCCGGCGCCGACCTCACCGCGGTGCTCGCCAGCCCCGGCGGTTGCACGCTCGCGATCGACGCGGGCACCGCCTTCCCGGGAGCGCGCCTCAGCGTCGTGTCCGCCGACGGGTCCATCGCGTGCTCCTCCGCCGACGTCCCGATCGACGGGTCGCAGCCGCACGCCGGCGCCCCGTGGCTCGGACGCGCTCTCGCGAGCGACGGGCTCATGACGTTGTGGGACACGGGCGACCGGGTGCGGGACGGCGACGTCGCGGTGGTCGCGCACCGGTTCCACGCCGACGACGGGACGGCCGCCGGCGCCGTCGCGCTCTTCCTGCCGCTCGACGACGTGGCCGGCGCCCTCGCGGCCGGACGTCCCGGACGGGACGCCGCGGGCGACCGTGCGGAGGGACCGACCGGCCCCGCCGCCGACACGGCCTTCTTCCTGGTCGACACGTCCAGCCGCACGATCGCCTCCCCGGTCCCGTCCGACGAGGACGCCCGTCCGGTCGCGGGCGACTGGGACTCCGCGGAGCCGGTCGTCACGCCCGACGGCGTCGAGCGGCACGTCGTCACGCGGCCCGTCGAGGGCACGCCGTGGGCCATCGCCGCCGGCAGCGCCTGGGCGGACGTCGTCGCGCACGCGCGGTCCGAGGCGGTGCGGCAGGCCCTCGTCGGCCTGGCCCTCCTCGCGGCGCTCGTGGGCGCCGGGTTCCTCCTGCACCGCACGGTCGTCGGGCCCCTGCGACGCCTCACCCGTGCGGTGGAGGCGGCCGCGACCGACCCCGACCGCCGCGTGCCCGAGGCGGGCGCACAGGAGCTCCGACGTCTCGGGCGCGAGTTCAACGCGCTGCTCGACGTCCGTGCGGGCCACGAGGCGCGTCATCGGCACGCCGCGACGCACGACGACGAGACGGGGCTGCTCAACGCGCCCGGCCTCGTCGAGCACGTGGACACGTGCCACGGCGGCTCGCACGTGCTCGCCGTCGGGCTGCGGGGGCTGGTCCACCTCGACGTGGACGGCACGGACCTCCCGCCGGCCGTCCGGATCGCCGCCGCCCTGGCCGACGCGGCCGGCCCCACGGCCGCCGTCGCGCGCACGGGCGAGGCCGTGCTCACGGTGTGCGTGTCGCGTGACTCGACGCGTGACGTCGACGCGCTGGCCCACCGGCTCGCCGAGGCGGTCGACGCGGCGTCGGGCGGTGCGGTCCGGGCCGCGATCGGCGTCGCGACCCACCAGCCCGGGACGGGCGGCGCGGACCTCGTGCGCCGTGCGGCGACGGCGCTCTCGGCCGCGTCGGCGCAGGGCCGGGTCGCCGTCCGCTTCGAGGACTCGATGCACGAGCGCGCCGAGCACCACGCCCGGACGGAGCTCGCCCTGCGGCGGGCGCTCACGGCGGGCGAGCTCGTCGTGCACTACCAGCCCATCGTCGACGTCGCCGACGGCACGGTGCTCGGGGTCGAGGCCCTGGTCCGGTGGGAGCGGGACGGCCGGCTCGTGCCGCCGCTGGAGTTCGTGCCCGTGGCCGAGGCCAGCGGGCTGATCGGGGCGCTCGGCGCCCACGTCCTGCGGGAGGCGTGCCGTCAGTCCGCGCGGTGGCGGGCCCAGGGGCACGACCTCCTCCTGTCCGTCAACGTCGCGGCGGGGCAGCTGGTCGACGGCGGGTTCGTCGACGTCGTCGAGCGTGCGCTCGCCGAGAGCGGCCTGCCGCCGGACCGCCTGTGCCTGGAGATCACCGAGTCCGCGCTCGTCGCGCACGGCGCGGGTGGGCAGGACACGCTGCTCGGCGTCGAGGCGCTGGGCGTGCGGCTCGCGGTGGACGACTTCGGGACGGGCTACTCCTCGCTCGCCTACCTGCGCGACCTGCCCGTCACCGAGATCAAGGTGGACCGCGGCTTCGTCGCCCACCTCGGGCACGACCCACGCGACACCGAGCTGGTCGCCTCCGTCGTCGCGATGGGCCGGGCGCTCGGCATGGCCGTCGTCGCCGAGGGCGTCGAGACGCAGCAGCAGCTCGACGCGCTGCGCGCCCTCGGCTGCGACATGGCCCAGGGCTACCTCCTCGGGCGCCCCGGACCCGCCGCGCGGCTCGAGCCGCTCCTGCGCGGGACGGCGATGCTCGGCCGCAGCGCGTGAACCGCGCTTGACCCGCGCCTGAGCCGACGGCGCCTGACCCGACCGCGCGCCGCCCGCTCGGCACCCGGACGCCGGCACGACGAGGCCCCGCCCACTGAAGTGGTGGACGGGGCCTCGTGGTCGGTGCGTGCGACCCTGCGGGTCAGACGGTGACGGGCTGGCGGACCGCGGCGGCGGGGGCGTCGACGGCGAGCTTGCGCAGCGCGTACCCGACGGCGGCGAACAGCACACCCATGCCGGCGGCGAAGGCCGCGACACCGAACGCGATCACCGAGGTGAACAGGCTCGAGCGCAGGAACGAGGCGTTCATCGCCGTCGCGCGGGCCGGGTCCTCACGGTCCATCTCCGCGTACGTCTTGCCACCGGCACCGTCCAGCGCGTGCTGGTTGATGATGTCGGCCTGCACGTACGCGTCCAGCGGACCGTCGACCAGGTTGCCCTGGAACGCCATCGCGTCGTCGGGGATCGTGATGTTCTCCGCGACCAGCTGGCTGCGCACGGTGAGCCAGGTCGCGCCACCGGCGACGACCAGCAGCGCACCGGCGACCATGAGGATCGTCGCGATCAGGCGGACCGGCTTGGTGTTCATGATGCTGCCTTCCCAGGAACCTACGGTGTGCGGGACCTCCCGGTCCCGGCGGGCCATCCGCGGCCCGTGCCCCCAGTCTTAGACACGGCCGGCACCGTTCCTCGGGCCCTAGGTCCAGGAGCCCTAGGTCCCGGAACGGACATCTCGGGGCGACCGGTCAGCTGCCGCCGACGTAGCCGACCAGGTCGACGACGAGCTGGACGTCACCGGCGTACTGGTCCGACCACAGGTCGACGTGCCCGTTCTCGGGGACCGCGACCACGACCAGGTTCGGGATGGCCCGGCCGGGCACGTAGTTGAGGACCGACGCGTCCGGCGGCATCGTCCGGCGCGTGGCCGCGACGTCGGGGTACACCCGCAGGTTGCCGTTGGTCGACGGGGCGACGGCCGTGACGTTGAGGACCACGGCCGTGGCGTCGTCGGGCACGGCCGTCACGCCTGCCACGTCGAGCGGCACCACGGTCCGGCGTGCGACCGGGCCGGCGACGTCACCGACCCGCGACCCCGCCCGCGTGTCGAGCAGCCGCTGCGGCGCGACGCCGACGTACGGCGACCCCTTCTCGACGTAGCCCACGACGTCGAGGACGACGTGGACGCGCGACGACGGCGACGTGTCCGAGTACAGCGCGATGGTCCCGTCCTCGCCGAGCGGGACGACCGTGCCGTTCGCCTTGTCGACACCCGGTGCGTAGTTCACGGTCGACGTGTTCGGCACGGCCATGCCCGCCGGGAAGACGCGCAGGTTGCCCGGCGCCGCGGTCCCCGTGACGGTGACGTTGACGATCGCCGCGACGGCGGTACGCGGGAGCCGCGCCGCGGTCGCGACGTCGACGGTGCGCACGGTGCGGGCGGGCAGGCCGCCCGCGAGCGGGCCCGTCGCCAGCCGCGTGTCGAGCACGCGGACGCCCTCCCGGGTCACGACGCCCGAGCCCTCGACGGTCCAGCCCGACACGTCGATGATCACGCCCGTGCGCGACGCGCCCTTCGTGACGTAGCAGATGGTGCCGTTCTCGGGCAGCGCGACAAAGGCCGAGTTCGCGACGTCGCGCCCGGGCTCGAAGTTCACGGTCGACGTCCTCGGCACCGGCGTCGCGCCCGTGCCCGTCGTGTCCGGGTAGACGACGACGTAACCCACACCGTTCGGCCGGACGGCCGTGACGTTGACGATCGCGCCCGTCGCGCCGTCGGGCACGCCCACGCCGGCCTCCTCGCCCGTCACCTGGACGCACCGCGCGTCACCAGGCGTGACGGCGCCGTCCCGCACCAGGCGGGTGGGCGTCGTGGTCACGACCGGGCCCGCGGGCAGCGGCGGCTCGGCGATCACGACCTCTCCCCCGGCGGTGTCGACGAGGCTCACGCCGCTCATCGTGTCGACGTAGGCCACGAGGTCGCCGTCGGCCGCGACGACCGCGGTCTCGTGCGGGAGGTACCCGGTGGTCGGCGTGGCGTCGGACGTCGTGAGGACGGACCGGTGGACCTCCGTCGGGCGACCGCTGAAGAACGGCGGCACCGTGCCGCGGACCAGGTCACCACCCGCGACGAAGAGGTCGGTCTGCACCCCGGGCGCGACGAGCCCGGGCACGTCGTGGGTCGCCACCTCGCGCCCGGCGGCGAGGTCCTCGACGTGCACCGTGCCGTCGTAGACGTCGCCGGCCTCGCGTCCCTCGACCCACGTCAGGAGCTCGTCCTCCAGGGCGACCGTGAACGCGCCGACGGAGGTGCGACCGATCACGCGCACGGCGCCGATGCCGTCGGTGACGAGCGGCGCGGCAAGCACCTGGTACGCGTACTCGGCGTTCGCACCGGTGGCCTCGCCGAAGTAGAGAACCGACCACGCGACGTGGTCCGTGCCGAGCGTCACGTCGGTGACGTACACCTCGTACCCGAACGGCATGGGCGCCTCCATGAGCGCCTCGTGCAGGTCCACGCGGCGACCCGTCTCGCGATGGAAGAGCGCGTCCCACGACGCGACCCAGGTGTCGTTCATCCCCTGCGGGCCGACGACGTCGAAGGACGGGTCGCCGCCCCACGACGGCGCATGGAGCGTGCCGTCGGGCCGGTGCAGGACGAGGCGGTCGTCCGACGCGCGAACGTACGCGAGGGTCCCCTCGTGCTCGGCCACGTCGGCCGCGCTCGTGCGCCCGACGAGCGACCGCGGGCCGAGGACCGTCGAACCCTCCGAGCGCTCGAGCGGTCGCGACGTGATCTCACCGAGCACCTCGTAGGGCTCGTCGAGCTCACCGTGCGACTCGTACCTCTCGTACGACGTGACGTACACGACGTCGTCGCCGATCTCGGCGGTCGCGAAGCGACCCGTGAGCAGACCAGGGGCGACCTCGATGCCGCCGAGGAACGTCAGCTCCTCGGCTGCGGCAGCACCGGGCACCAGGGCGGCGCCCGCCAGGGCTCCGACGACGACGAGCGCCGCGGCGGCTCGGGGGGACGGACGTCGACCGCGCACGCGGCCTCCTTCGGGTCGACGCGCGGGCCGGCCCCTGCGCCGCCCCCGTCACGTGCCGTTGCGTCCGCGGGCACCGCCGTGGACCGGGCACATCGTCGCGAGGGTGACGAGTCACCACAAGGGACCCCACCGTGCCGGGCTCCCGTCGGTCACCCGATCGGACGCCGGCGACCCCGGCTGATGGTCGGTGAGCCGCACCGGCGCGGCGCGGCGGAGCTCAGGCCAGGTGCCGCTCCCCCGGGCCGTCGTAGTGGCTGAGCGGACGGATGAGCGCGTTCGCGGCGCGCTGCTCCATGACGTGGGCCGTCCACCCCGTGACCCGGGCGACGACGAAGAGCGGCGTGAACGTCGCGGTGTCGAACCCCATGAGGTGGTACGCGGGCCCCGACGGGTAGTCGAGGTTCGGCCGGATCGGCTTGCGCGCCGCCATCGCCTGCTCGAGCGCGTCGTACAGCGCGAGCAGGTCGTGGCGTCCGTAGTGGTCGACGAGCCGGTCGAGCGCGGCCTTCATCGTGGGGACGCGCGAGTCGCCGTTCTTGTAGACCCGGTGGCCGAAGCCCATGATCGTCCGCTTCTCCGCGAGCGCGCGCTCGAGCCACGCGTCGGCCCGCGACGCGTCGCCGATCTCGTCGAACAGCCGCATCACGGCCTCGTTCGCGCCGCCGTGCAGCGGGCCCTTGAGCGCGCCGATCGCGGCGACGACCGCGGAGTACACGTCGGCGAGCGTCGACGTGACGACGCGCGCCGTGAACGTCGACGCGTTGAACGAGTGCTCGGCGTAGAGCACGAGCGACGTGCGGAACGCGTCCTGCACGACCTCGGCCGGCTCCTCCCCGAACGTCGTCCACAGCAGGTTCGCGGCGAGGTCCAGGTCCTCGCGCGGCTCGACGAGGTCCTGCCCGCGCCGCCGTCGCTGGTCGTACGCGACCACCGCCGGGATCTGCGCGAGCATCCGCAGCGACGCGTCGAGCGTCGCCTCGCGCGACGGGTCCTCCGCGGCCGGGTCGTGCGCGCCCATGACGCTCACGGCCGTCCGCACGACGTCCATGGGGTGCGCCGTCGTCGGGATCGCGTCGACGACCGCACGGACCGCGGGGCTCAGCGCGCGGTGCGACCGCTCGCGCTCGCGCAGGTCGTCGAGCTCGCCCGGCGTGGGCAGCTCGCCGTGCCACAGCAGGTGCGCGACCTCCTCGAGCCCGCACCGCGCGGCGAGCTCCTGGACCGGGTAGCCGCGGTACAGCAGCGAGTTCGACGCGGGGTCGACCTTGGAGATCGCGGTCGTGTCGACGACGACGCCCGCGAGACCCTTGCGGATCTCGGGCGTGCCGCCGGGGGCGGACGGGGTGGTGGTCGTGGTCATGATCGCTCCCTTGCGCTCATGCGGGGTGGTCGGTCGGCGGGTCAGTCGGCAGGCCGGTCGGCGTGCCCCGTCGAGGTGAAGATCGTCGAGTCGAACCGGTCGTAGCCCGCGTAGTCGACCAGCTCGTACAGCCGCGCGCGGGTCTGCATGTGCGGCACCTGGCTCGCGAGCGAGCCCTCGGCGACGAGCGCGTCGAGCGCGCGCTCGGCCGCACCCATCGCGATGCGCAGCAGCGAGACGGGGTGGATGACGATGCGCACCCCGACCGACTCGAGCTGCTCAGCGGCGAAGAGCTCGGACTTGCCGAACTCGGTCATGTTCGCGAGCACGGGCACGTCGACCGCCGCGCACATCGCCTCGAACTCGCGCAGGTCCGCCATCGCCTCGGGGAAGACCGCGTCCGCCCCGGCGTCGACGAGGCGGCGCGCGCGGTCGACGGCGGCGTCGAAGCCCTCGACACCTCGCACGTCGGTCCGCGCCATGACGAGCAGGTTCGGGTCGCGACGCGCGTCGACGGCGGCGCGGACGCGCCGGACGGCCGTCGCGGTGTCCACCACCTGCTTGCCGTCCAGGTGGCCGCACCGCTTGGGGTTGACCTGGTCCTCGACGTGGATCCCCGCGACACCGGCGTCCTCGAGCGTCTGCACGGTGCGCGCGACGTTCATCGGCTCGCCGAACCCGGTGTCGACGTCGACGAGCACCGGCAGGTCCGTCATGCGCGCGACCTGCGCGGTCCGGCCCGCGACCTCGGTGAGCGTCGTGAGGCCGATGTCGGGCAGCCCCAGGTCGGCCGAGAGGACCGCCCCGGAGACGTAGACGCCCTCGAAGCCCTTCTCCTCGACGAGCCGCGCCGAGAGCGGGTTGAACGCACCCGGGAAGCGGAGCAGGCCCTTCCCCGCGAGCCGTTCGCGGAGCAGCTCGCGCTTCCGTGCCGGGGTGAGCGTGGAGTACAGCATCAGAAGATCCCCTCGGGCGTGGTCACGGAGCCGAGCAGCTCGGTCGGCGCCGTGACCGTCAGGCCGCCGAGCTCCTCGGCCGACAGCTCGGGCAGGCGCTGCGCGACGTCGAGGAAGCGCTCGACCTCGGCCGGGTCGAGCACGCCGTCGGCGAGCATCCGGAACTTGGTGACGTACTGCTCACGGCCGAACGGGCGTGCCCCCAGCGGGTGGGCGTCCGCGACCGCGATCTCCTCGACGACGCGCGTGCCGTCGGTGAGCGTGATCTCGAGCCGTCCGCCGAACGCCTTCTCGGCGGGGTCGGTCGAGTGGTACCGCCGCGTCCAGCCGGGGTCCTCGGCGGTGGTGATCGTGCGCCAGAGCGCGACGGTGTCCGGCCGGGCGGCGCGCTCGGGCGCGTACGAGCGCACGTGGTGCCAGCCGCCGTCCTGCAGCGCGACGGCGAGGATGTACGGGATCGAGTGGTCGAGCGTCTCGCGCGACGCGGTCGGGTCGTACTTCTGCGGGTCGTTCGCGCCCGAGCCGATCACGACGTGGGTGTGGTGGCTCGTGTGCAGGACGACCGACGCGACCCGCTCGGGGTCCGCGACCTCGGGCCGCTCGCGGTGCAGCCGGCGCGCGAGGTCGATGAGCGCCTGCGACTGGTACTCCGCCGAGTGCTCCTTGGTGTACGTGTCGAGGATCGCGCGCTTGGCCTCGCCCGGCTCGGGCAGCACGACGTCGTACGCGGCGTCGGGCCCGTCGAGCATCCACGCGACGACGCCGTCCTCGCCCTCGTAGATCGGCGTGGGCGAGGTCTGCCCGCGCATCGCGCGGTCCACCGCCTCGACGGCGACCTTGCCGGCGAACGCCGGGGCGTAGGCCTTCCACGTCGAGATCTCGCCCTTGCGGGACTGCCGCGTCGCCGTCGTCGTGTGCAGGGCCTGCCCGATCGCGTGGAACACCTGGTCCGTGGGCAGGCCCAGCAGCGTGCCGAGCGCCGCGGCGGCCGACGGGCCGAGGTGCGCGACGTGGTCGATCTTGTGCTTGTGCAGGCTGATCGCGCGCACGAGGTCGACCTGCACCTCGTAGCCCGTCGTGATCGCCCGGACGACGTCGGCGCCCGACAGCCCCCGCCGGGCCGCGAGGTGCTGCGCGACGGCGACGACCGGCGGGATGTTGTCCCCCGGGTGGGAGTAGTCGGCCGCGAGGAACGTGTCGTGGTAGTCCAGCTCGCGCACCGCCACGCCGTTCGCCCACGCCGCCCACTCGGGGCTCACGCGCTGCTCGGCGGCGAGGCCGAACACGGTCGCCCCCGGGGCGAAGGGGTGCGCGACGGCCTGCGCGCGCGCCGCGGCGACGGGCGCGCGCACCAGCGAAGCGACCGCCACGGACGCGTTGTCGATCACGCGGTTGACGACCATGTCCGCGACCTCGGGCAGCACCTCGGCGCCGTCCGTCGCGATCTCGGCGAGGCGCCACGCGAGCTGCTCCTCGCGGGGCAGCCGGTCGGCGCTGGGGTGGACGCGCAGGTGGTGGGTCCTCATGGACGGTCTCCCGTGGTGTCGAGCGGGGTGGCGGGCTGGGTGACGGCTGTGGTCGGGGGTCGGGCGGCCTGCTGGGCGGCGGGCGTGGTGGCGGACGGGCCGGCCGGCGGCGTGCCGGGCGGCCCGGCGAGGGTTGATAGGACGTGCGCGAGGCTCGCGCGCAGGTGGACCGCGGTCGCCTGCGCCGCGAGCACCTCGTCGTGGTCGGCGACGGCCTCGGCGATGAGGCGGTGCTCGTCGGCGGCGCGCCGCAGGCGGTCGGGGTTGTCCTGCGCGAGGCGCCGGACGCGAGCGACGTGGGCGCGCAGCGCGGTGAGCGAGCGGCGCAGGTAGGGGCTCGCGGCGGCGTCGTCGACCGCGGCGTCGAGCTCGGCGACGAGCGCGTAGTAGGCGAGCCGCTCGGGGTCGGCCGGGCCGAGCAGGTCCGGTGCCGCCGCGAACCGCGCCGCGAGCGCGCGGAAGGTGCCCACGTCCCCGCGGCGCGCGGCGAGGCGTGCGGCCTGGGTCTCGAGCGCCTCGCGCAGCTCGAACAGGTGGCGGACGTCCTCGGCGCTGAGCGCCGACACGACGAGGGTGCGGCCCTTGCCGACGACGGCGAGCCCCTCGGCGCTCAGCCGGCCGAGCGCCTCACGCAGCGGCGTCCGGGACACGCCCCAGCGCGCGGCCTGCTCGACCTCGCTCAGCTCGGCACCCGGCGGGAGGTGCCACGTGACGATCTCCTCGCGCAGCGCGTGGTAGACCCGCTCGCTCGCCCGCATGGGACCGACCGTACGCCTGGACCGACGCGTTTGTATACAACAACGGGCCCCTACCGCGGCGCCAGGCGACCTCGCGCCCCCTCGTGCATACAAGCGGTCATGCCGTGCGCGCGGCCTCCGCGACCGGCTCGGCCGTGGGCGCGCTGTGCAGCACGGTCCGCAGGGGGCGGTTCGGGATCAGCGCGGAGGCGACGACGGCGGCGACCGCGAGCGGGACGGCGGCCACGAAGACGCCGTGCAGCGCGTCGCCGAGCCCCTGCCGGACGGCGGTGACGACGACGTCCGGCAGCCCCACGAGCGCGCTCGGGTCGAGCACCGAGCTCGCGTCGACCGACCCCTCGGGGACGGCGTCGGCGGCGGCCGGCGGGAGGTGCCCCGTGATCGCGGGGCCGAGGCGCGAGCTCATGATCGTGCCGAGGACCGCGATGCCCACGGTCCCGCCCGCGCTGCGGAAGAACTGCGTCGCCGCCGTCGCGACGCCGAGGTCCTCGCGCGCGACGGCGTTCTGGACGACGAGCGTGTAGGTCTGGTTCGCGGCGCCCAGCCCCACGCCCACGACGACCATCGCGAGCGTCAGCTGCAGCTGCGAGGAGCCGTGGTGCATGCGCGTCAGGAGCAGGAAGCCGGCGACGAGCACGACCGTCCCGCCGACGAGGAACCCCTTGTACCGGCCCCACCGCGTGATGAGCAGCCCGACGACGATGCTCACGACGATCATCGAGGCGCTCATCGGCACGATGATCGCGCCCGAGGCCGTCGCGTCGACGCCGAGGACGCCCTGCGCGTACACCGGGATGTAGAAGATCGCGCCGAACATGCCGGTGGCGACGAGGAACGCGGCGACGTTCGCCGCCGTGACGACGCGGTCGCGGAACAGCCGCAGGGGGATGACCGGCTCCTCGGCGCGCAGCTCGACCGCGACGAACACCGACAGCAGCGCGGCGCCGGCCAGGTAGAGCCCGACGACCGTCGGCGAGGACCACGGGTAGGACGTGCCGCCCCACGACGTCGCGAGCAGCACCGCGACGAGCCCCGCCGTCAGCGTGAGGATGCCCGCGACGTCGATCCGCGCGCGCCGCTGGACGTGCGGCAGGTGCAGCCTGCGGACGATCACCCCGAGGGCGACGAGGCCGAACGGCAGCGTCGCGTAGAACAGCCAGCGCCACCCGAGGTGGTCGGTGATCCAGCCGCCCGCGAGCGGTCCGGTGATCGACGTGACCCCGAAGACCGCGCCCATGTAGCCCTGGTACCGGCCGCGCTGACGCGGCGGGATGATGTCGCCGATGATCGTCTGGGAGAGGGTCATCAGCGCGCCCATGCCGAGCCCCTGGACGGTCCGGGCGCCCACGAGCCACCAGAAGTCCTGCGCCGCACCCGCGAGCGCCGACCCGAGCAGGAAGACCGCGAGCCCGCCCACGTAGAACGGGCGGCGGCCGTACAGGTCGGACAGCTTCCCGACGACGGGCACGACGACCGCCGAGGCGAGCATGGCCGCCGTCGCGAGCCAGCTGTAGTGCGCCATCCCGCCCAGCTCGGCCACGATCACCGGCATCGCGGGCGACACGATCGTCTGGCTGATGCCGGCGACGAACATGCCGAGCATGAGGCCGACGAACACGGCCCGCGCCTCGGGCGTCAGCCCCGTCGTCGTGCTCGGGGTGGTGCCCGCCGCGGGTGCAGCGGGTGCTGGTGCCGTCGCGGACACGGGGCTCCTCGTGGTGATCGGTGGTCGTCGGTGCGCGTCCTCGACGCGGGCGTCCCGACCCGGCCAGGATGCGCCCAAGGTGCAGACTCTGCAACTTCGCAGAGTCTGCACCTATTTCTCGTCGCGGCTAGCCTGGAGCCATGCCGGCAGCACCCGCACCCGAGGCCGACCGCCCCGCGGCCGCCGACGACGCCGCCCCCGCCGGCCTGCGCGAGCGCAAGAAGCGCGCGACGCGGCACGCGCTGCGGCTCGCCGCGCTGCGGCTGGTCGCCGAGCGCGGCGTCGACGCGGTGACCACCGACGAGATCGCCGCCGCGGCCGACGTGTCGGTGCGGACGTTCTTCAACTACTTCGCGAGCAAGGAGGACGCGCTCGTCGGCAACGACCCGACGCTCGGCGAGACCCTGGTCGCCGAGCTCGTCGAGCGTCCCGCCGACGAGCCGCCGCTGGAGTCCCTGCGCGCCGTGCTGACGTCCTACGCGCGGTCCGCGCCGCTCGACGGCGAGGTGTGGCGGCTGCGCATGCGGGTCGTCGAGGCCAACCCGCACCTGCTGCCCGCGCTGCACGGCGCGTCGGCGCAGCTCGAGCGGCGCATCACCGCAGCCGTCGCGGAGCGTCTCGACGTCGACCCCGTGACCGACCCCTACCCGCGCCTCGTCGTCGCCGTCGCGATCGCCGCGGTGCGCGCCGCGACCCAGCACAGCGGCGCCACGGGGTTCGCGCGGCCGCTCGACACGATCGTCGGCGAGTACTTCGACGCGCTCGCCGCCGGGCTGCCCGCGCCCGCACCCCGGTCCGGCGGCGGCCCCGCCCGGACGGGAGCTGGCCGCGTGCCCGGGCCCGGTCGGGCCTAGCATCGCCGCCGTGCGTCCTGCGACCCCTGCCCCCGCCCGCCACGTCCCCTGGTCGACCCTCGCGGTCGTCGGAGCGGTCGGCGGCCTGCTCTCCGGCGCGTTCGGCGTGGGCGGCGGGATCATCATGGTCCCGCTGCTGCTGACCTTCGCCCACATGGACCAGCGGCGGGCCGCGGCGACGTCGCTCGCGGCCATCGTGCCCGCGTCCGTGACGGGCGGCATCGGCTACCTCGTGCGCGGCGAGGTCGACCTCGCCGCTGCGGGTGTGCTCGCCGTCGGCGGCGTGCTCGGGTCCTACCTCGGTGCGCGGCTGCTGCGGCGCGTGCCGCTCGTGTGGCTGCGGTGGGGCTTCGTCGCGCTGCTGCTCGTCACGGCGGCGCGGCTGCTGCTCGTCGCCCCCGAGCGCGGCGCGGAGCTCGACCTCACGGTGCTCGTGGCCCTGGGCCTGGTCGCCGCGGGGCTGTTCATGGGGGTCGCGTCGGGCCTGTTCGGCATCGGCGGGGGCGTGATCCTCGTCCCGGTGCTCATCGCGGTGTTCGGCGTCGGGGACCTCGTCGCCAAGGGGACGTCGCTCCTCGTCATGCTCCCGACCGCGACCATGGGCACGGTCACCAACGCCCGGGGCGGCCTCGTCGACATCAGGCAGGCCGCGGTCGTCGGGCTCTGCGCCACGGCCGCGTCGTTCGCGGGCGTCGCCCTCGCGTTCTGGATGTCCCCGACGCTGTCGAGCGTGCTGTTCGCGGTCCTCGTGCTCGCGTCCGCGGCGCAGCTCGCGGTGCGCGCCGTGAAGGCGCAGCGCAAGGCCTGAGTCCCAGGGCCGACGCCCTCCGCCCGGGTGTCCTGGGGCGTCGGGCGTCGCGTCCGCGCGACCTCGTGCGCGCGGCGGAAGGGGACGAAAGCCCCTCGCCCTACCGCATGGGCACCACCCGCCCAACCACGACACTTCCGCCAAGTCGCCCGAACGGCCTACGGGTGACGATCCGCACATTGCCGTGCGCATCGGACCACCACCAGGATCTGCCCAGGCCCGATTCGCAAGATCGTTCTCCGGTTCACCTGCAGGTTCTCTGTGAGCGGTCACGTGACGACGAAGACAAGGGCTCAAGACCGGCCCCCGCCGGTCGATCAATCAACAAGAGCGACACCACGGAGCCCCCGACAGCGACGTGGCAGGGGACGGCCGCCTCGGCCGTGTCGCCGTGACCGAGAGGGGAACGACCATGGACAAGTGGCGCAACGCCCGTACCGCGACGATCGTCCGCATCAGCGCCAGCGCCGGCACGCTCGCCGCCGTCGCCGCGCTGGTCGGCGCCGGGTACAAGTGGCTCTGACAGCACGAACTGAGGACGGCGGGGCCGAGGTCACCTCGGCTCCGCCGTCCTTGCTGTACCCGTACGTCGCGCTCGTCGCTGCACTCGGCTTCACAGGACTCACCATCGCCCTGGTCGGCACGCCATGGTCGACGTTCACCGTCTCCGCGATCGGCCCCTACGTCTTCCTGAGCCTCGCCGCGGTCATCGGCGAGGTCCGCCCCCTCCCGGTCCCCCGCGGTGACGACCCGGCCGAGACCATCTCGACCTCGGCGCCCTTCATCCTCGCGCTGCTCGCCCTCGGCGGTGTCGGCGTCGCCGTCGCCGTCCAGGCCGTCGCAAGCGTGGTGGACGACGTCGTCAACCGCCGCGACTGGCGCAAGTCGGCGTTCAACACCGGTCAGTACGCGCTGAGCCTCCTCGTCGGGCGCTCCGTCTACTGCGCCCTCACGGGCACCGCCTTCTTCGCCGGGCCGGCCGAGGTCACGACGTCGGACCTGGGCCCCCTGCTGCTCGCGGGTGTCTCGATGGTGGCCGTCAACCGACTGCTCGTCGCGGGCGTCGTCGCGCTCGCCGTGGGGCAGCGGCTGCTCGTGGTCCTCCGGGACGACGCGCACTTCCTCCTCGCGACCAACGCCGTGCTCCTCTCGGTCGGCGCGATCGCGGCGCACGTCGCCCTCGACGGCGTCGGGGTGCTCGCACTGCTGACGACGCCCGTCATCGCCGCCTACCTGACGACCGCGGCCGCGATCCGGCAGGCGCACCTCGCGTCGCACGACGCGCTCACCGGTCTGCGCAGCCGCGACCGCCTGCACAAGGACCTCGACCGCGCGTGCGTGGGTGCCCGCCGCACCGAGGGCCCGGGTCCGGGTCTGGTGCTCATCGACCTCGACCACTTCAAGCACGTCAACGACTCCCTCGGGCACCTGGTCGGCGACCAGCTCCTCCGGCAGGTCGCCGACCGCATCACGACGGCGCTCGACGACGAGTGCGTCGCCTACCGCCTCGGCGGCGACGAGTTCGCCGTCGTCGTCGAGGGCGACGAGTCGCGGACCCAGGAGGTCGCCGCGGCGATCCTCGGGGCCCTGAGCGCGCCCATGACGGTCAGCGAGGTCGAGATCCTCGTGCGCGCCAGCGCGGGCCTCGCGATCGCCCCGCACCACGGCGACGACGCCGGCACGCTGATGAAGAACGCCGACATCGCGCTCTACCACGCGAAGCTCGACCGTGACCGGACCTGCACCTACAGCGCCCGCTACGCCGTCAACACCGTCGAGCGACTGAGGCTGCTCACCGACCTCCGCGCCGCGATCGACGCCGGTCAGCTCGCCGTCGAGTACCAGCCGCAGGTCGACCTCGTCACGCGTCGCGTCGTCGCCGTCGAGGCCCTGATCCGCTGGCGCCACCCCGAGCGGGGCATGGTGCCGCCCGACAGCTTCATCCCCCTCGCCGAGAACTCGGGGCTCATCGGCGAGCTCACCGAGTACGTCCTCGACACGGCCCTCGCGACCCTCGCCGGTTGGCGGCGGAGCGGCCACGACATCCGGATGTCGGTCAACCTCTCCGCACGGCACCTGTCCGAGCTCTCGCTGCCGCGTGTGGTCACCGAGTCCCTCGACCGGCACGGCGTCCCGGCGTCGTCGCTCGTGCTGGAGGTCACGGAGACCGGCATCCTCTCCGACCCGGCGCGCGTCGACCTGATCATCGGGGCCCTCCGGCTCTTCGGTGTCGGTATCGCCGTCGACGACTACGGGACGGGCCACGCCTCGCTCGGCTACCTCAAGCGTCTCGACATCGACGAGCTCAAGATCGACCGGTCGTTCGTGAGCGACATGGGTCGGGACGCCCAGGACCACGCGATCGTGCGCTCGACGCTGGCGCTCGCGCGCGACCTCGGCCTGCGCGTCGTCGCCGAGGGGATCGAGGAGGAGAGCACCGCGGCGGAGCTGCGCGCGCTCGGCTGCGACGTCGGACAGGGCTACCACCTGGGTCGCCCCGTCCCCGCGGCCGAGGTCGTGCGGATCCTCGACGAGCAGACGGTCCCGGTCCCGCCGCGCCCGGCCACGGTCTGACGCGTGCTGCTCCTCGCCGCGTGCGGCCTCGCGATGCTGTCACCGCTGCTGGCGGGGCGGTGGCCCGCCGGCCTCCTCCTGCACCGCTGGCGCATGGCGTGGCTCGTGTGGGCGACCCTCGCGCTCCAGTTCGTCGTGCTCGAGGTCCCCATGCCGGACGCGCTGCCTCCCGTGCTCCACGTCGGCACCTACGTCGTGGCCCTCGGCTTCGTGTGGGTCAACCGGCGCCTGCCGGGACTGCTGCTCATCGGGGCCGGCGCCTTCACGAACGGCCTCACGATCGCGGTCAACGGCGGTGTCCTGCCGGCTGACCCGCAAGCGGTCGCACGCGCCGGCCTCGAGCACGACGGCAGCTTCGCCAACTCGACGGTCGTCGCGGACCCCGTGCTGCCGTGGCTCGGCGACGCGTTCGCGTGGCCCGCTCCCCTGCCGCTCGCCAACACCTTCAGCGTGGGTGACGTGCTCATCCTCGCTGGCGTCGCCGTCGCGGCCTGGTCCTCTGCGCGCCGGTTCGGCGCCCCCGAGCCGGTCGACGCACCGGCCGACGCCGACACGCGCCCGAGCAGGGGCGGCGGCCGCCCCGCGGTCTGAGCGGCCCGGGCCGACGCACGCTCCGGTGTCCGGCCCGCCTGCGGTGCGTCACGCCGTCGCGAGCCGCCGCGGACCGCGTCAGCCCGCCGCCGACTCCGCCGCTCTCGCCGCGCCCGCCAGCCGACGTCGCAGGTCGTCGACGACCGCGGTGACGAGGCCCCGGGCCGAGCCGGGCAGCTCGTCCCGCGCGACGGCGCCGGCCTCGTCGAGGAGCCGGTCCACGTGCTCGGCGACGCGCCGGGGCGCGACCGTTCGTGCCAGCTCGCGTCGCAGGACTCGCGCCTGGTCGCGGTCCAGGTCGTCGCGGCCGAACCACTCCTCGACGGCACGCCAGCGTGCCGAGCTCCGCGCGTGCAGGACGAGGACGGTGACCTTGCCCGCACGCAGGTCGGAGACGACGCTCTTGCCGGTGGACCGCTCGTCGCCGAACACCCCGTCGAGGTCGTCGAGCATCTGGTACGCCTCCCCGAGGAGCGCCCCGGCTCGCGACAGCGCGCCGACGGCCGCGCGCGGCGCCTCGGCGAGGACCGCGCCCGCCGCGAGCGGGGCACCGACCGTGTAGGCCGCGGTCTTGGCCCGGGCGACCGCGAGCGCCGTCTCGACGTCCGCGTCGCAGGTCCCGAGCTGGAGCGCCACGTCCCCGGCCTCCCCCACGACCGTCGAGACGAGCGCGTCGGTGAACAGGCCGACGAGCGCGTCGCGCGTCGCCGCCGGCGCCTCGACGGTCGAGACCGCGCGCTGGGCGAGCGCGATCGCGACGTCGCCCGCGAGCACGGCGGACGCGCTCGCCCACCGCCGCGCCGCCGCGGGCCGGCATCCCCGCGCCAGCGCGTCCCGCTCGGCCTCCGCGAGGAGGTTGGGCCTACCCCGCCGCACGCGGTCGCCGTCGAGCAGGTCGTCGTGGACGAGGAACCCGGCGTGGAGCAGCTCGAACCCGGCGGCGAGCCCGACGACCGCCGCGGGACGCGGCGCGCCGAACGCCGCGTGCGAGCCGAGGACGAGCCGCGCCCGCAGGTGGCGACCGCCGAGGGCCGTCCGCTCGAGCTCGCGCCACAGGAGTCGTGACGCGGTCGCGTCCGCCCCGAGCGGCGCGCACGCGCCGATCAGCGCGGAGATGTGCGACGTGACCGACCGCAGGCCGTCGGCCTCGTCCGGCGGCGCGTCGGGCGGCTCGTCGGGTGGCTCGTCGAGCGCCTCGTCGGCTGGCACAGCGGCAGGCGGCGGCGTCGTGGCCGACCTCGGCGTGGCTGAGCGCACCGTGACCTCCCCTGCGGAGCCTCCGTCGGCCCGCGTCGACGAGTGAAGCACAGATCGCGGGCGCCCAACAGAAGGCAACTATCCTCCATCCAACATTTGCTTGACTGTCGGCAAAAGCCCGGTACTGTCCCGACGCATGGTCGACGACGACACACCGGTCAGCCCCACCCCCGTCCCCCGCGGACAGCGCCCGGACACACCGCGAGCGGGCCGTCACGAGGCCCAGGACCGCACCTCGTCCCGGGAGGTGGAGGACACCGGGCGCACCGGACTCTGGCTGGTCGGAGCACGCGGGTCCGTCGCGACGACCGCGACCCTCGGGGCGCTCGCCGTCGCCGAGGGGCTCACGGGGCGCACCGGCCTCGTGAGCGAGCTCGACGACGTCGCCCGTGCCGGGCTGGTCGGCGTCGACCGGCTCGTCATCGGGGGGCACGACGTCTCGGACGTCCGGCTCGTGCAGCGGGCACGCGACCTCGCGTCGACCGGGGTCGTCCCCGGTGCGCTCGTCGAGCGGCTGGCCGACGCGCTCGCCGACGTCGACGCGCGGGTCCGACCCGGTGCCGGGTCCGCGGGCGAGCCGCAGGGTCGCGCCGCAGACCGCCTCGTCGAGGACCTCACGACGTTCCGCGAGCGGCACGGCCTCGACCGCGTCGTCGTGGTCGACGTCTCGAGCACGGAGGCACCGTTCGCTCCGACGCCCGACGTGCAGGACCTCGCGGCACTCGAGGCCGCGCTCGCGCGCGGTGCGTCGCCCCTGCCCCCGAGCTCCCTCTACGCGTACGCGGCGTTCCGGGCGGGCTGCCCCTACGTCGCGTTCACCCCGAGCACCGGGGCGTGCCTCGGGGCCCTCGAGGAGCTCGCCAAGGTCCAGCACCTGCCGTGGGCCGGCCGCGACGGCAAGACCGGCGAGACCCTCGTCAAGACGGCGCTCGCGCCGATGTTCGCGCAGCGGGCCCTGGCGGTCCGGTCGTGGTCGGCCTTCAACCTGCTCGGCGGCGGCGACGGCCGCACCCTCGCCGACCCGGTGACCGCGCTGAGCAAGACCGGCACCAAGGCCATGGCCGTCGAGCACATCCTCGGGCACCCCGTCCCCGGCCCGGTCCGGATCGACTACGTGGAGGACATGGGCGACTGGAAGACCGCCTGGGACCACATCACCTTCGAGGGCTTCCTCGGGACCCGCATGACGCTGCAGTTCACGTGGCAGGGCTGCGACTCCGCCCTCGCGGCACCCCTCGTGCTCGACCTGACGCGGCTCATGGCCCGTGCGCACGAGGCGGGTCGGTCGGGCCCGGTCTCCGAGCTCGGCTTCTTCTTCAAGGAGCCGCTGGGCGGCCACGAGCACGCGCTCGGCGCGCAGTGGGCCGCCCTCGTGCGCTGGTGCGCGGAGCTCGCGTCGTGACGAGGGCGCGCGACCTCGCCGAGCTCGTGCGGCTCCCCGCCGCGCTCACCGTGCCGGGCGACGCGCTCGTCGGCATGCGGTCCGCCGCCGCGTCCGTCGCGGGCCCGAGCCGTCCGGGCGATGTCGCGCTGCCCGCCGCGTCCGTGTGCCTGTACTGGGCCGGCATGGCCCTCAACGACTGGGCCGACCGCGACCTCGACGCGGTCGAGCGTCCGGAGCGCCCCATCCCGTCGGGGCGGGTCGCTCCCCGGACCGCGTTCACGCTGGCGTCAGGGCTCACCGCCGCCGGGCTCGGCCTCGCGGCCGTCGCTGGTCGCCGCAGCGTCGCCGTCGCGACGGCGCTCGCCGCGACCGTGTGGACCTACGACCTCGCGGCCCGTACCACGCGCGTCGGTCCGGCCGTCATGGGCGCCGCCCGGGGCCTCGACGTGCTGCTCGGGGCGGGCGGCTCGCGGCACGCGGCCCTGCCCGCCGCGCTCGTGGCCGCGCACACCGTCGGCGTCACGGCCCTCAGCCGCGGCGAGGTGCACGGGACCCGACCCGTCGTCCCCGCGGTCGTCGCGGCGGCCACCGCGGTGACCTCCGTCGCCGCAGGCGCGCTCCCGCTCGTGCGGCGCACCCGCCGCGGCGGAGCCGTCCGGCGCACGCCGGTCGTGGCCGCGGTCGCCCTCGCCGGCCTCCACGCCGTCTCCGTCGCGGGTGCCCAGCTGCGCGCGGCGCGCACCCCCGACGGTGCGACCGTGCGCGCCGCGACCGGGGCCGGCGTCCGCGGGCTCGTCCCGCTCCAGGCGTCGCTCCTCGCGGGGACCGGTGCGGTCGGCACGGCACTGGGCCTGGTCGCGGTCGGACCCGCCCTGCGGGCCGCGTCACGGGTGGTGTCGCCCACGTGACGCCACCACCCCCGGGACGGCCACCGGTCCCGCCACCCGGACCGTCCGCCGGTCGCGCGCCCGCGGCGCGGCCCACCCTCGCCTACGGCACCAACGGCATGGCGGACCACCGCCTCGCCGACGCGGTCGCGCTGCTGGCGGACCTCGGCTACGGCGGCGTCGCGCTGACGCTGGACCACCAGCACCTGGACCCGTTCGCCGACGACCTCGCGACCCGCACGCGCGACGTCGCCCGGCTGCTCGACCGCCACGGGATGCGCGTCGTCGTCGAGACGGGTGCGCGCTACCTGCTGGACCCGCGGCGCAAGCACGAGCCCACGCTCGTCTCGGCGGAGGGCCGTGGGCGTCGGGTCGACCTGCTGCGCCGTGCGGTCGCCGTCGCGCGCGACCTCGGCGCCGAGGTCGTGCACCTGTGGTCGGGTGTGCTGCCCGCGGGCACGTCGCCCGAGGACGGGTGGGAGCGCCTCGTGGAGGGCGTCACCCAGGTGCTGCCCGACGCCGAGCGAGCCGGGGTGGTGCTCGGGTTCGAGCCCGAGCCCGGCATGCTCGTCGAGCGCGCCGACGACGTCGTCACGCTGCGGCGCCTGCTCGGCGACCCGCCGTCGCTCGCCGCGACGCTCGACCTCGGCCACCTGCGGTGCGTCGAGGACGCCGAACCGCCCGAGGTCGTGCGCGGGCACGGCGCGCACGTGGTGCACGTCCAGGTCGACGACATGCGCCGCGGCGTGCACGAGCACCTCGAGCTCGGCGAGGGCGAGGTCGACCTTCCCCCGCTGCTCGCCGCGCTCCTCGACGTCGGCTACCAGGGCCTCCTCTCGGTCGAGCTCCCGCGCCACTCGCACGCCGCGGCCGCGGTCGCCGGGCGCTCGTTCCGCGCGCTGGACGCCGCCCTGCGTGCGGCCCTCTGCGAGACCCGCATGCTCCGCACCCGACCGGAGGTCCCCGCATGACACCCGCCGACGCCCGTTCCCTCACCGCCGCGCGCGACCTCCTGGCACCGGACCAGCTGGCACGCCTCGACGTGCTCGTCACCCAGGTCGAGCACGAGCCGTCGTCCGTCCACCGCGTCCTGCCCGCCGTCGCGCGCACCGTCGGGCGCGGCCCGGTGCCAGACGCCGACGGCTCCGCGGCGGTCGGCGCCCAGCGCGTCGAGGACGTCGCGCGCGTCGAGGTCCTGCGGGCGCTGCCGCACGACGACGCCGCGGTCGCCGCGGCCACCGTGGCCGAGCTCTACGAGCACGGCGACGCGGACGAGCGGCGTGCTGTCCTGCTCGCGCTGCCCCACCTCGCCGTCGGCGACCTCGCGCTGCCGCTGGTCCGCGACGCCCTGCGCACGAACGACGTGCGCCTCGTCGCGGCCGCCATGGGGCCGTACGCGGCAGCGCACCTGGAGGACGAGGCCTGGCGGCACGGCGTCCTCAAGTGCCTGTTCACGGGTGTGCCGCTCGCCGTCGTCGCCGGGCTCACGGAGCGCACCGACGCCGAGCTCGTCCGCATGGTGCGCGCGTACGCGGCCGAGCGGACCGCCGCCGGCCGTGCCGTCCCCGACGACGTCCGTCTCGTCACCCCGGACCACATCCAGGACGGCGTCGAAGGCTGACCCGACCGTCGCTCACCCACCCACCGCCCGCGGACCAGCCCCAGGAGACCACCGTGCGCATCCTCGACCCGCACATCCACATGACGTCCCGCACAACGGACGACTACGAGGCGATGCACGCCGCCGGCGTCCGCGCCGTCGTGGAGCCCGCGTTCTGGCTGGGCCAGCCGCGCACGAACGTCGGGTCGTTCGTCGACTACTTCGACGGGCTGCTCGGCTGGGAGCGGTTCCGGGCGGCGCAGTACGGGATCGCGCACCACGCGACGATCGCGCTGAACCCGAAGGAGGCGAACGACCCACGCTGCACGGGCGTGCTGGACCTGCTGCCGCGGTGGCTCGTCAAGGACGGAGTGGTCGCCGTCGGCGAGACCGGCTTCGACTCGATGACCGACGACGAGCGGTCCGTCTTCGTCCGCCAGCTCGAGCTCGCCGGTGAGCACGACCTGCCTGTCCTCGTCCACACGCCGCACCGCGACAAGGCCGCGGGCACGCGCGTGACGCTGGACCTCGTCCGGCAGGTCGGCGTCCCGGTCGAGCGCGTCCTGGTGGACCACCTCAACGAGACGACGGTCGACCTCGTCGCCGACTCGGGGTGCTGGACGGGCTTCTCGATCTACCCCGACACCAAGATGGACGAGCACCGCATGGTGCGGCTCCTCGCCGAGCGCGGCCTGGACCGGGTACTCGTGAACTCGGCGGCGGACTGGGGGCGGTCTGACCCGCTCACGACCGCGCGGACGGGGCGGGCGATGCTCGCCGCGGGCTTCTCCGACGACGACGTCGACCGGGTCCTGTGGCGCAACCCGATCGCCTTCTACGGCCAGAGCGGGCGGCTCATGCTCCCCGACGACGTCGCGGCGGCCGCGGAGCCGGGCGGGACCGCCCGCCCGGTCGCCCGCTCGTTCGCGGGCGCGTACGAGGGCAACTCCGTCCTGCGCGGCGAGCGCGCGACCGCAGGCGCCTGACGTGCGCCTGCACCACCCGGACGGCACGCGCGTCCACCTCGCGTACGGGACCAACGTGCACCCCGCCGAGGACGTCGACGGACTGCTCGCGCAGCTCGACCGGTACGGCAGGCGCGTGCGCGAGCACCTCGGCGTGGCGACGCTCGGCCTCGGGCTGTGGCTGCCCGCGCGGGCCGCGGCCGCACTCGCCGCCGACCCCGCGGGCACCGACCGGCTGAGGTCCGCGCTGCGCGCCGCCGGGCTCGAGGTCGTCACGCTCAACGCGTTCCCGTACGCGGCGTTCCACGCGCCCCGCGTCAAGCACGCCGTCTACCGCCCCGACTGGTCCACGCCCGAACGCCTCGCGTACACCCTCGACTGCGCGGCGGTCCTGACCCGCCTGCTGCCCGACGACGCCGACCGCGGCAGCATCAGCACGCTCCCGCTCGGGTGGCGCGCGGGGTGGGACCGCACTCGGCACCGCGCTGCGGAGGACGCGCTCCACCGCCTGACGGACGGGCTGCGCGCCCTGGCCGACCGCACGGGCCGGGTGGTGCGGGTCGGCCTCGAGCCCGAGCCCGGGTGCGTGCTGGAGACCAGCACGGACGCCGTCGCGCGCCTGGGCGGCCTCGACGCGGAGCACCTGGGCGTGTGCCTCGACCTGTGCCACGTCGCGACCGAGTTCGAGGACCCCGCCGCAGCGGTCGAGCGGGTCCGCGACGCGGGGATCCCGGTGGTCAAGGTCCAGGTGTCCGCCGCACTCCACGCCGCTGACCCGACCGTCGCCCGCACCGCGCTCTCGGCGTTCGCCGAGGACCGGTTCCTGCACCAGGTCCGCGAGCGGGCCGGGCGTCGCGACGCCGCCGTCGTGCGCCGCGACGACCTGCCCGACGCGCTCGGGGCCGACGGCCTGCCCGCGGTGGGCCCGTGGCGCGTGCACGTGCACGTGCCCGTCCACCACGAGCCCGAGCCGCCGCTCACCTCGACCAGGGACGCCCTCCTCCGTGGCCTGGCCGCCGTCCTCGGCAGTCCGGCGGCCCTGACCGACCACCTCGAGGTCGAGACGTACACCTGGTCGGTCCTTCCCGACCACCTGCGCCCGGCCGACGACGACGGGCTCGTCGCGGGCCTGGCCGCAGAGCTCGCGTGGACCCGCGACCGCCTCGCCGACCTCGCCGTCGCACCCTCGACCCTGGAGCACGCATGAGCCGCATCGTCGTCCTCGACGTCGTCGGGCTGACGCCCCGCCTGCTGGAGCACATGCCGCGCCTGCGCGCGGTCGCCGACCGCGGCTGGTCCGCCGAGCTCGGCACCGTGCTGCCCGCCGTGACGTGCTCGGTCCAGTCGACGTTCCTCACGGGCCTGCCGCCCGCGGGACACGGCGTCGTCGGCAACGGCTGGTACTTCCGCGACCTCGGCGAGGTCCTGCTCTGGCGCCAGCACAACGCCCTCGTCGGCGGGGAGAAGGTCTGGGAGACGATCCGCCGCGAGCGGCCCGGCTACCGCGTCGCGAACGTGTGCTGGTGGTACGCCATGGGCGCGAGCGTCGACACGACCGTGACGCCCCGGCCGGTCTACCACGCCGACGGGCGCAAGGACCCCGACTGCTGGACGTGGCCGCCCGACCTGCACGACCGGCTCGTGCGCGAGCTCGGCCCGTTCCCGCTCTTCTCCTACTGGGGCCCGCGCACGTCCATCGACAGCTCACGGTGGATCGTCGAGGCCGCGCGACGCGTCGTGCCCGACCACGACCTGACCCTCGTCTACGTCCCGCACCTCGACTACGACCTCCAGCGCTTCGGTCCCGACGGCCCCGAGGCGGTCGCCGCCGCACGCGAGGTCGACGCCGTGCTCGGCCCGCTGCTCGACGACGCCGAGCGCACCGGCACCACCGTCGTCGCCCTCAGCGAGTACGGCATCACCCCGGTGAGCCGACCCGTCGACGTGAACCGGGCGCTGCGGCGCGCCGGCCTGCTACACGTGCACCACAACGCCACGGGCGAGCTCCTCGACCCCTGGACGTCACGCGCCTTCGCCGTCGCCGACCACCAGGTCGCCCACGTCTACGTGCGCGACCCCGCCGACGTGCCCGCCGTCCGGGCGCTGCTGACCGGGCTCGCGGGCGTGGCCGAGGTCCTCGACCGCGACGGCCAGGCGACCTACGGGCTCCACCACGAGCGCGCGGGAGAGCTCGTGGTGGTCGCCGAGCCCGACGCCTGGTTCACCTACTACTACTGGCTCGACGACGACCACGCCCCCGACTTCGCCCGCACGGTCGAGATCCACAAGAAGCCCGGCTACGACCCCGCCGAGCTCTTCATGGACCCGGGCGACCCGCTCGTCACGGCGCGCGCCGCGGCCGCACTCGTGCGCAGGAAGCTCGGCCTGCGGTACTCGATGCGCGTCGTCCCCCTGGACCCCTCCCCCGTCCGCGGCAGCCACGGCCGCCTGCCTGACGACCCCGCCGACGGACCCGTCCTGCTGTGCAGCGACCCGGGCGCCCGCCGCGGTCGCCTGGAGGCGGCCGAGGTGCGCGACCTGCTCGTCACGCTCGCGGACGTCGCCGTCGGGGCGCCGTCGTCCGCCGCACCGGGCTGACCGACCCAGCCGTTCCCCGGACGTCACGAGAGCCCGGCACCGTGCGGTGCCGGGCTCTCGCGCGCCGGTCAGAACGTCGTGCAGGTGAGGTACTCGAAGCTGTCGCGCGCGAACTCGGCGTCCGCGGGGGCCCCGTCGCGCTCGATCACGTAGTACCTGACCTTGCCCTGGGCCGCCTCGAGGATCGGCGCCCAGTCGATGTCACCCTCGCCGACGTCGGTCAGCCCGCCGAACGCGGGCGTCGGGCCGCTGAGGTCGCCGTCCTTGATGTGCAGCAGCTCGATGCGGTCGCCGTACTCCTCGAGCAGGCCGACGACGTCCGCCCCGCCGTCGGTCGCCCAGTAGACGTCGAGCTGGAACGCGACGTAGCGGGGGTCGGTGTTGCGGACGACCGCCTCCCACCAGCTCATCTGCTCGCCCGTCGCCGGATCGGTGACCTGGAGCAGGAACTCGTTCCAGTGGTTGTGCCCGAAGTGCTTGCCGGTGCCGGCCAGGACCGACTGCTCCCCGAGGCGGTTCATCGCCTCGGCGGTCTCGAGCGCACCCTCCCAGGTCGCGGTCCCGCCGAAGAACGGCACCCCCGGGCCCGCCCAGCCACCGGAACCCGTGTACCGCTGCCCGATGGCCTTCGCGAACTCGACGGTCTCGTCGAACGTCGCCTCGTCGGTGCTCCCGTGCGCCGACGGTGCCTTGAGGCCGTACTCCTTCAGCAGCGCGCGGAACTCCTCGGCGGCGCGCCCCTCGTAGCTGCCGCCGAACGGCTCGACGTTCCGGTAGCCGATCTCGGCGAGCTCGGCGAGCACGCCCTCGACGCCGATCTCCTGCTGCCATCCGGCGTAGCTGTAGAGCTGGATGGAGATCTTGCCGGCTGGGACCGAGCGGCCGGCGCAGTCGGCGGCGGCGTTCGCGCGGTCGCTCTGCGGAGCCGCCGCGGCGGGTCCTGCGGCGAGCAGGCCCGTCGTGACGAGCGCTGCGGCGGCTGCTCCCGCAAGGGTGCGGGTGGAGGTCCTGGGGGTCATCTCGTCCTTCTCTCTGCGACGGCGTCGTCGCCGGGGGGTGGGGTCGGCACACCGGACCCTGCTGCGCGCCGGTGGTCGGCGCGCAGCAGGGCCCGACCGCCGGTCAGTACGTGAAGCAGGTGAGGAACTCGAAGCTGTCGCGCGCGAACTCGGCCGTCGCGGGCGCGCCGTCGCGCTCGACCACGTAGTACTTGACCTTGCCCTGGGCCGCCTCGAGGATCGGGCCCCACTCGATGTCGCCCTCGCCCACGTCGCCGGGGATGCCCCGTGCGTCGCCGTTGAGGTCGCCGTCCTTGATGTGGAGCAGCTCGATGCGGTCGCCGTGGCGCTCGATCAGGTCGACCACGTCGACGCCCGCGTCGGCCGCCCAGAAGACGTCGAGCTGGAACGTCACCCAGCGCGGGTCGGTGTTCTCGACGAGGATCTGCCACGCGCTCTTGAGCTCACCCGTCTCGGGGTCCACGTACTGCGTCGTGAACTCCGACTGGTGGTTGTGGCCGAAGAGCTTGCCCGTACCGGACTTCACCGACTGCTCGCCGAGGCGGTTCATGGTCTCGGCCGTCGCGAGCACGTTCTCGTAGCTGCCGATGCCGGGCGACGCGAAGCCCCCCGAGCCCATGTACTTCTGGCCGATGGTCTTGGCGTAGTCGATCGTGGCGTCGAACGTCGCCTCGTTGGTGCTGCCGTGCGAGCTCGGCGCCTTGAGGCCGTACTCCTTCAGCAGCCCCGCGAACTCCTCCGCGGTGCGGCCCTCGTACGTCGCGCCGAACGGCTCGACGTTCTGGTAGCCGATCTCGGCGAGCTCGGCGAGGACGGCCTCCGTGCCGATCTGGCGCTGCCAGCCGAAGTAGCTGAAGAGCTGGATCGAGATCTTGCTCGCGGGCACGCTGCGGCCGGCGCACTGCGAGGCGCCGTCCGCGTTCTCGTTCGGTGCCGCCGTGGCGGGGCCTGCGGCGAGCAGGCCGGTCGCGGCGAGCGTGAACGCGGCGGCGCCGGCGAGGGCGCGGCGGGTGGTCGTGGTGCGGGTCACTGTTCCTCCTTGGATCGGTGCAACGTCGTTGCTGCTTGTTCCGTGGAACGCGGTCGACGGCGCGCGGGGCGCCGGTCCCCGGCGGGGCGCGTGGGCGCCCCGCCGGGTCGGTCTCACCCGATCTGCTCGGCGAGAGCCTGGGCGTCCCGCACGAGGAGCTCGTCGTCGGTGGCCCCGACGAACCGCTCGAGCGCGGAGACGGCCTGGGTGGTGCGACCGGCGTCGGCGTGACGCTCGGCCTGGCGCAGGAGCGCCGAGAGCTGCCGCGACTCGCCCTGGGTGAGCGTGCCGTCGGCGGCGAGGCGCCCGACGTGCGCCGCGAGGTCGGCGAACGACGTCGTCACCGTGAAGGTCACCGACTGCTCGGTCACGTTGCCCGCCTCGTCGGTCGCGGTCACCACGAGGACGTGCTCACCGAGCGCGACCGTCCAGAGGTCGAGCGTTCCGGGCTCGACGGCCTCGCCGTCGAGCGTCGCCGTCAGCTCGGCCACGCCGGAGGTGGCGTCCTGCGCCGAGAAGGCCACGTCCACCGTCGCCGACGAACCGGCGTCGACTCCGTCCTCGACGCCCGTCACGGTCACCTCGGGTGCCGTCGTGTCGATCCGCACGGTCACGCTGCCGACCTCGGAGACGTTGCCCCCGTTGTCCGCGGCCCGGTACAGCACCTCGTGGACGCCGTCCTCCGACAGCGTGACCGGGTTGACGGCGCCGCTCCACCAGCTGCGGATGCTCTGCCAGGTGGCGCCGCCGTCGTACGAGACCTCGACCGACGCGACCTGGCCGTCGTCCGTGGCGTCGACGCGGAGGGTGACCGGCTCGGTGTACCACCCGTTCGCACCCGTCGGCTCGGCCGGCGTGAGCGAGTGGTCCACGACCGGGGCCGTGACGTCGGTGACGCCCGTCCCGATGAACCGGAACCGGTCGACCTCGACGCCGCCCGTGCTCGTGACGTAGAGCGCCGAGGTGCCCTCGGGGAGCTGGTCGAGCACGACGGGCAGCGTCTGCCAGTCCTCGCCGTCGACCGAGACGGTGCCGAACGGCTCGGCGTCCGGCGAGCCCCAGCGCAGCGCCAGCGTCCCGCTGCCCGCGAGGGTCGCCTCGACGCCCTCGATCCCGGCGAGGTTCACCGGCTCGAACGCGAGGTGGTCGCCCGCGTCGAGCGAGGTCACCTTGGCGAGCGCACCCGCGGTCGTGTCCTCGGCGACCTCGACACCCGCGAGCGCGTCGGCGTGCTCGGCCTCCTTGACGAACGGGTTGAGGACGATCGAGACCTCGCCCTGCGCGGCAGGGACGTCGCCGTTGCCGGCGTCGGTGTAGTTCGCGACGACGACGCCGAAGAGCTTCTCGGTCTCGCCGTGCTCGGGCGCGTCGGCCGGTGTGGCCCACGCCCCCGAGCAGCCGCTGCCCAGCACCTCCGGGTGCGCGTGCGTGTCGTGCCCCAGGCCGAACGTCCAGGACAGGCGCGAGCACACCGGGGTGGTCCCGTCCTCCGGGTCGGAGACCGAGAACCGGTACGGCACGGCGTCGCCCCAGCCGAAGAACCCACCGTCCGCCGGGTGGTCCAGCGTCAGGGTGGGCGCGACGTTGCCGACGGTGACGGCGCGCGACGTGATGCCGAACTTGCCCTCGGGGTCGGTGACGCGCAGCCGCACGGTGTACTGGCCGAGCTCGGTGTACGTGTGCGTCACCTGGGCGCCGGTCGCGTCGAAGGTCCCGTCACCGTCGAGGTCCCACTCGTACGTGAGCTCCTCGCCCTCGGGGTCCACGGAGCGCGAGCCGTCGAGCGTGACCGTCAGGGGCGCCTCGCTCGAGGAGATCGGGTCCGCGTCGACGGCCGCCTGCGGCGTCTTGTTGCCCGGGGCGTAGTCGATCCGGTACAGGCCCGCCTCGGGGTTCTGGCGGAAGAAGCCGTTGCCGTAGTCGAGGACGTACAGCGACCCGTCCGGCCCGAACTCCATGTCGATCGGGCTGTCCGTGATCGCCTGCACCTGGGCGCGCAGCGCGGCGTTGGGCAGGAAGTGCTCGATGTGCGTGACCGGCCCGTCGGGCTCCGGGACGGTGAGCGCGGCGACGTAGTCCTGCGAGAACTCGTAGAAGAAGGCCTTGCCGTCCCAGTACTCCGGGAACTTGCCGGCCGCGTCGAGCGTCTCGTCGTACCGGTACATCGGGGAGCCCATGGGGCCCTGACCGCCCTGCGGGTCGAACTCGACGAGCTCGTCCCACGGCTGGTCGCCCGGGTTGTCGCCGTAGTACAGCTGCGGCGCGGTCGCGGGGGGCAGGACGTCCAGTCCCGTGTTCCAGCGCGAGTTGTTCTCGGCGCCCGCCTCGCAGTCGAACCACGCACCGGGCGTCGCCGTGGCGAAGTCCCACTCGTTGTAGTTCGCATTCGGGCCGTGGCAGTACGGCCACCCGCCGTTGAGCGGGTCGGTCGTGCTCATCCACTCGACGTAGCCCATGGGGCCCCGCGCCGGGTCGGCCGTGCCCGAGTCGGGACCGTAGTCGCCCCACATGACCGCGCCGGTCTCGGCGTCGACGTCGATCCGGAACGGGTTGCGCAGGCCCATCGCGAAGATCTCGGGGCGGGTCCCCTCGGTGCCTGGCTCGAAGAGGTTGCCGTCGGGGACGGTGTACGACCCGTCCTCCTGGACCGTGATGCGCAGGATCTTGCCGCGCAGGTCGTTCGTGCTGCCCGCGCCGCGGCGGGCGTCGAAGCCCGGGTTCATCCCCGGTGCGTCGTTGTTGGGCGCGAACCCGTTCGCGCCCGGCGTCCCGGCGGGGGTGTTGTCGCCGGTCGAGAGGTACAGGTTCCCGTCCGCGTCGAACGCCACGTCACCGGCGACGTGGCAGCACTGCCCGCGCTGGACCTCGACCTTGAGGATCACCTGCTCGGTGGTCATGTCGAGCTGCCTCGCCTGCGGGTCCCACTGCACGCGCGTGAGCTGGTTGTACCCCTTCCACTGGTCCCAGTAGGACTCGTCCTCACCGGCCGGCAGCTGGTTCGGCGCGGAGCCCTGGGGCGTCGTGGTGGGGTACGGGGCCTCCATCACGCGGGGCGCGTAGTAGAGGTAGACCCACCCGTTCTCCTCGAAGTCCGGGTCGAGGGTGATCGTCTGCATGCCGTCCTCGGAGTTGGCGTACACGTCGATCGTGTTGATCACGCGTGTGACGCCGGTCGTCGGGTCGGTCAGGCGGATGTCACCGTTGCGCGCCGTGTGCAGGACCGTGCGGTCCGGCATGACGGCCAGCGAGATCGGCTCCCCCACGTTCTTGGTGAGCTCGATCTTCTCGTAGGCGGACCAGTCCAGGGCCGCGTCGGCCCCCGGCTCGGCCCCGTGGTCCACGCCGTCGTGGGCCGTGGCGGCCTGCGGCAGCGCGACCGCGGTGGCGAGCGCGAGGCCGAGTGCGGCCACCCTCCTGCGACTATGCTTCACAGCTGGCACTTCCTCTCATCAGGACTCAGGTGCTGTGGGCCCCCGCTGCGGCCCCCGTCGCTGCAACGACGGGATGTGTGCGGTAGCGGGGTGTCTCACGTCTGCGGCTGTCCCCCTCCCCTCCCCCTCCTGGGTGCCGGTCCGGCGCGCTCAGCGCGTGCTGAACGCCGCGTCGAACGACGCCGTCGGCGGGTCGAACGCGAGCCGCCGGACGAACTCGAGGGCCTCGGGCGCGCCGACCAGGCGGTCCATGCCGGCGTCCTCCCACTCGACCGAGATGGGCCCGGAGTAGCCGATCGTGTTGAGCATCCGGAAGCAGTCCTCCCACGGGACGTCGCCGTGGCCGGTCGAGACGAAGTCCCAGCCGCGGCGCGGGTCGGCCCACGGCAGGTGCGAGCCGAGCCGCCCGTTGCGCCCGTTGCCCACGCGGCGCTTCGCGTCCTTGCAGTCCACGTGGTAGATCCGGTCCTTGAAGTCCCACAGGAAGCCGACCGGGTCGAGGTCCTGCCACACGAAGTGGCTCGGGTCCCAGTTGAGGCCGAAGGCCTCGCGGTGGCCGATGGCCTCCATCGTCCTGACCGTCGTCCAGTAGTCGTACGCGATCTCGCTCGGGTGCACCTCGTGCGCGAACCGCACGCCGACCTCGTCGAAGACGTCGAGGATCGGGTTCCACCGGTCGGCGAAGTCCCGGTAGCCGGCGTCGACGAGCTCCTCGGACGCGGGCGGGAACATCGCGACGTACTTCCAGATCGACGAGCCCGTGAAGCCGACGACGGTGTCCACGCCGAGCCGGGCCGCGGCGCGCGCGGTCATCCTCATCTCCTCCGCCGCTCGCTGCCGCACGCCCTCGGGCTCGCCGTCGCCCCAGATGCGGTCCGGGAGCATGTCGCGGTGCCGCTGGTCGATCGGGTCGTCGCACACCGCCTGACCCTTGAGGTGGTTGGAGATCGCGAAGACCTTCAGGTCGTACTTCTCCAGCAGGTCGAGGCGGTTCCGCACGTACGCGTCGTCCTCGGCAGCGCGCCACGGGTCGAGGTGGTCGCCCCAGCACGCGATCTCGAGGCCGTCGTAGCCCCACTCGGACGCGAGCCGGGCGACCTCCTCGAAGGGAAGGTCCGCCCACTGGCCGGTGAACAGGGTGATCGGTCGCGCCATGTCAGCTCTCCTCCACGGTGGTCCAGGTGCTGCGGTCGGCAGCGCTGCGCTCGACGGCGGCCAGGACCCGCTGGACCTGGAGGCCGTCGGCGAACGACGGCTCGGGCTGCGTGCCGGCCGCGATCGCGCGCACCAGGTCGACGGCCTGGTGCACGAAGCCGTGCTCGTAGCCGAGCCCGTGCCCGGCCGGCCACCACGCCCCCACGTAGGGGTGGTCCGGCTCGGTCACGAGGACGCGGCGGAACCCGGCGAGGCGCGGGTCCTCCGTCGCGTCGTAGTAGTGCAGGACGTTCATGTCCTCGAAGTCGAACGCCAGCGAGCCACGCGAACCGTTGACCTCGAGCCGGATGGCGTTCTTGCGGCCCCACGCGAAGCGCGTCGCCTCGAACGTCGCCAGACCGCCGCCGCTGAGCCGCCCGAGGAACACCGCGGCGTCGTCGACCGTCACCGGGCCGCGGCCCGACGACGCCGTGCCGCGCAGCGCACCGCCGTCGGCGGGCAGCGGGCGCTCGTCGACGAACGTCTCGAGCAGCCCGGCCACCCCCGTGACGCGCTCGCCCGTGACGTGCTGTGCGAGGTCGACGACGTGCGCGCCGATGTCGCCGAGCGCACCCGAGCCCGCCTTCTGCTTGTCGAGACGCCACGACAGCGGCGCGTCCTCGTCCGCGATCCAGTCCTGCAGGTACTGCGCGCGCACGTGGCGGACCGTCCCGATCCGGCCCTCGGCGACGAGCTCGCGGGCCAGCGCGATCGCCGGGACCCGGCGGTACGTGAAGCCGACCATCGCCATGACGCCCCGCTCCGCCGCGTCCGCCGCGGCCGCCGCCATCTGCTCGGCCTCCTCGACCGAGTTCGCGAGCGGCTTCTCGCACAGCACGTGCTTGCCGTGCTCGAGCGCCGCGATCGCGATCTCGGCGTGCGTGTCGCCCGGCGTGCACACGTCGACCAGCTGGACGTCGTCGCGCACGAGGAGCTTGCGCCAGTCCGTCTCGGACTCGGCCCACCCCCACCGTCGCGCGGCCTCCTCGACGGCGGCGGCCCGACGGCCGGCGACCACGGCCATCCGGGGCTCGACCGGGAGGTCGAAGAACCGCGGTGCGACCCGCCACGCCTGCGAGTGGGCCTGGCCCATGAACGCGTGCCCGACCATCCCGACGCCCAGCGTCGCACGTGCGCCGTCCTCGGCCGCCCCGGTGCTCTCCTGCTCGACCATGCCGGTCACCTCCTGTGCGCACGCGTCGTCGGGGCGTCGGCGGCCCACGGCCGGCCGACGGGTGGTGCGGGGCGCGTGCGCCCGCCCCGCACCCCCGTGCGGATCAGGAGCGGATCAGGACTCGAACGCCGTGGGCAGGTAGCGGTCGACGTTCTCGGACGTCACGACCGGCGCGAACAGCTGCACCTGGCGCGGCACCTCGACCTCGACGAGGTCGCCCATCGCCTTGTCCTGCGCGATGAGGCGGGCGAGGCGGATGCCGTCGGCCGCCTGCGTCGACGGGTAGATGACCGTCGCCTGCAGCACCGAGTCGCCCGACTGGATCTCGCGCATCACGTTCGCGGAGCCGGCCCCGCCGACCATGAAGAACTCGTCGCGCCCGGCCTCCTCGATCGCGGCCAGGACGCCGACGCCCTGGTCGTCGTCGTGGTTCCACAGCGCGTCGATCTCGGGCGCCGCCTGGAGCAGGTTCGCCGCGGCCGTCTGGCCGCCCTGGACCGTGAAGTCCGCCGCGACGCGGTTGGAGACCTCGAGGCCGCAGTCGGCCAGCGCGTCCGCGAAGCCCTGGCTGCGGTCCTGCGTGAGCGGCAGCGAGTCGATGCCCGCGATCTCCGCGACGACGGCGTCCGGCTGGTCGCCGAGCTGCTCGCAGACGTACGTGCCGGCGCTGACGCCCATGCCGTAGTTGTCACCGAGGATCGTGGTGCGTGCCGCGAACGGGCTCGCGAACTCGCGGTCGACGTTGATGACGGGGATGCCGGCCTCCATGGCCTCGGTCGCGACCTCGGTGAGTGCCGCACCGTCGAACGGCAGCAGGACGATCGCGTCGACGCCGTCGTTGATGAACTGCTCGACCTGGCTGATCTGGAGGTTGACGTCGTTGGTCGCCTCCGCGACGACGAGCTCGACGTCCTCGTACCGGTCCGCCTCCGCGATCGCGGCCTTGGTGATCGCACCCATCCAGCCGTGGTCGGCGGCCGGGGCGGAGAAGCCGATGCGGACGGTGTCGCCCGGCTCGTCGTTGGAGCCGCTCGCGAGGGGTGCCTGCTCGACGGCGCCCTCGGTCGCGCTGGGCTCGGGGGTGTTGGACGTGCAGCCCGTGACGAGGACGGCACCGGCCAGGACGCTGCCGGCGGTGAGCCACCAGCGGCGGCGCGGGGTGGTGGGAGCGGACATGGGAATCCTCCTTGACTCCGGGAGTCGGTCGGTTCGGGGTGGGGCTCGACGGTGGGGCACCTCGGGCGGGCCGAGGGTGAGCGGGACCGCTGCGCCGGCCCGGGGGCCGTGCAGTGGTGCGGTCGGGCGGGTGGGGGACGCCGGCCGAGGTGGGGACCGCCGGGTGCGGCGGGTGGTGGGGCCGGTGGGTGGAGCGACGTGGCGCCGGTCGGGCGCCGGTCGGGCGCTGGTCAGGCGCTGCGCGAGCGCGCCGCGAACCGCTGCTGGAGCAGGACCGCCGCGACGATGATCACGCCCTTGGCGACGGACTGCGCCGAGATCGAGAGGTTGTTCTGCGTGAACACGTTGGTGAGCGTCGTGAAGATGAGGACGCCCAGGACGGTGCCGACGATCGTGCCGCGACCACCCGCGAGGAGCGTGCCGCCGACGACGACCGCGGCGATCGCGTCGAGCTCGTAGTACATGCCGTGCGTCGACGACCCGGAGGTCGTCCGCGCGAGCATCATGATCGCCGCGATGCCGGCGGTCAGGCCCGCGAGGCCGTAGAGGTACATCGTGTGGCGTCGGACCTTGATGCCCGCGAGGCGCGCGGCCTCGGGGTTGCCGCCGACGGCGATCGTGCGGCGGCCGAAGGTCGTGCGGTTGAGCAGGACCCAGCCGGCGACCGCGACCGCGGCGAAGATCCAGACGAGCACCGACACCCCGAGCACGTCGGCCCGGAACACGTCGAGGAACGCGTCGACGCTCACGATCTGCGTCTGGCGGTTGGCGATGATCTCGGCGAGGCCGCGCGCGGCGACCATCATCGCGAGGGTCGCGATGAACGCGACCACCCGCCCGTACGCGATGAGCACCCCGTTGACGAGGCCGCACGCGAGCCCGACCGCGAGCGCGGTGAACACCATGACGCCCCAGTGCGCGTCGCGCGCCATGGTCTGCGTCGCGAGGGTCGACGCCCACACCGACGCGAGGCCCAGCACCGAGCCCACGGACAGGTCGATGCCGCCCCCTGTGATGACGAACGTCATCCCGATGCTCAGGACGCCGATGACCGCGGCCAGCCGCAGGATCGTCATGAGGTTGTCGATGCTCGCGAACCGCTCGCCCGCGGTCGCGACGCCGACGGCGCACAGGAGCGCGAGCGCGATGACGAGCCCGATGTTGCGGCCCGCCGCACCGTGGAACGGGTTGCGGGACCTGCGGGACGTCGCCCCGGTCGTGTCGCCGCCCTCGCGGCGCTCGAGCGGCGTGGACCGGTCGGGATCGGGCGGCACGCTGCCGGCCGTGGCCAGCGTGGGTGGGGTCTGCTCGCTCACGCGGCACTTCCTTCCATGACGAGGTCGAGCACGCCGTGCTCGTCGATCTGGTCTGCGGGTCCGCTGTGCAGGACGCGGCCGTCGGCCACGACGAGCACGCGGTGGGAGAGGCCGAGGACCTCCTCGATCTCGCTCGACACGACGACGACGGCGTTGCCGGCCTCGGCGAGCGCGTGGACGAGGCCGTAGATCTCGGCGCGGGCCCCGACGTCGACGCCGCGCGTCGGCTCGTCGAGGAGGAGCACGCGGCAGCCGTGCACGAGCCAGCGCGCGAGCATGGCTTTCTGCTGGTTGCCGCCCGAGAGCGTGCGTGCGGCGCGGTCCGGGTCGGCGGGTCGCAGGTCGAGGGCCTGGATCTGCTCGCGCGCGACGCGCCGCTCGGTGCGCTCGTCGAGCATCGCGCCCCGCGCGGTCCGCGCGAAGGTCGACAACGTGATGTTGCGGTAGACGGGCTCGTCCAGGAGCAGGCCCTGGCTCTTGCGCTCCTCCGGCGCCAGCCCGACGCCCGCGGCGACCGCCGCGGGGACCGACCCCGGCCGGACGCGCGACCCGGCCACGTGGACGGTGCCGGAGGTCGCGCGCCGCGCGCCGTAGATCGTCTCGAGGATCTCCGACCGTCCCGACCCGACGAGGCCGGCGAGGCCGACCACCTCCCCGGCGCGGACGGTGAAGGAGACGTCGGAGAACGCGCCGCGCAGCCCGAGGCCCTCGACGCGCAGCAGCTCGTCGGCGTCAGGCCGCACCGGGGTGCGCGCGGGGAACACCTGGTCGACGGCGCGACCGGTCATGAGCCGGATGAGCTCGGTCGTGGGCGTGTCCGCGACGCGCAGGCCCGCTGCGACCGTGCGGCCGTCCTTGAGGACCGTGATCCGGTCGCCGATCTGGCGGATCTCCTCGAGGCGGTGCGAGATGTAGAGGACCGCCACCCCGGACGCCGTCAGCTCGCGCACGACGCGGAACAGGTTCGCCACCTCACCGGAGTCGAGGACCGCGGACGGCTCGTCCATGATGATCAGGCGGGCGTCGTGCGAGAGGGCGCGGGCCATGCTGACGATCTGCTTGCCGGCCGCGGACAGCGTCCCGACCTCGCGGTGCGGCGTGATGTCGGGGTGGCCGAGGCGGCGCAGCACCTCCGCGGTCCGGGCGTGCGCCTGACGACGACGCGTGAAGCCCCCGGCGGCGAGCTCGTGGCCGAGGTAGACGTTCTCCGCGACGGTCAGCCCGTCCACGACGTCGAGCTCCTGGTACATCGTCGCGACGCCCGCGTGGAGCGCGGCCACGGGCGACGTGATCCGCAGCGGCTCGCCGCGCCAGAGCAGGGTGCCCGCGTCGGGCCGGTGCGCACCCGCGAGGACCTTGATGAGCGTCGACTTCCCGGCGCCGTTCTGGCCGAGGAGGCAGTGCACCTCGCCAGGCCGGACCTCGAGGTCGACGCCGTCCAGCGCCTTGGCTCCCGGGAAGTGCTTGACGATGCCCTGCATCTGCAGCAGGGGGCGCCCGGCGCCGTCGCCGGCGTCGCGCCGGCCGTCCTCATTGACCATGTCGACGACCGTAGGGTGATGTTTTGTCGGGCGTCAAGCAAAAGTCGAGAACTGCGTGTCAACATCCTCACGCAGCCTAGGCGATTGTGCTTGACTTCCACCATGACGACCACGAGCGGCCGCCCCGGCGATCTCAGCGCGACGCTCCAGCTGCTGCGCGACCGCCGGCCGCGCACGCGCGCCGAGCTCGCCAACCTGACCGGCCAGGCCCGGTCGACGGTGGCGCTGCGTGTCGACCAGCTGCTCTCGTCCGGTCTCGTCGCCCCCACGGGAGAGGCGGTCTCCACGGGGGGCCGCCCGCCGGCGACGTTCGCGTTCAACCCCGCGGCCCGCGTCGTCGCCGCGGTCGACCTCGGCGCGACGCACGCACGCATCGCCGTCACGGACCTCGCCGCGACCGTCCTCGCGGAGCACTTCGAGGACATCGTGATCGGGGACGGCCCCGAGCCCGTGCTCGCGCGTGCGGCGCAGGTCGTCCGGGACCTCCTCGGCGAGGCGGGCCGCTCGGCCGACGACCTCGTGGGCGTCGGCGTCGGCCTGCCCGGGCCCGTCGACCACCGCACCGCGCGCCCGACCAACCCGCCGATCATGCCCGGCTGGGACGACGCCGACGTCGCGGGCACGCTCCAGGGCCACCTCGGCCCGGTCGCCGTGCTCGTCGACAACGACGTCAACGTCATGGCGCTCGGGGAGCACGCGACCGAGCTGCCCGAGGTCGACCACCTCATGTTCGTCAAGGTCGCGACCGGCATCGGCGCGGGCGTCATCAGCGACGGCGCGATCCGGCGCGGCGCGCAGGGCGCCGCGGGCGACCTCGGCCACGTCGCCGTCCCGGGCGGCGAGGACGTCCCGTGCACGTGCGGCAACACCGGGTGCCTCGAGGCGCTCGCGAGCGGGCGCGCCGTCGCCGCCCGGCTCACCGCGGCCGGGACGCCCGCCGCGACCAGCGCGGACGTCGTGGCGCTCGTGCGGGGCGGCGACCTGGCCGCGTCCGCCGCGGTGCGCGACGCCGGACGGTCGCTCGGCGCCGTCCTCGCCGGGTGCGTGAGCCTGCTCAACCCGTCGGTGATCGTCATCGGCGGGAGCCTCGCCGACGCGGGCGAGCACCTGCTCGCGGGCATCCGCGAGGTGGTCTACCGCCGGTCGCTCCCGCTCGCGACGCAGCACCTGCGCATCGTCACGAGCCGTACGCGCGGACGCGCCGGCGTCCTCGGCGCGTCCACCATGGCGATCGAGCACGTGCTGTCCGGCGACGCGCTCGAGAAGCTCATCTGACCCGCGCGCATCCCGGACCCGCCGACGACGCCGCGCCGCGCACGGCTAGCGTGCGGGCCATGGCACAGCTCGAGCGCGTCCGCTGGGGGATCATCGGCGTCGGTCAGGTGACGGAGGTCAAGAGCGGTCCGGCGTTCCAGCAGGCCGAGCGCTCCGAGCTCGTCGCGGTGATGCGCCGCGACGGCGCCAAGGCGGCCGACTGGGCGCGGCGGCACGGCGTCGCGCGCTCGTACGACGACGCCGACGCGCTGCTCGCCGACCCCGAGGTGGACGCCGTGTACGTCGCCACTCCCCCGGACACCCACGCGCACTACGCGCTGCGCGCCGCCGCGGCGGGCAAGCCCGTGTACGTCGAGAAGCCCATGGCGCGCACAGCGGACGAGTGCGACGCGATGATCCGTGCGTGCGAGGACGCGGGCGTCCCGCTGTTCGTCGCCTACTACCGCCGCGCGATGCCGCGCTTCCGCACCGTCGCCGCGCTGCTCGCCGACGGCGCGATCGGGCGGCCGCGCGCCGTGAGCGTCCGCCTCCAGCGCCCCGCGGGCATGTGGGACGCCGAGCACCTGCCGTGGCGCGTGGACCCCGCGGTCTCCGGCGGTGGTCTCTTCGTGGACCTCGGCTCGCACACGCTCGACCTGCTCGACCAGCTGCTCGGTCCGGTCACGCGGGTCGAGGGGACCTCGGTGAACCAGGGTGGGCGCCACCGCGCCGAGGACCTGGTGACCGCGTCGCTGTCGTTCGAGTCCGGCGTGCACGGCGTCGGCCTGTGGTCCTTCGACGCGCACGAGAGGCTCGACGAGGTCGAGATCGTGGGCGACGGCGGGACGCTGCGGTTCTCGAGCTTCGGCGAGGAGCCGCTGCGGCTCACGACCGCCGACGGCACGCGCCACGTCCCCGCGCCGTACCCCGCGACCGTCCAGCTGCCGCTCGTGCAGACCGTCGTCGACGCCCTCACCGGGCGCGGCGAGTGCCCCAGCACGGGCCGCAGCGCGCGCCGCACGGCCGCCGTCGTGGACGCGCTCCTCGCGGACCACCGCGCGTCGCTCGCGTCCGGCTGACCGCCGTCGTCAGGCGACCGAGACCCTGTTCCGCCCCGACCGCTTGGCCTCGAGCAGCGCGTCGTCCGCCGCCTGCAGGTGGGTCCGCGTCTCGGACCGGCCGCCCACGCCGATCGAGACGGTGACGGTGAGGCCCGGCGCGAGCGCGTCCCACGCGTACGCCCCGACCGCGCGCTGGACGCGGTCCGCGACGGACAGTGCCGCGTCCGGACCACCCTGGACGAGCACGAGGAACTCGTCGCCGCCGTAGCGCACGAGCACGTCCGAGTGGCGCGACTCCGAGCGGAGCACGTCGGCGAGCGCGCGCAGGACGTCGTCGCCGACCCCGTGCGACCAGCCGTCGTTGATCGCCTTGAACTCGTCCACGTCGACGAACACCGCCCACTCGTGCAGCGAGCCGTCCTGCGTGCTCGCGGCGAGCATGCGCCGGTTCCCGAGCCCGGTGAGCGGGTCGTGCACGACGGCGCGGAGGGCCCGGTCCGTCTCCTGCGCGAGCTCGTGCATCCGGTGCCGGTCCTGCAGGGCGTGGAACCGCGCCTCCCGCTCGGCCCACACGCGCGCGAGGGCGGACCGCCCGACCGCCGCCCACAGGTCCATGCCCTCGTGCGGGCCCGACTGCGCACGCGCGACCTCGGCGAGCGTCGCGCGCGCGGTCGCCGCCCACGTCTCACGGCCCATGCGGTCCGCGTTCTCGACCGCGCTCACGAGCTGCTCGCGCGCCGCGTCGAGGTCGCCCCGCTCGGCCGCGGCCCAGCCGCGCACCAGGTGGAGCAGCTGCGTCTCGACGAGCTCCGGGCGGGCGGCGAACCCGACCGCGGCGGCCTCCGCGCGCGCGGCACCCAGCGCGACGTCGGACAGGTGCATGGTCGCGTGCGCCTCGATGACGCCGGCCCGTGCCGCCATCTGCGCGTCGCCGACGGCGGTCGCGGTGCGCAGCATCCGCAGCGCGCGCTGTGCCATGACGGAGGTGTGCTGGGCCGCCTCGGCGTCGCGCCCGATGAGGCGGAGCGACGCGGCCCAGTAGCCGCTGAGCAGCGCGAGCTCCTGCGCGACGAGGACCTCGACGTACGGTCCGGCCCCGCCGCGGATCGCGCGCAGGCGCTCGTCGGCCTGCTCGAACAGGTTGATCGAGCGGAGCGCGAGACCCACGGCCATGCTCGCCGACACGTGACCGTAGGTCCCCGGCGGCACGGTGCTCACGAGGCGGTCGGCCTCGGCGAGCGCGGCGAGCGACGCGGCGTGGTCGTTGAGGAACGCGCAGCACTCGCCGACGACCGCGAGCGCCTTGGCGCGCCACACCGGCGCCGGGTCGTCACCGAGCTCGTCGAGGAGCGTGCGCGCGACGCCGAGCGCCTCCGCGTGGCGTCCCGACTCGTGCAGCGCGGTCGCCCGGATGTAGCCGAGGTACCGGGTCGAGGCGACGTCGCCGCCGGCACGCGTGAGCACCGACCAACGCACGCACACGTCTGCCGCGCGGTCGGCGAACCCGTCGATGTACCAGCCGTGCGCGATGTCGGTGAGCTCGTCGTACGGCCCGAACTCCGGGCGCACGGCGACGTCACGCGAAGGCGCCTGCCGTCCAGCCGTCACCGTGAGCCCCGTCCTGCCTGGGAGCTCGTCGACCGGCCCCTGGACACAGTGTCGGCGACGATCGCCGCGAGCACGAGGGGTCTCACGGACGTGTGACCAGGACCACGTCCGAACAGGTGAGACCACCCGTCTCGGGAAGTGGCATCATCCGGTCCGCCCCGCGGCGGCACGCGACCGCCCGGGTGCGCACGGGTCACACCGGGCGCAGCGGCTCGTGCTGCCCGTCGGGGAGCTCCACCGCGATGCCGTCACCCGGTCGGACCACACCGCCCGCGACGACGACGGCCATGACGCCGGCCAGCCGCTCGACCGAGCCGTCCGCCGAGCGGCGCACGAGGCGTCGCATGAGCCCCGGTGACAGCCCGTCGATCTGGGCGCACGGGTTGCGCAGGCCGGTCACCCGGACGGCCGCATCGGCACCGAGCCGCAGGACGGCGCCCTCGGGCAGCGCGAGGAGGTCCAGGCCGGCCGTCGTGACGTTCTCGCCGAGCCCGCCCGGTACGACGTGGTGCCCCGCGTGACCGATGTCCTCCAGCAGCTCCGCGTGGATCAGGTGGACCTGGCGGAGGTTGGGTGCCGTCGGGTCCTTCGCCACGCGGAACCGGTGGCGCACGGTCGGGCCGGCGTGCGCGTCGCCCTCGACGCCCCAGCCCTCGATCAGGCGGATGCTCTCGGCTGTGGGCTTGCTGAAGCGGTGCCCGTCGTCGAGCGCGACCGCCACGACGGTGCCGCCCGCCCTGTGCCCGGCGGCGTCGGCGTCGGCGTCGACGAGGAGGTCGGGGCCGGGCGGTGCGAGCAGGTCCGTCACGGCGCCGACCCTAGAGGAGCCGCGGCCCGCCGAGCCAGGGCCGGGTGAACGGGTGCACCGCGACGCGGGAGGGCCCGGCCGCCCCCTGAGCGACCGGGCCCGCTCGCGCTCGCGTCAGGCCGTGCTCCCCGTGCCTCCCGTCGCCGGCCGGGCGGTGCTCGCACCGCCGTCGGTCCCGGCGCGCGTGCGCGCGGGCGTCCGCTCGGTGTCGTCGGGCTGGTCGACGAGCACGTTGTTCGCGTCGCCGACGGCGTCGTCGTCCTCGCGGCCCGGCGTCCGCAGGTTCCACTTCGTGATGACGAACCGGAAGAGGACGTAGTAGAGGACGGCGTACCCGAGCCCGATCACCACGAGCAGCAGAGGCTGCTCGGCGATCCGGAAGTTGAGCAGGTAGTCGATGACGCCCGCCGAGAACCCGAAGCCGCTGCGCACGTCGAGCGCGTTGACCAGCGCGAGCGACGTCCCGGTGAGCACCGCGTGGATGACGTACAGCGGGTAGGCGACGTAGACGAACGCGAACTCGAGCGGCTCGGTCACGCCCGTGACGAACGAGACCAGCGCGGCCGAGCCCATGATGCCCGTGATGACCTTGCGCTTCTCGGGCTTGGCGGTGTGCACCATCGCGAGCGCCGCGGCGGGCAGCGCGAACATCATGATCGGGAAGAAGCCGGCCTGGAAGATGCCCGCGGTCGGGTCGCCCGCCAGGAACCGGAAGATGTCGCCGTTGGCCACCGTGCCGTCGTCGGCGACGTACTCGCCGAACTGGAACCACGGCACCGAGTTGAGCAGGTGGTGCAGGCCGATCGGGACGAGCAGCCGGTTGAGCGTGCCGAACACGAAGCCGCCGAGGACCGCGGAGCCCGTGACCCAGTCGCTCACGCCGGTGAGCACCGCGTCGAACGCCGGGTAGATCACCGCGCCGATGAGCGCGACGAAGATCGCGACGAACGCGGTGACGATCGGCACGAACCGCCGGCCGCCGAAGAACGCGAGGTAGGCGGGCAGCTTGATCCGGTAGTACCGCTGGTACAGCAGCGCGGCGATGAGGCCCATGACGATGCCGCCGAGGACGCCGTAGTTGATGAGCTCCTGCGTCTCGCCCTCGGCCGCCTCGCCGAGGAAGTAGGGCGACAGGGCGTCGGACACGCCCTTGAACACGAGGTAGCCGATGAGGGCCGCGAGGCCCGTGGACCCGTCGGACTTGCGCGCGTAGCCGATGGCGACACCCAGCGCGAAGATCAGCGGCAGGTTGCCGAAGAGCGCGTTGCCGGCGGCGCCGAGCACCGCGGCGACCGGGAGGAGCCAGTCGCCCCAGGCGCCGGCGAGGCCGTCGGCGCCCAGCATGTCGGGCTGCCCGAGCCGGAGCAGGAGCGCTGCGGCGGGCAGGGAGGCGATGGGCAGCATGAGGGACCGGCCGATGCGCTGGAGCTGCGCGAGGCCTGGGAAGGCCCGCTTCTCCCTGGCCACGGGGGCTGTGGTGGCGGTCATGGACGTGCACTCCCTACTGGTGCGGCCGGTGCGTCGCTGCACCGGAGGTCCTGTGTGCGGGGCGGCCCGGCCGTCCGGGACGGTCGTCCGCGTCGGCGGCGGCTGTCGCCGTCGTCGCTCCCGGCCCCGCCGGCCGCGGTCCGGGGATCTTGGCTGAACTAGATGTCTAGACCGGTTGCCGAGAACCATGGTGGAATGCGACAACCGGTGTCAAGGGTCGACATCCCCGCCCTGTCGGCACTCGGTCCGGCGACGGAAGGACGGCAGGGTCGGACGTGGGCAGGTCGATGCTCAAGTACGTGCGGGTCAGGGACTACCTGCGCTCGCTCGTCACGCACGAGCTCGCCGTGGGCGACCCGATCCCCTCCGAGCGCGCGCTGTGCGAGCGCTTCGGCGTCTCGCGCATGACGGTGCGGCAGGCGGTCGACGCGCTCGTGGTCGAGGGCCTGCTCGCGCGCGAGCAGGGTCGCGGCACGTTCGTCGCGCCGACCAAGGTCGACCTCGAGGTGCGGCTGTCGTCGTTCGGCGAGGAGATGCGGCGCCGCGGCATGGAGCCCGCGAGCAAGGTGCTCGCGGCGGAGGTCGCGCAGGCGACACCCGACGTCGCCGACGCGCTCGAGATCCTCCCGGGCGAGGACGTCTGGTCGCTGCACCGGGTCCGCTACGCCGACGGCGAGCCGATGGCGATCGAGCAGACCTGGCTCCCCCGCGCCCTCCTGCCCGGGCTCCTCGACGACGGCGTGCCCGAGAGCCTGTACGGCGAGCTGCGACGCCGCGGCCACGTGCCCGACTGGGGCGAGGAGACCGTCGCCGCCGGCGAGGCCGACGCCGAGGCCGCCGACCTGCTCGGGGTCGCCGACGGCGCACCGGTCCTGCGGCTCACGCGCCGCACGTTCGCGGGCCAGACGGCGTGCGTCTACGCCCGGTCCAGCTACCGTGCGGACCGGTACGTCCTGTGGGTCCCGCTGCGCGCGCCGCGCGCACGGCTCACACCGCGGACCCGCGACGCCGCAGGCGGCCCGGCGGAGGAACGGCACGAGGCCGCGAGCGCGGTCGCAGGTGCAGGCATCGACGCCGCGGGTGCGGCAGGGCACGAGGCCGCGGGTGCGGCAGGGAGGGACCGGACGTGACACAGCGCGCGGCGACGATCCTCGCGGCACTGGGCGGCGTGGCGAACATCGTCGACATCGAGCCCTGCACGACGAGGCTGCGCTCCGAGGTGCGCGACGCGTCGGCGGTCGACGTCGGGGCGCTGCGTGCGGCCGGCGCGCACGGGGTCATGATCTCGGGGCACGTCGTCCAGGTCGTCATCGGCCCGGACGTCGACGTCCTGGCGTCCGACCTGGACGACCTGCTCTAGCAGGCGGCACCGCCCTGCTCAGGCAGGGAGCACCACAGGAGGGGCCCGGCCCGGGCACCCCGGAACGAGGAGGATGCGATGAGCAAGGCAGAGGAGATCCTGGCGGCGCTGGGCGGGGACGAGAACGTCCTCGACCTCGAGCCCTGCATCACGCGGCTGCGGGTCGAGGTCGAGGACCCGGCGCTCGTGGACGAGAAGCGGCTCCGCGCCGCGGGTGCGTACGGCGTCGTCCTGTCCGGCAAGGCCGTGCAGGTCGTCGTGGGGCCGGAGGCCGACACGCTCGCGTCCGACATCGAGGACCTGCGCTGATGGCGCTCACCGTCCTCGCCCCGCTCGCCGGGGTCGTCCGCGCGCTCGGCGAGGTGCCCGACCCGGTGTTCAGCGCCGAGCTCGTGGGCCCCGGGCTCGCGGTCGACCCTGCGCGGGACGGCGTGGTCGCGGCGGTCGCACCCATCGCGGGGACCGTCGTCAAGCTGCACCCGCACGCGTTCGTCGTCGCCGGGGACGACGGGCGCGGCGCGCTCGTCCACCTCGGCCTCGACACCGTGCAGCTCGGCGGCGAGGGCTTCACGCTGCACGTCGCCGAGGGGGCGACGGTCGCTGCCGGGGACGTCGTCGTGAGCTGGGACCCGGCGGCCGTCGAGGCCGGCGGCCGCTCGCCGATCTGCCCGGTCGTCGCGCTCGACGCCCGCGCGGGCGCGGTGACGCCCGTTGCCGAGGTCGGCGCCACGGTCGCGGCCGGGGACCCGCTGCTCGCCTGGGACTGAGGCGGCGGCCGTTTCCGACGGTTTCGGCGTGCTCACGGCGCACCACCCGGATGCGCCCTGAGCGCGCCCGCGATGCGCCAGGCGCGGCGCCGCTCCTCAGGCGCGCATGGGTGACCAGCGGTTGCCGGTCCGGCGGGTGATGCGGCTCGTCTCGACCACGGCGAGCTCGTCGACCCGCTCGACGACGGCACGGCCGACCCGCGCGGCCTCGAGGTCGTCGGCCGCCTCGAAGCGCACCGTCACGCACGGCAGCCCACGCACGAGGTCCACCTGCCCCGACTCGACCGCCGTCCGCGCACGACCGGCGGCGACGGCCTGCGGCAGCACGTCGGCGGGGTCGACCCCGGCGTGGACGAGGCCGATGACCATCCGGACGCGGTAGGAGGGCACCGGCAGAGCGTAGGCGCGCGCCGACGTGCGTCCGACGCGCGGCCGGCCCGCCACGCGAGCACGCTGGTGCAGGGGTGAGACCGGTGGAGTGGTTCGACGCCGAGGGGTACTCGGTCGCGCGCGAGGTCGTCCAGCGCGGGGTCGCCGCCGTGTACGTCGTCGCGTTCGTCGCGGTGCTCCGCCAGTTCCGGCCGCTGCTCGGGGAGAACGGGCTCCTCCCGGTCCCACGGTTCGTCGCGCGCGTGGCGTGGCGGGCGTCGCCGAGCCTCTTCCACTGGCGTTACAGCGACCGCCTGGTCGTCGCCGTCGGGTGGGTCGGTGCGGTCGTCGCCGCGGCGCTCGTGCTCGGCGTCCCGCAGGCGGGCCCCCCGTGGCTCCCGCTCGTCGCGTTCCTCGCCCTGTGGGTCCTGTACCTCTCCGTGGTCAACGTCGGGCAGGTGTTCTACGGGTTCGGGTGGGAGTCGTTGCTGCTCGAGGCGGGTTTCCTCGTCGCGTTCCTCGGCTCGCGCGAGGTCGCGCCCCCGGTGCCCGTCCTGGTGCTGCTGTGGTGGCTCGTGCTGCGCCTCGAGCTCGGTGCGGGACTGATCAAGTGGCGCGGCGACCCCGCCTGGCGCGACCTGACGGCGCTGTACTACCACCACGAGACCCAGCCCATGCCGGGTCCGCTGAGCCGGTGGTTCCACCTGCTGCCGCGTCCGCTGCACCGCGTCGAGGTCGCCGCGAACCACGTGACGCAGCTGGTCGTGCCCTTCGCGCTGCTCGTCCCCGGGCCGGTCGCCAGCGCGGCGGCGGCCGTCGTCGTCGTCACGCAGCTGTGGCTCGTGCTCTCGGGGAACTTCGCGTGGCTCAACTGGCTGACGATCGTGCTGGCCTTCTCGGCCGTGACGGATGACGCGTTCGCCTGGGCGCTGTCACCCCTCGGGATCGACGTGGGGTCCGTGGGTCCCCAGGTGACGGCGCCCGCTCCCCTGTGGTTCGTCGCCGTCGTCGTCGGTGTCGCGGCGGTGTGCCTCGTCCTGAGCTGGTGGCCGCTGCGCAACCTCGTGTCGAGGAACCAGCGCATGAACGCCTCGTTCAACTCGCTGCACCTGGTCAACGCCTACGGCGCGTTCGGCAGCGTGACGCGGCGGCGCACCGAGGTCGTCGTCGAGGGGACGCTCGACGAGGACCCGGCGACCGGTGCGTGGTCCGAGTACGAGTTCCGCGGCAAGCCGGGCGAGGTGCGTCGCGTCCCGCGCCAGTACGCGCCGTACCACCTGCGACTGGACTGGGCGATGTGGTTCCTGGGCCTGGGCTCGTCGGCGCAGCTCGCGTGGTTCGTGCCGTTCCTCGTGCGTCTGCTCGAGGCGGACGCCCCCACGCTGCGGCTGCTGGCGCACGACCCGTTCTCGGGGCGCCGCCCCCGGTGGGTCCGTGCCCGGCTCTACCGCTACCGGTTCGCGACGCACGGGCAGCACCGGGAGACCGGGCAGTGGTGGGTCCGCGAGGATCTGGGCCTGATGGTCGACGCCCACGACCTGAGGACGCTCGCCCGCGTGCGCTGACGGCGTGCCGGTCCGTCGGCCGTCCATCGGTCGGTCTGGCGGCCGGTCCGTCGGCTGAGGTCAGGAGCCGCGGTGCGGACCGTCCTCGACGGGCACCACGTACGAGCGCCCGTCGGGTCCCGTCACGCGGCGCAGCCCGCTCTCGAGCTCGTCGGCGCGGTCGCGCTGCGCGGGCGTCGCGGGTGTCCGGCGGCGCGGGTCCGCGACCTGCGCGGGGCCCGTGAACGGGAGGAGGAAGCGCTCGGTGAAGCGCATCCCACGGCTTCTCGACCGGTCCGTCATGTGCCCTCCTCCGTCCGCCGCCGAGCCACGAGGATCCTAGGACGCCGGCCGTCGAGGCCCGCCGCGGGGTGCAGCGGGCCTCGACGCCGTCGCCGTCGGGTCGTGTCAGACGAGGCCGTTCTCGGCGAGCCAGTCGCCCGCGATGGTCGCCGCGGGGGCCTGCTCGTCGACGCTGCGCGCGTTGAGGGCCACGAGCTCCTCGGGCGTGAGGGCCGCGCTCACCGCGTTGACGATCTCCACGGCACCCTCGTCGAGGTCGTCGGCCGCCACGGGCACGACGTTCGACGCGAGGAACAGGCCCTCGGGGTCCTCGAGCGTGACGAGGTCGTTCGCGGCGATCGACGGGTCGGCGCTGTAGATGTTGACGAGCTGGACCGTCCCGTCCTGGAGCGCCTTGACGGTCAGCGGACCGCCCGAGTCCTCGATCGGCGTGAAGCCGACCTCGACGCCGTAGACGCTCTGGAGACCCTCGGGCCCGTAGGGGCGGGTCGCGAGCTCCGAGTTGCCGCCGAGGGTGAGGGGCTCGCCCACCGACGCGAGGTCGGCGAGGCTGGTCACGCCGTTCGCCTCGGAGAACTCGCGCGTGACGTTGTACGAGTCCTGGTCGGTCGCAGACGACTGGTCGAGCACCTGCAGGCCGTCGGGGACTGCCTCCTGGAGGGCCGTGTAGACGTCGTCGGACGTGCGCGCCTCGGTCTCGGGCTCCCAGTACTGCAGCAGGTTGCCCGTGTACTCGGGGAAGAGGTCGATGGCACCCGACTCGATCTCGGGCAGGTAGACCTCGCGCTGGCCGATCCGCAGGTCGCGCTCGACCGTGTACCCCCCGGCCTCGAGGGCCTGGGCGTACAGCTCGGCGATGATCTCGTTCGAGTAGTAGTCCTGCGAGCCGATGACGATCGCGGCGCTCTCCTCGCCACCGGGCTCGGACGTGCCGGCTGCCGGCTCCTCCAAGGGGTCGGACTGGGAGCACGCGGCGAGCAGGAGAACGGCGACGGGCAGGCTGAGCGTCCGGGCGACGCGACGAGCGTTCACGGGGGTCCTCTCGATCTGGTCAGGCAGCGGGCGTCACGGCGCGCGGCCGTGACGTCCGACGGACGTCGCCGGCCGGGACGGCACGGCGCTGGGCGAGGGCGAAGAGGCCCTCGAGCACGAGGGCGAGCGCGGCGACGAGCAGCGAGCCGGCCAGCATCTGGGGGTAGTCACGCGTCTTGAGGCCGGTGAACAGCAGCCGGCCCAGTCCCGCGTCGGCGACGTACGCCGCGAGGGTCGCGGTCGCCACGACCTGGAGCGTCGCGGCGCGCAGGCCACCGACGACGACCGGCAGGCCGAGCGGCAGCTCGACGCGTGCGAGCACCTGCCACTCGGTCATGCCGACGGCGCGCGCGGAGTCGACGGTCGTCCGGTCGACCGCCTCGATCCCGGCGTAGGCGCCCGCGAGGATCGACGGGATCGCGAGGACGACGAGCGCGAGGAACGGCGCGCGGAGGCCGATCCCGAGCCAGAGCCCGAGCAGTGTGAGCAGTCCCAGCGTGGGCAGGGCCCGCGCACCGCCCGCGATCGCGACGACGACGGCGCGTCCGCGGCGTGCGTGACCCACGGCGACGCCGAGCGGCAGGGCGAGCACCGCGGCCGCGAGGACCACGAGCGCCGAGAAGGCCAGGTGCTCCCCCAGCCGCGCGCCGATCCCGCCCGGGCCGGTCCAGCGCGAGCCGTCGGCGAGCCACGCGAGCGCCTCGGCGAGGAGGTTCATGCCGCGACCCTCCCCCGCGCGCGGGGCACGACGGTCCAGGGCAGGAGCAGCCGTCCGCCGAGCACAGCGAGCGCGTCGAGGACCAGCGCCACGAGCACCGTCAGCACGATGCCCGTCACGATCTCGACGACGATGCCCCGCTGGAACCCGTCGGTGAAGAGCGTGCCGAGGCTGCGGATGCCGATCACCGCGCCGACCGTCACCAGGCTCACGGTCGACACGACGACGACGCGCAGGCCCGCGAGCAGCACCGGTCCGGCGAGCGGCAGCTCGACGCGCCAGAACAGCGCCCACGGCGAGAACCCGATCGCCGTCGCGGACTGGCGCACCTCGGCCGGCACCGACCCGAACGCGTCACTCGCCGCACGCACGAGCAGCGCGACGCCGTACAGGGTCAGCGCCACGACCATCGTCGTCGGCGAGCGCAGCCCGGTGCCGAGCACGATCGGGATCATGATGAGCAGCGGGAGCGACGGGATCGCGTAGAGCAGGCCGCTCGTCGTCAGCAGCAGCTCGCGCACCGCGCGGTGGCGGTGCGCGACCCACCCGAGCGGGACCGCGACCAGGAGACTGAGCAGGACGGGCGGCACGGACAGCACGAGGTGCTCGAGCGTGAGCTCGCGGATCAGGGGCCAGCTCTGGCTCAACCAGCTCACGGCGCGAGCACCCCGGCCGGCCGGCCGTCCTCGTCGACGACGACCGTGCGCCCGCCCTGGTCACGCAGGTGCAGCGTCCGGCGCGCGGTGCCGCCGCCGACGAACTGGTCGACGAACTCGTCCGCCGGGTGCGCGAGGATCTCCGCGGGCGCACCGACCTGCGCGACGCGCGCCGAGGTCCGCAGGATGACGACCTCGTCCGCGAGCGCGAACGCCTCGTCGACGTCGTGCGTGACGAAGACGATGGTCTTGCCGAGCTCGCCCTGGAGGCGTCGGAGCTCGGCCTGGAGGTCCGCGCGGACGATCGGGTCGACCGCGCCGAACGGCTCGTCCATGAGCAGGATGTTCGGGTCCGACGCGAGGGCCCGTGCGACCCCCACGCGCTGCTGCTGGCCGCCCGAGAGCTGGGCCGGGTAGCGCTGCGCGAGCGCGGCGGGCAGGCCCACCTTCTCGAGGAGCTCGAGGGCGCGGGTGCGCGCCGTCCGGCGCGGGACGCCGTCGAGCACCGGCACGGTCGCGATGTTGTCGACCACCGTCCGGTGGGGCAGCAGGCCACCCGCCTGGAGGACGTAGCCGATGCTGCGGCGCAGGCGCACGCGGTCGAGCGTGCGGACGTCCACGTCGTCGATGAGGACCGACCCGCTCGTCGGCTCGACCATGCGGTTGACCATGCGCAGCAGCGTCGTCTTGCCCGAGCCCGAGGACCCGAGCAGCACGACGGTCCGGTGGGACGGGACGACGAGCGAGAAGTCCTCCACGGCCGTGGTGCCGTCGGGGTAGCGCTTCGTCACGGAGGCGAACTCGATCACGTACGCACCCTCCTGGGGCTCGGTGACGTGCGGGCACGTGCGGGACGAAACGGGCGGAACGGCCATGGTCAGAGTAGGTGACCGCACCGACACGCGCCGAGCCGTCCCTGCCCGCCGCGCCGCTAGGGTCCGAGTGCGGCGATCACGGGGACGCCGCTGGACCGAGGGGGACCATCCATGGCACGACCACGAGCACGGACGACCGCGGCGCTGGGCGCGCTCGCCCTGACCTGCGCACTCACGGCGGGCGCCCCGCCGCTCGCGACGACGACCGACACCCCGGGGCTCCTCGCCGAGACGGTGGGGCCGGACGGCGCGACGACCTCGACGTACGACGACGGGTCGACCTTCACGTTCGAGGCGCCCGGCACGCCGACCGGCGCCGCGTTCTCGACGGCGCCCACCACGTCGCTGCGCCTCACCTCGCTCGCGTCGATGCGGCGCTCGCGCGACTGGAGCGCGTCCTACGCCGGGACCGTGACCTCCCAGTACTTCCACCACGACGGCGGTGAGGTCCGGCTCGTGGTCCGGCCGTTCACGAACTGCGGCACGAGCCAGACCGTCCACCTGCTGGTCGCGACGTCGTGGGGCGGCTACGCGCGCAGCGCCACGGCGAGCGTGCCGTGCGGCGGCGGCACCGTGCGGTGGACGACACCCGAGGGGAACAAGAAGTTCCAGCTCGTCGACCCGAACACGCGGGACGCGTACTCCCCCGTCGGCGCGTCGGGCACCGTCTACTGGAACGACTGACGTGCGCGCCGCCCGCCGCGGTCGACACCCGCGGCGGGCGGCGACGGCCCGCGACGGCCCGCCACGGGAGGGCGTGCGTCGAGCGACGACGGGCGGAGCCGGCGGGAGGCTGCGCGCCGCGCCCCCCGGAGTGCTACACCCAGGCCGCGAGGGTCCGCGAGGCGCGCGCCCACCGCACGATCGCGGCGAGCACGACCGCGGCGACCACCCCGCCCGCCGCCCCGAGCGCGAGCTGCTCCGCGAACCACGGTGACCCCGCCGCCGCGGCCACCCAGGTGGCCACCGCGAGGCCGCCGCCCCGGACCGCGAGCGCGACCGCCCCTGTGAGCGCGACCGCCCCTGCGGGCGCGCCGTCGCCGGCGGCGACCCGTAGCGCGTGCGCGGCCCCGAAGCCGACGAGCACGCCCGTGACGGGCACGCCCGGGTGGGTCGCCCCGGTGACGGGGGACGTCAGCCACGCCGCGAGGCCCACCGCGAGCGCGGCGTCGGCGGCCGCCGCGAGCACCTGCCACCGTGCGGGCGCCGCGGGACGCCGCGGACGCGCGGCCGCCCCGTCGGGGGCGCCGGCGGCCGCGGCACCGGGCACGGACCACCACGCGCGTCGGTGCACCTCGTGAGCGAGCAGCAGGAGCACGAGCGCCGGCGCGAGCGCGACCGCGACGAGGACCGCGGTCACGGTCGGGTAGGCGTCGGCGCGCAGCATCTGGGCCGCGGCGACGCCCGCGACGGCGACCGCGACCCGCGAGAGCGCCCAGCCGAGGACGCCGAGGAGCCGGGCCCGCGGCGGGCCCGCGAGGACGTGCACGGGCGTGGGCGGGGTCATGAGTCCTCCGGGGCGAACGCGAGCAGCGGGCGGGACGCCGCCGGGTCGGGTCGGACCCGCAGCGTCTTGTGCACCGCCTGCGGCGAGACGCCCAGCTGGCGCGCGATGTCGCTCAGGCTGCGCACCGTCGCGAGCTCCTCGAGCGCGGTGCGCCTCAGGTGCGCCGTGCGTTCGACCGCGGCCGCGAGGAACGCCGCGAGCTCGCCGAGCACGACCGCGCGGGCCGCCGCGTCACCGAGCACGCCGTCGACGGAACCGGTCCACAGCCCCTCGCCGAGGTCGCCGAGGACCGACTCCGCGAGGGACGGCGTCACCCCGGCGGCCTCGAGGCGGACGACGGCGGCGGTGAAGGCGTCGCCCGACCGGTGGGGCAGCGCGGCCCGCCAGGCCGCCTCGTCGTGTGGCACGCGTCGATCATGGCGCCTCGCCGTCCGTCGTCAACGGAGGGTTGACGGCGTGTCCGCGACGGGCCGACCCCGCCCGGGTAGCGTCCGGCGTCGTGCGCGTGCTCGTCGTCCTCCGGACGTGGTCCTCGCCCACGACCTGCAGCGGGTCGCCTTGCCCCGGCGGCGCGCCGCCTGACCGTCGCCATGGCGCTTCGTGGACGTCACGGCCGGACACCCCGTGTCGCCCGCGTCGCCCGGCGCGCCTCCTCAACCCCCGTGCACATGGATGCGTTCACCTTGCGGGCTGAACAGCGCGAGCAGCTCGACCGCGCGGTGCTCGTCGTCGTTGAGGATCGCGTGCGGGACTCGCGTGTCGAACTCGGCGGCCTCACCCGCACCCAGCACGGTGACGACGCCGCCGAGCTCGAGCCGCACGGTCCCCGAGAGGACGTAGAACCACTCGTAGCCCTCGTGCCGACGCGCCCGCACGGGCTCGGCCGGGTCCCGCCCGGGGAGCACGAGCTTGACGGCCTGGACGGGTGCGTCGGGGTGCGTGAGCGGGATGTGGATCTGACCGCCGCGCTGGACGGGACGGGGCCGGATCCGCGGGTCGACCACGTCGGGGGCACCCACGAGGTCGTCGAGCGGGACCCGGTATGTGCGCGCGAGCGGGAGCAGCAGGTCGAGCGTCGCGCGGCGCGACCCCGACTCGAGGCGCGACAGCGTGCTCACCGAGATGCCCGTCGCGGCCGCGACGTCCGCGAGGGTCCGGCGCTGACGCGTCCGGACGTCCCGCAGCCGTGCTCCGACCGCCCCCAGCACGTCGTCCTCGCCCATGCCCGGCCTCCTCATCGCTTTGCCATAACGGCAACGAGTGTTGCACAGCGCGCACGCGGCGGGCGACGCTCCTGCCATGGACACCACCACGCACCGGATCGACCCTGACGACGACGCGACGTGGGACGTCGTCGTGGTCGGCGGCGGCAGCGCGGGCCTCAGCGCCGCGCTCATGCTCGTCCGCGCGCGGCGGCGCGTCGTCGTGCTCGACGCCGCCGCACCGCGCAACCGGTTCGCGCCCCACATGCACGGCGTCCTCGGGCACGACGGTCGCAGCCCGCTCGCGCTGCTCGCCGCGGGCCGCGACGAGGTGACCTCGTACGGCGGCGAGATCCGCACGGTCGACGTCGTCCACGCCCGGCGCACCGAGGGCGGGCTCGAGGTGCGGACCGCCGACGGCGCGATGCTGAAGACCCGCCGGCTCGTCGTCGCGACCGGTCTGCGCGACGAGCTGCCGGACGTCCCGGGACTCGCCGAGAGCTGGGGGCGCGGCGTCGTCGTGTGCCCGTACTGCGACGGCTGGGAGTCGCGGGACGCGCGCATCGGCGTGCTCGCGACCGGTGAGCGGTCCGTCCACCAGGTCCAGCTGGTGCGCCAGTGGAGCGCGACGGTGACCTACCTGACAGACGCGGTCGGGATCGCCGACGACGCGACGCGGCGCGAGCTCGACGCCCGCGGGATCGACGTGCTCGAGGGTCCCGTCGAGCGCGTGGTCGAGCGGGACGGCGAGCTCGACGTGGTGCTCGCGGGCGGACGGCACGTCGTCGTCGACCGGCTGTTCACCGCGCCGGACCCCGTTCCGCGCGACGAGGTCCTGCGCGAGCTCGGCGCCGAGCGGAGGGACACCCCGGTCGGCTCGTTCGTCGCGGTCGACCCGACCGGGCGGACGAGCGTCGAGGGCGTGTGGGCGGTCGGCAACGTCGTGGACCCGGGCGCCACCGTGCCGGTCGCGATGGCCGCGGGCACCCTCGCGGGCGGCATGGTCAACCACGACCTCGTGCTCGAGGACGTCCGCGACGCGGTCGCCGCCGCCGCTCCCGCGGGGTGACGGCGACGGAGCGCGGGCGCGTGTCGGTGGCCCGCGCCAGGATGGGGCCGTGCTCCTCGCCGACGTCGCCGCCGCGTCCGACGCCGTGGCTGCGACGCGGTCCCGGCTCGCGAAGCGTGCGGTGCTCGTCGAGCTGCTGCGCCGCACCGAGCCCGGCGCGGTGCCGGTGGTCGCGCGCTACCTCGGCGGCGAGCTGCGCCAGCGCCGGACGGGACTCGGGTGGCGGTCGCTCACGACGCTCCCGTCGCCCGCCGACACCCCGACGCTCGACGTGCTGGAGGTCGACGCCGCGTTCGAGCGCATGTCCGCGCTGTCCGGGCCCGGGTCGTCGACCGCCCGCACCGCGCTCGCGACGGAGCTCTTCGCCGCCGCGACCGAGCCCGAGCAGCGCCTCCTCCGCGGGCTCGTGACCGGCGAGCTCCGGCAAGGGGCGCTCGACGCGCTCCTGCTCGACGCGGTCGCCGAGGCCGCGGGCGTCCCCGCCGCGACGGTCCGCCGCGCCGCGATGCTCGCCGGCGCGACCGAGCCCGTCGCGACCGCGGCGCTCGGGGCCGGCTCGCCCGAGGCGGCCGTGGAGCGGCTCGACGCGTTCGGCCTCACGGTCGGCAGGCCCGTCCGGCCGATGCTCGCGGCGTCGGCGCCGGACGTGCGCGCCGCGGTCGAGGGGTTCGCGGGGCGCGTCGTCGTCGTCGACGCCAAGCTCGACGGCATCCGCGTCCAGGTGCACCGCGACGGTGACGACGTGCGCGTGTACACCCGCAGCCTCGACGACATCACGAGCCGGGTCCCCGAGATCGTCGAGGTGGTGCGGGGCCTCGACGTCCGGACCGCGGTGCTCGACGGCGAGGCGCTCGCCGTCGGCCCCGACGGCCGGCCGCGACCGTTCCAGGAGACCGCGTCGCGCAGCGCGACCCGCGACGCCGAGCTCGCCGCGAGCACGCGCCTCACCCCGTTCTTCTTCGACGTGCTCCACGTCGACGGCCGGGACCTCCTCGACGCGCCGCTCGCCGAACGGCTCGCCGTGCTCGACGCGGTCGCGCCGCGGCACGCCGTCGAGCGCGTCACGACCGACGACGCCGCCACGGCGCAGGCCGCGTTCGAGCGCTGGGTCGGAGCGGGCCAGGAGGGCGTCATCGTCAAGGACTCGGGCGCGCCGTACGAGGCGGGCCGGCGCGGCAGCGCGTGGGTCAAGGTCAAGCCCCGGCACACGCTCGACCTCGTCGTGCTCGCCGTCGAGCGCGGCTCGGGGCGTCGCAGCGGGCTGCTGTCGAACATCCACCTCGGTGCGCGGGACCCGGCGGGCGGCTTCGTGATGCTGGGCAAGACGTTCAAGGGCATGACCGACGAGGTGCTCGCGTGGCAGACGCAGCGGTTCCGCGAGCTCGAGGTGACGGACGACGGCTGGACCGTGACGCTGCGGCCCGAGCAGGTCGTGGAGATCGCGTTCGACGGGCTCCAGCGGTCGAGCCGCTACCCCGGCGGGCTCGCGCTGCGCTTCGCGCGCGTGCTGCGCTACCGCGACGACAAGGCCGCGGACGAGGCCGACACGATCGACACCGTGCGCGGCCTGGCAGGCGGCTGACCGGACACGGCGCCACCGGCCGGCGCGCCCACCCGCTCAGCGCACGCGGGGCAGGTCCTGGTCGGCGTCGAGCACCCCCGCGAAGAGGTCGCCGCGCTCGGCCAGGCGGTCCAGCACCGTGCGGACGGTGAAGGCGTCGGGACGGAGCCACGGCTCGTCGAGCTCGTCCCACGTGATCGGTGCGGACACCGGCGCACCGGCGGACGCGCGCGGGCTGTACGGCGCGACGAGCGTCTTGTTGATCGCGTTCTGCGTGTAGTCCAGCCGCGCCTGGCCGCCCCGCTCGCTCACGCCCCACCTCCAGCTGACGAGGTCGGGCACCACCGCGCCGACCGTCCTCGACACGCGCTCGACCCACGCCCGCGTGTCCTCGAACGTCGGCCCGGGCGGAATCGGGACCCACACCTGGATCCCGCGCCGCCCCGTGACCTTCGGGTGGGCGCGCACCCCGAGGTACTCGAAGGCGTCGCGGTGCAGGCGCGCGAGCAGCAGCACGTCCTCCCATGCCGTCGCCGGGCCCGGGTCGATGTCGAACAACGCGTAGCTCGGCCGGTGCGGGGCGGCCGTCGTCGACGTCCACGCGTGCCACTCGAGCGCGCCGAAGTTCGCCGCCCACACGAGCGCGGCGGGCTCGTCGACGACGAGGTACGTCGTCGTCTCCCCCGGGTCGGCCTCGGGGTTGTCCCACCGCGGCAGCCACGCGGGTGCGTGCGACGGCAGCTCCTTGTGCCAGAAGCCCGGCCGCCCCGCGCCCTCCGGGTAGCGGTGCATGTTGAGGGCACGACCACGCAGGTACGGCAGGACGACCGGGGCGATGCTGGCCGCGTACCGGACGAGCTCGCGCTTGGTCACGGGCGGCTCGCCGTCGCGCGCGCCGAAGAGCACCTTGTCGAGGTTCGTCACGCGCAGCGACCGGCCGTGCACGTGCCACGTGCCGCCCGAGCCGAGCTCGTCGAGGGCCGCGAGCTCGTCGGCCGACGGCGGGGCCGGCGACGGCGGGACAGGCGCCCCGCCGCCCCGCAGGTCGACGGACGCCTCCGCCGCGGGACGGTCGGACAGCCACAGCCGGTCGCGGTCGGCCAGGACCTCGTCGTTGGTGCGCCCCGAGACGACCGAGGTCGGGTGGTCCTCGGCGTCCCAGCCAACGACCGCGTGGTCGTCGCGCTTGTGCAGCAGGAGCCACTGCTCCTTGCCGTCGTCGGCCGGCTCGCCGCGCCGCACCAGCACGAGGCGGCCGCGGATGCGCTCGCCGTCGACGTCCGCGTGCAGCTCGCCCGCGGCGACCGCGGCGACCGGGTCGTCCGTGCCGTGCGGGCGCCACGTGCCGCGGTCCCACACGATGACGTCGCCGCCGCCGTACTCGCCGGCGGGGATGACGCCCTCGAAGTCGACGTACTCGACCGGGTGGTCCTCGACGTGCACGGCCATCCGCCGGGCGGTCGGGTCGAGGGTCGGGCCCCGCGGCACGGCCCAGCTCGCGAGGACACCACCCATCTCGAGCCGGAGGTCGTAGTGGAGGCGGCGCGCGCGGTGCCGCTGGACGACGTACCGCAGGCCCTCGGTCACAGCCGCCGGGTCCGCCCCTGCCGGCTCGGGCGTCCGGTCGAAGTCCCGCATCGACCGGTACGTCCCCAGCCCAGGGCCCGCCCCGGCCGGTCCGCGCGTGGCTCGCCCGGCGTGCGGTGCCGCGTCGCGCCGCCTGCCCGCCATGTCGCCTCCCTCCGGGGCTCCAGCCTGCCGCTCCGCCGCGCAGTCGGCCTCCCGTGCGACCTCGCCCCAGTCAAGTACTCCATGACCAACAGTCACAGCCACCTCGACTCCTCGCCTGCCCGCGCGGATAATCCCTCGGCATGGACCTCGAGCTCCGGCATCTGCGCATGGTCGTGGCCGTCGCCGAGTCCGGCAGCGTCACGAAGGCGGCCGCGTCCCTCGGCCTCTCCCAGCCCGCGCTGACGGCTCAGCTGAACCGGATCGACCGGGCTCTCGGCGGGCACGTCTTCACGCGCGACCGGCTCGGCGCCCGCGCGACGCCCCTCGGGGAGACGCTGCTGCGTCACGCGCGCGTGGTCCTTCCCGCCATGGCCGTCCTCGTCGACGACACCCGACGCATGGTCGCCGGCGCGTCGTCGTGCGGACGGGCGCTGCGGGTGGGGACGGCGGGCACCGCGATCGGCGGCCTGTTCGTCAACCGCGTCCACGTGGCGCTGCGCGACGTCACCGTCACGCCGGCGACGTCGTGGTCGGTCGAGGGCACAGCCGCTCGCCTCGCCGCGGGAGCGCTCGACGTCGCGCTCGTCGGCACGTGCGCCGACGACGCACCGCCCACGGACGGCGACGTCGTGTGGACCGAGGTGAGCTGCGACCCCGTCGTCGCGCTCGTCCACGCCGGGCACCGGCACGCGCGCGCGACGACGGTCCCGCTCGCCGCGCTCGCCGACGAGGTGTGGCTCGCGTCCCCGGGCGACGGCTGCTTCGAGCGGTGCTTCGTCGCGGCGTGCACGCGGGCCGGGTTCACACCGCGCGGGCTCGGCGAGTCCGACCGCACCTCCGCGATCGACCAGGTGCGCGCCGGGCACGCCGTCGGCCTGGCCCAGCCGCTCCTGCTCGACGTGCCCGGCGTCCACGCCGTCGCGATCGAGGGCGCACCCCTGCGCTGGCGCCAGCTCGTCGGGTGGCGACGCGACACCGCGGACCGGGTGGACGTCGACGCCGTCGTCGCCGCCGCCCGGTCCGCGCACGCCGACGCGGTCGACCGGTCGCCCGAGTACGCGTCCTGGTTCACCGCGGTCCCCACGGCCAGGACCGCACCGCCGACCTCCCGCGAGCCGCGGCGGCAGCGCCTCCGCGAGGTCGCCGGGACGCCCGTCCGCGACGCGCGACGGCCACCCGGCCGCCCGCCCCATAACGCGGGCGTATGACCCGATCGGTATCTGCGCCGGACCGGCACGCCCGGCCTAGCGTGCCCGCACCGGGAGGTGCCCGGTACCGATCGAGGGGGACGACACATGAGCAGGACATCAGTCGCACGGAGCCTCGCCCTGGCCACGGCCTCGGCGACGCTCCTGGCCGGGGCCTTCGCGGCCCAGGCCGCCGCGGCCGCACCGCCCGACGAGGTGGCGGGAACGGCCGGGCAGGCCCTCGCCAGCGACAAGCTCGCTCCCGGGCTCCTCCGCGCGATGGAGCGCGACCTGGGGCTCGACGCCGAGCGGGCCAAGGAGCGCCTCGCGTTCCAGGACGACGCGGCCGACACCGGTGCGGAGCTCGAGGGCGAGCTCGGGACCGACTTCGCGGGCGTGTGGGTCGACGAGGACGACGACGTCCTCTACGTCGGCACGACCGACCCGGCCGACGTGGACGCCGTCGCGGCCGCGGGCGCCACGCCCGTGACCGTGGACCACACGCTCGCCGAGCTCGACGGATGGCGTGCCGCGCTCGACGCCGCGCTCGCGGACCACCCGCGGATCAGGGGCTGGCGCGTCGACGTCACGACCAACGACGTCGTCGTCGACGTCGCACCCGGCGGGCGGCGCGCGGCCGAGCGACTCGTCGCGCGGGCCGGTGTGCCCGCCGACGCGGTGACCGTCGTCGAGACGACCGAGGCGCCGCGGACCTTCGTGGACGTGGTCGGCGGGAACGCGTACTACATCGGCAGCGGGAGCCGCTGCTCGGTGGGCTTCTCGGTGAACGGCGGCTTCGTGACGGCCGGCCACTGCGGCAGCACGGGCGCGACGACGACGAGCCCGAGCGGCACGTTCGCGGGCTCGAGCTTCCCGGGCAACGACTACGCCTTCGTGCGCGTCGCGTCGGGCAACACCATGATCGGCGCGGTCAACAACTACTCGGGCGGCCGCGTCGCCGTCGCCGGCTCGACCGCGGCCCCCGTCGGCTCGTCGGTGTGCCGCTCGGGCTCGACCACCGGCTGGCACTGCGGCACGATCCAGGCGCTCAACTCGTCGGTCACGTACGCCGAGGGCACGGTCTCGGGCCTCATCCGGACCACCGTCTGCGCCGAGCCCGGCGACTCGGGCGGCTCGCTCCTCGCCGGCAACCAGGCCCAGGGCGTCACGTCGGGCGGCTCGGGCAACTGCCGCACGGGCGGCACGACGTACTTCCAGCCGGTCAACGAGATCCTCGGCGCCTACGGCCTGACGCTCGTCACGTCCGACGGCGGCGGGTCGCAGCCGCCGCCCGCGGGCTGCACGGGCTACGCGCGGACGTGGACGGGCTCGCTGTCGTCCGGCGCCCAGGCGGTCCAGCCGAGCGGCTCGTACCTGACGGTGACCCGGTCCGGGACGGTGCGGGGCTGCGTCGCCGGCCCGTCGGGCGCGGACTTCGACCTCTACCTGCAGAGGTGGAGCGGCTCGTCGTGGCGGACGGTCGCCCAGGGCACGTCGCCCGGCTCGAGCGAGACGGTGAGCTACGCGGGGACGTCGGGCTACTACCGCTTCGTCGTGCACGCGTACTCGGGCTCCGGCTCGTACACCCTCGGCGCGACGACGCCGTGACCCGGACGACGGGGCCGGACCGCTCGGTCCGGCCCCGTCGTGCTGCCCGGGGCCCCTGGTCGGGTCGTCGGTCAGGTCCTGGGTCAGCTCCTAGGTCAGCTCCTGGGCGGCAGCGTCGCGACGAACGCGCTCGCACGCGAGACCCATGCGTCGAGGTCGTCGTCGGCGAGCGCGGACGCGTCGACCAGGACCCAGTCGCGCATCGGGCGCCCCGACATGTCCAAGGGGCGCGTCCCCGGTCGGGTCAGCGCGTCGTCGACCGCGTCCCGACCCACCCGCACCATCAGCTCCCCGCCCGTCACCCCGACCGTCATGTGCCCGTGCGTCATGAGCACCGCACCCCCGAACATGCGTCGCTCGGACAGCGTGGGTCCCGCCAGCCGCTCGCGGACACGTGCCACGAGCCCCTCGTCGACCGCCACGGCCGCATGCTGGCACCGCTCGACCCCCACGACAACGCCGCGCGGTACGGCGCGACCGGACGGCACCGGTGGCGGACAGGGGGCTGACGCCGGCACGAAGCCGTGCGCACAATGACCCGGTGCACCCGACCCCCGGGGTGCCGCCGACGACGGCGCCGCCGGTCCGCCCGTTCGCCGTGCTGGTGGTGGGCAGCACGAACACGTGCCGCTCCCCCGCCGTCGAGCGGTTCCTGCGCGCTCGGCTCGCGGACGACGGCGTGCTCGTGTCGAGCGCCGCGACCTCCCTGCCCCCCGACGAGCCCGTGCCCGAGCCCGTCGCGGCGCTGCTCGCGCAGCTCGACGACGACGCCCCACCGCACGAGCCCCGGCTCGTGGACCCCGAGTCGGTGCGCCGCGCCGACCTCGTCCTCGCTGTGGACCGCGAGCAGCGCGCCGCTGCGGTGCGCCTGGCGCCAGGTGCGCTGCGCCGCACGTTCACGGTGCGGGAGCTGGCCCGCGTCGCACGGTTCCTCGGGCCTGGTGCGCTGCCCGACGGCGACGTCCGTGCCCGGATGGCGGCACTCGTGTCGGCCGCGGAGCCGTACCGCGGCCCGACCGCACCGGACGACCTCGCCGACGACGACCTGCTCGACCCCGACGGCCTGGACGAACGCGCGTGGGCGCGGTCGCTCGCCGACGCCCGTGCGGCGGTCGACGAGATCACGAGGACGGTCGCGCCGGGCCCGCTCGCCGAGGAGGCGCCGGTCCTGCTCGTCCCGCCGCGCGCCCCGGCCGTGCGCCCACGGCGCCGGGCCCGCGCCGTCGCGCTGGTCGTCGTGGCCGCGCTCGGGGTCCTCGTCATCGCCGTGACCGCGGGCGCGGCCGTCCTGCTCGACCGGATCGACGACCGCATCGAGCGCTTCCCCGACCCGTTCGCCGGTCTGACCGCGCGCCCCGAGGCGCCGCCGGTCGAGGAGGGCGACGAGCAGGCGGTCACCGTCCTCGTGCTCGGGTCGACGGGCGGGGCGTCCGCGGACCCGTCGCAATGGGCGGCCGCGGCGGCCGAGACCGACGTCGTCATGCTCGCGCGCATCGCCGCCGACCGGGGTAGCGCCCAGCTCGTGACCATGCCGCCGGACCTGTGGGTCGACGTCCCGGGGAGCGGGCAGACGGCGCTGCGGTCGGCCCTCGGCAGCGGCGGTCCCTCAGCGGCCGTCCGGACCGTCGAGGCGCTCACGGACGTCCGCGTCGACCACGTGGCGCTCACCGACGCCCAGACCTTCGCGGACGTCACCGACGCGCTCGGCGGCGTCGACCTCGACGTGGAGGCCGACGTCGTCGTCAACGGGCGCGTCGTCGTCGGTGCCGGGCCGCAGCGCCTCGGCGGGACGCAGGCGCTCGCGTGGGCGGGCACCACGACGGACCCGGCTGTGCGGGCGGAGCACCAGCAGCTCTGGCTCCGCGCGATCCTGGACCGCCTCACGGACCCGGACACGCGCCAGGACCCGACACGGTGGCTGCGCCTGCTCGGCGTCGTGTCGGGCTCGGTCGCGGTCGACGAGGGGCTCGACCGCGGGACGCTGGTCGGGCTGCTCGGGAGCCTGCGCGGCATGGGACCGGACGACGTCGACGTCGTCGCCGCCCCCACGACGACCGGCACGACGGGCGCCGGGTCGCCCGTGCTCGTCCCGGACCCCGAGCCCTTCGCCGCGCTCATGGAGGCGTTGCGCACGGACACCCTCGGCGAGCACCTCGACGCGCCGGACGGTCAGTTGAGCGAGGGGTCGTCCGGGTAGGTCGACAGGATCGCCATCGAGCCGCCCTGGCGGCGCATGACGGCGCGCCACAGCGTGGCCGGGTCCGCACTCGCCGCGTCCGAGGGCAGCGCGGGGAGGACGTACCAGTCGCCGGCGGCGACCTCGTCCTGGAGCTGGTGCGCACCCCAGCCCGCATGACCTGCGAAGACCCGCAGACCGAGGACGCCCGTGATCGTCGCTGGGTCTGCGTCGAGGTCCACGAGCCCGAACGAGGACGCGACTCGCGTCACGCCCGGCGGCGGCTCGACCGCGAGCGGCAGCGTCGCGAGCCCGAGCGCGCCGTCGAGCCCGACGGGTCCGCCCTGGAACAGCGTCGCCGGTCGGCTGACGACGTCCTGCCAGGCGGGCAGCACGTCCCCGACGTCGACGGGCAGCGGCCGGTTGAGGACGACGCCGAGCGCACCCTCGTCGTCGAGGTGGAGCAGCAGCACGACGGCACGCCGGAAGTTGGGGTCCGCGAGGTGCGGGACGGCGACGAGGAGGTCACCTGCCGCGAGTCTCGTGCTGGCCATGCGCCCATGGTCGGCGACGCGGCGCGCTCCTGCACAGGCTCCCGGTGTTCGGGCCCTGCGTCGGCCCCGTGTCGGACCCCGCGGGCACACTCGGTCCCGGTCACGAGGTCCAGCGTCACGCCCTCCGGCGTGCTGGCCGGCAACCGCGCAGACGCGCACGGTGCCCCCGGAGGAAGACCCGCCCGCACCACCCGGTGCGGGAAGTGCGCACCGCCCGTCCGCGGGCAGACGTGAGGAGCGATCCAATGGTGTCCCTTCCCGATCACGACGACGCACCGGCCGCGTGCGTCCGCGTCGTGGACCTCGACGACGCGGGTCTCGCGTGCGGCACGCACCCCGGCACCCCGAGGCCGTGGGCGCGCGTGTGCGACCTTCCCGTCGCGTCGGTCTGCGCGAGCTGCGCGCGACGCGTCGTGCCGATCCGCCACCGGTTCTCGTGGTCGTTCCTGTGCGGGACGTGCAGCGCGCTCGACCGAGCGATCGCCGCCCCGTACGGTGCGGCGGCGCTCACCCCCCATCACGGCCAGGCCGACGAGGACCGCGGGGCGCTCTGGGCGAGGCTGTTCCCCGACCGCGCTCCGGGGACGCGGGTCTCGATCGGCCGGGACGGGGACGTGCACACCCAGACGATTGCGGGGACCGACGCGTGGCACGCGCGGCTCGGGGCGCACCGCACCGCCGCGGTCGCGGCGGTCGCGACCGCGGCGGGGCTCGCCGGGACCGTCGAGTGGACGCGGTTCGCGGCCGCCGCGCCGACGTCGCCGGAGGCCACAGCGGCGGGGTACCTGGCCTACGTGACGGCGGTCCACCCGTGGGTCGACTCCGTCGAGCCGCGGGTCGCGGACCTGGCGTGGCTGACGGCTGTCGTCGAGCGTCTGCCGGCCGATCCGCTCGAGCGCTGAGGCGCCCGGGCCCGAGGCCGCCCGGTCGCGGCGTCAGCCGTCCCGACGGCAGGCGGCGTCGACCAGGGTCCGGGCGGCCTCGCGCGCCGCAGCCGGGACGTCGGCGTCCGCGTCGAGGACGCCCGAGGCGAGGCCGCCGTCGACGAGCAGGCTCAGGTAGGCGAGGACGAGGTCGTCCTTGCGCGGGAAGTGCTTGTAGAGCGTCGCCTTGGCCACCCCCGACTCCGCGATGACCGTGTCGACCCGCACGCCCCGCGGCCCGTTCGCGTAGCACCGCCACCGCGACGACCACGCCCCCTAGAGTCACGGTCCGTGAGCACCCTCTCCCACACCGGCCGGCCCATCGGCCGCGTCGGTGTCGTCGTCACCGACTCCTACCCGGCCGAGGACGTCGACCACGACACCCCTCTGCTGGTCGCCGCGCTGCGCGAGCGGGGTGTCGACGCGGAGGCGGTCGTGTGGCACGACCCGGGCGTCGCGTGGGAGGAGTACGCGCTGCTCCTGCTGCGCAGCCCGTGGGACTACCCGGACCGCCCGGCCGAGCTCCACGCGTGGCTCGACCGCGTCGAGCGCGTCTCCACGGTGCTCAACCCCCCGGCCCTCGTGCGCTGGAACCTCGACAAGCGGTACCTCGCCGAGCTCTCCGGGCGCGGCGTGGCCGTCGTCCCGACGACGTACCGCGACACCGTCGACGACGTCCGCGCCGATCTCGCGGCCGCCCGCGACGGCCGCGTCGTCGTCAAGCCGGCCGTCTCGGCGGGCGCGCGGGACACCGGCCTGTTCCGCGCCGACGACCCGGCCGCGCTCGGCCTGGCCCGGCGCATCGTCGAGGGCGGCGGCGTCGTCATGGTGCAGCCCGAGGTGGCCGAGCTGTCGGCCGGCCGCGAGAAGGCGGTGTACCTCGTCGACGGCGTGCTGACCCACGCGATCGCCAAGGGCGCGCTGCTCGCGGAGGGCGGCGGCCTGATCGGCGGGGTCTACCAGGAGCACCCCGAGCTCGTCGACGTCACACCGGCCGAGGCGAGGTTCGCGGCCGCCACGCTCGCCGCCGTGCAGGACGCGACGGGGTGCGACGTCCCTCTCTACGCACGCGTCGACCTCGTGGACTCCGCGGACCACGGCCTCGTGCTGCTCGAGGCCGAGCTGTTCGAGCCCGCGCTCAACCTGCACGTCGCCCCGCACGTCACGCCCACGGTCGCGGACGCGGTCCTCGCGCGGCTCGTGGGCTGACGACGCGCCGCCGGTCCGGCCCCGCGGGTCAGCCGACCGGCTCGGCGACCCGCCACCCCGTGCCGACGGGTGCGATCCCGTCGGGCAGGTCGACCGTCCCCACGACGACGTCCGTGCCCGTCCCGGAGACCTTCTCCCACCGGCTGCCGTAGGCCAGGTCGACCCGGAGGTCCGGCGGGTCGGCCGCGAGCGTCGCGTCCTCCAGCAGCTCGGTCGTGCCCCCGTCACCGTCCGCGGTCCAGAACAGACCGGGGTGGGGGTGGTAGCTGGCCCACTCCCACTTCCACCGGCGCTGGACCTGGACCCAGTGGCAGATGGTCTCCGTCGTCTCGGGCATGGTGCTCGCCTCCTTCGTGCGCGCCGTCGCGCACGTCGTGCTCCGATCCTGGCACCGCCGACCCCGGTGCCGACATGGGACCTTCGGCCGCACCTGACGTCGTCCCGTCCGGACGACGCCGAGAGCCGGACGTGAGCCCCGCTCAGACGAGCTCGGCGACGCTGCGCACCCCGGTGTAGAGCGCCACGACCACCAGCAGGACCGTGAACGCGCGGCTGAGCACCTCGGGCCGCACACGGGACGTGAGCCGCGCACCGATCAGCGACCCCACCACCGCCACGACCGTGAAGCCGGCCACCACACCCCACGGGACGGCCACGTCCTGGCCGACCCGTGACGTCAGCGCGCTCGCGCTGTTGATCGCGATGACGACCTGCGAGGTGCCGACGGCGACGGGCATGGGCAGGCGCAGCACCAGGACCAGCGCGGGCACGACGGCGAAGCCACCGCCCACGCCGAAGAACCCCGTGAGCACGCCGACCGCGGTCGCGCTGAGCAGCAGCGCGCCCACCGCTCGGCAGTCGCACCGCAGCGGACGCAGCCCGACGGGCGCGAGCGGACGGGGCTGGTCCTCGACCGGGCGCGCCGCCCCGTCCGTGCGTGCGGCCGCCCGGCGCCTGCGGGTCATGAGCCCCGCGACGACGAGCATGAGCGCCGAGAACGCGACGAGCAGGACGCCCGGCGGCACCGACGCCGACAGCAGCGAGCCGACGACCGCCCCGCCGACGCCGAGCAGCCCGAAGACGACGCCGTGGAGCACGCGGACACGCCCGGCCCGGAGGTGCGCGAGCGACCCGACCAGGGTCGTCACCCCGACGACGACGAGCGATCCCGTCGTGGCGGCCACGGGGTCCAGGCCGACCGCGTAGACGAGCGCGGGGACGGTCAGGATCGAACCGCCCCCGCCGAGGGCGCCCAGGGCGACCCCCACGGCGAGGCCGAGCACCACGACCACGGCGATCACCGCGAGCCCTCGCCGGGGTGCAGCGTCGGCGACGCAGCCGGGGCCGTCACGCCTGCGCGGGGACGCCGTCGACGACGGGCAGCCCGGCCGCCGCGGCCGAGCGGTCGAAGCTGTCGTCCACCGCCACGACGAGCCGGCCGGTCGCCCCGACCAGCGACGCGGCGATCGACGCCCGGTAGCCGCTCGCGCAGTGGATCCAGACCTCGCCGTCGGGCACGTCGTCCATGCGGGTCACCAGGTCGTGGAGCGGGATGTGCACCGCGCCCTCGAGGTGGCCGTCGCGCCACTCGCTCGCCCGGCGGACGTCGAGGACCGTCACGGTGCGGTGGTGGCGCACCTGCGCGAGGTCGGCGAACGTCGCGCGCGGCAGCGTGCCCAGGGGCTGGTCGGTCCACTCCGCGGGGCGCCCCGTCGCGGCGGCGGCCGGACGGTCGATGCCGATCCGGGTCAGCTCGCGCTGCGCGTCGGCGACCTGCTCGGGCGACTCGCCGAGCAGGGTCACGGGCGTCCCCCACGGGATGAGCCAGCCGAGATACGTCGCGAACTGGCCGTCCGAGCCGAAGTTGAAGGTCCCGGGCACGTGCCCGGCGGCGAAGGCGGTGCGGTTGCGCAGGTCGACGAGCCACTCGCCCGCCTCGAGGCGACGGCGCAGCTCGTCCTTGTCGGCGCGCGCCGGCTCCGACAGGTCCGCCGCCGTCGGCCCGGCGGCGTTCGCCGGGCCCATGTGCACGTAGTAGGCCGGGTAGGCGTCGAGGCCCGCGAGCGTCGCCGCGACGTAGTCCTCCTCGTCCTGCGACATGACGGGGTTGACACGGCGCTCACGGCCGATCGTGGACGCGGTCGTGTCGCCGCCGGCCGACGTCGCGGCGCAGAAGCTGCCGAACCCGTGGGTCGGCATGACCTGCGTGTCGTCGCTCAGCTCGGCCGCGAGCCGACGCGCCGACCCGTACTGGTGCCGGACGAGCTCGTGCGTGTGCGCCTCGCCCAGCAGGTCGGGTCGCCCGGTCGAGCCGAAGAGCAGCGACCCGCCGGAGAACACCGCGGGATCCTCGCCCTCGAGCACGTAGGACAGGTGCGTGAACGTGTGGCCGGGCGTGTGCAGGGCTCGCACACGCAGGGTCGGGCTCACCTCGACGACGTCGCCGTCGCGGACGGGTGTGCGGTCGAACGAGACGTCGTCGTCGGCGTTGACCAGGTAGGCGGCCCCGGTGTGCTGCGCGAGCGCGTACCCGCCGGTCACGTAGTCGTTGTGGATGTGCGTCTCGAACACGTGCGTGATGCGCACGCCCGCGTCCTCCGCCAGGCGCAGGACGCGGTCGATGTCGCGCTGCGGGTCGACGACGAACGCGACGCGACCGTCGTGGACGAGGTAGCTGCGGTCGCCGAGCGTCGGGGTCTCGATGGGGACGATCGTGGTGGTCATCTGCACTCCTCGGTGTGTCGGGGCGGCTCAGGCGCCGGCGTGGGGTCCGGTCATGACGGGCTTCCCTGCGGCGACCCACGCCTGCGTGCCACCGCGCACGGAGTACGCGTCGACGCCGGCACCGCGGAGGTACTGGGTCGCGCGCAGGCTCCGGTTGCCGCTGGCGCACACGACGTAGACGGGACGGCCCGTCGGCAGCGCACCTGCGTGCTCCGGGACGGTCGCGAGCGGCACGAGCTGCGCACCCGGCACGTGTCCCTGCACGTACTCGGAGGGCTCGCGCACGTCGACGACGACGGCGCCGTCGGCCTTCGCCGCCGCGAACCGCTCGATGGTCACCTCGGTCATTCCAGCTCCTCTCCGTGATACCCCCGGGGGTATGTCTCGCGAGGCTACAACACGCCCCCGCCGGGTCGCATTCCGGGCGGCGTCGTCAGGCCCCGGCGAGCTCACGCGGCTCCGGGACGACGTCGACGAGCGCACCGTTGCGCCACACCGTGACCTCGACGCGCCGGCCGATGACCCCCCTCGACCACGGACCTCTGGACACCCCGTGATCGTCGTGACCGCCTCGCCGTCGGGCGCCCGGCATGACGCTCCTCGCGGCGCGTCGACGGGCGGACCGACCCGCTGCTGCGGCACCCCGCGTCGCCCGTGCCGGAGCCCGCCCGCGACGCGCACCCCGGGTGCACGGCGGCGCCCTACGACCCGGCCTTCCGGTTCACGGGCGGCGTGGACACCGACATCGAGCCGCAGCGGCGGGAGCAGCTCGACGCGCCCGACGCGCTCCCGTCGGCGAGCTCGCGGTCGCCTGAACCCCGCCGCGGACGGGGTGGCCGCTCAGAAGAGCGGCCACGGGACCGCGGGCATCTGGCCGTGGTGCGCCGGGAACCGGCGGTCGCGCAGCAGCGCGTCGCACCGGGCCGCGAGCGCGGCGAGCTCGGCGTCGCTGATCAGCTCCCCGAGCCGGTCGCCGAGGTCGCCGTCCAGGCCCGCGCGCACCGCCTCGACGCCCGCGAGCTCGTCGTCGCGGAGCGGCTCGCCCACCCACCCCCACAGCACCGTGCGCAGGCGCGGCTCGACGTGGAACGTGACGCCGTGGTCGACGCCGTACCGGTGACCGCCGGACCGAGGGAGGATGTGGCCGCCCTTGCGGTCCGCGTTGTTGACCACGACGTCGAACACCGCCATGCGGCGCAGCGCGGCCGAGTCCTCGTGGACGAGCACGACGGCGCGCCCCTGCTCGTCGCTGCCCTCGAGCGCCGTCCGCCAGCCCTGCGCGGGCACGTCCGAGCGAGCCACGAGGTCGACCGGGTCCTGCTCGGGGTCGGGCTCGTGCCACAGCTGCACCATCCCGGGACCGAGCGGCCCGTCGCGCAGCCACGTGCGCGGGACGACGTCCCAGCCGAGCGCCTCGGAGACGGCGTGGGCCGCGACCTCGCGACGGGCGAGCGTCCCGTCGGGGAAGTCCCACAGCGGCCGCTCGCCGGCGACGGGCTTGTACACGACCGTGACGTCGCCGATCGCGCCGACGAAGGTCGCGTTGGACGCGACCGTGATGCGCCCGACGAGCTCGAGCGCGCCCGTGTCGAGGTCGACCTCGGGCACCGTCACACGTCGGGTGTCGCGCAGACGTGCCCGTCGGCGTCGACGGGCCCACCGCACAGCGGGCAGCGCGGGCGCCCCGCCGCGACGACCTTGCGCGTCCGCTCGACGAAGGCGCGTGCCGTGCCGACGGGGATCCGCACGACGAGCATCTCGCTCGGCTCGTCCGCGTCGTCGACGTCGGCCACGTCGAGCACCTCGTCGTCGTCATCGGGCAGCTGGAGCGGGAAGGCCTCGATGACGACCTGAGACGTGCGCGGGTCCCAGCCCAGCCGCATCGTCCCCGTCCGGAACTGCTCCTCCACGGGCTGGTCGAGCGGGTCGTCGTCGACCAGCTCGGCCGGGGTCTCGGACGGTACGCTGATGCCGGTGCGCGCGTCGGACACCAGCTCGCCCAGCAGCTCGTCGACCTTCTCCGCGAGTGCCGCAGACTGCTCCTTCTCGAGCGCGATGCTGGTGGAGCGCTGGCCCGCGCGCACCTGCAGGTAGAACGTGCGCTCCCCCGGCCTGCCGACGGTGCCGACGACGACGCGGTCCGGCCAGTCGAACTCGTGGACGAGGGGCATGTCGGCAGTCTAGGAGCGGATCCCGGCGGAGGCGCCTGCGTCCGTCCGGTCGGCGGGCACGGCGTCCGCCCCGTCGGCGACCTCGTGCCCCGCGCCGCCGCCCACGGGCGCGTCGGTGGCCGGGCCCGCCGAGGCGAGCCAGGACAGGTCGCCCGCCTCGGTGTTGGTGGCGACCACATCGGGCCTCGCGGGCCCGTACCGGACGACGGAGACGGAGGCGGGCCCGACGCTCAGCCGCTGGAAGAGGTCGAGGTGCATGCCCAGCGCGTCGGCGAGGACCGCCTTGATCACGTCGCCGTGGCTGACGGCGACCCACACCGCGCGCGGGCCGTGCTCCGCCTCGACCGCCGCGTCGTGCCGGCGGACGGCCGCGACCGCGCGCGCCTGCATCGCACCGAGGGACTCACCGCCGGGGAAGACCGCCGCGGAAGGTTGGTTCTGGACGACCGACCACAATGCCTCGCCGGCGAGGTCCGCGAGCGCCCGACCCTGCCACTCGCCGTAGTCGCACTCGGTCAGGGCGCGGTCGGTGGTCAGCGGCGGCGAGCCGGTCTGCCGCTCGAGGAGCGCGCGAGCGGTCTGGCGGCACCGCTCGAGCGGGCTCGACACCACGCCGACGAGCGGCACCGCTGCGATCCGCTCGGCGGCCCGCTCGGCCTGCCGACGTCCCACGTCGTCGAGCCGCACCCCGGCGGCACGGCCCGCGAGGACCCCTGCGGTGTTCGCTGACGTGCGCCCGTGCCGGACGAGGAGGACGGTGGCCACCCCCGGAGCCTAGGCACCGCGCCGCCCGGGCGCCGTCGGCGCCGCGCGGTCCGCCGGGCAGCCCCCTTGTCAGCGGCGGGCGGCTCCGGGAGCATCGCTCGAGAGGCGTACCCGCGACGGAGGGGGCCGACGTGATCGTGCAGAGCGTGATCCGTGGGGTCGGCGGCCTGCGCCGCGACGCGGTCCAGGACGACGTCGCGGAGATCATGACGCGTACCGGGCTCGTCTGCGCGGCGCTGCGGACGGGTCGCGTCGCGAGCCCGGGCGACGCCGAGGACCTCCTGGGGCCGACGGCGCTCGACGACCACCGGCACCGCCACCACCTCATGGCCGACGAGTCGCCGTACATCTCGATGACGGCGGGGACCTACGTCGAGCGGCGCCGCCGGAACCGCGCGGCGTACGCGTTCGACACCGCGCTGGCGTTCGCGACGCACGGCCACCAGCGACCCGGCTGGGTGTTCTACGGCTACGTCTTCCTGCTCGGCCGGGCGGCCGGCCTGCACGCCGAGTTCGGCGAGGAGGTGCGTGACGTCCACCAGCACCCCGCGTGGTCGCGGTTCCGGGCCGAGGGCGAGGTGGCCGTGCCCGTCCGTGTCCCGCCGCGGCGCCTGCAACGGGCCGAGCTCTACACCCCCGAGGACGTCCGGGCCGCGCTCCGTGCGGGCGTGTGGCCGCCGGACCCCGCCGACGTCGAGGACAACGAGGCCTCTGGTCGCTACTGCGCACCGGAGCAGCTCCTCGGCGCGAGGGGCGTGGTCTAGGTGCCCGTCCTCGACGCCGCGGTCGCCGGGCTCGGCCTGCAGGTGCCCGTGGTCGAGGACACCGCGTGGGCCATGGTGACCGCCGCGGAGCAGGCCATGCACGAGCACCACCCGGGACGCGGGGAGGTCGCCGACTACGTCGCGGCGCACGCGCTGCGCGGTCTCGGGCTGCTCGCACTCGTCGACCAGGAGGCGGCCGCCGACGTCGCGCGGCGGGCGGCGCGCTGGCTCGCCCACGCCAAGCACCCGGGATGGCCGCTCGCGCTCGCCGTGCTCGACCACCGCACGCTCAGGGACGTCCTCGAGGGCGAGGACGACCTGCTCCGCATCCCGCTCGACACCCACGGGTACCCAGGCGACCTGCTGCGCCTCGCGGCCGTGGCGGTCGACGACGACCTCGGCCCGGACGACGCCGTCGACCCGGCGTACGGCCGCCCCGGCCTGAGCCCGTTCGGGATCGACCTGAGGCTGCTCCACGCGACCGTGCGGGGCGGCAACACGACCGAGTTCGGGTACATCAGCGAGCCGTCCGCCCCGGCCGTCCTCGGGGTGCTCCTGGGCTCGGTCCAGGACGCCCTCGACCGGGCCCGCCGCGACGAGGAGTCGTGGTCGATCGGCCTCGGGCACGTCGCGGCGACCGACCCCGAGATCCTCCTCACGCTGCACGCGGTGCGCAGGTCGCCGGCCTCGTTCGGCATCGGGCACGACGCGCACCGCCGACCCCAGGTGCAGGCGGCGCTCGCCGTGGTCGACGCGGTCGACCCGTGGTGAGCCACGCCCTGCCACGGCGACCTCCTGCGCTCACCGACGGGGCCGGCCCTCGTCGTCGCGGTCGGCCTCGTCGTGCTCGTGATGGGTGTCCACCACGTGCGCAAGGGGTGGCGGCAGCTGCTCGTGACGCTCGTCGGGCTCGGGTTCGCGGCCTACGCCGTCTACGCCTGTGCCCGAGCCCGCTACGCGTGGTGCTGAGCGCCCGGCACGACCCGCGTCGGCGGCACGCGCGTCGTCGTCCGCCTCGCCGCCCTCGTCGTCACCGGCACGACGCAGCCACCGCCAGGCGAGCCACGCGCACACGGTCCCGTTGACGAGCCCGGCCGTGACGTCGGTCAGGTGGTGCATGCCGCGGTAGAGCCGTGAGAAGCCGACCAGGAGCGGGAGGACGAGGAACAGCACGGTGAGCGCCCGGCGCAGGCCGGTGTGCCGGATGCGCTGGGCCAGCAGCGCGCTGACGAGGTAGAACGCGGTCGACGCGCCCGTGTGGCCGCTCGGGAACCCGGACGTCGGCGGCGAGATGTCGAGGTGCTCGACGTCGGGGCGGCTCCTGCCGATGAGGAACGAGGCGCTCGTGAACACCGCCGACTGCACGCTCAGGGCGATCGCCGGCACGACCGCGAACCACCACTGCCTCGTCCGCCACAGCAGGAACGCCACGACGACGACGCACGTGTAGATGAGGACGTGCGTCCCGCCGATGTTGGAGACGATCTGCGTGGGCACCTGGAGCTCGGGGATGCGCTCCTCGGCGAGCTCCTCGTTGACCACCACCTCCGCCGGGAGGCTCTGCAACGGTCCGACGATCGTGAGGCCCACCGCGATGTTCGCGAGCCACAACCACGCCGCGGGCACCAGCGCCCGCCGGCCCAGGTCGCGTCGCACCCAGTCGTCCCCCGGCGGCGACGCGTCCTCGTCCCAGCGCCGCACGAACCTCGCGAACCTCATGACCGCCCCTCCGCCGCGGTGGTGCGCTCGCGCGCCGTGCGGCCGGCCGCCACGAACCCGTGGTGCGCGGCCGCGACGAGCGCGACGCCGAACGCCGTGCCGGCGACCGCGTCGGACGGGTAGTGGACGCCGAGCAGGACGCGGTCGGCGGCGGTCAGGAGGACGAGCACGGCCCCCGTGGTCACCGCGAGCGCGCGCCCCCGCGGGCCGAGCATCGGCCAGAGCAGGACGACGACCGCGCACGCCGCCGTCGTCGTGTTCGCGACGTGGCCGGACGGGAACGAGTACCCCGGCGCGAGCTCGACGGCCTCCTCGACCACGGGCCGTGCCCGACGGACGAGGTACTTGATCCCGAGCGCGAGACCCCACCCGACCATGACGGTCGAGAACGCCCAGAGCGCGCGGTCACGCAGCCCGTGCCGACGCCACACCCACACGCAGAGCCCCGCGACGACGCTGTTGACCCACACCGCCTGGAACGCCGCCTGCCAGCCGACGAGCACCGTGCGCAGCGCCGGCTCCGAGCGCGTCAGGTCGGTCGCCGCCCGGATGACGTCCTCGTCGACGCGGACGACGGGGCCACCCTCGGCACGCACGAGCATCGCGAGCACGGCGACGGGGACGGCGAACGCGACCGCGAGGACGTCGGCACGCAGCAGCCGCGTCCACGGGACGGGCCCCGGCCAGCCCGTGGGTCTGCGCCAGGAGCGCGATCGCTGCGCCGTCATGCGTGCACAGTAGGAGCGGCCCTCGCAGCACGCCTGCGGGGACGGGGTGAAGTCGGTGCCGACGCCGTGCCTCCGCGGCCCTCGTCGTCGGCGGTCCCCCGGACCTACGGTGTGCCGGTCGTCCCGTCCTCGAGCAGGTCGACGTCGACGCCGACGACGGCGCGGACGACGGCCTCGATCGCGAACGCGGAGGTCCGGCCGAGGTCGACGGCGTCCGGCGCGAGCAGCCACTGCACCTGCAACCCGTCCATGACGGCGAGGACGGCGGCCGCACCGGCGTCGACCGTCGCGGGCTCCTCGACACCGTGCTCGGCGCACACCACCCGGAACGCCTGGGCGAGCTCGCGGCGGAGCGTCTCGTAGCGCTCGTGGAAGTACTGCCGTCCGGGGTGGCCCTCGGTGGTCGCCTCGGCGGACAGGACGGTGAAGCCCTGGACGATCCCGGCCCGCTGAGCGTTGCGGAAGGCCGTGCGCACGAGGTGGCGGAACAGCCCCATGCCGTCCGGGATGTGCTGCCCCTCGAGCTGCGCGACGTCGGTCTGGTCCCGGTGGGCGAGCACCTCGAGCAGCAGCTGGTGCTTGGAGCCGAAGTGGTGGAGCACGCCGGCGTGGGTCATGCCGACCAGGTCGGCGATCTCCTGGAGGCTGCCGCTCGCGTAGCCGCGCTTGCCGAAGACCTCGACGGCGGCGTCGAGGATCTCCCGGCGCCGCGCCAGGGTCGCGGGCCGCGACTCGACCGGGCGCCGTGCCACGTCGGTACTCCCCTCGGCAGGACCGACGTCACGGATGAGCATCAGTCGAACGGCACCAGCGTATCGGCCGTTTACAACTTACTGACTTGTAGGTAAGTTCGCGCCGCACCCTCGACGTGGAGAGCGCCCAGCAGGGTCGCCGCCGCGCCGCACCCCGCACCTCGAAGGAGAAGCAATGAAGCTACGGAGCTCCCTCGTCACCCTGAGCGTCGCGTCGGCACTCGTGCTCACCGCGTGCTCGTCGGGCCAGAGCGGCTCGTCGGAGACGGACGGCCCGGCTCAGCCGGGCGCCGCGCTGACGATCGCCAAGCCGGACGGCGCCATCACCACCGAGTCGCACAACCCGTACCTCGGGGACTCGTCGGCGTCGAAGTACGGCTACGCGAAGGTGATCTTCGAGCCGCTCGCGCTCGTCAACCCCACCGGGGACCTCGGCACCACGCCGTGGCTCGCCGAGTCGGTCGAGTGGAACGACGACTACACCGAGCTCACGGTCGTGCCGCGCAGCGGCGTGACGTGGAGCGACGGCACCGAGTTCACGGGCGACGACATCGTCTTCACCTTCGACCAGTACCTGAACGGAACGCTCACCGACACGTCGGGGCTCAAGTACGAGGGCGCGACGGTCGACGGCGACGCGATCACCCTGCGGTTCGCCGAGTCGAAGTACACGGCCCAGGCGCGCGTGCTGCACACGCCGATCGTCCCCAAGCACATCTGGGAGACCATCGCCGACCCGAACACCGACCCGCTCACGGGCGACGGCCTCGCCGTCGGCACCGGCCCGTACGTGCTCGACTCGTGGTCCACCGAGTCGGTCACGCTCACCGCGAACCCCGACTACTGGGGCGGCGACCTGGCCGTGCCGGAGCTGCACTACGTCTCCTACGGCGACAACGCCGCGCTCACCACCGCGCTCGTCTCCGGCGAGGCCGACTGGGCGCAGGCGTTCATCCCCCAGATCGAGGCGAGCTACCTGTCCGCGGACGAGGACAACCACTTCCTCGTCTCCCCCACGGCGGGCGCCGGCACGCTGTTCATGAACCTCCAGACCAAGCCGTTCGACGACGTGGCGCTGCGCCAGGCCCTCGCCTGGACGATCGACCGCCAGGCCTACGTCGACATCGCCCGCGAGGGTGCCAGCGAGGCGATCTGGAACGTCACCGGGCTGAGCAGCGTCCTCGAGGGCGAGATCGTCCCCGAGTACCGGGGCGAGGAGTACTCGGTCGACGTCGACAAGGCGCGCCAGATCCTCACCGACGCCGGCTACACCTGGCAGGACGAGGCTCTCGTCGACCCCGACGGCGAGCGGGTCTCGTTCTCGATCTCGGTGCCCGCCGGGTGGAGCGACTGGAACACGGAGCAGGCGCTGATCGCCGAGGAGCTCGACGAGGCGCTCGGCATCGAGGTCGTCGTCGACCAGCCGGACTGGGGCGGCTGGGACGCCGCCCGCCAGGAGGGCACCTTCCAGGCGATCATCCACTGGCTCGAGGACACGGGGAACGCGTACGGCCTCTACACCTCGACGATGGACCCGAAGTGGGTCGTCGACGGCCGCGCGCAGTTCAACTTCGGCCGCTTCGAGGACCCCGCCGTCACCGAGGCGCTGAACACCTACGCCACCGCCTCCTCCGACGAGGACCGCGCGGCCGCCTCCGCCGTGCTGCAGGAGGCGTTTGCCGAGCAGGTGCCCGCCATCCCGCTCGGCGCCCACCCGCTGCTCGGCGAGTACAACACGCGTAACTACGTCGGCTGGCCGACCGAGGACGACCAGTACGCCTCCGCCGACCCGACGCAGCCGGGGATCGTCCAGGTCCTGACGAACCTCGAGCCCGCCGAGTAGTCCGGCCCACCCGCGGGGCGGGTGCCCGCGCGCACCCGCCCCGCCGTGGCCGACGACGACGACGACCCACGAAAGCGAGCCCGCACCGATGCGCGACCCGTTGCTGACCGTCCGCGACTTCTCGGTCGCCTACGACGTCGACCCACCCGTCCAGGCGGTCAAGGACGTCACCCTCGAGCTGCGTCGCGGCGAGATCCTCGGGCTCGCCGGGGAGAGCGGCTGCGGCAAGACCACGCTCGCCTACGGCCTGCAGAGGCTGCTCAAGGCGCCCGCGGTGATCACGAGCGGCTCGGTCGTCTTCCACGACGCCTCGGGCGAGGACGTCGACATCGACCGCCTCGACGCCGAGCAGATGCGCCGGTTCCGCTGGGACAAGATCTCGATGGTCTTCCAGGGCGCCATGAACGCGCTCAACCCGGTCGCGACCATCGGGTCGCAGCTCGAGGACGTCTTCGAGGTCCACCGCCCCTCGATGTCGCGCGCCCAGCGCCGCGAGGCCGTCGCCGAGCTGCTGGAGATCGTCAGGGTCGGCGCGCAGCGCCGGCGCTCGTTCCCGCACGAGCTCTCGGGTGGCACGCGTCAGCGGGTCATGATCGCGATGGCGCTCGCCCTGCGCCCGCAGCTCATGGTGATGGACGAGCCCACGACCGCGCTCGACGTCCTGGTCCAGCGCGAGATCCTCCGGCAGATCTCCGAGCTGCGCCACGAGTTCGGCTTCACCGTCCTGTTCATCACGCACGACCTCCCGCTGCTGCTGGAGATCAGCGACCGCATCGCGATCATGCGCGCGGGCGAGGTCGTCGAGCTCGACACCGCCGAGCGCATCTGGTCGTCCCCCAGGGACGAGTACACGAGGACGCTGCTGTCGTCCTTCCCCCGGCTGACCGGAGAGAGAGGAGTGGTCCTGCGATGACGGTGCTCGAGGTCGACCACGTCACCAAGACCTACGCGGTGCGCGGCGCAGGTCGGATCACGGCGCTCGACGACGTGAGCCTCACCCTGGAGTCCGGCCGGACGACAGGGCTCGTCGGCCAGTCCGGCAGCGGCAAGTCGACGATCGCGAAGATCCTCACGCAGCTCGAGACGCCGACGAGCGGGGAGGTCCGCCTCGACGGGCAGCCGATCCCCCGCCGCGGCGCCGGGCTGCGGGCCTACCGCCAGACGCTGCGGATGGTGTTCCAGGACCCGTTCGCGTCGCTCAACCCCTACCACTCCGTCCGCTACCACCTCGAGCGACCGCTGCGGCTGCACCGCGTGGTGCCGGACGCCGAGCTGGACGACGAGGTGCGGCGGCTGCTGGACAGGGTGCACCTCGAGCCCGGCACGGTGATCGACCGCCGCCCGCACGAGCTGTCGGGCGGGCAGCGTCAACGCGTCGCGATCGCCCGGGCACTGGCCTCCCGGCCGCGCCTCCTCGTGGCCGACGAGCCGGTCTCGATGCTCGACGTCTCCATCCGTCTCGGCGTGCTCAACCTGCTCGCCGACCTGGGGCGCGAGGAGGGCCTCGGAGTGCTCTACATCACCCACGACCTGGCGACCGCCCGGCACTTCAGCGACGAGATCCTCGTCCTCAACCAGGGGCGGGTCGTGGAGCGCGGCCCCGCCGACGACGTCATCCTCCGGCCGCAGGACCCCTACACCAGGGAGCTGCGGGCCGCCTCCCCCGACCCCGAGAAGCACTTCGCCTCGGCGTCCGGCACGCACGGGGGTGCCCTGTGACCGCCGTCCAGCCCCAGCCCCAGCCCGTGCAGGACGCGCTCGAGGTCGGCACGACGGCGACCACCGTCGTCAGGGGCCGCTCACGCATCCCATGGCGGTTCCTCGCCGGGCGCGCGGCGTTCTACCTGTTCACGCTCTGGGCTGCGATCACCATCAACTTCTTCCTCCCCCGGATGATGAAGGGCGACGCGGTCGACCAGTACCTGTCCCGCAACCGCAACGTCAGCCCCGAGGCCGCCGACGCGCTCCGGACGCTGCTGGGCCTCGACACCGACAGGTCCCTCCTCCAGCAGTACCTCGACTACGTGGGCCTCCTGCTGCGGGGCGACCTCGGCGTCTCGCTGCTGCACGGCCTGCGCCCGGTCACCGAGGTGATCGGGCAGGCCCTGCCCTGGACGGTCGGGCTCGTGGGCTTCGCGACCGTCATCTCGTTCACGATCGGGACGATCGGCGGGGCGGTCGTGGGCTGGCGGCGGGGCAGCCGGCTCGACGGGCTCATCCCCGTCACGACGTTCCTCGGCACGATCCCCTACTTCTGGCTGGGTCTCCTCGCCATCGCCGTCTTCTCGGTGAACCTCGGGTGGTTCCCCATCGGCAAGGCCTACGGCGTGGGGATGCGGCCCGAGTGGTCGGCGGAGTTCGTCGGCCAGGTCGTCCACCACGGCACGCTGCCCGCGGCGACCATCGTGATCGCCTCGCTCGGCGGCTGGATGCTGGGCATGCGCAACATGATGCTCACGGTGCTCGACGAGGACTACGTGATGGTCGCCCAGGCCAAGGGCATGCCGAACAGGCGGGTGCTGTGGCGCTACGCCGCACGCAACGCCGTCCTGCCGCAGATCCAGAGCTTCGCCCTCTCGATCGGGTTCATCGTGGGCGGCACGATCGTCATGGAGATGGTCTTCAGCTACCCCGGCGTCGGGAAGCTGCTCCTGGACGCCACCAACGCCAAGGACTACGCCCTGATGCAGGGCGTGTTCCTGGTGATCACGCTGTCGGTGCTCGTCGCCAACGTCCTGGCCGACGTCGCCTACGCGTTCCTCGACCCGCGCACCCGCCAGACGGAGGCCTGAACCATGACCACCGACCTGCGCCCGGCACCCGCACCCGAGCTCCGCACGGGACGGGCCCCACGCGCGAGGGCGACGACCAGCCGCCGGCTGGGCTCCGCCTTCGCGATGTTCCGCAACCGCAAGTCGATCACGGGCCTGGCGATCCTCGGGTTCTTCGTGCTCGTCGCGATCCTCGCCGACGTCCTCGCTCCGTACCCGCCCACGCAGGTCGACAACACCGCGCGCTTCCAGCCGCCGTCGGCGGAGCACTGGCTCGGCACGACGCACCTCGGCGAGGACGTCCTCAGCCAGGTCATCCACGGCACGCGGGGCGTGGTCGTCGTCGGCTTCCTCGCCGCCATCATGGCGACTGCCATCGCGGTCGTCGTCGGCGTCGTCGCGGGCTACCTGCGCGGCTGGCGCAGCGAGAGCCTCTCGGCCCTCACCAACGTCTTCCTCGTGATCCCCGGGCTGCCGCTCATCATCATCGTGGCCTCGATGTTCGAGAACCCGCCGCTCGTGGTGATCGCCGCCGTGCTGGGCCTGACCGGCTGGGCGTGGGGCGCGCGGGTGCTGCGCGCGCAGACGATGTCGCTGCGCAACCGGGACTTCATCCAGGCCGCCCGCGCGAACGGCGAGCCGCTGCGCCGCATCATCGGCAACGAGATGCTGCCCAACCTCATGGCCCTCATCGCGGCGAGCTTCGTCGGCACGGTGACGGCCGCGATCCTCGGCCTGACGACGCTGTCCTACATCGGCGTGATCCCGGTGAACACCTACAACTGGGGCACGATCCTCAACTGGGCCGGCGCCCAGGGGGCGTTCCGGCAGAACCAGTGGTGGTGGTTCCTGCCCCCCGGGCTGTGCATCGCCGCCATCGGCGTGGCGCTGTCCCTCATCAACTTCGGCATCGACGAGTACGTCAACCCGCGCCTGCGATCGGCGGGCGAGCGCGCCCGTGCCATGAAGAGGCGCGGCCTCGACGTCAACGACCCCGTGACGGCCGTCCGCCCGGCCACGCAGACCCAGGAGACCGCATGACCGCCACCGAGCTCGACACGGCCCGCTACCGCGACCCCGCGCTCCCGATCGGCGAGCGCATCGCCGACCTGCTCGGCCGCATGAGCGTGGAGCAGAAGGTCGGCCAGATGATGCAGGTCGACGCGCGCGAGGACCTCGACGGCCAGGTCCTGGACCGTCACGCGGGCTCGATCCTGCACGCGTCCCCGGAGCACGTCGCACGCGCGCACGACCTCGTGGCCCGCACACCGCTGCGCATCCCCCTGCTCGTCGCGGAGGACTGCATCCACGGCCACTCGTTCTACGAGGGGGCGACCATCTACCCGACGCAGCTCGGCATGGCAGCCACGTGGGACGCCGGGCTGGTGGAGCGCGTCGCGCGGGCGACGGCCGTGGAGGCCGCCGCGACCGGCATCCACTGGACGTTCTCCCCGGTGCTGTGCATCGCCCGCGACCTGCGGTGGGGGCGCGTCGACGAGACGTTCGGCGAGGACCCCTTCCTCATCGGCGAGCTCGCGTCCGCGATGGTCCGCGGCTACCAGGGCGGCGGGCTCGACGACGAGACCGCCGTGCTCGCCTCGGCGAAGCACTTCGCCGGCTACTCCGAGACGCAGGGCGGGCGCGACGCGAGCGAGGCAGACCTGTCGCGCCGCAAGCTGCGCTCGTGGTTCCTGCCGCCGTTCGAGCGCGTCGCCAAGGAGGGGTGCCGGACGTTCATGCTCGGCTACCAGACCACCGACGGCGTGCCGATCACGGTCAACGAGTGGCTGCTGTCGGACGTGCTGCGGGGCGAGTGGGGCTACACCGGAACCCTGGTGACGGACTGGGACAACGTCGGTCGCATGGTGTGGGAGCAGAAGGTGCAGCCCGACTACGCCCACGCGGCCGCCGCCGCGGTCCGGGCCGGCAACGACATGATCATGGTCACCCCGCGGTTCTTCGAGGGTGCGCTGGAGGCGGTCGCCTCGGGCCTGCTGACGGAGCACGACCTCGACCGCGCCGTCGCCCGCATCCTCGAGCTCAAGTTCGAGCTCGGCCTGTTCGAGGACCCGCGCCGACCCGACCCGGAGCGCATCCGGGCGTGCGTCGGGGCGCCCGAGCACACGGCGCTGAACCTCGACGTCGCCCGTCGGTCGCTCGTGCTGCTGCGCAACGACGGCCTGCTGCCCCTCACGTCCGGCGCGACGGACCCCGAGGGCCGCGCGGTCGGCGACGGCACGCCCCGTCGCGTCGCGGTCCTCGGACCGCTCGCCGACGACGCGCAGACGCAGCTCGGCGACTGGGCGGGCAGCTCGGGCCAGGCCGACTGGCTGCCCGACGGCCAGCCCCGCGCGATGATCCGCACCACGCTCGACGGGTTGCGGGCGACGGTGCCGGCGGACTGGTCCGTGACCTACACCCCCGGCGCGGAGATCCTCACGCTCGAGCCGAACCCCGAGGGCGACCGGTTCCCCGACGGCCAGCCCCGCTGGCCCGTCGTCGTGCCCGCTCCGGTGGACGAGGACCAGCTCGCGGCCGCTGTGGAGGCCGCGACCGCGGCGGACGTCGCCGTCGTCGTCGTCGGCGACCGGGTCGAGCTCGTCGGCGAGGCGCGCTCGACGGCGACGCTCGAGCTCGTCGGCGGGCAGGTCGCGCTGCTCGACGCCGTCGTCGCCACGGGCACCCCCACCGTGGTGGTGCTGCTGGCGTCGAAGCCCCTCGTGCTGCCCCCGTCGGTCGACCGTGCGGCCGCCCTGGTGTGGGTCGCGAACCCCGGGATGCAGGGCGGTCAGGCGCTGGCCGAGGTGCTCCTCGGCGTCGTCGAGCCGGCCGGCCGCCTGCCGATCTCCTTCGCCCGGCACGTGGGCCAGCAGCCGACGTACTACAACCAGATCCGCGGTCAGCACGGTGACCGGTACGCCGACCTCACGCAGGAGCCGGCGTTCGTCTTCGGCCACGGGCTGGGCTACACCGAGGTCCGCTACGAGGACCTGCGGCTGGACGCCGACACGTACGCGGTCGACGAGACCGTCCGCGTCCGCGTCACCGTCCGCAACGTCGGGCAGCGCCCGGCGCACGAGGTGGTCCAGCTCTACGTGCGCGACGTCGTGTCGTCGGTCAGCTGGGCGGACCGCGAGCTCAAGGCGTACCAGCGGGTCGAGGTGGCGCCCGGTGCGTCGGAGACGGTTGACCTCGCCCTGCCCGTGGCGGCGTGCACCGTCGTCGACGCGGCCGGGGAGCGGGTGGTCGAACCCGGCGCGTTCGAGGTGCTCGTCGGCCCGTCGTCGGCGCCGGAGACGCTGCTGACCGCGGGCTTCGAGGTGCGGGCGGGGTGAGCCCAGGGCCGTGATCCCGCGCGCCCCTCGAGCCTGAGCTGCACCTGCCGGCGTCGCCGGCAGGTGCAGCGGCGGCTGTGCCGCGGTGGGGAACCGAGGAACGACGAAGGCCCGGACCATCAGGTCCGGGCCTTCGTCTTCGTGTAGCGGGGGCAGGATTTGAACCTGCGACCTCTGGGTTATGAGTGCAGGCCCTCTTGCCAGGGGACGACGCCTGAGTAGGCTCAATGCATGCATCTACCCACATCAGCATGGGTTTCGCGTACGCCGGCGTTCGCCGCTGTTCGCCAGTGCCCGGCGGCGTCTGCCCACATTGGGCCCACATGTCGGCCGGGGTGGTCGAGATGGCGTGGGTGACCGTGCGGCGGGCCGAGGACGGCAAGAAGCGGTACCAGGGCCGCTACCGCGACGCCTCAGGAGCCAAGCGCACCGTCGGGACTTTCAGCACCGACAAGGCCGCCATGCAGGCCGCTGTCCGCGCCGAGATCGCGCTCGCCGAGGGGACGTGGATCGACCCACGGGCCGGACGCATCACCTTCAAGGAGTATGCCCAGAACGTGTGGCTGCCCTCGCGCCACCTGGAGGTCACCACCTACGCCGCGTACGCCTCGAACCTGCGCATCCACTTCGTCCCCTTCTTCGGGGACTACCCAATGGCGCGGATCATGCCTGCCCTGGTCCAGGAGTGGGTCAACCAGGCGGCCAAACCCACGACGATCGCCGACAAGCGACGCAAGGGCCTGTCCGCGCGGTCCATCGTCAAGTACCACGTGATGCTGCACTCGATCTTCGCCCGAGCCGTGGCCGACCGGATCATCCCCTTCAACCCCTGCGCGGCGACCGACCTTCCGAAGGTGATCACCACCAGGACCCGCACCCTCACCCCGGATGAGTACACCCGGCTGCTGGCGCAGATCCCGCCGCGCTTCACGGTCATGGTCATGACGGCCATCGAGACCGGCCTGCGATGGGGCGAGCTCGTCGCGCTACGACCCCGGCACGTGGACACCGAGGCCCGCACGGTGACCGTGCAGGACACCATCGTGGAGGTGTCCACCAAGGACTCCCCAACCGGGCGCCGTATGATCGTCAAGCCCTACCCCAAGGACGACGAGCCGCGCACCGTCGCGGTCTCCCAGGATCTGATCGACGCCCTCCTCGCGCGGATCGATGACCTCGGCCTGGGACCGGCCGACCTGCTCTTCCCTTCCCGTGAGACCGAAGGAGGCCAACCCCTCTCGCGGGGCACGTTCAACACCCGCTACTGGCGGCCGGCCGTTCAACGCTCCGGCATCGACTTTCCCGTTCGCATGCACGACCTACGTCACGCACACGCATCCTGGCTGCTGGCCGGAGGAGCGGACCTTCTCTCCGTGATGGAGCGAATGGGCCACGCGCAGATCCAGACCACCCAGAAGTACCTGCACACCCTCGGCGACGCCGATCAGCGCGCACTCGCCGCCTTTCACGCCACCCGCTCCCGCGCCTCGAGGTGACCCACCCCGGGCTTCAAGCGAAGCGGTTCCGCGGGCCTCGGGCGCGTGGCGGGTTCAGGGTCCGGCTGGAGCTCGCGCGCACAGATCGCTGTCGAGACACGCACTACCCGCGTTGCTGGCCCACCGCGCTCTCCCGGCCGGTGTCACGGTGGTCATCCGTGACGGGTGGTGTCGGGCCACCGCCGGAGACGCCTCCGTGCCGGGCGAAGTGTTCGACGTCGACCGTGATGAACACCGCGCTCGACGTGGCCACGGTGCGTTCATCCAGGTCGCTCACGGTGGCGACGACGAAGACCTTGCGGTCCTCCCGGCTCGTCACCGTCGCCTCGATCCGGTAGGTGACTCCGACGAGCACCGGTGACAGGTAGTCCACTGTGAGCTGGCGGGTGACGGCCGGCGTTCCGACCAGGTAGGGCAGGAACCCGAACAGGTCGTCAAGGACGGTGGCGACGGCGCCGCCGTGCACGACTCCGGGAGCTCCGACGTGGCGCTCGTCGAAGACATGGTCAGCCATCACCCCGTCCCCACGGCGGTGGACCTGGAGGTGATGGCCGTGGGGGTTGTCCGGGCCGCAGCCAAGGCACCGTTCATGGTGCGGTTGCAGGAGCGCGCCCTCTGAGTGGGGCCCGGCCCTCTCGGTCCAGTGCGCGAGCATCGTTGCCATGTCAGGCATCAACTTCGTTGACCTTTCGCCATGCCGCGACCAGCGCCGCGGTCCGTGTTTGCCGGAGGGATCAGGTGGTGGCGGCCAACAGCACGACCGCGAGGCCCCGGCCGCGGGCGGGCCAGATCGGCGGCACCGAAGGGTCGGCGGCGTCGGTCACCGTCAGGCGCGCAGAGGGCAGGGAGCGTCGTCGAGGGCTCGCCTACATCCTCACTGTCAGGCGGTGGGGGCGTTGGTCAGCTTCTTCATCACCTCGCCGAAGATCTGTTCGATCTCGGGGTCGGGGCGGCCGACGCCGCCACCTGCGACCCAGCCGCCGTCGACGACCAGGTTCGCACCTGTGACGTAGTCCGCCTCGTCCGAGCACAGGTACACAGCTGCCATGGCGATGTCCTCCGGCCGCCCCACGCGCGGGTTGAGCAGTGCGCGTTCGACAGGTGCGCGCCCGCCGGCCTCCAGCAGCGGTCGTGTCGCGGGGGTGTCGATGAACCCTGGGGAGACGGTGTTGACGCGGATGTTCCACGGTGACAGCTCGACGGCGAGATTGGTCGTCAGGCGCAGGACGGCGCCTTTGGCGACGTTGTGCACGAGGTTGCCCGCGACGTTGCCGGGCATGGCCGAGCCGACCATCGCGGCGACCGAGCCGGTGTTGAGGATGGTGCCGCGGCCCTTGCGCTTGAAGACCGGCAGGGCCTTCTGGATGGCCAGGAACAAGATGGTGACCTCGTTGGTCATGTCGAAGTCCCAGTCCGCGCGGGTCAAGGACTCGATGGTGCCGCCGCGGACACCCGAGGCGTTGTTGTACAGGATGTCGAAGTCGCCGTACTGCTCGACGGCGAAGTCGATCCAGCGCTGCACCGCGGCTTCGTCGCCCAGGTTCAGCGGCTGCATCGAGACCATCTCACCGCCCTGCGCCCGGACGAGCTCGACGGTCTGTTCGGCTAGTTCCGCCTTGAGATCGCACCCGACGATCTTGGCGCCTTCAGCGGCGAAGGCGAGGGCGGCGGCCCGTCCCTGACCGTCCGCCGTACCGGTGATGAGGGCAACCTTGCCCTCGAGTCGTCCTGCCATGAGGCACTCCTCCTTGAGTGATCTTCGGATCGGGCGCGGACCGGAGAGTCGGGCCGCGGCGTCTTTGCCCGCTCAGGTTTTCGCTCTGAGCGAACGCGTCGAACCAGTTGCGTATGCGTAGGACGCCCGGACGAGGCCGGCGGCGATGTCCGCCTCGTGCGCGTCCCGTGGCGCGTAGACCATGACCGCACCCGGCGAGATGAGCCCGAGGCGGGCGATGGGGTGCTGCTCGGCCCAGCCGGCGTCGATGGCGGCTTCGGCGGCCGCCGACGGCAGTACCAGGTGAAGGGAGTGGTCAGGGGCCGGGTGGAGGTGGGCGAACTCGGTGTCGATCATGAACGCGTCGGGTGGCCCTCGGTGTGGGCCCCGAGGCAGCGTGAGCGCTTGTGCACCCGGGACAGAGATCGTCGAGGCCGCCCAGACCACATCCGGCAGGTCGGCGAGCTGCCCGATGAGGCGCTGCCGTGGTCGGTCGTCGCTCGGCTGCTGGTCGAGCTGGGTGTGCGGGTTGGTCGGGGTCGTCGAGGGTCGCGGGCCCGGGCGCTCGGGCATGGCCACGGGAACCGCGCCGCTCATGACAGGCTGAACAGCGGGCCGACCAGGACCAGGCCCAGATCGTCACCGAGGTAGGCGAAGACGGCGAACATCACCAGTGCCGCTCCGGCCAGGGCCAGGTCCTTGAGAAACTGAGTCTGCTCCATGGCCTTGGCGCCGGGGTCGGTCTCGGCCCAGAAGCCGTGCATGATGAAGGCTGTGGGCACCAGGAAGGTCACCAGCAGGAGGGCGCCGACGTCGGGCCAGATCCCCAGGGCCACCATCAGTGCGCCGGCCAGGAGCTGCAGCCCGGTCAGCGGGACCATCAGGTTGGCGGCAGGCACTCCCTTGCCGGTGGCGTAACCGGCCATCATCTGCCGCTGTGTGAGGTGGCCAAAGCCTGAGCCGAGGAAGAGCAAGGCGAAGACCACCCTGCCGATGAGCACCAGGACCTCCACGTCACCCTCCCAGGTCGCCGCTTACCAGATGTAAGTGATTGAGGTATAGCAGTACCCTGGGCGCGGGTCAATCACCCTTGAGCGGACGTGGAGGGCGAGGTGGCGGACGAGGCGGTCGGTCCCGCGGGCGACGACTGCGGTCGCTACTGCCCGTCGTTCCACCAGACCGTCGAGCTGCTCGGTCGACGGTGGAACGGTGTCATTCTTCACGCCCTGATGGCCCACGCGGAGCGCTTCAGTGAGATCCGCGCCGTCATCCCCGGGCTCTCGGACCGCCTGCTGGCCGAGAGGCTACGGGAGCTGGAACGCGAAGGACTCCTCTCGCGCACGTGCCCGATCGGCGCAGGCGCACCGCGCTACGTGCTGACGGCGAAGGGGCGGGCCCTCGGACCGGTCATCGACGCGATAGCTTCCTGGGCAGCAGAATGGAGCCGGGCGGCTGACTAGCCCGGACCGGGTCATGTCTGCTGTCTTCGGCCAGGCGGTGATGGCGGCGGGCGCCGCGTCAGCGCATGGTGCCGCTCGCCGTGGCAGACGCGCCTAGCGGGACGTGGACGAGTGTGCTCAAGGGATCAGGACGGCACGGCCCTGGACCTGCCCGGCGGCGAGGCGCGCGAACACGTCGTTGATCTCGCCCAGCGGATACCGCTCGATCGTGGAGACCAGGCGCCCGGTCCGGGCCATGGCGAGGACCTCCTCCAGCTCGTTGCGGCTGCCCCAGCTGCTGCTGGTCAGCGTCGCCTGGACGGGCAGGGAGAAGAACGAGAACGGGAAGGAACCTCCCGCCAGGCCCACCAGGACGAACAGGCCCTGCGGGCCCAGCGACGAGGCCCCCAGCCTCATCGTCGCGTCGGCCCCGACGAAGTCCAGCGCGACCGCCGCGCCTTCGCCGTGGCTGGCGGCCTTGATCTGCTCCATGGCGTCGGCGTCTGCCGGGTCGACCACCTGGTCGGCACCGAGTTCCAGGGCGAGGCGCCGCTTGTCCGCCGAGCTGTCGACGACAACCACCGTCGCCGGGGAGAGGAGCTTGAGGAACTGCAGCCCGTACTGGCCGAGCCCACCGGCGCCCACCAGCACCGCCGTGGTGCCGGGCACCAGACGCGGGAGGGCCTTCTTCACCGCCGAGTACGGGGTGAGCGCCGCGCGTCGGTCAGCGGGGCAGCGAGCGCCGGGTCCAGGTCGCCAGCGGCCAGCAGGTGCCGGGTGCTCGGCACGACCATGTAGTCCGCGTAGCCACCGTCGGGGCCGATACCGTCCCACCGCATGGTGTCGCACAGCTGCTCCTGGCCACCCAAGCACACACGGCAGCGGCCGCAGCCCCACCCACCGAACACCACGACGGGCTCACCGATCTCAAAGCCCTCGGCGCCCGGACCGATGGCGTCCACCCACCCGGCGTTCTCGTGCCCCAGCAGGGCGGGAAGGTGGACGGGGATCTCCCCCGCCCGGACGTGCAGGTCGGAGTGGCACGCGCCGGACCCGCCGACGCGGACCCGAACCTCACCGGCACCGGGCTCCGGCGTCGGAACCTCCTCCACCACGAAGTCACCGCCGAACTCGTGCAACCGCGCTGCCTTCATCGCCTAACCCCTTCGTTGAGGTCGTGCTGCAGGAGCCTGACCCGGTATCCCGGACGGCTCGTTGATCGTGCCACGGCCACTGCGGCGGTGTGAAGGTCCGCCAAGTCGTTCGGGCACCGGTAGCTGAGGCCGGGGTGGCGCCGGCACTCGAAGGTCGCCGAGGCGCGCTCGGCCTGGTTGGCACAGGTGCGCCGGTCCACGGTCGACCGGAACGGCTGTGAATCACGACCCGCCGGAGACCGCCGGGGGTGTCAGTGTCAGGCTGGGAGGGTGGTGGCCGTCCGGCGGCCTCGGCGCTCACGCAGGGCCGCGCTGGCGCGTTCGGTCAGGTTGTACAGGACCGGGACGAGCACCAGGGTCAGGAGGGTGGAGGTGGTCAGCCCGCCGATGACCACCAGGGCCAGCGGCTGGGAGATGAAGACGCTGCCGCCTGTCAGTCCCAGTGCCATGGGGGTCAGGGCGCCGATGGTCGCTGCGGCGGTCATCAGGATCGGCCGCAGGCGGTAGCGGGACCCCTCGATCACGGCGTCGACCACGCTCAGGCCCTGCTCGCGCTTCTGGTTGACCAGGTCGATGAGCACGATCGCGTTGGTCACCACGATGCCGACCAGCATGAGGAGCCCGATCAGCGACGGCACGCCCAGGGGTGTGCCGGTGAGCAGCAGCAGGGCCAGTGCTCCGGTGGCGGCGAACGGCACCGACACCAGGAGGATGAGCGGCTGCAGCAGGGAGCGGAACGTGGCGACCATCACCAGGTAGACGATGGCGATGGAGGCCAGCAGGGCCACGTACAGGTCGGCGAACGCTGACTGCTGCTCGGCGCTGACGCCTGCGATCTCGGCTTCTGCGCCGTCGGGCAGGTCGAGGGCGTCGAGCTGTTCCTGCAGCCGGGTGGTGATACCGCCGAGGTTCTGATCGGTCGCGGTGGCGGTCACCGTGGCCGTGCGCTGCCCGTCCTGTCGGGTCAGGCTGGTGGGCTGCTGGACCTCGCTGACCTCGGCGACCTGCCCCAGGGGAACGATCCCGGTGGCGGTGGGGACAGGGGTGTCGCGCAGGGCCTGGACGTCGCCGGGGGCCTGGCCCAGGAGCACCACGACGTCGGTGGTGCGCCCGGCGATGTCCGCCTGGCCGATCGGCGCACCACGGAGCAGGCCGGCCACCGCCTGCCCGATAGCGCTCTCGCTGGTGCCAGCCTGGGTCGCTGCCGCCCGGTCGACCTGGATCTGGACCGCTGGTGCGTCTGAGGCAAGGTTGTTCACGACGTCGGTCGTGCCCTGGACGTCCGCCATGGCCTCGGCGACCAGATCTGCGGCCTCGCGCAGCGTCTGGTCGTCGTCGGCACGGACCACGACCTCCACCGGCGGCAACCCGAACCCGGCCTGCCCGGTGGTCACGGTCAGCTCCCCGGCGTCCTCCACGTCCGCGATCGCGGCACGAAGGTCCTGCTCGACCCGGGCCTGGTCGGCGTCCAGGTCGGTGGTGATCGCGAAGGTGGCCGTGTTCGACCCGCCGCCACCGCCCAGGAAGGCGGTCTGCAGCCCGCTTCCACCCGAGCCCACGGTCACCTGGTAGGTCTCGACGCCGTCCAGCTCGGCGATGACCTCCTCGACCTGCCGTGCGGCGGCGTCGGTGACCTCCAGGCTCGTGCCGGCCGGAAGCTGCTGGTCGACGCTGAGGGTATTCTGCCCGGCGTCGCCGATGAAGTTGGTCTCCAGCCTCGTGCCGGCCGCGAGGGTCCCGCCGAGGACGGCGACGGCGATGGCGAGAGTGATCAGCGGGTGGGCGATGGCCCCTCGGAGCACCGGCAGGTAGCTGCGCTGGAGAAGTCCGTGGCGCTCGCCCTGCTCGACACGGTCCCGGTCCACAGCCGCGTGCTGATGGTCGGCCGGGGCGCGCAGGAACCAGTAGGCCAGCACCGGGATGATGGTCAAGGAGACGACCAGCGAGGCCAGCAGGGCCACGGCCACGGTGAAGGCGAAGGGCCGGAACAGCTCGCCGACCTGACCGCCGACGATCCCGATCGGCACGAACACCGCCGCGGTGGTGATGGTGGAGGACGTCACGGCGCCGGCGACCTCACGCACCGCGGTCAAGATCGCTTGCGCCTTGGGCTCGCCGTAGCCGAGGTGGCGCTTGATGTTCTCGATCACCACGATCGAGTCGTCCACGACCCGTCCGACCGCGACCGTCAGCGCCCCCAGGGTCAGGATGTTCAGCGAGTACCCACCGACCAGCAGCCCGGTCATCGCTATCAGCAACGACAGCGGGATCGAGATCGCGGTAACCAAGGTGGAGCGCAGTGACAGCAGGAAGAGCATGATCACGATCACGGCGAAGATCAGGCCGAGGAGGCCCTCGGTGCTCAGGTCCTCGATCGACTTCTCGATGAACGGGGCCTGGTCGAAGACCACGTCGACCGCAGCACCCTCACCCAGCGCCGCCTCGATCCCCGGGATCAGGTCCCGCACGTCATGGGAGACGCTGACGGTGTTGCCGTCAGGGGTCTTGGTGATCGCCAGAGCGACGCTCGCCTGACCGTTGGTCCGGGCATAGGAGGTGGCGGGAACCTGTGCCTGCTCGACCGTGGCCACGTCTCCCAGCAGGACCGGTGCCCCTGAGGGGTCAGCGGTGGGCAGCGGGATCGCCGCGATGTCCTGCACCGAGGACAACCGCTCGCCCACCACGACGTTCAGGGAGCGCTGCCCGTCGGTGACCGTGCCGGCCGGGATGACCGCACCGTTGGCCTGCAGTGCCGAAGTGAGAGCATCCAGGCCGATCCCCGCGGCCCCCAGGGCCACGGGGTCCGGAACGATCTCGACCCGCGTCTCCCGCGCCCCGGACAGGGTGACCTCCCGAACCCCCTCCAGGCCCCGCAACCGCGGAACGACCTCTTCCTCCACCCGGGTCACGAGCTCCTGCTCGTCCAGCTGCGGGGCGGCCACCGCCAGCTGCACCACCGGGAGCTGGTCGATGCTGCCGGTGATCACAGACGGTGTGACGCCCGTCGGCAGGCCGGTGCCCGCCCGGGTCACGGCCTGCTCCAGGTCCTGCTGGGCCGCCTGCAGGTCGGTACCGTAGGCCAGCTCCACCGACACCACCGACAGGCTGTTGCGGCTCGTGGACTCGGTCCCCTCCAGACCTTCCACACCGCTGACGGCAGCCTCGACCACCTCGGTCACCTGCCGCTCGACCACGTCCGGCGCCGCACCCGGGAGAGGCGTCACCACCACCGCGAGCGGGATCTCCAAGGACGGGATGAGCTCCTGCTTCAGCGACGTCGTCGACAAGACGCCCGCCACGATGAGGATCAACGTCGCCAGTGCCACCACGGCGCGGTTGGCAAGGCTCAGCCGGGCAAGACGAGTCATGGAGATCTCCCGTATAGTCGGTGCGAGGTGAATAGTACGGGCTGACCGAAGAATCGAGTCACACGGTGGAACGCGATGCGGTGATGGCGGCGATCGCCGAGGACGAGGCGGCGCTGATCCGCCTCTTCTCGCGGGCCCAGTTCACCGCTCTGCTGCAGACGACCTTGACGATGCAGCAGCTGAAGGTGCTGCTGCTGCTGCACGCCGACGGCTCCCTGATGAGCCACGAGCTGGCCGACGCACTGAAGATCAGCCCGGCGTCGGTGACCGGCCTGGTGGACAGGCTCGAAGACCGGGGGCTCGTCGAGCGCGTGGCCGACCCGACCGACCGGCGCGCCCGACAGGTGCATCCCACAGCTCAAGGCTCACAGCTGGTGGACACGTTGATGGCCGAAGGCGCCGGACATCGCGTCGCGCTCCTGTCCCTCCTGGACGACGACAGCGTGCGGACCATAGCCACGGCATTCGCGGCGCTGCGGCGAGCCGCAGAGCAGGTCTACGGTGACGAGGTCAGTGGAGCGCCAGAAAGGCCATCGGGGCCGGTGACGCCGCCGGAAGAGGCAGATCGAACCGTGCGGGCGGTCCGAGCGGCCGTCCGCGCTGGCAGCAGGTGACCGAAGCCCGTGCGCTCGTGTGAGTGGGTGGTCATGCCCGCGGCCCCGGTGAACGGGCTTGGCGCCGCTCGAGCCGGAAAGACCTGCACCTGCGCTGAGCGACCTACCCCACCGCGGGCAGCCCGCTGAGGGCTGTCGCGCCACCGGCCGGCACCGCCGGGGCGGGAATGCCCGTTTTCGCCGCGGTGTTGAGCAGGCATGGCGATCGACGACATCCCGGTCACGACGATCGACGACATCCCGGTCACGACGATCGACGGCGAGGTCACGACCCTGGCGAGGTACGCCGGGCAGGTCAGGCTGATCGTCAACGTCGCCTCGCGGTGCGGGCTCGCACCCCAGTACGACAAGCTCGAGGCCCTCCAGCGCACCTATGGGCAGCGAGGTTTCACCGTGCTCGGGTTCCCGAGCAACCAGTTCCTGCAGGAACTGGGCAGTGAGGACGCCATCAAGGAGTACTGCTCGACGACCTGGGGCGTGACCTTTCCGATGTTCGAGCGGGTCAAGGTCAACGGCAGGTCACGGCACCCTCTCTACGCCGAGTTGACCCGCACCCCCGACGCCAGCGGGAAGGCGGGGCGCATCACCTGGAACTTCGAGAAGTTCCTCCTCACCCCCGACGGCCATGTGCATCGATTCCGGCCGAAGGTCGAGCCCGACGCGCCCGAGATCATAGAGCTGATCGAGGCGCACCTCCCCCAGCCTGGCCGTGAGGCCTGACCTGGTCCGTCTGTTCAGTGGGCGAGAGCGTATGAGCTCCGCTGGTCGTCGTTGATCGCCAGTGCGGCGAACACGATCGTCGGGTGCACTCCGTCGGCGGGCGGGGTCGGCGGGCGGGTCCGCGAGGAGATTCGACCGGGCACCGCAGGTCGGTCGCGGCATCCGCAGCGACTGCTCGACCGGGCACAGGTCGCGGTGGCCGGCGAGCACCACGCCGCCGATCGGGACGGCGGCGGCACGGCCGGACGCTTCCGTTGCGCGGCCCGTCGTGGCAGGGTTGCTGACAAGCCCCCGGGAGTTGGCCCGGTGGCGCGATGCGAGCCGATGAGCGTTGCGAGACCCCGGGAAGAGGGGTGCCGTGGTGTTGCACCTTCGCGCCAGGCTGTACCTCTACACCCTGGCGACATGGCTGCTGGGAGCGGCCCGCCTCCTGGCGTGGTGCCTGATGACCGGAAGCCTCGCGATGGGCACCTACTGGTACGCACGTCCAGCGGTCCTGACCACGTGGCTGGCGGCCGGGCCCCCCGCCTGGCCCGGACCCGATCGCCGGCCCGTCGTCGTTGCGCTGGAGGCGGCCCGTGGGGTCGCCGCGATGGAGGCCTGGATGCAGGCTGGCTGTCCCGCGCTGGCTGATCGACCAGGGAGCCACCGCGCGGGACCGCCGGACGCGACCGGCTGACCCCCTCCCGGCGCGGCGGCAAGCCGGCCCCACGGCACGCGTCCCGCTGGGCTCAAGCGGCGTGCGGCCAACAGTCAGTGCTTGACCGCCGCGGACCCGCCACGCCCTCTGTGCGTGTCACGGCCACGATCCGCCGGTCAGGGCGACAACGGAGGGCGAACGGCGTCGGGGTCAGGACACCCGTTTCCTGCATCCCGCATGCGTCACCAGCTCCTGAACCACAACACCTAGCGACGCCGGGGCACCCCCGGTGGCTGGGGATCGCCCGGCGCGGGTGCGTCTTCTTCGGCGGTGAGGTGCGCGTCGGGGTCGACCGCGGTCTCGAACGCGGCGGCGACGTCCTCGCCCGAGGTGTGCCCCCGGGTGTGTCGCAGGGGAGCTTCGCGAAGGAAGAGCAGGATGACGAACCCGAGCAACGCGAAGGGTACGGCGGCCAGGAACGTGGTCTGCAGTGCCTCGGCGAACCCGGTGGTGACCGCGAGATGGATGGGCTCCGGCAGGTCGGCGATCTGCTCGGGACTGCCCAGGGTCGCGGCCCCGCGGGGCATCTGGTCGGCGGGGAAGCCTGCCGCCTCGAGCTGCGCGGGGATGGTGTCGCGGAGCCGGTGGGTGAGCAGCGCGCCGAAGACTGCCACTCCCATCGCGCCGCCGAGGGAGCGGAAGAAGGTCGCCCCGGAGGTGGCCACGCCGAGGTCGGCATGGGGCACCGCGTTCTGGGTCGCCAGGACCAGGACCTGCATCACCATACCGATGCCGGCGCCGGTGATGAACATGAACACCCCGGCGAGCCACAGCGGGGTGTCCACCGACAGTCGGCTCATCAGCGCCAGCCCACCGGCGGCGACCAGCAGACCCGCGACGGGAAACATCTTGTAGCGGCCGGAACGGGTGATCAGGCGCCCTGACCCAATCGAGGTGATCAGCAGTCCGACCATCAACGGAAGGGTCAGCAGACCGGAGGCGGTGGGCGACTCGCCCTTGACGATCTGCAGGTACTGAGGCAGGAAGATGATGGCGCCGAACATGGCGACCCCGACCACGAACCCGGCCAGGCTGGTGATGACGAACGTGTGGTTGGCGAACAGCCGAGGAGGCATGATCGGCTCGGCCGTCCGGCGTTCCTGCCAGACCGTGAGCGCGAGCATCACCAGCGCCACCGCGGCCAGGCCATAGGTCCAGACCGAGTTCCAGGCGAACTCCTTGCCACCGAGGGAGAGCATCAGCAGCAGCGCACTGATCCCGGCGACGATGAAGAACGCTCCCAGCCAGTCGATCGCGTGCTGGCGGCGGGGGAACGGCAGCTTCAGCACGCGTTCCGTCACCACGAGGGCGACGATGCCGACAGGGATCCCGACCCAGAAAGTCCACCGCCACGACAGGTGCTCGACCAGGAAGCCGCCGAGCAAGGGCCCGGCGACGGTAGCCAGGCCGAAGACCGAGCCGATGTAGCCCTGGTAGCGGCCACGCTCGCGAGGGCTGACGACATCACCGATGATCGCCTGGGAAAGTGCCATCAGCCCTCCCACGCCGATCCCCATCACGGCGCGGAACCCGACCAGCTGCCCCATGTTCTGGGCGAACCCGGCGGCAAGGGACGAGACCAGGAAGATCCCGATCGCTGACTGGAACATGATCTTGCGGCCGTACAGGTCCGAGAGCTTGCCCCAGATGGGGGTGGACGCGGTCGAGGTCAACAACGTGGCAGACACGACCCAGGCCAGCTGGTCCTGACCACCGAGCTCCCCGACGATCGTGGGCAGCGCGGTGGCCACGATCGTCTGGGACAAGGCGGAGACCAGCATGCCCAGCATCAGACCCACCAACACGATGAGGATCTGCCGGTGCGTCAGGATCGGCATCACCTGCTCGGTCGGCGCCGCGGGCTGCTCGGCTCGGGGCGACGGTGAGGTGCTCATGGCTGACTCTCTTCTCGGGTGGACTGGCTCAGCTGGTGGTCGAGGCCGGCGTTGAAGGCGGCCAGCAGGGACGCGAAGTTCGCCAGGTCCTCGCGAGACCAGGACTGCAGCAGCCCGCGGACGACGCCGCGCCGTTCCGCCCGCGTCGCGGTCAACACCTCCTGACCGTGCTCGGTGAGCCGCAGCCGGCAGGCACGTCGGTCCTCGGCGTCGGGCTCGCGCGCGACCAGGCCGGCCTGCTCCAGAGAGGTGACCTGGCGGCTGATCGTGGAGGCATCCAGGTGGAAGTGGGCCGCCAGAGCGCCGGGGCGCAGCGGGCCCATGTCGTGGAGCCACGCGAGAATCCCATAGGCCGCCCGTTCCACGACCTGCGCCGCCGGGGCCCCGCGCAGGTACACCTTCTGGGCCCGACGCACCAGCAAGGTCAGCTCCTGCTCGATCGACTCCACCGAGGCAAGGTCGGCCGTCGACTCAACTAGTTGCATGTACCAACCATACTCAATCGCACGGGCCGAAAACGAAGGTCACGGGTTGACGACAGCGAGCACTGGCGGGGGCAACGCCCGGTTCTGCGACCTGCCGGTCTCGTCGGCAGTCCACAACCGCCACAGGAGCCCACGCCGTCCCCGGCGGCCGACCACCAGTCCGCCAAATGATCAACCTCTGTGTCCATCACCGCCCAGGACCTCCACGTGACTGGGCAGTGTTCGGCGATGTCTGCGCCAGTTCGGGCGACTTCCAGGCAACCGGTGTTGACACCTCGTTGACACCAACGCCAGAGGCCCTCCCGATCCGAAGATCGAAAGGGCCTCTGAACTGCTACTTCAAGTAGCGGGGGCAGGATTTTAACCTGCGACCTCTGGGTTATGAGCGACGCAACCTTGCCCGAAACCGTGGCCACAGCTAGCGTCGATACCAGCATCTTCACAGGTCAGGAGGCACATCACTGTCCGCCGGTGTCCGGCCACGTACGTGCCCGTACGGGTACGGCTGCTGACCATCTGCTCACCAGAGGAGGTTCGATGGGCTGGGTGGTCGAGCGGCCGAGGCAACGCGGACGGCGGTACACCGGGGTCTACCGCGACACCCACGGGCGCCTTCGCTCCGCCGGCACGTTCGACTCCCGCCGAGAGGCGGAGCGGGCAGCGATGCGCGCGGAGGAAAGGATCACAGACGGCACGTGGGTCGATCGACGCGCAGGCCGGGTGACGTTCCGGGCGTATGCAGAGGACGTCTGGCTGCCGTCCCGCCACCTTGAGGTCTCGACGCTCGCTGCGTACCGCTCCTATCTGCGCCGGCACTTCATCCCGTTCTTCGGCGAGATGCGGCTGGCGCAGATCACCGCGTCGAACGTGCAGACCTGGGTCCGGTCTGCCCTCGACCAGGGCTTGTCCCCTCGGTCGATCGCCAAATACCACGTGATGCTGCACTCGGTCTTCGCCCGGGCGGTCCGGGACCGGCTCATCGCCTTCAACCCCTGCGAGAGCACGGAGTTGCCCAAGGTGGTCACCAAGAAGGCTCGGACCTTGACACCTGAGGAGTACTCCGCCGTCCTGGCCGAGATCCCGCCGAGGTTCAAGCCGATGGTGATGACGGCGATCGAGACCGGGCTGCGGTGGGGCGAGCTCGTCGCGCTGCGACCGCGGCACGTCGACTTCCTGCGCCGCACGATCACCGTCGAGGAGACGATCGTCGAGGTCTCGCGCAAGGACTCCCCGACCGGCGAGCGCCTCATCGTCAAGCCCTACCCGAAAGACGACGAGCCCCGAACACTCCGCGTGTCGCAGGGCCTGCTCGACGTCCTTGCTGGCCGCATTGCCGAGCTCGGCCTGACTCGTGACGATCTACTCTTCCCGTCGCGCGAGACCGCCGGAGGACAGCCGCTGTCGCGTGCGACGTTCAACACACGGCACTGGAGGCCCGCAGTCGAGCGCTCCGAGGTGGACTTCACGGTGCGCATGCACGACCTTCGGCACGCGCACGCCTCGTGGCTGCTCGCAGGTGGCGCAGACCTGAAGACGGTCATGGAGCGCATGGGGCACTCGCAGATCATGACGACGCAGCGGTACCTTCACACCCTTCCGGAGGCGCAGGACGAGGCGCTCGCCGCATTCGAGAGGATTCGGACCCGGTAGCTCGCCAGCCGGCGAATCCCCGGCCGCCGCGAGACGTCTTCCGGTCCCCGACGTCACTCGGGCCGAGGGCGATCTGAGTCTGCTGTCGTTGACGGTGAATGCCGCCAACGGCGTCCCCCTGCGGCCAACCGCACTTGCCGCATGCGCATACCGGTGGCCTCATCCACATGGCCCAACTCCGTTCCCTTTCCTTGCTCGGATCCCGAGGCGGCCGCTCAAGGCGCGGGGCGACCGGTCAGTCGTGGGCCGCCGGGCGGGGCGCGACCGCGTGGTGCATCACCAGAAGGGCACGCGGCGGTCGTCGATCGTGCGCACGGTCCCGCAGTGCCTCAAGGAGTGCGTCGGCGTCAGCGGCAGCGAGCCCGGCGGTCGGTTCGTCCAGGACCAGTACGGCCGGGTCACGCAGCAGCGCGCGCGCAAGGACGAGCCGTCGCCGCTCCCCCCCGGAGATCGTCGCCCCGCTCAGCCACGTGTCGAGCCCGTCCTCCAGGCCGGCGAACCACCCGCCCAGATGGGCGTCGTGCAGCGCCCGCACCAGGGCGTCGTCTGGGGCGTCCGGGCACGCGAGGCGAAGGTTCTCGCGCAGAGTCGTCGCGAAGACGTGGTCGGCGTCGCCGGCGAGCGCCACGAGGCCCTCCCGACGGGCGTCCGCCGGCTCCCGTCCGCACACCACGACCCGGCCGGCTGCGGGAGCCCTCAGCCCCACGAGCACCGCGGCCAGGGTCGACTTGCCGCCGCCGGAGGGCCAGGTGATCTCGCGCACCTGGGCAGGTGCGACAGTGAGGTCGACGCCATCCAGGACAGGTCGGCCGCCCCACCCCGCGTGCAGGCCCGCGACGACGACGCCCTCGCAGGCGTCGCTCTGCTGGGTCCGGCGGGCGCCGGCATCGGAGGCGACGGCGGGGGCGCCGGCTACCGCACCGAGTGCGGCGAGCCGGTTCGCGGCGGAGGCGCCGCGATGACGGGCCCGGGCCGCTGGCAGGAGCTCCAGGAGCACCTCCCCGGTCGCGACCGCACCGAGCAGGAGCACCGCTACCTCCTCCGGTCCGAGGTCGCTGCGCGGGGCGAGCGCGGCGGCGAGTGCCGCGCCCACGACCGCCACCGCGCCACCGACCTCTGCGACCGCGCGCCCGAGGCCGTCGGTCCGCGCGTCCTGCGCGCGGGCCGCCTCCGCCGCCTGCTCGCGGGCGGCGAGCTCGCGGCGTACCGCCCGGTCGAGCCCGTCAGCGCCCTCGACCGCGGCCACGACGGCGTCGTGCAGCGCCTCGCCGGTCGACTCCAGGACCGGACCGTGCTGCCGGTCGGCACGGAGGACGGTCCAGGGTGCGAGGATACCCGCGGTCACCACCGCGAGCGCCCACGGCAGGAGGGTCGCTGGATGCAGCCACGCGAGGCCCGCCGTCGCGACGGCGAGCGCTGTCAGTGCGGCCGCGATCGGCACAGCCCCGCGGACGCGCCCGTCGAGCCTGGTGTCGACGTCCTCCACGACGCGGAGCAGGAGCGTCCCCCGGCGGGCGGTGAGACGACCGGGCACCTGCGGGATCAGCGCCGCGACCACGTCCCCGCGCCACCCCGCCAGAAGGGACAACCCGGCGTCGTGGGAGGCGAGTCGCTCGAGGTAGCGGAAGAGGGGCCGCGCGATGGCGAAGCTGCGCACGGCGACCACCGCGAGCGACAGGGTGAGGATCGGCGGCTGGGCGGAGGCGCGCACGATCATCCAGCTGGCGGCCACCGTCAGGCCGATCCCTGAGAGCAGGGACGCTGCCCCCGCGACGGCCGCGACCGCGAACCGGGCGCGCGCGTCCATCGCGGACCACTGCCGCCGGACCCCCACGAGGAGGCCGGTGTCCTCCGTGGTGCCGTCGGAGGCGACCGGCAGCTCACGGCCCGTCACGTCGTCGTGCGGCGCCGCGGCCCCACCCGACCCTGCGCGCTCGGGCGTCACACCGGGCGCCCGCTCGGTCAGACGGGCCTGCTCGACGCGAACCACCCGGTCCGCGGCCCGGGACACCGGTTCGCGGTGGGTGGCGACCAGCACCGCGACCCCGCGCGCCGCCGCATCGCGCAGGCGCCGGAGGACGGCCTGCTCAGCGCCCGCGTCGAGGTGCGCAGTGGGCTCGTCCAGCAGCAGCGCGACGTCCTCCCCCGCCGCCCCGGCGTCCTCGGCCAGCACGAGCGCCCGTGCGAGCGCGAGGCGGTGCCTCTGCCCGGTCGAGAGACCGCCGCCGTCGTCCCCGAGCGGCGTGCCGAGGGCCACCTCGCCCAGCCCGAGCGCCGCGAGCACCTCCGCAGCACGCTCGTCGCCGGTGTCGAGCGCCTCACGGACCGTACGAGCCGGCGGCAGCTGGGGCCGTTGGGGCACGTGCAGGGCGCCACGCGCCCAGACCCGGCCGCGGTCGGGCGTGCCGTGCCCGGCCATCAGCCGCAGGAGCGTCGTCTTGCCGCTGCCGGACCGCCCGACGATGGCGACCAGTTCCCCGGCTCGCACCGTCACGTCCGGGAGGACCACCGGCCGCCGGCGCCCCGCGAACCGAACGGAGGCGCCCTGTGCCCCCGCGGCCGACCCCTCCTCCCCCTCGCCGTCCTCACGTGCGGTGCCCCCGCCTGCCCCTGCCATCGCGTCGAGGCGGTCCATCACGGCGCTCGCCTGCGCGGACTCGTGGAACTGCGCCCCGGCTTCCCGCAGCGGGCGGTATGCCTCGGGCGCGAGCATGATCGCCGCGAGGGCCGGCCAGAGAGCCATCTCGCCGCCCGCCAGCCGCACCCCGGCGCCCACGGCGACGATCCCGACGGACACGGTCGCCACGAGGTCGAGCGCGGTCGAGGACAGGAAGGCCACGCCCAGCACCCGGGTCGTGGCTCGGGCGTACGCCCGACTGGACCGCCTGACCTGCTCGACCTGGCGCTCGGCGCGGTCGTAGAGCCTCAGCGTCACCAGCCCGCGGACCACGTCGAGGAAGTGCCCGGCGAGCCGGCCGCCGTGCGCGTACTGCTGGTCGGCGCCGCGTCGGGTGGCCCACCCGACGAGCACCGCGAATAGGGGCACCAGCGGCAGGGTGAGCAGCACGGTCATGGCGGACGGCCAGTCGACCAGCACGAGCAGCGCGAGCACGACCGGAGGCAGCACGCCGGCGACCACGAGCGCGGGCAGGTAGGCCGCGAACCAGGGCCGGAGTGGGTCGAGTCCCGTGGACAGGACCGCGGCCGGGTCACCGCCCGCCCGGACCGCGGCGCCAGGATCGCGCATGAGCGACTTGAGGCCGACCGCGCGTGCGCCCGCGACCGCAGCGCCGCTGACGCGTTGGGCGACCGTCGGCTGCGCGTGGGCGAGCCCCGTGCGCACGACGAGCGCCGCGGACAGGACGAGCAGGGCCTGCTCCCACCGCGCACCCTCGACCAGAGCCACCACCAGCCACGTCAGCGTGAGCGCCACCGCGACCGTCGTCAGGGCCTGCGCGACGGCCACCGCGACGAGCGCCGCGAGGGCACCGCGGACGGGCGCGGCGAGGCGGAGCAGCCGCAGGTCCACCGGGCCGGGACCACTACCGCGAGACGGGGCCGCGCTCATGTGGGCACGGGGTCGCTCGCCACGCGCCGCCGGAACACCCAGTACGCCAGCCCCTGGTACGCGAGGACGCCGGGCAGGAGGACCAGAGCCGCCCAGCTGATGGTGCTGAGCGCGTACGCGCTCGCCCGCGCAGACTCGATCGTCACCGACCACGCCGGGTCGAGCGTGCTGGACAGCAGCACCGGGGCGTCCTGCACAAGCAGGGCGACGACGACGACAGCCTGGACGGCTACGGAGAGGGCAAACGCCCAGCCCTCCCTGCCGGCACGGGCCGCGAGGGCCGCAGCGCCGAGGACGGCGACGCACGCGCCGACGACGGTGCCCGGGAGCCCTCCCCCGATGCCGGCGACCAGCACCACGGCGGCGAGGACACCGGCGGACGGGCCGACCCACGCCCGGGCCCGGTCCCGGACGCCACCCGTCGTGCGGAGGCCGAGGTACGTCGCGCCGAGCAGGGTCGCGGCGGCAAGGCCGCCGAGGGCGCCCAGGAGGGCACCGGGCTGGGCGAGCGTCCCTGCGGTCCGGGCGAGCGCGCCGCCGTCCGCCGCGACCTCCCCGTCCGGGCCGAGCGCGAGCCCGCCCGCGAGCACGCCGACCACCGCGCCGAGCAGCGAGGCCGTGGCGGCCGAGCTGACGGCGAGGGCCGCGTCGCAGCGCGCGCGCCACCGCTCGTCGTCGCGCTTGCCCCGGAACTCCAGGGCCACACCCCGCACTGCGAGGCACAGCAGCAGGGCCGCCATGGGCAGGTAGAGACCGGACAGCGCGGAGGCGTACCAGTCGGGGAACGCGGCGAACATCGCCCCGATCGCCGCGACGAGCCACACCTCGTTGCCGTCCCACACCGGCGCGATGGTCCGCAGCGCTGCGCCGCGCTGCGCGCCGCCGCGGCCGAGGACGGGGGCGAGCATCCCGACACCGAAGTCGAAGCCCTCGAGCACCAGGAAGAGCGCCCAGCACAGGACCACGAGGCCGAACCACAGCAGGGCAAGATCCACGGGACTCCTCAGTAGGTGGGGACGGGCGCGCGGTCGCCGTCGTCGGCGTCGGCCCCGTTGGTGCGGACGGGGCGCGAGGTGAGGTCCTCTGCGACGAGGTGCCGGACAGCCCGGTACCAGACGAGCGCGAGGACGCCGTAGACCAGTCCGAAGCCGACGAGGGAAGTGAGCACCTCGGCGCTGGTGAGGCCCGAGCCCACGCCGTCCTCCGTGCGGAACAGCCCGAAGACGAGCCACGGCTGACGGGCGGTCTCGGTGAAGACCCACCCGAAGGTGTTGGCGAGCACCGGCAGCGCGGGCAGCAGCGGCAGGCAGGCGAGCACGCCGGTGCCGAGGAGGGTCCGCAGGCTGCCCCGGCCGGCGAGCACGCCCCGGGTGGCGCCCGCGAGGCCGCCTCCGTGCCGCACGAGGCCCTGGCCGCGACGCGTGACCCACAAGAACAGGACGGCGAGGGTGGCCGCCAGCATGCCGGTGCCGATCATCAGCCGGAAGGTCCAGTAGGCGACGGGGACCCACGGCACGTAGTCGCCGGGGCCGTGCTCCTGCACGTACTGCGCCTGGAGGTCGTCGATGCCCTGGACGGTCGCGCCGGGGTCGCCGTGCGCGAGGAGCGAGAGCAAGTACGGGACGTCGAGGGAGAGCAAGGGCTCTCCGCCGCTACGTGGGTCCCCGATCGCGAAGACGGAGAACGGCGCGCCGGCCTGCGTGACGTACAGGGCCTCCGCCGCGGCCATCTTCATCGGCTGGACGGCCGTCATGACCTTGCCGAGCAGGTCCCCCGTGATCGCGACGGCAAGCCCGGCGACCGCCGTGACCCATCCGCCGAGGCGGGCGAGGGTGCGCCATGCCAGGTGGTCTTGCTCCCCCCGCGCGGTGGGACCGCGGCCCCATGCACGCCAGGCGCCGACGGCCATGAGCAGCGCGCCGCCGGTCATGGCGGCGCCGGCGATGGTGTGCGGGTACGCCACGAGGTTGACCTCGTTGACCATGAGGGCCCAGAAGCTGTCCAGCTGCGCCCGGCCCGTCCGCGGGTCGACCTGGTACGCGACGGGGTTCTGCATGAACGAATTGGCGGCGAGGATGATGAAGGCGGACAGCAGCGTCCCGATGGCGACCACCCAGATGGTCGCGAGGTGCGCGAGCCGGGGCAGGCGGTCCCAGCCGAAGAACCACAGGCCCAGGAATGTGGCCTCCAGGAAGAAGGCAAGCATGCCCTCGATCGCGAGGGTGGGGCCGAAGACGTCCCCGTAGAAGCGGGCGAAGTCGCTCCAGGACAGGCCGAACTGGAACTCCTGCACCAGGCCGGTCACGACGCCCACGGCGAAGGTGACCATGAGAAGCTTGCCCACAAGCAACGTGAGCTCTCTGTAGTGCGGGCGCCCCGTGCGGTGCCACGCCGTCTGGAGGCCCGCAGTCAGGGCCGCCAGGGAGATCGACAGGGGGACGAAGAAGTAGTGGTAGATCGTCACGACCGCGAACTGCAGGCGTGCGAGCTCCAGGGTGTCCACCGGGGCGATCTCCTGACGTTCGTGTTGTCTACTACAGAACGTCGTAGATGTTACACGGCCTAGTACGTGTCAAGTAGTACGACAAGGTCCAAAGGTCCCGGTAGGATCTGCGCCATGGCGATGGGTGAGCTCGAGAGCGCCGTCATGGCGCATCTGTGGGACGCCGAGCAGCCGTGCACCGTCCGCGAGGTGCACGAGGCGCTCCAGGCGGACCGGCCGCTCGCCTACACCACTGTGATGACCGTCATGGACCGCCTCGCCAAGAAGGGCGCGGTCACGCAGCTCCGGGAGGGCCGCGCCTATCGCTATGCCCCGCTGCGCAGCCGCGAGCAGACCACGGCCGAGCTCATGCTGGATGCCCTCGGCCTGAGCGACGGGACCGACGCCCGCGTCGCCGCCCTCCAGCACTTCATCGGGCGGGTCAGCTCCGCCGAGGCCGATGCGCTCCGCGCCGCCCTCGGGCGTCCCGCGCTCTGACCGGCAGCCCGCGACCGTGACCGCCCCGCGCGGAGCACCGTGACGGCACTGTCCCTCGCAGCCCTCGCCGTCCTGCTGTCGGTCGCTGCGCCTGTCGCGCTCGCGCGGCTCCGACCGCTGCACCGGGCGCCCCGGGCGGCCGTGGTGCTCTGGCAGGCTGGGGCGCTTGCCGCGGTGCTCGCCGCCGTCGGCGCCGCCCTCGCCGCGCCGGAGGAGATCTGGCGGGCGGTGCGGAGCGAGCAGGGCGCGCGCGACGCCTGGCTGCTGGTCGCGGCCTCCGTCGCCGCGCTCACCGCGGGCACCATCGTCCTGCGGCTGACCGTCACCACCCTGCGGCTCGGCGTCGTACTGCGACGCCGTCGCCGTCGGCAGCGGGACGCCCTTGATCTCCTGGGCGCGTTCGACGACGACGCCGCCCGGCTCCACGTTCTGAGCGGCACCGTCCCGCTGGCGTACTGCGTCCCCGGTCGGCCCGCGCGCGTCGTCGTGACCGAGAGGGTGCTCCAGGTGCTCGACGAGGCCGAGACGCGCGCCGTCGTCGAGCACGAGCGGGCCCATCTGCGCGCCCGCCACGACCTCGTCCTGGAGGCGTTCACCGCCCTGCACGTCGCCTTCCCCCGCGTGGTCCGCAGTCGCCTCGCCCTGGACGCCGTCAGCACCCTGCTGGAGATGCTCGCCGACGACGTCGCGGCACAGCGCACCGGGCCCGGGCCCCTGCGCCGTGCCCTCTGTGCCCTTGAGCCGAAGGCCGCAGGGCACGAGGTCGCGCTGCGCCGCGCGCGCCTGGAAGACGTCTACCCCGACGACGGGCCTCGGGGGCACGCCCGGGCAGTTGCCGCCGGCGCCTACCTCGCCGGCGCCGCCGTGCTCGCGGTCCCCACCGTTGCCCTCGTCACGCCCTGGCTCCGCGCGGCGGTGAGCGCCCTTACCGGTGCGCCGTCCGAATGACACCGACGAGAGATCCTCGATCCATGCGGGCCAGAGCGGCCACGGCACTCACTCGCGGCACGCCAGACCGCTCGACCGGATCTACCCGGTAGTCTCCCTGCACGCGGTCACCTGCGCGGCCCGCTCTCTCCGTGGGTGCCCAGCGCCGGCTCGTCATACCGATTGAAGAGAAGCGCCGGCCGAAGGACGGGGCAGGCGGTCCTTAATCAGGGAGGGATGCACGTGCTGGAGATCCTCGGTGCCCTCGCCCCGAGTGCAGGCGTCGGCCTGATCTTCTGGCTCGCGATGCGCAAGATCGTTCATGCGGACCGCAACGAGCGGGCAGCCCTGGCGGCGCTCGATCGACAGCACCTGCTCCAGTCCGAGCGGGAGCTAGATGCGGGACGTCAAGCGAGCGTCCTTGCCGGCGATACCCAACGAGTTGGGGCACCGGATGCGGAGGAGTGGCCAGGCGGTAGGCCTGCGCCTGCCGAACACGTGTCAACGTCGTCTGAATGGCAGACTCCCGAATCGTCCGATGTGGCACGTGCAGGAGGGGAAGATGACTAAGCCGCGCAAGCGGCCTTCCCGGCTCGGATTGGTGCTGCCGCTGGTCGCATTCGGGCTGGTCATCGCGGTTTACGCGGTCTCCCTCGTCATCGAGCTGACCTAGCCCCCCGGGGCGCCCGCCACGGCGAGTTCCCGTCCGACGATCCCGCCACGTCTCGCGGTCCGCCCACCGGTCGGACGGGGACAGATGGCATCTCGCCCGTTGCTCATGCTTCTTTCGTGCGGTGACCGGCCGATCTCTTCGGTGGCTCACGATGCTCCGCGGGGCCGTCCAACGAGAGATGTGGCCACGATGTGACTGAGCAGCGCGTTATCGCCAACAAGCCGAAGATCGGCGCCCAGAGCGGCGCCGCGCCAGCCAAGCCGTCGGATGCGGAGGCCCCGCGGACGCGGCGCAGCATGAAGATGGTCGTCATCCTGGCGGTCCTCGCCCTCCTCGGCGCGGCGGCGGGCTACTGGTTCCTCATGGGTCCAGGGGCAGACGCTGAGGAGGGCGTGGTGCAGGAAGCGCCGGAGGCTGGTGTGGTGCAGGAGCTCGAGCCGATCAGCCTCAACCTGGCCGGCGGCCGGTACCTCCTGATCGGCTTGGGGCTGCAGCTCACGGCAGAGGTCGAGGAGGAAGTCGAACCATCAATCGCGCTGGACCGCACGATCGCCCTGTTCTCGGGGCGGACCATCGAGGAGGTCAGCAGTGCGGACGGGCGCGCGGCGCTGAAGGCGGAGCTCGCTGCTGTGCTGGCGAAGGACTACCACGGCGAGGTGATGGGCGTGTTCATCACGACCTTCGTGACGCAGTAGTGGCAGAACGCTTGCCGTGCGCCTGGGTCCTCAGCGCTGTGTCTGCCAGGGCTGACTGCCGGAGGAAGTCGTCGGAACGCTGTGCATCGAGGGCGGCGGACAGAGCCGACTCAGCCATGTCTCCCTTGCACGTGTCGCGCGCTATCTGCCCGACGGCCGCGCGGATGTCCTCGGCGCGGTCGGTGTCTGCATCGACCTGCGCGGTGATGTTCTCCTCCTCCGCCCGTGCGGCCTCGAGCCATTGGGCGATGAGGTCGGCCTCACGCTGGAGCCGTGTGAGCTCTGCCTCAGCGGCGACGGTTTCCGCCTCGGCAACCGGGATCGCCGCGTCCAGGGCCTGGCGCTCGGGGTAGGCCCGCACCAGGTGCGGCGTCGGTGTGGGCGAACTCCTCCTCAGCGTGGACTGCGCCAGGATCCCGTGGACGAGGCGATGTCGACTCGTCCTCGCTGCGGCGGTCGTCGTACTCATCGGCATGAGCCGGCTCGAGAGGCGCCCCAACCGTGAGCACCGAACCGACGACGAGCGCGCTCAGCCCTGCGCGAAGTCGAGTCCTTCATGTGAGGGTCTCATCGCTCACCGACGGTGGTGACGTCAGGTCGAGCGGCGCGCCGGTCCATCCGACTGGGACGCCGCTCGGTGTGCGCTGCTCGGCGCCGGTGGTGCCAGGCCCGACTCGGGCCTTGACGTCGGGCGAGCCGGGGGGAAGTGCCTACACGCGGTCGGTGCACAGTCGGCGTCGGGCAGGATGGCGGGAAGTTCGCGCTCAGGACTTCGCGCGCCGGACGGGTACCAGAAGACGACGAAAGAGGGTTCGAACCCATGGCCTCGACAGCCCATCCGCAAGTGTTGCCCCACGCCCGGGCGGGAGTGTGCCTTGCCCGTGCCGGCGCGGTGTTGGTTGCCTCGCTGCTGCTCCTGGGCTGGGCCCCGGGCCAGGCGGTGGCCCACGACGCCCTGGTGAGCACCGCGCCTGGTGACGGGACGACGGTCGAGGAACCCGACGCGGTGGTGCTGACGTTCTCCGCTGACCAGCTCGCCGTGGGGGCCGTCGTCGCGGTGACCGGACCCGATGGGCAGGAGTGGGGCGACGGTGCCGCGACGGTGTCCGGCGTCACCGTGGCCCAGCCGCTTCGCGAAGGCCTCCCGTCCGGGGAGTACCAAGTGAACTGGCGCTCCGTGTCCGGTGACGGACATCCTGTTGACGGGACCTTCCGCTTCACCGCCGAGGCGCCGGAAAGCCTGAGCGCACCTGAGCCGTCACCGAGCGGGCCTGCGACGTCGCCTCCGCCGGAGCCCTCGGCGGCGTCGGAGCAGGCCGGCCCCGGCGCCGGGGAGCCGCAACCGGATCAGGGTGAGCCGGAGGACAGGAGCGGCCGCGGCATTGGTGCGCCGACGGCTGTGGGGCTTGCGATCGCCGCCGCCGCGATCGTGGCGGTTGGTGGAGCGGTCTTCCTGCGGCGGCGCAGCGGCGGTGAGCGGCGCACTGAGCCGTGAGCAGGGTGCTTCCACCTCGAGCCGGGGCAGCGCCCGACGCGGACCCGGGAGAGGCACGCGCTCGGCGCCGTCGCCTCGGCGTGATCGTGGGTGCCGTGGTTGCAGTGGTCGTGGTGCTGGCCAGCGGCGGGTGGTCTGGTGCATGGCAGGCGACGGCGCTGGCCGACCCCGGTGCACTGGTCCGCTGGTCCTCGCCGATCGTCACCGTGCTGTCGGAGCTGGCAGCGGCGGTGACTGTAGGGGCGTTGTTCCTTGTGGTGGCGATCCTTCCCAGTGGATCTTCCCGCGAAGCCGTGGGGGCCAAGGCCTGGCCTGCCGCGGGGGTGGTGGCCGGGGCGGGCGCCGGTATGTGGACGGTGCTGAGCATCGTTGACGCGGTACTGACGTACGCCAGGATCACCGGGACGTCGCCGCAGGCCGAAGGGTTCGGCAGCCAGCTCGCGCTGTACGTGGGGTCGGTCTCCGGTGGGCGCACCCTGCTGGGCGTTACCGTGCTGGCGGCGATCACCACGGTCCTCGCGCTGCTGGTCACAGGACCACGCAGTGCGGTTGTCGCGGCCGTGCCTGCGTTGACGGCGTTCGCGCTGTGGTCCCAGACGGGGCACGCGTCGGGTGACGCAAACCATGAGCTCGCAGTGGGCGCGATGTTCTTGCACCTGGTCGGTGCCGCGCTGTGGATCGGGGGGCTCGCGGCGATCGCGCTCGTGGCTCGTCATCTCGGCGGCGCCCTGGGCACCACCGTCGCGCGCTGGTCGCCGGTAGCGGCGTGGTCGCTGGCCGCTGTCGTGGTCTCAGGGCTGGTCAACGTAGTCCTGCGCACCGACGGGCCCGAGGATCTGACGACGCCCTACGGAACGCTGATCGTCGCCAAGGTGCTGCTGACCGGAGGCCTGGCGCTCCTGGGCCTGGTGCATCGCCGGTCCGTGATACCCCGCCTCGGGCCGACAGCGTCGGGCCGAGCACCCGCGCTGTTCTGGCGCCTCGTGGCCGTCGAGCTCGCGGTCATGGGCGCTGTGTCCGGTGTCGCGGTCGGGCTCGGCAGCACCGAACCACCCGGCGCCGTGACGGCCAGCGGTGACCTCACCCCGGCCGAGGTCATCACCGGCCATCCGCTGCCGCCGGCCCCGACCGTCGAGCTGTGGCTGACGTCCTTCCGGTGGGACCTGATCATCGCGGCCGGCTGCGCCAGCGCCCTGGTCGTCTACCTGCGGTGGGTGCGCCGCCTACGTGCTCGCGGGGACCGGTGGCCGCTCACCCGGACGGCGTGTGCCGTCACGGGGCTCGTGCTGCTGGGATGGGTGACCTCCGGTGGCCCGGCGGTGTACGGGCACGTGCTGTTCAGCGCGCACATGATCCAGCACATGGTCCTGATCATGGTCGTGCCGATCTTCCTGGCCCTGTCGGCGCCGGTGACGCTCGCCGCACGTGCTCTGCCGGTGCGGCACGACGCCTCCTGGGGGCCACGGGAGTGGCTGCTGGGACTCGTCCACTCGCGCTGGGCGCGGTTCTGGTCGCACCCGGTCGTGGCTGCGGTGAACTTCGCCGGGTCGCTGGTGATCTTCTACTACACGCCGGCGTTCGAGTACGCCCTTCGGTGGCAGATCGGAACCGTGCTGATGGTGGCGCACTTCACGCTCGCCGGTTACCTGTTCGTCAACGCCCTGGTCGGCATCGACCCGGGCCCACGGCGGCCCGCGTTCCCGATCCGACTCCTGCTGCTCTTCGCGACCATGGTGTTCCACGCGTTCTTCGGCGTCGCCTTGGTCATGCAGGAGACCCTCCTTGTCCCTGAGTGGTTCGGGATGCTGGGTCGACCGTGGGGGCCGTCCGCGCTGGAGGACCAGCGGGACGGTGGCGCGATCGCGTGGGGCATCAGCGAGGTGCCGATGCTCGCCCTGGCCATCGGTATCGCCCTGGCGTGGACCAAGGACGACGAGCGCACCGCGAAACGTCTGGACCGCGCCGCGGACCGCAGCGGCCACGCCGATCTGGCCGCCTACAACGCGATGCTCACTCGCATGGCCGAGCGCGCCGACGCCAATGACCCCGGGGGCACGGAGCAACCTGGGTCCCCCAAGCGCTCGGCGGGGACGCCGGTCGATTGAGCGGCTACCAGGTCAGGTCCGAGCACTCGTGCTGCTGCTGAGCCGTTTCCACCTGGAGCGTGGCATGGGCGATGCCGAAGCCATCGCGCAGGACGTCCCGGGCACCGGCCAGGACCGCGGCGTGATCGGCGCCGCTGCTCGCGACGAGGTGAGCGGTGGCGACGTTCATCCCGGAGGTCAGCACCCACAGGTGAAGGTCGTGGATGGCGCTCACGCCCGGCACGGCGCCCAGCTCTCGGCTGACGGCCTCCGGGTCGATGCCGACGGGTGCGTGCTGGCCCAGTACCGCGAGGACCTGCCGCCCCAGCGTGACGGCACGGACGATGACGAAGACGGCGATCGCCAGCGCGACGACGAGGTCCCAGACCGGCCGCCCGGTGGCGATGATCAGAACACCGGCGACCATGACGCCGACCGAACCGGCAGCGTCGGCCACCACCTCGAAGTAGGCGCCCCGGACATTGAGGCTGTCCTTGGACCCGCTGCGCAGCAGCAGCATGGAGACAACGTTGATCACCAGGCCCACGAAACCGACCACGAGCATCACGCCCGAGGGCAGGGACGGGTCCTCGCCGATCCGACTGATCGCCTCGACCACCACGTACACCCCGACACCGAGCATGATCAGCACCGTCAGGCCGGAAGCGAACACTTCCGCGCGGTACGAGCCGTAGGTTCGCCGCCCCGTCGGATCAGGGCGGGTTGCGATCCGGGTGGCGAGCAGGGATGCGCCGAGGGCCACGACGTCGGCGGCCATGTGCCCGGCGTCGGAGATCAGTGCGAGCGAGCCGGAGACCAACCCCGCTGCCAGCTCGACCGCGAAGAACGTCGCGGTCAGGAGGAACGCTCCGGCTAGGCGGCGGCGGTAGCGCCCACCGGCGTGCTCAGTGACGGGTCCGTGACCGTGTCCGGCGCCCATCAGCGGCTGCCCTCGTGCCCGGTGTGCTCGCGGCACACGTCCAGCAGCATCCGCACGTGGGCGTCGGCCAACCGGTAGTACACCCGGCGGCCCTCACGCCGGTTGTCCACCACCCCCGAGGCGCGCAGCAGACGCATCGTCTGGGACACCGAAGCCTCGGGAACCCTCACCGCCGCAGAGATGTCGCATACGCACAGCTCACCGACCTCCAGCAACGCATAGAGGATCTTCGTGCGCCGTACGTCACCGAGGAGTCGGAACAGCTCGGCAAGCGACCCTGCCTCGGCGTCGTCCGGGACGCTGGCGCGGACCAGCGCCACGCGTTGCGACTGCGGATCGCCACCGATGCAGCCGTCCAGCGGCAGGACCCGACCCATGGGCATCTCCTCATCTGCGCGGATCTTCAGATAACGTCACCCTAGCGCGCTGTGGTCGCCCTCGCTTCGCGGCCCGGACGATGGCCTGCAAATCCATCTGGCCGTCGGAAGGAAGCGCACAGACTCGGAGGAGGAGCGGGTGCAGGACGACCCGGGCGTCACGGGGCCGGTGTGGCTGCCGACCGCACCACCGTCCCTGGAGACGATGCTGGCCCCGACGCTGCAACCGGTGCCGGTCCTTCCGGTGCTGGCCGCGGTGCTGCTGGTGCTGTACCTGGCGGGCGCGTGCCGGCTGTGGCTGCGGGGGCGGCGCTGGTCGATCGGCGCGACCATCTCGTTCACGGTGGGTTGCCTGGTGTTGGCGGTCGTGACGGGTGCGGGCATCGAGGGGTACGGGCTGCGGCTGTTCTCGGCGTTCATGTTCCAGCAGCTGACGTTGATGATGCTCGTCCCGCCGCTGCTGGTGCTGGGGCGCCCCGGCACGTTGCTGCTGCGCGCCACACCGCACCGGGGGGTGGGCCGGCTGGTGCTGATCACTGCGCGGCGCGCCCTGCGCAGTCCGGTCAGTCGGGTACTCGTGCACCCGGCGGTGATGGTGCCGTTGTTCCTGCTGGCGTTCTACGGGTTGTACCTGGCCGAGCTCGCCGACCCGTTGCTGCGCACCTGGACCGGGCACCTGGCCCTGGAGGTGGGGTTCCTGGTGGCCGGGTTACTGTTCACGGTGCCGGTGCTGTCCACCGACCCCTTGCCGATCCGGCAGACGCATCATGGGCGGGCACTGGACCTGGTGCTGGAGATGCCCCTGCACGCGTTCTTCGGGGTGATCGTGATGATGGCTACTGCGCCGATGGTCCCCTTGTTCGCTGCGCCGCCGGCCGGCTGGGGGATCGATGCCCTGCGGGACCAGCAGCTGGCCGGTGGGCTGGCCTGGTCCTACGGGGAGGCGCCGGGACTGCTGATGCTCCTGCTGATCGCCAGCAGGTGGCAGCGCAGCGACACCCAGCGGTCCAGGGCGCGGGACCGGCAGATCGACCGTGACGGCGGCGCCGACGCCGAGCTCGAGGAGTACAACGCCTACCTCGCGCGCCTGAACGGCTCGGGGGCGCCACCGGGGCAACCGTGATGGTCGAGATTTACGGGGCCGCGGCACCGGAAGTTGTCGACACTGTGGTGGTGGTCTTCTCGACGATGTCCTGGCCGAGCCGGATCCCGGTGTAGGCCGCGACGGCCATCAGCACGAGGAGACCGACGATCAGGCGCCACTCCAGCCACGGGGGCCACACGCGGCTGATCCACACCCGGGCCGGCATCCGCAGGGCCCGCGCGCGCAGCGTCGGGGTCTGGTCGCCCGGCGCGCGGAGCCGCCGCGGGGAGGGACGCCAGCTGTGGTCGCGGCCCCGTCGTCGGCGGCCTGCCAGCGCACCGCTGACGATGGCGGCCGCCGCCAGGAGGTAGAAGGCGGTCTGCGGCGTCGTGCCCAGTCGCGCCGCCGGGGTGAGCGCGGTGCGCAGCGGGAGCGAGGCGATGAGCTCCTGGTCGGTGAACAGGCCGGTGCGTGCGACGACCGTTCCGTCCGGCCTGATCATGGCGCTGACGCCCACGGTGGAGACCTGGACGGTCGACCTGCCGTGCTCCACCGCGCGGAAGCGCGACATCGCCAGCTGCTGGGTCGACTCCGGGGTGCGCCCGAACGAGGCGTTGTTGGTCGGGATGAGAATCAGCTCTGCCTCGTCGAGGACTCCCTCGCGGATGAGGCTGGCGTAGGCGACCTCGAAGCAGATCCCGGTGGCGAGGCGCACGTCTCGTCCGAGCGCGTCGATCCGCACATCGATCACTGCGGGGGCGCCGCCGGCTGCCATGTCCGTGGCGACCCGGTCGACGAGTGGAGTCAGCTGCCGGAAGAAGGAGCGGAAGGGGACGTACTCTCCGAAGGGCACCGGGTGCTGCTTGGCATACGTGTCGCCGACCCCCGCACCGGCGGTCCAGGTGATGATCTCGTTGTAGCGGATGTCCTGCCCTTTGGGGAACCGCTGGGTCCCGAGCAGCAGTGGGGCGCCGACCGCTGCGGCGGCGCGGTCCACGGTCGAAGCCTGCGCCGGGTCGGTGCGGGGGTCGATGTCGGCGGCACTCTCCGGCCACACCACCAGGTCCAGCTGGCGCCCTCCGGCGTCGGCTGCGAGCCGCTCTGTACCTTCTGCGTGGTTGGCCGTGACGTCGCGGGCCTGCTCGGCCCAGTCGGCGCCCTGCTGCGGGACGTTGCCCTGGACGGCTCCGATCAGCAGTGAGCCGCTCTCGTGGCCGGCGTTCAGGGGAAGCAGGCCCGGGGCGCCGACCAGGAGCGCCGCAGCGAGCAGCGCCCGACCCGCGGCCGTCACCGCAGTGCGGCGCAGGTACTGCAGCGCAAGCGCCATCAGCGCCCCGGTCGCGGCGACGATCGCGGAGACCAGGACCTCCCCGCCGTAGGGCGCGAGTCGCAGCACGGGCGCCTCGGTCTGGGAGAAGGCCAGGAAGCCCCACGGGAAGCCCCCGAACGGCCAGGAGCCGCGGACCTGCTCGATGGCGGCCCACAGCACGGCTGCGGTGGCTGCCTGGGCGAGCGGGCGGCCGGTGATCCAGACGGCTCTGCGCGCGTAGGCCCACAGTGCCCCGAAGCCGGCGACGTACAGCGCTTGGAACACGCTGAGCGCGACCCACGGCAGCACCGATCCGGTGGCCTGCAGTGCCCAGTGCACCAGCGGCAGGAAGAAGGCCAGGCCCCAGACCAGGCCGATGCCTGCGGCGCGGACCGGTGGTGCGCCGCGCATCGCCAGCAGCAGGCACGCCATGCCGGCGTAGGCCAGCGGCCACCATCCCCGGTCAGGAAACGCCAGGCTCGTCGCCCAGCCACCCACGCCTGCTCCGACCAGCGCCAGCCCGGGCGCCATGCGGCCAGGTGGCAAGGCGCCACCGGCGCGGCGTTGCGCCTCGACGCGCTCGACCCCCCGGACGGGAGCGGCGTGAACACGAGGGTCCCCACCGGCCGCAGCAGCTGGACCAGACCCCCTGGCCGAGGAGGAGGCTCCGTAGGATCGTGTGCTCACCGGCGCGTCCCGGTTGGGTCGTCCCCCACCCTCCGGCTGCGCACCGGCATCGGCCGCTCCTCAGACGCCGGCATAGGAGTGCAGGCCGGTGATGAACAGGTTCACGCCGACGAAGTTGAACAGGAATGCGGCGTATCCGGCCAGGGCGAGCCACCCGGCCTTCCTTCCGCGCCACCCGGCGGTGGACTGGGCGTGCAGGTAGGCGGCGTAGAGCACCCAGGTGATGAAGGCCCAGGTCTCCTTGGGGTCCCAGCCCCAGTACCGACCCCAGGAGTCCTCGGCCCAGATCGCGCCGGCCAGCACGGCGAACGTCCACACCGGGAAGGCGAACACGTGGGCGGTATGAGCCACGCGTTCCAGGGCGGCGGCTGCGGGCAGCCGCCCGGCGTAGCCCCGGGTCGCCTCTCCGTCGGCGTCGCGCGCGGCAGCGTGGCGGCGCAGCAGGTACAGGCCGGTTGCGGCGGCCCCGACGGTGAAGACGCCACCGGCGATGATGGCCGCCGCGACGTGGACGACCAACCAATAGGAGTTCAGCGCCGGGACCAGGTCCCCCGCGGGGGTGTACAGCACCGTCACGGCAAGCCCCAGGCACAAGGTGACCAGCGCGAGGATCCACACACCCAGGTCCCGCACCGGCTGGCGTCGCAGGAACACCAGATAGGCGGCCGTGGCGGCCAGTGTGGCGGCGGCCGTGAACTCGTACATGTTGCCCCACGGCGCGCGGCCCGCCGCCAGGCCCCGGGCCACGACCCCGGCCAGGTGCAGCACGAACGCGAGCGTGGTCAGTGCCGCAGCGATCCGCTCCGTGCGACGCGCGGCTGCATCGCGGATCCCAGGCGGGGCCGCGGAGGCCGGCGACTGGGGGGCGAGCACGGCGCCATGTCTGCCGGCGGCGACCGGCTCAAGGCGAGGCGCGTCGTCCGCTGCCGGGCGAGATCGGCGCGCGGCCTGGTAGGCGTAGGCGAGCATCGCCAACGCGTAGACCGCGATGGCGCTGTAAATGAGCCGGTCGCTCAGCTCGGCCAGGAGGGTGGGGGTGGGCATCTTCAATCCTCTCGGTCGTGCGGGGCAGCGCCGTTGCCGGCCGGTTCGGCGCCTGGCAGGGCGGCGAGCAGCGACGAGAGCTCGCCGGGGACCGGCTCACGTCGGGTCAGGGCGTAGCTGGCTGCCTCGACGGTCACGGGGCCGCCTGCGGACGCTGCGGTGACACGGACCCAGACCCGGCGTCGGCGGACCGCCAGTGAGGCCGTCAGGCCCAGCAGGAGGGCGACCGCGGCGACCAAGGAGAGCTCCTTGCCGGGGTCGTAAGCGATCTGAAAGTTCGCGAACCGCGAGACCGACTCGAACGTGAGGGTCCCCTGCCCGTCGGGCAACGTCATCGACTCACCGGGTCGCAGAGCGCGCGCAAACGGCTCGCCCCCGTCCATGACCTGGCTCAGATCGGTCTTGTCCAGGCGGAAGACCGACTGCGGTGCGCCGTCGCCCAGACCGAGGTCACCGGTGTAGGCAGTCAGCAGCAGCTGGGGATCGACCAGGTCCGGGTACAGCGATCGAGGCCCGGCCTCGGGGTTGACGGAGGCAGTGGGAAGGAAGAACCCTTCGAACCCCAGCTGGGTCGGTTGCCCGTCTGGGACCTTGATCACGCCCTCGGAGGACAGGTTACCGTCGAAGGGCACGAACACCACCGGCCCGGAGAACACCGTCTGACCGCGGCCATCGGTGACGCTGACCACCGGGGCGTAACCGTGGCCAGTGAGGAACATCTTGGTCCCCTCCACCTGCAGCGGGTGGTTCACCTCGACGGTGACCTTCTGCGCGTCGCCGCCGGGCGTGCGCAGCACAGTCAGGTCGGCCTGGAACTCCCGGGCGCTGCCGCGTTGGGGGCCGGCCGTCTCGAACCTGGCGGTGAAGTCGTCCAGTGTGACCGAGAACGGACTCAGCGTCTCGGCGTCAGTCAAAGGCCCAGGGGTGAACTCGTCGTACTGCAGCCGCGTGTTCGTGAAGGAAGCACCTTCCACGACGATCACCCGGCCCTCGAAACCGAAGAGCGACCCGATCGCGACACCGAAGAGCAGCACCAGCAGCGACAGGTGGAACACCAGGTTGCCGGCCTCGCGCACGTACCCCTTCTCTGCCCGCACGGAATCGTCGTCGACAACGACGCGGAACCTCCGTGCCCTCAGGTGAGACGCGGCCGCCTGCAGGACCTGCGCCCGTTCGGCGGCCACGGTCGTACGACGGTGGCCGTCCAAGCGCGCGAGATTGGTCGGCGCCCGTGGGGGTTCGGCGCGTGTCGACCGCCACAGGCGCGCGGCGCGCGGCAGGACGCATCCAGTCATGGACACCATGAGCAGTAGGTAGATCGCGGCGAACCAGGGCGAGGAGTACACCTCGAAGAACCCCAGCCGGTCCAACCACGGGCCTACCACCGGGTTGTCGGCCACGAAGCGGGTCACGGCGCCGGGATCGAACGCGACCCCCCGCTGGGGAAGCAGCGACCCGGGCACGGCGGCCAGGGCCAGAGCCAGCAAGAGCAGCACCGCGGTCCGCATGGACGTCAGCGTCCGCCACGCCCACCGGCCCCATGCCCGCAGCCCCTGCCCCGTCGGGCGCGGTGGCATCGCCATCACTCCAGGCCGAGCCGCCTCCTCAAGACGGTCACTGACCGCAGCATCCTCGAGCGCGTCCCCGGTTGGCCGGGATCCTGCGGCCTCGGCGACGGCGCTGCCGGGCCAGGCGTCGATTGGCTCGGTCACTGGCCCGTCGACACGGCTTGCCGCGCGTCGAGCATGTCGTTGAGCACCGCGAGCTCGGCGGTCTGGGAGCTGACGATCGCCTGCGCCAGACGACGGGCGTCGTCGTCCTCGACCAGGTCGAGCGCCGCCTGAGCCATGGCCACGCCGCCTTCATGGTGCGCCACCATGAGCCGCAGGTACAGCACCTCGGCGTCGACCCCTCCTGCGTCGGCGAGCCTGCCCAGGTCCGCGTCGCTCGCCATCCCGGGCATAACCGTGTCGGACCCCGGCGCCGCGGTCGCGTCAGCACCGTGCTCAATGGGCCCCATGCCGGAGTCGGTTTCGCTCATCCATTGCATCGGCGCGGCCAGGCTGGCCTGCGGCATGTCCCACTGCTCCAGCCAGCCGTACATCTGCCCAGCCTGCTGCTGCTGGGTGAGCATGATGTCCAGCGCCAGGGACCGGACCTCGGGGTCCTCCGTGGCGTCACGCACCATGGTGGACATCTGCACCGCCTGGGCGTGGTGTGCCTGCATGTCGCGGGCGAACCCGGCCTCGGCTGACCCCTCGGCCGGCTGCGGGACAGGTTCCCCTCCACTGGTGAGGGCCGAGCCGGCGACCAGGCCGGCGACTCCGACTACGGCGGCTACGAGGATCACCACCGCAGCGGTCGGGATCCTGCGCGGCGCGGTAGCGTTCTCGCTCATCAGGCGTCCACCCCACCGGTGCACGGCGCACCTGGCTCCGGTGTCTGCTCACCCTGCTGGTACTTGACCAGGAACTGCTCAAGGCGCGGGTCATCCGCCGTCTCCAGCGCCAGCTGGGTCCCCCAGGCGCTGGCCACCACCGGCTCCTCGGGCAGCCCATCGAACGGACTGAGCAACACGTACGCGTTGCCGTCGGCCAGGTCGGCCAGCCGCTGCACCTGCTCGGCCGGCAGGTCCGAGCTGTAGGTGATCCACACGGCACCGTGCTCCAAAGAGTGCACCCCGAGCTCGCTGGGGATCGGCTCGGTGTACGTCCCGCAGTTCGCCCAAGTGCCCGCGTGGTCGCCACCGACCGGAGGCGTCTGCTCGTACTGCACCGGCTGCTGGACGTGGCCGGCTGACAGGTCGCTGAAGGTCGCGACGCCTTCGATCTCCCCCGAGGCCGCGTCGGCGACTTCGGCGGCGCGCCGCTGCTCGCCGACGAGCACGATGGTCGTCGCTCCGATGAGGACCCCGGCCACGAGCACGCTCGTGCCGGTGATGACCGCCGTGCGGCGGCGTTCGGCGCGCCGCTGCTGCTCGCGGATCTCGGTCAGCCGGGCAGCGCGTTCAGCCGCTTCCTGCTTACGGTTCACCATCAGTGGGCGCCTTTCGTTTGTCGACATCGTTCACAGAACTGTGGTGTAGCCCGAGATCGTGGACTGCAGGCCGCGCATGAGGTGGTCCCACACCCCGGTGGCCAGCAGCAGACCCGTGGTGATGAGAATGACCGCACCAGCGCGTTTGATCCCCACGGTGTGCCGGCGGGCCCAGTCGGTCGCGGTCAGTGCCCGGCGCATGCCCAGACCGACCGCGATGAACGGAAGACCGAGCCCGGCGGCGTAGACGCCGGCCAGCACCGCCCCGCGCCCGGCGCTGGCCTCGGTGAACGCCAAGGTCTGCACCGTGGCGAGGGTCGGGCCCAGACACGGCGTCCAGCCCAGCCCGAAGGTGACACCCATCAGCGGGGCGCCGACCAGGCCCGACCTAGGACGCAGCCGCGGCAGCAGCTGGCGCTGGGATCGGGGCAGCCAGCCTGCGAAGACCAGCCCCATGACCACGACCACGACGCCCAGGACACGGGTGAGCACCGCTTGCGAGGACTGCAGCGTCGCACCAAGACCGCCGAAGAGGGCCCCGTAGGCGACGAAGACCGAGGCGAACCCCAGGATGAACAAGGCAGTACCCGCCACCACCGGACGTCGCCGCGTCGCGACGCCCTCATCGAGCAAGGGGCCGCCAGCGACGTAGGACACGTACCCGGGCACCACGGGCAGCACGCACGGGGACACGAAGGAGACCAGCCCCGCCAGGGCCGCGACGGCCACGGCCGCCAGCATCGGGCCGGTCGCGACCAGGTCTTGGAGCACGCTCACGACGACGTGGCGGGCTCGGCCAGGACCGTGTCCAGCAGCGCGGTCAGGGTCGACTCCTGCACCGCGCCGAGGACGCGCGCCGCCGGCCTCCCGTCCCGGTCCAGGAGCAGGGTCACCGGGACCCCGGCTCCGGGGAGGTGATCGGCCAGGCTCAGCAGGGCCTTGCCATTCCTGTCGTCGATGCTCGGGTAGATGATCCCGTAGCTCTCCTCGAACGCGATCGCCGCGGCCGGATTGTCGCGCACGTTGACCCCGACGAACCGCACCCCCTGGTCCGCGTACGCAGCCGACGTGGCGGCAAGGATCGGCGCCTCCTCCCGGCACGGCGCACACCACGAACCCCACACGTTGATCACCACGACGTCGCCGCGCCATGCGGCGATGTCGATCGCCTCACCAGTCAGCCCGGTTCCCGACAGCGTCACCGGTTCGCCTCGGTCCTCGGGCGCGTACTCCGTCACCGTCCTGTTGCCCGCAGCCACCGAGGGCCCTTCTGCCGCCGCGCCTTGGCCCGCCGACAGGAAGCCGGTGAGCTGGACCGCCACCACGCCTGCAGTGACGAGGACCAGGACCAGGAGGATCACCCGCGGGCCGGTCAGTGGCCGGCGCGGCCGTGCCCGTGCGGGCGATCCCTTGACCGGAGGTCCGCCGGCCGCGGTCGGCTCATCCACGAGCGGTGATCAGCTCGGACGGCTCCGCCCACAGACTCTCACCCGGTGCGGCGACGCCCAGGGCGTCCAGTAGCGCCGCGCCCTGGGAGGTCAGCCGGCACATGACCAGCTTGCCGTGCCGGCGGGAGGTCACCAGGCCGGCGCGGCGCAAGACACGCAGGTGGTGCGAGACCAGGTTCGGCGCGGCCCCGACGACCCACGCCAAATCGCAGACACACAACTCGGCCCCGAGGGCCAGGGCAGTTGCCGTGCGAAGGCGCACCGGGTCCGCCAGTGCCTTGGCGGCGATCGCCATCGCCTGGGAGCGGTGCGCCTTTGGCAGTGCTGCACGGACTGCCTCGGCGCGCGACACGTCCAGGCACAGCAGGTCGCACCCCTCGGCCGTCATACGGTCATCGTAACGAACGTTGATGTGAGCACCGGCCGCCGATCGTACTCGTGGCGGTGCTCAACGCGAGGCCTGCGCGGGTTCCCTCACCGGGCACCGATCGTGCCGTTCTCGCTCGGTGTTGCGGGTGCGGGTTGGCGCAGGGTGGACAGCACCAGCAGGGCGGCGCCGGTGACGATGGCGGTGTCGGCGAGGTTGAAGGTCGGGAACCACCCGCTGCGCAGGTAGTCGGTGACGACGCCGTCTGCGGCGCGGTCGGCGAGGTTGGCGGTGGCGCCGCCGAGGACCAGGGCCAAGGCAGCCAGCCGCCCGTTGGTGCTGGCAGCGGCGGTGCGCCAGGCGACCACGCCGACCGCAGCGGTGACGATCGCGGTCACGGTCAGCACCAGCCATGCCGGTGCACCGGCACCGACGGAGAAGGCGACCCCGGGGTTGTACGCCAGGCGTAGGTCGACCACGCCCAGGCTGATCACCCGATCCTGCAGCCCGTTCACCGCCCACGCCTTCACACCGAGGTCGGTGGCCGCGACGAGGACGACACCCACGCCTGCCGCCAGGCGTCGCCTCACCGGTGAGACCGCCAGCCGGACCGGCCTGTCAGTGGTCGGGGCGGTCAACGCTCGGCCATCGCTGCACGCTCGGCCGTCGCGGTCGTGTCTGGGATCGTGTCGTGGGGAAGGGGCCGCGTCCGGCCGGCGCGGACGCCGTTGGCGATGACGAAGACCTCGGCGACCTCGTGAACGAGGACCACGGCGGCCAAGCCCAGGACACCGGTCAGGGCCAGGGGCATGAGCACGATGATGATCGCCAGGGACAGGCCGACGTTCTGCAGCATGATGCGCCTGGCCCTGCGGGCGTGGGCGAACGCCTGGGGCAGGTGACGCAGGTCCTCGCCCATGAGCGCGACGTCGGCGGTCTCGATCGCGACGTCGGTGCCCATCGCGCCCATCGCGATGCCGAGGTCGGCGGTCGCCAGGGCGGGGGCGTCGTTGACGCCGTCGCCGACCATCGCGGTGCGGCGCTGGGTGCGCAGCTGGGCGACCAGTGCGGCCTTGTCCTCCGGGCGCAGGTCCGCGTAGACGTCGTCGATGCCGACCTCGCGGGCCAGCGCGGTCGCAGTCAGTGTGTTGTCGCCGGTGAGCATGGCGACGTGGTATCCGTCGCGGCGCAGCTGGGCCACGACCTGCGCGGCCTCGGGCCGCAGCTCGTCACGCACGGCGATCGCACCGAGCAGTGAGCCGTCCTCCTCGATCAGGACGGCGGTCGCGCCGGCCTGCTGCATCCGCTCCACCTCACCGGCCAGTGACCCGGTGTGGACCCAGCCGGGTCGCCCGAGCCGGACCGGTCGACCCTCGAACGTCCCGGTGAGGCCCGCACCGGGGACGGCCTCGACGTCGTTGGCGGGGCTGACCGCGGGTACGGCGGTCAGGATTGCCCGTGCCAGCGGGTGCTCGCTGCGTGCCTCGAGGGCGGCCGCGACCTGCAGGACGCGCTCCTCGGTCCGGCCCGGCGCGGCGACGACGGCCACGACCGCGGGGGCGTTGCGGGTCAACGTCCCGGTCTTGTCCAGGGCGACCCCGCGGATCGCGCCGAGGGCCTCCACGGCCGCGCCGCCCTTGATGAGCACACCCTGCTTGGAGGCGGCGCCGACCGCGGCGACCACGGACACCGGGACGGAGATCGCCAGGGCGCACGGCGACGCTGCGACGAGCACGACCAGGGCCCGCTCGATCCACGTGCCCGGGTCGCCCAGGAGGCTGCCGACGACGGCGATGAGCGCGGCGGCGATCATCACACCGGGCACCAGCGGCTTGGCGATGCGGTCGGCCAGGCGCTGCGCTTCGCCCTTGCGGGACTGCTCTGCCTCGACGATCCGCACGATCCGCGCCAGGGAGTTGTCCTGCGCGGTGGTGGTCACCTCTACCTCGAGGACCCCGGATCCGTTGATCGACCCCGCGTAGACGTCCTGCCCGGGTCCGGCCTCCACGGGCACCGACTCACCGGTGATGGCCGAGACGTCCAGGGCGGTGCGACCGGTGCGGATGATCCCGTCCGTGGCGACCCGCTCCCCGGGCTTGACCACCATCAAGTCCCCGACGCGCAGCTCAGCCGGAGCCACCGTGGTCTCTGCACCGTCGCGCAGAACCGTCGCGGTAGCGGGCACGAGGCTCAGCAGTGCACGCAGGCCGCGGCGGGTGCGTGCCAGGGAGTACTCCTCCAGGCCCTCGCTGATGGAGAACAAGAACGCCAGCGCGGCCGCCTCAGCGACCTCACCCAGCAGCACCGCGCCGATCGCGGCGATCGTCATCAGCGTCCCGACGCCGATCTTGCCCTTGACCAGTCGCCGGATCGTGCTGGGGACGAACGTCCACGCACCGACCAGCAGCGCCACCCAGTTCAGCACCGTCCCAACTGCGGACTGATCCCTGGACCCTGCGACCAGGCCCGCCAGGAGCAGCACGCCGGCGACGGCGGCGAAGCGGAGCTCGCTGACCTCCCACAGCCGCTCGACCTCGTGCTCCTCGGCTTCCTTGCCGCCGGGGGTGGTCGCGTCGTCGCTGCAGCCGCAGGCGTCGCTCATCGTGCGCTCTCCTTGGTGATCGGGTCAGAGGTGGTGGGACGTGCGTAGGTGGGGCACAAGGCCACCGCGTTGCCGGTCGCGGCCAGCAGGCCCTCGGCCACAGCCAGCAGGTCCAGCAGCTCCGGGCGGGTCAGGTGGTAGACCGACGCGCGTCCCTGCGCGCGGTAGTCGACCAACCCGCACTCCCGCAGACAGGCCAGGTGTGAGGACACGGTGGACTGGCTCAGGCCCAGCTCGGTGCACAGGTCCACGACCCGCGCCTCGCCTGTCGCCAGGCGGCGCACCAGCGCCAGGCGCGTCGGATCGCCCAGCCCTCGGAACAACGCCCCCGCAGGCGCCAGCTCGACCCGGCCACTCACATCAGGACTTGCGATAATCATCGGCATGGATCGATGCTAGCGCCCCTCGGGTGTGGATTCGACCCCGGTCGTCCTCTCTATCGGCCGCCCCCGCCACAGCCGCGAGGTAGCGCGCCGGCGCCTCGCACCGCAACCAACCGAAAGGGCCCCCTCGATGGACCTGGCCGTAGCCGCCCTGCAAGCCGTCGGCCTGTTCCTGGTGACCAACATCGACGACATCATCGTGCTCTCACTGTTCTTCGCCCGCGGCGCCGGCGCCCCAGGCGCCACCGCCAAGATCATCGCCGGGCAGTACCTCGGCTTTGGCGCCATCCTCATCGCCTCCGTCCTGGTCGCACTCGGCGCCAACGCCTTCCTGCCCGAAGACGCCATCGCCTACTTCGGACTCATCCCCCTGCTCCTCGGCCTCTACGCCGCCTTGCGGGGCTGGCGTGGCCGCGACGACGACGATGACGACCCGGGCAAGGCCGCCGCCGTCTGGACCGTCGCAGCGGTCACCTTCGCCAACGGCGGCGACAACATCGGCGTCTACGTGCCGGTCTTCCTCACCGTCGGCCCCGCCGCGACCGCCGCGTACGCCGTCGTGTTCCTCGCCCTGGTCGCCGTGCTTGTCCTGGCCGCCAGGTACGTCGCCACCCGACGACCCATCGCCGAAGTCCTCGAACGCTGGGAACACGTCCTGTTCCCCCTCGTCCTGATCGGCCTGGGCATCGTCATCCTCATCGAGGGCGGCGCCTTCGGGCTGTAGAGCCGTTGTCCGTTGCCGGTAGCGGCGAGAAGGTCGTCGTCGGCGGGCGATTGCCGGTCACGGTTCTCCGCCGCCCCCTGACCTGCCGCCGATGCGCGAATGACGGTCGCGGCTCAGAGGTACCGACACACCGCGGTCGGGTCGCAGGCCCCTGGGTCAGGTTCGGCGGCGGCGTCCCGCAGCTCGGTGACGGTCTCGCGCAACGCCTGAAGGTGCGCGATCTGGCGGTCGAGCTGGTGGACGCGGCTGTCGAGCAGCTCGCGGACGTGGTGGCAGGGCGCCCCGCCGGCGTCTCGTACGTGCAGGACCTCTCGGATCTGCGCCAGGGTCAGGCCGGCGGCCTGACCACGGCGGATGAAGTTCAGTCGCTGGAGGGTCGCGGGCTCGTAGTCGCGGTAGCCGGTGATGGTGCGCTCGGGCGCCGGGAGGAGCCCCGCCTGTTCGTAGTAGCGCAGCGTCTTGGTCGTGGTGCCGCTCGCCTGGGCCAGCTCTCCGATACGCACATCGCCTCCAGCTGCCGAGCCTACCGGCCTTGACCTTCCAGTGCGGTGGAAGGTCAAGGCTGATGCCTGGAGCAAGGACCGGCGACGAAGGGATCTGGCATGAGCGCGGGCCATGACGTGGACCTGGCGGTGGTCGGCTCCGGTGGTGCGGCGATGGCGGCTGCGATCACCGCGCGGCAGGCTGGGCACAGTGTCGTGCTGATCGAACGCGGCGTTCTCGGTGGGACCTGCGTGAACATCGGCTGCGTGCCGTCCAAGACGCTCCTGGCGGCCGCCGGCGCCCGTCACTCCGCTCTGACCAATCCCTTCGACGGCGCTCCCACCTCCGCAGGTGGAGTGGACCTACGGGCGTTGGTTCAGCAGAAGGACGAGCTGATCGAGCAGCTGCGCGGTGCGAAGTACGCCGACGTCGCTGCCGCCTATGGGTTCGAGGTCGTGCCTGGGCACGCCGGGTTCCTTGATCGCGACACGCTCGCGGTCGAGGGCACGCCTCTGCGCGCCCAGGCGTACGTGGTGGCCACCGGGGCCGAGCCGGCGGTGCCCGAGCTGGCGGGTCTGGACGGCGTGGACTGGTTGACGTCGACGACGGCCATGGAGCTCGATCAGGTGCCGAGGTCTCTGGTGCTGATCGGTGGCGGCTACGTCGGACTCGAACAGGCACAGCTCTTCGCCCACCTCGGTGCGAGGGTGTCCCTGGTCGGGCGCGTGGCTCCACGGGCCGAGCCGGAGCTGGCCGAACGCCTGCGCGCGGTCTTCGCCGACGACGGCATCGGCGTCCTCGAAGAGCACGCCGTCGCCGTCTCGGTCGACGGAGGCGAGGTCGTCGTAAGGACTGCGTCCGGTGTTGTGGTCCGCGGAGAGCGGCTGCTGATCGCCACCGGTCGCGCGGCCCGCACCGACGGGCTGGGACTCGCCGCAGCAGGCGTCGACGTCGACGAGCGGGGTTTCGTCGTCACGGATGAGTTCCAGCGCACGACCAACCCGCGCGTCTACGCCGCAGGCGACGTGTCCGGTGCCCCGCAGTACGTCTACGTCGCCGCCGCCGCAGGCCGCGCTGCCGCCGCCAACGCACTGGCCGGCCCGGACGGTCCTGGGGCGCGGGTCGACTACACCGGCCTGCCCACCGTGGTCTTCACCAACCCCCAGCTCGCCTCGGCCGGGCTGAGCGAGAAGGAGGCCCTCGAGCGCGGCCACGACTGCACGTCCCGAGTGCTGAACCTCTCAGAGGTCCCGCGCGCCTTGGTCAACCGCGACACCCGAGGGACCGTGAAGATCGTCGCCGACGCCGCAACAGGCAAGGTCCTGGGGGTGCACGCCCTCGCCGACAGCGCCGGCGAGATCATGCTCGCCGCGACCTACGCCATCAGAGCCGGCATGACGGTCGACGACATCGCAGACACCTGGGCGCCCTACCTGACCATGGCCGAGAGCCTGCGGATCGCCGCAGGCCTGTTCCGCAACCAGATGCCGACGTCGTGCTGCGCCTGATCGCAGTGCCCGGCTGCGCCATCGGCGCCGAATCGGCCATCATGGATCATGACCGCGCCGCGCAGTGTCGCCCGCGACTCGGACCTGTGGTTGTTGCGGCCGACCTCGGCCCCATGCCGCGGAGCTGGGCAGCACCCCCAGCGTCTACATCTGCGTCGGACGCGCGCTCTGGGCAGCCCGCCGCTTGCTGATGAGCCGGTTCAGGGCCTCAGCCGCTGACGCAGAGCTGGCGCACTCGGGCAGCGCGGCGGCTGACGGCGCACTCGGCGGCCACGGCCACTGTTCCGGGCCATCGGGCTACTGGCTCCCGAAGGTGGAGAGGCCGCATCATGTGCCTCGGGTGACCGGAAGATGACCGCAGAACCTGTGGTGAGCCGCCCGACTACAACACCGCCGCCGTCCCCCTCGTCGCCGGTGTTCTCGCTCAGTTGGGCTTCGTCCTGCCAATGGAGATCGGCGAGATGCTCGTGTCCCTGTCCACGATGCACGACTGTGAGCGAGGATGTGCACATGCGTTCTCGGTTCCACGTCGCGACCGTTGTCCTCGCCAGCGCCGCTCTGCTTGCCGGCTGCTCCGCCACCACGTCAGAGGATGACGTGCTCGCCGATCTCGGTCTCGACGGCCTGACCGGTCAGGAGATCGTCGCGCAGCTCGACGCCTCCACCGAGAACCGGCCACTGGACTTCACGGCTTCCGTGCGCGAGGGCGAGGTGCTCCTCGGCGACGGCTCCACAGAGATCGGCCTCCCCTTCGCCAAGGGTCAGTTCTACGTGTCGATCGCGCCCTACATCCAGACCACGCACGAGTGCTTCTTCCACAGCCTCGCCACCTGCCAGGGCGAACTTGTCGACGAGCCGGTGGAGGTGACAATCACCGACTCCGACGGTGCGGTCCTCGTCGACGAGAGCGCCACGACGCACTCCAACGGCTTCGTCGGTTACTGGCTTCCCGAAGGCGTCGAGGGCACGATCGAGATCACCCAGGGCGACCTGAGCGGCAGCGTTCCGTTCAGCACGACCGAGGGCAGCCCGACCTGTGTGACCACCCTCCAGCTCACCTGATCCACCGCCCCTCCGGGCCGGCCTCGGCCGCTCCGGTCGCCGTCGACGCACTGCCCGTGCAGTGGGCGCAGAGGCTGGGGCCCAGCGGGCTTGGCACTCACAGGTCATGACAGCACACGAGCACCTGCACCTGCCCACGCCTAAACCCTCGCGCGAGAACTGGATGACCGACAGGACCGAGCGAGGGTCGCCCGAGGCCAAGACGACCCCGCCGGCGCGATCGCCACGTCCGTGCCGGCGCCGATCGCCACACCGATGTCGGCTGCGAGAGGCGTAAACGAACGTTTCCGCTACACCCGCCACAAGTCAGCCGACGCGGGTCTTCCAGCGGAAGGTGGCGGGAGTCTGCCGAAGCCGAGTGGCGGTCCGGCCGCTCTCTGACGTCGCCGAGCCACGCGGTCGCAGCAGCGCCGCTGGCGCGGGCTCGGGTCCCGGCGGAGGGTGGGGTGATGACGTCGTACTGGCTCGTGCTCGGTCTGGCGGCGCTGCCCGCGCTGGGCAACTTCGCCGGTGGGGCACTTGCCGAGTTCTTCCGGGTCTCGGACCGCACGCTGAGCCTGGCGCTGCACCTGGCCGCTGGCATCGTGCTCGCGGTGGTGGGGCTGGAGCTGATGCCTGAGGCGCTGGCGGGTAGCCCCGCGTGGGTCCCCATGCTGGCCTTCGTCGCCGGCGGTGCGGCGTTCATCGGACTCGACCGGGTGGCCGTCTTCGTCCAGGCCAGGCTCGGCCGACCCGACGAGGACGCCACCGGCAGCAGGACACGCGCCGTGGGGATCTTCTCCGGGGTCTCCATGGACTTGTTCAGCGACGGCGTCATGATCGGTACCGGTGCCGTCATCAACCGCCCGGACTCGCCGCGGCTGACGACCGGCGCGGAGGTCGAGCTCGTGGAGTTCCTCGACTTCGAGTGCGAGGCGTGCGGCGCGATCTACGCGGTGGTCGAGGACCTCAAGGAGCGGTACGGCGCGTCGCGGTGGTCGTCCGCTACATGCCGCTGCACGCCAGCTCGGTGAACGCGGCCCTGGCGGCCGAGGCCGCAGGCGAGCAGGGGCGGCACGAGGAGATATCCGACCTGCTCTTCACCAGACAGGCGGAGTGCGGACACCAGCAGACCGCTGAGCGTGACCTGTTCTTCGACTACGCGGAAGAGCTGGGCCTGGACGCAGCTCAGTTCGAGGAGGACTTCGACGACCCGGCGACACTGGCGCGCATCGAGCGCGATCAGGTGGACGGGCAGGCCGCTGGAGTCACCGGGACGCCGACGTTCTTCCTCGACGGCGCGCCGTTGCCCGTGGACAGCATCGATGACCTCGAGCGGGCGCTGACCGCGGCCCTCGATGGCTAGGCAGGCCGCCACCGGCACGGCCGGAACGCCCACGGGCCGCCCGGCCGAGGCCGCGCCCGCGCGCACGGCGACGGGGTGGCGCGCAGCTGTGGCGGCATCGCGCAGGCTCGGCCGGTCTGGTCATCATGGGCGGGATGGGGCTCGCCGCGCGGTCGCCCTCCTGCTGGAGCGGATCGCGATCCTGCTCGACTGGACCACATTCCCCAGCTGCACGCTCAACCCGGTGCTCTCCTGCGGCTCGGTGATGACGTCTCCGCAGGCGTCGGTGTTCGGCTTCCCCAACCCGGTCATCGGCGTCGTCGGCTTCACCGTGGTCCTGACGACGGGCGTGGCGATCCTCGCCGGCGCCCGGCTCGCCCGCTGGTACTGGGCAGGGCTGCAGGTCGGGGCGACGGCCGCGTCCGTCTTCGTGCACTGGCTCGTCTTCCAGAGCCTGTACCGCATCGGCGCCCTGTGCCCGGACTGCCTCGTCGTGTGATCGTGACCATCCCGCTGTTCGTGGTCATGACCGCGCGCAACCTCCGCGCGATCCCGTCGCCACGGCTCCCGGGAGCGCAGAAGGCGGTCGACGTCGTGCAGGAGTACCAGCTGCCGATCGTGGTCGCCTGGTACCTGGTCATCACCGCGTCGGCGGCGCAGCGGTTCTGGGACGTATTGGATCACGCCCCTGCCCTGAGGAGGGGGCGCCTCTCAGGTGGCCAGGTCCCACAGGAGGAAGACGTTGAGGGCGACGATGAGCGCCGCCACGACCCCGGCAGCCGCGGTCGTGACCGGGCGGTTGACCAGCGAGCCCATCAGGGAGCGCCGCGCCGTGAAGATCAGCAGCGGCACAAGGGCGAAGGGGATACCGAAGCTCAGCACCACCTGGGACCAGACCAGGGCCGCTGTCGGGTCGATACCCAGGGAGAGGACCACCAGGGCCGGCGCAAGGGTCAGCGCCCGGCGCAGCCACAACGGGATCTGGCGCTGCAGGAACCCCGCCATGACCACCTGGCCTGCGTAGGTCCCCACAGACGACGCCGCGAAACCCGAGGCCAGCAGGGCGAGCGCGAAGGCCAACGCCGCGCCCTCGCCCGCAGCTGCAGCGAGGCTGGCGTGGGCACCCTCCAGGGTGGCGGCGCCCGGGTCGCCAGCGAAGAGCTGGGCGGCGACGATCAGCATCGTGGCGTTGATCAGGCCCGCCCCTCCCATCGCCAGCAGGACGTCCAACCGCTGGCTGCGCAGGACACGGCGCAGCGCCGCCGGCGCGACCGTGGCCCCGGCCGGACCGGCGAGCCCGTACCGGCCAGGCATCAGCGCCGAGTGCACGTAGATCACGTGCGGCATGACGGTCGCCCCGAGGATGCCGGTGGCCAGCAGGACGCTGTCGGAGTCGACGAACCCGGGCACGAGCCCGCCGGCCAGGGCCGCCGGCTCCGCGCCCGCGACCACCAACGTGTAGGCGAAGCCGAGCGCGATCACAGCCAGCAGACCGGTGATCACCAGCTCGAAGGGCCGGTGGCCGCGCGACTGCGCCGCAAGGAGGCCGAACGCGACGACGGCGGTGATGAGTCCGCCGACGGGCAGCGGGACACCGAACAGCAGGTACAGGGCAACCGCGCCACCGACCACCTCCGCAAGATCGGTCGCGATCGCCACGGCCTCGGCCTGCACCCACAGCAACCTCGTGACCGGGCGAGGCAGGTGCGCCCGGCACAGCGAGGCGAGGTCCTGGCCGGTGGCCAGGCCGAGCTTGGCCGTGAGCGCCTGGATCAGCATGGCCATGAGATTGGCGGCGACGATCACCCACAGCAGCCGGTACTCGTAGCCGGCGCCACCCGCGAAGTTCGTCGCGAAGTTGCCGGGGTCGACGTAGGCAACCGCGGCCACGAACGCGGGCCCGAGCAGCACCCACGTGCCCCCGGACCGTCGCGACGCGTGAGCCCCCGCGGCACGCGCACGTGCCGACCGGTTATCGAGAACGCGCACAGGTGCTCCTCCGGCGGCGGGGTGATGGGACCGAAACTAGCGTCGCGCAGCGGTGCGTCGCAGCCGCCGCGGGGTCCGTCCGTCGCGGTTCTGGTGGCGACCGGTGAGGAGGTGCGGCCGGCGTGACTTGCTCCCGTGCCTACGGCTCCTGCCGGGCGGACGGTGCCGAAGCCGGTCGACGGAACGGACTCACTCTGCGCGAGCCTCGCGAGCATGGCGTTGTTCAGCGAGCACTGAACCTCGGTGCCGGGTCGCGTCCAGGTAACGGCGCTTTCGTGGTTGCCCCACAGATCGATGCGACTCGCGGTGTGACTGACGTTCACCTTCCCGCCACTCGCCGGAACCTTGTTTCAAGCCTCGTCTACCTAGATGATGGTCAAAACAAGGAGATGGGTGACGATGACAGTCGCACAGAACACCGCTGTGCACGCGATGCCGCGTGACGTCGCGGACTCGGTGGTGCCGGTCGTCCGCGCGCTCGCGGACCCGCTGCGGCTGCAGATCGTCTCCGCGCTCGCCGCCGCGCCGGGTGGTCGGCTCGCCGCAGGCGAGATCGCCTCGTTCACCGAGCTCGCCGGTCCGACGGTCTCGCACCACCTCAAGTCCCTGCGCGAAGCAGGCGTAGTGCGGGCCGAGCGGCGCGGCACATGGATCTTCTACACGCTCGCGCCGGGGATGGGGCGAGTCGCCTCCGCGCTGCTCGACGGCCTCGCACAGGCGGCCACCGGTCCCCGGCAGGACGAGGACCTCGAGGAGGGGCCGCGCCCGGACGCCGAGGCAGTCCTGGAGCGCGCGGTGGCGCGGCTTGGCGACCGCTTCCCGCAGATCTCAGGAGACGTGGTGTGGCTGGTTGTACGCGAGTCCTACGCCGCGCTGGCACGGACCGCCACGGTGACGACGCACCTGTCCGTCCTCGCCGAGCGCTTCGCTCGGCAGCGGCTCGAGGACCAGGTTCGCACCGCCACGGGCGCGGACAGCCGACCCCAGGTGCTGTTCGTCTGCACGGCGAACGCGGGCCGCTCCCAGCTCGCCGCCGCACTGCTGCGCAAGATCGCCGGTGACCGGGTCGTGGTCCGCTCGGCCGGCTCGCTGCCCGCCGCGCACGTCCACGCCACCGTCGCCCCGCTGCTGAGCGAGCTCCTCGCCGACCAGCCGGACGCCGAGGACCCGTTCCCCAAGCCGCTGACCGACGACGCCGTCCGCGCCGCCGACGTGGTCGTCACCATGGGCTGCGGCGACTCGTGCCCGGTACTGCCGGGCAAGCGGTACGAGGACTGGCCGATCGGCGACCCCGCCATGGCCTCTCCCGAAGGCGTGCGAGCGATCTACGACGATCTCGCTGCGCGCGTCGGGGCGCTCGCGGCAACCCTCAGCTGACCCGCCCCCACCCACATCCGAGGAGAGCCATGACCGAGACCACCCGCCCGTCTGCCCTGTTCGTGTGCGTGCACAACGCCGGCCGCTCGCAGATGGCGGCCGGGTTCCTGCAGCACCTGTCCGGCGGCGCCGTCGAGGTCCGCTCCGCCGGGTCGATGCCGGCGGACCAGATCAACCCGGTCGCCGTCGAGGCGATGCTCGAGGTCGGCGTCGACATCCGCGACCAGCAGCCCAAGGTCCTGACCACCGACGCGGTCCGGGCGTCCGACGTCGTCATCACGATGGGCTGCGGCGACGTCTGCCCGATCTTCCCCGGCAAGCGCTACGAGGACTGGCAGCTCGACGACCCGGCGGGCCAGGGCATCGAGTCCGTCCGTCCGATCCGGGACGAGATCCGCACCCGTGTGCTCACCCTCCTCGACGAGCTCGGCGTCGAGCCCGCCGCGGCGACCGCCTGACATGCGCCTGATCGCCGTCGGCGGGAGCGACGCCGGCATCAGCGCCGCTCTGCGCGCCCGCGAGCTCGACCCCACCGCCGAGGTGACGGTCGTGCTCGCCGACGAGTACCCGAACTTCTCCATCTGCGGGATCCCGTACTACGTGTCCGGCGAGGTCGGTCACTGGCGCAACCTCGCCCACCGCACCCTGGACGACCTCTGTGACGCCGGTCTGGACGTCCGGGTCAACACGCGGGCCGTCGGCATCGACGTCTCGGGACGGCGCCTGCTCGTCGACGCACCGGACGGTAGAAGCGAGCTGCCGTACGACGCCCTGGTGGTGGGGACAGGCGCAGTCCCCGTCCGCCCGCCCGTCACCGGGTTGGACGCCCTTGGGCCCACCGACGGGGTGCACCTGCTGCACACGATCGGCGACACGCTCGCCCTGACCGCGGACCTGGACTCCCACCGCCCGTCCCGCGCGCTCATTGTCGGCGCCGGCTACGTCGGCCTGGAGATGGCCGAAGGGCTGACCGCCCGCGGCATCGACGTCGTCCAGGTCGAGGCCCTGCCCGAGGTGCTCCCCACCGTCGACCCGACGCTGGGAGCGGTGGTGCGCGAGGAGCTCACCCGGCACGGCGTCGAGGTGCACACCGCCACGACCGTCACCGAGGTGACCGCCTCCGACGGTCCGACCCGGCTGAGCGTGCACGCCACGGGGGCGAACGGGCAGGCGCGCTGGGACGTGGACCTGGTGCTCGTGGTGGTCGGTGTGCGGCCGGACACCGAGCTGCTCGTCGCTGCCGGGGCGACCACCGGTCCGCGCGGGGCTGTCAGCGTGGAGCGCGACATGTCCACCGGGCTGCCGGGCGTGTGGGCGGCCGGGGACTGCGTGACGACGCACCATCGCCTGCTCGGGCTGACGTATCTGCCGCTGGGCACGACCGCGCACAAGCAGGGCCGAGTCGCGGGCGAGAACGCACTCGGCGGATCGGCCGTCTACCCCGGCAGCCTCGGCACCCAGGTGGTCAAGGTCTTCGACCTGGTCATCGCCCGGACCGGCCTGCGCGACAGCGAGGCGGCCGAGGCCGGGTTCGCCCCTGCCACCGTCCAGTCCACCGGAGACGACCACAAGGCCTACTACCCGGGCGCCAAGCCGGTCACGATCCGCGTCATCGGGGACACCGCGACCGGCCGCCTGCTCGGCGCCCAGCTGGTCGGCACGCTCGGCGCGGAGATCGCCAAGCGGGTGGACGTCTACGCCACCGCCCTCACCCACGAGATGCGCGTCGCCGACGTCGACGGACTGGACCTGTCCTACACCCCACCGCTCGGCTCCCCCTGGGACGTCGTCCAGACGGCGACCATGGCCTGGGTACGGGAGCACGACCTGGACCGCCAGCGCGCGGCCCTGACCTCGAGGAGAACTGAGTGACCACCCCGCCCGAGTCCGTGCTGTTCGTGTGCGTCCACAACTCCGGCAAGTCGCAGATCGCCGCCGCCATCGCGCGCCACGACTTCCCCGACGTGCGCGTCACCTCCGCCGGCACCGCACCCAGCCCGACGGTGCACCCCGGCTCGGCCGACACCCTGGCCGAGGTGGGCATCGACATCACCGGCGAGCAGCCCAAGCCGATCACCGACGAGCTGATTACCGACGCGGACCTGGTCGTGGTCCTCGGCACCGAGGCCCAGGTCGCCACCGCCGACGGCACGCCCGTCGTCCGTTGGGACGTCGACGAGCCCTCCTCACGGGGCATCGAAGGGACCGAGCGCATGCGGCTGGTGCGCGAGGACGTCCGGCGCCGGGTGCATGAGCTGCTCGGCGCAACAGCCCCGTGACGACCGTCGGCGGTGAGCTGACGAGAGGGTCAGCCGACCGGCGTGGCGCACGCAGGCCGCAGACGCGCGGCGTCGGGGCCGTCGTGCGCGAAGCCGGCGAGCGCGCGCAGCGCCTGCGTGAACGCGCCCGGAGCGAGGCGGTACCAGGTGTAGCGCCCCTCGGGCTCGCTCACCACCACGCCCGCCTCGCGGAGCAGCCTCAGGTGGTTGCTGATGGTGGTCTGGCGCGCGCCGGTGATGTCAACCAAGTGGCAGGTGCACAGCTGCTCGCGGGACAGCGACTCCACGATCTTCAGGCGCAGCGGGTCGGCCAGGAGCGCGAACTGGCTCGCCACCTCCGCGCGCACCGGAACGGTGGGCGTCGGGACGCTGACGGGACTCATGTCCCCACGGTACTACCCATCAGTGTGGTGTGATGTCAGCAAGCGCTGATGAATCAGCGGACGACTGCGGAGGAGGACCGATGTCCCGCGTGGAGATCTTCGACCCGGCGATGTGCTGCTCGACCGGCGTGTGCGGGACGGACGTCGACCCGACGCTGTCGCGGTTCGCGGCCGACGTCGCGTGGCTCGCCGACCGGGGCGTGCAGGTGGACCGCGCCACGCTCTCCCAGGAGCCGGCGAAGTTCATCGCGAGCGACGCCGTGCGCCAGGCGCTCGAGGCGGACGGCACGTCCGCGCTGCCCATGGTGCTCGTCGACGGCGCGGTGAAGGCGAAGGGGCACTACCCCAGCCGGACCGAGCTGGCGACGTGGGCCGACGTGCCGCGCCCGGCGCTCCCGCTCAGCGCCGCGGTCCAGGCCGCGACCGCGAGCACGCAGTCCTGCTGCGGCGGATCCGGAAGCTGCTGACGTGTCCGCGCCGGCGCTCAGCGGGACCACCTTCCTGCCCGGGGTGCTCAGCTCCCCCACCCCGTTCCTCTTCTTCACGGGCAAGGGCGGGGTCGGCAAGACGTCCTGCGCAGCGGCGACCGCCGTCGCCCTCGCCGACGCCGGCCGCCGCGTCCTCATCGTCTCGACCGACCCCGCGAGCAACCTCGCCGAGGTGTTCGGCATGCCCGACCCCGGGACCTCGGGCGCCGTCCCGGTGCCCGGCGTGCCCGGCCTCGACGTGGTCAACATCGACCCGTCCGCCGCCGCCGCGGCGTACCGCGAGCGCGTCGTCGGGCCCTACCGCTCCCTCCTGCCCGCGGACGCGGTCGCCTCGATCGAGGAGGAGCTCTCCGGGTCCTGCACCGTGGAGGTCGCGGCGTTCAACGAGTTCGTCACCCTGCTGACCGACCACGAGATCGCCGACACCTACGACCACGTCGTCTTCGACACCGCCCCGACCGGGCACACGCTGCGTCTGCTCGGGCTGCCCGGCGCGTGGACCGGCTTCCTCGAGACGAACACCGCGGGCGTCACCTGCGTCGGCCCGGTCTCGGCCCTGGGTCACGCCCAGGAGGCCTACGCCGACAGCCTCGACGCCCTGCGCGACGGCGACCGAACCACCGTCGTGCTCGTGGCCCGGGCCGAGTCCTCCTCGCTCGCGGAGGCGGGGCGCGCCAGCGCCGAGCTCGCCGACCTCGGGATGACGGCCCAGCACGTCGTCATCAACGGGGTGCTCGTCGACCCGGCAGCCGACGACGCCGTCGCCGTCGCTCGCCGCGATCGCGAGACCGCCGCGCTCGGCTCCGCTCCGGCGCTCCTCTCCCAGGCCACGACGATGGACACCGTGCCGCTCTTCGCCCGCGCGCCGATCGGCGTCGACGCGCTGCGCGCGGCCCTGTCCGGCGAGCCGGCGCCCAGCGCGGACGAAGGCGTCGAGCCGCCCGAGCTGGACACGCTCGGCGACCTCGTCGCGGAGCTCGCGGCCCGCGAGCCGTGCATCGTCATGACGATGGGTAAGGGTGGCGTCGGCAAGACGACCATCGCCGCTGCCCTCGCCCTCGCCCTAGCCGATCGCGGCCTGCCGGTCACCCTGACGACCACGGACCCCGCCGCCCACGTCGACGACGTCCTGCCCGACCCGCCGGCCAACCTCGAGGTCACGCGTATCGACCCGGTCGCGGAGACAGCGGCGTGGACCGAGCACGTGCTGGCCACGGCAGGCGCCGGCATGGGCGCCTCGGCACGCGACCTGCTGACTGAGGACCTGCGCTCCCCGTGCACCGAGGAGGTCGCCGTCTTCCAGGCGTTCGCGCGCACCGTGGCCGACGCGGCGGACCGCTTCGTCGTCATCGACACCGCACCGACGGGCCACACGCTCCTCCTCCTGCAGTCCTCCCAGAGCTTCGCCCGTCAGGCGTCCGCGCGCGTGGGCCGCGCCGACGACGCGGTGACGTCGCTCTTCGCGTCGCTCGCCGACGTCGAACGCACCCGCATCGTCCTGGTCGCGTTGCCCGAGGCGACGCCTGTGCACGAGGCGGCGGCCCTTCAGACCGACCTGGCTCGGGCGGGCCTGCGTCCGTGGGCGTGGGTGGCCAATGCCTCCCTCGCCGCGACCGATACGACCGACCCCGTCCTGAGCGCCCTGGCGGCGAATGAGACGCGCTGGCTGGAGGAGATCACTGCGGCAAGCCGGCGCCGTGCCGCCGTCGTGCCGTGGTTCCACGACGTACCAACAGGAGTCGAGGCACTGCGCCGACTGGCCACCTCCTGACTCACCGACAGATGCGGTGAACCTTCTTGAGGAAAGTCACCACAACCACACACACAGAGAGAGAACGAACATGAACTGCTTCGACTGCTCCCAGGACGGCACCACGACCCCGGCGGTCGGCGTCTGCTCGCACTGCGGCGCGGCCCTGTGCACCGGGCACGTGACCGCGTGCTCAAAGGAGGTCCGGCACGAAAACGGACTCGGCTCTCCGACCGTCGCCGACCCAGCTGGGCGCGCACTGTGCTGCACCACGTGCCGCGACGCGGGAACGGGCCGGACACGGCTTGCTAGTTGACCGACCCGACACGCACCCAGCGCTGACTGCCGGTGGCCCCATGGTCACCGGCAGTCCCACGCCCACGCCGCTGGCCACCGCCCGCCCGCCACAGGAGACCTAATGCTGCTCGCCGTCGTCATCTTCGCGCTCACCCTGACGTTGGTGATCTGGCAACCGCGCGGGCTCGGCATCGGATGGAGCGCCCTGGGCGGCGCGGCCGTGGCCCTGATCACCGGCGTCGTCCAGCTCGGGGACGTCCCTGACGTCTGGGTGATCGTGTGGAACGCGACCCTGACGTTCGTCGCGGTGATCATCATCTCCCTCGTCCTGGACGAGGCAGGCACCTTCGAGTGGGCCGCGCTCCACGTGGCCCGCTGGGGCCGCGGGAACGGCCGGATGCTCTTCAACCTCATCGTCGTCCTGGGCGCCGCGATCGCCGCGGTCTTCGCCAACGACGGCGCAGCGCTGATCCTCACCCCGATCGTCTACCAGATGCTCCTGGCCCTGCGGTTCGACCCCAAGGCCGCGTTCGCCTTCGTCATGGCGACCGGATTCGTCGCGGACACCACGAGCCTGCCGCTCGTGGTGTCCAACCTCGTGAACATCGTCTCGGCGGACTTCTTCGGCATCGGCTTCGGCCGCTACGCCCTCGTGATGATCCCAGTGAGCCTCGCCTCGCTCGCCGCGAGCCTCCTCGTGCTGCGCCTCTTCTTCCGCAAGTCCATCCCCGCCCGGTACGACGTCGCCGACCTCGCGCGTCCCGCCGACGTCGTGCACGACCACGTGACCTTCCGCGCGGGCTGGGTCGTCCTGGGCTTCCTGCTGGTCGGCTACTTCGTCGCCGACCCGCTCGGTGTGCCCATCGCCGCCGTCGCCGGCCTCGGCGCGATCGCCATCGTCCTGACCGCTGCACGGAAGCCGGCGTGGGTGTTCGCGCGGCTGGACGCTCGCCTGCCGGCGGTCGAGACGGTGGGCGCCGCTTCGGCGGTGCCCGATCACACCCGTAGCGGGGTCGTCCACGACGACATCCACGACCATGCGCTGGGTACTGCGGTCCTGGACGAGGGCCCGACCCCGCCGTCATCGACCTCCTGTGGCCGCATCGCCGTGGCGCCCGTACTTCGGTCGGCGCCGTGGCAGGTCGTGCTGTTCAGCCTCGGGATGTACCTGGTCGTCTACGGCCTGCGGAACCAGGGCCTGACCGACTCCCTCGGCGAGGTCTTCGCCTGGTTCGGCGAGCAGGGCCCCGTTGCAGCCGCCGGCGGCACCGGCTTCCTCGTCGCCGGCATGTCCTCGGTGATGAACAACATGCCCACCGTGCTCGTCGCCGCCCTGGGCATCGACGCCGCCGGCGCCACCGGCCTGACCCATGAGCTGATGGTCTACGCCAACGTCATCGGCGCCGACCTCGGGCCGAAGATCACCCCAATCGGGAGCCTCGCCACTCTCCTGTGGCTCCATGTCCTGGACCGCAAGGGCATGCACATCGGGTGGGGCACCTACTTCAAGATCGGCATCGTCCTGACGATCCCGGTGCTCGCCGTGACGCTCCTGGCCCTTGTCGGGTGGCTCACCGTCATCGGAGTCTGAGCAGCCGTGCCGGCTGCTCCCTTGTCGCGGCCGCGCTCAACCGTCACGGACTCGCAGCCGTGAGCCGGGCGACGTAGGCGTCGAGCGCCACTACCGGGATCTTGTGCAGCCGCCCGACGTGGACCGACGTGATCTCGCCGGCGGCGAGCAGGTCGTACATGAGCGTACGGCCGATACCGAGCCGCCGTGCAGCCTCGACGACGGTCAAGAGCAGCCTGTCGTCGTTCTCGACCACGACGTTGAGAACGCGGTCCTCACGGACGCCGCGGTCGGTGGTGATGTGCACCTGAGCTGTCGCGGACATGGCCACCTCCGAGTGGATGTTGGGCACCACTCTCCGGGCGTCCACTAGTCGCACCGATGACGGGGTTGAGGTTTCAGGCGTCGCGATCGATGACGCCCCGTCCACAGCTCGCGCGTCATCGATGACGTCCACAACCCGGCCTCCGCGTCATCGCCACGTGCATAGGCCCTGAGCAGCGTCGTCTCCGACCGGCACACCGGAGGAGGCAACGATGGACGACCGACGCACGCGTACAACCGCGCTCGTTCGAGCAACGGCGCCGGCTGAGATCCGACGGGATCGCGACGGCCTACTCGGCCACCTCGCCGTGATCGACGTCGAAGGGTGGGACGGCCCTTCCGCGACGGCCCTTCTGACCTACCTGCGCACCCACGTCATCCGTCCTCTCGCCGTCGACGTCGGACTCAGGGGAGCCTGCGCCGCTCACGCCGAGGCGACGGCCTGGGAGGCGGTCTGGCTGCAGCTCCTCGAGCCGTCGCTGCGCAGTGCCCACTCACCGTGGGGCGTCCTGTGGCAGACGGCGCGCCGGGCGATGCTCGGTGAGATCCTCGCCGACCGCTGGGGCGTGTCGCCGCGGCGGGCCTGGGAGCTCGACGCCGCCGAACGGGCCGGCGGCGTCCGACGACCGCTGTCCCTCGAGCCGCTCCTCACGAACGGCTGGGAACCACCTGCCGAGGACTCAGCCGGGATGCACGACAGCCCGCTCACCACGGCCGTACGCCTCGCCGCCCAGGCACTCGGCGAGGCCGGATGGCCTGCAGAGGTCGCGGCGCGGATCGTGCAGGAGACAGCCGAGATGGACGGCCCCGTTGGTGCAGGCGCGACAGCCGTCGGCTGGCGCCCGCTGGCCATCCGTCTGGAACTCCCACCGTGGCAGGCCCGCCGGCTGGTCGTGGTCCTCCGCGGTTCGGGCGGCACCGCGGGCCTGCTCGCCCGGCTGCTCGCCGACGGCCCGTCCGTCATCGATGACGCCGAGACCCGGCGTGCTCTCCAGGCGACGCGGAGAAGGCGGCTGCGCTCGCCGATGCCGAAGGACGCGAGCGCAGCTCGCCCGGTCACCGAGGTCCGAGTGGCCTCGTGACCGCGACGCACAGATCGTGGGAGAGCGATGCCTTACACAGGTTCGGCCGGGGAAGACGTCATCTTCTCCCCTGCCGGCGCACACCTGACGTCATGACGACACCGCTCCGCCTCGACCACCGCAGGGGCACAAGGGTTCACAACTCGCGACATCGGGTGTCCAATGGATGTCCGCGTCATGATCGACGCGGGCCAGGGCATTCTCGGCACCGTTTCTGGGGGGACGGTGGTGGCCCGATGACGAGCCGACCACTTGGGCACCGTCTTGTGGCGGTCGCCTGCGCCGCGATCCTCCTGTCGTCGTGCAGCGCCGAAGCGCCTGCACCCACGCCCGTCCCGACGACGTCGGCCCTCTCGTCGCCTCCTGCGACGAGCTCGCCGACGCCGACGCCAGCTGTGGACCCGGCCGTCGAGGAGGCAGAGGCCGCGGTCTTGGACGCGTACCGCTCGTACTGGTCCGTCTCCGTCGCGGCGCTCGCCGACCCGAGCGCGGACCTGCCCGAGGACTTCGACCGTTTCGTCGTCGACGAGGCGCGGGCCTCTCTCGTCGAGTCCGTGCTGCGCCTCGACCAGCAGGGGCTGGTGATGACGGGAGAACCGACGATCGACCCCGACGTCGCCTCCCTCGAGTTGGGAGATGCGCCTGAGGCGCATGTCGTCGACTGCGTCGACTCCACCGACTGGATTCCCACCTTCCGCGAGACCGGCGAACCGGCAGCCTCCGACGGCCAGAACGCGGTCGTCGAGGTCGAGGCCTGGGCGACGGTCTTCGACGACCGCTGGGTCATCAGGGAGGTCGTCGTCCACCGGGACCGGCCGTGCTGAGGGGCCTGGCACTGCTCGGCTGTGCCGCGGTGCTGCTCGTCCTTCCGGCCGCTGCCGCCCACGCCGCCGGGGAAGTCACGTGTCCGCCGCCTCTCATCATCTGCGAGGTGGAGGTCGAGGACCCCGGTGACCCAGGCAGCCCGCCCGACGATCCACCCGCTACTCAGGTGGGCGACGGCCAGTGCGTGACGTTCCGCGGCAACGTCGTCCCGTGCTGGCGCGCGGGCGCGGGATGGTTCAACGCCTCGGACTCCTGCTACTACCAGGTCCTCGAGCCGCAGCCTCCGGGCGATGACGCCGTCTGGGAGGGCAACTATCCCGACGGCGCCATCTACGACGTCTCCTGCGCTGAACCTCTCCTTGCACCGGGCACCAACGGCGGCTGGACATGGCTGCCCTCGCCACCGCCAGGCTTTGGCGGCGACCCCGCGCAGCTCGCCCGGCGCGCGGTCGACCAGATGGCGCTCGAGGGGCCGGCGATCCGCACCCCGCTCGCTGACGGTGAGGCCGGCACGGTCGGGATCCCGCTGTGGCTCTGGACCGAGCAGAGCGCGACGACGTGGGGGCCCAACACCGCCACCGCTTCGGTGCCCGGCCTCTCGGTCACCGCGACCGCCCAGGCGCGATGGATCGACTGGGAACTCGGTGATGGTTCGCGCATGCGCTGCGACGGCCCCGGCACTCCCTACATCGCTGGCCACGTCGAGTCGCCCACGTGCGACCACGTCTACACCGCTTCCTCCGCCGGGCGTCCTGACGACGCCTACATCGTCACCGGCACGACCACGTGGGACGTCACGTGGTTGGGCGGCGGCCTCTCCGGGAGCCTCGAGGTCACCCGGTCCGCCAGCACGTCCGTCCGCATCGGAGAGCTGCAGGTGCTCGGAACGACCTAGCACCTGCTGATCGGGAGCCACCATGGCCACCAGCACGGAGACGCACCGCCGGGAGACACCGGCGACGCCCAGCGCGGGTCCCCAGCGCCTCGCGCCGGTCGTTCCGCCCCGCGGTCGCCGCCGTCCCGGGCTCATCACGGCCGGAGTCGCCCTCTCTGCACTTGGAGCGCTCCTTGCCGTCTGGCTCGTCGCCTCGGCCGGTGACCGGACCGACGTCGTGATGCTCGCACGCGACGTCCCCTACGGAGCGGCGATCAGCGCCGACGACCTGACCACGACGGCCGTGGCGGTCGATCCCTCCGTCGCCACGGTCGCGGCCGACGGCGGCGCGGCCCTCATCGGCCAGCTCGCCACGTCGAACCTCGTTGCCGGGAGCCTCCTGGCTCCCTCCGACGTCGCACCCACCGGTCCGCCCGGACCGGGCGAGGCCCTCGTGCCCCTGCCGGCGACCGCGGACCGCCTGCCAGCTTCGGGACTCAGGGCGGGTGACCGTCTGCTCGTCGTCGACACCCCTACTCAAGCCGCCGACCCGCCGACCGAGGATCCGGAGACGTTCGAGGTGGTCGTGGCACGTGTCGGCTCGCCGGACCTCAACGGTGTGAGCGTCGTCGACGTCGTTGCGTCCGCCGCCGACGGTCCGGCGATCGCGGCACGCGCAGCCACCGGCCGGTTCGCGCTCGTCCTCCTCGCTCGCGAGGAGCCCTGATGGCCATCTTCACGCTCTGCTCCGCGTCGGGCGCGCCAGGGGTGAGCACCACCGCGCTGGCGCTCACCCGCACGTGGGCGGGTGCGGTACCGCGCCGGGGCGCTCTGCTCGTGGACGCAGATCCGGTGGGCTCGTCGTTGATCCCAGGGTTCGTCGAAGCGGGGATCCCGACCGGCGGTGGCGTCCTCGGCGTGGCAGCGGAACGAGCCGGTACGGCGGACGACGTCCTCCGCCACGCGGTTGCGCTCGACGAGGCCGCCACCTGCCTGATCCTGACGGGCGTGTCGGAACCGGGTCAGGCGCGGCCGCTCGGCGCGGTCTGGACCACCCTTATTGAGGTCGCCCACGAACTCGAGCGCTCGGAGCTCGACGTCATCGTCGACGTGGGGCGACTCGGCCACCGCTGGGAACCGCAGGCGCTCATCGACGCTTCGGACGTCGTCGTCCTCCTCACGCGCGGGACCCTGCCGGCGGTCGCTGCGGCGCGAGCCGCGCTCGCTCAGCTCCACACGCGGCGGCCAGCCGGGACGCCGACGCGGGTCCTCGTCGTCGGCCGGCCATCGCCGTACTCGGCGGGCGACGTGGCTCGTGCGCTCGACGTCGAGGTCCTGCCCGAGCTGCCCGAGGACGCATGGGCCTCACGCGCACTCTCCCTCGTCAGCCCAACGACGACGCGCCTGCGGCGGTCGGCACTGCTCCGCGCCGCGACTGAAACCGCTGCCGCCCTGGGGCACATCGCCACACCTGCGGGGCAGGTGAAGGCGTCATGACCGAGGACCTGCGCATCGCGTCACGGAACGGCCACCACTCGCCGGTTGCGCTCCCCCGAATCATCGACGGCGAGCGTGTCGCCCCCGGTGCACCGCCCGTCGACGTGGCAACCGTCCGGGACATCCGCAGGACCGTTGCCGAGGCGCTGGCGGCGCGCCTCCAAGCGGATGCCGTGCCTGACGCCGCAGCACGTCGAGAGCTCGCCCGATCGCTGCTCGCATCCGAGCTCAGCGCGCGCGCCCGGGCACGTGTGCAATCCGGTCTGGACCCGTGGCCGGTGGAGACCGAGATGGCCGTGGCCGCCGCCGTGATGGCCGCGCTCTTTGGGCTCGGTGGCCTGCAACCGCTCGTCGACGACCCGCTCGTCGAGAACATCGAGGTCGACGGGTGCGACTCGGTATGGATCTCCTACGCCGACGGCCGCGACCGCAGGGGTGAGCCCGTCGCCGACTCCGACGCCGAGCTGATCGAGCTCCTGCAACTGCTGGCGGCGCGCACTGGAGCCGACGAGAGGACGTTCACGTCCGCACACCCGTCGCTGCACCTCCGACTCGAGGACGGCTCCCGGCTCGCGGCGATGGCATGGACGACGCCGAGGCCGCACGTCGTCATCCGCAGGCATCGCGTCAAGGACGTCGACCTCGACGACCTCGTCCCGCTGGGCACCCTCGATGCCGTGCTGGCCGGCTTCCTCAGGTCGGCGGTCCGCGCCGGCAAGAACGTCGTCGTCACGGGACTGCAGAACGCGGGCAAGACCACCCTCGTCCGCGCGCTCGCCAACGAGTTCGGGCCGATGGAGCGTTTCGCGACCATCGAGAAGGAGTACGAGCTCCACCTGCACGACCTGCCCGAGCGCCATCCCCGAGTCGTCGCCATGGAGGCGCGGGAGGGGTCGACGGAGCGTGACGCCCAGGGCAGGCGCTCCGGCGAGGTGACGCTCACGGACCTCGTTACCGACGCCCTCCGGATGAACCTGCGGCGCATCATCGTCGGGGAGGTCCGGGGCGCCGAGGTGCTACCGATGCTCGAGGCGATGTCGACCGGGGACGGGTCGATGTGCACGCTGCACGCGCGGTCGGCGCAGCACGGCATCGACCGCATCGTCACGCTGTGCCTCTCGGCCGGGATCTCCATGACGGAGTCGTTCGCATACCGCCTCCTCGCGGGCTCGGTCGACCTGGTCGTCCACCTGAACCTGGTCGACGAGTCCGCGGACGGAGGCCCCAAGCGGCGCTTCGTCACCGACGTCATCGCCATCGAAGGGCTCGGCGAGTCCTCTCGTCCGGCGACGACGACGGTCTTCGGCCCGGGACAGGACGGACGGGCTGTGCCCCTCCATCGGCCGGCGTTCCTGCCGGACCTCGTACGGGTCGGGTTCGACGCGCGTCTGCTCGACGGCGACGCCTGGATCGACCGAGCGGGTGCCCGATGACGACCACCCTGCTCGCCGCCGCTGCGGGCATCCTCGTCCCGGTCGGCGTCGTCGTCTGCGTCGCCGGCATCCGCCGAACAGACATCCGACAGCGCTCCGCACGGTCGAACCGCCTCTCGACGGGGCGCTCCTACGTGGCCTCCCGGCGCGCACGACTTCTCGTTGCGCTGGCCGTCGGGATCCTCGTCTGGGCGGTCTCCTCGTGGCCCGTCGCAGGCCTCCTCGCCGCGGCCACCGTCATCGGACTGCCGGTGGTTCTCGGCGCGGGAACCAAGGAACAGCGCCGGATCGACCGGATCGAGGCGATCGAGGAGTGGACCCGCCGGCTGTCGGACGTCCTCGTCGCGGGAGCCGGCCTCGAGCAGGCGGTCACCACCTCGGTGGCGACCGCGCCCGAGGCGATCCGGCCTGAGGTCTCCGCGCTCGGTGCCCGGTTGGCGGCGCGCTGGCCCGCCGAACAGGCGCTCCATGCCTTCGCGGACGACATGGACGATGCCTCGGCCGACCTCGTCGTCAGTGCTCTCGTGCTCGCCGCCCGGCGCCGGGGCCCCGGGCTGTCCCGGGTCCTCGTCTCGGTCGCTGACTCCGTCGCCGAGGACGTCGCCGCCCGGCGGCGCGTGGAGGCCGAGCGCGCCAAGCCCCGAGCGACCGCCAAGGCAGTCACGCTGATCACCCTCGCCGTCGTCGCGATCGGCTCCCTCAACACGACGTACGTCGCGCCGTACCGAAGTGCGCTCGGCCAGCTCGTCCTTGCAGCCGTCGCCGTCGGCTTCGCCGCCTGCCTCACCTGGATCCACCGACTCACGATCTCCCCGCCCGAGCCACGGTTCCTCGGCGGCACGAGCGACGACGCCCTCTCCGCGAGGTGGTCGCGGTGATCGGCTGGGAGGTTCTGCTGGCTGGCGCCCTCGTGGGCGCTGGTCTCACAGTCGTCGCCGCCGGCCTGGTCCCGAGTCGCCCTGACCTGGCTGCGGCGCTGGCACGCCTCGACCCTCGGATCCTGCGATCGGAGACCCCGCCCCCCGCGGGAGCGCTCGCCGGTATGCGCGCCCGCACCATCCCGAGGCTCGTCGAAACACTCGGCCTGCGCCGCTTCAGCGCCGAGCTGGCCGTCACGGAGCAAACCGTCGAAGCCCTGGCAGCACGCAAGATCGGCTACGCCGTCGTCGGGCTGGCGTCCCCACCGGTGATGGCCGCTCTGCTGGCCTTGGTCGGGGTCTCCGCCCCACCGGTGCTGCCCGTCGGTGTCGGTCTCGTCAGCGCCGGTGTGCTGTCACTCGTGCCCGACGTCGAGCTCCGTCGGCGAGCCGCGACCGCGCGAGCCGCGATGCGACGGGCCACCTGTGTCTACCTGGAGCTCGTCGCGCTGGAGCGGGCCGCCGACGCCGGGGCCACGGAAGCCCTCGAACGCGCCGCCACCGTGGGTCGATCTCGGGAGTTCCAGCGCATCCGAGAAGCACTCCTCACCGCGGAGGTCACTGGTCGCCCGGCGTGGGACGGGCTCTACCGACTCGCGGATGACACGGGTGTCGTGGAGCTCGCGGACCTCGCCGACATCATGCGCCTGTCCGGCACGGACGGCGCCGCCGTCTACGGCACCCTGCGCGCCCGCGCCACGTCGCTTCGCACGCAGCTCCTCGCCACGGCGTCGGCCGACGCCAACGCGGCGTCCGAGCACATGACGATCCCCGTCGCTCTGCTGGGCGTCGCGTTCATGGCCCTCATCGCCTTCCCGGCCTTCGCACGCATCTTCACCGGATGACCCGACCGCACAAGGAGCCCGACATGCTGCAGACCATCGCCGCCCTCACCGTCCTCCAGGGCTACGTCACGACCGCCCGACGAGCCGTCCGACGCCGGCTGGGAGAGAACGACGTCGGCGCATCCACGCTCGAGCTCGTGATCATCGTGCTCGGGCTCATCGCCGTCGCGACCCTCCTCGTCGTGGCCATCACCGCCGCCGTCCAGCGCCGCGTCGACCAAATCACCTGACGTGGTCGTGTCCCGCACCTCCGGTCTCGACCGACGGACGATCCGCCCAGCGGTCGCGTCCGTGCGGCCACGCGACGACGGGTCGGTCACCGTTGAGCTGTCCATCCTGTTCCCGGCACTGCTCCTTCTCGTGACGGCGCTGGTCCAGTACGGCCTGTGGTTCCACGCCCGTTCGGTCGCACTCGCTGCGGCCCAGCAAGGGGTTGTGGCCGCAGCCGCCTACCAGGCGCCCCCCGGCGCCGGCGTCGACGGCGCGACTGCCTTCGTCGTCGCTCACGGCTCCCAGACGCTCCTCGACGCAGCCGCTACCCAGGACGTGCCGGCGCCCGGAACGGTCAGCGTCGAGGTCAATGGCCGGTCCGTCTCGCTCATACCCGGCGTGCTCGGTCCTGCCGTCGTCCAATCGGCCACCGCCCCGGTCGAGCGGTTCACCGTGGCAGGTGCGCCGTGACCCCGTTCGACGGACGCGATCGTGAGCGCGGAAGCGTGACCCTCGAGCTCGCCGTCCTGACGCCGGCGCTGATCCTGCTGCTGGGCGCGTTGGTCTTGGCTGGCCGCGTTCAGATGGCGGCATCGGCGGTCGAGCACGCGACCGCCGCCGCGGCTCGTGCGGCGTCGATCGAGCGCACTGTCGAAGGAGCCCGAGCGGCGGCCCAGCAGACCGTCGACCGGGAGACGGCCGCGAGTGGCCTGCCGTGCAGCTCGAGCGTCGTGCAGGTCGACCCCTCAGGGCTGGCTGCGCCGCTCGGGACGACCGCCAGCGTCACGGTCCGGGCGAGTTGCACGGTGACCATGGCGGATCTCGCCGTGCCCGGCCTGCCAGGCAGCCGAACGCTCACCGCGGAGGCCACCTCCGCCGTCGACAGGTACCGGACCCGATGAACGGGCTCGCGTGGGTGCGGGGGCGCATGCGTTCGAACGAGCCGGACGCGGGTTCGGTGACGGTCTTCGTCGCCGTGACGATGCTCGGACTGCTGGTGCTCTGCGGCCTCGTGGTGGACGGCGGCGCGAAGCTTCGCGCCGCACAGCACGCTGACCGCGTTGCATCCGAGGCCGCACGGGCCGCCGGCCAGGCGGTCGACCCGGCGGCTCTCGTCACGGGCGAGGTCACCATTGATCGGACAGCCGCCGTGCGGGCCGCCCAGGAGTACCTCGCGATGACGGGCGTGCCGGGCAGCGCAGCCTTCTCTGCCGACGGAACGGCCGTCGACGTGAACACCGTCGTCTCGGCGCGCACCGTATTCCTTGGCCTGGTCGGCGTCGACTCTCTCACCGTCACCGGCCACGGGCGCGCGGTTCTCGTCCATGGCGTCACAGGAGGTGGCACATGATCCAGCGCGCCGAGACCCAGGCCCGACGGCCCGATGCCCGCACGGCCGGCGACGTCCTGCGCGGGCTCCTGGCCACCGCAGCCATCGCTGCTTTCGTCATCGGTGTCCCCACAGCCCTCATGGTCGTCGCCCCGGTGCGAGTGCCCACCTCGCTTCCGACGTGGAGCGGCCTCATCGACGCTGTGAGCCGACCCGATGACGGAACCCTGCTGCTCGGCGTCGTCACCGTCATCGCGTGGCTCGCGTGGCTGGCGTTCGCGCTGCCGCTCGTCATCGAGATCGTCTCCTCGATCCGCGGAGTGCGAACGCCGCACCTCCCCTCGCTGGGCCACGCGCAACGACTTGCGGCCGGGCTCGTCGCTACCGCTGGACTTCTCATGACGACACCGGTCGCGACGGCCTCAGCCTGGGCACCAAGCCACCAGAACGCTGCACCGGTGGCGCCTCAGCTCCTCCCCGCCGTCACGGCCGCTCCCGCCCCAAGCCCGACCGCTCCAGTGACCGACTCCGCGGTCGCACCCGCCGCGGAGGACAGCCAGGAGCGCCTGCCGTCCGTGACCGTTCTCCGCGGGGACACCCTCTGGGACCTCGCTGAGCGGCACCTCGGGTCCGGGCACCGGTACGCAGAAATCCGCGACCTCAACCTTGGTCGCCTGCAACCCGACGGCCGAGCACTCACCGACGCTCACTGGATCTACCCCGGCTGGCGACTGCTGCTGCCGGCAGACGCCGTCGGGGTCCAGAGCTCGAGTGAGTCGACGGCCGACGCGACGGCGCCGTACCGGGTCGACGCCGGTGACACGTTGTGGGAGATCGCAGCCGAAGAACTGGGTGACCCACTGCGCTACGCGGAGATCGTCGACCTGAACGTCGGGTGCCCGCAGCCGGACGGTGAAGCGCTGCGGGATCCGGATCTCATCCGGCCGGGTTGGGTCCTGGAGCTGCCCGCGACCCCGGCACCGATCGAGGTGACGGGGCCGTCGACGGTGCCGTCCACCGATGACGCCCGCGATGACGGGCCTGAACTCCGCGATGACGGCTCGAAGTCTGTCGATGACGGGCCGCTGAAGGGCGCCGTGCCCCACGAGCCCGGCGATGACGCGGTGGGCGCCGTCGATGAGGGAGCCGAGACGACTGATGACGCAGCGCCAGGTCGTCACCTGGCTGTTCCGCCCGTCGAGCAGGCCGATGTGGACGATGGCGACGACGACAGGACCACGGGGAGCGGCGACCAAGGCGACGTCGAGGCACAGGAGCTCGTCCTTGGACTCACGGCGCTCGCAGCGACAGGGATCGTCGGCGAGCTCGCGCGGCGGCGTCGCATGCAGCAACGCGTCCGCCGGGTCGGCCGGCGGATCCCGTTGCCAGTCCCCGGCTCATCTGCCGACGACGCCGAGCGAACCATGCGCGCCGCCGTGCCCCCAATCACGATCCCTCGCCTCAAGGCATCGTTCCTCGATCTGGCGACGCGTTGCTACGAAGCCGAGCGTGACCTCCCGCGCGTCGGCGCCGTCACCGTGACACCTTCCGCCGTCGTCCTGCACCTCACCGAGGACGACGACGGCCCTGTCAAGCCGTACACGGCAAGCGACGCGCGAACGTGGATGGCACCCCACGAGGCGCTCCCCGACACGACCGCCACCGAGGACTCCGATCGTCCAGAGCCGTTTCCCGCGCTGGTGACTCTCGGGCACACGTCCGAGGGAACGGTGCTCGTCAACCTCGAAGCGGCTGGCACGCTGACCATCGCCGGGGACGAAGAGGCCGCCACCGAGATCCTTCGCGCGCTCGTCGCCGAGCTCGCCACCTCCGACCTCACGGGCCGCATCGGCCTCGTCGCCAGTCCTGAATTCGAACCGCTGGCGCAGGCGTGCGACCCGGCACGCCTCCAGATCGCGCCGGTGGAGGCCATCGCCCTCACGGTCGACCGGCGACTGCACGAAGTACGCCGTGCCACCGCGGACGCGGGAGTGGACGACACGCTCCAGGCCCGGTCAGACCGCATCGTCGGTGACGTCTGGCTCCCGGTCGTCTTCGTGACCACCGCCGGGGACGCGGCGGTCGCCGAGCCATGGAGCGGAAGCGCCGTCGTCGCGGTCGGCTCACCGCGAGTCGGGGACTGGACGCTGACTGCGGACGGCACGGATGCGCGGCTCAGACCTCTGGAGATCGGACTCGCGCCTCAACGGCTGACTCTCGAGAACTTCGACCGCTTGGTGGAACTGCTGACCGTCGCCGCTCCACGGACGGACGGGGAGACCTTGGCGCGCCGCGAGCCTGTCGAAGTCGAGATCGTCGAGGCGCTCGCTGCGCTTCCGGCTGCCGGCGTGAACGAGGAAACGAGTGACGACGACAGCGGCGGAACTGGCGGCGCCCGCTCGGCCGTCCGGATCGGCGTGCTGGGGCCCATCACCATCGATGGACTGCCGGGCGGCGCCGGCGTACTGAGTCGGCGCTCGACCGAGCTCCTCGTCTACCTCGCGCTACGGGGCCGAGCCACGGGGCCGGAACTGGACGAGGCACTCTGGTACGGAGCGCGCGTCGACAAGCAGACGCGCAACAGCCTCGTCTACCGGACCCGACAGCGCGTCGGCGCGGAGGTCCTGCCAGTCGTCGGCGCCGACGGCATCTACCGGCTCGGCGATTCTGTGACCAGCGACTGGGCGGCGTTTCAGCGGCACGCTCGCCGCGGTCTTTCCGCCGGGGTCGATCGAGTCGATAACCTGCGCGCTGCCATGGACCTCGTGCGGGACCGCCCGCTCCTCGGCGTCCGGGATTCCGACTACACGTGGGCCGAGCACGACATCCAGCACATGATCAGCGCAGTTGCAGACGTCGCCCACGTGCTCAGTCGGCTGCTCCTTGAAGGCGGCGACGCCCGGGCAGCGCTCGAGGTAGCAACGAAGGGCCTTGCGGTGGATCAGTCATCGGAGCTACTGCTCAGCGACGCCCTTGAGGCAGCGATTTTGACCGACGACGCGACAGCGATTGACCGCCTCCGGGCGCGGCTGGCGGACGATATTGACGTTCCTCTCGTCGAGTACACAGGTCGGTCCTAGTGTCCTCGGCATCCACACACCCGGATGTCTGACTTCAACCACGCCCGCCTACCCGCCTTCCACCACGGGTCACCGAGTCGTGTTGATCTCGAACGTCCGCAGATGGTCGCCGTATAGGCGGGTGGTTGGGAGACTCGGATCGAGCCGGGCAACGATCTGCTGGTACTCGACGAGGGAGTCGGTGACGGTGAACGCGTGAGTGAGGTCGTCGCGCCTCGCCGCCGCAGCCACGAACGCCGCCCAGGTGCTGGTGTCGAACAGGCCCGTAGCAGGCCGCCGCAGGGATCGACCGGCCTTCTCCAGCCACCTCCTCGATGCGCTCGCCCCGCGCGCCGGCACGCAACCAGAGGGGAGGCGCGATTGCCCCGAACCGGCGTCGGAGCGAGACCAGCGTGGGGTCCTCGTAGGTGAGGGTGAAGAACTCGGCGTTCTCGTGGAACCCGTCGGCCATTGGGAACTGTTCGACGAACCGGTAGTCGCCTGTCACCCGAGTTCCGGTCGTCGCGGCGCCGGCGCCAGCAACGCGGATGCGCGGCTTGGTGATGTAGCCCCAGATGGACGGTGGTCGTCCCGAACCCGCGCACTGGGCACGTGGCGAAGAGCCATCGTCGGCGGTGGATCAGGGGCGGCACACTCCGGAAGGTCCCCGCCGACGGCAAGTCCGACGTCGTCATGCGCGGCGCAGAAGACCTGTAACGCCAGCGAGGAGGAGAGCCGTCAAGATCCAGGCAAAGGCGCGCAAGGCGCTGAGTGCGCCCACCAGGGCGGGCCCCTCAGGCTCCCAGTGCTCTGCAGTACTGGTCGCCGCGGCGGGCAGCGTCGCGCCGAGCGCATATTCGAACGGTTGGAAGCAAGGGTAGCTCGACTTGATCTCAGCGCAGGACGTCGCCCCCGTTGGCCTGACTGGCCCAGGTTCACTCGACGAGAGGCTCGCTTCGAGCGCGTCCTCCGGCGCCGTTGGGATGAAGGAAGCCGAGGCGGCTATCGTCAATGCGAGCACCACAGAGAAGACGATGGCTAGCCATCCAGCGGCAAGCATCGGGTAGTACCCGTACCCCGCAAGCGCGCCATAGGCCCAGCGAAGGGGCTTGGCGTACCAAGGAACGAACCGCGTACCGCGATGAGCGGCAGCAGCTCTCAGCCGGCGCGCTTCTGTGGGTTGCCCTGAACGATCGAGGACCGCCGCCACCTCATGCCATGGCTGAGACGAGTACGTGGGGCCGGAGTCGAGCCAAGCTCGCGCCGTTCGCCAGTCATCATGCACCGGTCCCTCTATAGCCCGGATCGTCCACCCTGTCGCCTCCAAGGGCTCAGGAAGGACTGGCCCTGTCATGAGTGCACCAATATCGGCGTGTGCGAGGTTCGCTCCTCCTTTGGCCTGCGCCGGTCGCATATAGACCACGCCCACCGTCGCCGCTTCCAGGCTTAGCGCCTCGACTCGATCGCTGCGGATCGTTGCCCCGGAAAGATTGAAGTCGCCAGCAACGCGCGCGTGTGCGGCTCGGATGCCGCCGCTCAAGACCGCACCCCTGAGCAGGACGCCACCGTCGATCCGTGCATTATTCAGCACCAGCGCAAGATCGCTGCGGCTTGTCACATTGGCGAGGCTTAGACTCAGCTGGCCATTGATCTTGACCGCAATGGCATGAATCTGTCCTTGCACTACTGAGCGGCGAAGTCGCACGTCACCATCAACCTGGGCATTATACATCGCCAAGGCGTCGCCATTGGGATTAACAAGCGTTGACTCCGCGAGGTCGAGAGGCCCAAAGATCCGCGCCCCGGCGACGCGGACCTCGCCCCTAGCGCTCAGACCTCGCAAAAATAGACCCCCGCGAATCTCGGATTCGTCGAGGACCAATGCATGCCCGCGAACGTTCGTGAAGGACGCCGCGGCCAAATCTGCCTGGCCGGCGATGCGCGCGTTTACAACGCTGACCTCGCCGATTGAATAAAGGTTTCGCCATGCCACCGACTTGAGTTCGACCTCGTCCGCATTTAGCCCGGCAATCCTGGACCCTGTAAGGGCAAGTAGCGGCAGGCGCGAATGCTCGATCGACATGGCCTCTGGGACATCACACCGGATCAGGCTGAGCGGGACTGCGGACTGGATCCACCCGAGGTCAAGTGGACCATCGATTCGGGCGTGGCGGATCCTCAGGCCTCGCGGGCTACAGGTACGCGTGCCTAGTGCGGCTAGCGCAGCGCGCAGCGCGTCTGCGGGCACGACGTGTCGGTCGTCCCATGCAGCCGTCTCCGCAACTGTGAGTCGCCGATCAGTCCTGATCCCGCCAAGGTCGAGTGTGTCGCCATCGACTGCGGCGGCCACCATGGAGTCCGTCCATTCGGTGACGCTGCGCGCTCTGTCCATCTGCACATGATGGCGGCTCGGACCGGCTTGTCACCGCGCGCTCCGGCGACTGTCGCGCCACCGACGCCTCCGTCCCGGCCGCTGCCTTTGCCCTTGACCCGTCCCCTGGTTGCTGGCGCTAGGTCCGCCTCGGGGATCGGCACGTCTTCGCTCGGGCGCCGCACACCTCATGTCAGCCCAGCGAGGCGGGATCCCACGGAAGAGGTGGAGTTCGATCATGTTGCGACCAATGGACCTGGCGCTTGTCGGCACCGACCCGGGCATCAGTCCGAACGAGGACGGGCTCCCAGGGCTCCCCGTGATCCGGTCGATCGTGGGCGCCCTGCTGACGTGGGGCCTCGTGGCCTGTGTCGCCGGGCTCGTTATCTCGGTCATCGTCTGGGCCCTCGCCCACCAGCAGGGCAACTACCAGTACGCACAGGGCGGCAAGTCCGGCGTCGTCGTCTCGGCGGGTGGCGCGCTGCTCATCGGCGCGGCCAACGCGATCGTCGGCTTCTTCGCCGGCCTCGGGGCCGGAGTCTGACGTGGCGACGACCGAACTCGACCCGTGCGTCGGACCGATCGTCTTCGTCTGCGACCTCGTCTCGAACGCTGCAGGCTCCGCCCAGACCGCCGCATCGGACTACGTGCTCGGCGGAGTCGCGAGCGCCTTCGTCGACGCGGCCGCGTACCTCGGCGAGATGGCGCTGCGCCTGCTCGACTCCTCGACGGCAGTCGACCTCTCCGCCGCATGGCTCCGTTCGAACATCGGCGTGATCGCTTCGGTGACCCTGCCGCTCGTTGTCGCGCTCTTCGTCATCCAGGTCATCGGATCGGTCCTTCGGCGCGAAGGCGCGGGTCTCGGTCGTGCCGTCGTCGGGGCGGGCAAGGCCCTCCTCGGCGGCGCTTTGGCCCTTGCGGTCACGCAACTCGCTCTCACGGCCGTGGACGAGCTGTGCGAAGCGGTCGCCAGCGCCGCCGGGACGACCGTCGGCACGGCCGCGGCCCAGTTCTTCAACTTCACCGCCCTGGCATCGGCACAGTCCCCCGGCGTGCAGCTCATCATCGGCTTCCTCCTATGCGTGGCGTTCCTGCTGCTGTGGGGGGTGCTGCTCTTCCGCAAGGCGGCCCTCATCCTGATCGCCGTCTTCGCGCCCGTGGCCTTCGCCGGCTCGGCGTGGGACCAGACGCGCGTGTGGACGCGGCGGTGGCTGGAGATCGTCGCGGCGCTCGTGTTCTCGAAGCTCGTCATCGTCGTCGTCTTCGTGGTCGGAGCCTCAGCCTTCAGCGGCACGGGCCCGGACCTCACGGGCACGGATGAGGCGACGCCGGACGCACGGTCGTTCTCCGACCTGCTCGTCGGCCTGCTCCTCATGGCCATCGCGCTGTTCGCACCCTGGCTGACGTGGCGGTTCGTGCACTGGTCCGGCATGGAGGCCGCCAGCCTCATGCACCAGAACGTCGCGGCGAACCCGATCTCGCGCGCCGGGCAGGCGTCCGGCCGGACAGCCCGGGTCGCGGCACAGCATGCGGCGCTCACGATGGTGACGCGCGGTGTCGGCTCCGGCGCCGCTGGCGCCCGGGGAGGCCGCGCTGCCGCCACGATCAAGCCCGTCGCGGCAGCGCCACCGCCCACCGCGCCACCGAAGTCCGGTGGGGCCTCCGGTAAGGCGACCGGGTCATGAGCGCGGCGACGTCGACGCTGGACGCACCGTCGGTGCGCTTCGCCAGGCGTGAACGCCGAGGAGTGCTCCTCGGTCTGGGTGGAGCACAGGTCGGCGTCCTCGGCATCGCGGTGTTCGTCGCCGTCGTGGGCGTCTACTCCGCCGGAGGTGTCGGGCTCGCTGCCTCTGCCGCACTTTGGCTCCCGCTGACCGTGTTGGCACTCGCCGGGGTCGGCGGACGGCCGCTCGTCGAGTGGGTGCCGGTGTGCAGCGCATGGGCCGTTCGTCGGCTCGCCGGTGGAGCTCGGGAGGTCACGCCACCGGTCACGCGCCCGGAGCTCGCGCTGCCCGGAGTGGGTGCGATCCCGCTCGATGTCACGCCGACGCTCGGCGCAGCCCTGCTCGTCGACCGGCGTGGTGGGTCGGTCGTCGCCGTGGCATGCGTCAGCGGCCGCGGGTTCGTACTCGACGACCCGGGCACGCAGACCTTGAAGGTCGACGGCTGGGGTCGCGCGTTGGCCGCCCTCGGTCGTCGACGCGCGGTCCGCCGGGTCCAGCTGATCCTGCGCACGGCGCAGTGTGGTGAGACGTCCGTGCACCGGTGGTGGAGGGAAAACGCCGTCAGCGCCGGATCGTCGGCCGGCTCGGTGCTCGCGGAGCTCATGGCCGACGCCTCCTACGCGACGCGACGACCGGAGGCGCTGCTGGCAATCGCCCTGCGGCCACCGCACGGCGCGCTGAGACGACTCGGCCACTCGGACATCGTCATGCTCGAGCAGGAACTGACGTCCGTGGCGGACGCGCTGAGATCCGCGGACGTCGACGTCATCGCCTGGACCACACCGGTCCAGGTGCACGCCTTGCTGCGCTCCGCCTACGACCCGGCGACGTGCCCGCCATTGGGCACCGACGTCGCGACCACCGCGCCGCCGGCGATGGGAGTCGCAGAGTCGTGGAACCACATCACGACGGACGGCGCGGTGCATGCGACCTACTGGATCGCCGAGTGGCCGCGCGCGGAGGTGCACCCGGGCTTCCTCCAGCCGCTCGTGCTGTCGCCCGACGTGGTGCGGACCGTGACGCTCATCGCGGAGCCGCTGCCGATCGCCGCGTCCCTGCGCGAGATTCGGCGGGCGAAGGCTGAGCACACTGCCGACGCCGCACAGCGTGGCCGCATCGGACAGGTCGAGGACGAGTCGATCCGCGCCGAGCTCGACGACCTCCTGCGTCGCGAGCAGGAACTTGTCGCTGGCCACGGGGACCTCCGCTTCACCGGACTGGTCACCGTCTCGGCACGCACGCTCGACGAGCTCGACGCCGCGTGCGGCGCGACCGAGGCCGCTGCCGCACAGGCCTTGTGCGAGATGCGCCGGCTCGTCGGCCAGCAGGCGACCGCCCACCTGGCCGCCGCCGTCCCGCTGGCCAGGGGTGTGCTGTGATGCGCCGCGGGGCTGCACCGACGACGGCGCCACCGCGCGGTCGTCTCCGCCTGGCCGGATCGCTGCACCTGCCCGCCCACCGGGCGTCATCGATCACCCTTGCGGGCGCCTACCCGTTCCTCGCCGGACCACCCAGCACGACGGGGCCGCTCGTGGGTGTCGACGCGATGACCGGCGGGCCGTTCTGCTTCGACCCGTGGGCGCTGTACACGGCTGGCGAGCTCACCAACCCGAACACTGTGCTCGCCGGCGTCATCGGTCAGGGCAAGTCGGCGCTGGCGAAGTCGCTGGCCGTGCGTGCCATCGCCACCGGCCGGCGCGTCTACGTCCCTGGCGACCCCAAGGGTGAGTGGAGCCCGGTCGCCGAAGCCCTCGGAGGCGCCGTCGTCCGCCTCGGGCCTGGCCTGCCGACCCGCCTCAACCCCTTGGACGCCCACGGCATGGGCGCAACTGAGGCGCACGCACCCCGGCTTCGGATCCTCGGTGCGCTCGCCGAGTTGACGCTGCGCCGCGAGCTCCGTCCGTCCGAGCACGAGGCCCTGGAAGCGTCTCTGACTGTGTGGAGCCTCGCCCGGAGCCAACCCTGAGCGACGTCGTCGACGCCCTCGCGATCCGCGCGACCGCCGACGGCGACGGCGACGGGCGCGACCTTCTCTACGCGCTGCGCCGGCTGGTCCGTGGTGACCTCGCCGGGATGTTCGACGGGACGTCCACCCAGCGGCTCGACCGGGCTGCACCCATGACGGTGCTCGACCTGTCCAGGCTCGGTTCGGACGACGACGCTCTCGCGGTGGCGATGGCGTGTGCCTCAGCCTGGCTCGAGCACGCCCTGGTCTCGGGAACCGCGAAGCGCTGGGTGATCTACGACGAGGCGTGGCGCCTTATGCGATCCGTACCGCTCGTCCGGCGAATGCAGGCCCAATGGAAGCTCTCCCGCGCCTACGGGATCGCGAACCTGCTGGTGCTGCACCGACTGTCCGATCTGGACGCCGTCGGGCGCGCCGGTAGTGAGGCACGGGCGCTGGCCGAAGGCCTGCTCGCAGACTGCTCCACCCGCATCGTGTACCGGCAGGAGAATGACCAGCTGGAGGGGACGCGGAGGGCGTTGGGGCTCTCGACGGCCGAACGCGACATCCTCACCACGCTCCCTCGTGGGACGGGCCTCTGGAAGATGCCCCGCCGCAGCCACGTCGTGCACCACCACCTGACGGCGAGCGAGCTCACGCTGTTCGACACCGACGCCGCCATGCGGGATGAGCCATGATCCGCCCCGACATGGTCGCCGTCCTGGCCGAGCGAGCGCTCCTGGGATCCGTGCTGCTTGACCCCGAACCGCTCTGCAGCTTCCGGACGTGGCTGCGCCCCTCGGACTTCACTGACCCGCAGCACGGCCAGCTGTTCACTCTCCTGTGCGAGCGGCAGATCGCGGGGGACCCGATCGACCCGATGACCGTCGCGAGCGCGCTGGCGGGGCGGTTGGTCGGCTCCTCCCCCGGCGTCATGGTGCACGACTGCCTGGCGGCCGTGCCCGCCGTCGCGAGCCCGCAGTCTTACGCGCGCATCGTCGCGGAGGCCGGGCTGCGCCGCGAGATCGCGGGGCTCGGTGTACTGCTGCGCGCCGGCGCCCTGCAGTCATGGTTGTCACGTGAATCGGTCCCGATGACGTCGACGTGCGCCCTAGTCGACGCCGCGCTCGTGTCCGTTGGCCGTAGATGGGACGCGGCTGCCGGCGCACCGCGCCCGCTCCAGTCGCCCACCCCGATCCAGCTGAACGCGGCGTTGCGCAACCCCAACCTTCGCGTGGGCGCCGACAAGCTGCTGCAGGCGCACCCTGACCGGGACGTCGCCGCCGAGCACCTCCACGAAGCGATCCTCGTCGGCAGCCTGATCGCCCACCCGAAGGACGTCGCCGCCGTCGGCAGCCACCTGCCGCCGCAACGGATCTCCTCCGCGCCGTGGCGCACCGTGTACGGCGCGACCCTCGAGCTCGCAGAACTGGGCCAGGCCGTCGACCTCGTGACCGTGGCACACGCGACGGCGCGGCTGAACCACCACGGCCAGCCGACGCCGTCCCTCGCGGAACTCCTCGAAGTGACGGACGCCGCCCGCCACACCGCGCCGCGGACGGCGGAACAGGCGGTGTGGGTGGACCAGCTCCGGCGGATCGCGGACAACGGCGCCGACCAGCTCCTCAAGGGCGCAGCCAACCCCGGTCTCAACGTCGCCGACCTCATCGATACCGGTCGCCTCGTCACGACGGCGTTGCGCGACGGCGCCGGCATGCTGCCCGAGCGCGTGGGCACCGACAGCGCCCTCGTTGGGCAGCAGCGAGCTCCGCAGGCCACTCGACATGGACCGGCCGCCGGATGAACGCCCATCCACTCCGGGCGAGCCACCCGCCGACCTCGCGCGCCGCGGGCGGGCTCGATCTGACCGGCTGGGCGTTCGCCGCCGGCGCTGCCGTCCTGGCGGTCGGCAGTGTCCTGTGGTGCGGGGCCGCGCTGGCCTGCCTGCTCACGGGACGACCGGCACCCGCCGGAGGCGTGCTGGACGCGTTACGCGCGCTCGGAGCCCTCGGCAATCCGGGTTCGGCATGGCCGGAGCCGTCGGAGATGCCGGGTCCCGTCCCGTACTGGTTCTGGACCGGGGCGGTCATCGCTACCGCTGCCCTAGCGACATGGCTGGTGTTGCGACTCGCGAACCGCTGGACGGGCGACGCGACAGGTCCTGCCGCCGTGCGGTCACTACCCGGTCTCGCCACACCCGGCGAGGCCGCCGCAACCGCCGGTCGGCGCGCACTGGTGCGGCGTGGCGCCATCGTCCGCCCCTCCACCGGCAGCCGACCCGCACCCGAACAGGTGGGTTACCGCCTCGGCCGCTCCGGGAGCCGAGATCTCTGGTGCTCCGTGGAGGACTCGGCGCTGCTGGTGGGGCCGCCCCGGATGGGGAAGGGCCTGCACGTCGTCATCCCGTGGGTCTTGGACGCCCCCGGGCCTGTCGTGTCGACGTCCACGCGACCGGACACACTGGCGGTGACGATGCACGCGCGGTCGCGGCGCGGGCCGGTGGCGATCTTCGACCCGCAGCGCCTCGCCGACCTTCCCGGTGGGCTGCGGTGGTCCCCGGTGCGAGGCTGCGAGACACCCCGCACGGCGCTCGTCCGCGCGCGAGGGCTCGCCGCGGGCGCGGGGTTCGGGCGCACCGTGTCGGACTCCGACTTCTGGGCCGGACAGACCGAGACCGCGCTGCGTTGCCTGCTCCACGCCGCCGCACTCGACGGGCGGCGCGCCGTCGACCTCTACCGGTGGTCTCTGAACCCGGTGCTAGCTGAGGACGCCGTCACGACGCTCAACCGCCATCCCGCGGCCGCGTCCGGGTGGGCCGACGCCCTCGAGGCCGCGATCCACGCCGACCCGCGCACGCGCGACTCGGTCTGGCTCGGGGTCCGCCAGTCCCTCGCCGCCCTCGCCGACCCCGACGTCCTAACTGCCGTCGACCCCGCCCCGGGCGAGGAATTCGACCCCGCCGGCTTCCTCCGCGACTCCGGCACCCTGTACCTGCTCGCCTCAGCCGTGACTTCCGGCTCCTGCGCACCGCTCGTCGCAGCGTTCGTTGAAGACATCACCGAGACCGCCCGCGCCCTGGCCGCCCGCTCCCCCGGCGCGCGCCTGGACCCACCGCTCCTGCTGGCGCTGGACGAGATCGCCAACCTCACACCTCTGCCGTCCTTGCCGCAGCTCATGGCGGAGGGCGGAGGGTCCGGCATCACCACACTCGCGGTGCTGCAGTCGCTGGCGCAGGCGCGCAACCGGTGGGGCGAGCATGCCGCCGACGCCATCTGGGACGCCGCCACCGTCAAGCTCGTCCTCGGCGGGCTCGCCAAGTACCGCGACCTCGATGACGTCGCACGTCTCCTCGGCGAACGCGACGAACTGACCGAGACCCGATCCCAGGGGCCCGGTGGTGAGCGATCGACGTCGACGTCGGTCCGCATGGTTCCGGTGATGCCCCCGTCAGTGCTCCGCACTCTTCCCTTCGGCACCGGTGTCCTGCTCCTGCGCCACAGCAGACCCGTCGTCATCGACCTCACCGCCTGGAATGCACGCCGTGATGCAACGGCACTGCGGGCGGACCAAAAGCGGGTGGAAGCCGCCACGGGCGGCTCCGCCCTCGGAGAGGAAGCATCGTGATCAGGAAGCACATCGCACTCGGCGGAGCAGGGTGCATCGCCATCCCAGCCATCGCCGTGCTCACCGCCATCGGCGTCGGAGCGGGGGCGACGGCGTGCATCGGAACCTCTGCGGGCGGCGCGCTGGCGCCGGACGCGCCCGTGCCCGTGGAAGCGCGCACGTGGATCCGTGAGGCCAAGGCGGCGTGCCCGGACCTGCCCGAGCCGTGGATCGCGGCGGTCATGGCGCAGGAGTCCGGCTTCCGCCCCGACGCCTACGCCGACGACGTCAACGGAGGCACGTGGGGCCTGTTCCAGATCAACGAGTCAATCTGGACCGGCGTCTACGGCCACGGGTTCGACGCCGACCTCGACGCCGACGGCGTCCGCGACATCGCCGACCCGTCGATCCACGCACGCGTCGGCGGCGAGTACTTGTGCGACCGCCTGGGCGGAGTCCGCGAGATCCGCGCGGATCACCCCGACTGGGCGTCGTCGCGCCTGCCCGTGCTCGACGCGCTGATCATCGCGCACAACGCCGGCGAATCGAGGCTGCGCACCTACCCCACCATCCCGACCATCACCGCGAAGTTCATCGAGAACGTCAACCGCCGCGTGGCCGAGTGGAGTGCCGTCCCCGACGCCGGCCTCCGGAGCGAGATCTCCGACGACGCCGCCGGGACCGGCCCCACAAACGCCCCGACGCCCGAGCCGTCTGGCCCCCTGGACACCTCGGGCGTCGGGTGCCTACCCGGTCTCGGCACCGGCGACGTCGTCGTCCCGCCCGGCACCCCGCACGACGTCGCCACGGCCGTCCGCACCGCGATGTCGTACGTCGGTGTCACCTCCGGATGGCATCAGCTCTGCGACCGCCTCGCCTGCCGCGCCTACGGCTACGTTGGGTCCGGCTACCCCACAGCAGCCGAGCACTGGCGGCAGATGGTGGCCACGGGCAACGCCCATCCCGACGACGCGTGCCCACCGCTCGGGTCCTTCGTCTTCTGGCGCACCGGCAGACCCGCCGGCCACGTCTCGGTCGTCGTGCAAGCCGACCCGGGATGCGACCCGGAGAAGATCATGGTGACGTCCAACGGTGCCTTCGACTCTGCCACCGGCAACCACGGCGGCGTGTACCTGCTCTCCTTCGCCCGGCTCAATGCCGGATACGTCAACGGCACGGGGTACCTCGGCTGGTCGAACCCCGTTTGCCAGGGCGCGAAGCTGCCCGAGGGCACTCAGCACCCCGCGCCCTCCCGCTGGTGACGTCATGGTCGGCGCCCGTCACAACGCCGTCCTGTGATCAGCACAGAGCACTATGGTCGTTCTTGTGACCGTGACCTCGTGGCTCTCGGACCTCGACTCGCTGTACACGCCCCTGCGCAGCCAGTTCGACGCCGCAAGGAGCCACGAGGGCTCGATCGAGTCCCGGCTCGACTACATGCTCGGCGTCTACCGGATGTTCGAGATCGGGTCGCTTCGTCACGGCACGGGTGTCTGGCGGCGCAGCGACGCAGACTTCCTGGTTTCCCTCAGGGGCAGCAAGCCCGCCAACTCGACTTCGATGCTCACCCGGGTGCGCGAAGCGCTTGTCGGTCGCTTCACGAACACTACGGTCTCGGTACGGAGCCCTGCCGTCGTCTGCAACTTCTCCGACTGCCGGGTCGAGGTAGTCCCTGGCTACCTTGCGGATGCTGACGCTCACCACGGGTACTGGATCGCCGATCCGGCTTCGCCCGGCGGGTGGATGAAGACGTATCCAGAGGCGCACACCGAGTACGTCAATAGTGTCAACCGCAGGTTCAGCGGCGGGGTGAAGACCCTGGCCCGCCAGCTCAAGGTGTGGAAGTACGAGCGAAGCGTGCCCGTCTCATCGTGCTACCTCGAGATGCGCGCCACGAAGTACATGAGCACACAGGACTCCTACGTGCCCATCTACGACCTCGGGTTCGCTCTCCGTGAGATTCACCGAGCCGGTCTTGCCGCGATGAATGATCCGACCGGCCTCGGGGCACGCTTCACCGCCTGCTCGTCGACAGCCACGATGTCGGACGCTCTGTCGAAGCTCTCGCAGGCGGCTGCACGGGCCGACAAGGCTATCGACCACCACCGCAGTGGGAACGAGGCCCTCGCGATCGAGCAGTTGAAGCTGCTCTTCAACAGGTAGCCCGGCTCCGATGGCACACACCACCTACGCGCCGCCCGCAGCCGCTGACATAGCGAAGGCGCAGAACGCCGACCCGAACTTGAGGCTCCTGCTCGCCCAGAGGCGTTTCTACTCGCGGGCCAAGCGCTGGGCGGGCGTCCGCGGGATCGGCACCGGGATCATCGCAGTCGCAGCGCCCCTGCTCGCCGCTTTCGTCGCGTCAGCGGCGGTCCCTGCTGCGACGACAGCAGCGATCTGGTACGTACTCAGCCGCGTGCTGTTCCGACACCTTGAGCGCCGTGACGCGACCCGGGGCGCCTCCGTGCAAGAGCAGTTCGACACCGCGATCTTTGGAATGCCGCCGATCGCCGTCCGCGAACCTCGGGTGCTCCCCGAGGACGTCACCCGAATCGTGGGAACGCGCCGGCGCCCTGCCTACGCGGTCGAGCGGTTGCGGAACTGGTACCCGATTCAAGAGGGCGTACCGGGGCGTATCGCCATTGCCATCGCGCAGCGAGCAAACGTCTCCTACACCCGCCGACTCCTCGAGAGACATGCGACCCTTTGGCTATGGGTCCTGGTCGGATGGTCACTCGTCGCAGTGATCATTTCGCTGCTCGCACGTTTCAGCTTGGCGACGTTCCTGCTCGCAGTGGCGATACCCGTATTGCCGCCCCTGGTGGATGCCTGGGACGAGTACGTGAGCGTGCGTGCGGCTAGTCGCGAACGGGAGGCGCTGGCGAACGAGATCCACGACGCAATCGCGGCCGACGCCGCCGCGCCGATTCCGCCCGAGCACCTCGTCGCATGGCAGTCGCAGCTCTTTGCTCTTCGGCGTGACGCTCCCCTTGTTCCGGACTGGCTCTACGGGCTCCTGCGACGCGGTAATGAGGCTGAGATGTCAGAGGCTGCCGAGACAATCGGCAGGACCGCTCAGCAGGAGGAAGGCAACCAGTGACACTCACGACCGCGCAGGCGTTCACGCAGTTCCTGGGGGACATCAGTGCCACCGAGTACCAAGAAACGTCGATCATCCAAGCACGAAAAAGGACGGTAGACGACCGGCTCTCCGAGAAGTTCCCGAGCGCCGCGGACATGCCGTACTCGGAAGGCGTCCTGATGGGCTCCGCGGCGAAGGGCACCATCATTCGCCCCTTCGATGACATCGACGTGCTCGCGGTCTTCTCGAACGTAAGCAACGCCTGGGCTAAGTACCAGTGGGACTCGAAGGCCTTCATCTACCGGATCCGCGATGCGTACTCTGGCCTCTCTATCCAGCAGGTCGGGACGCGCGGCCAGGCTGTCCGGGTGTTCTACAAGACCGGTGGCCACGTGGATGTCGCGCCTGTCTTCGCTGCCGGGGATGGCGTGTACAAGTTGCCCAATGGGAGCGGCGGGTGGATCGACACGGCGCCGGGGATCGCCGGCCAGTGGTTCGCTAGACGCAATCAAGAACTAGGCTACAACCTCGCACCAGTCGTTCGACTCGCGAAGTCATGGAACCGCGCCCACTCGAAGCGAATGCGTTCGTTCCACCTGGAGACGGTCGCGGGCTCCGCGTTTAGCAAGATTGGCAGCAATTACCGCGAGGCGCTGGAGAAGTTCTTCGAGTGGGCACCGCGCCACCTGCACGTCAACGACCCCGGTGGGCATAGCGGTGACCTGTGTACATATCTGACTTGGAGCGCAGAGCAGTCGTTACGGCAGTCACTGGAGTCTGCAGCCGAACGAGCACGGAGGGCACGTGCCGCCGAAGCGGACGGAGACCACGCGGAGGCGAAGCGTCTTTGGAAGATCGTGCTCGGTGACGACTTCCCGGCCGCGTAGGAGGCCTTCGAGCGCGCGGCCGCGTTGCCAGAAGGTCGGGCGAGCGAAGGAGAGCACTCACCGTCTCCCGCGGTGTTCTGCAGCGCGGCACCCCGTTCGCGCCACCCACTCGGCGAGCCTCGGGCGTGCGTGTCCGAGGCGCTCGTGCCAGGTGAGCGGGGCGTCGGCGTGCGAGGTAGTCGCGTACGCGCCCTCCCAGGCGAGGTGAAGAGCGGAGAGCTCCTCAATGAGCTCCCAGTGCTCTGCCCAGCACTCGGGGACGTACCGGTGGTCGAGGCGGTAGTGGCCGATCAACCAGGCGACCCAGACCTCGAGTTTGTCGAGGTAGTGACGCTGCTCCTCTGGAGTGTGAGCGGCCCAGAGGAGCGGAATCGGGGGCCCACTCGGCTGATACAGCATGGGCTCCGGGAAGAACCCATCAGAACCGGGTCGAGGTGAGGTGGCGGTCATCGGATGACGCTCCGTTCGGTGTCGACGGCTGGGCTGTGCTTCGCCAGCGATGCTGTTGGGCGGTCTCCGGCGGTCCCCGCCGTGAAGTCATCGCGCGCCACGTGCGCTGCGACGCGGGTGCGCCAGGTCCACCCGTCGGCTGGGTCGTCGGGTGCCCGGCCGAGCCCGACGAGCCAGTCCGAGCGTGCATCAATGGCCTGGCCGGTGACGGCCTCCGTTCGCTCAGCGATGAGCTGGTCGACCTGCTGCAGGAGGTCCGCGATCTCGTCGGGCGCATCCGCCACGTCGGGGGTGACGCGGATCGTCCCGGGGTCGTCGACCTGGGTGCGCAGCCAACGATCGACCCGGTAATGCAGGACGGCGGCGACATCGTGCGCGGGGGATGCGCCGTCGGTGGGTCGGTCGGCGACGAGGCTGTCCAGGACCTGCCGCATGGGGTGCCCTAGGGTGCGGCCGCGCTCCAGTGCTGTGATGAGCGGTCCGCGGGCGGGTGAGGTGGTGATCTGCTCGCACTGGTCGGCCGTGAGGCCGACGTCGGGGAAGGTGGCGTCCCAGCGGGGTCCGGCGGCGTCGGCGATCAGGGTCTGGCGGATGGGCTCGAGTCGTCTGAGGGAAGCGACGTCGTCTTGCCAGGCGGCGATGATCTCGGTGGCGGACAGCTCCGCGCCGGAGGTGGCGAGGATGGCCGCGAAGGCGTCGTCGCCGTCTGGTCCGCTCTGGTCTCCTGGCAGGTGGTCGCAGGTCGGGTCGACGTCGTCCAGGGCGAGGTAGACGTGGTTGTCGTGGCGGCCGCGGGTCATGGCGACGTAGAGGTTCTCGCGGACCATGCCGGGTGACGCCAGGACGTGCGCCCGGTCCACGGTGATGCCTTGGGCGCGGTGCGTGGTGGTGGCGTACCCGAGCTCGACGTGCTCGGCGACGTACCCGGCCGGGAGCGTGATCTCTTCGCCGGTGGCGGTCATCGCGGTGCCAGGGCGGGCGACGGGGGTGACGGTGAGCGCGCCGTCAATGATGGCGGTGACCTGCCACAGGTCGCCGTTGCGGACGTAGCCGTGCGGAGCGCGCAGGCGTCGGTTGTTCGCGCGGGTCAGGACGCGGTCGCCGACGGCGATCTGGGTCCCGTCGGCCTTGGTGAGGCCGTCGTGGGCGACGAGACCGTCGGCGACGCGGTCGTTGTGGGCGCGGTCGTTGAGGACGTCGACGGTGTGCGAGTCGGCGGCGATGAGAATCGCCGGGATGCCGTTCTCAGTATCGGCCTGCCAGGCGGTGTATGCGTCTTCGGCCATGACCTCCTTGGGACCAGCGCTGATCCGGTCGTGCTCGGCATAGACCTCGATCACAGCCCGGTCTCCTGTCCGGAGGCGCCGGGTGGCGGCAGCTTCCCAGGGCTGGCTGAACCGCCACAGGGAGGTCAGGGTGGCGGGTCGCGAGCGTTCGGCGAGCAGGTGGAACGCGCCGCCGGCGTCGACCGCGGAGAGCTGCTTGTGGTCGCCGACCAGTAGCACCTTGGCTCCGGCGGCGGACGCCTGCGCGGTCAGGGCGTCGAGGGTGAACGTTCCGGCCAGGGAGGCCTCGTCGACGATGAGCAACTGGTCGCGGCGCAGCCGGTAGCGCTCCCCCTGGGCGGTCAAGGTGTTGATCGCGGTGTCGATCGTGCGGAGCCGGGTGCGCTGGTCGACGCCGCAGGCGGCGGTGCGCTCGGCGTGCAGGTGCGCCAGAAGGTCCTCACGGCGTTCGGCGCCGGGGCCGGTGGACTCGTGCAGCCACTTGGCGGTGTTCTCGCACTCGATTCCCAGAGCGTGGCCGAGCTCTGCGGCCGCCGTCGCCGACGGGGCGAGGCCGACGACGGCGCCACGGCCGTAGGTCTGCTCCCACACGCCCTTCAACGCCGTCAGCGTCGTCGTCTTGCCCGTGCCCGCCGGCCCGACAAGGACCGTCAGTCGCGCCGGTGACGCGGCGACGTGCTCGACGGCGTCGGCCTGGTCTGGGGCCAGCGTGACGGCGCGCCCACCCGTGCGCTGCACCGGTCGGGAAGTCACGGCCTTCGCGACCCAGGCCGGCGAGGAGGGTGCCCCTGCGTCGAGGGTCGCCGCGTCGAGGAGCCGTGCTTCGGCATCCAGGACCTGGTGGTGGGTGTACCGGTCCTCCCCGGCACGGGTGAACTGCGAGGCGCCATCGGGCCGCGTGTACGTGGCGGGGACGGTCAGCGGGTCCGGCGCCTGGAGGCTCACGCACGAGGCGAGGGCGGCGTCGGTGACGCGCTCGAGCAGGGCGATGCGATCGGCGGGGGTGGCGATGCGGATCGCCCTGGTGGACCGAGCCGCTTCCGCCATGACGTTCCACCGGGTCCAGGTCGACCTTCGTGTCATCACCTGTCCGATCGTGTGCTCGGCGAGGCGGTCGATGACGGGCGACGGGATCTGGTCGGCGCGCTGCGCGACTGTGTGGGACAGGCGCAGGACGGCAGCGGTGAGCTCGGGGGGCGTCTTGCCGGTGCGGCGGGTGGCCCGTGCCTTCCACACCGTCATCAGGTCGGCGAGCGGGGTGACGTGCTTGTCGGGGCGGGTGGCGCGGGTGACCTGCTGGCGGAGCCGGGAGACCTCGATACGGTTCGGGCCTCGGCCGTGGGCTGCGTAGAACTCACCCAGCACTCCCGTCATCGCCTCGTCGATCTGCGTGGTGCGGGTCGAGAACTCCGCCATCAGCGCGTCATCGACCCCGTCGAGCTCGAACCCGGGGGTGCGGCGCGGTCCGCGATGACGCCACCCGAACTGCACGGGTAGGCGGCGGGCGATCTCGTCGGTGAGCAGGTCGTCGTAGACCTCCGAGATCATCACGACCGCGTGGTGCAGCGCCCTCGAGTCGAGCGACAGCCAGGCTCCTCGCGGGCCCTGGACCTTGTTGGCGACGACGAGGTGCGTGTGCAGGTTGGGGTCCCCGGCGCGAGAGTCCCAGTGGTCGAACCCGGTGGCGATCAGGCCGCTGACGCGGTGCTGCTGGCATCCATTGGTGCCCGTACGCGTGAACGCGGCGGTGTCCTCCAGGAAGGCGAGGGCCTGCTCGACGGCGGCCCGATGTGCGCCCAGGACCGCAGCCTGGGTCGTCGTGTCGGAGACGGCCCAGAGCGCCGAGATCGACTTCGGCGGGCTGAACGTCAGGTCGAACCCGGCTACGGCCGATGGCGTGTGCTTGGCCAGTTCGACACGGGTGATCGTGGCGATCGCGGCGTCGCGGGCTTCACCGGTCAGCTCCCGCGGGAGGGCAGCCACCTGCGCGGCGATGCGCTCCGCCGCCGGCGTGTAGGTCCGGTACGCCCGGCCGAGCGGGACACCTGTGGTGGGGTCCTTGCCCTGGCCGTACAAGTTCGCCATCTGCGGCTCTGTGACCACGGTTCCGGCGGTTAGCCCCCGATCGCCCACGGCGTCCAAGCCGCGCCCGTACCAGCGGCCGGGAGGGTTGCCCGAGGCGGTGTAGTACGCCGTCAGCTCGTCCTTCGCTGACCGCCGGCAGTCGCCCGACGCGGTGTGCTTGATCAGGTACTGGTAGCCGGCGCCGGCCGTCAGTCGGTGCATCGTCATTACCACGGCCGGTCACCGCCCACTGCTGCCGCCGCAGCGGTTCCCGCGCCCCACCAAACGCACACGCGGCCCGTCGGTGGCGTCGTCCTCGTGGTTCTCACCCCACCTGGTGTGCAGACCAGGGCTACAAGATGCACCGCCTCGCGCCCGGTTAAGCCTCGAATGCCAGACGTGTCAATGACCTCCTGCCTCTCAGCTCGTCGGCTTCGCCGCGGTCGGTGCACACCTCTCTCTGCCACGGCTCTGTCCACAGCCGGAGGGTCGGTCGCACCTCTCCTCGGCGGCGGCCGTGGAAGTTGGCGGCGACGTCAGTTGGAAGGAGACGGTCATGAACAACATCGACACGAGGACGAGCACGCGCCTTCGGCAGTGGGCGGCAGGCCTGCTCCCCCTTGAGGCGGCGGTCGAGCTGCTGCTGCGCGCCTTCGGCGGCCGGTTCGCGGACCCCGCGCTCCCATGGGTTCGCCTCGACGGCGACGTCACCTGGCTGGACGCCGACGCCCTGTGCGAGCACGCCGCCGTCCTGTCTGGCGGTGAACGCCGCCTGCTGTTCGTGGTGGCGTCGCTGCTCGACGAGCGCCCACTCGACGTCGTCGACGTCGTCACCGGCCTCGACAGAGAGAACCTCCACCTGGTCCTGGCGGCCTTCGCCCATGCCGGCGGCTCCCACACCGCGACCGTGCTCGATCACGTCGACGGCAAGGTGCGCTTCTCCACTCCCGGTGCCCTCATCCCGTGGCCCGACAGCCGGGCCACAGGTCGGTCATCTTCGGCGCCCGCCGCGCACACCTGAGAGCGAAGGCGGCACGACGACGTCGCCCGCGACGAGGAGGACCCGATGACGACGACCTGGAGCGGCCCCGCCGAGGTCCTGCTGCACGACGCCGATACCGGGTGGTCGGGCATCTGGGCGCTGACGCACACCGCAGCAATGGGGGCCTTGAACCTGGCCATGACCGTGCCGCTCGGCGTCGGGGTGTCGGTCTCCTACGCCGCTATGGACTTCCGTGAGGCCCAGGACGAGCTCGAGTGGGCTCGTCCCGACGTCCGAACCACCGTCACCCCGGTCCGGCTCGGCACCGTCCGCCCGGAGGATGCCAACGAAGCCCGGGCGGTCCTCGATCGCCTCGCCGCGGCAGCCCTCGACCGAGCGGCCGCCCTGGCGGAAGTCGAGACCGACCTCCCCTCGCAGGCGGCGCTCTCCCGCGTGATGGCCCGGCTGATCACCGGGCGGGCCAAGGTCACCGGACGTTGGTCATGACCACCTACCCCGACCTCCTGGCCCAGACGTCGGCGCACGTGCGCGACGCCGCCACCGTCCTCCGTGCGGACCGCTTCTGGACCCCGCGGGAGGCACTCGATGCGATCGGCGACTACCACGGACTCCTCGACGCCGTCGCTTCCCACACCCGACGCCTGCTGTGGCCGGCGCAACTCGGACGGATAGGCCTGGCCCGCCGCCGCGACGGCATACCACCGGTCGAGCGAGCCGCCATCAAGCTGGCCGCCGGCATCGAGGCCCTCACCGGCGAGGCGAGGCCTCACCCGTCCCAGATCGGCGGAGCAGGAACGCCGTGGGCACGCGCCGCGCTGTCGCTACGCGCGGCCGCCGACCTCGTCGCCACGCACTACACGCGTGAAGGACGACCGCGAACACCAGACGCCGCCCACACGACGACGGCGACCTTCGACGCCGGTCTCGCCGACCTCGGCAACCTAGCCCAAGCGGTCCTCGCCCACGAAGACCCGTTGGCGCTCCGCGCCATCCAAGCGGGCGTGCCCCGCGGCGTCGTTGCGCGGCAGCTGCCCGGGCTTGAGCACCTCGCCGATCTCGCTCGGAAGCTCCCGACCGAGATGCCTGAACGGCTCGAGGCTCAACTCGACGCTCTCGGTCAGGTCCCCCTGCGGCCTCGCACGGACGACCCAGCGACCGAGCTGACGGATCGGATGGTCCGGCTCCGCCAGGCCACCTGGGAACTCACGGGCAACCGGTCCGACGCGCTGGCCTCACTGCGGACGATGGCCGGCCTCGGCATCGCCGTCCACGCCCACGCCGCCGCCTTCCACGGGGCGGACCTTGCAGCGCCCGACACCGCCGGCGCGGGCCGAGGAGCCGGCGCCCTGGTCGGACATGCGCGCGCGTGGCAGCGCCTCCACCACGCACTGTCGGAGTTCGCGATCCTTGCGCCGACCGCGACGAGCATCCGGGACGACGCCGCAGCCGTCGGTCGTCTCCTCCGAGAACTCGCCCCGATCGAGCACCGCCACGGGTCCGCGCCCTTCACCCCGGCCGAGCGGCAGATCGCCGCGAGACTCAACGGCGCCGTACAGCTCATGGCCGACGTCGCCGTCCACGAGGGAACGACGTTCGATCGGCTGGCTCGAGCCGGCCTCCTGTACATGCCGGCTCGCATGTTGCCGCGTGACCTGGTGAGTGAGCGACCTGACCTCGCCACCGCTCGGCTGGAGCAGCGCCTCGTCCACGCACCGGACGTCATCACCGGAGCCACGGCACGGCTGTATGCCGAAGTCGCCTCTCACCCGATCGATGTCCCGACCGCAGCACCCGTCGGCCGTCTCGCACCCGCTTCGACGGACGCGTCTCCGATCTCCATGGCATAGCTGGCAAGCGCCCGCTGGCCACATCCAGCAAGGGGCACCCATGGCAGGCCCAGTTCATCGCCGAAGCCGCTCATGCGCGCCCGTCCAGTCTGGACTGGGCTCGACCTACACAGGACGCTCGCGCGCCTTCTTAACAATCTTGGTGTCGAGCCGGAGCTGATCCGGCGTCCCGGTGAATGCACGGATGTCCGCCAGGAGCGACCTATCGGTCATCGAGGTCAGCTTGAGCTCGATGATGTCCAGTAGGGCGGCCCACTGCGTTCGGCCACTCGAGGAACTGAGCCGGCTAGAGACGTCGGGGGCGAGGAAGCTGCGGAGCATTCGGCTCGCGGCATCGCTGTCGAGCTGACTGAGCAACTCCTGGTAGATGGTCGACGCGACCCATGAGACGCCCGAGCCGTTCCCAAGGAACGTACGCACGAGCGTCTTGACGTACTGGTCGCGGACTGGGCGAGGGATATCGCCGTTGCTGCCGGCGAGCGCGGCAACCCGGCGGGCGGGGGCGATCTCGTTGCTGAAGTTGTCCCAACCCTGATGGGCGGTCATAAGCGCCTCGAGCGCCTCAGACATCTCGGCGGCACGGACGTCGGCGTTCAGATAGAACGCGCCGTTGACGAGGTCGAGCAGCTCGCGGCCCGCGGTCGCGATGTCGGTGTCGGCGGACGCGCGGGCGCGCGCGTGCCGCACACCGAAATTGTGCCGAGTGTCCTCGTCGACGAACGGCCACAACTTCGGCCACAGGGTGCGCACGTTGTCGGCAACGACCGGCGTCCGCGCCGGCGCGGTGTAGAGACCGAACAGGCCGTTGGCTAGGGTGGCTGCGCGGTCGGGCGGTAGCTGGTCGAAGAACACCGCAGCGTCCCGGACAGCGTCGTCCGTGAGGCGATCGCGCTTGATGTTCGAGAGCAGCTTGCCGGTGTTCGCGGTGACAGTGTCCGGCGGGGTGATGATCACCTCACGGATGCAGACCTGCATCCACTGGGCGAGGTCCAGACCGGTCAGCGTGACCTGGTTCGGGTGAGCGGCGCTGGCGTGGTTGCGCATGTATCGCACGTGGTCCAGGCGCTTGTAGCCCACGTCCGTGATCAGGCCGATCTCCCGAGCTGCATCCAGCAGGTTCTGGTCGTTGATCAGCTTGAGGTCGGCCTCCGACTTCAGAGACTTACGGAGGTCGCCCGAACCGACGGCGATGTCGAAGAAGTAGTTGAGGTCGAAACCCGCGACCCGGCGGCGCAACTCGTTGACGAGCTCGTCCCACAGGTAGTTCAGGGCGGCATCGAACAGCCCGACGGTGGCGGCCGCGATCATCTTGCTGATGTAGAACGACCTGCCACGGACTTCGGGCGGGAGGGGAGCGAGTACCCCACCGATGTTCTGGACGAGTACCGCCCGCTCGTTGACGTCGACAAAGACGTCATGCGAGGGCAGCCCGCCACGCTCGAGTTCAGCCCGGACCGTCGCCTCGAAGCGGGCCAGATCGCCTAGGACTCCGACTGGACCCGCTGCGGCGACGTCGGTGTCGTGCGCCCGTGGCGCGATCTCGCTCACAGTCAGCCAGCCTAGGGCTTCTGTACCGCCGGTCGGCCGCGTCGTTTCACGGTGCGATGGCCGCCCGCCCTGACCGTAGATTCTCCCCCGGGCGCACATCTACCGCCGTAACGCGCGCGTGTCCGCGAGCATCCGCCGGCGTCCGCTGCTGACCAAGTGCTTACCGCAACGTCAGAGGCCCTCCCGATCTGATGATCGGGAGGGCCTCTGACCTCCTACTTCACTGGTAGCGGGGGCAGGATTTGAACCTGCGACCTCTGGGTTATGAGCCCAGCGAGCTACCGAGCTGCTCCACCCCGCGTCGGCTCCGTAACCATATGCGGGCCGTCCCGCCCGGGGCAAATCCGCCGGACGGGACGTGCGTCACACCGCGTCCACACACGGTCGAGGAGACGGTCACCCCACGGACACCCGGGCGTCGCGCGCGTCACGCCGCCCGGGTGCCCCGTGCCGGCTCAGCCCTCGAGCTCCGCCTCGGCGGCGATCGCCCGCTCGAGCGCGTCCTGCAGCCGCTCCTGGGCCTCGCCGTACGCCGCGAAGTCGTTGTCCGCGAGCGCCGCCTGGCCGTCCTGGAGCGCCTCGTTCGCGTCCGCGAGCGCCTGGTCGAGCCGCGCACGCGCGTCGCCCGCGTCGGTGCCCGGGTCGGCCGGCGTCGTCGGCTCGGTCGTGGGCTCGGTGGTGGGCTCCGTGGTCGGCGCGGGCTCCTCCTCGCCGTCGGGCAGCGGCTCGACGGGCGCGTCGGGCACCGTCTCGAGGTCGCCGTCGTCGGCGTCGGGCTCGACGCCCGCATCACCGCCGAACACCTGGTCCAGGGCCTCCTCGAGGGTCTCGGCGAAGCCGATCTCCTCGCCGAACGAGACGAGGACGCGCTGCAGGAGCGGGAACCGGGTGCCCTCGGAGGCCTGGACGTACACGGGCTGCACGTACAGCAGGCCGCCGCCGACCGGCAGGGTCAGCAGGTTGCCGCTGACGACCTGCGAGTCGCCGAGCTGGAGCACGTTGAGGCTCTCGGAGACGTCGGGGTTCGAGCGGAAGGCGTTCTGCACCTGTCCCGGCCCTGGGACGGTCGAGTTGCGGGGCAGCTCGAGCAGCCTGAGCTGTCCGTAGCCCTCGCGCCTCTCCCCCGCGGTGTCGCCCGGCTCGGCGTCGACCGCGAGGAACCCGGTGAGCACCTGGCGGTCGGTGTTGCCGCCCGGGACGAACGTCGACGTCAGGGAGAAGGTCGACTCCTCCTGGGTGGGCATCTGCAGCGTGAGGTAGTACGGCGGCTGCAGCTGCGTCTCGGTCACGGGGTCGACCGGGTTGCGCCAGAAGTCCTGACCCGAGTAGTACTCAGCGGCCGTCTCGACGTGGTACGTCGCCAGCAGCGCGCGCTGGACCTTGAACAGGTCCTCCGGGTACCGCAGGTGGCTCATGAGCTCGCCGCTGATCTCGCTGATCGGCTGCACCGCCGTCGGGAACACGTTGGTCCACGTCTGCAGGACCGGGTCCTCGGTGTCCCACGCGTAGAGGGTGACCTCGCCCGTGTACGCGTCGACCGTCGCCTTCACCGAGTTGCGGATGTAGTTGACGCGCTGCGGCGCGAGCTCGGCGATGACGTCCGACCGCGCGGTGAGCGAGTCGAGCGTGATGTCCTCGAGCGGGCGCGACGCCGAGTACGGGTACTGGTCCGACGTCGTGTAGCCGTCGACGATCCACAGCACGCGGCCGTCGACCACGGCGGGGTACACGCGCGTGTCGAGCGTCAGGTACGGGGCGACCTTGGCCACGCGGTCGCGCGGGTCCCGCTCGTAGAGGATCTGCGACTCGGTCGTCACGCGGTCCGAGAAGAGGATCTGCTCCGAGCCGAACTTCAGCGCGTAGAGCAGCTTGTTCCACGCGTTGCCGACGCTCGGACCGGCTGCGATGTCGTCCGTGGGGTAGGTCGTGTTGACCTGGCCGCCGGCCTCGTCGTCGGGGAAGTCGAGCTCCCACGGGTCGGTCCCCTCGGGCGCCCCGACGATCGAGTACTCGGGCATGCTCTGGCCGAAGTAGATGCGCGGCTCGTACTCACCCAGCGCACCCGTCGAGGGGATGCCCCCCTGGAAGAACGCCGGGCGGCCGTCGGCCTGCGTCGTGTTGCCGTACGCGGCGACGACGCCGAAGCCGTGCGTGTAGACCGTGTGGTCGTTGACCCAGGTGCGCTGGTTCGCGCCCAGGCCCTGGAGGTTGAGCTCGCGGACCGCGATGACGGTGTCGCGCTGCTCGCCGTCGATCTCGTACCGGTCCACCGACAGCGTGTCGGGGAAGTTGTAGTACTGCTTGTTCTGCTGGAGCTGGCGGAACGAGTTGCTCACGACGGCGGGGTCGAGCAGGCGGATGCTCGCCGTCGTCTCGGCGTCCTCGCGCAGCGCGCCCTGCTCGGGGTCGAGCGTGGCCTCGTAGTTGGTGACCTCGACGTCGTCGATCCCGAACGCGTCGCGCGTCGCGTCGATGTTGCGCTGGATGAACTCCGCCTCGGCGGTCTGCTCGTTCGGGGCGACCTGGAAGCGCTGGACGACGGCCGGGTAGATGCCGCCGACGACGACCGCCGAGACCACCATGACGCCGACGCCGATGGCCGGGAAGCGCCACGACCCCTGGACCGCCGCGGCGACGAACGCGAGCGCGACGACGACGGCGACGCCCGCGAGGATCATGCGCGACGGCAGCACCGCGTTGACGTCGGCGTACGACGCACCCTCGAACCGCTCGCCGGCCTTGGTCAGCAGCGAGTACTGGTCGAGCCAGTAGTTCGCGGCGACGAGCAGCATGATGACCGCGCCGATCGACGCGAGGTGGATCCGTGCCGCGCGCGTGGTCCGCTCGCCCGTGCCGCCCAGGCGCAGGCCGCCGTACAGGTAGTGCGTCGCGACGGCGGAGATGCCCGCGATGATCGCGACCGCCATGAGGAACGACACCACGAACCGCAGCGCGGGCAGCGTGAACATGAAGAACGACAGGTCGAGCCCGAACTGCGGGTCGGTCTGGCCGAACGGCTCGCGGTTGAGCAGCAGCAGCACGGTCTCCCACTGCGCCGACGCGGCCGCCCCCGCGAAGAACCCGAGCAGCCCGGGCGCCACGAGCATGACCAGGCGGCGCAGCGGCTCGATCATCTCGCGGTACTGGTCGAGCGACGCCTGCTCGGGCGTCGACGGCGCGTAGATGGGTCGCGACCGGTACGCGACCGACAGGCTGGCGAACACGCCTGCCGCCATGAGCCCGAACCCGCCGGCGAACAGCAGGCCGCGCGTCAGCCACTCGGTCCGCAGGACGTCCACGTAGCCGACGACGTCGTACCAGAGCACCTCCGTCCACAGCTGCGCCGCGATCATCAGCAGCACGCCGAGGGCGGCCAGCACGACGATCGTCGGTGCGAGCGCACCTCGACGTCGGCCACCCGGGCGGGCGGCGGCGGGACGGGGGGTTGAGGCGAAGCTCACGTCTGCACCTTCGGGTCGTCGACAGGACGGCGACCGCCGTCGACGCACCGGCACCGCGACGGACCACCGGCGGGACAACGAGCAGGCCAGGGCCCAGGTTCCCACACCTGCGACGATGGGGGCATGACGGACGCCACCCAGCCCGCCCCGCACGAGGAGCCGCACGACGAGCGGCAGGACGAGCAGACGGGGGCGACGGCCCCCGACCCGGCGACGGCGCACCTGGCGACGTCGGTGCGCGAGATCGAGCGTCACGTCGCGGGCGGCGGCTGGGACGGTCCCGTGCGGGTCTTCGCGCTCGTGAGCACGGCCGCGGCGCTCGAGGCCGAGCCCGGCCTCGCCGCGCAGCTCGCCCCCGAGGTGGTCGACGCCGCACGCGGCGACGAGCACCACCTCACCTCGGTCGAGCAGGAGGGGCTCCCCCAGGTGGAGAGCCTCGAGGAGCTGCTCGGGATCCTGACGTGGCCCGACACGGTCGCGGGCGCCGCCGTCGTCGTCGAGCGCGTGGTCCTGCCCTCGGCCGCGGAGGACGCGATGCCCGCCGACCCCGACGAGGCGCTCGCGTACCTGATGGGTCACCCCGACCGGCAGGACGTCCGCATCGCCGTCGGCGCGCTGCGCACGGGCGAGACCTGGTCGGTGCTGCGCACGCGCGCCCACGACGACGACGCCGCCGTCGCGGGCGGGCCCGACCTCGTGCCGGGCCTCACCGAGGCGATCCGCGCGACGTTCCTCTGACCGTCGCCCGTCCGGCCCGCCGGGCGGGGAGCGGTCGAGGCGTGACCGGCGTCAGCCGCCGCAGGAGGGCAGGTCCGCGCCGTCGCCGGCGCCGATCGCCTCGAGCGCGTCACGGGCCTCGGCGAGCGTGCCGACGGCCACCACGCGCAGCCCGTCGGGGACGTGCCCCACGACCTCCCCGCAGTTGTCCTCGGGGGCGAGGAACCACGTCGCGCCGTCGCGCAGCGCCCCCACGAGCTTCTGCCGGATGCCGCCGATCGGGCCGACCTCGCCCGAGGAGTCCACGGTCCCGGTGCCCGCGACGGTCAGCCCGCCCGTCTCGTCCGCCTCCGTGAGCCGGTCGACGATGCCGAGCGCGAACATCATCCCCGCGCTCGGGCCGCCGATGTTCTCGATCTGGATCTGCACGTCGACGGGCAGGTCGAACTCCGGGTCGACGTAGACGCCGAGCAGCGAGCCGCCCTCGCCGTCGTCCGTCGTCGTGATCTCCAGGTCGGTCGGCTCGCCGCCGCGCAGCACGCCGAGCGTGACGGTGGTCCCGCCCGGGATCTCGTCGAGCAGCCGCGTCAGGTCCGAGAACCCCGCGAGGTCCTGCCCCTCGAGCGACACGATCACGTCGCCCTCCTCGACGACGTCGACCGCGCCCGTCCCCGGCACCGCGCCCTCGACGTCGAGGACCGCGGGCACCTCGAACCCGAGCTCCTCGAGCGCCGCGACCGTCGCGTTCTCCTGCGAGGAGACCATCGAGGCCTGGTTGCGCTCGTCGATCTCCTCCTGCGACTCGTCGGGCGCGAACACCTCCTCGACGGGACGCACCGCACGCGCGGGGTCGAGCCACCCGCCGACCAGGTCGAGCAGCGTCACCGGGTAGCCCGGGCCGCCCGAGACCGAGACCGTCGTGAGGCGGAGCTCACCGGTCGACTCGTACGTCGGCGTGTCGTCCTCGACCGTGATGAGGGGCGTCCCCCCGCTGTCGCCGAGGGTGTCCCGCGTCGGCCCGGGCGAGGAGATGGCGTAGGGCACCGGCACGAGCGCCGCGATCGCGACGAGGAGCGTCGTCGCGACGGTCGCGACCGAGAGCGTCACGGCGCGCGGCGTGACCGGCACGGGTGCCCAGTCGGCGGGCTGGTCGGCGAAGGGGTCGTCCTGCGGCGGCGCCGCGGCGGCGTGCCGGCCCTCGCGACGGAGGCGTGCTGCCTGCGGGTCGGCTGCCGGTTCCGTCCGGTCGGCGCGCAGGCGCATGCGGGGGCGGTTCACCGGGACATCATCCCCGCCCTTCCTGGGCGGCGGCGACGCGGTCCGCGGGGGGCACGACGACGAGCACGACGACGGGCACGGTGACCGCACCGGGCGCGGGTCCCCGACGGCACGCAACCCGGCCGGACCGGCTGCGCCCAGAGCGAAAGGTCACCCGGCACGGCGTCCGGAGCGCCCGACGGCCGGGCGCTGCGCCTACCGTGGTGACCGGCCCAGCCCGAGGGAAGGACACCGATGAGCACCCCGCCCCCTGACCCCGACCGGCCCGACGTCCCGCCGCAGTGGGAGGCCCTGCTACGGCAGATGCTCGGCGCCGACGCCGACGAGGTCATCGAGGAGATCCGCGAGCGCGGGCTGCCGGGCATGACCGACGCCGAGGGCCGGCCGCTCGACCTCTCGCAGATCGCCGAGGCGGCGGGGCTGCCGTCCGACCCCGCCGCGCTGTCGGCCATGTTCCAGCAGGTCCAGCGCCTCTTCGCGCAGGGCGGGACGGGCCCGGTGAACTGGGACGTCGCGCGGGACCTCGCACGCCAGACGGCCGTGGCCGAGGGCGACCCCGTCGTCGGGGAGGCGGAACGGCGCCAGGCGGTCGACGCGCTCGGCGTGGCCGAGCTGTGGCTCGACGCCGCGACCGACCTGCCAGCCGCGGGCGGCCCCGCCCGGGTGTGGAGCCGCTCGGAGTGGGTCGAGAGCACCATGGGGACGTGGCGCACGCTCGCCGAGCCGGTCGCGGGCTCGGTCGCCGACGCCCTCGCCGCCGCGCTCGCGTCGCAGGCGGAGGACCTCGCCGCGTTCGGCGGTCCCGAGGTCACCGAGGGCGCGCAGGGCATGCTCCGCCAGCTCGGCGGCGCGGTCTTCGGCATGCAGGTCGGCCACGCGGCCGGGACGCTCTCGCACGAGGTCTTCGGCTCGACCGACGTCGGCCTGCCCCTCATCGCCGGCCCCGGCACGGCGCTCGTGCCGCGCAACGTGGCCGCGTTCGCCGAGGGGCTCGACGTCCCGGTCGACGAGGTCCGCATCTTCCTCGCGCTGCGCGAGGCGGCCCACGCGCGGCTCTTCACGCACGTCGGCTGGCTGCGCGGCCACCTCATGGGCGCCGTCGACGCCTACGCGCGCGGCATCACGATCGACATGGACGCGATGGAGGAGGCGGTCCGCCAGATCGACCCGACCGACCCCCGTGCGCTCCAGGAGGCGCTGTCCGGGGGCGTCTTCTCGCCCGAGAACACCCCGGCGCAGCAGGCCGCGCTGACGCGCCTCGAGACCGCGCTCGCGCTCGTCGAGGGCTGGGTCGACGAGGTCACGGCCGCGGCCGCCGCTCCGCACCTGCCGCACACCGTCGCGCTCCGCGAGATGCTGCGGCGCCGCCGCGCGGCCGGCGGACCCGCGGAGCAGACGTTCGCGACCCTCGTGGGGCTCGAGCTGCGCCCGCGCCGGTCGCGCGACGCGGCCCGTCTCTGGGCCGAGATCGCACGCGAGGGCGGGGCCACGGCACGCGACGCGGTGTGGGACCACCCGGACCTGCTGCCGACGCCCGACGACCTCGACGACCCGACGGGCTGGTCCGCACGACGTGCGGCCGCGGGCGACGACCACGCCGACCTCGACCGCGCGCTCGCCGAGATCTTCGCGGCGGACGACGCCGCCGGCCACGGCGAGCAGGGCCCGACGGCGGAGGCGAGCTCCGGCGAGGGCGCTTCGGACGAGGGCCCGACCACCTCCGACGACGACGGGACGGGCTCCGGCAGGGCCTGAACCCGGCCCGGGAGCCGCTCCCGACGTCCGGGTGGACGGGTGTCCGGGTGCGTCCCGGCGCTCGGCTCAGGAACCCCGTGGGTCGGTCAGGTCGTCGACGTCGTCCGTCGTGACGGCCACCTCGTCGTCGGGAGGACCTTCTCCCTCGCCCGGCTCGAGCTCGTCGTCGTCCTCGTCGGACCGTGCGGCGTCGGACGCGAAGGCCCAGCCCTCGAGGAAACCCCGCGCGCGCTCGGTACGGGGGTAGGCGCCGACGGCTGCCCAGAACTCGGGGCCGTGACCGCTGTGGATGAGGTGCGCGAGCTCGTGGACGAGCACGTAGTCCAGGACCCACCGGGGCATCCCGCGCACGCGCGTCGACACCCGGATCGACCCGTCGGACGGCGTGCAGGAGCCCCAGCGCCGGCCCTGGTTGCTCGACCACGCGACGCTCGTCGGTCGAGCGCGCCCACCCAGGTAGCGCGCGGACAGGTCGGCGGCGCGTGCCGCGAGCTGGTCGTCGGAGGGCCGCCGGCGGCGGTCCTGCGCGGCGAGCTTGGTCACCATGCGGCGGACCCACTCGCGCTCCTGCGCGGGTGTGAAGCGCGCCGGGATCGCGACGACCGTCCGGCCACCCTCCCGGAACGCGGTCACGGTCCGGACGCGCCGCGCGCTCCGTCGCACCTCGACGAGGTCGCCCTCGGCCGGCGCGTCGTCGTGAGCCACAGGAGCACCGTAGCGCTCGACCTGCGGCGCCCCGCACGATCTTCCCCAGGGCGCGCCGGGGCGCCCGAACGGCGTTCGTGCGCAGCGGCCACTACGCTGTCCGTCGCTGGGAGACGCCCGGGCCACCGCCCGCGGCTCCCCCGCCGGCCGGGTCGATCACGTCCGGTGCGCAAGCCTTTCGAACGGAGAACCTCATGGCCGAGACCTACAAGGGCGAGTTCTACTGCGTGAAGTGCAAGGAGAAGCGCGAGGCGGAGGGCGAGGTCGTCGTCGCCAACGGGCGCAAGATGGCCAAGGGCACCTGCCCCGTGTGCAGCACGAAGCTGAACCGCATCCTCGGCAAGGCCTGACGGACCTGCTGCACGAAGGCGGCCCCCTGCGGGGGGCCGCCTTCGGCGTCTCCGGGACACGGCGGCCCGGCTGCACCGCGACGCACCGCGCGCGGGGCGCCGCCGCCGGCGCGCCGCACGTCCGCCGCGGACGGCTCCCTGTGGACAACCCGCGGTCGTCCACGTCGGCCACCACGCTGAGGGTCCGACGTGAGGAGAACCAGTGCGTGTACGACCGGGGATCAGCGTCCTGTGGCGCGGGCCGACCCAGGTCCAGGTGGGGACCGACCCGCGCTGGGCGGTCACGCTCGGCCAGCTGAGCCCGCCCGCCGCCCGCGCGCTCGCCGGCCTGGCGGGGGGCGCGGACGTGCGCGTCATCCACGCGCGGCTGCGGGCCGAGGGCGTGGAGCCCGAGGAAGGACGCGCCGTCGTCGCGCTGCTGCGGTCGGTGAACCTGCTGACGGACAGGGCGCCCGACCCGCCGGCGTCGCACGACCACATGGCGTGGTCCCTCCTGGACGCGACCGGGACCGCGACGGCGCTGCTCGGGCGACGGTCCCGCGCGCACGTGCGCGTCGTCGGGCTCGGCCGGCTCGGGACGGGGATCGCCACCGCACTCGCCTCGGCGGGCGTCGGGACGGTCCAGCCGGTCGACGACAGGTCGGTGACCTCCGCTGACGTCGGGGCGACCGGCCTGCGGCCCGACGACGTCGGCGCGCGGCGCGACGCGGTGGTCCGCCGACTCCTGCACGAGCTCGCGCCCCACGTGCGCACCGGGGCGGGGCGGCCGGACCTGGTGGTGCTGGTCGAGCAGCAGGTCGCCGACCCGCGACGCCACCTCGGGCTCATGGCGGACGACGTCCCGCACCTCGCGGTGGTCGCACGCGAGGCGTCCGTCTCCGTCGGACCGCTGGTCCGGCCCGGGGACGGCCCGTGCCTGCGCTGCGTCGAGCTCCACCGCGGCGACGTCGACGACGGATGGCCCGCCGTGGCGGCCCAGCTCGCGGGTGCCGTCCGGCCCGTCGTCGGGGGCGAGGAGACCACGCTCGCCGCGACGGCTGTCGGGTTCGCGGCGGCGCAGTGCCTCGCGGCGGTCGACGGTCGCCCGGCGACCACCGACGGGGCGTCGGTCGAGCTGCGCCTGCCCGACCTCATGCCGGTCGTCACGTCGTGGGCGCCCCACCCGGACTGCGGCTGCGCCGGGCCCGTCGAGCGCGGCTGCGCCGGGCCCGTCGAGGAAGAACGTGCGACGGCGGGCGCGCTGCCCGCCGCCGGGCGCTGACCGTCCGGGGTGCGACCACGGGACCCCCACCCGAGGCGGTGGGGGTCCCGTGCGTCATGCCGCCGGGGCGGCCTCGTCCTTGCGCGGTCGGCCGCGGCCCCGCTTGCGCGGGACGACCACACCGCCGACGAAGACCTCGCCGCCCCAGACGCCCCACGGCTCCTCGCGGGCGATGGCGCCGGCGAGGCAGCCCGCTCGGACGGGGCACTCCTGGCACAGCGACTTCGCCAGCTCGACGTCCGCCGTGGACTCGGCGAACCACAGCTCGGCGTCGTGCTCCCGGCACGGGATGAGGGTCGCGACCAGCCGGTCGAAGGCGTCGCCGTCGGTGGCGGCGGAGGTGGTGGGCGTCGTGGGCCAGGGGCCGGATCCGCCCTGGTTCAGCGTGTCGAGCAGCGTCGTGAGCCGCACGATGTCCTCCTGGTGTCGGAGTTGGTCAGCTGGTCTTCTGTGCCGGGAACGGCGGACCTTCGCCGACCACCCGATCGGGTGGAGGAAAGACGAAGGCCGCGGGTCCCGAGTGGACTCCGCGGCCTGTGCTTGCTCGGTCGTCAGACCGGGGAAGCCCCTGGGAGGGAGTCGAGCTCGGTGGCGTCGGCGATGGGAAGGCCGCCGCGCTTCGCGTCGGTGCGACCGAAGCCGTACCGGGAAGCGGGACGAAGGCCGCCCAGCCCGTCACGACGCCGCACGATCTGCGCGCCTGCGGGCACACCACGCCCCTGGAACGAGGTCGGGGTGGGCGCGACGGGACGGGAGAACGCGGACGTCACCACTGTCGTCATCTCCATCACGTGCCACCTCCTCTCGTTCCGGGCCCGACCTCTTCGGTCCGACCCTGCTCACAAGGACGGGAGAAACCCTAGGACCGCGTCCTGAACGGGCACAACCTATTTATCCGACGAGTTCTCGACGAGTTTCTTCCGGGGCTCCCGCAGGTCCGAGAACGCGCCCGGGACAGCGGCTCCGGCGGCTCCGAGGACGTGCCCGGGACACTCGGCCGCGGTCACCGCCCGGACGACGCGCGACCGCGGCGATGGGCCTCGACGACAGCGAGGAGCGACTCGCCGTAGACCGTGCTGCGCGTCTGGCCGATCCCGGGCACCCGCGCGAGCTCGGCGGCCGTCGTCGGCGCCGACGCCGCGAGTCCGCGCAGGGTCCTCTCGCTGAGCACCATGCTCGGCGCGGTGCCGCGCTCCTCCGCGGTCGCGCGCCGCCATTCGCGCAACGCCTCGTACAGCGCCGGGTCGGCGTCGTCGGGGTCGACGGTCGCCACGCTCGTCCGTCCAGGGCCTCGGCCGGCCGGCGTGCGCACGTCGGCACCCGTGCGGGTCCCGCGGCGGGAGGACGACGCGTCGTCGGGCCAGATCCGGTCGAGGAACCGCGTCCGCCGCCGGTTCGGCCGGCCGCCGGGGTTGCGGGCACGCGCGTAGGACAGCTCGAGGTGCTCGCGGGCTCGCGTGATGCCGACGTACAGCAGGCGTCGCTCCTCGGCGACCGCCGCATCCGTCTCCGCGAGGGAGATCGGCAGCAGGCCCTCGCTGAGGCCGGTGAGGAAGACGGCGTCCCACTCGAGCCCCTTCGCCGCGTGGAGCGATGCGAGCGTCACGCCGTCGACGGCGGGGGCGTGCTGCGCCGCGGCGCGCTCGTCGAGCTCGGCGACGAGTGCCGGGAGACCGGTGCCGGGCGTCGCCGCGAGGTCGTCCGCGAGGGCGACGAGGGCCTGGAGCGAGTCCCAGCGTTCGCGGACCGCACCGCGCGCCGCGGGCGCCTCGGGCGTCCAGCCGGCCGTCGCGAGGACGTCGCGCACCGCGTCGCCGAGGGGTGCGTCCGCCATCGAGCGCGCCGCGCCGCGCAGCAGGAGGACCGCGTCACGGACCTCCTTGCGGGAGAAGAACCGCTCGCCCCCGCGCACGAGGTAGCCGATGCCGGCGTCCGCGAGCGCCTGCTCGAACGCCTCGGACTGCGCGTTGGTCCGGTACAGGACGGCGATCTCCCGCGCGGGCGTCCCGGCACGGACGAGTCGTCCGATGCGGGCCGCGACACCCGCGGCCTCGTCCTCGTCGTCGTCGTACGCCGTCAGACCCACGGGGGGACCGGGCGGCCGCTGGGCGACCAGCTCGAGACCGCCGACCTGGTCCCGGCCCGCGGCCCGCAGCGTGCGGTTGGCGAGGTCGACCACCTGCGGGGTGGACCGGTAGTCGCGCACGAGCCGCACGACCTCGGCGCCCGGGTGCTTCTGGGTGAACGTGAGCAGGTGGTACGGCGTCGCGCCCGTGAAGGAGTAGATCGTCTGGCTCGGGTCGCCGACGACGCACAGCTCGTGGCGGCCACCCAGCCACTGGTCGAGCAGGTGCTGCTGCAGCGGCGACACGTCCTGGTACTCGTCGACCACGAAGTGCCGGTACTGGCGACGCACCTCGTCGGCGATGTCCGGACGCGCCTGGAGGATGCCCGCGAGGACCAGGAGGACGTCCTCGAAGTCGATCACGCCGTGGTCCGTCTTGACGTCCTCGTAGGACGTGAGGAGCCGTGCGACCGTGGCCGCGTCCTGGCCCGCCGGCGTCGGGCGACCCTCCGCCGTGACCGCCGCCGCGTAGTCCTCCGCCGGGACGAGGCTCACCTTCGACCACTCGATCTCGGACGCGAGGTCCCGGACCGTCAGCCGGTCCGTCGCGAGCCCGATGCGGGACGCCGCCTCCGCGACGAGCCGCGCCTTGTGCTCGACGAGGCGCGGGACCGCGCCACCGACCGCCTTGGGCCAGAAGTAGCCGAGCTGGCGCAGCGCGGCCGAGTGGAACGTGCGGGCCTGAACCCCCGCGACGCCGAGGTCCCGCAGCCGGGTCCGCATCTCCCCCGCCGCGCGCGCCGTGAACGTCACGGCGAGGACGCTGGTCGGCGAGTACGTGCCGGTCTGCACGCCGTACGCGATGCGGTGCGTGATCGCCCGCGTCTTGCCGGTGCCCGCCCCGGCGAGCACGCAGACGGGGCCCTGGAGCGCCGTCGCGACGGCACGCTGGTCGGGGTCCAACGCGTCGAGGAGCTGGTCTGCGGACATCGCAGGAAGTGTCGCAGGACCCGCCGACACGCGTCCGCGCGGGCCGCCCGGCTGTGTGGCCCGGACCGCCGCTCGGGAAGTACCGCGGGCCCGTCGTCGTTACGGTGGTGCACCGATCCCCGACGAGAGGCACGACGTGACCACCCTGCCCGAGCCCGGCACCGTGACGATGTACACGACGACGTGGTGCGGCTACTGCCGCCGCCTGAAGTCGCAGATGGAGTCCGCGGGCGTCGCGTTCACGGAGGTCGACATCGAGCAGACGCCGGGTGCGGCCGAGATCGTCGAGCGGGTCAACGGCGGCAACCAGACCGTCCCCACGCTCGTCTTCCCCGACGGCAGCGCCGCGACCAACCCGTCGCTCGCCGAGGTCCAGGCACGCCTCAGCGCCTGACCCGTGGGCCGGGGCGTCGGCGGCGGCCCGGCCGGTCGCGCGCTGGTCAGTCGGACGGGCACACGTCAGTCGGACGGGCCCAGCGGGCCGCCGAACCACTGCTCGATGAGCGCCCGCGCGACCGACGTCCGCATCGGCAGGAGGACGTCGCCCGCGTCGACGGCCGCGGCGAGCTCGTCGCGCGTGAACCACCGCGCGTCGGCGAGCTCGTCGTGGTCGACCGTGATCCGCGTCGCCGTGGCTCGGGCCGTGCACGCGAGCATGAGCGACGCGGGGAACGGCCACGGCTGGCTGCCCTGGTAGGTGACCTCGCCGACCGGCAGACCGACCTCCTCCTGCACCTCGCGACGCACCGCGGCCTCGACCGACTCCCCCGGCTCGACGAAGCCCGCGAGGGTCGAGAACCGACGGGCGGGCCAGTGGGTCGCGTGGCCGAGCAGCAGCCGGTCGTCGTCGTCGACCACGGCCATGATCACCGCGGGGTCCGTGCGCGGGTAGTGCTCGCTGCCGTCCGCGGTGCAGCGGCGCGTCCAGCCCGAGGTCGCGGGCTCGGTCCGGGCGCCGCAGCGCGGGCACCGCGGGTGGCGCTCGTGCCACGCCGCGAGACCGACGGCCGTCGCGCCGAGGAGCGCACCCTCGTCGTCGAGCAGGTGGCCGACGTCGCGCAGCGTGGACCAGATGACGCCGGGCGGGTCCGCCGGTCCGGTGGGGACGCCCTCGATGTCGACGTCGCCCGCGGTGTCGGGCAGGACCAGCGCGTGCACCGCGCCGCCGTCGGCGCCGACGCCGAGGAAGACGCGGACCGTGCCGTCGGGCGCGCGGCCCGGGGCGAGGTGCGGGACGTCCTGCGGCGCCGGTGTGGCGAGCCTGGTCCCGGCGTCGTCCGCGTGGACCGCGAGCCGTCCGTCGCGCACGAGCACCAGACGCGTGCTGCTGTCGGCCCAGCCGTCGACCAACGTCCGCGGGTCCGCGCGGCGGTGCGCCGCGCGGTCGACGGTCCCACGGGCGAGCGGCAGCCTTGTCCAGTCCACGACCGTCACCGTACGTCGTCGCGTCGACGGCCCAGGTCCTCGGAGCGGGATCGAGGCGAGCGGTCCGCTGCGCCCCCGGCACGCCCTCGGTGCGGTCGACGGGTCCGCGGGTAGCGTTGGCCCGTGCCCCGCTCCCCCCTCACGCTCGCCGCGCTCGCGACCGTCGCCGTCCCGGGCCTCGACGCGTTCGACGCGCGGCCGAGCGGCCAGACCGGAGGCGACGTCGACGCCGCGGTGGTGCTCGGGGCGGACGGGCGGCGGTGGGTCGTGCGGGCGCCGCGCACGCCGACGGCGGGCGCCGCGCTCGAGGCGGAGGTCGTGCTGCTCGAGGCGCTCGTGCGCCACGTCGACGACGGCCGGCTCCCGTTCGACGTGCCGCGACCCGCGGGCTTCGCCCACCTCCCCGAGGGCGGACGCGCGATGGTGCACCCGCTGCTCCCCGGCCGGCCGCTGCCGCTCGAGCGGCTGGGACCGGGACCGGGACTCGCCGCAGACGTCGGCCGCGCGGTCGCGGCCCTCCATGAGCTCCCGCCCTCGACGGTCGAGGACGCGGGCCTGCCGGTCTACGAGGCGGAGGCGTACCGCCGTCGCCGCCTGTCGGAGGTCGACGAGGCGGCGCGCACGGGCCGCGTACCCGGGGGCCTGCTGCGCAGGTGGGAGCACGCGCTCGAGGACGTCGCGACGTGGCGGTTCCGACCGACGGTGGTCCACGGCGACCTCTCGGCCGAGCACGTCCTGCACGCCGGCGACCGGCTCACGGCCGTCCTCGGGTGGTCGGAGGCGAAGGTCGCGGACCCCGCCGACGACCTCGCGTGGCTGCTCGTCGCGGCGCCGCAGGAGGCGGTCGACCCGATCCTCGAGGCGTACCACCAGCGCCGGACCGAGCTGCGTGACCCGCACCTCGCCGAGAGGGCGCTGCTCGCCGGCGAGCTGGCGCTCGCGCGGTGGCTGCTGCACGGCGTCCGGGTCGACGACCCCGAGATCGTCGACGACGCGACGGCGATGCTCGTGGAGCTCGACGAGCACACCTCGGTCGAGGAGCCGCCGGTCGTCGCGGGGTGGGCGGCGACGGCGGATGGGCCCGAGGCCGACGGGCCGGTCCGCGGGGAGCCGCAGCCGACTGAGGACGAGGCTGTCGCCGGGGACGAGGCCGGGTCCGAGGGCGGGGTCGGGTCCGAGGACGAGGTCGGGTCCGGCGAGGAGCCCGGGGCTGAGGACGAGGTCGGGTCCGGCGAGGAGCCCGGGTCCGGGGACGTGGCCGGGTCCGAGCGCATCGCCGACCGTGGGGAGTCCCATGGCGAGGCGACCGTGGCTGCCGAGGTTCCGGACGTGGTCGAGGACCTGGGCGACGGCGACCGGCGTCCTCGGCACTGACGGCGGGCCGCACCGCCGGAGGCGGCGGCCAGTCGCCTGGGACGCGGGTGGGCCGGTGACGCGTCAGCCCGGTGCGTCGGCTCGTCGCACCAGCGCCTCCAGCTCCGCCTCGGTGAGCAGCCGCCGGGGCCGGACGGTCTCGCCGCTGCCGACGTAGTAGAACGCGGCGCGGACCTTCTCGAGCGGGACACCGCGCCAGCGCGCCCAGGCGAGCCGGTACACGGCGAGCTGCAGCTCGCGCGCCTCGAGCGCTTCGGGATCGGTCGGCGGGCGACCGGTCTTCCAGTCGACCACGACGACGCCGCCGTCCGCCTCCGGGAAGACCGCGTCGATGCGCGACCGGACGACGACGCCGCCGACGGGTGTCTCGACGTCGACCTCGACGGCCGCGGGGACCCGACCGGCCCACTCGGAGTCGAGGAAGGTCTGCTGGAGCCGCGCGAGGTCGTCGTCGACGCCCACCGTCTCGTCGTCGGCGCCGGGCAGGGAGTCGACGTCAAGCAGGGCCGCCCGGCCGTACCAGCGCTCGACCCAGGCGTGGAACGCGGTGCCTCGGCGGGCGTGGACGGACGGGGCCTGCGGCACGGGGCGGCGGAGCTGCCTCGCGAACTGCTCGGCGTCCTCGGCGAGCCGCACGACGGCGGAGGCGGACAGGTGCGCGGGCAGGTGGACGGTGGACCGGCCCTCGCGCACGCGGCGACGCTCGTCCACGAGCAGGTCGACGACCTCGTCGAGCGGGGACCGGGACGTGCGCGGCGGCGGGCCGTCCGACGCCGCAGCGGCTCGGACCAGCGCGGCGGCCCGCTCGACGTGGCGCTGACGCGCAGCCCCGAGCGGCTCGGGCTGGGGCCAGACGGGCGGCTCGACCTCGGGCGCCGGCGGACGGACCGGTGTGCGGGCCGCGCCGTCCTCGTCGGGGGTCGCGGGGTCGGGCGCCCACGCGAGTCGTCCGGTGCGCACGTCCGCCGACTCGTCGAGCTCGACGAGGAACCGGGACGGGGCCGCCGGCCGGACGCCGTCCCGCCACCAGGAGCCGGTGAGGAGGAGGGCGCTCCGAGCGCGCGTGACGGCCACGTAGGCGAGGCGGCGTTCCTCGTGCAGCTGGTGCGCCGCGGTGTCGGCCTTGAGCTGCTCGAGGCGGGCGTGGAGCTCGGCGAGGTCGGCGGCGCCGGTGAGGTCGACGTCGGGGAGGTTGTCCCGGTCGCCGCGGAGCGTGGTGGGCAGCGACCCCCGCTCGGTCGTCCACCCCGACGTCCGACCCGCGTCGGGGAACGACTTCTCGACGAGGCCGGGCACTGCGACGACGTCCCACTCGAGGCCCTTGGACGCGTGCACCGTGAGCAGCTGGACGGCGTCGGGGTCCATCTCGGCGACCGGCGCCTCGAGCCCGCGCTCCTCCTCCTGGGCGGCGTCGAGCCAGGCGAGGAACGCACCGAGGCTCGACACCTCCGCGCTCTGCGTGAAGGAGGCAGCGACCGCGCGGAACGCGTCCAGGTTGGCCCGTGCAGCAGCGGGACGCCGTCCGGGGACCGCGGCCACCTCGATGTCGAGTCCGAGCATCCGCTCCGCCTCGGCGACGAGGTCCACGAGGGCGAGCGACGTGTGCTGGCGGAGGTGGCGCAGCATCCGCCCGAGCTCGAGCAGCCGGGCGTGCGCCGCCTCGGTGAGCGTGCGGCCGCCCCTGCTGCGCCAGCCGGGCCGGGGCAGTGAGTCGAGCGCATCGACGATGCTGCGGTCGTCGACGACGTCGGCCTCCGTCGCGACCGGCTCGTCGGGAGGCGTCCCCTCGCCGGGCGGGCAGCCGCCGCTCACCGGTCGTCCGCGGCGCCGCGCGGGCGCTCCGTCGTCGGCGAGCGCGGTGGCCCACTCGCCCAGTGCGTGCAGGTCGGCGAGTCCGAGCCGCATCCGAGGGCCGGTCAGCAGGCGCATGAGGGAGTCGCCGCGCGCCGGGTCGTGCACGACCTCGAGGGTCGCGACCAGGTCGACGACCTCCGGTGCGCTGAGCAGCCCGCCCAGGCCGACGACCTCGACGGGCAGACCGGCCTCGACGAGCGCGAGGTGGAGCGCGGCGAACTGCGAGCGCTTGCGGCACAGGACGGCCGCCGTCACGGGCGACCCGTCGGCGCGTCCCGTGCCGAGGGCCACGCGGCGGGAGGCGACGAACTCCGCGACGGCCCGTGCCTCGTCCTCGACGGTGTCCAGCACCGCCACGTCGACCGAGCCGGTGCCGGCCCCGGGGCGAGCCGCGAGCACCGGCAGCTCGACCGCAGCGCCCGGCGTCCGCAGCGGCGCGGCGACCACGTTGGCCGCGTCGAGGACGGCGTGGTCGTTGCGCCACGACGTCGACAGGGCGAGGACCGCGGCGGGACGCGACCCGTCGTCGTCCACGGCGGGGAACTGCTCGGGGAAGCGCTCGAGGCCACCCGCGCTCGCACCGCGCCACCCGTAGATCGACTGGTGCGGGTCGCCGACCGCGGTGACGGGATGTCCCGGCCCCGCGGACGCGCCGCCGAAGAGGTGGCCCAGGAGGGTGAGCTGCGCGACGGACGTGTCCTGGTACTCGTCGAGCAGCACCACGCCGTAACGGCTGCGCTCCGCCGCGCCGACCTCCGGGACGTCCCGTGCGAGCCGGGCGGCGATCGCGACCTGGTCCGCGAAGTCGACGAGGTCGGCCTCGCGCTTGCGCGCGGTGAACTCGACGACCAGGTCCACGAGGCGCGACCGGAGCGCCAGCGAGTCGCGGACCTGCGTCACGAGCTGGGCGTGCTTCTTGAGCGGCTTGTCGCCGGGCGGCGCGTCGGTGAGCGCGTCGACGAGCCGGTCGCACTCGGCGCGCAGCTCGTCGGGTGTGCGCAGGTGCTCGGCGAGGGCGCCGGCGAGGTCGAGCACCGCCTCGGTCACGGTGCCGGGCGCGAGGTCGACGGCGAGGTCCTCGACCCAGTGCTCCACGACGTCCTGCGCGAGCTGCCACCGGGCCGCCTCCCCCAGCAGCCGCGACGAGGGCTCGATGCCCAGGCGCATGGCGTGCTCGCCGACGAGCCCCGCGGCGTAGGAGTTGTACGTCGAGATCGTCGGGGTCACGAGCATCGCGCCGCGTCCGTCGCCCCGCTGGGCGCGACGCAGCGCCCTGAGCCGGCGTCGGACGCGCTCGGACAGCTCGCCTGCGGCCTTGCGTGTGAAGGTGAGACCGAGGATGCGGTCCGGCTCGACGAGCCCGTTCGCGATCAGGTGGACGACCCGCGCGGACATGGTCTCGGTCTTCCCCGAGCCGGCCCCCGCGACCACGAGGACGGGCTCGAGAGGCGCCTCGATGACGGCGACCTGCTCCGGCGTGGGCTCGGGCAGGCCGAGCAGCCGGGCGACGTCGACCGCGCCGAGGCCCGTGTCGGTGACTGTCACGACCCCACCACCCGGCCACCGGTCTGGACGGGGCACGACCTGCTGACGGGGCACACACGGCACAGGTCGTTCTCGCGCGCCTGCATCGCCGACCTGCGGACCGTGCCGGCGACGTCGCCGAGGAGGTCGTCGACCCATGCCGGGTCGGCGTCGTCGTGGAGGGCGGACTGCCGCCGTTCGCACGGCTTGGCGTTGGTCGTGCCGACGTAGACCAGGCTCGCACCGGCGCTGCGCGCGGGCCCGACGACGTCCTCGAAGGCGCCGGAGTCGAGGGCGACCTGGTAGGCCCCGAGCTGCGCGTGCCGACGGGCCTCGGCCTCGGTGACGGCCTTGCGTCCCGTCTTGAGGTCGACGACCCGCAGCAGCGCGGACCCGTCGTCGGCCGTGCCGACCCGCTCGACCCGGTCGACCGCACCCTGGAGGACGACCCCGTCGAGCTCGACGCGGAAGGGACGCTCGACGGCGACGACCTCGCCCGCCGCCGCCAGGTAGCGCGCCAGGTGACGGATCATCGACTCGGCCCGGCGTCGTTGCACGGCGCCGACCCAGCCCTCGGGGAGCCCGAGCGACGGCCACCGTCGGTCGAGCTCGGCGAGCAGCTCGTCCTCCCCGCCGCTCGGTACAGCGGCGGCGACCCCGTGGACGAGGTTGCCGAGCGTCTGCTCACCGGTGTCCCCGGCCTTGCCGCCGGCCTCCTCGAGCGCCCAGCGCAGGGCGCAGGTCGACACCGACTCGAGCCGGGACGGGGAGAGGCGGACGGCCACGTCTTCCGGCCAGAGAGGGGCGTCGGTGGTGAGCGGGCGCACCGCGTACCACTCGTCCGGGTCGGCCCCGGGGACCTCCTCCGCGGCGAGACGCGCGAGCAGGTGCGCCGCAGGGTGCCGGTCGAGATCCGGCTCGTCGGCGGCGACCGCACGCTCGAGCTCGGCCCTCGCCTGGGCGACGACCGCGCGGAGGTCCAGCGCGTGCGGGACGTCCACGCGGCGCGGGTCCGGTCCGTCGTCCGGCCCGGGGTCGACGAGGTCCAGAAGCGAGGACGGCTGGTGGTCGGCGTCGTCGACGGCGGTCACGACGAGGCGACCTCGAGCACGCGATACGGCGACGGCGAACGCACGCAGCTCGTCGTCGAGGACGGCGGCGCGCGCGTCGCGCACCGGGTCGTCGCCGGGCACCGCGCGGCCCGCGAGGACGTCGACGAGCCGCTGCGCGCCGAGCATCGAGTCGCGGAGGCGCAGGTCCGGCCACGTGCCCTCCTGGACGCCGGCCACGACGACGACGTCCCACTCGCCCCCCGCGGCGCCGGCGGGAGTGACGACGGCGACCGAACCTCCGACGTCGGCCTGCGCCGCGAGCGAGTCGGCCGGGAGGTCCTGGCCCTCGAGGTGCTCGAGGAACGCGTCGACCGGCGCCTGCGGGAACCGGTCGACGAAGATCTCCGCGGCCTTGAACAGCGAGAGCACGGCGTCGAGGTCACGATCGGCTCGCGCACCGCCGGGCCCTCCCGCGAGGGCCGCGCGCCGCCACACGTCGGCCAGGCCGGACGCCGACCAGACCGCCCAGAGGACGTCCAGCGCCGTCGACCCGGGCTGCACGGCCGCCTCGCGCCCCGCGGCCAGGACCGTCGTCAGCCGACGCAGGGGGCGGCGGACGAGCGGGGGCAGGTCGACGTCGATCCCCCGCGTCAGCACCTCGACGAGGAGCGGGTCGCTCGCCCGACCCCCGCCCTCGGCGACCTCGTGCGCGCGCAGGGCGCGGCGGAGCCGCCGGAGGGCGACCGCGTCGAGCCCGCCCAGCGGCGAGGTGAGGAGCGTGGTGGCCTCGTCCGGGGTGAGGCCACCCGGGTCGACGGACCGTGCCACCGCGAGCAGCAGCGGGTGCACGGCGGGCTCCGAGCGCAGCGGGAGGTCGCTGCCGACGACCGCAGCGGGGACCTGCGCACCGAGGAGGCTGCGGCGCAGGTCGGCGACGAGCGCACCGGACCGCGCGACGACGGCCATCCGGTCCCACGGCACGCCGTCGTGCAGGTGCGCCGAGCGCAGGACGTACGCCACGTACGCGGCCTCCTGCGCGGGCGACCTCAGGAGAGCGACCTGGGCGGTGCCCGGCCGGCCGGCGTCGAGCGCGACGGCGGACCGCTGGCGGCGTCCCGCTCCCCCGATCTCGGCGGTGACGTCACGCACGACCGCGCGCAGCCGGGGCCCGTGCCGCCAGACGGTCGGCAGCACGACCTCCTCGGCCCCGAAGGCGCCGAGCTCGACCGCAGGCGGCGCGACGGTCGCGCGGTCGATGAGCGCCGGGCTCGCACCGCGGAAGGTCTGCACGGCGCTGTCCGGATCGGCGAGGAGCACGAGGTCGCTGCCGTCCTGCGCCAGGACGTGCAGCAGCCGCACCGTGGCTGCCGTCGACTCGTGGTGGTCGTCGACGACGACGAGCGACCAACGAGGACGGGCGGTGCCCGGGACGTCCCCCTCCCACGACGCGAGCGCCTCCGCGGCCTCGTCGACGACCACCGCGGGGTCGAGGCGGGCACCGACGTCGGGCGTTCCCGAGCGCAGCTGCGTGACGGCGAGGTACTCCGCGTACACGTCGGCCGCGGCGACCCACTCGGGACGGCCGTGCGCCCGGCCGAGGCGGCGCAGGTCGGACGGGCCGAGCCCACGCTCCGCCGCGCGCATGAGCAGGTCGCGCAGCTCGTCCCGGAACGCACGCAGCGCGCGCGCCTCGGGCGGTACCGAGGCCGGCCACGCGACCCGGGCACCCTCGCCCAGCGCGTGGCCCGCGAGCAGGTCACCGAGGACGAGGTCCTGCTCGGGCCCGGAGATCAGCGTGGGCGGCGGGTCGCCGAGCAGCGCCGCCCGCACACGCAGGACGGAGAACGCCGCGGACGCGGCCGTGCGGACGACGGGACGCCCCGTGGTCCGGCCGAGGACGGCGGAGACGCGGTCCCGGAGGTCGGCCGCGGCGCGCCGGGTGGGGGCGACGAGAAGGACGTCGTCGGTGGTGACGTCGCCCCGTGCCACGCGGTCCGCCACCAGGCGCACCGCCGTCGTCGTCTTGCCCGTCCCGGCCGCCCCGAGCACCAGCAGCGCCGGGCCGCGGTGGTCGAGGACCGCCTGCTGCGCCGGGTCCGCCGCGGGCAGCGCGGCGTGCCCGACGGGCGGCAGGAGGGTGAGCGGCACGGCGGTGAGTCCACCACACCCCACCGACACGGCCCGCAGCGGCGCGCTCGTCCACAGGGTCCACGACCCGCCCCACCGGCGCGCCGCTCCCCGCTAGGGTCCCGTGACCATGGGACAGGGGGCGTTTCGTCATGGTGTGTCCGGTCGGCTGCGGGGTGTGCTGACCGCGCTCGCGCCGGGGTTGCTCGCCGTCCTCGCGCTCTCGGCGTGCGCCGACGACGTCGCACCGTCACCCACGCCACGGCCGGTGACCGTCGCGAGCCCGACGCCGGAGCCGTCACACGTCCCCACCCCGCCCCAGCAGACCGCAGCGATGGCGACCGCCGACGACTCGGGGGCCGAGGCCGCGGCGACCTACTTCGTGGAGCTGTACGAGTACGTGACGAAGACGGGTGACACAACGACGTGGGAGGCCTCGGGCGAGGCCGCATGCGGGTTCTGCACGACCACGACGACCGAGGTTCGCGCCCTGTATGACAGCGGGGGGCGGCAGGACGGGGGCGACCTCGAGGTCCTCACGGCCAGGAGCGTCGCGTTCGACGAGACGTTCAAGATCTTCGCGGTGGAGGTCCATTTCCGCGCCGAGGAAGCGGTGGAGCTCGGGCCTGACGGGGCGGTCGACCACCGGTACCCGGCGGAGGAGGGCTACCTGCTCCTCGAGGTCGGATATCTGCCGGGCGACGGTTGGAAGCTCGTCACGGGCAGCGCCCGCGAGGAGGCGGTCGCGTGATCGGCGGCGCTGTCCTCCTGGCAGGGCTGCTCGTACTGTCCCCCGGCTCATCGGACGACCGTTCGAGCATCTCCGGTCGAGCGAGCGACAGCAGCGTCACCATCGGGGGCTCCACGCGAGCCGCGTCCGCGCAGGCGGCACAGTCGCGAGAGGGCACGTCGCGAGCCGAGTACCGGTTCGAGCGTCGGCCGGTGTCCTACTGCGGCGCGACGGACCGTGGCCTGTCCTCAGCTCCGTGCACCGACGCCGACGAGGGCGGCGTCGTCGTGCGCCAGTGCCAGGACGGGACGACCGCCCTGGACCCCCTCTTCCGCCGACCCGTCGACGCGTCCGGAGCCTTCACGGGCCCCTGGGAGCAAGTCGACAACGGCGGCTGCCCCGAGGACCCCGCCACCACCGTCGTGCTCACCGCCACCGACTTCCGCCGCCTGCCCCTGACCCCCTCCCCCACCCACCACCAACCCGCCGACGGCCGCAACCTCATCGGCAAACCCGTCATCCTGTGGACCGACCCCACACCCCAGACCCTCA
>NZ_BMEB01000006.1 GCF_014636275.1 Cellulomonas carbonis
CCTGGCACACCGTCACCGGCACCGCCACCACCACCAGCACCCCCACCACCCTCACCGCCGAAGAAGCCCCCACCCGCCTCGTCGCCGACCGCTGACCCTGATCGACCACCGACCACCGACCACCGACGACCGACCACCGACGACGGGCGCATGGGGAACCGACGGACCAGTGCCCCTGCTGCTGACGTGCCGCTTCCCCGCACGCGCCCCCTTGCGCGCGTATATCTGCCAGATACATGCTGTCGTCATGGCGAAAGAGGCGACGACCCGGTACGCCGTCCTGGGGATGCTCACGCTCGAGCCCATGACCGGGTACGGGCTGCGTGAGGCGATCGCGCGGACCATCGGGCACTTCTGGCACGAGAGCTTCGGCCAGCTGTACCCGACCCTGCGCGCGCTCGAGGCCGAGGGGCTCGTCCGCACGCACCCGCTCGGGCCACGCAGCCGCGAGCACCGGATCACCGACCGCGGTCGGGACGAGCTGCGCAGATGGCTCGGCACGCCGCCGTCGTCGTCGGCGGCGCACCGCAGCGAGCTCCTGCTCAAGGTCTTCTTCGCACGGCACGCCGAGCCGGGCGCCGTCGCGGGGCTCGTCCGCGCGCACCGCGACACCCTCGTCGCGGCGCGCGAGCGGTACGGCGGTCTCGAGCAGGAGATCGCCGCGGACCAGTCACCGGACCGCCCCCACTGGCTCGCGACCGTGCGGCACGGCATCGCGATGGTCGACGCGGGGATCGCGTGGTCCGAGGAGACCCTGCGCACGCTGACCGACGAGGACTCCCGGTGAGCGCGGACGTCGCCGACCGGCACGCGCTGCGACGGCGTCGGCTCGGCGCCGCGGGTGCCGTGGTCGCCAGCGGGGCGGCCGCGCTGTGGACCGTCGTCGTCCCCGAGCGGGCCGAGACGGCGACGGGCCTGCGGGAGGTCGCGATCCGCTACGGGCACCCGGTGTGCTGGGGACTGCTGGCCGTCGTCGGGCTCCTCGTGGCGCTCGACGCGCCCAAGCGGGTGCGTGATGCCGTCGCCTACGCGGCGGGTGCGTCGTACGCGGCGTTCCTCCTCGCACTCGTCACCTGAGACCACCGGCCCCCGACGCGATCCGCCCGGCCCCGCGGGCTACCCTGCGCCGGTGACCGCTCTCCTGCTCGCCTCCGCCTCGCCCGCACGGCTCGCCACGCTCCGCTCGGCCGGGATCGAGCCGAGCGTGCGCGTCTCGGGCGTCGACGAGGACGCCGTGCTGGCGGCCGCCGAGCAGCGGCACGGTGCGCTCGACCCGGTCGACGCGGTCCTCGTGCTCGCCCAGGCCAAGGCCGACGACGTCGCGACGGCGCTCCTCGACGAGCCGGACGGGTCGGCGGCGGCGCTGCCGGACGACCTGCTCGTGCTCGGCTGCGACTCGTTGCTCGACCTCGACGGCCAGGCGCTCGGCAAGCCGCGCGACGCCGACGACGCCGTGGAGCGGTGGCGCCGCATGCGCGGACGCTCCGGCCTGCTCCACACGGGCCACTGGCTCGTCGACCTGCGCGCCGACCGCCCCGCGGCCACCCTCGGGGCGACGTCGACGACCGTCGTGCACTTCGCGGACGTGACCGACGCCGAGATCGCGGCGTACGTCGCCACGGGTGAGCCGCTCGCCGTCGCGGGCGCGTTCACGGTCGACGGGCGGGGCGGACCGTTCGTCCGCGGGATCGAGGGCGACCACCACGGCGTCGTCGGCCTCAGCCTGCCGGTGCTGCGCGACCTGCTCCGTCAGGTCGACGTGAGCATCACCGACCTGTGGGCCTGAGCGACCCGAGCGCCCACCCCGGGGGGCCGAGGCGCCGCGCGGCCCTCATCGATCCCGACAAACGCCCTCGGGCGCGTTGTGCGATCCCCACAGTCTTGGCGCGGCTCGGGTGCGGCGGGTGAACGGTGCGGGTGGCTGACGTTACGGTGAGCCGTGCCCGACATCCACAAGGTCCTCATCGCCAACCGCGGTGAGATCGCGGTCCGCATCACCCGGGCCTGCGCGGACGCCCGCATCGGCAGCGTCGCCGTCTACGCCGACCCCGACCGTGAGGCCCTCCACGTGCGCCTCGCCGACGAGGCGTTCGCGCTCGGCGGCTCGCGCGCCGCCGAGACCTACCTCGACATCGGCAAGCTGCTCGACGTCGCGCGCCGCAGCGGGGCTGACGCCGTCCACCCCGGCTACGGGTTCCTCGCCGAGAACGCCGACTTCGCGCGCGCCGTCATCGGCGAGGGCCTCACCTGGATCGGCCCGCCGCCCGGCGCGATCGAGGCGCTCGGGGACAAGGTCAGCGCGCGGCACATCGCCCAGCGCGCGGGCGCGCCGCTCGTCGCGGGCACACCCGACCCCGTGACCGACGTCGCCGAGGTCCACGCGTTCGCCGCCGAGCACGGCCTGCCCATCGCCATCAAGGCCGCCTTCGGCGGCGGCGGGCGCGGCCTCAAGGTCGCCCGCACCGCCGACGAGATCACCGAGCAGTACGAGTCCGCGGTGCGCGAGGCCACCGCGGCGTTCGGCCGCGGCGAGTGCTTCGTCGAGCGCTACCTCGACGCTCCGCGGCACGTCGAGACCCAGTGCCTCGCGGACGAGCACGGCACCGTCGTCGTCGTCTCGACGCGCGACTGCTCGCTGCAGCGGCGGCACCAGAAGCTCGTCGAGGAGGCGCCCGCGCCGTTCCTCACCGACGCGCAGGAGCGCACGCTCCTGGAGTCGTCGGTCGCGATCCTGCGCGAGGCCGGCTACGTCGGCGCGGGGACCTGCGAGTTCCTCGTGGGCCGCGACGGCACCGTCTCCTTCCTCGAGGTCAACACGCGCCTGCAGGTCGAGCACCCCGTGACCGAGGAGGTCACGGGCGTCGACCTCGTGCGCGAGCAGCTGCGCGTCGCGGCCGGCGAGCCGCTCGGCTACACGTCCCTCCCGGTGCGCGGCCACTCGATCGAGTTCCGCATCAACGGCGAGGACCCCGCCGCGGGCTTCCTGCCCGCCCCGGGCCGCATCTCGCGCCTGCGCATGCCCGCAGGTCCGGGCGTCCGCGTCGACAGCGGCGTCGTCGAGGGCGACACCGTGTCCGGCGCGTTCGACTCGATGATCGCCAAGCTGATCGTCACGGGCGCGACCCGCGCCCAGGCCGTGGAGCGGGCCCGCCGCGCGCTCGCGGAGCTCGAGGTCGAGGGCATCCCCACGGTGGTCCCGTTCCACCGCGCCGTGCTCGACTCGACGGACTTCGTGCCCACGGACCCCACCGAGCCGTTCCGCGTCCACACGCGCTGGATCGAGACCGAGTTCGCCGACCGGCTCGCCGACCTGCGCCCCGGCACGCCCGCGGTGCCGGCGGCCGAGGAGGACGAGTCCGCGACCGAGCGCGTCGTCGTCGAGGTGGGCGGCAAGCGCATCGAGGTCGTCCTCCCCGCCGGGCTCGGCGGGCTGGGCGGCGGTGCCCGCGGCCGGGTCGCGGGCCGCGGGGCACGGCCTCGCCGGGCCGGCGGCACGCGCGCGGGGGCGCCGACGACGAACGGCGCGTCCCTGACGTCGCCCATGCAGGGCACGATCGTCAAGGTCGCGGTCGAGGACGGCGCCGCCGTCGCGCAGGGCGACCTCGTCGTCGTGCTCGAGGCGATGAAGATGGAGCAGCCGCTCGTGGCGCACCGCGGCGGCGTGGTCCGCAGCCTCTCCGCCGCCGTCGGGACGAGCGTCAGCGCAGGGACCGCGATCTGCGAGATCGTCGACGCGGACGACGCCGGATGACGACCCGGCCGACCGGGCTGCACCGTCAGCCCGGGGACGGCTGGGTCGAGTGCCCGTGCGGCTCGCGGCACTGGGGGCTGCACGGCGCGGCGGGGCTCCTGCTCGCCCGCACCGACGCGTCGGGTCGCGCGACGCACGTCGTGCTCCAGCACCGGGCGGTCTGGAGCGACCACGGTGGCACGTGGGGCGTGCCCGGCGGCGCACTGGCCCCGGGCGAGGACCCGCTGACCGGCGCCGTCCGTGAGGCGGCCGAGGAGGCCGGCATCGACCCGGGTGCGGTCGCGGCGGTCGCCGAGCACGTGCTCGACCACGGCGCGTGGCGCTACACGACCGTGGTCGCCCGCGCGACCGCCGCGCACGACCCCCGGGCGACCGACCCGGAGAGCCTCGAGGTGCGCTGGGTCGGCGTCGACGACGTCGCGGGGCTCCAGCTCCTCCCCGCGTTCGCCACCGCGTGGCCCCACCTGCGGACCCTCCTGCCGTGAGGCACCCGCTCGGGCTGCTCGTCGTCGTCCTGACGGCGGCCACGCTCGAGCTCGTGCGGGCGAGCGGGCCGCTGCTCGACCTCGCGTTCGCGCAGGGCGTCGTGACCGCGGCCGGTGCGGCCCTCGCGACATACGCCCTGCCCGGACCTGCCGCCGTCGGCCTGCTCGTCGCGACCCGCCGGACGCCACGCGGTGCACGAGCAGCGGGGGCAGCGGGGGCAGCGGGGGAAGCGGGGGCTGCCCGGACGGCGGGGGCTGTTCGGACGGCGAGGGCTGTTCGGACGGCGAGGGCTGTTCGGACGGCGAGGGCTGTTCGGACGGCGGGGGCTGCCCGGACGGCGCGGGCTGCCGCGACGGGGGCGGTCGTCGTCGCGTGCCTGCGCGTCGCGCTCCCCCCGCTCGACGGCGGCGCCCGCTTCGTCGTCGGCCTCGCCGCGGTAGCGCTGGCGATCGCCGCGACGACCCTCGCGGTCTCGGCCCTCGCCGCCCGCGCGGGTGGCGACGGGGCCGCGCGGTGCGTCGCCGTCGGGCTGGCGCTCGCGGTGGCGCTCCAGCTCGCGCTCGGCACGTGGGACGCCGTCTGGCGCACCGACGTGGTGGGTTGGACGGTCACCGTCGCGATCGCGGCCGCGCTCGTCGGCGCGGCCCTGCGGGCGCTCCGCGGCCCGGCCGCCGACCCCGGCGACGGTGGTCGCGTGATGGGTGGCGGCGGTGCCACGGGTGCCACGGGTGCCACCGGTGCCACGGGTGCCACCGGTGCCGCCGGCGTGGCCGCGCTCGGCCCCGTTCTCGCACTGTCCGCCGCGGTCCTCGCGAACCCGGGCTACGTCGCTTCCCAGACCGGGGTCCCGCCTGCACCGGCAGGCGCCGTGGTGGTGGTCGGCCTGCTCGCCGCCGCCCCGCTCACGCGACGGCTCGGTGGACGACGTGCCGCCGCGGTCGACGCCGTCGGGGTCGCGGCGGCACTCGCCCTGGTGGTGCTCTCCCCCGCCCCCGGCCTGGTCGCGGCCGTGCCCGTGGTGACGGTGCTCGCGGTCCGCTCGCTCGCCCGGGGCGTACGGCCCGCCGCCCGGCCCGGAGGGACCGCTCGCACGGCCGCCGCCGCGAGCGCGGTCGGGATGGGCACGATCGTCCCGCTCCTCGTCTACCAGCTCGACTACGACGTCCCGCTGGGGGTGCCGAACGGGCTGGTGCTCGTCGCCACGGCGGTGGTCCTGGGCATCGCCGGTGTCGTCGCCGCCCGCAGGCGCACCGACGCCGCGCGCGAGGCGAGGGCCGAGTCGGCGGAGACGCCCGGCCCGACCCCGCAGGTCCCCGCCGTGACCCAGCACGTCCTCGCCGGGCCGCGCGCGACCTCGAGCGTCCTCGCCGGACCCCGCCGGACCTCGCGCCTCCTCGCCGTGCGCCGCGCGACCCCGCAGGTCGTCCTCGCGGTCGTCGTCGTCCTCACGACCGTGGGTGTGGTGCGCGTGGCCGCCGACCGCCCCGGAGCCGCCTCGCCCTCCGGGCCGCCGACGGTCCTGTCGTGGAACCTGCACTACGGCGTCAGTCCCGCGGGGCGCGTCGAGCTCGAGCAGGTCGCGCGGACCGTCGAGCAGACCGGCGCGTGCGTCGTGCTGCTCCAGGAGGTCTCGCGCGGCTGGGTGATGGGCGGCGGTGCCGACATGGCGACGTGGCTCGCCCACCGGCTCGACATGCACGTCGCGTTCGCGCCCGCGGCCGACCGTCAGTTCGGCAACGCCGTGCTCGCGTGCGCACCGCTGGACGACGTCGTCGTGCACGAGCTGCCGTTCGGTCAGGGACCCCAGCGCAGGTCGGCGCTGTCCGCGACCGTCGAGCTCGACGACGGGCCGCGCCGTTTCACCACGGTCCACCTCCAGCACCGCGAGTCCGCGACCCCGACGAGGCTCGAACAGCTCGACGTGCTGCTCCGCGCCGACGACCTCGGCGTGCTCGCGGGCGACCTCAACGCCGAGCCGGGCTGGCCCGAGCTCGAGCGCCTCGCCGGAGCCGGGTTCGTCAGCGCGCAGGACGCCGTCGGCGACCCGTCCGCGCTCACGAGCCCGAGCGTCGACCCGCAGCACCGCATCGACTGGGTGCTCGGCCCCGCGTGGGGTCCCGGTGACCGGCTCGAGGTGCTGCCCCTGACGTGGTCGGACCACCGGCCGCTGCTGCTCACGCCCGGGCGCTGACCGCCGGGCGCACCGCGGTCGTCCGGACGCGCGTCGCCGCTCAGCCCACCGCGAGGCTCTCCCCCGGCGCGAGACGGCGGTACTCGGCACCGCCGAGCGAGCCGACGATCCGGTCCGCGAGCCCTCGGCCCGCGTCGCTCAGCACCGCGTCGTGGATCGGCACGGCGGTCCGCGGCCCGACCGCGCGCACGAGGTCGACGGCGTCCGCGACCCGCAGCCACGGCCCGCCGACCGGGACCAGCAGCACGTCGACGCCCGGGTGCGCGGTGAACGAGTCGCCCGGGTGCAGCACCGCGCCGCCGATCACGTAGGCCAGGTTCGTCGCCCGGGGCAGGTCGGGGTGCACGACCGCGTGCTCCCCACCCAGCGCCTCGACGGACGTGCCGGCCGCCCGCCACGCGTCGCCCGGCGCAGCGGCGTGGACGCGGTCCGCCGGGGCCTCCGCCGCGGTGAGGGCCTCCACGACGCTGCGCGGGCCCCACAGCTCGAGCGCGGGCCGGTCCGCGAGCGCCGCGACCACCCGGTCGACGGCGAGGTGGTCGGGGTGGTCGTGCGTGACGAGGACCGCGTCCGCCCCGGCGAGCGCATCCAGGTCGCTCCACCCTCCGGGGTCGACGACGATCGTGCCGCCGTCACCGGCGAGGCTGACGCACGCGTGGCCGTGCGAGGTGAGGGTCATCATGACCCCAGCATGCCGAGCCGCGCCGCGGCGGGCACCCCCGCGCTCGGCCGGGCGCGAGCGTGGCGGTCCGCGACGACGCGCGGGCCCGGAGCGGCGCGTCGGACCGCGGACGTCAGACCGCGCGGTTGTGCAGCGTGCGCGCGACCTCGGCGATCGACCCCGACAGCGACGGGTACACCGTGAACGACTGCGCGACGTCGTCGGCGGTCAGGCGCTGGGACACCGCGAGCGTGAGCGGGAAGACGAGCTCGCCCGCGCGCGGCGCGACCACGACGCCGCCGAGCACGATGCCGGTCGTCGCGTGCGCGAAGAGCTTGACGAAGCCGTCCTTCATCCCGAGCATCTTCGCGCGCGGGTTGCGGGCCAGGTCCAGGCGGCTCGTGACGTAGCGGACGCCGACCTCGTCGAGCGAGCGCTGCGAGGCCCCGACGGTCGCGATCTCCGGTGCGGTGAACACGTTGGACGCGACGACCTGGAGGTCCAGCGGGACGACGGCGTCGCCGAGCGCGTGCGCCATCGCGATCCGGCCCTGCATCGCCGCGACCGACGCGAGCGGCAGCACCCCGGTGCAGTCGCCGGCCGCGTAGACCCCGCGGGCGCTGGTCCGCGAGACCCGGTCGACCTCGATGTGGCCGCTGCGCGTGGTGCGCACCCCGGCCGACTCGAGACCGAGGCCCTGCGTCGACGGCACGGACCCGACGGCCATGAGGCAGTGCGACCCCGTGACGACCCGGCCGTCGGCGAGCGTGACCTCGACCCCGTCGTCGGTGCGCCGCACCGAGGCGGCCCGCGAGCGCGAGAGCACCTCCATGCCGCGCTCGCGGAAGACCTGCTCGATGACCTCGGCCGCGTCCGCGTCCTCGCCCGGCAGCACGTGGTCGCGCGACGAGACGAGCACGACCTCGGCGCCGAGCGACCGGTAGGCGCCCGCGAACTCGGCGCCCGTGACGCCGGAGCCGACCACGACGAGCCTGCGGGGCAGGTCCTCGAGCCCGTACAGCTGCGTCCAGGACAGGATGCGCTCACCGTCGGGCATCGCCTCGGGGAGCTCGCGCGGCGTGGCACCCGTCGCGAGGAGCACCACGTCGGCCTCGAGCGTGCGCGACGCCCCGCCCGCCTCGTCGACGACGACGCGCTGCGGCCCGTCGAGCCGGCCGCTGCCGACGACGACCTCGACGCCCTCGTCCCGCAGCCGCGTCGCGATGTCCTGCGACTGCGCCGCGGCGAGCTCGACGACGCGGCGGTTGACGGCGCCCAGGTCGACGACGTGCCCGCGCGCGGGGCCGTCGGGCGGAGGCACGGCGGTGCTCCGGATGCCGAGCTCGGGCGCCCGGTCCGCGATGGTCATCCACTCCGCGGTCGCGATGAGGGTCTTCGAGGGGACGACGTCCGTGAGGACGGCCGCACCCCCGAGGCCGGTCCGCTCGACGAGCGTCACGCGCGCGCCCGCGCGCCGCGCGACGAGCGCCGCCTCGTACCCGCCGGGCCCGCCGCCGACGACGACGACGTGCGCCGTGGGCGCCGTGGGCGCAGCGGGCGCGTCGGACGCGCCCGTGCCGCCGGGGGCCGCGCCCGGCGTGCTGGTCGAGGTGCTGCTCGGGCCGGGCTCGGCGATGCCGGGGGTCGTCGCGGTCACCCCCGCATTGTGCCGTGCGTCGCAGACGCGGGCAGCACGACCTGCGAGCGCCGCACGGGTGCTGCCCGATAGCCTCCCGGCATGACCAGCCAGACCGGTGACGCCGGCGTCCCCACCCTCGACGACCCCGCGACCGACCCCTTCGACGTGGCCCGCCAGGCCGCCGCAGCGCTGCGCGAGAGGACGGGTGTCGAGCGCCACGACGTCGCGCTCGTCCTCGGCTCGGGCTGGGGTGCCGCCGCCGACCTCCTCGGCGAGGAGGTCGCGTCCGTCCCGAGCCACGAGCTGCCCGGCTTCAGCGCGCCGGCCGTCGCCGGCCACGTCGCCACGACGCGCTCGATCCGCCTCCCCGACGGCCGCCACGCGCTCGTCCTCGGGTCGCGCACGCACCTGTACGAGGGTCGCGGGGTGCGGCGCGTCGTCCACGGCGTCCGCACGGCCGCCGCGGCCGGGGCGACGACGGTCGTCCTGACCAACGGCTGCGGGGGTCTGGACCGGTCCTGGCGGCCGGGCACGCCCGTCCTCATCCGCGACCACCTCAACCTCACCGCGACGTCCCCGCTCGAGGGCGCGACGTTCGTCGACCTCACCGACCTGTACTCGCAGCGCCTGCGCGACGTCGCCCACGCGGTCGACCCGAGCCTCCCGGAGGGCGTGTACGCGCAGTTCCGCGGGCCGCACTACGAGACGCCCGCCGAGGTGACGATGGCCGGCCGCCTTGGTGCCGACCTCGTCGGCATGTCGACCACGCTCGAGGCGATCGCGGCACGCCACGCCGGTCTCGAGGTGCTCGGCATCTCGCTCGTCACGAACCTCGCAGCGGGGATCAGCGACGAGGCGCTCTCGCACGAGGAGGTCCTCGAGGCCGGGCGCGAGGCCGGCCCGCGCATCAGCCGCCTGCTCGCCGACATCGTGGGGAGGATCTGATGACCACGTCCGCGAAGCCCGCCCCCCTGCCCGACGACCTCGTGCAGGCCGTCCGGGCGTGGGTCGACGACGACCCCGACCCGACCACGTCGGCGCACCTCGCCCGGCTCCTCGAGATCGCGCAGGACGAGGACGGCACGGACGACGAGCTGCGTGACGCGGCCCGCGTCGAGCTCGCCGACCGGTTCCGCGGCACGCTCGAGTTCGGCACCGCGGGCCTGCGCGGCGCGCTCGGCGGCGGGCCGAACCGCATGAACCGGGCCGTCGTGATCCGCGCGGCGGCGGGGCTCGTCCGCTACCTCGTCGAGCGGCTCGGTGAGCTGCACGACGAGGGCGCCTCCACCGTCGAGGGCCCGCGCGTGGTCATCGGGTACGACGCGCGGCACAACTCCGACGTCTTCGCGCGCGACACCGCGGCCGTCGTCACGGCTGCGGGCGGCCACGCGCTGCTCCTCCCCGAGCCGCTGCCGACGCCCGTCCTGGCGTTCGCGGTCCGTCACCTCGGCGCCGACGCCGGCGTCATGGTGACCGCGAGCCACAACCCGCCGCAGGACAACGGCTACAAGGTGTACCTCGGCGGACGCGTCGTCACCGACTCGGGGCAGGGCGCGCAGATCGTGCCGCCGTACGACGCAGGGATCGCCGCGCACATCGCCGCCGTCCCGTCCGTGCGCTCGGTGCGCCGCAGCGAGGGCGGGTGGACGGTGCTCGGCGAGGAGGTGCTCGAGGCGTACCTCACGAGCCTCGCTGCGCTGCGCCGCGACGTCCCGACCGACCTGCGCGTCGTCCTGACGCCGCTGCACGGCGTCGGCGGACCCACCGCCGAGCGCGTCCTGCGCGGCGCGGGTTTCGAGGACCTGCACGTCGTCCCCGAGCAGGCGCTGCCCGACCCCGAGTTCCCGACCGTCGCGTTCCCGAACCCCGAGGAGCCGGGCGCGATCGACCTCGCCCTCGCGCTCGCCGAGGTGGTGGGTGCCGACCTGGTCGTCGCGAACGACCCCGACGCCGACCGGTGCGCGCTGGCCGTGCGCGACGCGCGGCACGCGCACGCGTCCTCGACGTCCGGGCCGCCCACCGCCGCGGCGAGCGGCTGGCGCATGCTGCACGGCGACGAGGTCGGCGCGCTCCTCGGGCAGGACGTCGCGCGGCGCAGCACCGCGACCGGCGGCGTGCTCGCGAGCTCGATCGTCTCCTCACGCCTCCTCGCCCGGATCGCGGCCGACCACGGCATGTCGCACCGCTCGACGCTCACGGGGTTCAAGTGGATCTCGCGCGTCGAGGGCCTCGTCTTCGGCTACGAGGAGGCCCTCGGCTACTGCGTCGACCCCGCCCACGTGCGCGACAAGGACGGCCTGAGCGCCGCGCTGCTCCTCGTCCAGCTCGCCGCCGAGCTCCACGCGCAGGGCAGGACGCTCGTCGACGAGCTCGACGACCTCGCCCGGCGCCACGGGCTGCACCTCACCGACCAGCTCTCCGCGCGGTTCGCCGACCTCGACCAGATCCCCGCGACCATGGCGCGCGTGCGCACCGACCCGCCGCGCGAGCTCGCCGGGTCGCGCGTGGTGGAGGTCACCGACCTGTCGACCGGTGCCGACGGGCTCCCGCCGACCGACGGCCTGCGGCTGGTGGCCGAGGACGGCACGCGTGTGATCGTCCGGCCGAGCGGTACCGAGCCCAAGGTCAAGTGCTACCTCGAGGTGATCGTCCCCGTCCCCGTTCCCGCGGACGCCGACGCCGACCCCGTCGGCGAGGCGCGGCGCACGGCGCGCGAGCGCCTCGACGCCGTCCGCGCCGACGTCGCCGCAGCGCTCGGGCTCGCCTGACGTGGCACGCGGTACCGCCCTGGCCGGCGCCCGCGTCCTCGTCACGGGCGGCGGCAGCGGCCTCGGACGCCGCACGGCCCTCCTCGCGGCGGAGCGCGGGGCGCACGTCGTCGTGTGGGACGTGTCGGCCGCGCGCGGCGACGCCGTCCGCGACGAGGTGCTGGCGACGGGCGGTTCGGTGGAGGTGCACCGCGTCGACGTCACCGACGCCGACGCGGTGCGCACGGCCGCGGACCGGGTCGGCGACGTGGACGTCGTCGTCAACAACGCCGGGGTGGTGAGCGGACGGCGGCTCCTCGACACGACCGACGACGCGGTCGAGCGGACCATGGCCGTCAACGTCCTCGCGCTGTACTGGGTCACGCGGGCGTTCCTTCCCGGCATGGTCCGGCGGCGCCGCGGCACGGTCGTCACGGTCTCGAGCGCCGCGGGCCTCGTCGGCGTCGCGCGGCAGACCGACTACGCGGCGAGCAAGTGGGCCGCGGCGGGCTTCGCCGAGTCGCTCCGTGCCGAGATGCGCGCCGAGCGCACCGGGGTCCGGACCCTCGTCGTGCACCCGTACTACATCGACACGGGCATGTTCGACGGCGTGCGCACCCGGTTCCCGCGGCTGCTGCCCATCCTCGCCGAGGCCGACGTCGCGACGGCGGTGCTCGACGCGGTCGAGTCCGGCCGAGAGAGGCTCGTGCTGCCGCCCCTCGTGCGCGTGCTCCCGGTCGCCCGCGCGCTGCCCGTCCCGGTGTTCGACCGGCTCATGGACGTGCTGGGCGTCAACCGCACGATGGACCACTTCACGGGGCGGCGCGACGACGTCGTCGGCGGGCCCACGACGTCCGTCTGAGAGCCGGGTGCTGCCTGCCTGGCCCGCGGCGGGACCGCGGGCGAGGATGGGGAGATGACCCTGGACGTCCGTCGGCGTGGCGCGCGCCGCTCCGGCGTGCGGCACCCGGCCGCCGCCGCGGCCGCGCTGCTCGTCGCGGTCGCGCTCGTCGGGTGCGGGCCGCAGGCACCCTCCTCGCCCTCGGGACCCGCGACCGACGCCACGACGGGCCCCGGACCCACCACCAGCAGGGAGCCGCTCGTGACGACCGAGCCCTCGCAGGAGCCCACCCGTCCAGCCGAGCCGCCCACCGGCACGGCACCGCCCACCACCACGCCGCCCACCGCGGGCACCCCCGCGGCGGTCGCGGTCGCGGACCTCGCGGCGCGCCTCGACGTCGCCCCCGAGCAGGTGACGGTCGTCCGGGCCGACGCGGTCACCTGGCGCGACGGCTCGATGGGCTGCCCACGACCGGGGATGTCGTACACGCAGGCCCTCGTCGAGGGCACGCTCGTGGTGCTCGAGGTCGACGGGCGCCGCTACGAGTACCACTCGGGAGGACGGCGGGCACCGTTCCTCTGCGAGAGCCCCGAGGCCCCCGTCGGCGGCGACGTCAGCTGACCCGGTCCGGGCACCGCGCCCCGGACCGGGCACGGTGGTCCCGCGCGGCGCCGTGCCCCCGGCCGGCACCCTGCCCGACGCACCGCGGGGACGCCCGTCCGGACGTCCCCGCGGTGCGCCGACGCGTCGGCGTGACGCGCGCTCAGCTGCGCGGCGCCTCCGGTGCCTCGCCGTCGGCACCCGTGGTCACCTCGACGAGCGTGAGACCGAGCCGCTCGCCCTCGCGCAGGTGCGAGACGGCGCCGAGGTACTCGGCGTCGGCGTCGAGGCCGCTCCATCCGACGACGACCTCACCGGTCGCGCCGATGGCCGCGGCGTCGGGCGCCTGCTCGACCGTGAGGGTCGTCGCCTCGAGCGGGACGACCCAGCTCGTCAGGTCGTACGGCGCGGAGCCGCCGGGGACCTGCCAGCCGTGCACGAACAGCGTGTACGTGCCGTCGGCCGGGACCTCGAGCGTGATCTCCTCGTCCGTGCCGCCGTTCGTGCTCGCGGCGACGATCTCGCCGTCGGGCCCGGCCAGGAAGAGGTCGAGGTCGAGCTCCTCCGACGGGTCGACCACACGCCACCGCGCGACCGCGGTCGCCGTGAGGTCGAACGCGTGCGCGACGAGACCCGCACCGTCGTCGGCGGTGAACGCCGTCTGGTCCGGGTCCTGCGCGACGGTCCCCGGGTCGACCTGCGCGGGCGCGAGCCCGTGCGGGGCGGCCGCGTACGGGCCGTCGTAGCCGAACACGAGCGGGATCGTCGCCGTGCCCTCGGTCCCGGTGCCGCTGACCGACCCCGGCGTGTCGAGGGCGACGCCCCGGACGGCGATCGGGCTGCGGACCTCGTAGCCGCCGTTGCGGTCACGTCCGTAGCCGTGGCCGCGACCGTTGCCGTGCTGAGGACCCTTGCCCCAGCGGTTGCCGTGCCGCGACTCCCACGTGAGCGAACCGAAGGACCACTCACCGAGCTCGGCACCCGCCGTCGTCGTGACGGTGATGGCGACCGTCGCCGACTCACCCGGACCCAGGCGCAGCGTCGACGGCTCGACCGTGACGGTGTAGCCCTCGGGCGCGTCGACCTTCGCCCGGTAGGCGACCCGCTCGTGCGCGACGCTCGTCACGGTGCGCGTGAGGGTCTGCGTGCCCGCGAGCTCGGCGATGCCGATCGACGCGAGGTTGAGGTCGCTCGGATCGGTCGGGACGCCGGCCTCCTCGAGTGCGGCGCACGTCGCCGCCGGGTCGCCGAACACCGAGTCGTCGGCGCCGCAGAGGAACCCGAGGTAGTCCTCGAAGCCCGCGTCGTAGACGAGGCCCGGCTGGAACGTCGAGCCCTTCGTGATCCGCCCGCCCGGGTCGATGTGACCCGCACCCATGTCGAACGGGTCGGCCGGGGTCGTCCCGTCCTCCTTGGTGACGTCCTGCCGCGCCGTCGTCATGATCGCCGACTTGGCCGCGGCCGGGCTCCACTCGGGGTGCGCCTGCTTGAGCAGCGCGTACACGCCCGCGACGTGCGGCGACGACATCGACGTCCCGCTGATGGACTGGAACAGCTGCCCGGGCGCCCCGAGCGCCGGGGTGGGCGTGTGGCCGGCGAGGATGTTGACGCCCGGTGCCGTCACGTCGGGGACGATGACGTCCGGGGCCACGGCGTTCGGGCCGCGCGAGGAGAAGTCCGCCATGACGGACCCCTGCGCGCGCACCTTGCGCCCGCCCTCGATGCTCGCGGTCGGCTCCTCGGTCGCGGCGACGTACGCCTTGATCGCGAGGCCGTCGCTGAGCGTGACGTGCACCGACGGGACCCAGTGGTTGTCCGTCACGAGGCTCGCCTCGTCGGAGACGTCGTAGAGCACCATGCCGGCGCCGCCGGCCTCGTGCACCGCCTGGCTCTTCTCCACCCGGGCGGTCTCACCACGCTTGCACAGCACGATCGCGTCCGTGACGTCACCGGTGAAGCCGCCCACGAGGCACAGCTCGTTGCCGACGTCGGCGGCGTCGACGAGCCGCTTGGACGACACGCCGGCGGTCACCGAGGCGCCCGTGAAGCGCGACCCGTCACCGAGGACGACGGCGCCCTCGAACGCACGGTCCTGCGTCGAGGCGCCGACGCTCGTGACCCACGGGTACACCGCGGGGCTGCCCACGGTCCCCGCGCCGGGGCCGTCGTTGCCGGCCGACGTCGCGACGAACACGCCGGCGTCGTTGGCGAACAGGAACGCGAGGTCGTCGATCGAGATCGCACCCGCCCCGCCGCCGATCGAGTAGTTGATGACGTCGACGCCGTCGGCGACGGCCTGGTCGATGGCGTCGGCGAGGTCCGCCGTGAAGCAGCCCTCGTTGCCGCACGCCTTGTACGCGACGAGCTGCGCGCGCGGCGCGACGCCCGTGACGCGGCCGAACGAGCTGCCGAAGATCTGGGCGTCCACGCGGGCGTTGCCGACCGCGGTCGACGCGGTGTGCGTCCCGTGGCCGTCCTCGTCGCGCGCCGAGTCGTAGAGCTCGGGGCCGACCAGGGCGTTGTACTGCGTGCGCATGTCGCGCGCGCCGATGAGCTTGTTGTTGCACTCGAACGCCGCGTCGTCGGGGTTGCCGGGCGTCGTGCCGAACTCGCACGGGATGTCGTCGGCGACACCCGTCGGCTCGGGGTAGCTGCCGTCGTCCGCGAACGACGCGTGCTCGGGCCAGATGCCCGTGTCGATGACGCCGACGACGACGCCCTCACCCGTGTACCCGCGCGACCACGGACCACCGCGCGCGTCGAGGTCGAGGAACTCGCCCGAGTTGTCGGTCTGCGGCTGGCGCAGCTCCTCGGGGCGCACCGAGAGCACGCCCTCCTGCTTCGCGAGGCGCTTGGCCTCGTCCTCGCTGAGCTCGGCCGCGAAGCCGTTCACCGCGAAGGCGTACTCGACCGTCACGGCGTCCTCGTCGACCCCGGCCGCGTCGAGCACCTCCTTGCGCTCCTCGGCGAGGTGGTCCACGTACTCCTGGACCTCGGGTGCGGCGCTGTCGACCGCCTCACCCTCGGTCGGTGCCGTCGCGGCGAGACCCGCGACGTCGCCCTCGTACGCGACGACCGGCTCGGACTCCAGGACGACGACGTAGCGTCCCTGGACGAGCTGCGCCTCGCGCTCGGGCGTGACCGGTGCGACGTCGATGTCGGTGGGCGTCGTCGTCACCGCTGGTCCGGCGGCCACGCCGGTCTGCGCCGCCGCGGGCACCGTTGCCCCGACGATCGCCACGGAGGCCGCGAGCGCGACCACCACTCCCCTACGTGCCATGTGTATCCCCCAGGCGAATAGCCCTGTGACGGCCGCCACAGGTGGGGGCATTCGACCACCGATGTCCGGTTCGCGGAAGAGGCAGCGTGTCCCGGCACCGGTGACGGCGGGGTCGGTGTCCGTCAGCCGGTCGGCGCGTCCCGCCCTGCGGACGGTGGCGAAGGGCGCGTCGTCAGGCCTGCGGGCCCTCGGCGGGCTTCCGTCGCGCGTCGCGCTCGCGGATCCGCTCCTCCTCGCGCTGGACCTGGGCGAACGTCTCGCGCTCGCGCACGAGCCACTCGGGCGGGTCGTCGCGCAGGGCGTGGATCTGCTCGGTCGTGAGCGCGTCGGTCACGCCCGCGCGGGCGAGCCCGCTCGTGGAGACCCGCAGGCGCGACGCGACGACCTGCCGCGGGTGGGGGCCGTCGCGACGCAGGTCGACGAGCCACTGCGGAGGGTCGTTGCGCAGCCGCTCGAGCTCGTCGCGCGTCACCGTGCCCCGCTGGAACTCCTCGGGCGTCGCGGGCAGGTACACGCCCAGCTTCGCGGCCGCCGTCGCGGCCTTCATCGTCTGGGAGTCGCGCCTGCGCGGGGCGGGGGTGTCCGTCACCGCGCCAGGATACGGTCGTCGCCGGCGGCCCGTGCGCGCGGGACGCGGGACGTGCGCGTCGGCCCCTCGCCGCGCGCCATCGCGGAGCCTGGAGGAGACACCGTGCCCGAGGACAGCACCGCCCCGTTCCGGCTCCTCGTCGTCCCGGGGACCACGCCGGCCCGGTGGGTCGCGACCTGGGTGGCGCGGCGTCCGGGCACCCGGCTCGAGCTCGTCCACGCCACCGTGCGGGAGCAGCTCGCCGTCCTCGAGGAGGGCCGCGCCGACCTCGGCCTCGTCCGGCTCGACGCGCGCCCCGACGGGTGGAGCGCCATCCCGCTCTACACCGAGACGACCGTCGTCGTCGTGCCCAAGGACCACGTCCTCACGGCGCTCGACGAGGTCGAGCCGCACGACCTCGCGGACGAGACGCTCCTCGTGCCGGACGACGACGTCATCGGCTGGACGTCCCCGCCCGGGGAGGCGAGCCTGCTCCCGCCTCCGCCGACGACGGAGGCCGCGCTCGAGCTCGTCGCGGCCGGCGTCGGTCTCGTCGTCGTGCCGCAGTCGCTCGCGCGCCTGCACCACCGACGCGACCTGACGTACCGCACGCTCGTCGGCGCGCCGGCGTCCACGGTCCACCTCGCGTGGCGCCAGGACCGCACGACGCCCGACGTCGAGACGTTCGTCGGCATCGTGCGCGGCCGGACGGAGAACAGCTCACGCGGCGCCTCGGCCCCGTCGGGCGCATCCGCCGACGACGCCTCGCAGAGCACCGGCCGGTCGGGCGGGCGGAGCGGGTCGGGCGGCGTGGACGCCGGGCGGACCGGGGGCACCGGTGGTCGCGGGCGGGCCGGTGGGCGGACCGCCACGGGCGGTGGCCGAGGCACGGGCGGAGGCAGGGGCGCCGGGGGCGGCGCGGGACGCGGCTCCAAGGGCAGGCCCCGGGGTCCACGACGCTGACGTCGGGACCCGCGGCACGCGGGCGCGGCCAGAGGTCGACGACGCTGACGTCGGTAGCCGCGGCCCCCGGGCGAGGCCCGGGAGCCGCGACGCCGGCGTCAGTAGCCGGAGGTCGCCCCCGCGGCCTCGCCGCCGTCGAGGGTGTCGAGCACCGCCGCGGTCCCGGAGAGCCCGAGCCGGGTCGCACCGGCCGCGATCATCTCGCGCGCGGCCTGGCCCGTGCGGATGCCGCCCGACGCCTTGACGCCGAGGCGACCGCCGACCGTCTCGGCCATGAGGCGCACCGCGTGCGCCGACGCGCCGCCCGCCGGGTGGAAGCCCGTCGACGTCTTGACGAAGTCCGCGCCCGCCTCCTCGGACGCCCGGCAGCAGCCGACGATCTCGTCGTCGGTCAGCGCCGCCGACTCGATGATGACCTTGAGGACCGTCGGCGCGGGCACCGCCGCGCGCACCGCGGCCACGTCCGCGCGGACCGCGTCGAAGTCGCCGGCCTTCGCCGCGCCCAGGTCGATCACCATGTCGACCTCGTGCGCGCCGTCGGCGACCGCGCGCGCGGCCTCGGCGGCCTTGACGTCGCTGTGGTGCTTGCCCGACGGGAACCCGCACACCGTCGCCACGAGGACGTCGCCCGCGTCCACGGGGAGCATCGAGGGCGACACGCAGATCGAGTAGACGCCGAGGGCCTGGGCCTCGGCGACGAGCGCCTCGACGTCAGCGCGCGTGGCCTCGGGCTTGAGGAGCGTGTGGTCGACCATGCGGGCGACGCCCTCGCGGGTCAGCGGGGCGGGGGTGCTGTCGGTGGTCATGCGCGGTGCCGTCCGTTCGAGCGCTCGGTGAATCCGGGGATGATGACGTCCTCGACGAGCTCTGCGCGCTCGTCGTGGTGGATGAAGCCGTTCCAGGCCGCCGTGAGGGTCACGTCGCGCAGGTCGTCGCGGGTCCAGCCCGCGTGCTCGACGAGCGCCGCGAGCTCCTGCGTGAGCGACGTGCCCGACATCAGGCGGTTGTCCGTGTTGACCGTGACCGCGAAGCCGAGGCGGAGCAGCGGTGTCACGGGGTGCTGCGCGATCGACGGCGTCGCACCCGTGTGGACGTTCGACGTCGGGCACACCTCGAGCGGGACCTGCTGGTCGCGGACCCAGTGCGCGATGTCCCCGAAGCGCGCCTTCTCGACGCCCCACGGGTCGTCCTCGGTGGGCTCCCCGAGGACGACGTCGTCGATGACGTGCACGCCGTGGCCGATCCGGATGGCCCCGGCGATGTGCAGGGCCTCCGCGACCGAGCCGGCGCCGGCCGCCTCGCCCGCGTGCACGGTGACGGGGAAGCTCGCGTAGCGCAGCGTGCGGAACGCGGCGGCGTGGCGCGACGGCGGGTGGCCCGCCTCGGCGCCCGCGAGGTCGAAGCCGAGCACGCCGCGCAGGCGGTTCTCGAGCGCGAGCCGCGCCACGTCGGCCGCGTTGCCGCCCGTGCGCATCGCGGTCAGCACCTGTGCGACGCGGATCCGCCGGCCTGCCCCGGCGGCCGCGGCGACGCCCTCCTCGACTCCCTCGGTCACCGCGTCGACGACCTGCTGCGGCTCGAGCCCACCGGAGACGTGGAGCTCGGGCGCGTAGCGCTGCTCGGCGTACACGACGCCGTCGGCGGCGAGGTCCTCGACGGCCTCGCGCGCGATGCGGCGCAGCGCGTCGGCCGACTGCATCACCGCGAGCGTCCGGTCGAACGTCGCGAGGTAGGCCTCGAGCGAGCCCGCGGCCGCGCTGGTCACGAACCACGAGGCGAGGCCCTCGGCGTCGTCCGCGGGGAGGACGAGACCCTGCGCGTCGGACAGCTCGAGGAGGGTGCTCGGACGCACTCCCCCGTCGAGGTGGTCGTGCAGGAGGACCTTCGGCAGCTCGGCGATCGTCCCTGCGTCCAGCGGCTGCCCGGTCATGCCGCCAACGCTACTGCCCGCCGACGGCTGACCCGCCCGTCCGAGGGCCCGGACGGGCGGGTCGAGGAGGAGACGGACGTCACGGCGCCCGGTAGTCGTCGGTCCCGTCGTCGGGCACCTCGATGGCCTGCTCGAGGACGTCGCCCTCCGCCGCGTCGTCCCGGGCGGCCGACGGCGGCAGCCGGTCACCGGTGTCGCCGTCCGCGTCCTGCGCCTGCTCGAGCGCGTCGCCCTCCGAGGCCTCCTCGAGGAGGTCGGGCTTCGGCGCGCGCGGGAGGTCGTCGGGGTCGACGGGGGTCGTCGTGCGCTCCGAGCCCGGGACCGCCGAGCTGTCGGGGGGCACCAGACCGGCGTCCGCCCACGTGCTGTCTCCGGGTGTCGTGCTCATCGGCTCACCTCTCGCTGGTCGGGCGTGCCTCCCCATCCTCACCCGCACCGTGTGGGCCCGCGACCCTGGGACGCGCGGCGGTGACGCCCGGACGGGCGACGACCTCGCGACGGTGCGTCAGGACGGCTCGCGCGGCGCGCCGTCGTGCGCGACGGGCAGGACCGCCCAGACGACGTGCTCCCAGCCGCCCAGCCCCGGGTGGGGACCCGCGCGCCCCGCCAGCGCCTCGGGCTCCGTCGGGACGACGCGGCCGCGCGACGGCTCCCAGACGTCCAGCCCGCCGTCCGGTCGGTCCGCGACCGCGAGGACGACGTGGCGCGGGACCGCCGTCGACCAGCCGCGCGCGGTGTCCCCGCCCGTGTAGAGAGGGACCGGCACACCGGCCGCGAGCCATGCACGGACGGTCCCGAGCACCCGGTCGAGGTGCGACCGGTCGGTGTCGTCGACCGGCAGGTGCGCGTAGCGGACCCCCGGGAAGCGCGCGACACGAGCGGCGCCCCACGGCGGCGTGCCGAGGGACTCGGGCCACGGCAGCCCGAGCGCGGCACGCGCATTCGTGCGCCGCTTGAGGATCCGCTGCAGCACGGCCGCGCGGTCCTCGACGCGGGCGCCCGCGAGGCGGCGCAACGCGCTCTCGGGCGCGTCCCGCAGCTCGGGCGGACGGACGTCCGGCACGTGACCCGTCGCGAGCCACGTCACGAGTCCGTCGTCCCCGCACGCCGCCAGCATCGTCAGGACGGCCGAGCCGCACGTCGTGCCGTCGGCCTGGCGCAGGCCCCGTGCGAGGCGGCGCACCGTGGCGCGGACCTCGCGCGGCGTCGGGCCGACGGCGTCCGGCGTGGGGCCGCCGACGGGGCCGCTCAGCCCCGCCGCGCCGCTCGACCCGACGGGGGCGACCGCCGCCGCACGTGCGAGCGCCCCGCCCCACACCCCCGCGCGGTGCAGGAGCGTGCTGAGCCGGGCGCCGCGCGCGGACACGTCAGCCCGCGGCGACCCGGTCGATGACGAGCGGCTGCTCGGGAGGGCGCGAGCCCTCGGGCGCGATCGTCACGGCGTCGGCGAGCGCGTCGAGCGCCCGCGCGAACCGGTCGGGGGTGTCGGTGTGCAGCGTCATGATCGGCTCACCCGCGCGCACGACGGCGCCCGGCTTGGCGTGCAGCTCGACGCCCGCACCGGCCTGCACGACGTCCTCCTTGCGGGCCCGGCCCGCGCCGAGCCGCCACGCGGCGACGCCGACCGCGAGCGCGTCGAGGCCCACGAGCACGCCGTCCGCGGGGGCCAGCACCTGCTCCGTCTCGCGCGCGACGGGCAACGCCGCGTCGGGGTCGCCGCCCTGGGCCGCGATCATGCGCCGCCACGCGTCCATCGCGCGACCGTCGGCGAGAGCGTCCGCCGGGTCGACGTCGTCCTTGCCCGCTCCCGCGAGCATCTCGCGCGCGAGGGCGAGCGTGAGCTCGACGACGTCCTGCGGCCCGCCGCCGGCGAGCACCTCGACGGACTCCCGCACCTCGAGCGCGTTGCCCGCCGTCAGGCCCAGGGGCGTCGACATGTCGGTGAGGAGCGCGACGGTGCGCACGCCCGCGTCCGTCCCGAGGTCGACCATCGTCCGGGCGAGCTCGCGGGCCGCGTCGACGTCCTTCATGAACGCGCCGCTGCCCACCTTGACGTCGAGGACGAGAGCGCCCGTGCCCTCCGCGATCTTCTTGCTCATGATCGACGACGCGATGAGCGGGATCGCCTCGACCGTGCCCGTCACGTCGCGCAGCGCGTAGAGCTTGCGGTCGGCCGGCGCGAGCCCGCTGCCCGCCTGGCAGATGACGGCGCCGACGTCCTCGAGCTGGCGCAGCATCTCCTCGTTGGACAACGCCGCGCGCCACCCGGGGATGGCCTCGAGCTTGTCGAGCGTGCCGCCCGTGTGGCCCAGCCCGCGCCCCGACAGCTGCGGTACCGCGACGCCGCACGCGGCGACCAGCGGCGCGAGCGGCAGCGTGATCTTGTCCCCCACACCCCCGGTCGAGTGCTTGTCCGCGGTCGGCCGCGAGAGGGACGAGAAGTCCATCCGCTCACCCGAGGCGATCATCGCCGCCGTCCACCGCGCGATCTCGGCACGCTCCATGCCGTTGAGCAGGATCGCCATCGCGAGCGCCGACATCTGCTCGTCCGCGACGACGCCGCGCGTGTAGGCGTCGAGCACCCAGTCGATCTGCTCGTCGGGCAGGCGACCGCCGTCGCGCTTGGTCCGGATGACGTCGACGGCGTCGAAGGGCTCGGTCCGGTCGGTCACTGGTGCTCCTCAGGCTCGCTCGACGAGGTCGTCCGGGCCGAAGGCGTCGGGCAGGACCTCGTCCATGGTTCGGATGCCGCGCACGGTCTCGACGAGCAGCGTCGCCCCGCCGTGCTCCCACAGGAGCTGGCGGCAGCGGCCGCACGGCATGAGGACGTTCCCGTGCCCGTCGACGCACGTGAAGGCGACGAGGCGGCCACCGCCCGACGTGTGGAGCGCACCCACGAGGGTGCACTCGGCGCACAGCCCCACGCCGTACGACGCGTTCTCGACGTTGCAGCCGACCACGACGCGGCCGTCGTCGACGAGGGCCGCGCAGCCCACGGGGAACTGCGAGTACGGCGCGTACGCGGTCGCCATGGCCTCGCGGGCCCGGGCCCGCAGCGCGTCCCAGTCGACGTCGTGCTGGTCCACCGTCACTCCTTGACGTACGGCTCGCCGTCGGCCGCGGGTGCGCGCGACCGGCCGACCAGGCCGGCGACCGCGAGCAGCGTCACGACGTACGGGAGCATGAGCATGAACTGGCTCGGGACGGGTGCCCCGACCACGCTGAGCGCACCCTCGAGGTTCGACGCGAAGCCGAACAGCAGCGCGGCGAGCGCGGCGCGCACGGGGTCCCACTTGCCGAAGATCACCGCGGCGAGCGCGATGAAGCCGGCGCCGGCCGTCATGTTCTTCCCGAACGACGACACGGACACGACGGTGTAGAACGCACCGCCGAGGCCCGCGACGGCGCCCGCGATCATGAGGGCGCGGTAGCGCGTCCGCTCGACCTTGATGCCCACCGTGTCGGCGGCCTTCGGGTGCTCGCCCACGGCGCGGACCCGTAGGCCCCAGCGCGTGCGGTACAGCGCGAACCACACCGCGGGCACCGTGAGGTACATGAGGTAGACGACGATCGTCTGCTCGAACAGCGCGGGACCGACGACCGGGATGTCGGACAGCAGCGGGATGCTGATGCGCGAGAACCGCGTCGTCTCGTTGAGCTGGGCGTTGGGCACGAGGACCTGCGAGTACAGGAAGCTCGTGATGCCCAGGACGAGGACGTTGAGGACGACGCCGACGATCACCTGGTTGACCTTGTGCGTGATCGTGAACAGGCCGAGCACGAGCGCCACGAGCACGCCAGCGACGACGGCGGCCACGAGGCCCACCCACGGGCTGCCCGTCACCGAGCCGGCCACGGCCGCGCTGAACGCGCCCGCGAGCAGCTGCGCCTCGATCGCGATGTTGACGACTCCCGCCCGCTCGCCGATCACGCCGCCGAGCGCGCCGAAGACGATCGGGACGGCGAGCAGCACGGCTCCGCCGATGAGGCGGACCACCGGGAAGTCGCGGTCGCTGCCCGCGCCCGCCCACGCGAGGAACGCCACGAACGCGACGAGCACGAAGATCAGCGTGAGCCACGTCGGGATGCGCCGAGCCGCCCGGACGAGCCAGAAGGCGACGGCCGTGAGGACCGCCAGCACGACGACGGACACCCACGCGAGCGGCATGCCGGGGACGGCCATGTCGGGGATCCGGACGAGGTCCCCCTCGGCCGAGAAGCGGAAGTTGGTGTTCCCCTCCCGGCCCTGGAGCGCCAGAAGGAGCGCCAGGAGCGCCGTCACCACGGCGAACGCGATCGGCGCCTTCCGGCTGACGACGGCGACCGTGCGGACCTCGTCGGTCGCGGGTGCGGGGCTGGGGGTGGTGGCGAGGGCGGTCATGCCGACACCGCCTTCCGGTCACGACGGGGCGCGCGGGGCCGACGCGGGCCCGGCTGCGGCAGACGGAACACCGCGCGCACCAGCGGGGGGGCGGCGATGAAGAGGACGATGAGCGACTGCACGACGAGGACGATCTCGATCGGCACGCCCTCGGCGGCCTGCATGACCGAGCCGCCCGCCTTGAACGCGCCGAACAGGATCGCGGCTGCGAGGACCCCGAAGGGCGAGGACCGGCCGAGCAGCGCGACCGTGATCGCGTCGAAGCCGATGCCCGCGTCGATGTCCGACCCGAAGCCCGTGGTGACCGTGCCGAGCACCTGCGTGGTCCCGGCGAGGCCGACCAGCCCACCCGCGACGAGCATGACCGACACGGTGGTGCGCTGGACGTCGATGCCGGCGACGCGTGCCGCGTGCGGGTTCTCGCCCACGGCGCGGAACATGAAGCCCGCGCGGGACCGCTGGAGGATCCACCACACGAGGACGACCGCCGCGAGCGCGAGCAGGAAGCCGAGGTGCAGGTTGTACCGGGCGCCGAGCAGGTCCGGCATGACCGCCGTGTCCTTCATCGGCGCCGTCTTCGGGTTCGCCGAGCCGGGCGCCTGGAGCAGCCCGGGCGTCGCGAGCAGCCACGACAGCAGGTAGAAGGCGATGTAGTTGAGCATGATCGTCACGATGACCTCGTGCGCGCCGGTGTAGGCGCGCAGGAGGCCCGCGATGCCGGCCCACAGCGCACCCGCGGCGACACCCGCCGCGACGGCCACGACCAGGTGCAGCACGACGGGCAGGTCGAGCCCGAAGCCGACCCAGCCCGCCGCGGCCGCGGCGATGAGGATCTGCCCCTGGCCACCGATGTTGAACAGTCCGGCACGGAACGCGAGCGCCACGCCGAGCCCCGCCCCGATGAGCGGGGTCGCGTAGTTGAGCGACGTCGTGAGCGGGCGGATCGCGAGCGCGAACGAGTCCGCCCGGAAGTCCCAGACCGCACCGCGGAAGAGCGCGGCGTACGCGTTGCCGACGGCCGCGCCGATCGCACCGAGCATGTCGGTGGGGCGCGCGAAGAAGTACCCTGCGGCCTCCTGCACGGCCTCGTCGGTCGCGGCGATCATGATCGAGCCGGCGAGCACGGCGAGCACCACGGCGCCGACCGAGACGCCCCAGCTGCCCGAGGCGATCCGACGGAAGGCCTCGGCCCACCGGTCGTCGCGCCCCACCGGGGGGACGGTCGTCGTGGTGCCCGGTCCCTCGGCGCCTGCCGGCGCTCCGGTGCCCTCGTCGGCGACCGGGACCGACTCCGCGGCGCGGGAGAGCCCGCTCGTCGGGCTGTCCGTGTGCGGGTCGCGACCCGCGTCGGGGGCGTTCATGCCGCCTCCGTCCCCTCTGCCGGGATCCCGGCCATCATCAGACCGAGGACGTCGCGCGGCGTCGTCGCCGGGACGATCCCCACGACCCGCCCCCGGTACATGACCAGGATCCGGTCACCGAGCGCCACGGCCTCGTCGAGCTCGGTCGAGACGACGACGACGGGCACACCGGCGTCGCGCGTCGCGACGATCCGCTTGTGGATGAACTCGATCGAGCCGACGTCGACACCGCGCGTCGGCTGGCACGCGACGAACAGCCGCAGGTCGCGCGACAGCTCGCGGGCGACGACCACCTTCTGCTGGTTGCCGCCCGAGAGGCGGCCGACGGCGGTGTCGATGCCCTGCGTGCGGATGTCGAACTCGTCGACCTTCTCGCGTGCGAACTCGTCGCGGAAGCCCAGCTGGAGCACGCCGTTGCGCACGAACGGCTCGCCGCCGAGGCGGTCGAGCATGAGGTTCTCGGCGACCGTGAACTCGCCCACGAGGCCGTCGACGTTGCGGTCCTCGGGCACGAACCCGACGCCCGCGTCGAGCACCTGGCGCACGCTGCGACCGAGGAGCTCCGTGCCGTCGAGGCGGATGCTCCCGCCGCTCGCGCGCTGCAGTCCGACGAGCGCCTCGGCGAGCTCGGTCTGGCCGTTGCCCTGGACGCCGGCGACGACGAGGACCTCGCCGCCGCGGACGCTGAAGCTGACGTCGTCGACGAGGACGGCGCCGCGCGGGTCGGTGACCTCGAGGCCGGAGACCTCGAGCGAGTGCTCGCGCAGCTCAGGGGCGCCCTTGCGCACCGTGAGCTCGACCGCGCGGCCGACCATGAGGGACGCGAGCTCGGTGTCGGTCGACGTCGGGCTCGCCTCGCCGACGACCGCGCCGCGCCGCATGACCGTGATCCGGTCCGCGACCTCGCGGACCTCGCGCAGCTTGTGCGTGATGAAGACGATCGCGGCGCCCGACGCCTTGAGCTGGCGCATGATGCCCATCAGCTCGTCGGTCTCCTGCGGCGTGAGCACCGCGGTCGGCTCGTCGAACACGAGCACCTTCGCGTCGCGCGAGAGCGCCTTGATGATCTCGACGCGCTGCTGGACGCCCACGGGGAGGTCCTCGACGACGGCGTCGGGGTCCACGTGGAAGCCGAACCGCGCCGCGATCTCGCGCACCTTCGCGCGCGCCGCGTCGATGTCGAGCCGCACGCCCTTGGTCTGCTCGTGGCCGAGCATGACGTTCTCGGCGACCGTGAAGACGGGGATCAGCATGAAGTGCTGGTGCACCATGCCGATGCCGGCGGCCATGGCGTCGCCCGGGCCGCGGAAGTGCTGGGGGGTGCCGTCGAGGAGCACCTCGCCCTCGTCGGCCGTGTACAGGCCGTAGAGGACGTTCATGAGGGTGGACTTGCCAGCGCCGTTCTCACCGAGAAGGCAGTGGATCTCACCGGGCTCGACGGTCAGGTCGATGTGGTCGTTGGCGACCAGCGCACCGAAGCGCTTGGTGATGCCGCGAAGCTCGAGCTTCATCGCTGTCGATCCTTGGGCCGGAGATGGGGGACGAGAGCATGCCGCTCCCCCGGGAGGGCCCGTCGGGCGCCTCCCGGGGGAGCGTACGCGTCACTCGGCCAGGTACGAGGTGACCGGCACCTCACCCGCGATGATGGCCTCCTGCAGCGCCTCGACCTCGGCGACGAGCGCCGGGTCGACCTTGTCCTCGAAGTTGTGCAGCGGGGCGATGCCGACGCCGCCGTTCTCGAGGGTGCCGACGTACGCCTCGGCGTCGAACGTGCCCTCGCCCGCGGCCGTGACCGTCTCGGCGACGGAGACGTCCATCTGCTTGAGGATCGAGGTCAGGACGAGGTCCTGCGTGCTCGGGTCGGTCTCGTAGAAGTCGGCGTCGACACCGATGATCGCGATCTCGCGGCCGGAGTCCGCGATCGCGTCCATGGCCGACTGGTAGATCGGGCCACCGACGGGCAGGAGCACGTCCACGCCCTGGTCGATGATGCCCGCGGCGACGCCCTTGGCGGTGTCGTTCGCCTCGAAGCCACCGGTGAAGGAGCCCTGGTCGCCGCCCTGGTAGCCGATGACCTCGACGGCGGTGCCGTTCTGCGAGTTGTAGTAGTCGACGCCCTGCTTGAAGCCGTCCATGAAGATCGTCACGGTCGGGTACGGCTGGCCGCCGAAGGTGCCGACCTTGCCGGCCTCCGAGTAGCCCGCGGCGAGGTAGCCCGCGAGGAACGCGGCCTGCGCCGTGTCGTACAGGAGCGGCTTGATGTTCTCGGCGTCCTTCTGGCCGTCGAAGTCGTTGTCCGCCGCGTCGTCCACGAGGACGTACTGGATCTCGGGGTTCGCCGTCGCGGACTCGACCGTCGCCGCGGAGAGCGCGAAGCCGACGGAGACGATCGTGTTGCAGCCCTCGGCCACGAGCGACTCGAGGTTGCCCTGGAAGTCGGTCTCGGAGTCAGACTGGACCTCGGCCATCTCGGCACCGAGCTCCTCGGCGGCCTGCTGCACGCCCTCGTACGACAGCTGGTTGAAGCTCTTGTCGTCGAAGCCGCCCGCGTCGGAGACGATGCAGGGCTTGTAGTCGGTCGACGCCCCGCCCTCACCGGCCGACGACGTCTCCTCGGTCTCCTCGGGTGCCGATCCGCACGCCGCCAGCGCAAGCGCCGCAGCCGTGGCCAGGGCAGCTGCTCGGGTCACACTCTTCACGTCGTCACTCCTGTTTTCTTGACGCTCGTGCCGGACCGGGACCGATCGGTCTGTCTGCCACGCGTCGTTGCGTGCGGTCCGGGCTCACCGGCTGTTGTAACGGGCACAGTAGCCGCGCCGAGGTGACGTTCTGGTTACCGACCGGTACGCACGGCACGGGTCGTTACCCAACCGGAATGTTGCCGTCCGGGTCGGTCGGCCGCCCGGGTGACGCCGCGCCGCGCGGGCCCGCGGCGGACGTCGCGTGCGCGCGCGTGCCGGGGCGGCCGTCGAGCGCGTGCGCGTCGTCGTCGGCGGGCAGCCCGGCCAGCTGGGCCACGCGGGCGAGCACGCGGACGCCCACGCCGATCGCCCGCTCGTCGACGACGAAGTCGCCCTGGTGGATGTCGTACGTGCGCCCACCAGGCGTGCGCGTGCCGAGCCGCGCCATGGCACCCGGTGCACGCGTGAGCAGCCACGCGAAGTCCTCGCCGCCGAGCGACTGCTCGGTGAGGGTCACGCCCGACGGGCCGAGCACGTCGCGCGCCGCGACGTCGAGCACGCGCGTCGACGCCTCGGCGTTCTCGACCGGCGGGACCCCCCGCTGGTGGTGCACCTCCGCCTCGACCTGGTACGGCGCGACCACGTGCTGCACGGCCTCCCGGACCACGCGCACGGCGTCCTCCCACGCGCGCGCCTCGAGGCACCGCAGCGTCCCGCGCACCGTGCCCGTGGACGGGATCGCGTTGGACGCGGTACCCGCGTGGACGACGCCCCAGGTCAGGTTGACGCCGGCGCGCGGGTCGAGCCGCCGGCCCACGACCGCCGGAACCTCCGTGAGCACCTTCCCGAGTGCGAAGACGACGTCACCGGTCAGGTGCGGACGCGACGTGTGCCCGCCCGCACCCGTCACGGTGACGGTGATGTCGTCCGAGGCCGACGTGATCGCGCCGATCCGCGTCCCCACGTGCCCGACGTCGAGGCGCGGGTCGCAGTGCACCGCGAAGACCTGCGCGATGCCGTCCATGGCACCCGCGTCGATCGCGTCGAGCGCACCGCCCGGCTGGACCTCCTCGGCCGGCTGGAACAGCAGTCGCACACCGGTCGCGAGCCCGCCCTCGGCGGCGATGCCGGCCAGCACGAGCCCCGCCCCGAGCACGACGGTCGTGTGGACGTCGTGGCCGCACGCGTGGGCGACGCCGGCGACGGTCGAGCGCCACGGCAGGTCGCAGCGGTCGGCGAGCGGGAGCGCGTCGAGGTCCGCCCGCAGCATGATGCGGCGTCTGCCGGTCACGACCGCGCCCGGCCCGATGTCGCACACGAGGCCGGTCCCCGGCAGGAGCCGCGGCTGCAGGCCCGCGGCCCTCAGCCGCGCGGCGACGAGGTCGGTCGTGCGGCGCTCGGTGCGGGCGAGCTCGGGGTGCGCGTGGATGTCCCGACGGATGGCCACGAGCTCGTCGTCCAGGGCCGCGGCAGCGGCGTCGATGCGGTCGACGGACGCGGGGCGGGCAGGCTGGGGCACCCGCCGAGCCTAGTTCGTCGGCCTCGCGCGCTCGTGCCCACGTCCGGTCCGTGTCGGTCGGACGGCGGGGCGGCGGAGGTCAGACGAGGTCGTCGCGCCCCGCTGCCCGCACCGCGTCGACCACGCCCTTGACCTGCTGCGCGTGCGCGCGGGTCGTGACCAGGAGCGCGTCGGGCATGTCGACGACGACCGCGTCGTCCAGACCCAGCACCGCCACGAGCCGGCCGGAGCCGGGGACCACCACGGGTCGGGCGGCGTCGAGCGTGAGCACCGCGTCCGCGTCGCCCAGCACGTGGCGGCCCTCGGCGTCGGCGGGCACGAGATCGCCGAGGGACGCGAAGTCCCCGACGTCGTCCCAGCCGAAGTCGCCCGGGACCACGGCCACGCCGCCCTCGGCCGCGACCGGCTCGGCGATCGCGTGGTCGATCGCGATCCGCTGGAGGCCGGGCCACACGCGGGCGAGCACGTCGTCGCGCGCGTCGGTGTCCCACGCGCGGGCGATCTCGCGCAGCCCGTCGTGCAGGACGGGAAGGAGCCGTGCGAGGTGGTCGAGCAGCACCGAGGCGCGCACGACGAACATCCCCGCGTTCCAGCGGTACTCGCCCGTGGCGAGGTAGGCCGCCGCGGTCGCGGCGTCCGGCTTCTCGGTGAAGCCCGACGCGCGGCACGCGTCGGGCGCGTCCGCCAGACCCAGCGGCTCCCCCGTGCGGACGTAGCCGAACGCGGTCGAGGGGCCGGACGCGCGGATCCCCACCGTCACGACGTAGCCCGCGCGCGCCGCGACGACCGCCTGGCGCACCGCCTCGCCGAACGCGGGACCGGCCTCGACCACCTGGTCGGCCGCGAACGACCCGATCACGGGGTCGTCCTCGCGCTCGGCGAGCACGGCGGCGGCGAGCCCGATCGCCGCCATGGAGTCGCGCGGCGAGGGCTCGGCGAGCACCGAGCCGCGGAGGTCGGGGAGCTGGTCGAGCACCGCCGCGGCGTGCCGCTCCCCCGTGACGACGACGACGCCGTCCGCCAGCGGCGCGAGGCGGTCGACCGTCTGCTGGAGCAGGCTCCGACCCGCCCCCGTGAGGTCGTGCAGGAACTTGGGCGAGCCCGCCCGCGAGAGAGGCCACAGGCGCGTCCCGGCACCCCCCGCGGGGACGACCGCGTGCAGCCCCGGGACCCGGGCGGCCGGTGCGGCGGAGGAGCGAGGGGGCACGGACGACCCGGCGCTCGACCCGGCGGACGACTCTGCGGACTCGGTCATGGCGGTCATCCTGCCGCAGACCGGGCACAGCACCCGAGACCGGTCGCGGCCGCTGTGGCATTGCTCACACGCCGTGCGTGGAGGGACCGGCGTCCCTTGCCGCAGGGCCCGCTGTGTGCGTCGGGAGGGCCGTGCGGAGTCGTACAGTGTCGCGCAGGGTGAGCAGCAGCGACGCGGCCCCCGAGGCCCGCGTCCGCACGCCCACCGACGACGTCGTCCCCTCGACCGGAGGTCAACCAGTGCCCGAGAAGCCGGCCGGCACGCTCTACCGAGGCCGCGAGGGGATGTGGTCCTGGGTCGCCCACCGCGTGACCGGCTTCCTCATCTTCTTCTTCCTCCTCGTCCACGTGCTCGACACGTCGCTCGTGCGCGTGTCGCCCGAGGCCTACAACGCCGTCATCGGCGCGTACAAGAACCCGGTCATGGGGATCGGCGAGGCCGGCCTCGTGGCCGCGATCGTCTTCCACGCGTTCAACGGCATCCGCGTGATGCTGGTCGACTTCTGGTCCCAGGGCACGCGCTACCAGCGGGTCATGCTGTGGGTGGTCGTCGGGCTCGTCGTCGTCACCATGGCGGGCTTCCTGCCGCGCCACCTCATGAACGTGTTCGGAGCGCACTGATGGCCACCGTGACCGTCCCCGCCCCCCGCAGCCCGCGCAGCACCCGCACGCGCCGGACGACGCGGACCAACGTCGAGATGCTCGGCTGGATGTTCATGCGCCTGTCGGGCGTCCTGCTGCTCGTCCTGATCTTCGCCCACCTCTTCGTCAACCTCATGGTGGGCGACGGCATCAAGGCGATCGACTTCGCCTTCGTCGCGGGCAAGTGGGCCTCCCCGTTCTGGCAGGTCTGGGACCTGCTCATGCTCTGGCTCGCGATGATCCACGGAACCAACGGCGTGCGGACGATCATCAACGACTACGCCGAGCGGGACGGGACGCGCCTCGTCCTCAAGACGCTCCTCTACCTCGCGTTCGTCGTGACCGTGGTCCTCGGCACCCTCGTGATCTTCACGTTCGAGACGTGCCCCGCCGGCGCCCCGACCGAGCTCCTGCCCTCCTTCTGCACCGAGTGACGGCGCGGCCGTGACCCGAGCACCCCACCGACCGACGAAGGACTGACGAGAACCGATGCAGACCCACCAGTACGACGTCGTGATCGTCGGCGCGGGCGGCGCGGGCATGCGGGCCGCGCTCGAGTCGTCGAGCCGTGCGCGCACGGCCGTCATCTCCAAGCTCTACCCGACGCGCTCCCACACGGGCGCGGCGCAGGGCGGCATGTGCGCCGCGCTCGCGAACGTCGAGGAGGACAACTGGGAGTGGCACACGTTCGACACGGTCAAGGGCGGTGACTACCTCGTCGACCAGGACGCCGCCGAGGTCATGGCCAAGGAGGCCATCGACGCCGTCCTCGACCTGGAGAAGATGGGCCTGCCGTTCAACCGGACGCCCGAGGGCAAGATCGACCAGCGCCGGTTCGGAGGCCACACGCGCGACCACGGCAAGGCGCCGGTGCGCCGCTCGTGCTACGCGGCCGACCGCACGGGCCACATGATCCTCCAGACGCTCTACCAGCAGTGCGTCAAGCAGGACGTCGAGTTCTTCAACGAGTTCTACGTGCTCGACGTGGTCCTCACGCACGACCTCACGCGCGGGCCGGTGCCCGCGGACGAGCAGGTCGCGGTGAGCGGTGTCGTGGCCTACGAGCTCGCGACGGGCGAGATCCACGTGTTCCGGGCGAAGGCCGTCGTCTTCGCCACCGGCGGCGCGGGCAAGATCTACAAGACGACGTCGAACGCGCACACCCTCACGGGCGACGGCATGGCGGTCGCGCTGCGCCGCGGCATCCCGCTCGAGGACATGGAGTTCTTCCAGTTCCACCCGACCGGCCTCGCGGGCCTGGGCATCCTCCTGTCGGAGGCGGCGCGGGGCGAGGGCGGCATCCTGCGCAACAGCGAGGGCGAGCGGTTCATGGAGCGCTACGCCCCCACCATCAAGGACCTCGCGCCGCGGGACATGGTCGCGCGCGCGATGGCGAACGAGGTGCGCGAGGGGCGCGGCTGCGGCCCGAACAAGGACTACGTCCTCCTGGACCTGACCCACCTCGAGCCCGCGCACATCGACGCGAAGCTGCCCGACATCACCGAGTTCGCGCGCACGTACCTCGGCGTCGAGCCGTACACCGAGCCCGTGCCGGTCTACCCGACCGCGCACTACGCGATGGGCGGCATCCCGACGACGATCGACGGCGAGGTGCTGCGCACCAACACCGACGTCGTCGCCGGCCTGTACGCCGCCGGCGAGGTCGCGTGCGTGTCCGTGCACGGGTCGAACCGCCTGGGCACCAACTCGCTGCTCGACATCAACGTCTTCGGCAAGCGGGCCGGGATCGCCGCCGCGGCGTACGCGACGACCGCCCCCCTGCACGAGATGCCCGAGGACGCGTCCGCGCCGATCGTGGGCTACATCGAGCGGCTGCGGGACCACGCCGCGGGCGAGCGCATCGCCGACATCCGGCGCGACCTGCAGGAGACGATGGACCGCAACGCGCAGGTCTTCCGCACGGCGGCGTCCCTCGAGGCGGCGCGCGACGACATCGTCGAGCTCAAGAAGCGCTACCGGTCGGCGAGCGTCCAGGACAAGGGGCGGCGCTACAACACCGACCTCATGGAGGGCATCGAGCTCGGCTTCCTGCTCGACCTCGCCGAGATCGTCGTCGCCGGGGCGCTCGCGCGCGAGGAGTCCCGGGGCGGCCACTTCCGCGAGGACTTCCCCACGCGTGACGACGAGCGGTTCATGCTGCACACCATGGCCTACCTCCGTCCCGACGACAGCCCCGGCGGCAGCCGGGTCGACCTCGACTACAAGCCGGTCACCGTGACCCGTTACCAGCCGATGGAGCGCAAGTACTGATGACCGCCGTCGCCGAGAACAGCACGAGCGCAGCCGAGACGAAGGCGGGCGAGATCCCGAGCTTCGACGTCACGCTGCGCATCCGTCGGCTCGACCCGGACCGCTCGGACGAGCCGTTCTGGGAGGAGTTCACCGTCACGGCCCACGCGACCGACCGGGTGCTCGACGCGATGCACAAGGTCAAGTGGGAGGTCGACGGCTCGCTGACGTTCCGCCGCTCGTGCGCGCACGGCATCTGCGGCTCGGACGCCATGCGCATCAACGGCCGCAACCGCCTCGCCTGCAAGACGCTGCTCAAGGACCTCGACCCGTCCAAGCCGATCGTCATCGAGCCGATCAAGGGCCTGCCGGTCCTCAAGGACCTCGTCGTCGACATGGAGCCGTTCTTCGCGTCCTACCGCGAGGTCATGCCGTTCCTCATCACGGGCGGCAACGCGCCGACGGCTGAGCGCCGCCAGTCCCCCGAGGAGCGCGCGCGCTACGACGACACCACCAAGTGCATCCTGTGCGCCGCGTGCACGTCGTCGTGCCCGGTGTTCTGGACGGACGGCCAGTACTTCGGACCGGCCGCGATCGTCAACGCGCACCGCTTCATCTTCGACAGCCGCGACGAGGGCGCCGCGCAGCGCCTCGAGATCCTCAACGACAAGGAAGGCGTGTGGCGGTGCCGCACGACCTTCAACTGCAGCGAGGCGTGCCCGCGCGGCATCGAGGTCACGAAGGCGATCCAGGAGGTCAAGCGCGCGATGATCACCCGCGCCTTCTGACCCGGCAGCACCAGCGAGGGGTCCCGTCCGTCGGACGGGGCCCCTCGTCCGTGCCGGCTCAGCGACCGAGCGGGAAGTGCTCGACGGGGCGCCACACGCCGTCGTCGCCGTGCTCGTACATCTGCACCGTGTCGACGGCGAACACGGCCTCGAAGTGCGCGAGCTCGTCGAACGCCCGGTCGAGCGCGTCCTCGGCGACGTCGTGCGCGACCGTCACGTGCGGGTGGTAGTTGAAGCGCAGGTCCTGCGCGAGCGGGCCGGACCGGACCGCGCGCTCGAGCTGCTCGCACTCGGCGATGCCCTGGACCACCTGGACGAACACCACGGCCGAGACGGGCCGGAACGTCCCCGTCCCGCGCAGGTGCAGCGTGAACGGCTGGTGCCCCGCGACGACGTCCGCGATGTGCTTGCGGACGACCGGCAGGTCCTCGGCCTCGACGACCGTCGGCCCCACGATCGTCACGTGCGGCGGGATGTCGGTCGCGAGCGGGTCCCCGAACGCCGCGCGCGCACGCTGCAGACGCGGGCCGAACGGCGGCGGGACCTGGATCGCGACACCGATGCGCACCTGGTCGCCGACCCGCTCCGGAAGCCTCATCCGAGCGTCCCGCGCGCGGGCAGGAGGCCCACGCGGTCGTAGACGCGCGCGAGCGTCTCGCGCGCGACGACGCGGACGCGCTCGGCGCCCTCGGCCAGGACGTCGTCGAGCGACGCGGGGTCGTCGAGGTACCCGTGGACGCGCTCCTGGAACGGCTCGAGGAACCCGACGACCACCTCGGCCAGGTCCTTCTTGAGGTCGCCGTAGCCGCGACCGGCGTAGTCCTGCTCGAGCTCGGCGACCGTGCGGCCGCTGAGGGCCGAGTGGATCGTCAGCAGGTTCGACACGCCCGGCTTGGCGACCGGGTCGAAGCGGATCTCGCGCTCCGCGTCGGTCACGGCCGAGCGGATGCGCTTCGCGACCACCTTCGGGTCGTCCAGCAGCTCGATGAGGCCGTTCGGCGACGAGGCGGACTTGCTCATCTTCGCGGTCGGCTCCTGCAGGTCGTAGATCTTCGCGGTCGCGCGCACGATGTGCGGCTCGGGCACGACGAAGGTCTGCCCGAACCGCGCGTTGAAGCGCTGCGCGAGGTCGCGCGTGAGCTCGAGGTGCTGGCGCTGGTCCTCGCCGACGGGCACGAGCGCCGCGTCGTACAGCAGGATGTCGGCCGCCATGAGGATCGGGTAGGTGAACAGGCCGACGTTCGTGGCGTCGTTGCCATGACGTGCCGACTTGTCCTTGAACTGCGTCATGCGCGCGGCCTCGCCGAACCCCGTGTGGCACGACAGGACCCACGCGAGCTGCGCGTGCTCGGGCACGTGGCTCTGCACGAACAGCGCCGACCGGGACGGGTCGACCCCCGCGGCGAGGTACTGCGCGGCGGTCCGGCGGGTCCGCTCGCGGAGCAGCTGCGGGTCCGTCGCGACCGTGAGCGAGTGCAGGTCGACGACCGTGTAGATCGTCTCGTACGAGTCCTGGAGGCCGACCCAGCTCGTCAGCGCGCCGAGGTAGTTGCCGAGGTGGAGCGAGTCGGAGGTCGGCTGCATGCCGGAGAGGATTCGGGCGTCGGGCATGCGGTGCATTGTGGCAGGTCCAGCCGGACCCTCAGGTCGCGTCCTCGTCGAACAGCACCGCGGGCGGCGCCGCGTCGTCGGGCTCCGCCGTCGTCCGTCGCACCGGCCCGCGCGCCGCTGCGGCGGCACTCGCGGCGGCGGCGCCCGCTGTCGCGCGGCCTGCACCGGTCGTGTACCGCCTGCCCGTCACGGGGGCGGGCTCGTCCTCGAGCAGCGCCTCGCGGACGATGCGTCGCGGGTCGTAGCGCCGAGGGTCGAGCGTCGCCCAGTCGAGGTCGACGACGTCCTCCCCCATCTCGCTCGCGACCCGGTCCTTCGTCGTGCGGACGAGCGTGCGGAGCTGGCGGACCCACCCGCCGAGCTGCTCGGCGTACGCGGGGAGGCGTTCGGGGCCCACGACGACGACCGCCACGAGCAGGAGGATGAGCACCTCCGCACCGTTGATCCCGAACACCGCATCATGCTATCCGCAGGGGGCGGGCACGGGTCGGTCGGGTACGGGTCGGTCGGGTACGGGTCGGTCGGGCACGGGTCAGTCGGTCGGCACGACGTCGAGCACCACGCGGACCTCGCGCGCGTCGTCGTCACCCGTGCGGACCGTGAGCGTCACGGCGTCGCCCGGCGCGCGCGCCCGGATCGCGACGATGAGCTCGTCCGCGTCCGTGACGGGACGCCCGTCGATCGCGGTGATGACGTCGCCGGGCCGGATCCCCGCTCGGTCGGCGGGGCCGTCCGGGGTCACGGGCTGCTGCCCCTGCTGCTCCTCGGTCGCGACCTGGACACCCTCGCCCGTGTACCGCTGGTCGAGCAGGACGCCGATCACCGGGTACGTCGCCTCGCCGGTGGCGATGAGCTCCTCGGCGGTCCGCCGGGCCTGGTTCGACGGGATCGCGAAGCCGAGACCGATGCTCCCGGCCGCCTGGCCGAGACCCGGTGCCTGCGCGATCGCCGAGTTGATCCCGACCACCTCGCCGGCGGCGTTGACGAGCGGCCCGCCCGAGTTGCCCGGGTTGATGGCGGCGTCGGTCTGGATCGCGTTGATGAACGCCGTCTCGACCGCGTTGCCCGCGGAGACGGGCCGGTTGAGGGCGCTGACGATCCCGGTCGTCACGGTGCCCTGCAGCCCGAGCGGGGCGCCGATCGCGACGACGGGGTCGCCCACGACGACCTCGTCGGAGTCCGCGAGCGCGAGCGGCGTGAGGCCCGTGCGGTCGACCCGGATCACGGCGAGGTCGTACTCGGGCGTGCGGCCGACGACGGTCGCGTCGGCCTGCGAGCCGTCCGCGAACACGACGACGATCCGCCCGGAGTCCGCCGCCGCCGACACCACGTGGTTGTTGGTGAGGATGTGCCCGTCCTCGCGCAGCACGAACCCCGACCCCGTGCCGCTGCCCTCGGCGCCGGCGACCTCGATCGACACGACGCTCGGCAGCACCTCGGCGGCGATGCGCGCGACCCCGGTGAGGTCCTCGACGTCCCGGCTCCCCGTGACGGACGCCGGCAGCGCCACGTCCTGCGGGGCGTCGGCGCGGTCCTCGAGGCGGCCGCCCACCCACCCCGCGACGCCGCCCGTGGCGAGCGAGAGCGCGACGAGGCCGGCGACGGCCCGCGCACCCAGGCGACCGCGCCGGCGCGGCTCACGCCGCTCCGGGAGGGGCCGCCCCCAGCTGTCCGCCACGGGCGTCGGCGGTCCCCACGGCGTGCCGCTCGGCGGGGGCGGCGCGGGCGGCAGACCGGCGGGGCCGGACGGCGCGGAGAACCCGTGCGGCGCGCGCACGCCTGCCCCGGCGGGCTCGCCCGGCTGCGCCACCGGCCACGGGTCGCGCGGACCGTCCGGCCGGACCGGCTGCTGGGGTGCCGACGGGTGCGGCGGGGCCTGCAGCGGCTGCGCCTGCAGCGGCGGCCGGGGAGCGGCCGGCGGCGCGTCGGCCGACTGCTCGGGCTCGGCGGGACGCTGCGGCTGCCGCGGCGCCCAGGGTGCCGCGAAGGGGTTCGGCTCGTCGCTCACGGGGCCAATGATCCCGCGAGCGCGTGCCATCCGCGCGCGAGCCTGGCGGGGACGCCGTCGTCGTACGCGGCACCCGGGTGGGCGCCGACGAGGTCACGTGTCGCGTCCGAGGCGCCCTCGGCGACCACGGTCACGACCGTGTCGCCGTCCTGCCACACGACGTACCAGGGCTCGGCCGACACGAGGTGGACGTCACGACCGCGCACGTGCTGCACGGGCAGGCCCTCGACGGCGCCGTCGTCGAGACGACCGGGCTCCTGGAGCACCACGACGGTGCCGCCGTCGTGCTCGAGGTCGAGCTCGAGCCGTCCTGAGCCCTCGTCCAGACGCAGGCCGGTCACGCGCAGGCCGTCGGGCAGGTCGACGGGCGACACCCAGCCGTGCCCCGCCATCCACGAGAGCACCTCGGCGTGGGCCGCGTCGCCGTCGAGATCGAGCCCCGGAGCCGCGGGTGCGAGCGCGGGCGTCCCGTCGCGCGAGGAGACGACGGCGCCGACGGCGTCGGCGCCGTGCCCGGCGGTCCGACGCTCGGCCGGTCCGGTGCCGGCCGCCTCGGCCAGCACGGACAGCGCGTAGGAGCGGTCCGTCTCGGGCACGACGGGCGGCTGCCCGCCGACCACGACGAGGCCGGTCGCGACGACGCCGACGCCGCCCGCGAGGGCGGCGAGGACGGGCCGCGGCACGAGCGCACGGCGACGGACGACGTCCCCGCGCAGCGGGCCGTGCGGGACCTCGCCGCCGTGACCCGGCAGGGGGACGCTCCAGCTGTGCCACCGCTCGCCGTCGCGCGGCGCGTCGGCAGGCGGCAGGGCACCCAGCGCGAGCAGTCGCGCCGTGAGGTCCGGCGCGGGGAGGACGTCCCCGGCACCCGCGAGCGTGCGACGCGCCTCGCGGGCCGCCTGGAGCTCCTCGGCGCACGTGCGGCACACCGCCACGTGGGCGAGAGCGCGCTCGGTCGCGCCGGGCGAGAGCTGGCCGTCGGCGAGCGCGGACACCTGGGTGCCGAGGTGGTTCATGCCCCGCCTCGTGCGGCGTGGACGGAGCGAGGGGCGGCCGGCCCCGAGCCGAGGTCGGGCACGCCGTCGCGCGGGGAAGGGACCCCGGGGGCGCGGTGCGCGAGCGACTCGCGCAGCTGGGCGCGCGCGCGGTGGATGCGCGACCTGACGGTGCCGAGCTTGATGCCCAGCGTGACGGCGATCTCCTCGTACGACAGCCCCTCGATGTCGCACAGCACGACGGCGGCGCGGTACTCGGGCGACAGCGCGTCGAGCGCGCGTTGCACGTCCTGGTCGAGGTTCGCGTGCTCGAAGCCGCGCTCGGGCGTGCCGAGACCCGCGGCACCGGGCACGTCACCCGCGTCCTCGCCGAGGGGGTCCATCCGGATGCGGCGTCGACGCCGCGCCTGGTCCAGGAAGAGGTTCGTCGTGATGCGGTGCAGCCAGCCCTCGAACGTCCCGGGCTGGTAGGAGGACAAGGACCGGAACACCCGGATGAACGTCTCCTGGGTGAGGTCCTCGGCGTCGTACCGGTTGCCCGTGAGGCGGTACGCGAGGCGGTAGACGCGCGCCGAGTGCTCGGTCACGATCGCCTCCCACGTGGGGGGCGCCTCGCCCGGGCGTCGCGCGGCCGGGTCCACGGGCGCGTGGGGCGCGTCGGTCGTGCGGTCCGCGGTGGCGTCCGTATCCGAGGTGGGGGCACGCAGGACGGCGACCGCTCCGGCGCTCTCGTCGCCCGGGCGTCGCCCTCGCAACGCTCCTCGCACCGTGCTCTCCCGTCCACGCCGGCTGTCGGCCCGACGCCCGTCGACCGTCGGCGACCCGTCCCGCCCCAGTGTGCCCGGCGCCGGAGGGTCGCGCCCTCGTCCGCCACAACGCGCGGGGGCCCGTGGGTGTTCCACGCGTGCGGGTGACCGGGCGTGCGTCCGCGTGTGCCCCACGGCCGACGGCGCGCTCCGCGTTAGCATCGGGGCACCCGCGACCGCCCAGGAGGACACCATCGCACCCGACAAGTCCGTGAGCTGGGCCTACAGCGAGGACTTCCTGCCCGCCGACGACGTGCTGCTGCGCGCCTACGACCGCGCGTCACAGCTGGGCGTGCCCGCGGTGTCGACGGGCACGGGCGCCGTCCTCCGGCTCGTGGCCGCGGCGCTGCGGGCCGGTGCGGTGGCCGAGGTCGGGACCGGGGCCGGCGTGTCCGGCCTCTGGCTGCTGCGCGGCATGGCACCCGACGGCGTGCTCACGACGATCGACACCGAGGTCGAGCACCAGCGCGCGGCCAAGGACGCCTTCGCCGAGGAGGGGGTCCGCAGCACGCGCGCGCGCACGATCACGGGCCGCGCGCTCGACGTCCTGCCGCGGCTCACCGACGGCGGCTACGACATGGTGCTCGTGGACGGCGACCCCCTGGAGACCCCCGCGACGGTCGAGCACGCGCTGCGTCTGCTGCGCCCGGGCGGGGTCCTCGCCGTCGCGCACGCTCTCTCGGCCGACCGGGTCCCCGACCCCGCGCGGCGCGACGAGCTGACGACCACGCTCCGCGAGGTCACTCGCTCGCTGCGCGACGACGAGCGCGTCGTCCCGGCGCTGCTCCCGAGCGGAGACGGCCTGCTGCTCGCCGCTCGGCGGTGAGGCGGCGCGGCCGACGCGTCAGCGCAGCTCGCCGAGCCACCTGAGCAGGGCGCGGGCACCGAAGCCGGTCGCCCCCTCGGGCACCTCGTGCGTCGCCGACGACGACCGCGCGGGTCCGGCGATGTCGAGGTGTGCCCAGCGACGGGCGCCGACGAACCGCTGGAGGAACAGCGCCGCCGTGATCGAGCCACCGCCGGTCGTGCTGTCGGCAGGGACGTGGCGCACGTCGGCGACGTCGGACCGGATCGCGGTGCGGTAGTCCTCGACGAGCGGCATGCGCCACAGCGGCTCGCCCGCCGCCGCGCCGGCGTCCGCGAGGGCGCGCGCGAGGGCGTCGTCGGGCGAGTACAAGGCCGCGTTCTGCTTGCCGAGGCCGAGGGTCGCGGCGCCCGTCAGCGTCGCGACGTCGACGAGGACGTCGGGGTCGAGCTCGGCGTCGGCGTACGCGAGCGCGTCGGCGAGCACGACCCGTCCCTCGGCGTCCGTGTTCGCGATCTCGACGGTCGTCCCGCCGAACACCGTCACGACGTCGCCCGGCCGGTAGGACGCGGCGCCCACGGCGTTCTCCGCGAGCGGCAGCACCGCGGTGACCCGGTGGGGCACGCGCGCCTCGGCGGCCCCGAGCACCGTGGCGAGCGCGACCGCTGCGCCGGTCATGTCGGTCTTCATGGGGACCATCGCCTCGCGCGGCTTGATCGACAGGCCGCCCGTGTCGTACGTGATGCCCTTGCCGACCACGACGACGTGCCGCGGCGGCACGCCCGAGCTGACCGGTTGCTCGGGCGTCCAGCGCACGACGACCAGGCGCGGCTCGCGCGCCGACCCGCCGCCCACGGCCAGGACGCCGCCGAAGCCGCGTCGCGTGAGCTCCTCGACGCCGAGCACCTCGACGTCCAGGCCGAGCGCTGCGGCGAGCAGGCGCGCCTGGTCCGCGACCCACTGGGGGTCCTTGACCGACGACGGCGTCGCCGAGAGGGCGCGGGCGACCCACGTCGCACGCGCCGAGCGCGTGGCCGTCCCGACCGCGGCCTCGGCGTAGCGCCCCAGCAGGACGAGCTCGTCCGCGGCCGGCTCGCCGGCGTCCTTGCGGCGGACGGGCTGACGGTAGGCACCGAGCAGGTACCCCTCGACGAGCGCGGCGGTGCCCGAGGGCCCCGAGTCCGAGCCCACGGTGCACACGACCCGCCGCAGGCGCCGCGTGACGCGGGCGACGGCCGCGCCGGCCCGGCGCAGGTCCGTCGTCGTGCCGTCGCCGATGCCGACCAGCACGACGCGCGGGGGGAGCCCGGCCCACGGGAGGTCGGCCGAGCCGGCGATGGGACGCGGCAGGTGCACGACGTGCGCCTCGCCCGCAGCACCCGTGAGCCGCGCGCGGTCGGCGAGGTCGGGCAGGTCGACACCCAGGCGCACGGCCGCGTCGGTCGTGCCGGAGCGGGGCTGGACGCCCTCGTCCTCGTCGGTGGCCGGTGCGACCGGCAGGACGAGCGCGTCGACGTCGTCCTCGGTCAGGAGCGGTGACGTCGCGACCGTGCCGCGCACCACCGTGACGTCGGGCAGGGCTGCGGGGACGACGTCCCAGGACATGGACTCGCCCGCCGCGGCGCCCCGGCGACCGGCCGGGGCACGACGACGAGCGGGAGGTGCGGCGGGAGTCACCGCGTCGTTCAGCTGACGACCGAGGTCAGCGCCTCACCGAGCTCGCTCGCCTCGGTCGCGTTGAGCTCGACCACGAGCCGACCGCCCCCCTCCAGGGGGACGCGCATGACGATGCCCCGGCCCTCCTTGGTGACCTCGAGCGGCCCGTCACCCGTCCTCGGCTTCATGGCGGCCATCGATGGCTCCCCTTCCGGTGCGTCGTGTGCCGCCTGCGGGCTCGTCGTCCGGCGGTGCCGGCCGGCCCGCCATGGCGGTCGTCCGAGGGAAGTCTAGTTCACCTGCGATGTTGGTCGCTCCCCCGCGTGGACCTGAGGTCTCACGGGGGCCAGCCCGACGGCGGCACGAGCCGCCACAGGAGCGCGACCCAGGCGACCTGGGCGAGGACGCCGGCGGTGAGGACCGCCGCGAGGGCCGCGCGCCGGGCCGTCGTCGGCAGCCGGTCGAGGAGGGCCGCCGCCGCGGCCGCGACCGGGAAGGCGAGCAGCGTGAAGCGCACGAGGCTCGTCCCGGGCTCGAGGACCACGACGAGGTAGCCGAGGTACGCCGCGGTCCAGGCCCACGGCTCGGGGCCGAGCCGGCGCAGCGGCCGCGCGACGACGACGCCGAGCACCGCGATCCACACCAGGACGACGAGGACCGGTCCCCACGAGCCGACCAGCCAGCGCCCGACGTCGAACCACGGCACGAGCGGGACGACCTCCTGCCGTCCACGCCACGCCGCCTGCGTCTGCGCGTACGCGTCGGGCACGCCCGTGGCGAGCCCGACCATGGCCGGCCACAGGAGACCCGCGACGACGGACACGGCGCCGAGCGCCGCCAGCCCGACGCGTTCGCGCGTCGGCCACGGGTCCGCCGCCCGGGTCCGCCACCGGTGCGCCGCGTGGACCACGACCACCAGCGCGAGCGGCAGCGCGACCGCCCGCGTCAGCCCGAGCGCGACGACGAGCGGGACGGCGAGCAGGTAGCGGCGCGTCATGACGGCCCACAGGCACGCCGCGACGAGGAGCAGCGCGAGCGACTCGGTGTACGCGACCTGCAGGACGGGCGCGGCCGCGTGCGCCTGCACGAGGGCGACCGTCGTCAGCGCGACGCGCTCGGACGCACCGGTCAGGCGCACGACCCGGTGCACGACCACCGCCGCGGCGAGGCCGAGACCGGTCGCCACGACCGGCGCGGCCACGTGCCACGGGACCCCGGCGGCGAGGGGGACGCGGACCAGGAGCGGGAAGAGCGGGAAGAACGCCCACGCGTTCTGGACCACGCGCCCGTCGGGACCCGTCGGCAGGCCCACGGGGTAGCCCTGCTCCGCGATCCCGCGGTACCAGCTCGCGTCCCACATGAGCCCCGCGTACTCCAGGTACGACGGCGACGCGGCCGTCCATCCCGTGGCCGCCTGCGTGCGGGCGACGACGGCGAGCACGACGGCACCCACGAGCCGCCCGGCCGCGGCGACCGCGAGCGCCTGCAGCCACCACGGCGCCCGGCGCCACCACGCCGTGGGGTCCCCCGTCGGCCCGTCGGGCGACGCGGTGACGCTGCCGCCGCGCACGTCCCGGGTCAGGCGAGCCCCCGGACCACCCGCGCGGGCGCGAGGTCGCCGCGGAGCACCGCCACCATCTCGACGGTGCGTCGCGTCGCGAGCACGTCGTGCGCGCGGAAGACCGTCGCGCCGTGCCACGCCGCGACGGTGGTCGCCGCGAGCGTCCCCTCGAGCCGGTCGTCGACGGGCAGGTCGAGCGACTCGCCCACGAAGTCCTTGCGACTCAGGGCCATGAGCACGGGGTGCCCCAGCTCGACCAGGCGCGCCGTCCGCCGGGTCAGGTGCAGCGAGTGCCACGTCGTCTTGCCGAAGTCGTGGGTCGGGTCGACGAGCACCGACCCGGGGGCCACGCCCGCCCCGACGGCGCGGGACGCCGCGGCGGTGAGCGTCGCGAGGACGTCGAGGAGCACGCCGTCGAGCGGGTCCGTCCCGGCTGGGACGTCGGACGGCAGGGGGTACTGGGGACGCCACGGGTCGGTCCGTGGGGCCAGCCCGCCCGTGTGCGAGCAGACGACGCCCGCCCCGTGGGCCGCCGCGACCTCGACCAGGCGCGGGTCGTGCCCGGCCCACGTGTCGTTGACCAGGTCCGCACCGGCCTCCAGCACCGCCTCCGCGACCTCGGCCCGCCAGGTGTCGACGCTGATCGGCAGGTCGGGGAACTCCGCACGCACGCGGCGCACGAGCGGCAGCACGCGGCCGACCTCGGTGTCGACGTCGACGTCGGGACCGCGGCCCGCGCGGACGCCTCCGATGTCGACCAGGTCGGCGCCGTCTCGCACCGCGCGCTGCACGGCCGCGAGGGCGACGTCGTCGTCGGTCGAGCGCGCGGCCGCCCAGAACGAGTCCGGGGTCCGGTTGACGACGGCCATCACGGCGGGGCGGTGCGGGGTCAGGACGCGTCCACGCAGGACGAGCGGGACCCCCGCGGGCGGGACGCCGCCCGTCGTCACCGGCCGGTGGAGGCCTGCTCGGCCTCGCGCTCGGCGCGCGCGTTGGCCAGCACGGCCGCCTCCTCCTCGGCGCGGAGCTGGGCGCCGCGCTCGCACACGAGCCGGACCGCCTCGTCGGCGCTGTCGACGACCTGGAGCAGGTCCAGGTCGGACGCGCTGATGGTGCCGGCGTCGAGCACGGGCCCGGACAGCCAGTCGAGGAGGCCCTGCCAGTAGGACGACCCGACCAGCACGATCGGGAACTCGGTGACCTTGTGCGTCTGGACGAGCGTCAGCGACTCGAAGAGCTCGTCGAACGTCCCGAAGCCGCCGGGCAGCACCACGAAGCCCTGCGAGTACTTGACGAAGCACGTCTTGCGGGCGAAGAAGTACCGGAAGTTGACGCCCAGGTCGACCCACTCGTTCATGCCCTGCTCGAACGGCAGCTCGATGCCGAGGCCGACGGACAGCCCGCCGGCGTCGCACGCGCCGCGGTTCGCCGCCTCCATGATCCCGGGACCGCCGCCCGTGATGACCGCGTAGCCCTCCTCGGCGAGCCCCCGGCCCACGCGGCGACCGAGCTCGTACTCCGCGGTGTCGGGCTTGGTCCGGGCCGAGCCGAAGACGCTCACGGCGGGACCGACCTCCGCGAGCGCGCCGAAGCCCTCGACGAACTCGCTCTGGATGCGCATGACCCGCCACGGGTCGGCGTGCACCCAGTCGGCCCCCTCGCTCTTGGCGAGGAGCCGCTGGTCGCTCGTCGAGCCCGGGATCTGGTTGCCGCGGAGCAGGACCGGGCCGCGCCGGTAGCCGTCGCCGTCGTCCCGACGTCCGCCGTGGGTTCGCTGACTCATGACGACGAGCCTACGAGCACAGCCAGGTGCGCAGCGCGTCGACGCACGTCCGGAGGTCGCCGACGGGGCACCGCTCGTCGTCCGCGTGCGCAAGAGCGGGGTCGCCGGGACCGAAGTTCACGGCGGGGACACCGAGCTCGGAGAACCGGGCCACGTCGGTCCAGCCCTCCTTGGCCGCCGGAGGGCGTCCCGTGAGGCGGCGGACGGCGTCCGCGAACCCCGCGGCGGCCGGGTGGTCGAGACCGGGACGTGCCCCGGGCGCGAGGTCGACGACGGTCACCTCGTGCCCGTCGAACAGCTCGCGCACGTGCGCGACGGCCTGCTCGGGCGTCCTGTCGGGCGCGAACCGGTGGTTGACGGTCACGACGCACTCGTCCGGGACCACGTTGCCCGCGATGCCACCCCGGATGCCCACGGCGTTCATGCCCTCGCGGTAGCGGAGCCCGTCGACCACGGCCTCGCGCGGACGGTACGCGGCGAGCGTCGCGAGGACCGGCGCGGCGCCGTGGATCGCGTTGACGCCGCGCCACGCGCGCGCCGAGTGGGCCGCACGTCCGGGCACGCGGACCTCTGCGCGCAGCGTCCCGTTGCAGCCGCCCTCGATCGCGGCCGACGTCGGCTCGCACAGCACCGCGACGTCGGCGGTGAGCCACTCGGGGTGCTCGCGCACGAGCCGCCCCAGGCCGTTGCGCGAGCCCTCGACCTCCTCGTTGTCGTAGAAGACCCACGTGACGTCGCGCGTAGGCTCCGCGACGGTGGCGGCGCACGCGAGCTGGACCGCGACGCCGCCCTTCATGTCGACCGTGCCGCGGCCCCACAGCTCCGCGTCGTCCCCCGAGCCGACGAGGCGCGTCGGCAGGTTGTCCGCGATCGGCACCGTGTCGAGGTGCCCGGCGACGACGACGCGCTCGCGCCGGCCGAGCTCCGTGCGCGCGACGACGGCGTCCCCGTCGCGCAGCACGCGCAGGTGCGGGACGCCCCGCAGGGCGGTCTCGACGGCGTCGGCGATCGCGCGCTCGTCGCCGCTGACCGAGGGGATGTCGCACAGGGCGCGGGTGAGGTCGACGATGTCGCCGGTCAGGTCGAGTGCCACGTGGCGACACTACCGACGGCGACCCCGTCCGCGTTGTCTAGGCTCGGAGCCCATGAGCGCACCGCAGAGGACCGCGTGGGGGCACGGTCTCGCCACGACGACGACGGGCGGGGGCAACGGCGCCACGGCGACCGTGCTCGACGTCTGGTACCCCTCCCCCGCACTGGGCGAGCCGCCCGCCGGCACGGACGGGGCTCCCGCCCCCGAGCCGCCCGCCGAGCTCGCGGCGCTCGCCGGCACCGACGACGCGCGGGGCGTACGGACCGAGGTGGTCACGACCCGGATCGACCTCGACGAGGCGCCGAGGGACACCGCCGACGCCTACCTTCGCCTGCACCTGCTGTCCCACCGCCTCGTCGCTCCGCACGGGCTGTCGGTCGACGGGATCTTCGGCGTCCTGCCCAACGTCGTGTGGACCGACCGCGGCCCGTGCGCCGTCGAGGGCTTCGAGACGACCCGGCTCCGGCTGCGCGCGCGCGACGGCGTCGCGCCCACGGTGCACGGCGTCGACAAGTTCCCCCGGATGGTGGACTACGTCCTCCCGTCCGGGGTGCGCATCGCCGACGCCGACCGCGTCCGGCTCGGCGCGCACCTCGCCGAGGGCACGACCGTGATGCACGAGGGGTTCGTCAACTTCAACGCCGGCACGCTCGGCGTCTCGATGGTCGAGGGCCGGATCTCGGCCGGCGTCGTCGTCGGGGACGGCAGCGACATCGGGGGCGGCGCCTCGATCATGGGCACGCTCTCGGGCGGCGGACGCGTGACGATCTCGATCGGGCGGCGCTCGCTGCTCGGCGCGAACGCCGGGCTCGGGATCCCGCTCGGCGACGACTGCGTCGTCGAGGCGGGCCTCTACGTGACGGCGGGGACCAAGGTGACGCTCCGCGGCGAGACCGGCCCCGACGGAGGGCCGCTCGTGGTCGCGGCGCGTGAGCTCGCGGGACGCGACGGTCTGCTGTTCCGCCGGAACTCGGTGACCGGTGCGGTCGAGGTCGTGGCCCGCGCGGGCACGGGCATCGAGCTCAACCCGGCGCTGCACGCCAACTGACGCCCGTGACCACCCGTCGCCGCCGCTCTCGGCTCGGCCCCGTCGCCGGCGTCGCGGCGTTCGCCGTGCTCGTGGCGGGCGGGGCTGCGGCCGTCGTCGGGCTCCTGGACCGGCTCGACGTCGAGCCGCCGCGTCCCGTGCGGTGCTCGGCGCTCGCGGACGGGACGCCGTGGCACCTCGCGACCGACCAGGCCGAGACGGCCGCGCTCCTGTCGGCGACGACGGTCCACCGCGGGATGCCCGCCCGCGCGGCGACGATCGCGATCGCGACGGGTCTGCAGGAGTCCAAGCTGCGCAACATCGACTACGGGGACCGCGACTCCCTCGGCATCTTCCAGCAGCGGCCGTCGCAGGGCTGGGGCACGGTCGAGCAGGTCCAGGACCCGGTGTACGCGACGGGTGCCTTCCTCGACGCGCTCGACCGCGTCGAGGGCTACGAGGACATGGAGATCACCGTGGCGGCGCAGACGGTCCAGCGCTCGGCCTACCCCGACGCGTACGCGCAGCACGAGGCGACGTCGCGCGCGTGGGCCTCGGCGCTGACCGGGTGGAGCGCGGGCGCGGTCACGTGCAGCCTCCCCGAGCCCGACGCTCCGGGGGACGCGACGGGGCTCGTCGAGCGCGCGGGGCGCGACTGGGCCGGGACGGTGCCCGCCGTCGTCGGCGAGGACGGCACCGTCGTGCTCGACCCGGCCCCGCTCGGGGCGCTCGACGGCGGTGCGCAGCGGGTCGGGTGGGCGGCCGCGCAGTGGGCCGTCGCCGTCGCCGAGCCGTTCGGCGTGACCCGCGTCGCCCACGCCGGCCAGGTCTGGGACCGCACGACGGGCACGTGGGCGGCGTCCGACGACGTCGTCGTGGACGGGCGCGTCGTCGTCACGCTCGCGGGCTGACACCCCGCGAGCCCCGGCGCCGCGAGGGCACCGGGGCTCGGTGGGCCGGGAGGACCGGCGGCGGGTCGTGCCGCGTCGTGGCGCGTCGCCGACCGCGGCGTCAGCGCTGGTCGAGCGGGACGACGTCGCGCGTCGTCGGACCCGTGTAGATCTGCCGCGGGCGGCCGATCTTCGTCGCCGGGTCGTTCATCATCTCGCGCCACTGCGCGATCCAGCCGGGCATCCGGCCGACGGCGAACAGCGGGGTGAACATGCGCGTCGGGAAGCCCATCGCCTTGTAGAGCAGGCCGGTGTAGAAGTCGACGTTGGGGTACAGCTTGCGCTCGATGAAGTAGTCGTCGTTGAGCGCGATCTCCTCGAGCCGCATCGCGATGTCGAGCATCTCGTCGCGCTTGCCCAGGGCCGAGAGGACCTCGTCGGCGGCCTTCTTCACGATCGCCGCGCGCGGGTCGTAGTTCTTGTACACCCGGTGGCCGAAGCCCATGAGCCGGACGCCCTGCTCCTTGTTCTTCACGCGGCGCATGAACTCCGTCGCGTCGCCGCCGGTCTCCTGGATCGACGTGAGCATCTGGAGCACCGCCTCGTTGGCCCCGCCGTGCAGCGGACCGCTGAGGGCGTTGACGCCCGCCGAGACCGACGCGTAGAGGTTCGCGTGGCTCGAGCCGACGATGCGGACGGTCGACGTCGAGCAGTTCTGCTCGTGGTCGGCGTGCAGGACCAGGAGGAGGTCGAGCGCCTTGACCATCGACTCGTCGGGCTCCCAGATCTGGCCGTTCGGCTGGAACGCCATGCGCAGGAAGTCGGCGACGTAGCCGCGCCCGCGGTCGGGCCCGATCATCTCCTGGCCGAGGGCGCGCCGGTGCGCGTAGGCCGCGATCGTCGGGGCCTTCGCGAGCAGCAGCACGGTCGCGAGCTCGACCGTCGCGGGGTCGAACGGGTCGACGCTCTCGGGGTAGTAGCCGGGCAGCGCCGAGACCGCGCTCGACAGCACCGCCATCGGGTGCGCGTTCTCGGGGAACGCGCCGATGAGCGCCTTGAAGTTGTCGTGCAGGTGCGTGTGCCGCTCGATGCGCTCGACCCAGCCGTCGAGCTGGTCGGACGTCGGCAGCTCGCCGTGCGTCAGCAGGTACGCGACCTCGAGGAACGACGCGTGCTCGGCCAGCTGCTCGATGGGGTACCCGCGGTAGAGCAGGACGCCCTCGTCGCCGTCGATGTAGGTGATCTCCGACTCGCACGACGCGGTGTTCATGAACCCCGGGTCGACGGTGACCAGGCCGGTCTCCTTGAGCAGGGACGAGACGACGATGCCGTCGTTGCCCATCGAGGCGGACCGCACGGGCAGGGGCAGCGAGCGCTCGGCGACGTGGAGCTCGACCGGGGTCGTGGTGGCGGTCTGGGTCATGCTTCCTCCTCGAGCAGACCGGCACGAGGGTCCTCGGCGGGTCCGGACGTGCTGGGCGGGCGTCTTCGGCCACCGACGACGGTACCTGCGGCACGAGCGCCGGGGTAAATCGATCCTGGGCGGAAGGTCCTTTTGGGTGCGTGATCCCTGTCACACCCCTGCACCCGTGTGCGGCTCGACCGGCGGCCAAGCCGATGCCAAGACTAGATCAACACACCCTATCCCGCGCCCCATTCATGGGACGAGGTGGCGGGGCGTGGCGGGTCCGGGCGGGCGGGCCGGGCGGGGCGTGCGTGCGGGCAGGGCGGGGCGTGCGTGCGGGGCGTGCGGGTCCTGCGCGCGGTCACGCACCCGCGAGACGGGCCGCGGCGCGGGCGACGTCGTCGTCGGACGCCGTGAGCGCGACCCGCACGTGCCGCGCTCCCGCAGGGCCGTAGAACGCACCGGGGGCGACGAGGATCCCGAGGTCGGCCAGGTCCCCGACCGTCGCCCAGCAGTCCTGTCCCGCACCGGCGGCGCGTGCCCACAGGTACAGCCCCGCGGGGGACCCGTCGACGACGAGGCCCGCGGCCTCGAGCCCGGCCTTGAGCACCGCACGACGGCGGCGGTAGCGCTCGCGCTGGGCGTCGACGTGCGCGTCGTCGTCGAGCGCGGCCGCCGTCGCAGCCTGCACCGGTGCGGGGACGATCATCCCCGCGTGCTTGCGGACCTCCAGCAGGCGGCGGACGAGCCGCAGGTCCCCGGCGACGAAGGCCGCCCGGTAGCCCGCGAGGTTCGACTGCTTCGACAGCGAGTGCACGGCGAGGACCCCGTCGTGGGATCCCTCGCACACGCGGGGGTCCAGGACGCTCGGCACGCCGGTCGTCGCCCACGGCTCGTCCCACGCGAGGAGCGCGTAGCACTCGTCCGAGACGACGACGGCGCCCCGCTCGCGCGCCGTGCGCACGACGTCGCGCAGCTGCTCGACGCCGAGGACGGCACCGGTCGGGTTCGACGGCGAGTTCACCCAGACGAGCCGCACGTCGTCGCGATCGGCCCATGACGCGACGTCGTCGGCGGGCAGGGGCGTCGCACCGGCGAGGCGTGCGCCCACGTCGTAGGTGGGGTACGCCGCCTCCGGGTGGACGACGACGTCGCCCTCCCCCAGCCCGAGCAGGGACGGGAGCAGCGCGACGAGCTCCTTGGAGCCGACGGTCGGCAGCACCGCGTCGGGGTCCAGGCCGACGACGCCCCGCCGGCGCGCGAACCACTCGACGACCGCACGGCGCAGGCGCGGCGTGCCGTGCGTCGTCGGGTACCCCGGCGCGTCGGCGGCCTCGGCGAGCGCGGCGCGCACGAGCGGCGGCGTCGGGTCGACCGGGGTCCCCACGGACAGGTCGACGATGCCGTCCGGGTGGCGCCGGGCGCGGTCGCCGTACGGGACCAGGGTGTCCCAGGGGAAGTCGGGCAGCGTGCCGGTCAGCAGGCCCACGTGCGCCCCCGCGCGGTGCGGACGGTCGAGCCGACCCTCACGCGCCGGTGTTCTGCGGCGGAAGCGCGGCGACGATCGGGTGGTCGGCGTCGATCTCGCCGAGCTTCGCCGCACCACCCGGCGAGCCGAGCACGTCGAAGAACTCGACGTTCGCCCGGTAGTACTCGCTCCACTGCTCGGGGACGTCGTCCTCGTAGTAGATCGCCTCGACGGGGCACACCGGCTCGCACGCCCCGCAGTCGACGCACTCGTCGGGGTGGATGTACAGCGAGCGCTTCCCCTCGTAGATGCAGTCGACCGGACACTCCTCGATGCAGGCCTTGTCCTTGACGTCCACACAGGGCTGAGCGATCACGTAGGTCACGGGCGATCCCTTCTGGAGAGCTGCGCGTGCGCGCACGCCTAGTATCCCCCAGGTCGGAGGCCGCGCAGCGGAGGAGGTCGGTCATGGGGACGCCGGGGCGCCCGTGGACCCGTTGGCCGGTCGGTGTGCGGGTCGTCGTGCGCCGCAGGCTGCCCGAGGGTGGGCTCGGCGACGTGCTCGGCGAGCTCCTCTCGACGGACGACGACGGTGTCGTCGTGCGCACGCGTCGGGGCGACGTCGCGGTCGCGGCCGCGGACGTGGTGCTCGGCAAGGTCGTCCCGCCCGCGCCACCCCGCCGCCGCCCCGGTCCCCCGCCCGGGGCGGGCGAGGACTGAGTCGGCCGGGGTTCGCCGGACGCGCGTCCGCACGCGCCGGGAGCGGACCTGCCGAGGGCGCCGGACCTGCTCGGCGAGGGCGCTGCGTGCGTCCCCGTCAGCCCTCGGGCGCCTCGGTCTGCTCGGGTGCGGCCGACGGCGGCGGACCGCACACGATCGCGTTCTGGGGCTCGTACCGCCAGGTGTCGGAGTCCTCCTCCTGCACGACGCCCTCGAGCAGGAGCCGGCGGGTCACCGTGACGCGGAAGCCGGGGCTCCCGGCCGACTGGGCGATGCAGCCCGGCGAGGTGTTGTAGACGGTCTTGGGCCGCACGACCGCGCTGCGCCCCGACGTCGAGTGCTCGACGGTCCAGTAGGGGGTGCTCCAGGCGGCGACGTGCAGCCGGCCGTCGGCCACCCAGGACTGCAGCAGCACGCCGTGGGGCGTGTTGTTGCCGATCTTGACGTCGAGCACGCCCTCGTAGATCGTCGCCTCGCGCCCCTCGGGGTACCGGCTGAAGTAGTAGCTGTGGGGGCGGTGCTCGACGTCCTCGAGCCCCGCGAGGAAGCCCACGTTGTAGACGGTCGTCCCCATCTGCGAGAGGCCGCCCCCGACACCCTTGGTGAGCACGCCGTCGACGACGACGCCCGCACCGCGGTAGCCGTTCTCGGTGCTGATCGGGCCGATCGTGTCGGTCAGGCTGAAGACGTCGCCCGGGCGCAGCAGCGAGCCGTTGACCCGGCTCGCACCCAGCGCGAGGTTGTGGTTGCGGTCGGCGTCGTTCGTCAGCGCGGTCGAGAACTCGGCGATGCGGGTCGTGACCCCGAGCGCCTCGAGCTCGGCCGTCGACTGCTCGGGGTCGATCTCGACGAGCTCGACCCGTGCCGTGCGGTCCGCGCCCGTGGCGGCCTCGGCGACGCTCTCGGCGAGCGCGTCCGCGTCGATCGTCGACCCGGCCACGCCCGGGACGACGACGGGGACGCCGCCCTCGAACGCGAACGACGCGTCCTGCGCGGGCGTGAGCAGGTCGGTGGTCCGGGCGATGACCGCCTCCGCGAGCGCGTCGCCGTCGAGCCGCAGCTCGAGCGCGCCGTCCTCGGGGGCGAACGTCGCGGCGCCGGCCAGGACGTCGACGGGCAGCTCGGCACGCTGCTCGGCGACCACGACCGTGACGGGGGCGTCCACGAGCGGGCGGGCGAGCGCGTCGAGCGCCGCGTCCGCGTCGGCGTCGTCGACCTCCGGCACGACGTCGCGCGACGGCAGCTCGAGGGGCCGCGCGGCGGTCAGCCAGCCGTCGACGAGCGCCTGGGGCCCGGTGTCGGGGTCCAGCTCGGTCCCGGTCTCGCTCGCGGTGGCGACCGGCTCGCCGTCGACGAACGCGAGCGTCGCGTCGACCGCGGGGGTCAGGAGCGCCGAGCTCACCTCGTCGACCACGCGGTCCAGCCGGGCGGCGTCGACGCTGGTCACGGGCTCGACCTCGCCCGCGCCGAACGCGTGGCGCCAGAGACGGCCCGGCTCGAGGCCGAAGCCCGTCAGGGACTCGACGGTCGCGCGGGTGTCGAGGGCGAGGCCCGCGTCCTCGGGGTCGACGGTCGTGCGCTTCTCGCCCACCGCGACGGCGAACGGCTCGGTCACGACCGAGGACAGCTCCTCGTCGAGCCGCGCCACGGCGGCGTCCGCGGAGAGCCCGCCGACGTCGACACCGGCCACGGTCGCACCCGGCGGGACCCTGTCCCCCAGGAGCCACAGCGCACCGACGTACACGGCGCCGAGCACGACGACGACGGCAGCGGTGATGCCCAGGGCGCGCGGCCACGTCCGGCGGTGGGGCTGGGCGGGGAACACGTCCATCGGGGAACCGGCTCTGTCGGTGCGCTGCGGTCCGGAGGCGTCCGCCGGGGTCGACGGAGTCGCGGCGACGGCGACTGCGGGCTCGGCGACCGGCGCGGGCTCCCCGGCGGGTGCCGCTGGGCCGGCCGGTGGGGCCGGCGGCACGGGCGCCATCTCCGCCGTGGCGTCGGCGTCGGCGTCGGTGTCTGTGTCGGCGTCGGTCGCGGCGGGCTCGTCGTCGTCGGGCTCGGCCTCCGTGACGGGCTCGTCGTCGTCGGGCTCTTCGTCGTCGGCGGCCACGGCGTCGGCGACCTCGCCGTCGCCGGCGTCGTTCCTGGCCTCGTCGTCGGCGCCGGGCGCGTCGTCCGCGACGGGCTCAGCGTCGGCGGTGGGCTCGGCGTCGGCGGTGGGCTCGGCGTCGGCGGCTCCGGCCGCACTGGGCTCCTCGTCCTCGCCGGACTCGTCGTCGCCGGCGTGCTCGCCGGGCTCGGCGGACTCGTCCGTGCCGTCCGTCTGGGTGGTCCCGGCATCCGGGGTCGTCGGCGCGTCGTCCTGCGCCTGCACCTCGTCGGCGTCGCGCGGCGGGCCGTCGACCTGCGCGCCGGAGGAGGTCCGCCCCTCGGTCATGCGTGTGCCTTCCCCTGCTCGGTCACGTCCGCGGGGATTCTACGGGCCGCACCTGCTCGGGCGGTCACGTGCGCGCGGGCGATGCCCCCGCGGTCGCGGACGGCTCGACGGCCGCCGCGCCGTGCTCGCCGAACCACCGTCGCGGCGCCAGCCCGGCGAGCGCGACGGCGAGCCCCCCGAGGTACCACGCGTAGCCCACCGGCTGCGCCGCGACGACGACGTCACCGCCCGGACCTGACTGCCCCAGCAGGCTCACGACCCCGAACACGCCGAGGGCGAGCGCGAGCATCCCGACCCAGCCGGTCCACGCCCGGACCAGCACGCCGGCCGCCACGACGGCGGCGAGCGCGAGGACGAGGCCCCACGGCTGCTGCCAGCGGTGGACGCCCGTGCCGGCGACGCCGACGACGACCCCGAGCAGGAACGCGCCGAAGGGCCGCGCGAGCGCGCGGGCGGTGAGGGGCTCCACGGCGATCACGCTAGCGCGTGCACGCCGTCGGGCCAGGTCACGTCCCCTACCGCGCCGCGCGCGACGCGGTAGCCCTCGGACCGCAGGACCGGCTGGGCGACGTCGTTGCTCAGCGCGAGACGCGCGACGGCGTCCGTCGCACCCTCGACGCGCTCGAGGGCGTGCACCTGCGTCGCGTGCGCCGCGAGGGCGTCGAGCAACCGGTCGAGCACCGGCACGACGTCGACCTCGAGGTCCACCGCGTCGACGACGGCCGACGGCCGGCCGTCGGGGAGCGTCAGACCGGTCGGGACGCCCGCGCGTCGCAGGTCGTCGACACCCCTTCCCCACGCGTCGGCGGGAACGGCGGCCCAGAGCACCACGGGCACGGCCCACCGGGGCCGGGCGAGCTCGACCGCGCGGTGCATGACCTCGTGCGCGCGCACGTGGTCGGGGTGACCGTAGCCGCCGCCCGGCTCGTACCCGACGACGACGGCAGGGCGCCGCTCGGCGACGACGTCCGCGAGCCGGCGTGCGGCGTCGTCGAGGTCGGCCGCGACGAACGCGTCGTCGGGCAGGACCGCGGCGCGTGTCGCCTGCGCCCCGCCCGCCCAGGCCATCCCGGAGTCGGCGTAGCGCGTCGCGGGCGCGACGCGGTCGAGGAAGACGTGGTCCTCGACGCCCAGCGCGGCGAGCGCCCGGGCGAGCTCGCCCTCGCGGTGCTCGGCGAGGGCGGCGACGGCACCCTCGAGGTGCCGCAGCGCGGGCGGGATCACCTCGCCCTGCTCGCCGCGCGTGCACGTCACGACCGTGACGGGGCGTCCCGCACGGGCCCATGTCGCGAGCAGCGCACCCGTGCTGAGCGTCTCGTCGTCGGGGTGCGCGTGCACCGCGAGGAGGCCTCCGGTGGTCACCGCACCCTCGGGAGCGACACGGTAGGTACGGCGGACACGGTCACCGTGGCCACCGACGACGGCGCGTCCCGGCACCCGGCTCCTGCGTGCCGCTGACACGCGCCGTGACCCGCTCCGTGACGTCGTCGGCCACGCGCTGGGCGACGTGCTCGGTGAGCGTCGTCCGCAGTGCGCGACGTTCGGCCTGGAGGAAGGCGCGGTGCTCGCGGTTGAGGGCGCGTGCGGTCGCGAACACCATCCCGATCATCACCACGCTGAACGGCAGCGCGATGAGCACGGCCGCGGTCTGCAGTGCGACGAGCCCACCGGCGACCAGCAGCGCGATCGCCAGGACACCGCCGAGGGTCGCCCAGATGACGCGCTGGCGCGTGCTGGGGTCGGGGTCGCCGTCCGAGGCGAGCATCGCGACCACGAGCGAGCCGGAGTCCGACGACGTGATGAAGAAGACCGCCACGAGGACGATGGCGAGGACCGACAGCACGGGACCGGCGGGCAGCTCGCCGAGCAGGTCGAAGAGCGCGTTCTCGGGCACGACGGACCCGTCGTCGCCGACGAGGCCCCCGCGACCGAAGAGCTCGCGGTGCAGCGCGCTCCCGCCCAGGACCGAGAACCACAGGAAGGTCACGAGCGTCGGCACGAGCAGCACGCCCGACACGAACTCGCGCACCGTGCGGCCCTTGGAGATCCGCGCGATGAACACGCCCACGAAGGGTGCCCACGAGATCCACCAGCCCCAGTAGAACGTCGTCCAGCCGGCCTGCCAGGCCTCGCCCTCGGCGCCCGCGAACGCGCTGACGTTGAACGTCATGGGCAGCACGTTGGCGAGGTAGACCCCGATCGACTGCACGAACTCGCGCAGGAGGAACAGCGTCGGCCCGGCGGCGAGCACGACCAGGAGCAGCACCCCCGCGAGGGACACGTTGATGTTGGACAGCCACTTGAGGCCGCGGTCCAGACCCGAGAGCACCGATGCGAGGGCGAGGAGCGCGATGACCGCGATGAGGACGACCTGCAGCCCGACGCTCGACTCGACGAGGCCGATGTGCTCGAGGCCCGCGGAGATCTGCAGGACGCCGAGCCCGAGCGACGTCGCGACGCCGAAGACCGTGCCGACGACCGCCGCGATGTCGATCGCGTCGCCGGTCGCGCCCTTGACGCGGTCGCCGAGGAGGGGCTCGAGCGCCCACCGGATCGACACGGGGCGGCCCTTGCGGTGGATCGCATACGCGAGCGCGAGGCCGACGACGACGTAGATCGCCCACGCGTGGACGCCCCAGTGGACGTACGTCTGGGCCATCGCCGTCTGCGCGACCTGCTCGGGCGTTCCGCTCACGCCCGGCTTGGGTGACGCGAAGTGCGACAGGGGCTCGGCGACGCCCCAGAAGACGAGCCCGATGCCCATCCCCGCGGCGAAGAGCATCGAGAACCACGCACCGAGGCCGAACTCGGGCTCGTCGTCGTCGTCGCCGAGGGTGATGTCGCCCAGACGGCCGAAGCCGACCCACAGGGCGAACGCGACGAAGAACGCGACGAGGAGCACGTAGTACCAGCCGAAGGCACCGATCGCGTTGGTCTGGATCGCACCGATCGCCGCCTCGGCGGCGTCGGGTGCGGCGATCGCCGTCCCCGCGACGGCCGCGATCACGGCCAGCGAGACCGCGAAGACGGCGCGTCGGCGTGGACCCGCCGTCGTTCCCGCGCGTGCGGCCGGTGTGGGGTTCGGCGCTGCTGTGGTCCGGTTCGGTCGGGCTCGTGAGGTCACTCGGTGTCGCTCCTGAGGGTTCGGTGTGCGAGGGGTCCTGCGGGGGACGGCGTGGTCGTCAGCCCCGCTTCGCGCGCGCCGTGAGCCGGGCGCGCTCGGTCTGGTCGAGGACGACCTTGCGGATCCGGACGATCTCCGGGGTCACCTCGACGCACTCGTCCTCCCGTGCGAACTCGAGGGACTCCTCGAGGGTCAGCTTGCGCGGCGGGACGAGGTTCTCGAAGCTGTCCGCGGTCGAGGACCGCATGTTGGTCAGCTTCTTCTCCTTGGTGATGTTGACGTCCATGTCCTCGTTGCGCGAGTTCTCGCCGACGATCATGCCCTCGTAGGTCTCGGACGTCGGCTCGACGAAGAACGACCCGCGCTCCTGCAGGTTGATCATGGCGAACGGCGTGACCTTGCCCGCACGGTCCGCGACCAGGGAGCCCGTGGTCCGGGTCTCGATCGGCCCGAACCACGGCTCGTAGCCGTGCGAGATCGACGACGCGATGCCCGTGCCGCGCGTGTCCGTGAGGAACTGCGTCCGGAAGCCGATCAGCCCGCGGGCCGGGACGATGAACTCCATCCGCACCCAGCCGGTGCCGTGGTTGGTCATCGTCTCCATGCGCCCCTTGCGCTGCGCGAGGAGCTGCGTGACCGAGCCGAGGTACTCCTCGGGCACGTCGATCGTCATGTGCTCGGTCGGCTCGTGGACCTTGCCGTCGATCACCTTGGTGACGACCTGCGGCTTGCCCACCGTGAGTTCGAAGCCCTCGCGGCGCATCTGCTCGACGAGGATGGCGAGCGCGAGCTCACCGCGGCCCTGGACCTCCCACGCGTCGGGACGCTCGGTCGGCAGCACGCGCAGCGACACGTTGCCGACGAGCTCGGCGTCGAGCCGGTCCTTGACCTGGCGCGCGGTCACCTTGTGGCCCTTGCCGCCCTTGCCCGCGAGCGGGGACGTGTTGATGCCGATGGTCATCGAGATGGCCGGGTCGTCGACCGTGATGAGCGGCAGCGGACGGGGGTCGTCCGGGTCCGTGAGCGTCTCGCCGATCGTGATGTCGGCGATGCCCGCGACGGCGACGATGTCGCCGGGACCGGCCTCGTCCGTGGGGACGCGCTCGAGCGCCTTGGTCTCGAGCAGCTCGGTGATGCGCACGTTCTGCAGCGAGCCGTCGGCACGGGCCCACGCGACGGTCTGGCCCTTGCGGATCGTGCCGTTGAAGACGCGCAGCAGCGCGAGCCGTCCGAGGAAGGGCGACGCGTCGAGGTTGGTGACGTGCGCCTGGAGCGGCGCACCCTCCTCGTACGTCGGCGCGGGGATCTTCTCGAGGATCGTCGCGAACAGCGGCTCGAGGTCCGGCGAGTCCGGCAGCGCGCCGTCGGCCGGCTGGGCGAGCGACGCGCGGCCCGCCTTGGCCGCCGCGTAGACCACGGGCACGTCGAGGATCGCGTCGAGGTCGAGGTCCGGGACGTCCTCGTGCAGGTCGCTCGCGAGCCCGAGCAGCAGGTCGGTCGCCTCGTGCACGACCTCCTCGATGCGCGAGTCGGGACGGTCCACCTTGTTCACGACGAGGATGACGGGCAGCTTCGCCGCGAGCGCCTTGCGCAGCACGAACCGCGTCTGCGGGAGCGGGCCCTCGCTCGCGTCGACGAGCAGCACGACGCCGTCGACCATCGACAGGCCGCGCTCGACCTCGCCGCCGAAGTCCGCGTGCCCCGGGGTGTCGATGACGTTGATCGTCACGCCGTCGGGCTGGCCCGCGGCGGCCGCGGCCGGTCCGCGGTACCGGACGGCGGTGTTCTTCGCGAGGATCGTGATGCCCTTCTCGCGCTCGAGGTCACCGGAGTCCATCGCCCGCTCGTCGACGTGCGCGTGCGCGCCGAACGAGCCCGCCTGCCAGAGCATGGCGTCGACCAGGGTCGTCTTGCCGTGGTCGACGTGGGCGACGATCGCGACGTTGCGCAGGTCGGAGCGCACAGGCATGCGGGTACTCATCTCATGAGGGGGAAGGGAGCGCTGCGCATGACCGTCCGCGCGCAGCGGCGACCCATCGTACCCGCACGCCCTCTCAGGCGCCGCCCTGGCCGCCTGGACCGGCGGCCCTGCCCGCCTGGGATGCTCCTTCGGGCCGGGGACGACGACGGCGCCGGTGCGCTGGGCACCGGCGCCGTCGTGCGCTGCCAGGCCCACCAGGTCAGGCGCCCCCGGCGTACGTCGACGTGACGCCCTGGCGCGCGAGCTCCTGCTCGAGCAGCCGGTCGCGGGCCTCGCGACGGATCTTCTGCTCGGCCGGGTCGGGCACGGGCACCGCGGCGAGGAGGCGACGCGTGTAGTCGTCCTTCGGTGCGCGCAGGATCTGGTCGCGCGGACCCTGCTCCGCGATCGTCCCCTTGTGCATGACCGCGATCCGGCTCGAGAGGATCTCGACGACCGCCAGGTCGTGGCTGATGAACAGGCACGCGAAGCCGTGCTCGCGCTGCAGCTCCTGGAACAGGTCGAGCACGCGCGCCTGGACCGACACGTCGAGGGCCGAGGTGGGCTCGTCGGCGATGAGCAGCTTGGGCGACAGCGCGAGCGCGCGCGCGATGCCGACCCGCTGACGCTGACCGCCGGAGAGCTCGTGCGGGTAGCGGTTACGCATCCCGCGCTCGAGGTGCACCTGGTCGAGCAGGTCCTCGATGCGCTTGTTGAGCTCGGCACCGTTCGCGAGCTTGCGCAGCTTGAGCGGCTCGCCGATCGACTCGCCGATCGGCAGGCGCGGGTTGAGCGACGAGCCCGGGTCCTGGAAGACGATCGACACGTCGCGACGGATGTCCCGCAGCTCCTTGGAGCCGATGCCCGACATCTCGTGGCCGCCGATCTTCATCGAGCCGCCCGCGACGGGCAGCAGCCCGACCGCGGCGCGCCCGACCGTCGTCTTGCCGGAGCCCGACTCCCCGACGAGGCCGACGACCTCGCCGCGGCCGATCGTGAGGTCGATGCCGTCGACCGCCCGGAACGCCGGGACCCGACCGCGGCCGGGGTACTCGATCACGAGGCCCTTTGCCTCGAGCGCGGGGACCGCGCCGGGCTCCTGCGCCGCCACGACCGGGCGGCTGACGGGGACCGCCGTCGTGCCCGACGTCGCGGGACCGGTGCCGAGGCCGGCGTCGACGGCGGAGTCACCGACCGTCGCGCCGAGGTGCGGGACGGCGTCGAGCAGCTGCTTGGTGTACGGGTGCTGCGGGCGGTTGAAGATCTCGTCCGCCGACCCGGCCTCGACGATCCGGCCGTGCCGCATGACGATCACGCGGTCCGCCAGGTCGGCGACGACGCCCATGTCGTGCGTGATGAGGACGATGCCCGAGTCGATGCGCGTCCGGAGGTCGCGCATGAGCTTGAGGATCTCGGCCTGGACGGTGACGTCGAGCGCCGTCGTCGGCTCGTCGGCGATGAGCAGCTTCGGGTCGCACGCGAGCGCCTGGGCGATCATCGCGCGCTGGCGCTGCCCGCCCGAGAGCTGGTGGGGGTACTTGTCGACCGACTTCTCCGGCTGCGGCAGGTCGACGAGACGGAGCAGCTCGACGGCGCGGGCGCGCGCGGCCTTGGGGCCGATGTCGAAGTGCGTCCGCAGCGTCTCGACGATCTGGAAGCCGACCGTGTAGACGGGGTTCAGCGCGGTCATGGGCTCCTGGAAGATGACCGCGACCTCCTTGCCCCGCACGCTCGAGAGCTGCTTGTGCGACAGGCCGACGAGCTCGCGACCGGCCAGCTTGGCGCTGCCCTTGGCGCGGCCGTTCTGCGGCAGGAGGCCGAGGAGCGACATCGAGGACTGGGTCTTGCCGGAGCCGGACTCGCCGACGATCGCGAGGACCTCGCCCGGGCGCACGTCGTAGTCCATGTCGATGGCGGCGGGCAGCCACTCGCCGTCGACGAAGAAGTCGACGCCGAGACCCCGGACCTCGAGGATCGGGGTCTTCGTGCCGACCGCAGGTGCGTCAGTAACCACGGGTTGACCGTGTCCTTTCGTGACGTGCGCGCCCTCGACGCGCTCGAGTGGGCCGTCCGCGGTGGCGGTCGGCGCCGACGTGGTGTGCAGGCTGGTCTGGGAGGATGGACGGATGATCGAGCCCGACAGCCGCACGGTGGTGCTCCATGCCAGGTCCGGTCGGAGGCTCACCGTGGCCGTCGCGGTGCTGTGCGCAGCCTCGTTCGTGGCCGTGCTGCTGGAGGACCCCGCCGCGGCGCTGCGGTACGGCCTCCTGCTGGTGCTGCCCGCCGTCCTCGTCTGGGCGGTGTACGAGCGTCCCGCCGTCGTGGTGAGCGACGCGGGCGTCGAGGTCCGCAACGTGCTGCGCACGATCGACCTGCCGTGGCCCGCGATCGAGCGGATCGACACCAAGTACGCGCTGACGCTCCACACGGCCTACGGCACCTACTCCGCCTGGGCGGCACCCGCACCGAGCAGGTCGACCGCCGTCACGTCGTCCCGGGACGACCTCCGCCACCTGCCGGAGTCGACGTACATCGGCGGCGGTGTCCGCCCCGGTGACCTGCTCAGCTCGGCCTCGGGCCAGGCGGCGGCCGTGGTGCGCGCGCGGTGGGAGGAGCTGCGCGACGCGGGTCACCTCGACGCACCGCGCCTCGAGCGTGACCGTCCGGTCGTGCGCTGGCACGTCGTCCCCGCTGCGGGCGTGCTGCTCCTCGCCGCGGCCGGCGTCGCCGCCGCGCGCGTGCTCTAGGGACAGGCCCGCCACCCGGTGCGGCGACGACGCCGCCGCACCGGGGACCAGGACGAGGGTGGGCACCGACTCAGCCCCGGACGTCCACGCGGACGGCCGTGGAGGCGGCCTCGCGCCGTGCGGCACGAGCCATCGAGCGGCGCGTCGGGATGCGACGCTGACGCGGGTCGAACGCGTCACGGAGGCCGTCACCGATGAAGTTGACGCACAGCGCGATGATCACGATGAACAGACCGGGCCACCAGAACAGCCACGGCCGCGTCGCGAACGCGGTCTGGTACTCGTTGATCAGCTGACCCAGCGAGACGTCGGGTGCGACGATGCCGAACCCGAGGTAGCTGAGGGCGGTCTCGAGGAGGATCGCCGACGCCATGAGCAGCGTCGTGTTGACGATGATCACGCCGACCGCGTTGGGCAGCATGTGCTTGAACATGATCCGCCCGTTGCTCGCGCCCGCGACGCGCGCGGCGTCGACGAACTCGCGCTCGCGCAGCGACAGGAACTCACCGCGCACGAGGCGCGCCATCGAGGTCCACGTCACGAGGCTCAGCGCGATGGCGAGCGTGATCGGGCTCGCTCCCCCGACCCAGGCGCCGAGGATCGCGCCGATCATGATGGTCGGGATCGTGATGACCATGTCCGTGAAGCGCATGAGCAGGTTGTCCAGGCGCCCGCGCAGGAACCCGGCGAGCGCGCCGATCACGATGCCGATCGTCGTGGCGAGCAGACCGATGACGACCATGACGAGCAGCGACTGCTGCGTCCCGCGCATGACCCGGGCGAACACGTCGTGGCCGACGTTGTCCTGACCCATCGGGTGGTTGCCGATCGTGATCCCGTCACCGAACGACAGCGTCGGGCTGCCGCCCGCGTTCTCGACGGGCAGGAGCTGCGTGGGCGTGTACTTCCACCAGCCGGGGATCGGGCCCCAGCCGATGGACGTCGTCGCGAGGACGACGACGATCGCGAGGACGACGGCACCGGCCATCGCACCGCGGTGGCGCAGGAAGCGGCGCAGGACGATGCGACCCTGCGAGAGGCCCTCGACCTCCTTGAGCTCGAGCGCGTTCTCGTTCGTCTCGACGGCGTCGTGGTGCTCGCCCCCCTGGGGGCTCAGCGGTGTCGAGGTGGTCATGCGTTCACCCGGATCCTGGGGTCGAGGGCGGCGTACAGGAAGTCGACCACGATGTTGGCGACGACCAGCAACGTCCCGATGACGAGGAAGTAGCCCATGACGGGCGCGGCGTCGGCCCTGCCCAGCGACGTGATGAACAGGGTCCCCATCCCGCTCCACGCGAAGATGCGCTCGGTGATGATGGCACCGCCGAACAGCGTCGCGATGTCGAGCGGGACGATCGTCGCGAGCGGGATGAGCGCGTTGCGGAACGCGTGCCGCACGGTCACGACGCGCTCGGGAAGACCCTTGGCGCGCGCGGTGCGGATGTAGTCCTGGTTCATCACCTCGAGCAGGCTCGCGCGCGAGTACCGGGTGTACGACGCGAACGAGATGAGGATGAGGGCGACCGTCGGCAGGACCAGGTGCGTGAAGGTGTCGAGCGTCTCGACCCAGTAGTCGCCGTTGAGGCCCGGGGTCTGCGAGCCGATCGTCGCGATCGGCCGGTTGTTGATCTTCGAGGCGTTCGAGTACGCGTACCAGACCTGCATGATCCGGTCGATGAAGATCAGCAGACCGACGACGAGCGCCGTGATCGCACCGATGCGCATGGAGACGCTCCGGTCCGCCCCGCCGAAGAGCCAGCCGATGAGGGCGCCGATTCCCACGGTCGCGACCGCGAGGACGATGATCATCAGGCCGGTCGCACGCTGGAACAGGAACTGCAGGGGGTACCAGAGCGCGACGCCGACCGCGACGGTCGTGAGCGCGGTGTAGAGGGCCTTGCGGTTGCGCAGCCCCGCGAAGATCGCGGTGAGTGCGAAGGCGGTCCCGACGCCGAGCAGCGCGATGACCACCGGGCCGAGCTGCGGGTTGAGGAGCCAGCCGGTCGCGGAGACGAACGCCAGGAGCGCGGCCGTCGCGACGGCGCCCACGCCGAAGACGAGCAGACGGCGGCGCCACGGTCCGGCGAGGATCGCCTGCCAGATCGCGCCGGCGACGACCGCCAGTGCCACGATCGTGAGCGGGGACAGCGAGGGGTCCGCGAGGAAGTCGTTGAAGCCGATCGCACCCCACAGCTTCAGGAGCACGGCGACCCAGAACGAGGGCAGCGAGTACAGCACGAACGACATGAAGGTCACGCCGTAGTCGAAGCCCGTGTACTGGCGCAGGGCCGAGACGATGCCGACCGTGATGCCGAGGAGGATCGCGACGACGGTCGACATCGAGACGAGCTGGACGGTCGAGGGGATCGCCGAGCCGAGCAGGCTCGTGACCTGCTGACCCGTGACCCAGCTCGAGCCGAGGTCGCACTGCCCGATCACGCAGCCGGCAGCGCCGCCGAGCCACTTGAGCCACCGCACGGGCGGCGGCGTGTCGAGGTCGAGGAGCCGCACGCGCGCCTCGATCAGCTGCTCCTTGTTGGGAGCGGTGCTCTGGTACAGGTCCTCGAGGGGGTCGAGGGAGTACGCCAGGAGCATGTAGACGATGAACGTCGCACCGAGCAGCACGATCGCGGACGACAGGATGCGCCGGCCGAGGAACGTGAGCATCGGGGCGCTCGCCCGCAGGCGTGCGCGGGGAGCCTGCCCCGAGGAGGAGGCGGTCGTCGCCTCGCTGCCTTCCCGGCGGCTCGTCACTGAGGTGGTCATGGGTGCAGGACCTCGTTCGGAGGTGGTCACTGGATCGGTCGAGTCTACGCGCGGCGCGGGAGGCGCCCGTGCGGACGGTACCGGGGGGCGGTGCGCGCCGTCGTCGGGCGCGCCGTGCGTCGCGGCGGGTGGCCGTCGTCCGCACACCGGTGGGGTACCGCGGGTGCCCGCGGTACCCCACCGGGTCGTGCCGTGCCTGGTCGTGCCGGCTGCGTCAGCGACGCAGGGCGTCGGTCAGGCGAGGAGCGTCACTCCTCGTCAGCCGTGTCGCCGCCGACCTCCCACTCCCAGAAGTTCCAGAACACCGTCGGCGAGAGCGCGATCGTCTCGACGTTCTGCAGGCTGTCGCGGTACGCCATGACGCCCGGGTGCTGGTACAGCGGGAGGCTGAAGCCGAGCTCGTTCAGGCGCTCCTCGATGAGGATCGTCAGCTCGGTCTCCTGCTCCGGGTCCGTGTTCGTCGACATCTCGGCGTACCACGCGTCGATGTCGGGGTCGGACATGCCGGCGAAGTTGTTCAGACCGCCGGTGACGAAGTTCGCCTCGGAGTTGAGCGCGTAGGTGTTCGTCGACTGCCAGCCGAAGAGCGACGCGTCGTAGGAGGCGGTGTCGCTGAGGCGCGAGCCCCAGTTGTCGTCACCCTCGTCGATCACGTTGAAGCCGGCCTCGGCCGCGGAGGCCTTGATCAGCTCGAACGTGTTCGCACGACGGACGTTCGACGCGCCGTACAGGAAGCGCACGTCGATCGGGGTCGCGACGCCGGCGTCCGCGAGGAGCTGCGCGGCCTTGGCCGGGTCGCTCGTGCGGTAGAACTCCGAGCCGTTGCCCGCGACGACGTCGTCGTAGGCCGGGGCCTCGGACGTGACGGTGTGCGACTCACGCGGCTCGGCGTCCGGCTGCAGCGGCTGGACGAGCTTCTCGATGATCTCGTCGCGCGGGACCGACAGCAGGAACGCCTGGCGGACGGCCTGCGCCTTGGCGGCGTCGCCGCCGTAGGTGGCGGGGTCGAACGGACCGCCGTTGTTGAAGATGAGGTCGACGTGCTCGTACGTGCCCGTCGGCGCGGTCGTGTACTCCACGCCCTCGATGCCCTCGAGCGTCTCGATGACGTCCACCGAGGCCTGGGGCTCGATGATGTCGACCTCACCGTTCTGGAGGGCCGTCACCGAGGCGAGCGGGTCCTCCGAGTAGCGGATCGTGATCTCGTCGACGCTCGGCATCGGGCCCCAGCTGTAGTCCTCGCGCAGGCTGAGCGTGAGGTACTGGTTCTCGACGTAGTCCGTCATGACGTACGGGCCCGACGAGAGGTAGAGGTTCTCGTCCTCGGGCAGCGAGGTGAAGTTGAAGTCCTCGTTCCACGACTTCGCGAGCGCCGAGAGGTCCTCGGTGACGTTGTTCGTGAAGGCGTCGACGACCCGCTGCTTGCCCTCCTCGGCGTCCTCCGTGCCGAGCGCGACCGCGGCGAGCGCGTGCGCGGCGATCGGCGAGGGCTGGACCGAGATCTCCCAGTCGGAGCGCGGCTCGTCGTAGACGAAGGTGATCGACAGGCCGTCGTCCGAGATCGTCGGGGGCTCCGAGATCAGGTTCATCGCGACGGACGAGGAGTCGAAGTAGACACCCGCGTCGATCGCGTCCTGGTTCGTGATGTTGCCCTCTTCGTCGTACTCGGGCGCGACGTTGTCGAACGAGTCGTTCTGCGCACCCCAGTACAGGAAGACGTCGACCGCGTCGACGGGCGTGCCGTCCGACCAGGTCGCACCCTCGTTGATGGTGTAGGTCACCGTCAGCGGGTCCTCGGACTCGACCTCGTACGTGCCGAAGTCGGAGAACTGCTGGAGCTCGAGGTTGTTGTCGTAGTAGTTGAACGCCGCGTTCGTCAGGTAGATGACGTTCGAGTTGGTGGTGGCGTTACCGACCGACGTGAGGTTGTTCTGGGAGTAGAACGGCTGGTTCCACCCGATGCTGAGCGACGTCTCCTCGTCGATCTCGGTGGTCGTCGAGGGTGTCGACGAGCAGGCGCTCAGTGCGAGCGCCCCCGTCGCGACGATGGCGCCGGCGGCACCGATTCGCCTCATCTTCACTGGGGTTCCTCCTGACAAGGATGCGGTGGTCGTCCTGGTGGATGCCGTGGGCCGCGACCCTGCGGACCACGCCCACCAGGTGTCCACCTGTGGATGGCGGGGAGCCTACATCCGGGAATTCCGACATCCGGGACAGGTCCCCCCGGTGAAACGCGATCGTTACCAGTTCGATACTGGCCGGTACGTCTCGACAAGCGAGACGGGCCGGTGTCGGGCCACGGGCTGGTGACGAAGCGGACGGAACGCTCGACGACGGTATCCGTCGTCGCCGCTCGGTTCTCGTGCGAGATCGGTGAGGGAGGCCCGCGCGACGGATGCGTACCACATCGAGGTCCCGGATGTCGGTGTACGAGACCGCTTCACACGACCCCCGCAACGAGCTCGAGCGCGCCGGCGCCGCTCGGGAGGGGGCCGCAGGGCGCACCTTGCGCGCGCGGGCGCACCGCGGCCGCCCTAGCGTGACCGGATGACGCCTGCAGCCCGCGCCGCCGACCTCCTCATCCGCGGCTACCAGCGACACCTGTCCCCGCGGAAGGGGTTCACCTGCGCCCACCTCGTGGCGCACGGCGGCCAGTCCTGCTCGGCCGCGGTGCGCGGGATCGTCGCGCGGCGCGGCGTACTGCGCGCCGGCGTCCCGACCGCGCTCCGGTTCCTGGCGTGCTACCGCGCCGCGACCCTCCTGGCGAAGACCGACGTCCAGGGCGTGTGCTGCTGCGGCGGGATCCCGATCCCCTTCCGCTTCTGAGGCGCGCGCCCCGACCTGCCGTGCCCGTCAGGGCGCTGCGGACCGCGCATCGGCGTCACCGAGCGGCACCTCGGCGACCGTCGTCCACCGGTACGCGCGGTCGTCGCGCTCGAGCTCGATGAGCTGGACGCGGTCGACCACGAGCGGCTCGCGTGACGCCGGCACACGGTCGAGGGCCGCGCGGACGGAGGCCGCCTCGGCCTCGCCGCTCGCGTAGGCGACGGACAGGTGCGGCGCGAAGCCGCGGTCGGGACCGACGACGCGCGACCGGCCCCACGCGTCGGCGATGCCCGCGCGCACCGCGTCCCGCACGGCGTCGAACCGGTCGAGCGGCCGCAGCGGGAGCACGACGGCCTCGCGACCCACCACGGCTGCGAGCACCTCGGCGCGGAACGCGCCGACGGCCGCGACGCGACGCCCGACGGCGGCCACCACGTCGTCCCGCACCGGGGCCGGGACGTCCTCGACGTCCCCCAGCCCGGCGACCGTCACGTGCAGCCACGTTCGAGGGACCGGGTCGAGGGCGGGGAGCCCCGCGAGGGCTGACTGGAGCTCCGCGACGCGCGCGTGCAGCCGGTCCTGCCCCTCGAGCGTCACGTGCCAGGTGTAGTACCGCGTCCCCGGGCCCCACCCGGGTCGCCACCACCAGTGGTCGGTCGTGCGCGCCACGTCACCGTGCGCCATGGCTCCTCCCCCGTTCGGTCGAGGTCCAGCGTGCCCGAGCCCGCGCCACGGCGACAGGACGGACCGCTCCCCGCCCGGCCGCTCCCCTGGGGTCAGACGTTGAAGCGGAACTCCACCACGTCGCCGTCGGCCATGACGTAGTCCTTGCCCTCGATGCGGGCCTTGCCCGCTGCACGCGCTGCCGCGATGGAGCCCGCCTCGACGAGGTCGTCGAAGCTCACGACCTCCGCCTTGATGAAGCCGCGCTCGAAGTCGGTGTGGATGACGCCGGCGGCCTGGGGTGCGGTCCACCCCTTGCGGATGGTCCACGCACGGGACTCCTTGGGGCCCGCCGTGAGGTACGTCTGCAGGCCGAGCGTCTCGAACCCGACGCGCGCGAGCTGCGCGAGACCGGGCTCCGCCTGACCCGTCGACGCGAGCATCTCGGCCGCGTCCTCGGGGTCGAGGTCGACGAGCTCCGACTCGAGCTTCGCGTCGAGGAAGATCGCCTCCGCGGGTGCGACGAGCTCGCGCATGCGCGCCTTCATCGCCTCGTCCGCGAGGCCGGCGTCGTCGGTGTTGACGACGTAGATGAACGGCTTGGACGTCATCAGCTGGAGCTCGCGCAGCGCCTTGGGGTCGACGCCCGCGCGGACGAGCCGGTCCTGCGCCGCGAAGAGCGTCGTGCCCTCGGCGAGGACCTCGTACGCCTTCTGCGCCGCGGTGAGGACCTCGGGTGCCGTCTTCTTGCCGCGCACCTCCTTCTCGAGGCGGGGCAGTGCCTTCTCGACCGTCTGCAGGTCCGCGAGGACGAGCTCGGTGTTGATGGTCTCGAGGTCGTCGGCCGGGTCCACCCGACCGGCGACGTGGTGCACGTCGTCGTCGGTGAACGCGCGGACCACCTGGCAGATCGCGTCCGCCTCGCGGATGTTCGCGAGGAACTGGTTGCCCATGCCCTCGCCCTCGCTCGCGCCGCGCACGATCCCGGCGATGTCGACGAACGACACCGTCGCGGGCACCGTGCGCTCGCTGCCGAAGATCTCGGCGAGGCGGTCCAGCCGGGGGTCGGGCAGCGGGACGACGCCGATGTTCGGCTCGATCGTCGCGAACGGGTAGTTCGCGGCGAGGACGCCCGCGTTGGTCAGCGCGTTGAAGAGGGTGGACTTGCCGACGTTGGGCAGTCCGACGATGCCGATGGTGAGAGCCACGGGCGACGAGTCTACGGGCGGCGCGTCACGCCATCGCCACGAGGCGTTCCATCAGCTCGGGTGCTCGGCGGTCGTACAGCCGCCCGCCCCACCGCACGCCGACGACGAGGACGGTCGCGCCGACGACGAGGCCGAGCAGTGCTCCGGCGACGCCGAGGCCCACCCGGCCCGTCGCGACGGACGCGACGACCAGGCCGGCCGACGGCAGGAGGAGCAGGCCGAGGATCGCGGTCCCCGCGAGCTGGGACAGCATCGCCGCACCCGATCCGCCCTGCGGCGTCGAGAACGGGCTGTCCCCCGGCTTCGCGACGGGCATGACGACGCGCGCGGACGCGACGCTCGAGACGCCGAGCCCCGTCGCGAGCACGGCGACCGACACGCCGACGACGGCGACCGTGTGCTGCCACCGGCCGGTGACGGCGAGCGTGCCGAGCGCGAGCACGAGGGTCGCGGGCAGACCGAGCGCCGCAGCGGCGACGACGCGGCCCAGCCGGTCCTGCACGCCGCGCACGGGGGCCGCCACGTGCGTCCAGAACGCCGTGTGGTCGTAGGAGACGTCGGCCGAGACGGCCCACCCGAAGACGTACGCCGCGACCGGCGCGGACGCGAGGAGGAGCGGACCGCCGTCGCCCGCGAACCCGAGCACGACGGGCATGAGGGGCACGACGACGACGCTCGAGGAGTACCGCGGGTCGCGCAGCCAGTAGACGAGGCAGCGCGCGGCCACCGCTCCGACCGGGTTCGCCGGGACCACCCCCAGGAGTCCGAGTCCCGCCGCCCGCGGCCGACCGGACGACGCGCGCCGCGGCCGGACGAGGGCCACACCGAGAACCCGGTACCACGCCACGACCAGCACGCCGACGACGGCGACGCACAGCGCTGCGCGCAGACCCGCGTCGGCCCAGCGGCCCGTCGCCACGTCGGCCGGGAGCGCCCAGGGCGCCCCGAACGGCGTCCAGCCCAGGACCCCGGCGACGGACGGCAGCTTCTCCTCCAGGCCGACGAGCCCGCCCTCGAGCGCGGAGACGATCGGCCCCATGAGGACGAGCGGGACGATCGCGACGACGGCGAGCAGGTCCCGCACGCGCCGGCCGCCGAGGACCGGCCCCAGCGCGGTCGTGAGCAGGCGCGACCCGGCGACGGCGGTCGCGACCGCCACGAGGGCCCCGAACACCCCCGCGACGACGGCGAGCGGCGAGCGCCACCACGACAGCGCCGCCCCGAGGGAGCCGACCACCGTCACGAGGCCGGGCACGCCGACGAGCGCGGCGAGGGCCATCCCCAGCAGGAGCCGGCCACGCGGGACGGGCAGCAGCGCGAAGCGGTCCGGGTCCATGGTCGCGTCGACGCCGAAGGCGACGAGCGGCACGAGCCACCACCCGAGCACGAGCAGGCTGCCCATGGGCACGAGCACGCTCTCGCGCAGCGCGACGTCCTGGACGCTGAGGACCGCGAGCACGACCAGGACGCCCACCAGGACACCCGCCGCGTAGAGGAGCGCGGCGACCAGGCCCACCACCTGCCACGGGCTGCGCCGCAGGCCGTTGGCCAGGATCGCGAGCTTCAGCCGGACGAGGTGCGCAACCATGCGAGCCCCTCACCGCTCGTCCTGCCGCCGACGAGCTCGACGAACCGCTCCTCGAGCGGTCGGCCGGCACGCACGTCGTCCACCGTCCCGGCCGCGAGCACGCGGCCGGCCGCGATCACCGCCACGTGGTCGCACATGCGCTGCACGAGGTCCATGACGTGCGAGGACACGATGACCGTCCCGCCCGAGCCGACGTACGACGCGAGGATCTCGCGGATGTTCGCGGCCGACACCGGGTCGACGGCCTCGAACGGCTCGTCCAGGACGAGGAGCCGCGGGGCGTGGACGAGCGCGCACGCGAGCGCGATCTTCTTCGTCATGCCGGCCGAGTAGTCGACGACGAGCGTGCCCCCGTCGGCCGTCAGGTCCATCGCCCGCAGGAGGTCGGCGGTGCGCTCCGCGACGGTCTCGCGGTCCAGGCCGTGCAGCAGCCCGGTGTAGGTGATGAGCTGCGCTCCCGTGAGCCGGTCGAACAGGCGCACGCCGTCCGGCAGCACGCCGACGGTCCGCTTGGCCTCGAGCGGGTGCTCCCACAGGTCCACGCCGCCGACGAGGACGCGGCCGTGGTCGGGCCGCAGGAGCCCGGTCGCCATCGACAGCGTCGTCGTCTTGCCCGCGCCGTTGGGACCGACGAGGCCGTAGAACGACCCGCGGGGCACGCGCAGGTCGACGCCCGCGACCGCGCGCTTCTGCCCGAACGACTTGTGCAGCGCGACCAGCTCGAGCGCCGCGGGTCCCGGGCCGGGACCCGCGCCCTGCGGGGCCGACGGCGCAGGCGGGGGCGGTGGAAGGGGTGGGGACGGTGGGAGCGGCGGCGTGCTCATCGTCCGCCAGCATAGGGATGACGACCCACGCCGCGTGGCCGGGACGGCCACCCGAGGAGCGCCTCGACCGACCGTGTCCGACCCTCGTGGCACCGTTCGTCCCATGGTCGACACCGTGCTGCTCGTCGTGCTCCTCCCCCTCGCGTGCCTCGTCGGTGCCGTCGTCGGGTACGCGGTCGCGGTCGCGCGCCGGGCCGCCACGGGCGACGCACCGCGACTGGTCCGCGAGCTCGCCGACGCGCGCGCCCAGCTCGCGGCGGAGCGCCGTCTCGCCGTCGAGCGCTCGGCGGCCGCCGAGGACGAGCGCCGCCGTGCCGAGGAAAGGTTCCGCGCGCTCGCGTCCGAGGCCCTCGCCGCGAGCAACGAGCAGTTCCTCGGGCTCGCCGAGCAGCGGCTCGCGGCGACCGAGCGCACGCACGACGCCCACCTCGCGCAGCGCGAGCAGGCGGTCCGCTCGCTCGTCGAGCCGCTGACGCGCGTGCTCGAGGACGTGCGGACCCAGGTGACCAGCGCGGAGACCGCGCGGGCGACCGGCCATGCCGCGCTGACCGAGCAGGTGCGCGCGATGCGCGAGACGTCGGACCTCCTGCGCTCGGAGACGTCGCGCCTGGTCACGGCCCTGCGCTCGTCCCAGGTGCGAGGTCGGTGGGGCGAGATGCAGCTGCGCCGGGTCGTCGAGGCCGCCGGCATGGTCGCGCACGTCGACTTCCTCGAGCAGCCGACGACGCGGACCGCCGACGGGCTCCTGCGCCCCGACATGGTCGTGCACCTCAGCGGCGGTGCGCACGTGGTCGTCGACGCGAAGGTCCCGTTCCTGGGCTACCTCGATGCGCTCCAGGCCGAGGACGACACCGTGCGCCGCGATCGCATGACCGCGCACGCGCGCCACCTGCGCCGCCACGTCGACGACCTCGCCGCGAAGCAGTACTGGGAGCAGGTGTCCCCTGCTCCCGAGCTCGTGGTGCTGTTCGTCCCGGCCGAGCCGTTCCTCCACGCGGCCCTCGACGTCGACCCGGGCCTCTACGAGCACGCGATGGAGCGCAACGTCGTGCTCGCGAGCCCGATGACGCTCGTCGCGCTGCTCCGGACGATCGCGCACGGGTGGCGGCAGGAGGCGCTCGCCGCCAACGCGCAGCAGGTGCTCACCCTCGGGCGCGAGCTGCACGCGCGCCTGTCGACGCTCGGTGGGCACGTGAGCCGCCTGGGCCGCCAGCTCGACGGCGCGGTGCGCGCCTACAACGACTCGGTGAGCTCCCTCGAGTCACGCGTCCTGGTCAGCGCGCGGCGTCTCGCCGAGCTCGAGGTCACGGACGCCGAGCTCGAGGCACCGTCTCAGGTCGAGCGCGCCGCGCGGCACGTCCAGGCACCGGAGCTCGTCGCCTCGGCCGCGCAGCACGTCGTGGCCCTGACGGAACGGACGGACCACACCGGGACGGCGAGGACGGGCTGACGCGCCGGATCGGACGGGCCGGCGGCGAGCGAACGCCGCGCGGACGGGCTGACCCGCCGATCAGACGGGGTCGACGGAGAGCGAGCGCCGCTCGCCCCGCTGCGGCCGGCCGACCGCCTCACCGGCGGCCTTGAGGTCGGCGCGCAGCTCGCGCGGCAGCGAGAACATGAGGTCCTCGGTCGCGGTGCGGACCTCCTCGACGTCACCGAAGCCCGCCTCGGCGAGCCGGTCGAGCACGTCGCGCACGAGGATCTCGGGCACGGACGCACCCGACGTCACGCCGATGGTCGTCGCGCCCTCGAGCCACGCAGCGTCGATCTCCTCCGCGCGGTCGACGCGGTACGAGGACCGCGCGCCGGCGTCGAGGGCGACCTCGACGAGCCGGACGGAGTTCGACGAGTTGGCCGACCCCACGACGATCACCACGTCGCACGCGGGCGCGAGCTTCTTCACCGCGACCTGTCGGTTCTGCGTCGCGTAGCAGATGTCGTCGCTCGGGGGGTCCTGGAGCGACGGGAACCGCTCGCGCAGGCGCCGCACCGTCTCCATGGTCTCGTCCACCGAGAGCGTGGTCTGCGACAGCCACACGACCTTGCCGGGGTCGCGGACCGTGACCCGGTCGACCTCGTCGGGGCTGTTGACGACCTGGATGTGGTCTGGCGCCTCGCCCGCGGTGCCCTCGACCTCCTCGTGCCCGTCGTGGCCGATGAGCAGGATGTCGAAGTCGTCGCGCGCGAACCGCACGGCCTCCTTGTGCACCTTCGTCACGAGCGGGCACGTCGCGTCGATCGTCTGCAGCGACCGAGCGGCAGCCGCCGCGTGCACCGCCGGCGAGACGCCGTGGGCCGAGAACACCACCCGAGCGCCCTCGGGGACCTCGTCCGTCTCGTCGACGAACACGGCCCCGCGCCGGGACAGCGTCTCGACGACGTACTTGTTGTGGACGATCTCCTTGCGCACGTACACGGGGGCGCCGTAGTGCTCGAGCGCCTTCTCGACCGCGATGACGGCACGGTCGACGCCGGCGCAGTAGCCGCGCGGTGCCGCGAGCAGCACACGCTTGGACGAGGGGGCGGGATTCACCGCCTCAGTCTACGGAACCCCCGACGAGGACCTCCGCGCGTCCGCTCCGGGCGCAACAGGGCGGCCCTCCCCTGCCGCCCCTCCCGTGCCTCCCGCGCCTCCCGCGCCTCCCGTGCCTCCCGTGCCTCCCGTGCCGCCGCCCGTGCCGCGACCGACACCCGACCACGGCGTGTGGGAACCCCGTGGCAGGGTTGACCCGTGACCGACGCCCCCACCGCCGGCGCCTCGCCGCGGGCCCGTCTCCCGCTGCGGGCGGTCGAGACGACCCCGGACGCGCCGTGGCCCGTGCGGTTCCTGTCGGCGAAGATCGCCGACTACGTCCACCGCATGCCGGGGCTGTGGGTCGAGGGTCAGGTCGTCCAGCTCAACAGGCGCCCGGGCACCACGCTCGCCTTCCTCACGCTGCGCGACACCGACGCGGACGTGTCGCTCCCGGTCTCCGTCCACGTCCGCGTGCTCGACGCCGCGACGGCCCCCGTGCAGGAGGGCGCGCACGTCGTCGTGCACGCCACGCCCCGGTTCTGGCCCAAGCGCGGGACGCTGCAGCTCGAGGCCGACGAGATCCGGACCGTCGGCCTCGGCGAGCTGCTCGCCCGGATCGAGCACCTCAAGCGCCTGCTCGCGGCCGAGGGGCTGTTCGACGTCGCGCGCAAGCGGCCGCTCCCGTTCCTGCCGCACGTCGTCGGCCTGGTCTGCGGCCGGGAGTCCAAGGCCGAGCACGACGTCGTGGTCAACGCCCGCGCGCGGTGGCCCGAGGTCCGTTTCGAGATCCGCGAGGTCGCCGTGCAGGGCGCGAACGCCGTCGCGGAGGTCCGCGCCGCGCTGGTCGAGCTCGACGCGCGGCCCGAGGTCGAGGTGATCGTCGTCGCGCGCGGCGGCGGCTCGGTGGAGGACCTGCTGCCCTTCAGCAACGAGGCGCTCGTCCGGGCCGTCGCCGCCTGCCGGACCCCGGTCGTCAGCGCGATCGGCCACGAGACGGACGCGCCGCTCCTCGACCTCGTCGCCGACCACCGGGCGTCGACGCCCACGGACGCCGGCAAACGCGTCGTCCCCGACGTCGGGGAGGAGCGCGCACGCCTCGGGCAGGCGCGGTCTCGTCTCGCGTCCGCGCTCACGCACCGGCTCCGCCGCGAGTCGGACGCCCTCGCGGCCCTGCGGTCGCGACCCGTGCTGGCCCGTCCGGCCGAGATGCTCGACGCGCGGGCGCGCGACCTCGACCACCTGAGCAGTCAGGCCGCGCGCGCGCTCGAGGACCGGGTCCGCGCGGGGGACGCGGAGGTCGCACGCCTGCGCGCGCAGGTCCGGGCCCTGTCCCCCGCCGCGACGCTCGAGCGCGGCTACGCGGTCGTCCAGCGCGCCGACGACGACGCCGTGGTCCGCTCCCCGGCCGACGCGCCGGCGCGCACCACGCTGCGCCTGCGGCTCGCCGACGGCGAGCTCGCCGCCGTGAGTGAGGGCGCGCCGTGACGCGGCCCGACCTCCGAGGACGGCGCACGTGTCGCACCGGCACGGTTAACTGATGCCCGTGCCCGCCGACCTCCCCCGCACCGACGCGCCCGCAGGCGCCGTCCCCGTGTCCGACCTGACCTACGAGCAGGCCCGCGACGAGCTCGTGAGCGTCGTCGCGCGGCTCGAGGCGGGCGGCGAGACGCTCGAGGGCTCGCTCGCCCTCTGGGAGCGGGGCGAGTCGCTCGCGGCGCGGTGCCAGGAGTGGCTCGACGGCGCGCGCCGGCGGCTCGACGCCGCCCGCGGGGCGTCGGCGGGAGCAGGAGACAGCGGCGCCGACGAGGAGGACGGACGATGACGAGCACGCGCGGACCCCTGGGCGGCCCGGACGAGGGCCAGCCGGAACCCGGCACCGCACCCGCCGGCCCGGACGAGCCGACCGGCGAGCCGGGTCCCGCGGGTGAGCTCGCCGCGCCGACGGGCGTGATCGAGGGCGACGTCCGGGAGCGGTCGTTCGACGCGGCCGAGGAGCCCGACCTCGATGGGACCGCGGTGCGGGGGGACACGGGCCGGGCGCTCGTCGTCGGCGAGGCGCTCGTGGACGTGGTCCGTCGGGCCGACGGCACGCAGGACGAGCACCCCGGCGGCAGCCCCGCCAACGTCGCGATCGGGCTCGGCCGGCTCGGGCGCGAGGTGCACCTGCTGACGTGGTTCGGGCGTGACGAGCGCGGGGCGGTCGTCCGCCGGCACCTCGAGGCCTCCGGCGTCAGCGTCGTGCCCGGCAGCGACACGGCGTCCCGCACGTCGGTCGCCGTCGCCGAGCTCGACGCGACCGGTGCGGCCACCTACCGGTTCGACCTCTCGTGGCAGGTCCCCGAACGGTGGTCGGCGCCCGCGGGGGCTCCGCTCGTCGTGCACACGGGTTCGATCGCGGCGGTCCTCGAGCCGGGCGGACCCGACGTCGCCCGCATCCTCGAGGCCCACCGCGAGTCCGCGACCATCACGTACGACCCGAACCTCCGCCCGTCGCTCATGCCGCCTCCCGCGCAGACGCGTGCGGTCGTCGAGCGGCTGGTGCGCCTGGCCGACGTGGTGAAGGTCAGCGACGAGGATCTCACGTGGCTCGAGCCGGGCCACGACCCGGCGGACGTCGCGCGTCGCTGGGCGGGCCTGGGCCCCGCGCTCGTCGTCGTCACCCGGGGCGGGGAGGGTGCCACCGCCGTCACGGCCCAGGGCCTCGAGCTCGACGTCCCGGCACCGGCGGTCACCGTCGCCGACACGGTCGGCGCGGGCGACTCGTTCATGGGTGGTCTCATCGACGGGCTCTGGTCGGCCGGCCTGCTCGGCGGCGAGCGCCGCGCGTCGCTCGCCGCGGTGGACGACGCGACGCTCCGTCGGGTCCTCCGGCGGTGCGCGGAGATCGCCGCGATCACGGTGAGCCGGCCGGGCGCCAACCCGCCGACCTCGGCGGAGCTCGACCGGGGCTGACGCGGCGTCGGGCGGGCTTCCACACGGATCTCGCGGTCTCGCCGCGCAGTACCACGACCCTCGTGGCGCGTGACGCCCCACGAGGGTCGTCAGGGAGCCGAGGGGACTCCCTCGACGACGGCGACCGGGGACGGCAGGTCCAGACCGACCGCGACCGCACCACCGGCGAGACCCACGACGACCGTCACGACGACGAACGCACGCACCGCCACCACGACGGCGTCGTGGGTCACAGGACCTGTCTCCACGGGACCCCCTCCCTCGACGAGCCTCGTCGCTCGCCGGTCCGGCCTGCTGACGTGTTCGTGTCGCGAGCACGGGCCGTCTTGCACGGTGCGTTCGAGTCGTCCGTCCCCGTCAGTCCTCGACGCCCTGGCGGTCGAGCTCGTCGAGCGTGAGCAGGACCGTCGACGCCGTCCACGCGAGCGGCGCGACGGCCGACGGGCTGCCGTCCCACAGCACCTTCTCCGGCAGGGACCCGAGGTCCGTGCGGTGCGCGTCGAGCCAGTCGAGCCAGTGCTCTGCCTGCTCGGTGTCCCCCGACGCGGCGGCGGTGAGCGCCCACACGGCGGTCTCAGGCGTCCACGAGACGCCGTCCTCCTTCCACCCCTCGCCGGGCGCGAGGCCCCCGGCCGGCCGCGACATCCCGACCGCCGCCTCGCGCCAGACCTCCTCGACCTGCTCGTCCGCGGGCGCGAACGGCGGCATGAGGAACGCGACGGCCGTGTCGCGCTCCTCGCCGCCGAGGCGGCGCGGGTAGCCGGGCCCGAACTCCGCCAGGCCCCGCTCGAGCAACGCGACGAGGTCGTCCGCCGGGGGCTCCCCGAGGGCCGACAGCACGGGCGCGACCGCACGGGTCCCGGCGAGCAGCGGCGCGAGGGTGCCGAGCGTCGGGCGGTCCTCGTGGACCTCCCAGTAGTCGGGCGACGCCACCGGGAGCCCGGTCGTCTCCCCGACGTTCGCGCGGATCGACGCGAGCGACGCGGTCACGAGCGGACGCAGCTCCTCGAGCGCGTCGGGGTCCGCACCCTCCGTGGCGTCCCACCACTGCGCGACCGCCCAGAGCACCCAGCCGCTGCCGTCGAGCTGGTACCCGCGGTCGTCGGGCACGCCGCCCGAGCCGTCCGGGAGGTAGCGCGCGTGCATCAGGCCGTCGTCGGAGCGCGCCTGCTGCATGCGCTGGACGTACCGCAGCACCGCGTGCGCGTCGTCGGGGTGCCCCGTCCGGGCGAGGGCCGCCGCGGTGAAGGACGCGTCACGCGGCCAGACGTAACGCCAGTACGGGCTGGCTGCGGCGAGCGCCGCGCCGTCGTCGAGCACGAGCGCGTCGAGGTCGCGCAGCGCCTGCTCGGCCATGTCGGCGTAGCGGTCCGGCCCCGGGACCGTTCCCTCGGCGAGCCACGCGTCCTGCGCGGCGCGCTGCAGCGGGTCGGCCACCGGCTCCGCACCCACCCGGACGAGGGCGGGCGACCCGTGGGGGTCGAGCACGACGCCGTCGGAGTACAGCGGGATCAGGGCGAACGAGCGGTCGCCGACCGCCGACGCACCCGTGCACACCCCGGCGGCGAGCACGAGCGACGCCGCACCGAGCAGCGCACGTCGTCGTCCGCGGAGGCCTCGCACGTGCCCGAGCGTAGGCGGCCCGTGCCGCGAGCGACCAGCCGCCCCTCATCGACGGAGCGGCCATCGGTGCGGCCGACGGCCCGGTGCACAGCGCCCGACGTCAGGACGCCCGCCGGGCCTCCCGCCGGGGCCCGTCGTCCGACGCTGCGTCCGAGCGGGACTCACGCTGCTGCGCACGCTCGAGGGCCGCGCGCCGCTCCTGCTCGTTCTCCTGCTCGATGCGCACAGCGGCGTCCTCGTCACGCGTGAGGTTGACGCTCGACTCGGGGTCGAAGACGAGGATCCGACCCGGGTCGAGGAACAGCTCGGCCCGGTCGCCGTCCCGCACGCGGCTCTCCGAGGAGAGCACCGCGACCACCTGGCTGCGCATGCCCTCGCCGTCGAGCTCGCGGTCGAGCTCCTCGAGCTTGGCCGCGACGTCGGGGTTGGTGTCGAACGGGATGTACGCGTACAGCTCCGACCCGAGCCACTCCGTCACGTCGATGTCGACGCCGAACGTCACGCCACGGCGGCCCTCCTCGACGAGCGAGGCGTCCTCGAGGTGCTCGGGACGGATCCCGACGATGACGAGCCGGCGGTCGCCCACCGCCGCCCGCAGCGCGTCGTCGAGCGGCACGTCCACGAACGGCAGGTGCAGGACGTCGCCGCGGACCTCGCCGGGGACGAAGTTCATGGGCGGCGACCCGATGAACCCGGCGACGAACAGGTTGACCGGCTGCTCGTACAGCCCGCGCGGGCTCGCCACCTGCTGGAGCTCGCCGCGGCGCAGCACCGCGACGCGGTCACCGAGCGTCATCGCCTCGGTCTGGTCGTGGGTCACGTACACCGTCGTCGTGCCGAGCCGACGCTGCATGCGCGCGATCTCCGTGCGCATCTGCCCACGGAGCTTCGCGTCGAGGTTGGACAGCGGCTCGTCGAAGAGGAACGCGTCGGCCTGGCGCACGATCGCGCGGCCCATCGCGACGCGCTGGCGCTGGCCGCCAGAGAGGTTCGCGGGCTTGCGCTCGAGGTGCTCGCGCAGCTCGAGGGTGTCGGCCGCCTTCTCGACCCGCCGCCGCACCTCGTCGTCGCTGAACTTCCCCTTCGCCAGACGCAGCGGGAACGCGATGTTCTCGAACACCGTCAGGTGCGGGTACAGCGCGTAGTTCTGGAACACCATCGCGAGGTTCCGGTCGCGCGGGGCCTTGTCGTTGACGCGCTTGCCGGCGATCTCCAGGTCGCCCGCAGTGATGTCCTCCAGGCCGACGATCATCCGCAGCAGCGTCGACTTCCCGCAGCCCGACGGCCCGACCAGGATCACGAACTCGCCGTCCGCGATCTCCAGGCTCACGCCCTTCACGGCGTGGAAGCCGTCGCCGTACTCCTTGACGATGTCCTTCAGGACGATGGACGCCATCGATCTCTCCTCGGTGAAGGGGTCAGCCCTTGACGGCACCCTGGGTCAGGCCGGCGACGATCTGCCGCTGGAAGAGGACGACGAGGACGACGACGGGCACGGTCACGACGACGGCCGCAGCCGAGATCGATCCCGTCGGCTCCTCGAACTGCGACGCACCCGTGAAGAACGCGAGCGCGGCCGGGACGGGTCGGGCGGTCTCGGTCGACGTGAGCGAGATCCCGTACACGAAGTCGTTCCACGCGATGAAGAACGCGATGAGGGCCGTCGTGAAGACGCCCGGCGCCGCGAGCGGCACGATCGCCTTGCGGAACGCCTGCCAGCTGGTCGCGCCGTCGACCTGCGCGGCCTGCTCGAGCTCCCACGGGATCTGCCGGAAGAACGCCGAGAGCGTCCAGATCGAGATGGGCAGCGTGAGCGAGAGGTACGGGATGATCAGGCCCGCCCAGGTGTCGTACAGCCCGATCGACCGCCACAGGTTGAACAGCGGGATGACGATCGAGATGACGGGGAAGATCGAGACGCCGAGCGCGGTCGTGAGGATGAGCCGCTTGCCCGGGAAGTCCAGGCGCGCGATCGCGTACGCCGCGAGGGTGGCGAGGACGACGGCGATCGCCGTCGCGATGAGCGAGATCCCGATCGAGTTGCGCAAGGCCGACAGGAACAGCTCCTGCGCGTTCCCGACGAGGATCTGCTCGTAGTTCCCGAGCGTCGGGTTCTGCGGCAGGAACAGCCCCGAGTTGAGCTCGCTCGCGGGCTTGAGGCTCGTCGCCGCGATCGACGCAACCGGGAACAGCGCGTACACGAGCACGACGACGGTGATGACGACCCAGGCGACCTTCTGCCGCCCGCTCAGCCCACGCATCAGCGCTCCCCCCTCGCCCCGGCCAGGTCCACCTTGAAGAACTTCACGGCCGCGACCGAGATCCCGATCACGCACAGGAACAGCAGGACCGACAGCGCCGAGCCGAGGCCGATCTCGAGCCGGCTGATCGACTGGCGGTACGCGAGCAGCGACAGCACCTCGGTGCCGTTCGCGCCGTTCGTCATGATGAAGACGTTGTCGAAGATGCGGAACGCGTCGAGCGCGCGGAACAGCACCGCGACCATGATCGCGGCCTTCATGTTGGGGATCGTCACGCGCCGCAGCCGCTGCCACCACGTCGCGCCGTCGACCGCGGCCGCCTCGTCGAGCTCCCCCGGGACCTGCGCCAGGCCGGCGAGCAGGAGCAGCGAGATGAACGGCGTCGTCTTCCAGACCTCGGACGCGATGATGACGAACAGGCTCGTGCCCTGCTGCGCGAACCAGTTGAGGTCCGAGCTGATGCCGGGCACCCAGTCGAACCACTGGTTCACGAACCCGGACGTGATGTCGAACGCGTAGAACCACGCGAACGCCGAGACCACCGTGATGATCCCGTACGGGACGAGGATCGCGGTGCGCAGGATCCCGCGCAGCGACGTGATCGCCTTGTGCATGACGAGCGCGAGCGCGAAGCCGAGCACGAGCTCGATGACGACGGTGACGACCGTGATGAGCAGCGTGACCCACAGCGCACGCCAGAAGACGCCGTCGGTGAGGATGACGGCGTAGTTGCCGAACCCCGCGAAGGACCGCTCGTCGGGCGCGGTGAGCCGGAAGCGGAACAGCGACTCGTAGACGGCCTGGAGGATCGGGTAGGCCGTGACGGCGAGCATCACGACGAATGCCGGGCCCGCGAGGTACCAGCCGAGGCGCGCCTCGGCGCGGGCGCGGTCGGACGCGCGCGGGCGTCCGCGCGGCGGGCGTCCGGTCACGGCGCTGTCGGCGGTGCGCGCGGCACCCGCGCGTGCGGTGGAACCGCCGGGGGCGGCGGGGACGGTGGCGCTCACAGCAGCTGCTCCCCTCGCAGGACGGCGGTGATGAGGTCGGTCGCGCGCTGCGGCGTCGAGTCGGGCGACACGTCGGCCGGCGGGTGCCACGTCTCCTGCAGCCCCGCGGAGACCTCGTTGTAGTAGGGCGTCTGCGGGCGCGGCGCACCGTTCTCGAGCGACTCCCGGATGAGGTCCGCCATGGGGAACTCCTCCTGGACGGCCGGGTCGTCGTACGCCTCGGTCGACGACGGCGGGTTGCCGTCGGACACGAAGTACTCGGCCTGGCGCTCGGGCGTCGTGATGCACTCCGCCGCGGCGAAGGCGAGGTCGACGTGCTCCGAGAACGCCCCCACGCCGATGTTGATCCCGCCGTACGGCGGTCGCGCCTGCTCACCCTCGCGGACCTGCGGGTACATCGCCCAGCCGATGTCGTCGACGAGCTCGGCGTCGAGCGTGCCCGCCTCGACCGCGCCGAGCGTCGCCGTGTAGACGAACGGCCAGTTGACCATGAAGGAGCCGCGGTCGCCCTGGAAGACCGACAGGCTCGCGTTCTCGTCCGCGGTGGGCAGGCCCGGGCCCCCGAGGCCCTGATCGCCGATCTCGCCCATGATGCGCGCGGCCTCCCGCCCGGCGTCGCTGTCGAGGCCGAGCTCGACCGCGTCGGCCTCGGCCTCGGGGTCGGTGACGATCTCACCGCCCGCCGACGCGACGAGCGCGTTGATCCAGACGGTCAGCGACTCGGCCTTGGTGCCCTGGACGCCGAGCACGACGTCCTCCGCGGCGGCGACCTCGATGAGCTGGTCCCAGGTGACCGGCTGCGTCATGTCGAGGCCCGCGGCCTCCGCGACGGACACGCGGTACCAGAGCAGCTGCGTGTTGGCCCAGAACGGCACCGCGACGAGCTCGTCCTCCCAGGTGGCGCCCGCGAGCGCGGCCTCGACGACGCCCTCGCTGACGCGCCCGGCGACCTCCTCGGGGACCGGCGCGAGGAACCCGGCGTTGGCGAACTCGGGGATGAACGGCGGGTCGAGGCTCATGAGGTCGATCGACGAGTCGCTCGCCGCGAGACGGCGCGCGAGCTGCTCGCGCTGCGAGCTCGCGTCCCGCGGGAGCGTCGCGACCTCGATGCGGTACTCGCCGGCCGCCTCGTCGGTGCACTCGGCCGCGATCCGCGCCTGGCCTCCCGCGTCGGGGTTGGTGTACCAGGTGAGGACGGGCGTCCCCGACTCGCCGCCGCACGCGGCGAGCACCCCGGTGGTGGCGAGCGCGGCCGCCGCTGCCACGGCTCTCCGGCGTCGTCGCACGGTCCCTCCCCCTCGGTCACCCGCTCCGTCGCGGGGCCCCTCGTCGGACCCTCGCGGGCCCGCCGGGCGGAACGAGCCGCCGCGTCCATGGCTACACCGGCCGCGGGGGGGCCGCCACCGGAGCGCGGCGGTCCGGCCGGGAGGCACCGCGCCCGCCGCCTGCCCGGGCCGTCCGACGCCGACCACCGATCGGGACGCCGCTCGTGGCCGCGGCCACCGGGTGCCACCATGGGCGACCATGACCACCCCCGCTCAGGCCTGGGCCGACCTCATGCAGGGCAACGACCGCTTCGTCCGCGGCGAGATGCAGCACCCGTCGCAGGACGCGCAGCGCCGTGCCGAGGTCAGCGCCGGGCAGAACCCGTTCGCCGTCGTCTTCGGCTGCTCGGACTCCCGAGCGGCGGCCGAGATCATCTTCGACCGCGGGCTCGGGGACCTGTTCGTCGTGCGGACCGCGGGCCACGTCGTCGACACGACCGTCATCGGGTCGATCGAGTTCGGCGTCGACGTGCTCGGGGCGTCGCTCGTCGTCGTCCTCGGGCACGACTCGTGCGGTGCGGTCGGCGCCGCGGCGCGCGCCCTGCGCACCGGCGAGGTCCCCAGCGGCTTCGTGCGCGCGGTCGTCGACCGCGTGATCCCGTCGGTCGTCCACCTGCCGCGCGGCGCCGAGGGCGACCTCGCGGCGGACGAGGACGCGCAGGGCGGTGGGCTCTCGCCCGAGCCGGCCGTGCTCGGTCGCGAGCACGTGCGGCACACGGTCCGGATGCTGCAGAGCTACTCGGCGGGCGTGCGCGACGCGGTCGCCGAGGGCCGGTGCGCCGTCGTGGGTGCCGAGTACGCGCTCGCCGAGGGCCGCGTGCGCCTGGTCGAGGTCGCGGGCGACATCGGCTGACGTGCGCGCGGCTGCGATGATGGCGCCATGACCGACGACGCCGTCACCACAGCCCCCGACACCGCCGGCCACCCCGTGACGCCGGGCTCGCCGCCGCCCGGCTTCCGGGTCGAGCACGACACGATGGGTGACGTCCTCGTGCCCGAGGACGCCCTCTACCGCGCCCAGACCCAGCGCGCGGTCGAGAACTTCCCGATCTCCGGGACCCGGCTCGAGCGCGGCCACGTCGAGGCGCTCGCCCGCATCAAGAAGGCGGCCGCCGGCGCGAACGCGCGCCTGGGCGTGCTCCCCGCGGACCTCGCCGAGGCGATCGTCGCGGCGGCCGACGAGGTCGCGTCGGGCGCCCACGACGCGCACTTCCCCGTCGACGTCTTCCAGACGGGCTCCGGCACGTCGTCGAACATGAACATGAACGAGGTCCTCGCGACGCTCGCGACGCGACGCCTCGGGCGCGACGTGCACCCGAACGACCACGTGAACGCGTCGCAGTCGTCCAACGACGTCTTCCCGACCTCGGTCCACGTGGCCGCGACCGCCGGGGTCGTGCGCGACCTCGTGCCCGCGCTCCAGCACCTCGAGGCGGCGCTGCAGCGCAAGGCCGACGAGCTCGCGACCGTGGTGAAGTCCGGCCGGACGCACCTCATGGACGCGACCCCCGTGACGCTCGGCCAGGAGTTCGGCGGGTACGCCGCCGCGATCGGCTACGGCGTCGAGCGTCTCGAGGCGGCGCTCCCCCGCGTGGCCGAGGTCCCCCTCGGGGGGACGGCGGTCGGGACGGGCATCAACACGCCGGCCGGCTTCCCGCAGACCGTCATCGAGCTGCTGCGCGAGGACACGGGCCTGCCCATCACCGAGGCGCGCGACCACTTCGAGGCCCAGAGCGCGCGCGACGGGCTCGTCGAGCTGTCGGGCGCGCTGCGCACGATCGCGGTGAGCCTGACGAAGATCTGCAACGACCTGCGCTGGATGGGGTCGGGCCCCAACACGGGCCTCGGCGAGATCTACCTGCCGGACCTGCAGCCCGGCTCGTCGATCATGCCCGGCAAGGTCAACCCCGTGGTCCCCGAGGCGGTCCTCATGGTCGCCGCGCGCGTCGTCGGCAACGACGCGACCGTCGCGTGGGCCGGCGCCAGCGGCTCGTTCGAGCTCAACGTCCAGATCCCCGTCATGGCGCTCGGGGTGCTCGAGTCGGTGCGGCTGCTGTCGAACGCGTCGCGGCTCCTCGCGGACCGCACGGTCGACGGGATCCGGCCCAACGTCGAGCGGGCGCGCGCGCTCGCCGAGTCGTCGCCCTCGATCGTCACGCCGCTCAACCGCGTGATCGGCTACGAGGCGGCGGCCAAGGTCGCCAAGCACTCGGTGGCCCAGGGGATGACCGTGCGCCAGGCCGTCGTCGACCTCGGCTTCGTCGAGCGCGGCGAGGTCACCGAGGCCCAGCTCGACGAGGCGCTCGACGTGCTGTCGATGACGCGTCCGCCGCAGGCCTGACGCGTCGCCCACCGCGCAGGACCGCGCCCCCGGACCACGCGGGTCCGGGGGCGCCGTCCGTCCCGGGCTGTGCCCCGGGACCCGGGTCAGGGCTCGATGCCCTCGAGCATCTCCGTGACGAGCGCCGCGACGGGCGACCGCTCCGACCGCGTCAGCGTGACGTGCGCGAACAGCGGGTGGCCCTTGAGCGCCTCGACCACGGCCGCGACGCCGTCGTGCCGCCCGACGCGCAGGTTGTCGCGCTGCGCGACGTCGTGCGTCAGGACCACGCGCGAGCCCTGGCCGATGCGGGACAGGACCGTCAGGAGCACGTTGCGCTCGAGCGACTGCGCCTCGTCGACGATCACGAAGGCGTCGTGCAGCGAGCGGCCGCGGATGTGCGTCAGCGGGAGCACCTCGAGCAGGTCGCGCGCGATGACCTCCTCGACGACCTCGGGCGCGACGAGCGCGCCGAGCGTGTCGAACACGGCCTGCGCCCAGGGGTTCATCTTCTCGGCCTCGGTCCCCGGGAGGTAGCCGAGCTCCTGGCCGCCGACGGCGTACAGGGGGCGGAAGACCATCACCTTGCGGTGCCGCCGTCGCTCGAGGACCGCCTCGAGCCCGGCGCACAGCGCGAGCGCCGACTTCCCCGTGCCCGCGCGCCCGCCGAGCGAGACGATGCCGATCTCCTCGTCGAGCAGGAGGTCGATCGCGATGCGCTGCTCGGCGCTGCGGCCGTGCACGCCGAACAGCTCGCGGTCGCCCCGCACGAGGCGCAGCTGCTTGTCGGCGGTCACCCGCGCGAGCGCCGAGCCACGCGACGACGTGACGACCGCCCCGGTGTGGCACAGCAGCGGACCGGGCTCCTGGCCCGCGAGGTCGACGTCGGCGAGGTCGAGCCGCTCGGCCTGGAACAGCGTCGCCATCTGCGCCTCGTCGAGGTGCAGCTGCGTGAGCCCGGTCCACCCCGAGTCGACCGCGAGCTCGGCGCGGTACTCCTCGGCCGTGAGGCCCACGGCCGAGGCCTTGATCCGCAGCGGCAGGTCCTTCGACACGAGCGTCACCGCAGCGCCCTCGTCGGCCAGGTTCCGGGCGACGGCGAGGATCCGCGTGTCGTTGTCGCCGAGCCGGAACCCGGCGGGCAGCACCTGCGGGTCGACGTGGTTGAGCTCGACGCGCACCGTCCCGCCCTGGTCGCCGATGCCGATCGGCTCGTCGAGCTGGCCGTGCGAGACCCGCAGGTCGTCCAGGAAGCGCAGCGCGGCACGCGCGAAGCCGCCGAGCTCGGGGTGGTGCCGCTTGCCCTCGAGCTCGGTGATGACGACGACGGGGAGCACGACGTCGTGCTCGGCGAAGCGCAGGACGGCCCGGGGGTCGGACAGAAGGACGGAGGTGTCGAGCACGAACGTGCGTCGGGTCTCCTCGACGGACGTGCTGGCTGCGGCCACGGCAGGCTCCCTCCGGCGCTCAGCGCCGCTCGTGCCGGCTCGCGCCTGGACGGCGGTCGACGGCTGGGTGGGGGACGGTCGGCCCTGGGGCCGGTCCGGCCCCCTCCCGGAGCACGTGCTCCATGGGGCCTCCCGAGGACGACGGGCGTCGTCCTGATGGCTCGGACGCTACGCCCGGCGGTCGCGCGACGTGACGCGCGACACACCCGCCGACGCCGTCGTCACCGGATGTTCACCTGCCCGCGTCCCGGTGGGCACCCCGGTCCGCCGCGGTGGGGCCGGCGACCGTGACGTCAGCGGCCGAGGCGGCGCTCGCGTGCCGCGTAGGAGCGCAGCGCGCGGAGGAAGTCCACGCGACGGAAGTCGGGCCAGTACGCCTCGCAGAAGTAGAACTCGGTGTGGACGCTCTGCCACAGCAGGAAGCCGCCCAGGCGCTGCTCGCCCGACGTCCGGATGACGAGGTCGGGGTCCGGCTGACCCTTCGTGTAGAGGTGCTCGGCGATGTGCTCGACGTCGAAGGTCTCGGCGAGCTCCTCGAGCGACGTGCCGTTGCCCGCGTGCTCGCGCAGCAGGGCCCGGACCGCGTCGGCGATCTCGCGCCGCCCGCCGTAGCCGACCGCGACGTTGACGTGCAGCCCGACGACGTCGGCGGTCCGCGCCTCGGCGTCGCGCAGCGCGGCTGCGGCGTCCGGCGGGAGGAGGTCGAGCGCTCCCATCACCTGCAGGCGCCACCGGCCGCGGGCCGCGAGCCCCGCGACGGCGTCCTGGATGATCCCGAGCAGCTCGGTGAGCTCCTCGGGCGACCGCGAGAGGTTGTCGGTCGAGAGCATCCACAGCGTGACGACCTGGACGCCCGCCTCCTCGGACCACTCGAGCAGGTCGAGGATCTTGTCCGCGCCGCGGCGGTGGCCGTGCGAGGGGGCCGAGCCGACGCTCCGCGCCCACCGCCGGTTGCCGTCGAGGATGACGCCGATGTGCCGCGGGGCCGCCTCCTTGGGCAGCGAGGCGGCCAGGCGGCGCTCGTAGAGCGCGTACACGGGGTGGGGCAGGCGCATGGACATCCTCGCGGCAGTCGGGACGGGGACACGCTAGCGCCAGCGGGCGCCCTCGCACGGGGAGCCGCCACGATGCGCGCGAGCTCCTCACACGATGGGCACGGGCCCGCCCCGGAGGTGCCGTCTCGCAGGTCGGGCGGCACGCCGGGTGGCACGCCGGCCGGGGCCCGTCAGGCACCTACGGTGCAGTAACCTACGCCTGCGTAGGTTACCGACGCGGCCGTACCGTTCCGGTGTGGCACGACGCAGGGAGAAGGAGATCGGTGTGACGACGACGGAGCGCGTGGCCGAGGCGGTCAAGCCCCGGCTGCGGGGCTGGGTGCACGCCGGCATGGCGCCCGTGGTGGTCGTCGCCTCGGTGGCGCTCGTTGCCCTCGCGCCGACCACGGCCGGCAAGGTCTCGAGCGCGGTGTTCGGGGTCTCCGCGATCCTGCTGTTCGGCACGAGCGCGGTCTACCACCGCGGGACGTGGTCCCCCCGGGTGGCGGGCGTGCTGCGCCGGCTCGACCACACCAACATCTTCCTCATCATCGCGGGCACCTACACACCGCTCGCGGTGCTGCTGCTCGAGTGGCCCGTCAACCGCAACCTGCTCGTCGTCGTGTGGTCGGGCGCGCTCGTCGGGCTCCTGGCGCGGGTGTTCTGGCTCGGCGCGCCGCGCTGGGTCTACGTCCCGGTGTACATCGCGCTCGGGTGGGTCGCGGTGTGGTTCCTCCCCGACTTCGCCGCGAGCGGCGGCAGCGCCGTGCTGTGGCTCGTCATCGCGGGCGGGGTCGCCTACACCGCGGGCGCGGTCGTCTACGGGACCAAGCGCCCCAACCCGAGCCCACGCTGGTTCGGCTTCCACGAGATCTTCCACGTGCTCACGGTGGTCGGGTTCACGTGCCACTACGTCGCCGTGAGCATCGCCGCCTACGGCGCCTGACCAGCGGCGACCGCGCCGAGGCACGCGCCCAGCACGACGACGGCGAGGACCGCGTCCCGCGGGCCCACGCGCGCCTCGTGCCACGTCGTGCGCTCCCGCGGAGGGAGGGCGCCGTAGCCACGCGTCTCGAGCACGACGGCCATCCGCTCGGCGCGACGGATCGTCGTCGCGAGGAGCGCGAAGGCCGCGGCGCCGACCGAGCGGACGTCCGCCGGGAGGCGCACGGTCGGCGCCTCGTCCGGGCCGCGCCGGCTCCGGCTGCCGTGCCGGGCGGGGCGCGCCCAGCGCACCGTGGGGCCGCGGAGGGCCTGCGCGCGCCGGACGGTCGCCCAGTCCGCGGGCAGGTCCTGGACCACCCGGTGGGCGACCATGAGCGCGACCGTGGCCTGCGCCGGGAGCCGGCCCACCACGTGCAGCGACGTCAGGAGCCGACCCGGGTCGACGACGGCGAGCATCGTGACGGCCGCGACGCCGACGACGAGGGTCCGCAGCGCGAGCGCGGCGCCCGTCGCGAGCCCGGTGTCCGTGACGACGAGGGGACCGACGACCGCGACCGTCCCGCCGTCGCGCGTGACCGCGTTGACGACGAGCACGCTCGCCGCGAACCCGAGGAAGGGCACCTGCGCGCGGAGCAGCCGCGGCAGACGCAGCCCGCCCGCGAGCACCGCCCCGACGGTCGCGGCGAGCCACAGCACGAGGACCGGCCGCGGGTCGACGAGCGGGACGAGCACGACCGGGACCGCGACCACGACGGCCAGCAGCACCGCCGGGTCGCACCGTGCGAGCAGCGGTCCCGCATCGGCACGGCCGGCCCGGCCGGCACCACCGACGTCGGCCCCGCCGGGTCCGGCGCCCCCGTCGGCCCCGCTCACGTGCCCACCGCCAGGCCCGACGCGACGAGGAGCGCGCCGTCGTCGAGGAGCTCCGGTCCCCCGGCCGCGACCGACCGCCCGGCGTCGAGGACCACCACCTGGTCGGCGACGGCCCGGGCGAGCGCGAGGTCGTGCGTCGCGAGGACCACGGCGACGCCGTCGTCGGCCGCGTCCGCGACCATCCGCACGACGCGCGCCGTGTGCGCGGCATCCAGTCCCGCCGTCGGCTCGTCCAGCAGGAGCACACGTCGACCGAGCACGCCGGCCGCCGCGAGGACGAGGCGGCGCTGCTCACCGCCCGACAGCCGGAACGGGTCGGCGTCCGCGAGGTGCGTCAGGCCCGCGCGGGACAGGGCACGGGCCACCTCGGGGTGCTCCGCGACCGGCCGCGCGCGACGCGAGGTGCTGCTCCCGCCGCCCTGCCCGGCGCCCGGCCCGGCGCCCGGCCCGGTGCCCGGTCCGGTGGGGTGCCGGCTGTCGTGCCAGGTGCCCGACCCGGTGCCTCGCGACGCCCGTCCTCCGCGCCACCGCACCCGTCCGCGCCCGCGTGCGGCGAGCCCGTACGCGACCTCGTCCGCGACCGAGCGGGTGAGCAGCTGGTGCTCGGGATGCTGCGCGACGTACGCCGCGGTGCCGGCCTCCCGCCGCCCCCTGCACGGCAGGAGGCCGGCGATCCCGAGCAGCAGCGAGGACTTCCCGCTGCCGTTGCGACCCACGAGGGCCGTGACCTGGCCCTCGCGCGCCGCGAGCCGCCCGACCCGGACGACGGGCTCGCCGTCGCGGGTCACGACGAGGTCGGACAGGTCGACGACGACGTCGCCCGTGCCCGGACGTGCGCGCGCGACCCTGCCGGGGCCCGGCGCCGCCGGGACGACAGCGCTCGTCGGGCCGTCGGCCACGACCGTCCCGGCCTCGAGCCGCACCGCGCGATCGGGCAGCCACCCCTCGAGCCGCTGCTCGACGACGACGACCGCGACGTCGCCCGACGTCGCCCGCGCCGCGACGACCCGTCGCACCGCGTCCGCGGCGACGGGGTCCAGCATCGCGGTCGGCTCGTCGAGCAGCAGCAGCCCTGGCCGGACCACCAGCGCGGCGGCGAGTGCGACGCGCTGCTGCTCGCCGCCGCTGAGCCGTCCCGTCCGCCGGTCGCCGAGGTGCGCGGCGCCGACCTCGTCGAGCGCGCGGCGCACGCGTGCGCCGATCTCCGCGCGCGGGACGCCACGGCTCTCCAGACCGAGCGCGACCTCGTCGGCGACGCGCGGCAGGCACGTGCCCGTGACCGGGTCCTGACCCAGTCGGGCGACGCGCAGCGCGGTGCGGGCGACGGGCTGCGTGCGCGGGTCCGCCCCGAGCACGCGCACCGTGCCGTCCACGCGGGCCGGTGCGCTGTGCGGGACGACGCCGGCGAGGACGTGCAGGAGCGTCGACTTGCCGCCGCCCGAGGGCCCGACGACGAGGAGGGAACCCCCCGCCGGGACGGCGAGGTCGACCCCGTCGAGCGTGCGCCGCGCCGACCTGCTCGGCCGCACCGTGAGCCGCTCGACGTGGACGGCGGTGCACGACGACGACGTCGCCCGCGTCGTGGGCGACGTCGTCGCAGCCGCCGTGGTCACCCCTGCTGCCGTCGCCGTCGCCGCGCCCGCGGTCACCGTGACCGAGCCTCCGACCCCTGCCCGGCGGCCTCGGTGCCGTCGGCGTCGGCGTGGGTGTCGGCGTCGTCCAGCGCCGCGGCACGGCCGGCCGCGAACGCGTCGAGGACGCCCGTGCGCAGGAGCGCCTCGGCGACGAGCTTCGCGAGCACGCCGGTGAGCACGAGCCCGCTCGCGAGCTGCAGTCCCGCACGCAGCAGGAGCAGGTCCTGCGTCCACCAGTGCTGGACCGTGCCCGCCCACAGGAAGCTCGCGGTCACGCCCGTGACGCCCGCGACGAGGAAGGTCGGCCAGCCGAAGCGCCGGTAGCGGGTCGCCGCGAAGGCGAGCTCGGCACCGGCGCCCTGCACCGCACCCGCGAGCAGCAGCATCGGGCCCACGGGCGAGCCGAGGAACGCGAACTCGACGAACGCGGCACCGATCTCCGCGAGCACGCCCGCGCCGGGGCGCCGCACGACGAAGACCGCGAGCGGCGCGACGGTGATCCAGCCGCCCATGAGGACGTTCTGCGCGAGGTCCCCGAGCGGACCCATCGCCACCTGCAGACCGCCCCACGCCTGGACGAGCGCCCAGTAGAGGAAGCCGAACACCGCGGCGAGCACCGCGACGACGAGCACGTCCCGCAGCGGCCACGGGCCCCGCGGGCGGTCGACGACGGCGCTCACAGCGCGGACCCGCGCGTCGCGGCGCCGGCCGCGCGGCTGCTCGGGCTGCCGACGCTCACGGTCACGTGCGCCGCGACGTGCGCGACCTCGCGCCCGACCCCCGTCCACGTGTCGACGACCGTCCCGAGGACGTCCGCGAGGTCGCCGTCGAGGCGCGTCGCGAAGTGCTCGGCCCCGCCCCACGTGCCGCGTCGCTGCGCGGTGGCGATCGCGGCCTCGATCGGCCCCATCGCGTCGGTCGTCCCGAGCGGGTAGAGCGCCCAGTGGGCCGACGCCCCGACACCCGTCGCCGGGAGGTCGACCGGCTCGACCGCGGGCAGCTCACCCGCGGGCAGCGTGCAGCCCACCTCGCCGGGGCACCCGCGGGACAGTGCGAGCGTCGCGACGACGTGGCCGGTCGGCGTGATGCGCGCCGCGTGCGCGACGCAGGCCAGGACGAACGCGGCGACGTCGCGCTCGCCGCCCCGCAGGAGCGTCGAGACGTCGTCGGTGTGGACCTCCACCTGGGGCACCGTGGCCTGCGCGGCGGCGAGCGAGGACACGATGACCTCGACGAACGCGTCTGCCGCGGGGTGGAGGGTGAGCCGGGCGCCGACGCCCAGCCGCACGTGGTCCGGCCGGTCGTGGTCGGTCCGGTCGTGGTCGGTCCGGTCGTCGGGTCGGGACGGCGCCGGGGCGAGGTCGGGTGCGGACGGGTTCACGGGTGCCTCCGGGGGTGCGAGCGGACCCCCGGACAGCACGGCCACCGACCGCACGCGTGCGCGCACGTCGGCACCTCGCCCAGCTCCCTACGCCGGCATGAACCGGATCAGGTTCCACGGGTCAGTGGCTCGACCTCTCGGTCCGACCACACTCTCAGCGCGTCCGCGCTCCCCGGGGGCTTGTCGGGCCCGACCCTACGACCGCGAGCACCGGCCGTGTCAACACCGCGTCCGCCCCGGGCCGTCCGGCCCGGCCGGCGAGGCCACCGGCGCACCGGGGACGACGCGGTAGCGGCGGTTGGCGAGCGACGGGTTGCGCTCCCGCACCGCGGTGACGACGTCGGGGTCGAGCGACGCGACCGCCGCCGTCCCCGGGGACGCGTCGTCGTCCGCACCGCGCCCGCCCGCCGCGGCCAGCACGACGCCGAGCGGGTCGACGACGCACGAGGCGCCCGTGACGCCGCGACCCTGCTGCGCGGCGCCCACGACGTACGCGGTGCTCTCGATCGCGCGGGCGCGCAGGAGGGTCGTCCAGTGGTCGGCCTTGTGCTCGCCGTCGGCCCACGCGGCCGGGACGACGAGCACGTCGGCACCCGCGTCCACGAGCCGACGTGCGACCTCGGGGAACCGCAGGTCGTAGCACGTCATGACGCCGACGGTGAGCCCCCCGACGCGGACGACGACGGGCTGGGCGTCGGCCGGTCCCGGCTCGAGGCGGTCGGACTCGCGGTGGCCGAAGGCGTCGTAGAGGTGCACCTTGCGGTAGGCCGCCACGACGTCGCCGTCGCGCACGACGACGACGGCGTTGACGGCCCGGTCGGGGCGCGACCCGGGCAGCGTCGTGCCCGCGACGACGAGCGCGCCGCTGCCCGCGGTCGCGGCGCGCAGCGCGCCGACGAACGGTCCGTCGAGGGGTTCGGCGAGCTCGGGCGTGACGCCCCGCGGGTCGAAGGCGGCCGCGTACTCGGGCAGGACGACGAGCGCGGTACCCGGCCCGGCGCCCGACCCGACGGCGTCCTCGACGGCCGCCACGGCCGCGGCCCGGTTCGCGGCCGCGTCGGTGCCGGACCGCATCCCGACCGCGTGGACCCGGACGGGCACCGTCAGGCGCGCCCGTCGCCGGTCGGGGCGGCCCCCGGGTCGGTGGGCGGGTGGTGCGGCGGACCGGCTTCACCGGGCCGGTCGGGCTCGCCGGCGACGTCCGGCCCACCGACCTCGTCGGGCGGGCGGTGGTTGACCCGGCGCAGCTTGCCGACCATCGACAGCAGCAGTACGACGAGCCCGATGACGACCGCGAACGTCACGGCGAACCCGAGGACGCCGGGCGTCACGTCCGTGGGCTCGAACTGCCGCATCCCCGGGTCGTCGGGGGCCGCGGCCGTGGACGCCACCCACGAGCCGGGACCACGCCCGACGTCGCCGACGACGGCGTGCACCACGACGTCCGCGACCGCGGCGCTCATGCGTCGACCTCCGTCGCGGCGCGGTCCGCGTCGGCGTCGGCGTCCGTATCCGTGTCCGCATCGGCCACCGGGTCGTCCTCGGGGTGGACGCCGGCGAAGAGGTCGTCCTCGGGCGTGCTCACAGGGACGTGCGACGCGGCGAGCTCGTACTCCTCGACGGGCCAGACCTCCGCCTCGAGGTCGCGCGGCGTCGCGAAGAAGAAGCCCTCGGGGTCGATCTGCGTCGCGTGCGCCACGAGCGCCGCGTCGCGCGCCGGGAACCACCCGGAGCACTCGATGCGCGTCGTCACCGGGCGCTCGGGCACCTCACGCATCGCACGCGAGGAGATCCAGTCGCCGAACGGCGACTCGAGCCCGGCGGCCTGCATCGCCTCGTGCACGGTCCGCAGCCGCGTGAGCGAGAAGTCGTGGTTGTAGTACAGCTTGAGGGGCTGCCACGGCTCGCCGCGGTCGCGGTACCGCTCGGGGTCCCCCGCGGCGTGGAAGGCCTCGAACGCGACGCGGTGGCACATGATGTGGTCCGGGTGCGGGTAGCCGCCCGTCGGGTCGTACGTGGTCATGACGTGCGGACGGAAGGACCGCACGAGGTCGACGAGCGGGGCGGCCGCGTCCTCGAGGGGCACGAGCGCGAAGCAGCCCTCGGGCAGCGGCGGGAGCGGGTCGCCCTCAGGCAGGCCCGAGTCGACGAAGCCCAGCCAGTGCTGGCGCACACCGAGCGCCGCGGCTGCCGCGGCCATCTCGTCGCGGCGGACGGCCGCCATCTCCTCGGGCGTCGACGGCGGGTCCGTGTAGCGCGGGTTGAGGATGCTCCCCCGCTCGCCGCCGGTGCAGGTGACGACGAGCACGTCGACGCCCTCCGCGGCGTAGCGGGCCGTGGTGGCCGCCCCCTTGCTCGACTCGTCGTCGGGGTGCGCGTGCACCGCCATGAGACGCAGACCGCTCCGGTGCGCACCCGCACCCGGTCCGGTCGTCGCTCCGCTCACCCCGACCCACCTCCTCGTCCACGCCGCCCGTCCGGGCGCATCAGGATCCGTGCCGTGCGTGCCCGCAGGCGCACGCCCACGGGTCCCGCGGCGCGCGGGACCCGTGGACAATGGTCGCACCACCGGCCGCACCACCGGCCCGTGCGACCGACAGGAGGACCATGACCGAGCCGACCCGGCCGCCCGTCGGCCGCTACGGGCCGCCGCCGGACGCACGGCGTCGTCGGCTCGCCGTCGGCGGGCTGTGGGCCCTCGGGGCCGTAGGCACCGCCGGGGCCCTGTGGCTCGGCGTCGGCGCCGCGCTGACCCCCGTGACGTGGAGCGACGTGGGGTTCGACCTGCGCGGGGCCGACGAGGTCGCCGTGACGTTCGAGGTGGCCCGGCGCGACGCCGCGGACGCCGTCGTGTGCCGCGTCGAGGCGCTCAACGAGCGGTACGCCCAGGTCGGCGTGCTCGACGTCGACGTGCCTGCGGGTGGCCCGGCCGTCCAGCGCCTCCAGGTGACGGTGCGGACGTCCGAGCAGGCCGTGACCGGGATCGTCGACACGTGCGAGGTCGTGCCCGGCTGAGCCGGCCGAGCCGTGCCCGACGGCCGGCACCACGGCCTCCCACCTCCCGCCCCGGTCGTCCGCGGCGGGGGCTGGTCTATACTGGCCGTTTACACACCCGCCGGGTGCGGTCACGCGCGCCGAGGAACGGCCCTCGTCGCGAGGGACCTCGTCGCCGGCACCGGTTCCCGGCGCGACGAGTCCGGCGCGACGAGTCCGGTGCGACCGGCCCGGGACGACCAGGGTCGCCACCGGGCGGGACCGCCCGCCGGACAGGTGTGGACCCACCCGTGGAACACCAGCCCCGGGGCGAGCACGCCCCGGGACGATCAGCTCGAAGGGAGCGACCGTGACCGAGTCCACCGCTGTCACCTGGCTGACGCAGGAGGCGCACGACCGTCTGAGCGCGGAGCTCCAGCAGCTCACGACCGTCGGCCGCCGCGAGATCGCCGCCAAGATCGAGGCGGCGCGCTCCGAGGGCGACCTCAAGGAGAACGGCGGCTACCACGCCGCACGCGAGGAGCAGGCCAAGCAGGAGGCGCGTATCGCGCAGCTCACCGAGCTGCTCCGGCACGCCGTGGTCGGCGAGGCCCCGCCGGACGACGGCGTCGTCGAGCCGGGCATGGTCGTGACCGCGACCGTCGCCGGCGAGCGCATGACGTTCCTCGTGGGCTCCCGCGAGGTCGCCGGCGGCACCGACATCGACGTCTACTCCGACCGCTCGCCGCTCGGTGCGGCGATCATCGGCCGCTCCGCGGGTGACGAGACGTCGTACGAGGCGCCCAACGGCCGGCAGATCCCCGTGGTCATCCACGAGGCGAAGCCCTTCCAGCCCTGACCGCGCCCGCGCGGTGACGAGGCCCCGGACGCCCTGACGGCGTCCGGGGCCTCGTGCGTCAGCCCTCGGTGACCCGGTAGCCCGCGGCGCGCAGGTGGTCGACGACCTCTGCGCAGTGGCGCGGGCCGCGCGTCTCGACCTGGACGCCGATCTCGACCTCGTCGATCGCGAGGTCGACGCCCGTCCGCACGTGACCCACGTGCATGACGTTGCCGCCGACCGCGGCCACCTCGCCGAGCATCGCCGCGAGCCGGCCCGGGTGGTCCGTCAGCCGGACCCGCATCTGCAGGTAGCGCCCCGCCGACGCGAGCCCGTGCCGCAGCACGCGGAGCAGGACCACGGGGTCGACGTTGCCCCCCGAGAGCACGACGACGGCCGGGGTGCGGACGGCGTGCCCGGCCAGGAGCGCAGCAACGCCCGCCGCACCCGCGGGCTCGACGACCATCTTGGCCCGCTCCGCCAGGAGCAGGAGCGCACGCGACAGGTCCTCCTCGGACACCGTGACGACCCGTGCGCCGCGCTCGCGCAGGACCTCGAACGGCACGTCGCCGGGCCGTGCGACCGCGATGCCGTCAGCCATCGTGGAGCGCCCCGGCACCGTGACCGGCCGGCCGGCGGCGAGCGAGGCCGGGTACGCCGCCGCACCTGCGGCCTGGACGCCGACCACGTCGACGTCGCGGTCGCCGAGGCTCGCGGCGATACCGGCCGCGAGCCCCCCGCCACCCACGGGGACGAGCACCGTCCGCACGTCGGGGACCGCCTCGAGGACCTCGAGGCCCACGGTGCCCTGACCCGCGACGACGTCCGGGTGGTCGAAGGGGTGGATGAACACCGCCCCCGTCGTGGCCGCGTGCTCGGTCGCCGCGGCGAGCGCGTCCTCGACGGTCGAGCCGACGAGCTCGACGCGTGCGCCGTACTCCTGCGTCGCCGCGACCTTGGGCAGCGCCGCACCCGACGGCATGAAGACCGTCGAGCGCACGCCCAGGCGTGCTGCCGCGAGCGCGACGCCCTGCGCGTGGTTGCCGGCGCTCGCGGCGACGACGCCGCGGGCGCGCTCGTCGTCCGTCAGGTGCGCCATCCGGACGTACGCACCGCGCACCTTGTACGACCCGGAGCGCTGGAGGTTCTCGCACTTCAGCAGCACCGGGCCGCCCGCGAGCGCCGAGACCGCACGGCTCGTCAGGACCGGCGTGGGCTCGACGACGCCGACGAGCTCGTGCGCGGCCGCCTCGACCTCGGTGGGCCCGACGACGCTCACGGCCTGCCCGGCCCGGGGCCGTCGCCGGCGGGACCGACCGCCCGTCCCCCGCGTGCGCCCGCGTCCGCCGGTGCCGGGCCGGTGGCCTCGGAGTCGCCGACCGCACCCGCGTCGTGGTCGCCCTCGTCGGTACCCGCGAGCTGCGCGAGGCGCCTGTCGAGCGCGGCCGGGTCCCGGCCCAGCGCGGGGAACTTGTCGGTGCCGTGCAGGTACAGCACGACGGTGTTGACGGTCGCCGCGAGCGGCACCGCGAGGAGGGCGCCGATGATGCCCGCCGCGATCGACCCCGCGGTCACGGCGAGCAGGACCGCGACGGGGTGGAGCGACACCGCGTGCCCCAGCAGCAGCGGCTGGAGCACGTTGCCCTCGAGCTGCTGGACACCCAGCACGATCGCGAGCATGACGAGCGCCGTGCCCGGGCCCTGGTCCACGAGTGCGACGAGGACGGCGATCGAGCCGGTCGCGATCGCGCCGACGAACGGGATGAAGGACGCGAGGAAGACCAGCACGGTGAGCGGCACGACGAGCGGCAGCCCGAGGAGGGCCGCGCCCAGCCCGATGCCGACCGCGTCGACGAACGCGACGAGGATCTGGGCCCGCGCGTACGACGAGAGCGTCACCAGACCGCGTCGGGACGCCTCGTACGCGGGGTGCCGACCGGAGCGGGGCAGGAGCCGGATGAGCCACGCGCCGATGGTCGGGCCGTCCTTGAGGAAGAACAGCAGGCAGAACAGCGCGACGATCGCGCCGGCCAGCACGGTGCCGATCGTCGTCGTGAACGCGAGCGCGCCCGAGACGAGCGTGTCGCTGTTCGCGCTGACCTGCTCCTGCGCCTGGGCGAGGTAGTCCTCGATCTGCGCGGTGTCGAGCCCGAGCGGGCTGTCCGCGAGGTAGACGAGCAGCGCCGAGAAGCCCTCGGTGGCCTGGTCGTAGAGGTCGCCGAACCCGTCGACGATCTCGCGGCCCGCGAGCGTGAGCAGCCCGCCGACGACGACCAGGAGCCCCAGCGTGCACACCGCGGCGGCCAACGCGCGCGGGAACCTCAGGTACCGCTCGAGCGCGTCGGCGACCGGGTTGAGCAGGACCGTGAGCAGCAGCGCCACGACGACGGGCACCCAGATGACCTTGCTGACGGACATCCCGAGGACGACGATCGCCAGGCCGATCGCGATGACGATGAGCCGCCAGGACCACGCGGCGGCGACGTGCACCGAGCGCGGCACGGAGTCGGTCGGGCTGCGCTCGTCCGACCTCGTCCCGACCGGGCTGGGGACGAGATCCGTCCCCGTCGGGCGATCCGTCGGCGTCCCGGTCGGCGTCCCCGTCGGCCCGGCGGGTGGGGTCATGCGAGCGCCTGTCCCAGGTCGGCGACGAGGTCGGCCACGTCCTCGATGCCGACGGACAGGCGCACGAGGTCGTCCGGTACCTCGAGCGCCGACCCGGCGACCGACGCGTGCGTCATGAGACCGGGGTGCTCGACGAGCGACTCCACGCCGCCGAGCGACTCGGCGAGCGTGAAGACGCGGGTGCGTTCGCAGACCGCGAGCGCCGCCTCCTTGCTCTCGACACGGAACGCGACCATGCCGCCGAACGCACGCATCTGCCGTGCGGCGACCTCGTGGTCGCGGTGCTCGGGCAGGCCCGGGTAGATGACCTCCCGCACGGCGGGGTGCGACGACAGGAAGCGCACGACCGCCTCGGCGTTCGCGCAGTGCCGGTCCATCCGGACGGCGAGCGTGCGCAGCCCGCGGAGCGTGAGCCACGCGTCGAACGGGCCGGCGACCGCCCCCGAGGCGTTCTGGTGGAAGGCGACGGCGTCCGCGAGGTCCGACGTGCCGGTCGGCCCGACGAGCCCGACCGGGAGCTGCGCGCCCTCGGCGACCACCAGCGCGCCGCCGACGACGTCGCTGTGGCCGCCGATGTACTTGGTGGTCGAGTGCACGACGACGTCGGCGCCGAGCGAGAGCGGCTGCTGCAGGTACGGGGTCGCGAACGTGTTGTCGACCGCGAGGACGGCACCCGCGGCCCGCGCGAGCGCCGAGATCGCGGCGACGTCGCTCACGCCGAGCAGCGGGTTGGTCGGCGTCTCGACCCACACGACCTTGGTCCGGCCGGGCTCGATCGCGGCCGCGACGGCGTCGAGGTCGGACAGGTCGACCGGCGTGTGGTCGACGCCCCACGGCCCGAGGACCCGGGCGATGAGCCGGTAGCTGCCGCCGTACGCGTCGTCGGGGATCACGAGGTGGTCGCCCGGACGCAGGACCGCGCGCAGCAGCGTGTCCTCGGCCGCGAGGCCGGACGCGAACGCGAAGCCGCGCGTCCCGCCCTCGGCCGCCGCGAGCGCCTGCTCGAGCGCGTGCCGGGTGGGGTTGCCGGACCGGGAGTACTCGTACCCGCCGCGCAGGCCGCCCACACCGTCCTGCTTGTAGGTCGAGACCTGGTAGATCGGGGGCACGACGGCGCCGGTCGCCGCGTCGGGGTCCTGGCCGGCGTGGATCGCTCGCGTCGCGAAGCCGGCGTCTGTCCAGTCGTGGGGCGTCTCGGTCACCGCCCCAGGCTAGAGGGCGGCGCCGCCCCGCGCGTCGGACGTCGCCGCGCGTCGGCACCGGACGGGACGGCCCGGGAACACGGGGTCCGTCGCCGCACGTTGACCCGGTGTCGGCCGCGTCGGCGGCCGGCGACCCCGCAGGAAGGACGCACCGTGTTCGGCTCGCTGTTCAGCCCCTCCGCCCGGACGACGATGGTCGACCCGGCCCGCGCACTGCCCGGACGCGACGTCCCGGCGTTCGCGGTGCCCTCGACCCACGCGGTCCTCGGCACGCCGCTGCGCGGCCCGTGGCCCGAGGGCACCGCGGTCCTCCACCTCGCCCTCGGCTGCTTCTGGGGCGCCGAGAAGGAGATGTGGCAGCTCCCGGGGGTCGTGACGACCGCCGCGGGGTACCAGGGCGGGTACACGCCGAACCCGACGTACGAGGAGGTCTGCTCGGGCCTGACGGGGCACACCGAGACCGTGCTCGTCGCGTACGACCCCGAGGTCCTGCCGCACGCGGAGCTGCTGCGCCGCTTCTGGACGCTCCACGACCCGACCCAGGGCTTCCGCCAGGGCAACGACGTCGGCACGCAGTACCGCTCGGCGGTGTTCACGACCACGCCCGAGCAGGCCGAGGCGGCGCTCGCGACGCGCGACCTGTACGCGCCGGAGCTGCAGCGCGCCGGGTACGGCGACATCACGACCGAGATCCGCCCCGCCGACGAGGCCGGGCCGTTCTGGTACGCCGAGGACTACCACCAGCAGTACCTGCACAAGGTCCCGAACGGCTACTGCCCGGTGCACTCGACCGGCGTCGCCTGCCCGCTGCCCGCCTGACGCAGCAGGTCCCGTCGCAGGACGGGGCCCCGTCGGACCGCCCCCTCCGCCCCCACCGCTGGGCGGAGGGGGTCAACCTCGGGAGGTAGCCGGACGCCGGCGCAGGTTACGCCCGCAGGCTGTCCCGCCGCGGCACGCGCGTCCGTAGGTTCGACTCGTCGGAACGACGAGGAGGATCCATGATCGAGGCCAGAGGCCTGACCAAGCGGTACGGCGCCAAGACGGCCGTCGACGGCATGAGCTTCACGGTGCAGCCGGGCAAGGTGACCGGGTTCCTGGGGCCGAACGGCGCCGGGAAGTCGACGACCATGCGGATGGTGGTCGGCCTCGACCGGCCCACCGCGGGGACGGTCGCCGTCAACGGACGCCCCTACGCGCAGCACCGTGCCCCCCTGCGGGAGGTCGGCGCGCTGCTCGACGCGAAGGCGGTCCACACGGGCCGCTCGGCGTACAACCACCTGCGGGTGATGGCGGCGACGCACGGCATCAGCCGCAGCCGCGTCGACGAGGTCATCGAGATGACGGGCCTCGGGCCGGTCGCCCGCAAGCGGGTCGGCGGGTTCTCGCTCGGGATGGGCCAGCGCCTCGGCATCGCGTCGGCGCTGCTCGGCGACCCGCACACGCTGATCCTCGACGAGCCGGTCAACGGCCTCGACCCCGAGGGCGTGCTGTGGGTCCGCAACCTCGTCCGCTACCTGGCGGGCCAGGGCCGCACCGTGTTCCTGTCCTCGCACCTCATGAGCGAGATGGCGCTCACGGCGGACCACATCATCGTCGTCGGGCGCGGCCGGGTGCTCGCGGACGCCCCCGTGCAGGACGTCGTGGCCCGCGCGTCGGGCACCGCGGTCCGCGTGCGGTCGCCGCAGGCGGCCGCGCTCGAGGAGCTGCTGCGCCGCCAGGGCGCGACCGTGACGTCGGTCGAGCACGGCCTGCTCGAGGTCACGGGCTCGACCGCTCCCGCGATCGGCGACGCGGCGGCGTCCGCGGCCATCGCCCTGCACGAGCTCACGCCCGTCCAGAGCTCGCTCGAGGACGCGTACCTCGCGCTCACCGCCGACGAGGTCGAGTACCACTCGGCCGTCGCCGGCCCCACCACCCCGTCCGACGCGCCCGCGCGCGCGACCGCCCCGACCGGAGCCGTCCGATGACCGCCCTCGCCACCCCGCCCACCCGACCGGCCGCCCCGGCCGTCGCGACCCGGCCCGTGACCTTCGGCCGCGTCCTCGCCGCCGAGTGGCTCAAGGTCCGGACCGTGCGGTCGACCGTGTGGACGCTCGCCGTCACCGTCCTCGCGATGGTCGGCATCAGCGGCCTGTTCGCCTGGGCCAGCACCACGATGAGCGACGAGCAGGCCGCCTCGGCCGGCGGCACCGACCTGCCCGCGCTGCTCTCGGCAGGCGTCAACCTCGGCCAGCTCGCGGTCGCGGTGCTCGGCGTGCTCGTCGTGACGTCCGAGTACTCGACGGGCATGGTGCGCTCCACCTTCGCCGCGGTCCCGCGTCGCCTGCCCGTGCTCGTCGCGAAGGCCCTCGTGCTCACCGGCGTCGTCGTCGTGGCGACCGTGGTGGCGATGCTCCTGTCCTACCTCGTGAGCCTGCCGTTCCACGACGAGCTCGGCGTCACGGTCGACCTCGCCGACGCCGAGCAGCTCAGGCGCCTCGTGGGCCTGCCGCTCTACCTCGCGGGCGTCGCGCTCCTCGGGCTGGCGTTCGGCGCGCTGCTGCGGCACACCGCGGGCGCGATGACCGCGGTGATCGGTCTGCTGCTGGTCGTCGAGACGGTGTTCTCGATCGTGCCGCTGCGCTTCTTCGAGCTGGTCGGGCCGTTCCTGCCCTCGACGGCGGGGGCGCGCGTCATGTACGGCGAGGACACCCTCGCGATGATCGACGGCATGCGGGACACGGTCTCGCTCACGCCGTGGCAGGGCTACGGCGTGATGATCGCGTGGGTCGTGGTCCTCGGCGGCGTGGCCGCGGTGCTCCTGCGCCGCCGCGACGCCTGACCGGCTCCGCTGGACGACCGTGCGCGCGCCGACCCGCCCCGTGCGGGTCGGCGCGCGCCGTCGTCCGCCCGGCTCACGCGTCGGCGGACGCCGCCGGCTCCAGCTGCTCGAGGCGGTCGAGGCTCAGCTCCCACCCCTCGGCGTGGCCCGTGGCGTCGTCCGCGTCAGCGAGCCCCTCGTGGACGAGCACGAGGCGGGTCCCGCCGCCGTCCGCCGGGTCGAGCCCGACGCGCACGTGCCCCTCGACCGCGTCCGGGTCGCTCGTCCAGCGCCACGTGAACGCCACGACCGCGCCGGGGCCGTCCGTCCCCGGCGGGACCACCGCCGTGTACGTGCCCTCGGCGACGTAGGGCCCCATGACGACGCGGTACCGCCCGCCCTCGACGACGTCGGCCTCGACGGTCAGGGGCATGTCCGGGTTGGGGCAGTACCAGCGGGCGAGGACGTCCGGGTCGGTCCAGGCGCGGAACACGCGCTCGACGGGTGCTGCGAGGGTCCGCTCGACGCGGGCCTGCGTGGTGCTCATGCGTCCTCCTGCTCGAGGTACCGGTCGAGCCGGTCGATCGTCCGGCTCCAGTGCCGCGTCGTGCTCTCCACCCACGTCGCGAGCTCGTCGAGCGACGACGGCTCGAGCGTCACGACGACGGTCCGGCCGACCCTGTCGCGACGGACCACCCCCGCGGCCTCGAGCACGCGCAGGTGCTTGCTGAACGCGGGGGCGGACATGCCCTCGCCCGTGAGCACCTGCCGCGCGAGCTCGCCCACCGTGAGGCCCCCGGGCCGCAGCGCCTCGACGACGGCGCGGCGCGTGGGGTCCGCGAGCGCGGAGAGGACGTCCTGCAGCGGCACCCCAACACTTAACCACACGGTTAAGTGTTGGCACCGGCCCCGTCCTGCGAGAGTGACGCCGTGACGACGACCCCCGACCGGCCGTTCACCGTCCTCGGTGCGCGCCGGCTCGGGCCCGTCCGCCGGTTCTTCGCGCGGCGCCCCGTCGCCATGGACGTCGTCGTCATGGCGTGGTTCGGGATCCCCGCGCTGCTCACCGCGGTGATCGACCCCGCACGCCCCGCGACCGTCGTCCCCACCGTCGCGGTCGTCGCGGCGGGGATCGCGGCGCTCGCGTGGCGCCGACGCCGGCCGGTGCTCGTCGCCGGCGTCGTCGGCGTCCTCGCCGTCGTGGCCGTGCTCGTCTCGGGGACCTTCACCGGGTTCGACCTCGCGGTCGGCCTGGTCGTGTACGCCGTCGCGGCCTCGCACCCCCCGCGCACGGCGTGGACCGTCGCGGGCGCGCTGGCCGTCACGACCGGCCTGGCGAGCTGGCTGTGGGAGACGCCCGTGCCCGGCGTGCTCGCGGCCGAGGACGACGGGTCGAGGACCGACATGCGCCTCGCGTCGATCACGGGCGTCGTCGTCTTCACCCTCGCGGCGATGGCGATCGGCACGAGCGTCCGCAACAGCCGCCTGCACCTCGCCGACCTCGTCGACCGCGCCAACGCCATCGCGCGCGACCGCGACCAGCAGGCGCAGCTCGCGCGCGCGGCCGAGCGCACGCGCATCGCCCGCGAGATGCACGACGTCGTCGCGCACAGCCTCTCGGTCATGATCGCGCTCGCCGACGGCGCGTCGGCCGCGCTCGACCGCGCCCCCGACCGCTCCCGCACCGCGCTCGGCGAGCTGTCCGAGACCGGCCGGTCCGCGCTCGCCGACATGCGCCGCATCCTGGGGGTGCTCCAGGAGCCCGAGGCGCCGCTCGAGCCCCAGCCGGGCGTCGTCGACGTCGACGCGCTGGTCGAGCGGTTCCGCGCCACGGGCCTGCCGGTGCGGACCACGGGCCTGGCCACACCCCTGCCCGACGACGCCGGCGTGCAGCTCGCGGTGTACCGGATCCTCCAGGAGTCGCTCACCAACGCGCTGCGGTACGCGCCGGGCGCCCGCGCCGTCGACGTCACCGTCCGCCGCACGCGCGAAGCCGTCGAGCTCGAGGTGACCGACACGGGCGCGACCCTGCCGCACACCGACCCGGGCGGCACGGGCAACGGCCTCATCGGCATGCGGGAGCGTGCCGCGGTCTACGACGGGACCGTCGACGCGGGCCCGCACGGCACGGGCTGGCGCGTGCACGCCGTCCTGCCCTGGCCCGGCGAGGAGCCCGGGGACGGGCCCTCAGGAGGACCCGGCGACGGACCGGCCGACCCACCGACGACCCCGGGAGACCCCTCGTGAGCGAGACCGTCCGCGTCCTGCTGGTCGACGACCAGGCCCTCCTGCGGATGGGCTTCGCGCTCGTTCTCGACGCCGAGGACGACCTCGAGGTCGTCGGCGAGGCGGGCGACGGCGCGACGGCCGTCACGCAGGTCGCCGCGCTGCGACCCGACGTCGTGCTCATGGACGTGCGCATGCCCGGCATGAACGGGATCGAGGCGACGCGGCGCGTGGTCGAGGCGCACCCCGGCACGCGCGTGCTCATCCTCACGACGTTCGACCTCGACGAGTACGCGTTCGCCGCGCTGCGCGCGGGGGCGTCGGGCTTCCTGCTCAAGGACGCCCGGCCCGCCGAGCTCGTCGCGGCCATCCGGGCGGTCGCGTCGGGCGACGCCGTGGTGTCGCCCCGCGTCACACGGCGCATGCTCGAGATGTTCGCCGACCACCTGCCGACCGGTCCGGTCACGCCCTCGGGGCTCGACCCGCGGCTCGCCGCGCTGACCCCGCGCGAGCTCGAGGTGCTGCGCGCCGTCGCGGAGGGCCTCTCGAACGGCGAGATCGCCGAGCGCCTCGTGCTCTCGGAGGCCACGGTGAAGACCCACGTGGGGCGCATCCTGCACAAGCTCGACGTGCGCGACCGGGTCCAGGCCGTGGTCCTCGCCTACGAGACGGGGCTCGCGGGACGGTGAGGGTGGCACGTGACGCGCGCGGACCCCGGGCGCGCGCACGACGGACGACGACGACAGCGACGGCGAGGAGCAGCGGATGACCGAGGGCAGCACCGAGCGGAACTGGGCCGGCAACCACACCTACCGCGGGACGGTGCACCGACCACGCACCGTCGCCGAGGCGCAGGCGCTCGTCGCGGCAGCCACCGGGACCGTGCACGCGCTCGGCAGCCGGCACTCCTTCTCGGACGTCGCGGACGCCGGGACCCTCGTGACCCTCGACGCGCTCGACGTCCCGGTCGAGCTCGACGAGGCCGCGCGGACCGTCCGGGTGGGCGCGGGCGTCCGGTACGGCGAGCTCGCCGGGTGGCTCCACGAGCGCGGCTGGGCCCTGCACAACCTCGCCTCACTCCCCCACATCTCCGTCGCCGGAGCGGTCGCGACCGGCACGCACGGCTCGGGCGACCGCCACCGCGGCCTCCCGGACGCGGTCACGTGCCTCGACCTCGTGACCGCCGACGGCGAGCTGCTGCCCGTGCGTCGCGACGCCGAGCTCGCGGGTGCCGTCGTCGGCGTGGGCGCGCTGGGCGTCGTCACAGCGCTGACGCTGCGGGTCGAGCCGACCTACGACGTCCTGCAGGAGGTGCACACCGACCTGCCGTGGGACGCCGCGCTCACGCACCTCGACGACGTGCTGTCGAGCGCGGACAGCGTGAGCCTGTTCACCGACTACGCGTCACCGACGGTCGCGCAGGTGTGGCGCAAGAGCCGCGTCCGTCCCGGCTGGGAGCCGCGGCGCGACCTCTTCGGGGCCCGGCCCGCCGACGGCCCGAGGCACCCGCTCGCGGGCGTCGACCCGGTCAGCACGACGACGCAGGGCGCCGTCGCGGGGCCGTGGCACGAGCGGTGGCCCCACTTCCGCCTGGAGTTCACGCCCAGCCACGGCGACGAGCTGCAGTCGGAGTACCTCGTCGACCGGCGTGACGCGCCCGCGGCGATCGAGGCGCTGCGCGGCATCGGGCACCGCATCGCGCCGCTCCTGCTCGTCGCCGAGATCCGGTCCGTGGCGGCGGACGACCTGTGGCTCAGCCCCGCGCACGGCCGCGCGACCGTGGCCCTGCACCTCACGTGGCGGCAGCGTGTGCCCGAGGTGACGGCGTTCCTGCCCGAGCTCGAGGAGGTGCTCGCGCCGTTCACGCCGCGCCCGCACTGGGGCAAGCTCTTCACGGCCGACGTCGCGGGGGCCCCCGACGCGCTGCGCGCCGCCTACCCGCGCCTCGACGACTTCCGCGCCCTCGCAGCACGCCTGGACCCCGAGGGGCGGTTCCACAACGACTTCCTGCTCCGGCACGGCCTCGTCGGGTGAGACGACGACGGCCGGCCCGGGTGACCGGGCCGGCCGTCGTCCGACGCGCGCGTCGGTGGCGCCGCGCGGCGCGTCGTCGGGCTCCTGGGGCAGGTCGTCAGCGCGACGTGCCGAGGACGTCCACGACGAAGACGAGGGTGTCGCCGCCGCGGATGCCGGCCTGCGGGACGCCGCGGTCGCCGTAGCCGAGGTGCGGCGGGATCGACAGCAGGAGGCGCGAGCCGACCTGGCGGCCGACGAGCCCCTCGTCCCAGCCGCCGATGACCTGGCCGACGCCGATGCCGAACGAGATGGACTGGCCGCGGTCGTACGACGTGTCGAACGGGCGCGTGCCGCCCCACACCTGGCCGAGGTAGTGCACCTCGATGTCGTCGCCGGCCTCGACCGTCTCGCCGTCGCCCTGGTGCAGCACCTGGACCTGGAGGTCGGCGGGGGCGGGCGAGTCCGGGAAGGTGAGGTCGGGCTTCTCGCCGAACGAGCCGGACGCGCTGGGCAGGGTGGTCATGGCTGGCCTCTCTGTCGGGTCGGCCGCGCGACGCGCACGACCACCGCCCATCGTGCCGTGCCTCAGACGCGGTCGGCGAGCCAGCGCAGCTGACGTGCCGCCTGGTGGTGCTGGCCGCCCTCGTGACCGTTGAACGGGTAGACCTCGATCTCGGCCGAGGGCCGCGGGTCGGAGAGCTCGCCGTAGTGGTTGTGCGCCGCGAAGACCGTCGACGGCGGGCAGATCGTGTCGCGCAGCGCGACCGAGAGCAGGGCGGGCGCCGTGGCCCGCCGCGCGAGGTGCAGGACGTCGACGTGGTCCATGGTCCGCAGCGCGACGTCGACCTTGTCGCGGTGCACGGACAGGTACGTCGCGAGCTCCTGGTAGGGGTAGGCGTCGGTGACGTCGATCGCGCGGCGCACGTCGCACAGGAACGGCACGTCGGGCATCACGGCGAGCAGGTCGGGCACGAGCCCGCCGACCGCGAGCGCGATCGCGCCGCCCTGGCTGCCCCCGGCGACCGCGACGCGCGACGCGTCGACGCCCGGGAGCGCGCGCACCGCCTCGACCGCGCGCACGCCGTCGGTGAAGACGCGGCGGTAGTAGTGCTGCTCCGGGTCCTCGATGCCGCGCGTGAGGAAGCCCGGGGTCGCACCGGCCGAGCCGACCGGGTCGGGCGTCGCCCCGCCCGAGCCCCAGCCCGCCCCCTGGCCGCGCGTGTCCATGACGAGGTGCGCGTACCCGGCCGCGGCCCACACGAGGCTCTCGTGCGGCAGGCCGCGCCCGCCGCCGTACCCGACGAACTCGACGACGGCGGGCAGGTCCTCCCGCGTCCCCGCGGGGCGCCGCAGCCACGCCCTGACGGGGTGCCCACCGAAGCCCGCGAACGTCACGTCGTGCACCTCGACGAGCGCGAGCGCGGCGTCGACGGGCTCGGCGCTCAGCGCGAGGTCGTGCGTGCGGGCCTCGGCGAGCGTGCGCGCCCAGAAGTCGTCGTAGCCGTCCGGCTCGTGCAGGTCCGCCCGGTAGGTGCGCAGCTGGTCGAGGGGCAGGTCGATCAGGGGCACGCGGACTCCTCGGCGTCGGGGGCGGTCGGGTCGATTTCTACCACGGCGACCGGCGCGCATGGATCGATTCGACCGCGGGTCGCGACGTGTGCCGTGCACGTGTCCCGAAGCGCGTCGGGCGGTGGTCGGGCGGTGGTCGGACGGCACGGTCCGGACGGCGCGGCACCGCAGCGTTGACCGGTGGTGCGGGGAGGTCCACGATCGGAGGAGCCTCCACCCCCCCGAGGAGTGCCATGTCGGGAGCCTCCCGCCGGACCGGCGACCTCCCGCGCGGGGTCCGCCCGGTCCTCGCCGTGTTCTGCGTGCTCACGGCCGCGGGCTTCGTCGCGCTCGCGCTGCGGGCGACGCGCACCGCGGAGACCTTCGCGTGGACGATCGACCCGCCGCTCACCGCGGCGTTCCTCGGCGCGGGCTACGGCGCGGGGTTCGTCCTCAGCGTGCTGTCGCTGCGGTCGGGCCGGTGGTCGCAGGTGCGCGTCCCGTTCCTCACGGTCCTCGTCTTCACGGTGCTCACCACGGCCGCGACCTTCGTGCACCTCGACCGGATGCACGTCGTCACGCCCGGGAGCGGACCGTTCGCCGTGCCGGCGGCGTGGGTCTGGCTGGTCGTCTACGTCGTCGTCCCGGTCGCGATGCTCGCCGTCGTCGCGCGCCGCCCCGGACCGGGACGCGTCGGGCTGCGCGTGCCGATGCCGCGCGCGCTCGCCGTCGCCCTGGTCGCCGAGGGGCTCGTGCTCGGCGCCGTCGGCGTCGTTCTCTGGGTCGCGCCGTCGAGCGCCGCGGCGGTGTGGCCGTGGGCGCTCACACCGCTGACGGCGCGTGCGGTCGCGTCGTGGCTCGTCGCGTTCGGGGTCGCCGCGGCGCTCGCCGTCCGAGCCCGCGACCTCGTGCGCCTGCGGGTGCCCGCGATCGCGTACACGACGTTCGGGCTCCTGGAGCTCACGGTGCTCGCGGTCCACGGTCCCGGCACCGTCGACGGCGGTCCCCTCACCGCGGCGTACGTCGCGCTCCTGGTCGCGGTCGTCCTGACGGGCGCCGCGGGTCTGGTGCTGCTGCGCCGCGCTGGGGTCAGCGGCGCGTGAGCCACGCCTCGAGGCCCTCGCCGCCCCGCCGCGCTGCCCGGTCGTGGCTCCACCGGAACGCCGGCGCCGCGAACGGCGCGAGCGCCCGCATCCAGGGCCGCGTCGTGTCGACCTCCCACAGCTGGTCGACCTCGGTGCCGCCCGGCTCCCCGGTCAGCGTCCACCGCCCGCGACCGTCGAGGTGACCGAGCACCTCGACGAGCACGCTCCGGCCGGGCACGACGTCGACGGTGCGGGTCCGCACCGCGAGCCGGTAGCCGAGCGGGGCCCGCAGGCCGTACTCGACGACCCGCTCGGTCCCGTCCGGCGCGCCCGGGTCCACGACCCGGGTCGAGGAGACCGCGGGCCACCACCGCGGCCAGTCCTCGACGGCGACCACCGCACGCCACACCTCCGGCGGCGGGGCCGTCACGTGCCACGACGAGCGGAACCGGTAGCGCGCCACGACGGCCTCCTCGCACGGACCCAGCCACGACACCCCCATCCGCAGGATGCGCCTCGGCACCGCCACGACGCCAGGCCCGCGACGGGGGCGTTGACGCGGGACGCCACGGCGCGTAGACCACAACCATGACCGCCGACCCCCCGGCCGGTCCGGACGACGTCGCCGTCGCGCGCCGCCCGGCGGTCGTCCTCGTCACCCGCGACGACGCGTCGGCGTCCGTCACGGGTGAGCAGCTCGTCGACCGCTACGGGCGCGACTACGACGTCGTCGTCCACGGCGGGGCGGACGCGGTCGCTGACGCGCGCGCGACGCTCGACCGGCTCGCGACCGACGACGTGCCCGTCGCGCTCCTGCTCGTCGGCGTGGGCGGGGCGGACCCGGACGGCCTCGAGGTGCTCGGCGAGCTCTGCACGCACGCACCGGGGTCGATGCGCGCCTGCCTCATCCGCTGGGGTGACTTCTCGACCGCGGGACCGGTCTTCGAAGCCGTCACGCTCGGGCGGGTCGACCGCTGGATGCTGCGGACGGGCACGCGCCCCGACGAGGAGCTGCACCGTCTCGTCACCGAGGCGCTCGAGGAGTGGCGCGCGCGCGAGGGCCAGGGGTTCGACGCCGTCGAGGTCGTCGGCGAGGTGTGGTCCGCCCGGTCGCAGGGTCTGCGTGACTCGTTCGCACGCAACCGCATCCCGACGCGCTTCCGCGACGCGGCGACGGCCGAGGGACGGCGCGCGCTCGCCGACCTGCACCTGACGCAGCCCCGGCTGCCCGTCGTCGTGCTGCGGTTCACACCCGACCCGGTGGTCCTCGAGGACCCCACCGACGTGGAGATCGCCGACGCGTTCGGGCTCGTGCGTCCCCTGCCGGCCGACGCGCGGTTCGACGTCGTCATCGTGGGCGCCGGGCCGGCGGGGCTCGGTGCCGCCGTGTACGCCGCGTCCGAGGGGCTGCGGACGCTCGTCGTCGAGCAGCAGGCGGTCGGCGGCCAGGCGGGCACGAGCTCGATGATCCGCAACTACCTCGGCTTCCCGAGCGGCATCAGCGGCAGCCGGCTCGCCGAGCTCGCGTACCGGCAGGCGTGGACGTTCGGCTCCGGGTTCCACTTCATGCGGGCCGCGACCGGGCTGCGCACCGAGGACGAGTGGCGCGTCCTCGCACTGTCCGACGGCGGGGAGGTGCGGTCGCGCTCGGTCGTCGTCGCGACGGGCGCGAGCTACCGACGGCTCGGCGTGCCGGAGCTCGAGGCGCTCACCGGACGCGGCGTGTTCTACGGCGCGGCGACCACGCAGGCCCCGGCGATGCGCGGCCGTCACGTGTACGTCGCGGGCGGGGCGAACTCGGCCGGGCAGGCCGCGATCCACCTCGCGCGCTACGCGGACCGCGTCACGCTGCTCGTGCGACGGCCGACCATCACCGAGACGATGTCGGACTACCTCGTGCGGCAGGTCGCGGCCGACCCCGTGATCGACGTGCGGACGCGCACCGCGGTCGTGGGCGGCACGGGCACCGAGTTCCTCGAGACCCTGCGCCTGCGCGACGTCGACACGGGCGAGGAGGAGTCGGTCGAGGGCGTGCTGTTCGTCCTGATCGGCTCCGAGCCGCGCACCGAGTGGCTCGGCGGCTGCGTGGCCCGCGACCGGTGGGGCTCGCTCGTCACCGGCCCCGACCTCCTGGGCGCCGACGTCGACCCGCCCTGGCTGCTCGACCGCGCCCCGCTGATGCTCGAGACGAGCACGCCCGGGGTCCTCGCCGCGGGCGACGTGCGGCGCGGGTCGGTCAAGCGCGTCGCGTCGGCCGTCGGCGAGGGTGCGCTCGCGGTGCACCTCCTGCACCAGTACCTCGCGGGGTGACGGCGGGGCTCGGCGCGCGTCCGGGTGCGTGCCGGTCGGGCGCGGGGCCGGACGTCAGCGAGCGTCGGGGCCGTGGTGCGTCCGGGCCACCGACGCGCGCAGCTCCGCCGCGAGGGTCGCCGCGTCGTACGGCCCGCGGTGGCGACGACCACCGACGAAGAACGTCGGCGTCCCCCGCGCCCCGCTCGCCTCGGCGCTCGCGACGTCCTCCCGCACGCGTGCCGCGACGTCGTCGTCGTCCAGGTCGCGCGCGAACCGCTCGACGTCGAGACCGAGCCGGCCCGCGTAGCCGAGGAGGTCGGGCAGCTCGAGCTCGTCCTGGTGCGCGAACAGCAGGTCGTGCATCTCCCAGAACCGTCCCTGCGCCGCGGCGGCCTCGGCCGCGACCGCCGCGAGCTCGGCGTGCGGGTGGACGTCGGGCAGCGGGAGGTGGCGGACGACGTAGCGCAGGTCGTCGCCGAGCTCGGCGCGGAGCTCCGTCGTGACGCCCGTCGCGCGCGCGCAGAAGGGGCACTCGAAGTCGAGGTACTCCACGAGCGTCATGGGTGCGTCGGCCCGGCCCCGCACGTGGTCGCGAGCCGGGTCGACAGGAAGGCTCAGGCGCACGGGCAGGTCGGCCGTCCGCTCCCCCAGCAGCCGGGCCGCGAGGCGGAAGGCGAGGCCGCCGAGCGCCGTGGCGAGCACCGCCGCGAGGAGGACGCCGACGGTCGCGGCCTCACGGAAGTCCTGGTCGTCCACGAGCCCGATGATCAGGAGCGAGACGGTGAAGCCGATCCCGGACAGCGCGGCGCCGCCCACCACCTGCCCCGGCCCCACGCCCTGCGGGAGGCGTCCCAGCCCCGCGCGCACCGCGAGCAGCGCACCACCACCGACGCCGAGGACCTTGCCGCCGACGAGGCCCGCGACGACGCCCCACGTCACGGGCGACCGCAGCGCCTCCTCGAGCGCTCCCCCGCGGAGGTCGACGCCCGCGTTGGCGAGCGCGAACAGCGGGACGACGACGTAGCTCGTCCACGGGTGCAGGACCACCTGGAGCCGCTCGTTGACCGACACCGCACGCGCGAGACCCTGCTGCGCGGTCCGGCCCGCGCTCGGCAGGGGCGACTGGCGGAACGCGCGCACGAGCCGCGCGGCCCCCTCGACGGTCGAGCGCTCGGGTGTCCGCGCGGGGATGAGCAGCCCCGCGAGCATCCCCGCGATCGCACCGTGCACGCCGCCCGCGACGACGGCCGACCACAGCGCGACCGTCACGACGACGTACGGCCACGCGCGCCACGCACGGACCCGCGCGAGGAGCACGAGGACGCCGAGCAGCGCGACCGCGCCGAGCAGGGGCAGGACGCGCGGCTCGTCGGAGTAGACGACGCCGATGACGGTCACCGCGACGACGTCGTCGATCACGGTGAGCGTGAGCAGGAAGATCCTCAGCTGGGTCGCGGTCCTCGGGCCGACCAGCGCGAGGGCACCCAGCAGGAACGCCGTGTCGGTGCCGATGACGGCGCCCCAGCCCGCCGCCGCGGGCCCCGACGGGTTGACCGCGAGGTACACGAGCGCCGGGACGACGACGCCCGCGACCCCCGCGACGAGCGGGACGACGACGCGGCGACGCTGCGTGAGCTCCCCGACCGACAGCTCGCGCGCGACCTCGAGGCCGATGACGAAGAAGAACAGCACCATGAGGGCGTCGTCGACCCAGTGCTTGAGGTCCATCTCGAGCCCGGCACCGCCCACGCGGACCCCGGCCTCGAGGTGCCACAGCGCCTCGTAGGACGCGGACCACGGCGAGTTCGCCCACACGAGCGCCACGAGCGCGGCGGCCAGCATGAGGCCCGCTCCCCCGGCCTCGGTGCGCAGGTAGCGGCGCAGCGGCCCGCCCACCTGGGCGACGAGCTCGGTGCGTCGCGGGCGCGTCGTGTCGCCGCGGTGCCGCCCGCGCCGCAGCGCCGCGAGTGCCTGTGCCGCCACCTGGACCCCCGGACCGTCCGAGACCCGGCCCGCCGCCGAGCGAGTGCGACGCTACTCCTGCGGGCGTGCGTCAGCGGGCGTCCGCCGAGCGGTCCCGCCGGGCGTCGGTCGGGTGGTCCGTGCTCAGCGGGCGAGGTGTGCGAGGAGGTCGGCCGCGGACAGCAGTGCCCGCGGGTCGCCGTCGACGTTGACCAGCACGGGGCGGCCGTCGGCGAGCGCGTGCCGCAGCGCGTCGACCGACTGCGCGTGGCCGACCTGGGCCAGACCCGGTTCGGCGTGGTCACGCACCGGGTCCGACGGCGACGCGTCGCCCGACGCGAGCGCCGCGAGGAGCCCCGCCTGGCTCACCGAGCCTGCGACCTCACCCGACTTCACGGGTGGCTCGCCGGTGACGAGCGGCAGGGCGGGCAGGCCGGCGTCGGCGAGGCGTGCCACGGCGTCGGCCACCGTGTGCTCGGGCCGCACGTGCGGGAAGGACCGGACGCGGTCGCCCAGGGCGTCGACGACGTCGGCGACGAGGGGGCCGTCGGTCGGCTCACCCAGGAACCCGTGCCGTTGCATCCACGCGTCGCTGAAGATCTTCGACAGGTAGCCGCGTCCACCGTCGGGCAGGATCACGACGATCACGGCGCGGGCAGCCGCGGCGGCGTCCTCGCGCTCGATCCGCTCGGCGAGCCGCAGCGCCGCGACCACGGCCATGCCGCACGAGCCGCCGACGAGGAGCCCCTCCTCCCGCGCGAGGCGGCGCGTCATGTCGAACGACTCGGCGTCGGTGACGGCGATGACCTCGTCGGGCACGGACGGGTCGTACGCCGCGGGCCAGAAGTCCTCGCCGACGCCCTCCACGAGGTAGGGGCGCCCGTCGCCGCCCGAGTAGACCGAGCCGGCCGGGTCGGCGCCGACGACCCGCACACGCCCGCCCGCCGCGGCGTCGCGGTCCGCGCTGACGTCCTTGAGGTACCGGCCCGTGCCCGTGATGGTGCCGCCCGTGCCGACCCCCGCGACGAGGTGCGTCACGGTCCCCTCGGTGTCACGCCAGATCTCCGGCCCGGTCGACTCGTAGTGGCTCGCGGGACCGTTGGGGTTGGCGTACTGGTTCGGCTTCCACGCGCCGGGGATCTCGCGGGCGAGCCGGTCCGACACCGAGTAGTACGACTCCGGGTGGTCCGGGGGCACCGCCGTCGGGGTCACCACGACCTCGGCGCCGTAGGCGCGCAGCACGTCACGCTTGTCCTGCGAGACCTTGTCGGGGCACACGAACACGCAGCGGTAGCCCTTGCGCTGACCGACGAGCGCGAGGCCGACCCCGGTGTTGCCGCTCGTGGGCTCGACGATCGTGCCGCCCGGCCGCAGCTCGCCCGACGCCTCGGCGGCCTCGACCATCTTCAGCGCGATCCGGTCCTTGACGGAGCCGCCCGGGTTGACGTACTCGACCTTGGCCAGCACGGTCGCCGCGAGGCCGCTCGCCACCGAGGTCAGCCGGACGAGCGGCGTGTCGCCGACGAGCTCGGAGATGTGCTGGGCGTACGGCACGGTCGCTCCCGTGGGTCCGAGGTGCGGCGCGGTCGCGCCGACGGGCGGCGACCACTCTAGAAGGCGCGCCCGGGCGCGCGGTGCGGGTGCCCTCCCGCCACCGCGCACCGGGAGCGCGGTGTCGTCGGTCGCGGGGCCGTCGGCCGCAGGCGAGAAGGGGCCGGCCCCGGTCCAGGTACGACACCGCCCGGGTGCGCGTGCGCACCCGGGCGGGAGGACGGTGCCGGCAGGACGCCGGCGGCGTCAGTCGTTCGAGTTGAAGATCGCGAGGATCCGCAGGATCTCGAGGTACAGCCAGACGAGCGTGACGATGAGGCCGAAGGCCGCGGTCCAGGCGAACTTCGCCGGGATGCCCTGCTCGACACCGCGCTTGATGAAGTCGAAGTCCATGATGAGCGACGCGGCCGCGAGGCCGACCGCGACCAGGCCGACGAGGATGCCGACCGGGCCGTTGCGCAGCGGGCCGAAGCCCTCGCTCGCGATGAAGAACGACAGCACGACGTTGAGCAGCGAGAACGCGAGGTAGCCGACCATCGCGATGAGCAGCCAGCGCGTGAACTTGGGCGTGACGCGCACCTTGCCCGAGCGGAACAGGAACAGCGCTGCGCCGAACGTCGCGAGCGTGCCGAGGACGGCCTGCATGACGATGGGCTCCGCCGTCCCCGTCGCCGAGTCGATGGTCATGCCCTGGAACGCGAGGCTGATGCCGCCGAGGAACACGCCCTGCGCGACCGTGTAGGCCACGATGAGCGCGGGGCTCGGGTTCTTCTTGAACGCGTTGACGAGGCCGAGGACGAGGCCGACGATCATGCCGATCGGCCACAGGCCGGGCGCGACGAACCAGGTCGCCGCCGCGACGACGACGAGCAGCGCGAGCAGCCCGCCGGTCTTCATGATCACGTCGTCGTACGTCATGCGCCCGGTGTCGCGCGTCGTCGCGGCCGGGCCGTTGTACATGTCCTCGAGCGACGGCTGCCCGTAAGGGGCCTGGCCGTAGGGGGCCTGGCCGTACGGCGCCTGGCCGTAGGGTGCCTGGCCGTACTGCGGGGGCGGTGCCTGCTGCACCCCACCGCGGCCACGGCGCTCGCCGAAGACGGCGCTGTTGCTGAACACGGGGTTGGACACGGGTTCCTCCTGGTCGCGGCCTCCGCCCGCAGGATGCGGGCCGGATAGGGTCGCCGGCCGTTGACTCATCCTAGGGAACGCACCTGGGGCCGCCATCGTTCCCGCGACTGGCAGGATGATCGGGCCGGCTCGGCCCCCGTAGCCCAACCGGCAGAGGCAGCCGGCTTAAACCCGGCCCAGTGCGGGTTCGACCCCCGCCGGGGGCACGACGACGGCGGCCGACCCGGTCCGCCGGGGTCGGCCGCCGTCGTCGGTCGAGGCGGTGTCAGGCGCCCGCGGGCACCTTCTCGCGCACGACGTTGCCCTCGGTCTTGTCGGCCGGCTTGCCGGCCGCCTTGGCGCGCGGCGTGGAGGCCTCGCGGAAGTCGGCGCGCGGGTCGTGCAGGCGGCCCAGGGCGACCATCTCGCGGCGGAAGAACATCGCGAGGGTCCAGTCGAGGACGATGCGGACCTTGCGGTTCAGCGTCGGCATCTGCGCCATGTGGTAAGTCCGGTGCATGAACCACGCGGGCCAGCCGCGCAGCTTGACGCCGTAGACCTGCGCGACGCCCTTGCCGAGGCCGAGCGACGCGACCGTGCCGACGTGCTTGTGCCTGTACGGCTCGACCGGTGCGCTGCGCAGCGCCTTCGCGAGGTTGTCGCCGAGGTGGCGGGCCTGGCGGACGGCGTGCTGCGCGCTGGGCGAGCAGAGCTTGCCCGGGTTGGCCAGGTCGGGCACGGCGGCGCAGTCGCCCGCGGTCCACGCGCCGTCGACGACCGTGCCGTCCTCGTGCGCGACCTGGAGCGTCGGCAGCGCCCGGACGCGGCCCGTCTGGTCGAGCGGCAGGTCCGAGTCGGCCAGCACCGGGTTGGCGCGGACACCCGCGGTCCACACGATGGTCTCGGAGTCGAACTCCACGCCCGTCGAGGTCACGACGTGGCCGCCGACGCACGAGCTGAGGAACGTCGAGAGGTGGACCTCGATGTCGCGCTTGCGCAGCTGCTCGAGCGCGTAGCCGCCCATCTCCTCGCCCAGCTCGGGCAGGATGCGCGGCGACCCCTCGATCATGACGAAGCGCAGGTCCTCGATCGCGATCGAGTCGTAGTAGCGCAGGACGTCGCGCGCCATGTCCTCGACCTCGGCGATCGCCTCGATGCCCGCGAACCCGCCACCGACGAAGGTGAAGGTCAGGAGCCGGCGGCGCAGGTCCTTGTCCCACGTCGAGGCCGCGGCGTCGATCTTGCTGAGCACGTGGTTGCGGAGCGCGATCGCCTCCTCGACCTGCTTGAAGCCGATGGCCTCCTCCGCAAGACCCGGGATGGGCAGCGTGCGCGCGACCGAGCCGAGCGCGACGACGAGGTGGTCGTAGGAGATCTCGTACGGCTCGCCCGCGTCGGGCGCCAGGCGCACGGTGCGGTCCGCGTGACGGATCTCGGTGACGCGCGCGGTGAGGGTGTCGATGCCCTTGAGCTCACGGCGGTGGGACACGACCACGTGGCGCGGCTCGAGCGAGCCGGCGGCCGCCTCGGGCAGGAACGGCTGGTACGTCATGTAGGGGCGCGGGTCGACGACGACGATCGCCGCCTCGCGCTTGCCGAGCCGGCGGCGGAGCCGCAGCGCGGTGTAGAGCCCGACGTAGCCGCCACCGAGGACGACGATGCGGGGAACCTTGCGCGGACGGGGGCCCCGGGAGGAGCGGTCCGCGGGCACAGCCTCGAGGCTCTGGGTCATACGTCCTACGGTAAGAACCTGTGAAAGTCTTCACAAGCGCCGTCCCGCCCAGTGGCCCGTGAGCCGCGACACAGTCGTCCCATGACCGCTCAGTCGCGTGCCAGGGCCGTCCCGTAGACGCGCGCGCGGTGCGCGGCGAACTGCCGGCGCCCCACCGCCGCCCACACCACGCGGATGGGCAGGGGCAGGTTGGTGCGCAGCCACTCGGCCCGCTCCGCGGGCGGCACGCTGTCCAGGATCCACCCGAGCAGCAGCAGCATCTGGCCTCGGGGGGTCGAGGACCGGCCGTGCTCGCCGAGCTCGTCCCACTCGCGCTGGCTCAGGACGAGCGACGCCGTCGGCAGGATCCGCTCCTCCTCGGCCCCCAGGTGCACGAGCAGCGCGGCACGGATCTCGTCGAGCACCTCCGCGACCGCCTCGCGGTCCTCCGCCGACGCCGACGCCTCCCACGCGGGCACGAGCGCGTCGAGCCGGACGAGCAGGTCCGCGACCGTCGCGTGCTGCGAGCGCATGAGCCCGACGTGCAAGGCGCACGCGGGCGACCGCTCCTCGAGGCGGTCCCACAGCAGGAGGTCCTCGCCGCGGTGGTGCCGGTGCAGACCGCCGGCGATGTCGCGCACGTGCGCCGCGACGACCGCGGTGCGGGTCCGGTCGCCGACGCCGACGCCGCGGACCAGCACCGGGGCGTCGACGAACAGACGGCGGAACAGCCGGTGGATCTGCACCATGTCCGAGGTGTCGCACCCGAGCCTCTCGCTCTGGGGGGTCGTCGTCATCGCCGTGCCTCTCGTGTCGGACGCACCCGTGCGGCGCGTCACGTCCACCGTCGCGGCTCGCACGCCGTGACCCCAGGCACAGGACCCGCTCACCGCCCGCACACCCGGTCGGACGGCACCGCGACGCACCGGCCGGGCGCCCGCCGGCCGCGCCGGCCCCGTCGGCCCTGCCTGCCCCGCCGGCCCCGCTGGCCGACGCGGGACCGGCTCAGGCCTCGCCGGCGAGCGCGTACGCGATCGCGCCGTCGGGACCGAGCGCGCGCCCGGCGTCCGTCGCGATCGCGAGCCCGCTCGGCCCGAGAGCCGCGAGCGACTCGGCCTCCGTCCGCCCGCGCAGCGCAGGATCGGGCAGGTAGTAGCCGTACACGTCGGCGCCCACGCGCTCGCGCAGGTCGAGGGACGCACCCAGGAGCGTCGCCGCCCGCAGGTGGTCCCCCGTCGCGCCCTCGACGACGGCGAGGCTCTCGAGGAAGTGCGAGAGGTTGGCCAGGTCTCGCGTCTGCGCCGAGAGGCCGATGCCCTCGACGAGGTACGTGCGCGCGTCGTCGGTGCGGCCCTCGGCCAGCGCGGCCTGGACGAGCCCGTAGAGGCCGATGTAGGTCGTGAGCCGGTCCCCCCGGCGCCGCGCCGACTCCAGGCCGGGCCGGATCTGCTCGACCGCGCCCGTCGGGTCGCCCTGCAGCAGCCGGACGGTCCCGAGCCAGATGTGCGACAGCGCCGCGACCCACGCCCCCGCGGGCCCGTCCCCGGTGAGGTCGATCGCGGAGCGGAACCACCGTTCCGCGAGGGCGAGGTCGCCCCGCGCGAGCGCGACCAGGCCGCACCCGCCGGCCGCGCCGACCTGCGCGCCGACGTCGTCGGTGCCGGCGGCGAGCTCCCACGCGACCCCCCAGCCGTATCCGCTCGCGTCCAGGTCACCCTGGGCGAACGCCATCGCGGACATCGTGAGCGTCGCCTTCGCGCGCTCCACCCGAGGCATGGGCAGCGTCAGGGCCGCCTCGGCGAGCCGCCGGCCGCGCAGCAGGTTGCCGCGCAGCCACCAGTAGAGCCACAGGTGCCACACCATCGCCCCGGCGCGGGCCCCGTCGCCGCTCTCGACCCACCACTCGACGGCCGACGCGAGGTTGGCGTCGTCCGCGACCGCCCGCTCGAGCCAGCGCACCTGGTCCGCCCCCTCGAGGCGCGGCGCGGCGTCCTCGGCGGACGCCAGGAAGTGCCGGGCGTGCGCGGTCCGCGCCGCGACGCGCTCGGCGTCGTCCTCCTCGAGGAGGCTCCGCGCGTGCTGGAGCACCGGCTCGAGCATGCGGTAACGGGGTCCCCCGCCGTCGCCCGCGTGCACCACGACGAGCGAGTGCTCGACGAGCCGCTCGAGGAGACCGACGGGGTCCGGGAGGTCCGCGCCGAGCGCCTCGACGGCGTCGAGGTCGCAACCGCCCGAGCAGACCGACAGCCGCCGGTACAGCGCACGCTCGTCGTGCCCCAGCAGGCGGTAGCCCCAGTCGAGCGTCGCGCGCATCGTCCGCTGGCGCGGCGGGAGGTCGGTCGCGCCGTCGCGCGCCATCGACTCGTCCAGGCGCGCGAGCAGCGACGGGGCGTCGAGGACGCGGGCGCGCGCGGCGGCCAGCTCGAGCGCGAGCGGGATGCCCGCCAGGCGGCGGCAGATCGCCGCCACGGCGGCGCCGTCGTCGGCCCGCGAGCCGAACCCCGGCGAGACCGCCCGCGCGCGCTCGAGCAGGAGCGCGCAGGCGGGCGACTCCTCGACGAGCGCGTCGCTCGGCGGCAGCGCGAGTGGCTGCACCGCGTACTCCGACTCGCCCCGCACCCGCAGCGCGGCGCGGCTCGTCGCGAGCACCACGACGCCCGGGCATGCCTCGAGGAGCCGCGCGACGAGCATCCCGACCTCGGGGAGGTGCTCGAGGTTGTCGAGCACGAGGAGCGTCCTGGAGCCCGCGAGCTCGGCGAGCAGCCGCTGCTCGGCGTCCGGCGCCTCGAGCACCGACAGGCCGAGGGCGCGCGCGACGGCGGGCACGACGAGCGCCCCGTCGTCGACGGCGGCCAGCGGCACGACGGCGACGCCGTCGGCGTGGTCGCCACCCACGGCACGGGCCACGGCCAGCGCGAGCGTGGTCTTGCCGACACCGCCGGTGCCGGTGAGCGTGACGAGCCGCGCCGTCGTGCGGCGCAGCAGCGAGGTCACGGCCGCGACGTCGTCGTCCCGACCGACCAGCGCGGTCACGGGGGCCGGGACCGGCGTCGGGACAGGCGTCCGGACGGACGCAGGAGGCGTCACGGCGGTCGCCGTGGGCCCGCTCGCGGCGTGCGCGGTCGCGGCGTGGTCGCTCGCGGGGTGCACGGCCCCGGCGGGTCCCGTCGTCGGGCCGCCCGGGTCGGCCTCGGAGCGTGTCGTGACCTCCGTCGGCCGGTCCGCGGGATCCGACCTCCGCGGGCGACGGGGGACGGCCGCGACGAGCGTGCGGACGCCCACCTCGTCGAGGCCCAGCGCGCCCGCCAGCGACCGGACGGTGTGGGGGTACGGCCGGGTGCGCGTCCCGCGCTCGAGCGCGCTGACGCCGTGCGCCGTGAGTCCCGCGCGCTCGGCGAGCTCCTCCTGGGTGAGGCCGGCGCCCTCGCGCAGGCGTCGCAGGAGCGTGCCGAACGCCTCGCCGTCACGGGACTCGCTGTCCACGCCGTGAGTATCGCCCGCACACCACCCGGACGGAAGCAACCGTACGGGTGGCGTTCGTGGTGTTTGTCCTGGTCCGGGACCAGGGTCGGTCGACGACGGCGCGGCCGACCGGCCCGCCCCGAGACCAGGAGCCCGCACATGCCCCGTCCCAAGATCCTCACCACGCTCGCCCTCACGGGAGCCCTCATGGCGACCGGCGTCGGCGCCGCGTCCGCGCACGAGTGCTTCATCGCCAACCGCTCGGACCAGGGCAACACCGGCGCGAGCCACTCGAAGAACTGGTACACGCTCGAGGTCGCGGAGCTGTACTCGTCGGCGCACCTCTTCCTCGGCACGGAGCCGCTCACCGAGGCGCAGGTCGCCGAGGCGGTCGAGCTCACGAGCGCGCGGGGCATCCCGACGAGCTTCACCGTGTTCGAGCGGTTCACGATCCCGCGCTCGACCGCCGAGCTCGAGGCGCTGTCGTCCAAGACGGCCGACGGCAAGGGCGTCGACCACTTCTTCGTCGCCTACGGCGACGCGATCATCGGCATCGTCTTCGAGGTGCTGGGCGGCGGCGGCGCCGCCTGACGGTCCCTCCCGGTCGGCCCTGCGCCTCGCACGTCACCCGCGCGCGAGGCGCAGGGCCGTGCCCACCGCGTCGTCGAGCATCGCCTCGGTGAGCCGACCCGTCTGCGTGTTCTGCTGCGACACGTGGTAGCTCGCCACGAGGTGGACGACGACGCCGTCGGGCCGTGAGAGCGGTGCGTGCACGCCGTGGCCGAAGCGCGGCGCCGGGCGGGGCACCGACCAGCCGAACCCGCGCGCCGCGCCGAGCATCGACGCCCAGCCGAAGGCCCCGAGCACCAGCACCGCCCGCACGGTCGGGGCGAGCAGCTCGACCTCGCGCCGGAACCACGGGGCGCACGTGTCCCGCTCGACCGGCAGCGGCGCGTTGTCCGGCGGCGCGCACCGCACGGCGGGGACCATCCGCACGTCGGTGAGCCGGAGCCCGTCGGCCGCGTCGACCGACTCGGCCTGCGACGCGACCCCCGCCCGGTGCAGCGCCGCGACGATCCAGTCGCCCGACCTGTCCCCCGTGAAGAGCCGGCCGGTCCGGTTCGCGCCGTGCGCGGCGGGCGCGAGGCCGACGACGAGCAGCCGCGCGGCGGTGTCCCCGAACCCGGGCGCCGGGCGTCCCCAGTACGGCTCGTCGCGGAACATCCGGCGCTTGGTGAGGGCGACGTCCTCGCGCCATGCGACGAGCCGCGGGCACGCGCGGCACACCGACGACGCCGCGTCGAGCAGCCCGAGGTCCGCGTCGGCCGCGAGCGCGGCGACGTCGGTCGGCGAGGCCGCGACAGGGGTGCCCGGCGAGGCCGGGTCCCCGGGCCAGCCGGACCCCGCGGGGACGGGAGAGACGAACGGGACGCCCGTGCGCGGGTGCGGGAGTGCGGTCGTCACCCCTCGATGATGCCCGCCCGTGACGCCACGGCCAGCGGGACGGCGCCCGGACGGCGCCGCGATGGCGCCGGGAGGACCCGGGGTGGTGGCCCCGGGAGGCACAGGCGCTACGAGCGGGCGGCCCGCACGTCGGCTGCGCTCCACGCGATGCCGTCGAGGATGTCGTGCTCCGACGTCACGACGGTGCGCAGGTTCCCGCCCGCGCGTGCGACCTCGGACCGCACGCGCGACACGACGGCCGACCACACGAGCGCACCGGCACCGATGACGTCGACGCGGCCGGGGTGCATGTACGGCAGGCGCGAGCGCTTGCTGCGGGTCATCCCGACCAGCTCGGCGCACGACCGCAGCACCCGGTCCGTCGGCAGCACGGCGCCGTCGATGGCGGCCGGGTCGTACTCGTCCAGGTCGAGCGCGTGCGCCGTGACGGTCGTGACGGTCCCCGCGAGCCCGACGAGGGTCGCGGTACGACCGAGCGGGACGTGCCGGGAGGCGGTGTCGAGCGCGGCCTCGACGTCGGCGCTCGCGGCGGACAGCTCGGCCGCGGTCGGCGGGTCGCCCGCGAGGTGCCGCTCGGTCATCCGCACGCAGCCGACGTCCATCGACCACGCCGCGACGGGTGACGTCGTGCCCAGCACGAGCTCGGTCGAGCCCCCGCCGAGGTCCACGACGAGGAACGGGCCGGGGTGGGCCCCGGCGAGCACGCCGGTCGCGCCGCGGAACGACAGGGCCGCCTCCTCCTCGCCGCTGACGACCTCGGGGAGCACGCCGATCGCCCGGTGGACGCCGTCGACGAAGTCCTGGCGGTTGCGCGCGTCGCGCGACGCCGACGTCGCGACGAACCGGACGTGCTCGACGCCGAGCTCGTCGCAGATCGCGGCGTAGCGCCGCGTCGCGTCGAGCGTCCGTTCGAGCGCCTCCGGGGCGATGAGGCCCGTGCGGTCCACGCCCTGGCCGAGCCGCACGACCTCCATGCGCCGGTCGAGGTCGACGAGCGTCCCCGTCGCCTCGTCGACGTCCGCGACGAGGAGCCGGATGGAGTTGGTGCCGCAGTCGATGCCCGCCACGCGCGTCATGCGCGCAAGCCTGCCATCACCGGGCACCACGGCCGGACCCGAGGCACCTCAGCAGGTGCAGACCTGAGGGCGCCACTCGTCCCGGATGAGGGCGAGCGCCTCGTCACCGAGCGGGTTGACGCCCGGCCCGGCGGCCAGGGCGTGGCCGACCAGCACGTGGAGGCACTTGACCCTGGTCGGCATGCCGCCCGCGGAGATCCCGTCGATCTCCGGGACCTCGCCGAGCTCCGCCCGCCGCGCGAGGTAGTGCTCGTGCGCCCGACGGTAGTGGTCCGCGAGCTCGGCGTCGTCGGCCAGTCGGGTCGTCATCTCGCGCATCACGCCGGACGCCTCGAGCGTCGACACCGCGGCGACCGCGCGCGGGTGCGTCAGGTAGTACGTCGTCGGGAACGGGGTGCCGTCGGGCAGGCGTGGGGCGGTCCTGACCACCGTCGGCCGACCGCACACGCACCGTGCCGCGATCCCGACGACGCCGCGCGGCGGCCGGCCCAGCTGCGCCTCGAGCGTCGCGAGGTCCGCCTCGCTCACGTCCTGCGGCACGTCGACGTGCTCGGTCACCCGTCCTCCTCCGGCGGTTCGACGGTGCCCGCGATCTCGATCGAGTCCCAGATCGTCGTGTACCACGGTGTGCCCGACCCGCCGATCGGCAGGGCGGCGCCCGTCTCGGGCGTGGTCGACCCCTCGACGACGGGCGTCTCGACGACGACCTCGGGGTCGATCACGCGGTACGCGGTCTCGCCGGGGAAGACGTACGAGAGACGGTCACGCGCCTGCGCCTGCACGTAGGCGGGCTCCCGCCACCGGTCCAGCTCGGCGCGCAGGTCCTCCTCGGTCGCGCGTGCCGTGGCGACCTCGGCCTCGAGGGCGTCGAGCTCGGCGCGCTGGCCCAGGTAGGCACGCACCGACGGGAAGAGCAGCGTGAAGGCGATCAGCCCGACGACGCCGAGGACGAGCGCGCGCACGGACAGCAGGCGTACGAGCCGGGCCGGCGCGGCCTCCCCCGCGTCGTCGCGCTCGACGGCGCGGGGCGGGGGCGCCGCGGGTGGCTTGCTCGCGGCCGTGCGCCGGGGTGGCGCCGCGGACGGGGAGCCCGCCCGCGATCGCCGCGGTCCCGCCGCCGTGGGCGCCGTCCCGCGGGCGCGGGCGGGCGGAGGCGGACGGCGGGGCATGGTGACGATTGTGCCCCGTGCCCGGCACCGACCGCCCCAGGCCACGCGGGCGGGTCGCCGCCGGACGAGGCCGGGGACACGGCGGAAGACACGGCCGGGGACGCCGCAGGGGGCCCGGCCGTCGGCCGGACCCCCTGCGGGTGCTGCGTGCTGCTCGGCGTGCCGAGCGCGCGGACGTCGCTCAGACGCGACGGCGCGGGAAGGCGCTCGCGCCGGCGTAGACCGCGGCGTCGTCGAGCTCCTCCTCGATGCGGAGCAGCTGGTTGTACTTGTTGATGCGCTCACCGCGCGCGGGCGCGCCCGTCTTGATCTGGCCCGCGTTGGTCGCGACCGACAGGTCGGCGATCGTGACGTCCTCGGTCTCGCCCGAGCGGTGCGACGTCATCGTGGTGAAGCCGCTGCGCTGAGCGAGCTGGACCGCGTCGAGCGTCTCCGTGAGCGTGCCGATCTGGTTGAGCTTGACCAGCAGCGCGTTGGCGGCACGGAGCTCGATGCCCTTGGCGAGCCGCTCCGGGTTGGTGACGAACAGGTCGTCGCCGACGATCTGGACGCGGTCGCCCACGGTCGTCATGAGCTGGACCCAGCTGTCCCACTCGTCCTCGGACAGCGGGTCCTCGATCGAGACCAGCGGGTAGTCCGCGACGAGCTTCTCGTAGAAGGAGATCATCTCCTCCGGCGAGGTCGCCTTGCCCTCGAACTGGTACGCGCCGTCCTTGAAGAACTCGGTCGCGGCGACGTCGAGCGCGAGCGCGACGTCGGTGCCCGGCGTGAAGCCCGCCTTCTCGATCGCGACGAGGATGAGGTCGAGCGCGTCGCGGTTGCTCGGCAGGTTCGGGGCGAAGCCGCCCTCGTCGCCGAGGCCGGTCGCGAGGCCCTTGCTCTTCAGCACCGACTTGAGCGAGTGGTAGACCTCGGCACCGGTGCGCAGCGCCTCACGGAACGTGGGGGCGCCGATCGGCGCGACCATGAACTCCTGGATGTCGACGTTGGAGTCGGCGTGCGACCCACCGTTGAGGATGTTCATCATCGGGACGGGCAGCAGGTGCGCGTTGGGGCCGCCGACGTAGCGGAACAGCGGCAGGTCGGCCGAGTCGGCCGCGGCCTTCGCGACCGCGAGCGAGACGCCGAGGATCGCGTTCGCGCCGAGCTTGCCCTTGTTGGGCGTGCCGTCCAGGTCCTTGAGGGCCTGGTCGACGAGGCGCTGCTCGCTCGCCTCGAAGCCGATGAGCTCGGGGGCGATCTCGTCCATCACGGCGTTCACGGCGTCCTGGACGCCCTTGCCGAGGTAGCGGCCCTTGTCGCCGTCACGGCGCTCGACGGCCTCGAACGCACCGGTGGACGCGCCGGACGGCACGCCCGCGCGGGCGATGGTGCCGTCGTCGAGGGCGACCTCGACCTCCACGGTGGGGTTGCCGCGAGAGTCGAGGATCTCGCGGGCGCCTACGGCCTCGATTGTGGCCACGGAAGCTCCTTCGGACGAAGTCGGGTGGTGATCCGGGCAGGGCCGGCCGCGGGTCTCCCCGGCGGCAGGCGATGCCCGTGCCGCCGGTCGTCGTCAACCGGCCGGGTTCCACAGTAGACCGCGCCGGCCCGGCAGGGGCGGGACGTTCCGCCGTCGGACGCCGTCCCGCTGGCGGTACGGCCGCCCGCGACGCCGGCCGCGCCGCGTCAGCCGACAGCGACTCCCGTGCGCGCCTGGACCGCCTGGACGATGCGCTCGACCTGGTCCTTCGCGTCGCCGAACAGCATCGCGGTGTTCTCGCGGAAGAACAGCGGGTTCTGCACCCCCGCGTAGCCCGTCGCCATGGAGCGCTTGAAGACCACGACGTGCTTGGCCTTCCACACCTCGAGCACGGGCATGCCCGCGATCGGCGAGCCCGGGTCCTCGAGCGCGGCGGGGTTCACGGTGTCGTTCGCACCGATCACGAGCACGACGTCGGTCTCGGCCAGGTCGTCGTTGATCTCGTCCATCTCGAGGACGATGTCGTACGGCACCTTGGCCTCGGCGAGCAGCACGTTCATGTGCCCGGGCAGCCGGCCCGCGACGGGGTGCACGCCGAACCGGACGTCCACGCCCGCGCCACGCAGACGCTGCACGAGGTCGGCCACGGGGTACTGCGCCTTGGCGACGGCCATGCCGTACCCGGGCGTGATGACGACTCTGCGCGCCTCGAGCAGCAGGTCCGCGACCTCGGGCGCGAGGACCTCGCGGTGCTCGCCGACGACGTCGCCGGCGGCGGGTGCCGCCCCGCCCTCGGCCCCGAAGCCGCCGAGGATCACGCTGATGAACGAGCGGTTCATCGCGCGGCACATGAGGTAGCTGAGGATCGCACCGGAGGACCCGACGAGAGCGCCCGTCACGATGAGCAGGTCGTTGCCCAGCATGAAGCCGGCGGCGGCGGCGGCCCACCCGGAGTACGAGTTGAGCATCGACACGACGACGGGCATGTCGCCGCCCCCGATCGACGCGACGAGGTGCCACCCGAGCGCGAGCGCGACCACCGTCATGGCCAGCAGCGGCACGACGCCGTTCGTGGCGACGAACCAGACCATGAGGCCGATCGACACGACCAGCGCGGCCAGGTTGAGCAGGTTGCGCCCCGGCAGCATGAGGGGCGCCGAGGACATCCGCGCCGAGAGCTTGAGGTACGCGACGATCGACCCGGTGAACGTCACGGCGCCGATGAACACGCCGAGGAAGACCTCGACCTGGTGGACGACGTCCGCCTCGGCCGTGAGGTAGGAGTTCACGCCCACGAGCACCGCGGCGAGCCCGACGAAGCTGTGCAGGACCGCGATGAGCTCGGGCATCTGCGTCATCTCGACGCTGCGCGCACGCCACACCCCGACGGTCGTGCCGATCGCGAACACCAGCGCGATGAGCAGCAGCGTCACGAGGACGGGACGCTCGCTCGCGTCGACCGCGAGCAGGACGGTCGCTCCGAGCGCGAGCCCCATGCCGACCATGCCGAGCACGTTCCCGCGCCGCGCGGAGGCCTGGCCGGACAGGCCGGCGAGGCTGAGGATGAACAGGAGGGCCGCGACGACGTACACGGCCTGGGCGATCGAGGTGAGCACGTCAGTCCCCCTTCCGGAACATGCCGAGCATCCGGTACGTGACGAGGAAGCCACCGACGATGTTGATGCTCGCGACGCTCGCCGCGACGACGGCGACGGTGGACACGAGCGGGTCGGCCGAGCCGATCTGCAGGAGCGCGCCGACGAGGATGATCCCCGAGATCGCGTTGGTCTGGGCCATGAGCGGCGTGTGCAGCGAGTGCGTGACGTTGAAGATCACGTAGTAGCCGACGACGACCGCGAGCGCGAACACCACGAGGTGCTGGCGGGTCTCCTCGGGTGCGACCGTGAGCACGAGCGCGAGCGCGACGGCGCCGAGACCGGCGAGCGCGGTGCGACGGCTCCGGCGACGACGCGCGGCCTCGGCCTCGGCGCGGGCGCGCTCGACCGGGTCGACGACGGGCTGGGCCTCCACGACAGGTGCCGTGGGTGCGGCCGACACCTGGACCGGGGGCGGCGGCCACAGGACCTCGCCGTCGCGCGTCACGGTGATGCCGCGCTGGACCGGGTCCTCGAGGTCGAGCACCACCCGGCCGTCGCGCTCAGGCGTCAGGAGCGCCATGAGGTTGACGACGTTGGTCCCGAAGAGCTGCGACGTGTGGCGGGGCATGCGGCTCGTCAGGTCGGTCCAGCCGAGGATCACGACCCCGTTGTCGGTGACGACGCGCTCGCCGGGCACCGTGAGCTCGCAGTTGCCGCCGCCCGATGCGGCGAGGTCGACGATGACGCTGCCCGGCCGCATCGCGGCGACCATCGCGGCCGTGATCGTCGTCGGCGCCGTGCCGCGGACGAGCGCGGTGGTGATGACGACGTCGGCGCGGGCGGTCTCCTCGGCGTACATGCGCTGCGTGAGGCGCTCCTGCTCCTCGGTGAGCGCGGAGGCGTAGCCGTCGGCGCTCACCTGCTGCTGGGCGGCCTCGGCCCGCACGGGCTGGCCGCCCATCGACTCGATCTGCTCGGCGGCCTCGGGCCGCACGTCGGAGGCGCGGACCTGCGCCCCGAGGCTCGCGGCCGCGCCGATCGCCGCGAGCCCGGCGACACCGGCACCGATGACGAAGACGTTCGCGGGCGGCGTCTTGCCCGCGGCGGTGACCTGACCCGTGAACATCCCGCCGTACTCCTCGGCGGCCTCGATCACGGCGCGGTAGCCCGCGACGTTCGACAGCGTGCTCAGCACGTCGAGCGACTGCGCGCGCGAGATGCGCGGCACCGCGTCGAGCGCGAGACCCGTGACGCCGCGCTCGGCGAGCAGCGCCACGAGCTCGGGGGTCGCGGCGGGCGCGAGCATCGTGACGAGCGTCGTGCCGGCCGCGAGCGAGGACAGACGCTCGGGAGCGGGCGTGCCGACCGTCGTGACGACGTCCGCGGTCCAGACCTCGTCGGCGCCGACGACGGTCGCGCCCGCGTCGGCGTAGGCGTCGTCGGAGAAGCTCGCCCCGCGACCCGCGCCCGTCTCGACGACGACGTCGTAGCCCAGCTTCCGCAGCTGCGCGACCGTCGCGGGCGTCGCCGCGACGAGGCGTTCCCCGGGTCGTGCCTCCGTGGGCACACCGATCCTCATGGACTCAGTCTCCTCGTCTCGTCCGGTCGCGCGGACGGGCCCGTCACCCGACACGAGGACGCTAGCGGGAAGCCGCGGCCGTTCGCGGGGACGTTCGACTCAGCCCACATGCCGGACGGGCGGGCCGTCGGGCGCCGTGCGCGGACCCCCGCGGGCCCGGTCGGTCCGCCGGGCCCGGCCGGGTCCCCTCGGAGGCGCGTCCGGTCGCGGCCGGTCTCAGCCCGCCTCGGCCCGGCGGACGGCGGACTCGAGGTCGTGGACGGCGCCGCGCAGCGCGGACTCGGCGTCGACACCCACCCGCTGCGCCTCGTCGACGAGGGCGAGGAGGCGCCGCCCGAGGCTGTCGGCGTCCGGGGGCAGCTCGACCCCGAGGCCTGCCCGCCGGACCCGGCCCAGCACCTTCTGGGCGCGGGCGAGTGCGGGGAGCGCGGGCGGGATCCCGTCGACGACGGACGCGCGCGCCTTCTCGCTCTGCTTGAGGACGTCCCAGCGGCGGTGCACCGCCTCGGCGTCGAGGGCGCCCTCCCCCGCGGCGCTGCCCGTGCGCGCCTCCGCCGTCTCGGCCGTCTCGGCCCTCTCGGCGGTCTCCCCGAAGACGTGCGGGTGGCGGCGGCGCAGCTTGGCCGCGACGTCGGCGGCCACGTCGTCGACGTCGAACGGGTCGTCCGGGTGCTCCTGCGCGATGCGCGCGTGGAAGACGACCTGGAGGAGGAGGTCGCCGAGCTCCTCGCGCATCCCCGCGCGGTCACCGGCCTCGACCGCCTCGACGACCTCGTAGACCTCCTCGACCGCGTACGGCAGCAGGCTCTCGTGCGTCTGCTCGGCGTCCCACGGGCAGCCGCCCGGCGAGCGCAGACGGTCCATCACGCCGACGAGCCGGTCGAGCCCGGGGTGCACCGAGCAGCCCGTGGTCGCGTCCTGGCCGCCGGACGAGCCCCGGGGCACGGCCACGGACGCGCCCGCGGACGGGCCGGCGTCCTCGGTCCGCGACGCGCGCGCCGGACGCCGACCCGCGTCGGGGGTCACTGCTCGGCGGTCGCCTGCGCGGCCTGCTCGACCCACGGCAGGTCGAGCGGGGCCAGCTGACCCGTCGACAGGTCGAGCGTCCCGCGGCGCGGGTTCGTGCTGACGTCGGCGGCGGAGAGCTCGGCGTACAGCTCCTCGAGCACCTCGGCCGAGTTGTCGAGCTCGCCGATGTTCTGGTTCGCGACGCTGAAGAGCAGCACCTCCGTGGCACCCTCGCCGAGATCCGCCGAACCACCCGTCTGCTCCGCGAGCTGGGCGGCGAGACGACGCGCGTCGGCCTCGGTCGGCTCGACGCCGTTCGCGGCCGCCGCGTCGAGGAAGTACGGGGTCGCGGCCATCGTCACGAGGACCGTCGACGCGTCGAGCTGGCCCGGCGCGAGGCGGTCGAGGTCGGCGACCGCCGTCGTGAGCGCGTCCTCGGTGATGACGCGGCCGTCCACGACGGCCGCGGTGCCGGGGCTCTGGGCGCACCCGGTGAGCAGCACGCCGACGACGAGCGCTCCGGCCGCGACGCGCGTGGCGCCGGTCCGCCACGACCGCTTCTGAGTGGTCACTGCATACCTCCAGGCTCGGGACGGCCGCCCGCACGACGACGGGCCGGGGCCGACCAGCATCGTAGGGCCCGCCCCTCCGGTCACGATCCGCCGCCGTCGCGCGCCGCCGCACCGGACGCCACCTGCGCCGCGGTCGAGACCGAGCCCTGCAGGACCGCGCCGACGAGGTCGCGGGCCCACCCGAGCAGCTCTCGCCCGGCGAGCGCGCGACCGCCGATGCGCGCCGTCGTCGGGAACGGCACGAGCACGGTGCGGATCGCGGGCTTGAGGATCGAGCCGGGGTACAGGCGCTTGAGGCGCAGCTGCGTCGACTCGGCGAGGTCCACGGGCGCGAAGCGGATGAACCTGCCCTGGGCCGTGACGTCGGTGAGCCCGGCCTCGCGCGCGAGGTTGCGGAACGAGGCGACCTCGAAGAGGTTCTCGACCGGCTCGGGCAGCTTCCCGTAGCGGTCCACCAGCTCGGCGCGGACCGCGTCGAGGGCCTCGCCCGTCGTCGCGTCCGCGATCTTGCGGTACGCCTCGAGGCGGAGCCGCTCGTGGGCGATGTACTCGTGCGGGACGTGCGCGTCGACGGGGAGTTCGAGCGTGACCTCGGCGGGTCGCTGCTCGGTGTCGCCGCGGAACGCCGCGACGGCCTCGCCGACCATCCGGACGTACAGGTCGAACCCCACGCCCGCGATGTGACCCGACTGCTCACCACCGAGCAGGTTGCCCGCACCACGGATCTCGAGGTCCTTGAGCGCGACCTGCATGCCCGAGCCGAGGTCGGTGTTCGCGGCGATCGTCGCGAGCCGGTCGTGCGCGGTCTCGGTCAGCGGCCGCTCGGGCGGGTACATGAAGTACGCGTAGGCCCGCTCGCGACCACGCCCGACCCGGCCGCGCAGCTGGTGCAGCTGGGACAGGCCCATCCGGTCCGCCCGGTCGAGGATGAGCGTGTTCGCGTTGGAGATGTCCAGCCCGGTCTCGACGATCGTCGTGCAGACGAGGACGTCGAACCGCTTCTCCCAGAAGTCGACGATCACCTGCTCGAGCTGGTGCTCGCCCATCTTGCCGTGCGCCGTCGCGATGCGGGCCTCGGGCACGAGCTCGGCGAGCCGAGCCGCCGTGCGGTCGATCGTGTCGACCTTGTTGTGCACGAAGAAGACCTGGCCCTCGCGCAGCAGCTCGCGCCGGATCGCCGCGGTGATCTGCTTCTCGTCGTAGGGGCCCACGAAGGTCAGGACCGGGTGGCGCTCCTCGGGCGGCGTCGCGAGGGTCGACATCTCGCGGATGCCGGTCACCGCCATCTCGAGCGTGCGCGGGATGGGCGTCGCGCTCATCGCGAGCACGTCGACGTTGGTCCGCAGCTGCTTGAGCGTCTCCTTGTGCTCGACGCCGAAGCGCTGCTCCTCGTCGATGATGACGAGCCCGAGGTCCTTGAACTGCACCTGGCCCGTGATGAGGCGGTGCGTGCCGATGACGACGTCGACCGCGCCCGACGCGACGCCCTCGACGACCTCCTTGGCCTCCTTGTCCGTCTGGAAGCGGGACAGCGCCCGCACCGTGACGGGGAACTGGGCGTACCGCTCGGAGAACGTGTCGAGGTGCTGCTGGACGAGCAGCGTCGTCGGGACGAGCACCGCGACCTGCTTGCCGTCCTGGACGGCCTTGAACGCGGCGCGCACCGCGATCTCGGTCTTGCCGTAGCCGACGTCGCCGCAGACGAGGCGGTCCATCGGCATGGACTTCTCCATGTCGGCCTTGACCTCGTCGATCGTCGCCAGCTGGTCCGGCGTCTCCACGTGCGCGAAGGCGTCCTCGAGCTCGGCCTGCCACGGCGTGTCGGGGCTGAAGGCGTGACCCTGCGTCGCCATGCGCGCCGAGTAGAGGCGGATCAGCTCGGACGCGATCTCGCGGATCGCCTTGCGGGCGCGCCCCTTCGTCTTCGCCCAGTCGGAGCCGCCCATCTTGTTGAGCGTCGGGGCCTCGCCGCCCACGTACTTCGTCACCTGGTCGAGCTGGTCGGTCGGGACGTAGAGGCGGTCGCCGGGCTGGCCCCGCTTGCTCGACGCGTACTCGATGACGAGGTACTCCCGCCGGGCCGCCGTCGCGCCGCTGCCGATCGTGCGCTGGGCGAGCTCGACGAAGCGCCCCACGCCGTGCTGCTCGTGCACGACGTGGTCGCCCGGGCGCAGCGCGAGGGGGTCGACGACGTTGCGGCGGCGCGACGGCATCGAGCGCATGTCCTTGGTCGACGTCCCCGCCCGGCCCGTGAGGTCCGACTCGCTGAACACCGCGAGGCGCAGGTCCGGCGCGACGAAGCCGCGGCCGGCGGGTGCCGGGCTGACCAGGACGACGCCCGGCTCGGGCTCCGACGTCACGTCGGGCACCCGACGCGCGGGGACCTCGCTCGCGGCGAGCTGCTCGGCCATGCGCTGCGCGGGTCCGTGCCCCTCGGTGGTCATGACCAGGCGCCAGCCCTCGCGCTGGAGGCGGCGCAGGTCGACGACCGCCGCGGCGACGTCCCCGCGGTACCCGTGCACGTCCCGTGCGCCCACGACGAGCGTCGTGCCGTCCTCACCCTCGACGACGGCGGCGTGCGGGCCGTCCCCCGCCGCGGCGTCCCGCTCGCCCGCCTCGCCGTCGGCGCCGCCCGGGACGGTCCCGGCGGCGCCGTCCTGCGCGGCCGCGGCGTCGAGCGAGAACGCCGAGAACGACCACCACCCGAGTCCCCGCGAGAGCGCGAGGTCGCGTGCGTCGGCGTACTCGACGAACGACGCCGAGCGCAGGTCGATGGGCGTGCTGCCGCCGGCCGCCGCGGCGGTCCACGCGGCCTCGAGGAACTCCTCGCTCGTCGCGAGCAGGTCGTGCGCACGGCGTCGAACGCGCTCGGGGTCCGACACCGTCACGAGCGACCCGGCCGGGACGAGGTCGAGCACCGGGACCATGCGGTCCACCAGCACGGGGGCCAGCGACTCCATCCCCTCGACCGCGACGCCGCCCGCGAGCTTGTCGAGCATCTCGGCCGCACCGGGCAGCTGCTCGACGAGCGCAGCGGCCCGCGCGCGCACCTGGTCGGTGAGGAGGATCTCGCGGCACGGCGGCGCCCAGAGACCCTCGGCGGCGACCTCGAGGCTGCGCTGGTCCGCGACCGCGAACCAGCGGATCTCCTCGACCTCGTCGCCCCAGAACTCGATGCGCAACGGGTGGTCGTCCGTGGGCGGGAAGACGTCGAGGATCCCGCCGCGGACGGCGAACTCGCCGCGCCGCTCGACCATGTCGACGCGCGTGTACGCCGCGGCCGCGAGCCGCTCGACGACGTCGGCGAGGTCCGCCTGCTCCCCCGTCCTCAGCGCGACCGGCTCGAGCTCGCCCAGACCCTCGACGACGGGCTGGAGGAGCGCGCGCACGGGGACGACGAGGACGCGCAGCGGGCCGGACTGGCCCCCGTCGGCGACGGGGTGCGCGAGCCGACGGAACACGGCCAGCCGGCGTGCGACGGTGTCGCTGCGCGGCGAGAGCCGCTCGTGCGGGAGGGTCTCCCACGCGGGCAGGACCGCGACGTCGTCGGCGGGCAGGTAGCACCGCAGGGCGGCCGCGGCGTCGTCGGCGTCCCGCCCCGTCGCGGTGACGACGACCGTCACGGGGGGCGGCCCGTCGCCCGCGCGGGCGGAGACCTCGCGCGCGAGCAGCGCGACGAGCGGTGCACGCACGCCGATCGGCGCGACGACGTCGACGGACTCCGCACGTGCGGGGACGGGGGCGGACGCGAGCTCGCGCAGCCGCGCGGCGGCGACGTCGGTGAGCAGGGTCGGGAGCAGGCCGGTGAGGTCCATGGGTCCTGTCAGGTGAGCGGCGCGGGCAGCACGACGATCCCCGACCGACGAGCGGGAGGGGATGCCGGAAGTCTACGAGCCGCCACCGACACGGGCCCCCGCAGGCGCTCGGCCACCGCGGTGGGGCCGTGTCGGCTCGTCGTGTCGGCTCGTCGTGTCGGCCGGACGTGTCACGGCCCGTGTCGGCCGGGCCCGTCGGCCGACCGTGCCGGCCCGACCCTGCCGGACGGGTCGCCTCAGCCCGTCGCGCGACCTGCGTGCGAGTCGACGGGCGCCTCGAGCGAGGCGAGGGCGCGACGCAGGAGCGTGCTGGACGTGTGCACGGTGTACGGGAAGTACACGACCTCGACGCCCACGGCGGCGAAGTCTCGCTCGAGCCGGTCGCCCTTGGGCGTCCCGCGCCAGTCGTCGCCCTTGAAGATGACGTCGAACCGGACCTCCTGCCACGTGAGGAGCTTGTCCGGCTGCGTCTCGACGAAGACGTCGTCGACGATCGAGAGGTGGCGCACGATCTCGGCCCGCTCGGCCAGCGGCACGACGGGACGACGGCCCTTGGTCAGCTCGAGGACGTCGTCGGCGACGACGCCCGCGACCAGGCGGTCGCAGTGCGCCCGTGCGTGGCGGAGGATGTTGAGGTGTCCGATGTGGAACAGGTCGTACGCCCCGGGTGCGTAGCCGATCTTCACGTGCGTCCTCCTGTGTGCAGGGCGCAGGCCGCTGCGTCCGCGTCGTCGTTCCGTTCCTCCGCCGGCCGTGGCCGGCCTCTGCGGGCCTCTGCGTCCGTGTCCACCACGACACTACGCGATCACGGTCCGAAACGGACAAATAGGTGAACGTCGGGCGACGACTCGTGCTCCGTCCGGGTGACGTCGCGGTGACCTCGGCGCCGCCCAGGTCGCACGCCTAGGATCCCGCTCGATGGTCAGCAGCCTGCGGACTCCCCTCCCCCCGAGCGCCCCGGGCGCGCCCGGCGGATCCGCTCGACGTGCGCTGCGACGCGCCCTGGGCCGGGCACGCCTGGCGGAGCTCGCGCGCTTCGGCTCGGTGGGTGCCGTCGCCTACGTCGTGGACGTGCTGACCTTCAACCTCCTCCTGCTCGGCCCGGGTGAGGTGCTCGGCGACCGCCCGCTGACCGCCAAGGTCGCCGCGTCGGCCGTCGCGACGCTCGCCGCCTGGCTCGGCAACCGCTACTGGGCCTTCGCGCGCTCGCGCACGGCGCGACCGGTCCGCGAGCTCGCGACCTTCGCCGCGGTGAACGTGCTCGGGGCGGGCGCCGCCGTCGCGTGCCTCGCGGTGTCGCGGTACGTCCTGGGCCTCGACTCGCCGCTGGCCGACAACGTCGCGGCGAACGTCGTCGGCGTGGGCGTCGGGACCGTGGTGCGGTACGTGTGCTACCGCCGGGTCGTCTTCACCGGTGGGGCGCGACGCGGGGGCGCCGCCGTGAACCGCGCACCCGCACGAGCCGCTGCAGGCCCCACCAGCTGACGAGGCGCACGGCCTCGACCACGATCGCCCGGCTCATCTTCGACGTCCCGGTCTCGCGCTCGACGAACGTGATCGGCACCTCGACGACGACACGGCCCCCGACGACAGCGCGGCGCAGCAGGTCGATCTGGAAGCAGTAGCCCTGGCTCGCGACGTCGTCGGCGACGAGGCCCGCCAGGACGTCGGAGCGGTAGACGCGGAAGCCGCCCGTGACGTCCCGCACGGGGAGCCCGAGGACCGCCCGCGCGTAGCCGCTCCCTGCGCGGGACAGCAGCACGCGGTACCACGGCCAGTTGACGATCCGCCCGCCCGCGACCCAGCGCGAGCCCAGGACGACGTCGACGCCCGACGCCAGCGCGGCGAGCAGGTCCGGGAGCTGCTCCGGCAGGTGGGACCCGTCGGCGTCCATCTCGACGACGGCGTCGTGCCCCCGCCCCGCGGCCCAGGCGAACCCGGCGAGGTACGCGGCCCCGAGCCCGTCCTTGCCCTTCCGGTGCAGGACGTGCACGCGCCCGTCCGCCGCCGCCAGCCGGTCGGCGAGCTCGCCCGTGCCGTCCGGGGACGCGTCGTCGACGACGAGCACCTCGGCGTGCGGCACCTCGCGCAGCACGCGCCCGACGACGTCGCCGAGCGACGCGACCTCGTCGTACGTCGGCACGACGACGAGCGGACGCGCCGGACCTGCCGGCCGTGCTGTGGTCACGCAGCCCTCCTCCCGGGCCGCGCCCGAAGCGAGCATCCTAGGATCACGGTGGCCGCCAGGTGCTCCGTCCGGGCCCGTCCCGGCGACGCGACGGCGGCCGCGCGCCGCCGCTCGCGGGACCGCGGTCACCCGGGGAGCGGGTGAAAACCCCCTCCCCGAGAGCCCGCGGAAGTCCGTTATGCGAGCATGGATGATCGCTCGCCGGCGGCCGCCCGGCCGGCCCACGGCCCGCCGGCCGCAGCGACGAGGAGCAGAGCAGTGGAGCTGACCGACCACCTCAGGGCGATCCGCAAGTACTGGTGGATCACCGTCCTGACGCTGCTCGCGACCATCGGCGCGGCCGTGTACCTGACGCAGCGCGCCACACCCGTCTACGAGAGCACGGTGACGTTCTACGTCGCCGCGTCCACCGACACCGGCACCGCCCTGCAGGCCGACGAGTTCGCGCAGCGGCGCATCAACTCCTACGTCGGCGTCCTGCGCAGCGACCTGCTCGCCGAGCAGATCGCCGGCCGGCCCGGGATCGACCTCGAGCCGCCGGGCGTCCGCTCGCGGATCTCCGCCGCGGTCGACCCGGAGACGATCATCCTCACGACCACGGTCACCGACACCGACCCCGAGCGCGGCCTGCGCATCGCCGAGGAGGTCGCCGAGAGCTTCGGCCCCCTCGTGGCGCGGCTCGACAGCACCGAGGCGGCGAGCGGCGCCCGCGTGTCCCTCACGGTCATCTCGGGGCCGTCGCTCAACCCCGACCCGGTCTCGCCGCGGCCCACGCTCAACCTCGGTGTCGCCGCGCTGGCCGGCCTCGCGCTCGGCGTCGCGCTGTCGATCGCACGCCAGATGCTCGACCGCAGCATCCGCAGCGCCGACGACCTGAAGGCCGCGACGGGCCTGCCGACCCTCGCGCTCATCGGCGCGGAGCCGCGCGCACGGCGGTCGTCCCCGGGCGGCCTGCTGGTCGACGACGCGAGCCCCGGCTCGCCGCGCGCCGAGGCCTACCGGCAGCTGCGCACCAACCTCACGTTCAGCGCGGTGACGAACCGGATGCAGGTCGTCGTCGTGACCTCGGCGGTGGCGGGCGACGGCAAGACCACGACGGCGTGCAACCTCGCCATCACGCTCGCCGAGAGCGGGCGCACCGTGCTGCTCGTCGAGGCGGACATGCGTCGGCCCATGGTGGCCGAGCACCTCGGGATCGAGGGCGGTGCAGGCCTGACCAACATCCTCGCGGGGCAGGTGCGCGCCGAGGAGGTCATCCAGACCTGGGGCACGGACGGCCTGCACGTCCTGACCGCGGGAACCCTCCCGCCCAACCCGTCGGAGCTGCTCGGCAGCGACGCCATGCACAAGCTCGTCGGGGAGCTGCGCGACGAGTTCGAGGTCATCGTCCTCGACACCCCGCCCGTGCTGCCCGTGACCGACGCGTCGGTCGTGGCGACCCACGCCGACTCCGTCGTCCTCGTGGTCCGGCACGCGCGGACCGAGCGCGAGCAGGCGCTCGCCGCCGTCGAGGCGCTGAGCGCCGTCGGCGCCCCCCTCGCCGGCGCGATCCTCAACTCGGTCCCGGTCAAGCTCCTCGGCGCGGGCGGCTACGGCAGCTACGCGTCGCTCGAGCCCCGGCGAGGACGGCGTCGTCGCCGTCACCGTGGTGCGTCGGCCAGCGCGGCCCGAGCGGCGGTGCAGCGCCCGGCCGCGGACGAGGTCGTACCGGTCGTCGCGGACCCCGAGCCGGTCGCGGCTGCCCCGGGTGCGGGGACGAGCGACGAACCGGCCGCGGCGTCGGGGCCGGAAGCGGTCGCAAGCACCGAGGGCACCACCGCCCGGACGCCCGGACCCGCCGATGCACGGCCCGACGCAGGACTCGACGCAGGACTCGACCCAGGGCTCGACCCAGGTCTCGACGGACCGGCACCCGCAGCCGCGGGGGCGGCAGTGGACGACGGCGCCCGCCACGCGCCGGGCGGGCGCGCGGCGGAGACGTCGGACGCGTCGGCCGCGGGCGCGCCGCCGTCGGAGCGCCACCCCGCGCCGCCCGTCGGTGAGCCCGTGCCGCACGAGCGCTGAGACGTGCTCCTCGTCGCCTGGCTGGGCGTGTGCGCGGTCCTCGCGTGGACCACGCGACGGCGCCCGCTGGTGGCCCTCGTCGCGGTGCTCGTGGTGTGGGTCGCCGTCCCGGTGGCGGCCACGGAGCTCCTGACGGGCCGGGCCACGGGCCCGCTGGGCGCGCACCCCGCGTCCTGGCTCACGCTGGTCACCGTCGCCGCCCAGCTCGCGTACGCACCCCGCCGGATCCTGCGGGTCACGGCCGACCACGTCTTCCTGGTCCTCGCGCTCGGCCTCGTGGCGGCGGTCGCGACGTTCACGACGCAGCAGAGCGGGACCGGGGGCATCGCCCTGCTGCTGGACATGGTCGTCGCGCCGCTCGTGCTGTTCGTCCTGCTGCTGACCGTCGTCGACGGCGACGCGCCGCGGCTCGACGCCGTCCGGAACGCGCTGCTCGCGCTCGGCGCGGCGTCGTCGCTCCTCGCGGTCGTGCAGTGGGTCACGGGCAGCGTGCTGGTCTACGAGGCGCAGCACTCGACGCAGTGGTGGTTCGACCCCGAGAAGTTCGACCGCTGGATGGCGACGTTCGACCACCCGCTCACGCTGTCGATGTTCCTGTGCGTGACGTCGCCGCTCATCGTGGGCCTGCGCCGCGCGTCGCTCCAGCTGGGGCTCGTCGCGCTCTTCGCGGCCGCCGTCACCATCACGCAGTCCCGGTCGGGTGTCGTCGTCGTCGGCGTGGTGGCCGTGTGGGTCGTGCTGAGGTCCCGTGCGCCGTCGCACGTACGCCTGCTCTCGCTGTGCCTGCTCGCCGGTGGCGCGGCTGCGCTCCTCGCGAGCGGCCTGGCCGAGGGGGTGGGCGCACGCTTCGCCGACGACACGGGCTCGACCGGTGCCCGGACCGACGCGCTGCGGTTCTTCGGCGAGACCTGGACCGACTACCTCCTGATCGGGCACGGCCTGACGTCGAGCTACGGGATCGCCGCGCAGAGCGGCCTCGTCGCCAGCCTCGAGAACTCCTTCCTCATGTACGCGGTCGACATCGGCACGGTGTTCGCGGTCGTGTACTTCGGGGCGCAGGCGGCTCTCGTGGTCCGGTCGTGGACGCGGCCGGTGCAGCTGCCCGGCGCGCGGCAGGCCGCGCTCATCGCCTTCGTCCTGCCCCTCACCTACAGCGGGCTCGCGGCCCGCTCGGCGACCGCGACGATCCTCTGGGTCGCGCTCGGGCTCGCGGTCGCGCGACGAGGTGCGGCGCGGCCGCTCCCGGCCGCCGGCGACCGGTCCGGCGGGTGGGACGGCGACGGCGCGGTCGTGCCGGGGCACGACCGCGCCGTGGTCGTTCGGGGGTCCGCCCGTGCGGGGCGGGCCGGTCAGGGAGCGGTGCCGGTACCGCTGTCGCGGCGCACGGTCACCGCCGACCCGTCGTCGTCGTAGACGTTCCCGGTCGCGGTGAACGCGACCTCCGGCGTGGCCAGGATCGTGAACCAGTTGTTCTTCCCCGCGAACGGCACGTTGCGCATGTCACGGGCGAAGCGGTTGCGGTCCACCCGACCGAAGTCGAACGCACCCGTCTTCGAGTTGTGCACCAGCTTGATCGGGATGT
>NZ_BMEB01000007.1 GCF_014636275.1 Cellulomonas carbonis
GCCGGAACTCCGGCGGCTTGGCTGCAGGCACAAGGACTCCTCTCGGAGATGACATCGTCACCTCAGGACAGGTGTCCGGGGAAGCGGGTCAGGCTCCCGCGTGCTCGACCACTTCGCCGAGCACATGGCGCACTCGCCGAGCCGCATGGCGCCCGACTACGGCTACGAGTTCCGCTCGCTCGAGCGCACCGACGACGCCGAGCACCCCGTGACCGTGACGCTGGTGCGCACCGCGGGGGAGCGGGCGGGCGAGGAGAGGGTCGTGCGGGCGCGCTACGTGCTCGGCGCCGACGGCGCGCGCAGCCGCGTGCGGGAGTCGATCGGCTGCACCATGCGGGGCGACTCGGCGTTCCACGCGTGGGGCGTCATGGACGTCCTCGCGGTGACCGACTTCCCCGACATCCGCCTCAAGTGCGCGATCCAGTCGGGCTCGGGCGGCACCATCCTGCTGATCCCGCGCGAGGGCGGTCACCTGTTCCGGATGTACGTCGACCTCGGCGAGGTCACGCCCGAGGACCACCACGCGATCCGCAGCACGACGATCGAGCAGATCGTGGCGAGGGCGAACGCGATCCTGCACCCGTACTCGCTCGACGTGAAGGACGTCGCGTGGCACAGCGTCTACGAGGTCGCGCACCGCCTCACCGACCGCTTCGACGACGTGCTGCCCGAGGAGCGGGGCACGCGGACGCCGCGCGTGTTCATCGCGGGCGACGCGTGCCACACGCACAGCGCGAAGGCCGGCCAGGGCATGAACGTGTCGATGCAGGACGGCTTCAACCTCGCCTGGAAGCTCGGGTACGTGCTGACCGGCCGCAGCCCGGAGAGCCTGCTCGACACGTACTCCGCCGAGCGGCAGGTGGTCGCGCAGGCGCTCATCGACTTCGACAAGGAGTGGTCGGGCCTCATGGCGAGGAAGCCCGGTGAGCTCGACCCCGGGTTCCTCGCCGACTTCTACGTCCGGACGACCGAGTTCCTCTTCGGGTTCATGACGCGGTACGCGCCGTCGATGGTCGTCGCCGAGCCGGTGCACCAGGCGCTCGCGGCGGGCTTCCCGGTCGGCAAGCGGTTCCGGTCGGTCCCGGTCGTGCGGGTCGCCGACGCCAACCCGCTGCACCTGGGCCACCAGCACCGCGCCGACGGCCGGTGGCGCGTCTACGCGTTCGCCGACGCCGACGCGCCCGACGACGGCTCGGCGCTGGTCCGCTGGGCGCGGTGGATGGCCGAGGACGCCGACTCGCCGGTCCTCGCCCACACCCCGGCCGGGGCCGACCGCGACAGCGTCCTCGACGTGAAGCTCGTCCTCCAGCGACGCCACGCGGACGTCGAGGTCACGGCGGTGCCCGAGCTCTTCCTGCCGAGGACGGGCCCGTTCGGGCTGGTCGACTACGAGAAGGTCTTCGCGGCCGACCCCGCCGAGGACGTCTTCGACGCGCGCGAGGTCGACCGGCGCGGCTGCGTCGTCGTCGTGCGGCCCGACCAGTACGTCGCGGGCGTCTTCCCGCTCGACGGCACCGCCGAGCTCGCGGCGTTCTTCCGGCAGCACCTGCTCGTGCGGACGCCGTAGACCTCGACCGAGCGCGACGGGGGACGGTCGTCAGGTCGTACGGCGCGCGAGCAGCGTCGAGTCGTCGATCTGCACCGTCACGCCGTCGCGCACGGTCGTGCGCGGGCGCTGCTCGACGACGAGGGCCTCGAACCCGTCGGGCAGCGCGGGCACGAGGTCGTGCGCGACGAACATCGCGCGGCGGTGCGACGCCGCGAGGTGCGTGAAGACGTCCGACGGTGCGTGCCCGACGACGAGCAGGTGCCCGCCGGGCGCGACCGCGGTCGCGAGCCGTCGGGTCGCCTCGACCATGCCGCCGTCCGGCGGGTGCAGGAAGTGCGTCGTCACGAGGTCCCACGTGCGGCCCGCCGCGTCGAACGTGCGGGCGTCGACCTGCCACCAGTCCACGCGGTCGGCGACGCCGGCCTCCTCGGCGTGCCGTGCGGCGCGGGCGAGCCCGTTCGCGGAGAAGTCGGCGCCCGTCACGCGCCACCCCTGCCGCGCGAGCCAGACGACGTCGCCGCCCTCGCCGCACCCCACGTCGAGCGCGGTGCCGGGCGTCAGGCGCGACGCCTCGGCGACGAGCTGCGCGTTGGGGTGGCCCGACCAGACCGTCCCCTCGCCCGAGTACCGCTCGTCCCACGCGGCCGGCTCGAACATCTCGTCCGGGGCTCCGCCCTCGTGCTGGCCGTGCGCGTGCGCGCTCACCGGGGTGTCCTCGCGTGGTCCATGGGGTGAGCATGCGGCTCCGCTCGCGGGCCGGACAACTCCTGTTGCCGAACCGGCAAGTCCCCGCGCCCTTGTGGCGACGCCGAGCCGCGCGAGAATGGTCCCCCACCGGGAGGGAGGCCGCATGGAGCTGGGCCTGTACCTCGCCGCCGCGGTCGTCGGCGGCCTCCTCGCCACGGCGGTGCGCCTGCCTCCGCTCGTCGGGTACCTCGCAGCGGGGTTCGCCCTCGGGGCCGTGGGCGCGCCCGCGCCGGCCGGCCTCGAGCAGGTCGCGGACCTCGGCGTGGTGCTGCTGCTCTTCGCGATCGGTCTGAAGTTCGACGCGCGCACGCTCCTGCGGCGCGAGATCTGGCTCACGACAACCGTCCACCTGGTCCTGTCGACCGCGGTCGCCGTCGGCTTCCTGGGGCTGCTCGGGGTCGTGGTCCCGACGCTCGTCGGGGAGGAGGGCGTGGGGGCGTTCGCCCTCGTGGGGTTCGCGCTGACGTTCTCCTCGACGGTCTTCGTCGTGAAGGTGCTCGAGGACCGGTCCGACACGACCTCGCTCTACGGCCGCATCGCCGTGGGCCTGCTCGTGCTCCAGGACGTCGTCGCGGTGATCTTCCTGGCGCTCGCGGGCGGCGAGGTGCCGAGCCCGTGGGCGCTCGGGCTCGTCCTGCTCCTGCCCGCCGCGTGGCCGCTGCACCGGATCTGGGACCGGATCGGCCACGGCGAGCTCCAGGCGCTGTTCGGGGTCACGGTCGCGGTCGGGCTCGGCTGGGGGGTGTTCGAGGCGGTGGGCGTGCACGGCGAGCTCGGCGCGCTGGTGATGGGCGTGCTGCTCGCGAAGCACCCGAGCGCGTCCGAGCTGTCGCGGTCCCTGATGACCTTCAAGGACCTCATGCTCGTGGCGTTCTTCCTCCAGATCGGGCTGCACGGGCGCCCGGGCCCGGACGAGCTGCTGCTCGCGCTGCTGCTGCTCGCCGTCCTCCCGTTCCAGGTCGGGTTCTACGCCGTGCTGCTGTGGGCCATGCGGCTGCGGCGCCGCACCGCGTTCCTCGCGGGGCTCGTCCTGGCGAACTTCTCCGAGTTCGGCATCATCGTCGCGGCCGTCGGCGCGTCGTCCGGGCTCATGGACGAGCGGTGGGTCGTCGTCGTCTCGCTCTCGGTCGCGATGAGCTTCGCGGTGTCGGCGCTCATCAACCGGCGCGGCGTCGAGCTCGCGACGCGCATGGTCCGGCTCCTGCCGCACCACAGCACGTACCAGCTGCACCCCGACGACCGCCTGGTCGACATCGGCAAGGCGGACGCGATCGTCCTCGGCCTCGGGCGGATCGGCGCCGCCACGTACGTCCGGCTGCGCGACGAGTACGGGCTGTCGGTGGTCGGCGTCGAGCACGACCAGGCGCGCGTGCACGAGCTCGAGGCCCAGGGCTTCGACGTCGTCCGCGCCGACGCGACCGACATCGAGTTCTGGGCCCGCGTCGAGCGCGCGGGACAGGTGCGCGTCGTCGTGCTCGCGATGCCGTTCCACAACGCGAACCTGATCGCCCTCGCGCGGCTCCAGGCGGCCGGGTTCACGGGCAAGGTCGCCGCGGTCGCGCGGTACGACGACGACGTCGCCGAGCTGCGCCGCCACGGCGCGGACGCGGTCTTCCACCTGTACGGGTCGGCCGGTGTCGCGCTGGCCGAGCACGCGGCCGAGGTGCTGCTGCACCGCGAGGGCGCGGGTCACGCGGTCGACCCGGAGACCGCCGCTGGCCTCCCGCCGGCGGACTGACGCCGGCCGTCAGCGTTCGGGGTCGACCGTGCGGCTCACGATCCACGCGTGCTTGCCGACCTGCCTCACCCGGTCGAACCCGTGGTCGTCGAACAGCTCGACCGTGCCGGTGAAGAGGAACCGGCCGTGGGCGACGCGACCCTCCGTCACCTCCGAGATCGCCTCGACCAGGCCCCCGCCCTGGCGCGCGATCTCGTCGAGCGCGGCGCCGACCGCGATCCGCGCGACGCCCTGCGCTCCTCCTTGACCTCCCGGCGGCTGATGCCGCGCTCGCGCCCCTCCGGGTGCCAGCCGAGGCACCAGCACCCGCCGAAGATCCCGTTGTTGCGCTCGACGAGCTCGGCGAAGACGTCCCACGTCGACGCGTCGAGCAGGCGGACCGAGTACTCCTCGGGAGAGGCCTCGGGCGGGCCCATCCCCGGGCCCATCCCCGGGCTCATCCCACGACCTGCGCCAGCACGCGCGCGAGCTCCGCGGGTGCGCTGACCATCGGCCAGTGGCCCGAGTCGAGGTCGACGTACGTGACGGTCGCGCGCTGGAGCTCGGGGACGTCGCCGCCGTCGACCCACGCACGTGCCTGCTCGGGCGAGAACTCGGGGCACACGACGACGACCGGGACGTCGTACCGCCGCTCGTCCGTGTAGCGGACAAGGCCGTGCGCGACGCCCTCGGGGACGGGGATCGCATCGCGCTCGAAGGCGGCCCGGGCGTCGTCGTCCAGGTCGTCCGAGTCGGGGCCCTCGAACGGCTCCCAGCCCGGGAAGGCCATGGCGCCGTCCCGCACCGGGAAGAACTCCGCGTAGCGCTCGCCGTCCGCGGTCGGCACGCCGCCGATCAGCGCGACGCCCGCGACCCGGTCCGGCCGCGCGTCGGCCGCGAGCCACGCGAGGGTCGCCGCGGCCGAGTGGCCGACGACCCACACAGGGGCCTCGGCACCGTCGACCGCGCGGACCACGGCCGCGACCTGGTCGTCCAGCGTCGCGGCCGCGTCGCCGTCACCCTGGCCGGGCAGCGCGACGGGCACCGGGCGGTGCCCCTGCGCCTCGAGCGGTCCGACGACGGCGTCCCACGCCGACGCGTCGAGCCACAGCCCACCGACGAGCACGATCTCCATGGTCTCTCCGTCCCTCGGGGTGCGATGTCACGACAGTAGGGCGGTGCTCCGACACGGCCCCGACCCCGCCGTGGTGCGCCGTGCAGCGCCGTCGCGCCGCTCGCGCGCAGACGAGGTTCAGGAGCCTGCCGTGGCCCCCGCTCCGCCCGGTGGGGCGGCCCGGGACGGGTCGTCGTCGCCGGCCGGGACCAGGACGGTCGAGAAGAGCCGGCGCGTCCGGGCGCCGTCGGGCCGGTGCTCGAGCCGCGGGAGGATCACGGCGCGCAGGTCCGCGACCAGGTCGGCGAGCTCGTCGTCGGTGAGGTAGAGCGCGTGCTGGCGGTACCCGACGCCGTCGCGCGCCAGGTCGACGTCGTCTGCGTCGAGGTAGCGGTCGAGGTCGCCGACGAGCCCCGCGACGAAGGTGAGGAACGCCCTGCGGTGGTCGTCGAGGCTCATCGTGGCCGCGGCGTCCGCGTCGACGTACGCGGCACCGGCCCGCAGGCGGTACGTGCGCTCCACCGCGCCGCGCACGCGCCGCTCGTCGGCGACCTCGAGCACGCCGCCGTCGACCATCGCCGCGACCTGGCGGTAGAGCGTCGCCGTCGCGACGTCGGGGAGCGCGGCGCGCAGCTCACCCGTCGTCAGAGCGCGGTCGCCGAGGAACGCCTGGACGATCCGCAGGCGCACGGGATGGAGGACGACGTCGGCAGGCCTGAGCGTGGTCACGGACCCAACCATACGCATGATTGACAACATTCTCACTTGTGGGAATAGTGGGTGCGTGCCCACCGTCTCGACCCAGCCCGAGCAGGTCGCCGCGCGGCTCACCGCCGGCGGCCGGTGACGCTGACCGCCGACCGACCCCACCCGCGCCGCCTCAGAGCCACCCCAGGAGACACCGCCATGACCATCACCGACCTGACCTTCACGTCGGATGGGCACACGCTCGCCGCGAGCCTCGCCGTCCCGGCGGGCGACGGCCCGTTCCCCGCCGTCCTCGTGCTTCCCGGCTCGGGCCCGGTCGACCGCGACTCGAACCACAAGCGCCTGCCGCTCGACATCACGGGCGCCCTGCGGCGCGCGCTCGCCGAGGCAGGGCTCGTCGTCATGGCGTACGACAAGCGCGGGGTCGGCGCGAGCCCCGGCGACTGGATGAGGGTCGGTCTCGACGCCAGCACCCAGGACGCTCGTGCCGCCCTCGAGGTGCTGCGCGGACGGCCCGAGGTCGACGCGTCGCACGTCGTCGTCGTCGGCCACTCGGAGGGGGCGATCCACGCCGCTCGCCTCGCCGCGGAGGTCGAGGGGCTCGCGGGGGTGGCGCTGCTGAGCGCCTCCGCGACGCCGGGCGAGGAGCTGCTGCGCTGGCAGACGGGCAACGTCGTCGCGTCGATGCCCGGGTGGCTGAGGCGGGTGCTGTCGGTGCTGCGGGTGGACCTCGTGGCGAGGACCGAGCGCAACCGCCGGCAGATCGCGCGGACGACGACGGACGTCGCGCGGATCGGGGGTCAGCGGCTCAACGCCCGCTGGCACCGCGAGTTCATGTCGTACGACCCCCGCGTCGACCTGGCGCGGCTCACCGTGCCCGTGCTCGCCGTGACGGGGTCGAAGGACCTCCAGGTGCGGCCGTCGGACCTCGAGGTGATCGCGAGCACCGTGCGCGGCCCGGTCGAGGTGCACGAGGTGCCCGACGTCTCGCACATCCTCCGGCCGCAGGCGGGGGCCGCGTCGCTCGCGGGCTACCGCAAGGAGGTCCGGCAGCCCGTCGACGAGCGAGTCCTCCGGCTCGTCGTCGCGTGGGTGGGCCGCGCGGTCGGGGTGCCCGCGCAGCGGTGATCTGGGGAACGCTGCCGTCGCGCCGACGACCCCGGCGCTCGTCCCCTCCGGGGGAACGCCGGGGTCGCGTCACGCGGTCAGGCGCGCGGTCAGGCGCGCGGTCGCCGGTAGGTCGCGCGGGCCCACCACCAGCCGAGCAGCGCCAGTCCCACGCACCAGGCGACCGCCGTCCACGCCGTCCCGGCCGCGAGGTCGCCCCCGCCGAGCAGCCCGCGCAGGGTCTCGATGACCGGCGTGAACGGCTGGTGCTCGGCGAAGACCCGCACCGCGGTCGGCATCGTGTCGACGGGCACGAACCCGCTGCCCAGGAAGGGCAGCAGCAGGAAGATCATCGGCGTGTTCGACGCCGACTCGACGCTGCGTGCCGCGACGCCCATCCCGACCGTGACCCACGTCAGCGCGAGCGTGAGGAGCGTGAAGAAGCCGACCAGCGCGAGCCACTCGCCGACGCCGGCCTCGGGGCGGAACCCGAGGAGCACCGCGACGCCGAGCACCGCGGCCGTCGCGACGAGCGTCTGCACCACCGCGCCGACGACGTGGCCGCCGAGCACGGCCACGGGTGCGACGGGCATGGTCCGCAGCCGCGTGACGATGCCGCCGGTCATGTCCATCGCGACGCTGATCGCGGTGGCCTGCGCGACGGCGGTCGCCGTCATGACGAGCATGGTCGGCGCGATGTAGTCCAGGTAGGCGGCCCGCCCGGCGGCACCCGGGGCGACGCCCTCGGCGACGCCTGCCCCGAAGGCCCCGCCGAAGACGTAGACGAACAGCAGCAGCAGCACGACCGGCATGCCGACGACCACGCCCGTCAGCGACGGGTAGCGGGCCATGTGCAGCAGGCTCCTGCGCGTCATCGTGACGAGGTCCTGCGTCGGCCGGGGCGCGGCGGCGACGGGCACGACAGGGCCGACGGCGGCGGTCATCACGCCACCTCCTTCGAGTCGGCTCCGGACGGGGCGCCCGGAGCGGTGAGGGCGAGGAAGACGTCGTCGAGCGAGCCCGCGTCGTGCGCGGCCTTCAGCCCGGCGGGCGTGTCGTGCGCGACGAGCCGGCCCTCGTGCAGGACGGCGACGCGGTCGGCCAGCTGGTCGGCCTCGTCGAGGTACTGCGTCGTGAGGAGGACCGTCGTGCCGTGCCCGACGAGGGTGCGCACCTGCTCCCACAGGTCGCGGCGCGCACGGGGGTCGAGGCCTGTGGTCGGCTCGTCGAGGAAGACCACGCGCGGGTCCCCGACGAGCGTCATGGCGAGGTCCAGCTTGCGTGTCATGCCGCCCGAGAGCTGCTGGGCGGGCTTGCGGGCGGCGTCACCGAGGCCGAAGCGCTCGACGAGCCCGGCGGCGCGGCGGCGCCCCTCGGCCCGGGGCAGGTGGACGAGGTCGGCCATGAGCCGGAGGTTCTCGACGACCGTGAGCAGGGGGTCCACCGCGGAGAGCTGGCCGGTCACGCCGATGAGGCGTCGCACCGCCTGGGGCTCCCGGGCGACGTCGTGCCCGAGGACCCGTGCCGTGCCGCCGTCGGCCGGCAGGAGCGTCGAGAGGATCGAGACGGTCGTCGTCTTGCCGGCCCCGTTGGGGCCGAGCAGCGCCGTCACCGAGCCGACGGGGACGGAGAGGTCGAGGTCGGCGAGCACAATCTGGTCGCCGTACCGCTTGTGGAGCCCGACGACCTCGATCGCCGGGGTGGGGTCGGGCCCGGAGGGCCTGGTTGCGGGCATGGTCGCTCCTCGCGCGTAGCCGGGGGACTCCCGGCGGCGCCGGGAGCGTCAGATGTCGAGGTCCTCGACCTCGGGTTCGGTGGCGTAGGCCTCCACCAGGGATGCGAGCTCGGCCGGGACGGCCGCCCGGAGCTCGTCGAACGTCTCGAAGACGGTGAGGGCCGCCGATGCCGGGACCTCACCCCACTGCTGGTCCGAGCTGAGGTGCTTGCGCCAGCCCGTCAGCTCACCTTCCTTGCCGGCCGACCAGACGAAGCCCTTGGGCCGCTCGAGGTGGACGGCGAACCGGCCGGTGCGGGTCCGGTAGACCCGGTACCGCTCGTCGCCGTCCTTGGTCGAGCGGTGCCAGTCGACGAGCTCGACGCCCTGGAACCGCTGGACCTTCCGCCGTCCGACGCCGACGCGGACGGCGATCTCGTCGAAGCCCTGGAGGCGTCCCTCCTCGACCTCGACCAGCCGACGCAGCGCCTTGGAGATGGCCGCCGAGAGGTTGCCCCCGGTGAGCTCCTGCGCGCGCTGGAACACGGGCAGGTCGGCGTCGGAGACGTAGATCGTCTTGTTCGGCATGAGGCCATCGTAGGCACAGTCACGAGTATACGCATACGTGTGCGTACACAGAGCAAGCGCGAATCGCCGATGTGAGCATCCGCTCACGTCCTGAGCGTTTGCTTGCCGTGCCCCGAGGCGGCTCGTAGCGTGCGAGACGTCAACGACGACAGCGGGCGCGGCGAGGGGGCCGGCGCCCATGGAGGGGTGACGATGGACGCTCCCCGCGGCGGGCCGACCACGGTCGGGTCCCCGACGCCCAGGCTGCGCATCGCCGGCGTGAGCAAGCACTTCGAGGCGGTCCGCGCGCTCGACGACGTCTCGTTCGACTTCGCCCCCGGTGAGATCCACGCGCTCGTCGGTGAGAACGGCGCAGGGAAGTCGACGCTCGTCGGGATCATCACGGGGCTCCTCGAGCCGACCGCCGGACACGTCGAGCTCGACGGTGAGCGCGTCCAGTTCCGCAACCCGCTGCAGGCGCGCGCCGCCGGTGTGGCCGCGGTGTACCAGGACCCGAACCTCTTCCCGCACCTGTCCGTGGCGGAGAACATCGTCACGGGCCAGTACCCGCGCCGGGGCCCCGTGCTCGACCGCGCCGCGATGTCGCGCGTCGCTCGTGAACGCCTCCACGACCTGGGGTTCGACCTGGACGTGGACCGGCTCGTCGCGGGCCTGACCGTCGCCGAGGCCCAGTTCGTCGAGATCGCACGCGCCGTCTCCGCCGATCTGAAGGTGCTCATCCTCGACGAGCCCACGAGCGCGCTCACGCCCGGCGAGGCGCGCAAGCTCTACGCGGTCGCGGACCGGCTCAAGCGGCTCGGCACGACCGTCGTGTGGATCTCGCACCGCATGGAGGAGGTCCGGCTCCTCGCCGACACGCTCACCGTCCTGCGCGACGGCGCCCACGTGCGCACCGCCCCTGCGGACGAGCTCGACGACACCGAGCTGATCCGTCTGATGGTGGGCCGCTCCGTCGCGCTCGAGCGGGTGCCCCGGACGGAGCCCCTCGGACCCGCGCGGCTCGCCGTCGACGGTCTCGGGGTGCCGGGGGTCTTCGAGGACGTCTCGTTCGAGGTGCGCGAGGGCGAGATCGTCGGCGTCGCCGGGCTCGTCGGCTCCGGACGGTCGGAGATCGCCCAGGCGATCTTCGGGCTCAGTCCCGGGATGGTGGGCACCGTCCGGATCGACGGCGAGCGCGTCAACCCGCGCAGCCCTGCCGCCATGGCCGAGCGCGGTGTCGTCTACCTGCCGGAGGACCGCGACGCCGAGGGGGTCATCTCGTCGATGACGATCGCGGAGAACGTCGCACTGCCGAGCATCCGGCGGCTCAGCCGCCTCGGCTTCATGCGCCCGTCGCAGGAGCGGGCGCTCGCCGCCGAGCAGCGGACCGCACTGAGCATCAAGGGCCGGGTCGGGGACCTCGTCAGCTCGCTGTCGGGCGGCAACCGGCAGAAGGTCGCGATCGCACGCTGGCTCGCCACCGACCCGCAGGTGCTGCTCCTCGACGAGCCGACCCACGGCATCGACGTCGGCACCAAGGCGCAGGTCCACGACATCATGCGCGACCTGGCACGGCGTCGGCGCATGGCGATCCTCATGATCTCGTCCGACCTCCCCGAGGTCCTCGCCGTCAGCGACCGCGTCCTCGTGATCGCGCGCGGTCGGCTCGCGGCGGACCTGCCCATCGAGGATGCCGACCAGGAGTCGATCCTCGCCGCCGCGACCGGCGCGGCCGGCGGTACGGACGCCGTCGAGCCCGCCGACGAGCCCGCCGACGAGCCCGCCGACGAGCCCGGCGGCCCAGCCGCCGAGGGTGCGAGCGTCCCCGCCGACCCGAACCCCGGGAGGTCACCGCGATGAGCACCGTGCAGGACACCGCGACGGCCACGACGGCACCGCCAGGCCTCGCGGAGCGGCTCGGGATGACGGGGGGTGCCGCGGCCCTGCGGCTGCGGTTCGTCGGGGTGGTCGTCTTCCAGCTCCTCCTGGTCGTCGTCTTCACCGCGGTCGCGCCGCGCTTCCTCACGTGGGACAACGCCCAGAGCATCCTCTTCACCGCGGCGATCCTCGCCATCGCGGCCGCCGGCCAGACGCTCGTCGTGCTGACCGGGAACCTCGACCTGTCCGTCGGGTCGATCATGGGACTGAGCGCGTACGTCGTGTTCGACGTCGCGAGCGGCGCGCCCGTCCTGCAGCCGTGGGTCGTGCTGCTCGCGCTCCTCGTCGGAGTGGTGCTCGGGGCGTTCAACGGCTTCCTGGTGGCGGTCGTGCAGATCCCGTCGATCGTCGCGACGCTGGGCACGCTGTCGATCTACCGCGGGTTCGTCTCCTTCTACGCGGACGCCACCGAGGTCACGAGCGGCGAGCTCCCGCGGTGGATCCGCACGCTCGCGACGGAGAGCTGGTTCGGGTTGTCGTCGTACGTGTGGCTCGCCCTGGGGATCGTGCTCGTCGTGGGGTTCGCGCTGCGGTCCCTGCCCTGGGGCCGGCAGATCTACGCGTACGGGTCGAACCCCAGGGCCGCCTACTTCTACGGTCTCGGCTCCCGGCGCATCGTCATCGGCGCGTACGTCGGTGCGGGTGCGATCGCCGCCGTCGTCGGCCTGCTCCTCGGTGCGCAGGTCGGCAACATCAACTCGCTGCTCGCGTCCGGGATCGAGCTCCAGGTGCTCGCCGCCGTCGTGATCGGGGGCGTGAGCATCTGGGGTGGCTCGGGCAGCGTCTACGGCGCCGCATTCGGCGCCGTCGTGCTCGCGACGATCAACAACGGGCTCGTGCTCCTGGGTGTCCAGGAGTTCTACCGCCTGCTCTTCCAGGGTGCGGCGATCGTGCTGGCCGTCGCGGTCGACGCGATGGTCCAGCGACGCGTGCAGAGCGCCGGGAACCGGCGGCGGACGCTGGGGGTGACGGCATGACGCTCGTCCGGCGGTACTCGTCCGAGCTGCTGCTCGTCGTGCTCATCGTGCTCGCGGCGCTGTGGTCGAGCACGCTCTCGCCGTACTTCCTCAACGCCGTCAACCTGCTCTCGTCGGCGCAGTTCTTCGTGATCTTCGCCCTGATGGCGTTCGGGCTGTTCCCGATCGTCGTGCAGGGCGAGATCGACATCTCGCTCGCCTCGACGCTCGCGGTCGGCAGCGTGCTGTTCGCGACCCTCTCGGTCGAGGGCGTGCCGCTCGCCGCCGCGCTGCCGGTCGTCCTCGCCGTCACGGCGGCCCTGGGCGCGGTCAACGGACTGCTCGTCGCCTACGCCGGCCTCCCGTCGCTCGCGGTCACCCTCGGCACGCTCGGTGCGTACCGGGGTCTTGCGTACCTCCTCGCGGGGGACGCGGGCGTCACCGGCATCACGCCCGAGTACCTCCTGCTCGGGTCGTCATGGATCGGGATCGTCCCGTCGTCCGTCGTCCTCGCGCTCGTCGTCGCCGCGCTGTTCGCGGTGCTCATGGGCACGACGTCCTTCGGGCGGTACAGCTACGCGATCGGCAGCAGCCCGGGGGCGTCCCGCATGGCCGCCGTCCCCGTCCGGCGCACCCGGGTGATCGCCTACGCGCTCGCCGGCGCGATGGCGGGGCTCGCCGGGCTCGTGTGGGTGAGCCAGTACCAGTCGGCACGCGGCGACAACGCCGACGGCTCGATCCTCTTCGTCCTCACCGCCGTCGTCCTCGGCGGCGTGTCGATCAAGGGCGGCAGCGGACGGGCGCTCGGCGTCCTGCTCGCCACGGTGCTCCTGGGCACCATCCAGACGGGCATGAAGCTCGCCAACGTGCCGGGCACCAGCCAGACCCTGGTCATCGGCGCCCTCCTCATCCTCGCGATCGGGCTCCCGCAGGCGGTGCACCTCGTGCGCCGTCGGTTCCCCACCGCGCTGCCCCGCCGGGCGGTGACCAGCGGGAACGCCTAGTCGCACACCGAGCTCCGCCCCGGTACGAGCCGGGTCCGCACGACCGCGCTGCACCCCGCACCGCGACCCTCACGAAAGGTGACTCTGGTGAATGGACACCTCCGACGTCGGCGCCGCGCCGTCGTCACCGTCGTGGCCGCTGCCGCCGGCCTCCTGCTCGCCGCCTGCTCGACCGAGGCCCCCACGGCACCCGCGGCCGGGGGCGGCGGCGAGACGCAGGGCGAGGACGCCTCGGGCGACGAGGACATGAAGATCTTCATGGCCCCGAAGTTCACCGGTCTCGCGTACTTCGAGGTCGCCCGCGAGGGCGGCGAGCGCGCGGGCGAGGAGCTCGGGATCGAGTTCGAGTACATCGGCTCCGACAAGGCCGAGGCGACCGAGCAGATCGCGACGCTGACCAACGCGATCCCGCAGGCGCCCGACGCCCTGGTCGTGAGCGCGATCGACGGGGACGCGGTCGCACCCGCGCTGAAGCAGGCGCGGGACGCGGGCATCAAGGTCGTGACCTACGACGCCGACGCCGCCGTCGACGCGCGCGACCTCTTCGTCAACCAGCTCTCCTACGAGCTCGCGGCGTCGACCATGCTCGACGCCGCCCTGCTCAACTCTCCCGAGGGCGGTCTGGTGGCGTTCATCTCGGCCTCGCCGACGGCACCGAACCACACCGCGCACGTGCGGATCATGAAGGAGCTCATCGACACCGACCCGAAGTACTCGTCGCTCAGCTACGTCGACACCGTCCAGTTCGCCGGTGACGACGCGACCAAGAGCCAGGAGCTCGCGCTCAACCTCATCCAGGCCAACCCGGACCTGAAGGTGATCATCTCGTCCTCGGCCGTCTCCGCGCCCGCGGCGCAGCAGGCCATCATCAACGCCGGCAAGAGCGGCGAGGTCTTCGCGACGGGCGTCGCGCTGCCGAGCTCCGTGCGCGACTTCATCAAGGACGGGCACTCGACGGCCTTCATGATGTGGGACCCGGCCGAGCTGGGGTACATCGCCACCGTCGCAGCCCACCAGCTCGTGACGGGCGAGATCACGGCCGAGGAGGGTCAGATGATCGACGCTGGTGAGGCGGGCACGTACGAGGTGCTCGCCGACGGCGAGGTCCAGTACAACAAGCCCCTCATGTTCACGGCCGACAACATCGACGACTTCGACTTCTGACCGCGCGACCGTCCCGCCGTCCGTGCCGCAGGGGACGGGCGGCGGGCGGGAGCCTCGACCGAGACGGGGTGACCCATGGTGGGCGTCCGGGCCGGCGACGAGCGTGAGGAGCGTCGCGGCGTCGTGGTCCGCGCGGCGTGGATGTACTACAAGGACGGGCTGACCCAGGCGGAGATCGCGGAGCGGCTCTTCGTGTCACGGCCCACCGTGGGCCGCCTCCTCGACGCTGCGCGGGCGCAGGGCGTCGTGCGGTTCGAGATCAGCGCGGACCACCTGTCCGCCTTCGAGCTCAGCAAGGACCTCAGGAAGCGGTTCGGCCTCGCCGACGCCGTCGTCGTGCCCCGGATCTCCGACACGGGGCACGACACGCGGGTCAACCAGCGGCTCGCCGACGCGGCCGCCGAGTACGTCAAGCGGTACCTGCGCCCCGGGGCCGTCATCGGCGTCGGCTGGGGCGACACGGTCACGCGGGTCCTCTTCGCCCTGGACCGGGACGCGCTCCAGGGCGTCACGATCGCCGGCGTCGCCGGCGGGATCGACGCCTACACGCGCGAGGTCATGGCGCGGAACACCAACGGCGTCAACGAGCACCTGCGCCTCATCCCGGCGCCGCTCGTCGCGTCGTCGGCCGAGATCGCCGCCGCGCTGCGCCAGGACGGGTCGGTCACGTCGGTGCTCGCGCTCGCGGCGACGGCGGTCGCGACGCTCACGGGCATCGGCGCGGCCCGGCCGCCGGTCTCCTCGATCCGGTCCGGCCTCTTCACCGACGACCAGGTCAGGGCCTTCCGCGAGATGGGAGGCGTGGGCGACATGCTCGGCGCGTGGTTCGACCGCGACGGCGCGGTCATCCGCGAGGCGGCCTCCGACCGGCGGATCGGCATGACGCTCGACGAGCTCCGGGCCCTGCCGAACGTCATCGGCGTCGCGGGCGGCGTCGAGAAGACCGAGGCGATCGCCGGGGCACTGCGGGGCCGCTACCTCGACGTGCTCGTCACCGACGAGGCCGTCGGGGAGGCCCTGCTGGCGACGTGACCCGCCCTCGACCAGTCCACCCTCCGTCCACCACACCGCATGGAGAGACCCGCATGTCCGGTTCCTCGTTCCGCCTCGGCCGCCTGCTCGACGGGCAGTCGCGCCGATCGTTCATGGTGGCGTTCGACCGCACGCTCGCGATGGGGCCCGAGCCCTACGCCGAGGACAGCGGCCGCACGATCGCCGCGATCGCCGCCCACGGCGCCGACGCGATCCTCCTCAGCCCGGGGCTGCTCAAGCAGCACGGCCACCTGCTCGCCCACCGCGGCGCACCGTCGGTCGTGTGCCGCATCGACTTCCCGTTCGTGGGACCCGCCGACCGGGGACGCGGCGAGTCCTTCCGCCTGATCGCCTCCGTCGAGGAGGCCGCGAGCCTCGGTGCGGACGCCGTCGTGATGTTCCACACGCTCGGCTACCGCGACAAGGACGCGTGGGCGGACAACCTGGCCGCCGTCGGGCAGGTGGCCGAGGAGGCCCGCCGGGTGGGCCTGCCCCTCATCGTCGAGGCGGTGCCGTGGGGCGCCGAGGCGACGGACCCGCGGGACCGGCTCGAGGTGGCGACGGCCGCGAGGATCGCGGCGGAGCTCGGCGCCGACGCGGTCAAGACCGAGTACGTCGGGTCGGTCGAGGCGATGCGCACCGTCGTCCAGAGCTGCCCGGTGCCCGTGTTCGTGCTCGGCGGGCCGCAGGTCGGCGTCGACGAGCTCCTGGACTTCACGCGCGACGGCATCGCCGCGGGTGCGACCGGCGTCATCTACGGACGGAACGTCTGGCAGCGAAGCGACAGCGCCGACGTGTCGGCACGCCTGCGCCAGGTCGTGCACGGCACGCCTCGCGCCCGTCAGCCGCACCTCGAGCCCGCCGCGCCCGTGGGATGAGCGCCGACGTGATCCTCGGCATCGACGTCGGGGGCTCCTTCGCGAAGGCCACCGCGTTCGACCTCGGGACCGGCACGGGCGTCACCCGTGGGCGCGCCGTACCCCCGCAGCACCCCGCGCCCGGCCACAACGAGCGCGAGCCGCTCGCGGTGTGGTTCCAGGTGGCCGACCTCGTCCACGAGGTCGTCTCGGCGTTGCCGGCGGGCGCCCGGATCACCGCGGTCGGCGTCACGGGGCACGGCAACGGCCTGTACCTGGTCGACCGGAAGGGCCAGCCGACGCGGCCCGCCGTCATGGCGTCGGACACGCGCGCCGCGGACCTCGTGGCCGCGTGGATCGCCGACGGTGTCGAGGAGCGGCTCCGCCCGGTCACGTGGAACCGGCTGTGGCCCGGTCAGCCCGGGCCGGTGCTGGCCTGGCTGGCGCGGAACGAGCCGTCGGTCGTCGCGCGCTCGGCCGCCGCTCTCATGTGCAAGGACTTCATCCGCGCGCAGCTCACCGGCCGGGTCGCGACCGAGCGCACCGACGCGAGCTGCAGCGGCCTGTACGACAACGCGGCCGGCGAGACCTCGACCGATGTCCTGCTGGCGCTGGGCCTCGAGGCGTACGGAGACCTCGTCCCGGAGGTCCTCGGTTCCGACGCCGTCGTCGGGGAGGTCACACCGGAGGCGGCGGAGGTGACGGGCCTGCCGGTCGGGACACCCGTCGTCGGCGGGCTGGTGGACAACGTGGCGCTCCACCTCGGCTCGGGAGTCCTCGACAGCCGCAGCCTGTGCGTGGCGGCGGGCACCTGGAGCGTGAACCAGCTGCTCGTGCCGGACGAGGAGATGGTCCCGGCCCAGCGCCTCAGCGCCGCGGCCGCCCCGTTCGCCGCGTGCACCGCCGCGACGCCCGGCGCGGCGCTGCTGATCGAGGCGAGCGCGACGTCGGCGAGCACGCTCGCGTGGGCGGTGGACCAGGTCACGACCGGCCTGCGTCCCCAGGCGGAGCGCTCGGGCAGCGACGTCTTCGAGCTGGCTCTGCGCCGCGTCGCGGCCCGCGCACCTCAGGACGACGACCCGTTCTTCCTCCCGTTCCTCGACGGCAGCAGGGACGACCCGCAGGCGCGCGGGGCATGGCTCGGCCTCTCGTCGTGGAACGACGAGACGGCCCTGCTCGGCGCCGTCGTCGAGGGCGTGTGCCTCGAGCACCGACGCCACGTCGACCGCCTGTCCCCGCGCAGCGACGCGCTGCCGCTGCGGCTCTCGGGCGGCGCGGCCCGCAGCGCGGCGTGGGCCCAGCGGTTCGCGGACACGACGCGACGGCCCGTCGAGGTGTCGTCCTCGCAGGAGCTCGGCGCCGTGGGGGTGGCCGTGATCGCGGGCGTGGGGGCGGGTGTGTTCGGCTCGGCGGCGGAGGGCGCGGCGGCCCTCGACCGGACGTGGACCGTCTTCACCCCCGACGACGACGCCGTGGCGCACTTCGAGCGCCGCTACGCGCGCTACCTCGACTACGTCGACCGGCTGGACCTGCGGCGCGGGTGAACCGGACGCGTCGGGCTCAGCGCGGCGACGCGAGGTACGTGTGCCCCGCCGCCCGCAGGCGGTCCACGAGGACGTCGCCGAGCCCGGTCGCGGGCGTGAGCGAGCCCGCCCGGTCGGGCAGGCGGTCGTCGTCGTGCGCGAGGGCGAGAGCCGCCTCGCCGATCATCACCGCGGTCGCGGCGTAGCCCGGGTCCCCGCTGCCGGCGGCCACCGCGCGGTAGTGCCTCCCGGTCGTCGTCGTGGCGTGCACGTCCATGCGGAACCAGCCGTCGCGGCGGGTCTGCTCGTCGGGTCCGGTGCCGGGCTCGGGGAGCACGCGGTCGAGCAGGGCGCGCGTCGGCGGCAGGGCGAACGCGGCGGCCGCGAGGCCGAGCCCGGCCGTGATGCCGAGCGCGCGTGCGGCACCCCGGGCGCCGCGTCCGGCGGCCATGACCTCGCCGTAGCGGAGCGTCCGGCCGTACGCCCAGCCCAGGAGCGCGTTGGACCGGCGGACGACGCGCGAGTTGAACGACGCCATCGGGAACGCCGTGACCCACCCGCCGTCGACGGCCCTGCCGGGTGCGGGTGCGTCGGGCGGCTGGGGGACGTCGGGCTCGGTGGCCCGGTCGGGGCTCAGCGAGAAGGGGTCGGCGAGCAGCCGTCGCGCTGCCGGGTCGCTCGCGGCGAGCTCGACGACGCCGCGCATCGTCGCGAGCGTCCCGCCGCTGACGCCGCCGCGGGCCCGCGCGACCAGGCGCACGTGCGCGAGCGCGCCGGCGTCGTCGGCCACGACCCGGCGGTGCAGCGTGAGGACCGCGAGGTCGGACGGGACCGAGTCGTACCCGCACGCGTGCACGAGCCGCGCGCCGGTCGACCGCGCCACGTCGTCGAACCGGTCGACCACCGCCCGCACGAACGGCGCCTCGCCGGTGAGGTCGGCGTAGTGCGTCCCGGCGCGCGCGCAGGCCTCGACCACGGGCATCCCGTGCCGCAGGTACGGGCCCACGGTGCTGACGACGACGCGCGTGGACGCGGCCAGCGCGGCGAGCGAGACCGGGTCGCCCGCGTCGGCGACGACGACGGGCCACGTGCTCGCGGGTCCGGGCAGCCCGGCTCGCACGCGCTCGAGCCGCTCGCGGGACCGGCCCGCGAGCGCGACGCGCGTGCCGGGCGGGGCGTGGTGCGCGAGGTGCTCGGCGACCAGTGCGCCGACGAACCCCGAGGCTCCGAAGACGACGACGTCGTGGTCCCTCGCGCGGTCGCTCATCCGCCGATGCTCGCCGCGCGCAGAGGCGCTCGCAACAGGCCACCCAGGCCACCGCCGGCCCGTCGGAGCGGGGAGGGCGCGCGCGGGTGGGCGCTGTGCGGTCAGGCCTGCCCGCGGGGTGCTCGCGCCGCGCCCAGGGCCCCCAGCCGGCCCGTCAGGAACGCGCGCTCGCGGTCGTTGCCGGTCCGCTCGATCGCCGCGGCGTAGGCGGCGGCCGCGTCGTCGTCGCGGCCCAGGCGCCGCAGCAGGTCGGCGCGGACGGCGTGCCACAGGTGGTTGCGCTCGAGCGGGATCGCGTCGACGAGCGCGAGCCCGGCGGCCGGACCGTCGACCTCCGCGACCGCGACGGCACGGTTGAGGGCGACGAACGGCGTGGGCGTCAGCGCGTGCAGGTGGTCGTACAGCGCGACGACCTGCGGCCAGTCCGTGCGGTCCGCCGACGGCGCGTCGGAGTGCACCGCCGCGATCGCCGCCTGCAGCTGGTACGGACCCGGCCTGCCCAGACGCAGGCAGCGCCGCACGAGCGTGCGCCCCTCCCACGCGAGCGCCTCGTCCCACCGGCTGCGGTCCTGGTCGGCGAGCAGCACGATCCGGCCGTCGTCGTCGGTCCGCGCGGGACGGCGCGACTCGGCCAGCAGCATCAGCGCGAGCAGGCCGAGCACCTCGGGCTCGTCGGGCATGAGCCGCGCCAGGAGCCGCCCGAGGCGCACGGCCTCCGTCGCGAGGTCGACCCGGCCGAGCTCGGGGCCTGCCGTCGCCGTGTGCCCCTCGGTGAAGACGACGTGGACGACGGCGAGCACGCCCGCGAGGCGGTCGGGCAGCTCGGCGGGCCCGGGCACGCGGTAGGGGATCCCCGCGTCGCGGATCTTCGCCTTGGCGCGCACGATGCGCTGCGCCGTCGTCGCCTCGGGGACGCCGAACGCGTGCGCGATCTCCGCCGTCGTGAGCCCGCCCAGCAGCCGGAGCGTCAGGGCGACGCGCGACGGCAGCGCGAGCGCGGGGTGGCACGCCGTGAAGACCAGGCGCAGGCGGTCGTCGGGCAGGTGCTCGTCGACGGGCAGCCCGGACATCACGACCTCCTCGGCGCTCGCGGTCACCGCGCCGCCGACCAGACCCTCGAGGACGGCGCGGTGCTCACGCACCCCGCGCGTGCCCTCGCGGCGCAGCCGGTCGACGGCGCGGCGTCGTGCCGTGGTCAGGACCCACCCGGCAGGGCTGGGCGGCAGGCCCGTGACCGGCCACGTGCGGGCCGCCTCGGCGAACGCCTCCTGCACGGCCTCCTCGGCGGCGTCGAGGTCGCGCAGGCTCCGCGCGAGCACCGACACGGCGCGGCCGTACTCGCGCCGGTAGACGTCGGCGACGTCGTCGGGGCCCGCGAGCACGGTCAGCGCCCCCCGTGCCGCACGGGTCGCACCTCGATCGGCAGTCCCGTCGCGCGGGTCAGGCGACGGCCCCACTCGAGCACCGCGTCGACGTCCTCGACGACGACCACCGAGAACCCGCCGAGGTGCTCCTTGGCCTCGACGTACGGGCCGTCGACGGTGAGGACCTCGTCGCCGTCGGACCGCAGGACGGTCGACGAGCCCGGGCCGTGCAGGCCGGCCGCGAACACCCACACGCCCTCGTCACGCATGTCCTGGTCGATGCGTCCCACCTCGACCATGACCGGCTCGAGGAGCTCCGGCGGCGGGGGAGGACCGACGGGCTCCCACAGGGACAGCACGTACTGGGTCATGGTGCACCTCCGGCTCCGGGGCGGCCCGGTGCCGCCCTCACCCACTCAGACGAATGGTCGCGGCGCGGATCGACACAGGGAAGGGCGGGCGGGGGTCGGCCGGGTGCGTGCCGACCCGCGGCCGACCTCTGCCCGCGCCCGGCCTCCGCACGCGGCCGACCTCTGCGCGCGGACGTCTCACGTCGTCACGGCAGCGGCCGATGGGACGGGGAAGCGGTCCTTCAAGCAGACGGAGGCACAGTGACGTCGTCCCCGACCCTGCTCGTGTTCTCCCCGAGCACGGGTGGGTACTACTTCGGGGCGCTCCTGCGCGGAGTCGCGCGCGAGCTCGCCTCGGTCGGTGGACGCGCCGTCGTCGTGCAGACGCTCGAGCCCGGCGCGCGTAGCGACGAGCAGGGCGAGGCGCCCGACTTCGCGCCGCGCGTCGCGTGGGACCACGCCGACGGCGTCCTGTCGATCACGTCGGCGGTCCGCGGCGAGTACCTGGCCCCGCTCGCGGCGCGCGACCTGCCCGTCGTCGTCGCGAGCGGCACGGCGGCGGGCGTCGTCGTCCCGACCGCCGCGCCCGACAACGCCGGCGGCACCACGGCCGCCGTCGAGCACCTCGCGCAGCACGGCCACACGCGGATCGGCTTCGTCGGCAACGTCGCGCAGCGTGACGTGCGCGACCGGTACGACGCGTACGTCCGCACGCTCGAGCGCCACGGGCTGCGGGCCGACCCCGCCCACCTCTTCGTCGCGCCGGACAACGGCACGTCCGGCGGGCGGGCCGCGGGCCACGCCTTCCTCGCCGCGGGTGAGCGACCGACCGCGCTCGTGGTCGCGACGGACCGGAACGCGCTCGGCCTCATGAGCGTCGTGCAGGCCGCGGGCGTGGACGTCCCGGGCGACGTCGCCGTCGTCGGCTTCGACGACATCGAGGCGTCGGACGTCTCCGCCCCGCCGCTGACCACCGTCTCGCAGCCCTTCGACGAGGTCGGCGCGCTCGCGACGCGGCTCGTGCTCGAGGGCGTCGGGGGCCGGCCGGTGCCCGCGACCCCGCACGTCGCGCCCGCGTCGCTCGTCGTGCGCGCGTCGTGCGGGTGCCGTCCGCGGTCCGACGGCGACGCGCGGACCCGTGCGGCCGACGACGACCTCGCGCAGGCCGGCGACGTCGCGCGAGCGGGGGACGCCGACCGGGCCCGGACGGCCGCCCTGGTGCTGCGTGCCGTGAGCAGCGGCGTCCCGGGGCGCGACGTCGACGCCGAGCGGCTCGTCGACGACGTCCTGCGCGTCGTGCACGCGCCGACGCCGGACGCCGCCGCCCTCCGGCGCCTGCTGCGCAGGCTGACCCCGCGCGCCGACGCGATGCGCGCCGTGACGCGTGTCCTCGAGCGCCACGTCCGCGCGACGCTCGACGCGCCGGCCGCGGCGACCCTGGTCGCCGGTCTGCGCGACCTCCAGGCGGGTGCCTTCCTGCAGCAGGCGGCGGAGGTCGAGCAGATGCTCGACGAGCAGGTCGCGGTCGACGCGGGCCTGCTGGACACGCGCGACCCCCGCTCGCTCAGCTGGCTGGCCGGGACCGGCGTCCGCGGCGCGGTGCTCGCGACCTGGGAGCGCGACCAGGAGCTCGTCGTCGCGGGGACGTACGACCCCGACGGCCGGCTCGCGGTGCAGGTCGGCGAGCCCGTGCCCGTCGAGCGGTTCCCTCCCGCGTCGCTCGTGCGGACCGCCGCACCCGACGAGCGCCTCGTGTGCTTCGTCGTACCCGTGCGGACGCGCGAGCGCGACTGGGGTCTGCTCGCGCTCGTGACGGAGATCGAGGCGACGTCGGCGCGCGAGACGTACCACCACTGGTCGGCGCTGCTCGCGTCGGCCCTCGAGCAGCAGGCGCTCCAGGCGGCGGCCCACGCGAGCGAGCAGCGACACGCGCTCGCCGCGGAGGCCGCGCGGGACGGGCTGTGGGAGGTCGACGTCGTGACCGGGGCCACGTACGTGTCCGAGCGCGGCCGCGAGCTGCTCGGGTTCACGCGCGACGAGCCCCTCGAGGCCGCGGCGTGGAAGCGCGGCGTGCACCCCGACGACCTGCCCGGCCTGCGCGCGGCGATCCGTGAGGTGATCGCGGTCCCCGGGGTCGCCGTCGAGCGCGAGTACCGCGTCACGCTGCCCGGCCAGACCGAGGCGCAGTGGCGGCTGGTCCGCGCGCTCGGGGTCGCGGACAGCACGGGCGCGTGCGCGCGGATGGTCGGCTCGCTGTCCGACGTCGACCCGCGCAAGCGGCTCGAGGAGCGGCTGCGGCTCGGCGCGCTCTACGACGAGGTCACCGGGCTGCCCAACCGTCGCCACCTGCTCGACCGGCTCGCGCAGGCCGTCGAGACGTCGCGCCGCCACCCCGACCGCGGCTACGCGGTCGTGTTCCTCGACCTCGACGGGTTCAAGCTCGTCAACGACTCCCTCGGGCACCTCGTCGGCGACCAGCTCCTCACCGTCGTCGCCGACCGCCTCCGTCGTCAGGTGCGCGCGGCCGACACCGCGGCGCGCTTCGGCGGCGACGAGTTCGCCGTCCTGCTCGCGGACCCGGTGCCCGACGAGGTGCTCGTCATCGCGCACCGCCTCCAGCGCGCGATCGCCGAGCCCGTCGTCCTCGCGGGCCAGGAGGTCACGGTCACGGCGAGCATCGGCATCACGACGTCCGACGTGGGCTACACCGACCCCGAGGACGTCCTGCGCGACGCCGACACCGCGATGTACGACGCCAAGGCGACCGAGCGCGGCACCGCCAGCGTCTTCGAGCGGGGCATGCACGTGCGTGCGACGGGCCGTCTCCAGGAGCGTGCCGAGCTGCGCCGCGCCCTCGTCGACGGGCAGTTCGTCGTGCACTACCAGCCCGTCGTCGCGCTCGGCGACGACGCGGCCCGGGCCGGGGGCGGCACGACGTCGGAGGAGCCCGCGGCGGCGTCGTCGGCGGAGGCGGTGGCGACGGGACGCGGGTCCGGGGTGTCGCACCTCGAGGCGCTCGTGCGCTGGCACCACCCCGAACGCGGTGTGCTGCTGCCCGCAGAGTTCCTCCCGGCGCTCGTCGACAACGGGTCCGTCGTGACCCTCGGCGAGCAGGTCCTCGAGCAGGTCTGCCGCCAGCTCGCGGAGTGGGAGCGGCAGGGCGCGACGCCGACGGTCGCGGTCAACCTCTCGCACGCGGAGTTCTGGGCCGCGGACCTGCCCGAGCGCGTCCGTGCGGTGCTGGACCGGCACGGCGTCGCCGCCGACCGGATCGTCCTCGAGGTGACCGAGGCCGTGATCATGAGCGACATGGGTGGTGCGCAACGGGTGGCCGGCGCGCTGCACGACCTCGGGGTCGCGCTGCACATCGACGACTTCGGTACGGGCCACTCGTCGCTGGCCGCGCTGCGCGACCTGCCCGTCGACGCGCTCAAGATCGACGGGTCGTTCATCCGCGGCATGGACGACGCCCGGACCGGCGAGCTCGTGCGGGTCGTCGTCGAGCTCGGGCGCGTGCTGGGTCTGGGCGTCGTCGCCGAGTGCGTCGAGACGGCCGACCAGGCGGCCGCGCTCGCGGCGATGGGCTGCGGCCGCGCGCAGGGCTGGTTCTACGGACGCGCCGAGCCGGGCGACGTCGTCGGCCCTCTGCTCGAGCGCACCGCTGCGCGGGAGCCCGCACGCGCCTGACCGCCCGCGCCCGGGCTCCCTTCCAGGCCCCGCGCGCGACGTCGAGATCAGAGTTGTGGTCGGCGCGTCGCGCGACACGCCGACCAGAACTCTGATCTCGACGGGGATGAGGGTGAGGGGCAGGGGCAGGGGGAGGGGGCGGGGCGCGCGGAGCAGGCCGAGTCCGAGCTGCGCCGGCTCGGCCTCGAGGACCCGGCGTAGGATCGGCCGCGATGACGACCGACCGCGTCCCCCCGCGCCGAGCGGTCTTCCTCGACGTGGACGGCACGTACGCCCACCACGGCGTCGTCCCGCCCGGGCACGCGGACGCCGTCCGAGCAGCACGGGCGGCCGGCCACCGCGTCCTTCTCTGCACCGGCCGCCCGCGCTCGATGCTCCCCCCGCGCATCCTCGAGGCCGGGTTCGACGGGCTCGTCGCGGGTGCGGGCGCCTACGTCGAGGTGGACGGCGAGGTGCTGGTCGACCAGCGGTTCCCCGCGGACGTCGCGGCACGTGTGCTCCGCACGCTCGACGAGCACGACGTCGCGTACCTGCTCGAGGCCCCCGAGGCGCTGCACGGCCTCCCGGGCGTCGACGTCCGGCTGCGCCGGCTGCTCGCGGGACGCCTCGGGCGGCGTGAGCACCGCCCCGCCGACCAGGACGGCCCCGTCGACATCCTCGCCGCGCTGCGCATGAGCGAGGACCTCACGACGACGCCGTTCGGCAAGGTCACCTACTTCGAGTCCCCGCTGCCCGGCCCCGCGCTGGTCGAGGCGATCGGCGCCGAGGTCGGCGTGCTCCCGAGCTCGGTCCCGGGCCTGGGCGAGTCGTCCGGGGAGATCTACCTGCGCGGCGTGCACAAGGCCGTCGGCATCGAGACGGTCGTCACGCACCTGGGCGTCGCACGCGAGGACGTCGTCGCCGTCGGGGACGGGCTCAACGACGTCGAGATGCTCGCGTGGGCCGGCGTCGGGGTCGCGATCGCGGGCGCGCACCCCGACGTGCTCGCCGTCGCGGACCGGGTCGCGCAGGGCCCGCAGGTCGAGGGCCTCGTCGCGGCGTTCGCCGAGCTCGGCCTCACCTGACCGCGGGGCGCCCGCCCGCGACGTCGGCCCTGGACCTCGGCCCTGGACCTCGGCCCTAGTGTGGGCGAGTGCGCGACGCCGCCCCCTCGCCGCTCGTCCGGCTCCCGGACGGCACGGTCAAGCAGACCTCGCCGCTGACCGGCACGGAGGTGTGGAGCGTGCCGCGACGAGCCCACCGTCCGATGTCCACGAGGGCGGAGTCGCCCCGTCCCCGCCCCGACCACGACCTCGTCGCGCACCGGTGCGCGTTCTGCCCGGGCCGCTACCTCGAGACGCCGCCGGAGAAGGCGCGCGTCGAGCGCGACGGCGACGCGTACGTCCTGCGCACCGGCCTGCTCGCGTCCGAGGTCACGGCGCGGGTCGCCGAGCTGCGCCGGTTCCCCAACCTGTACGAGATCGTCGGCGTCGACTTCTGGCGTGCGGACCACGGCTGGGTCGTGCCCGACCACGTCCGGGCGCGCGCCGCGGCGTACCTCGCCGAGCCCGAGGGCGCCGCGCACGTCGCCGCGATCCTCCGCCTGCGGGCCGCCGCGGCCGGCGCACCCGACGCGTGGGACGCGCTCGACGACGACGCGCGGGTCGACCGTGCCGCCGACCTCTTCGCGGGCACGCACGACGTCGTCGTCGCGCGGCGCCACCACGTGGACGGGGCCGAGCACGGCGACGAGCTCGCGGGCGCGGGGACCCTGACGCCCGACGAGCACGACCGGTTCGTGCGCTTCACGGTCGAGGCGGTCCGCTCCCTCTACGCCGAGCAGCCGCACGCGCGGTACGTCTCGGCGTTCCAGAACTGGCTGCGGCCCGCGGGGGCGTCGTTCGACCACCTGCACAAGCAGGTCGTCGCGATCGACGAGGTGGGGCCGCGCGTCGGCGGCCTGCTCGAGCGCCTGCGCGCCCAGCCCGACGTCGTGCGCCGCCGCGTCCTGGACCACGCGCGCGACGAGGGCCTCGTGGTCGCGCGGACGGATCGCGCCGTCGCGGTGGCCGCCGTCGGCCGGCCCTACCCGTCGTTCGAGGTGTGGTCGCTCGACGACGGCGCGCTGCCGTGGCAGCACGACGACGTGGCGCTGCGCGACATGGCGGACCTCCTGCACGCGGTGCACGCCGCGACCGGCCCGGCCGTGCCGAGCAACGAGGAGTGGTACCACCGGCCCCCGGACGCGGACGAGCGGCTGCCCTGGCACGTCGTCGTCGCACGGCGGGACGCGACCGCGGCCGGATTCGAGGCGTCGACCGGGATCCACGTCACGACCACGGACCCGCGCACGCTCCGCGACGCGGCGGTCACGCGCCTGCGCACCCTCCGCGACGAGGGCGAGGTCGCCCCGCTCACCCTGGGCGACGCGTGACCGCCCGCAGGCGGACTCGTCCTCCGTCGCGGAGGCGGGTGCCGCGGACGGGCGTGCGGAGCAGCATGGGGGGATGGACGCCTTCGACCCCGCCCGCGCCGTCGCCGACCTGCTCACCGTCCGCCGCGCGTTCGGCGAACCCGTCCGGGAGGGTGACGTGATGATCGTCCCCGTCGCCCGCGTCATGGGCGGCAGCGGCGGCGGGTCCGGCTCCGGGCCCGCGTCGACCGGGACGTCGGACGCCGCGACCCCCACGGGGTCCGGCGGCGGGCTGGGGATGCGGGTCCAGCCGCTCGGCGTGTACGTGATCAGCGGGTCGGAGGTGACGTGGCGCCCGGCGCTCGACCTCCAGCGCGTGATCGCCGGGGGCCAGGCAGTCGGGGCGCTCGCGCTCGTCGTCGCGCTCGTGGGGCTCCTGCGTGGCCGCCGCTGACCGTCCCGGCCGGTGGCGGCGGCGGTGACCGTCGACCACGTCGCCTAGATTGGCGTCGCATGAACTCGAACGGCCCGCGAACCGAGCCGCTCGACGCCCGCGCGTCCGCCCCTGAGGTGACGCGATGACCGTCGAGTGGCTGCTCCTCCTCCTCGTCCTGGTGCTCGTCGCCGCCAACGCCCTCTTCGTCGCGGCGGAGTTCGCGCTCGTCACGGTCGACCGGCCGACGATCACCCGGCTCGCCGAGTCCGGTGACAAGCGGGCCTCGTCCGTCCGGAGCGCGCTGCGGACGCTCTCGACGCAGCTCTCCGGCGCGCAGCTCGGGATCACGGTGACCAGCCTCGTGGTCGGCTTCATCGCCGAGCCGTCGATCGCGGCGCTCCTCCTCGGCCCGCTCGCGTCGACCGGCCTCGACCCCGACGCGGCCGCCCCCATCGCGTTCACCGCGGCCTTCCTCATCGCGACGGCGACGCAGATGGTGTTCGGCGAGCTGGTGCCCAAGAACTGGGCCATCGCCGAGCCCGTCCGGGTGGGCCGCGCGGTCGCGGGCGCGCAGCGCGGGTTCACGTGGGCGAGCGGTCCGCTGCTGGCCGTGCTCAACGGGACCGCGAACCGCATCGTGCGCATGCTCGGGATCGAGCCCCAGGAGGAGCTCGCGTCGGCCCGGTCGGCGCAGGAGCTCAGCGCCCTCGCCGAGCGCTCGGCCCGCGAGGGCTCCCTCGACGCGGAGGCCGCTCGCCGCCTGAGCCACTCGGTCGAGCTCGCCGAGCGCACGGCCGCCGACGCCATGACGCCGCGCCCTCGCGTGCGCTTCGTCGACGCGACCGACCCCGTCGACGTCGTGCTCGAGCTCGCCGCCCGGACGGGCCACGCCCGGTTCCCGGTGCTCGGCGAGGGCGTCGACGACGTCGTCGGCGTCGTGCACTTCAAGCACGCGCTCGCCGTCCCCAAGGCGGAGCGCGGGACGCGCACCCTCGGGCAGATCGCGCGTCCGGTGTCGGCCGTCCCGTCCGCGATGCCGCTCGACGTCGTGCTCGAGGAGCTGCGGGGTGGCCTGCAGCTCGCCGTCGTGGTCGACGAGTACGGCGGGACCGACGGGATCATCACGCTCGAGGACCTCGTCGAGGAGATCGTGGGGGAGATCCAGGACGAGCAGGACCGCCCGCTCGGCCGGTTCCGGCAGGTCGGCGCGAGCTCGTGGTCGCTCAGCGGGCTGCTGCGGCCCGACGAGGCCGGTGAGCTCACGGGGGTCGAGCTGCCCGAGGGGAGGGACGCGGACACCCTGGGCGGTCTGGTGACCGAGGTGCTCGAGCGGTTCCCCGAGGTCGACGACGACGTCGTGCTCGACGCGCGCGACACGAGGCACCCCGACGACCTGGGGATCCCGGCCGCCGTCACCGCGCGGTTGAAGGTGACGCGCGTCGACGGGCGCCGGGTCGACCGGCTCCTGCTGACCGTGGACGACGACGGCCCCGTCGGCCGACCCGGCCCACCCCCGGAGTCCCGGCCGGCCGCCGACGACGCCGGCGCCGACGACGCCGGCGACGCGTCCCGCCCCGCCCCGGGAGGCACGGATGTCTGACGTCACCGCGCTGTGGATCGCCGTCCTGCTCCTGCTCGGCAACGCGTTCTTCGTGGGCGCGGAGTTCGCGCTCATCTCCGCGCGCCGCACCCAGATCGAGCCGCGTGCCGCGGCAGGTTCCCGTGCGGCACGCGTGACGATCCGCGCCATGGAGCGTGTGTCGCTCATGATGGCCGGCGCCCAGCTGGGCATCACGATGTGCTCGCTCGGCCTCGGGGCCATCGCGGAGCCCGCCGTCGCGCACCTGCTCGAGATCCCGCTCGCGGCGGTCGGCGTCGAGGGTGCGCTCCTGCACACCGTCGCGTTCGTCATCGCGCTGTCGATCGTGGTGTTCCTGCACATGGTGCTCGGCGAGATGGTCCCCAAGAACATCGCCATCGCGGGGCCGGAGCGGTCGGCGCTGGTCCTGGGACCGCCCCTGTACCTCGTGGTCCTCGTGCTCAAGCCGCTCGTGCTGCTCCTGAACTGGATCGCGAACGGTGTGCTCCGTGCGCTCCGCGTCACGCCCAAGGAGGAGGTGTCGTCGGTCTTCACGGCCGACGAGGTGTCGTCGTTCGTCGCCCAGTCGCGCGACGAGGGCCTGCTCGACGAGGCGCACCACGACGTCATCGCGGGCGCGCTCAGCATCAGCACCGAGACCGTCTCGGGCGTGACGGTGCCGCTCGCCGAGCTCGAGACGCTGCCGCTCGGCGCGACGCCGTCGGACGCCGAGGAGGCGTGCGTCCGCACCGGGTTCTCGCGGTTCCCGGTCGTCGGTCCGGACGGTGGGCTCCACGGGTACGTCCACCTCAAGGACCTGATCATGGTGTCGCCCGAGGAGCACACCGCGCCGCTCGCCCGGCGTCACGTGCGGCCGCTCGCGCGCATCCCCGCCGACGCGACGCTCGACGCCGCGCTCGCCGCGATGCAGTCGCGCGGAAGCCACGTGGCGCTCGTCACCCGCGGCGACGAGGTCGTGGGTGCCGCGATGCTCGAGGACGTCGTCGAGCGCCTGGTCGGCGAGGTCGTGGACGCAGGTCGGTGACTCCGGCGCGCCGCGGCCCGGGATGCGTCGCCGGTCGCGGCCGCCTCGGGGCGCTCGTCGCCTCGGCGCTGCTCGCCGCCGGGTGTGCCGCCGGGTCCGGCGGCGACGGGGCGGCCGGGGCGCCCTCGACGCACGCGCCCTCCTCGTCACCCGCCGGACCCGTCGACGCGTCGCCCACGCCGGCCCCGTCGTCGCCCGCCCCGTCGCCCGACCCCTCGGCCGCTGCCGCGCTCGCCGCACTCGAGGCGGCGCACTCCGCGCGGCTCGGAATGTTCGCGGTCGACACGGCCAGCGGTCTGACCGTCGAGCACCGGGCGGACGAGCGGTTCGGCTACGCCTCGACGCACAAGGCGCTCTCCGTCGCCGCGCTCCTCGCTGAGCTGGCACCGGCCGAGCTCGACGCGGTGGTCCGGTGGACGGCCGACGACGTCGTCGCGCACTCGCCGGTCACGCAGGAGCGGACCGGGACGGGCATGACGTGGCGCGAGCTCGGCGCCGCCGCGGTCACGCACAGCGACAACACCGCTGCCAACCTCGTGCTCGACCGGCTCGGTGGCCCTGCGGGCTTCGAGCGGGCGCTGCGCGACCTGGGTGACGACGTGACGTCCGCCGACCGGGTCGAGGCCGCGCTGAACGAGGTCGCGCCCGGGGACGCACGCGACACGACGACGCCCCGGGCGCTCGCGGCCGGCCTGCGCTCCTACCTGCTCGACGGTGCGCTGACGCCGGAGGACGCGCACCTGCTCCTCGGCTGGATGCGCGACTCGACCACCGGTGCGGGCCTCGTCCGGGCCGGCGTGCCGGCCGGCTGGGACGTGGCCGACAAGTCGGGCGGCGGGTCGTACGGCATCCGCAACGACGTCGCCGTCGTCCGCCCGCCCGGCGGGGAGCCCGTCGTGATCGCGGTCATGACAGCGAAGGACGAGCGGGCGGCGGAGGGCGACGACGCGCTCGTGGCCCGCGCGACGGAGGTCGTCGTCCAGCACCTGGGCCTCACGGGCTGACCACGGGCGGGCACCGCGAGCCTCGTCAGGCGGGGTGGCGGTCGCCGAGCCACGGCGCGAGCACGTCGGCGCTGCCGAGCCACGGAGCGAGGCCGACCCGCCACTCGTCCTCGGTGACGAGCGCGTCCTCGAAGGCCTCGCGCAGAAGCTCCTGCTGGTCGCCGGTGCCGGTGATCACGAGCCTCGTGCGCGGTACGTGCCGCCCCCACTCGCCCATCCCGCCGATGCTCAGCTGCCCGCCCGAGCCGTCCCAGACGCACACCGAGTCGGGCCGCGTGGGGACCCAGAAGACGCCCCGCCCGCGGACCGGGCCCGCGCCGAGGTCCTCGATGCGGTCGAGCAGCCGCTCGGGGTGGAAGGGGCGGTCGGAGTGCAGGTCCAGCGTCCACACGCCGTTGTCGCCGGGCGTCCGCGCGGGAGCGGCCCGGCGGGGGTCGGTTCGGCGCTCACCGGCGAGCGGGTCGTGCCGGTGCGCGAGGAGCGCACCGACGTCCAGCCGGTCGAGCCCGTCGACGCGCTCGGAGTCGGCCGCGCGGACGTGGTCGACCAGGTCGGACGCGACCGGCGGCACGTCGCCCGCGACCACGACGACGTCGGCGTGGCCGAGCTGCGCCGCGAGCGCCTCGCCGACCGCGCGCCGGTCGTCGTCGGTCAGGGCGAGGTCGCGCTCGGCGAGGAGGGCGTCGCCGAGGAGGTCCTCCTCGAAGCCCGCTCCGTCGACGGCCGCGACGACGGCGGCGAGCCGCAGGCGCGCGAGGCGCCCCCCGCGGGTCTCGGCGGCGAGCGTGCGTGCGGCGGGCAGCGACTCGGCCGAGACCGGCAGCGCGAGCAGGACCGCGGCGCTGCCCTGGGCGGCGAGACGGCGCAGGGTCGGCACGGCGTCCTCGCGGACCGCGCAGCTCGTGCACGGGTGCTCGAGCGGTACCACGACGTCCTCGACGATCCCGTCGGCCGTCATGACGAGGCGGCGGATGCCTCCGCCGTTCTCGGTCTCGACGATGTCGTGGCGGACGGCGACGGTCCCCGGGGCGTCGAGGAGGACGTTCATGACGACCGCGTCGCGCAGCACGGGGTCGACCGTCGCGAGGACGGACAGGGGGACGGGAGCCGGCACGTTTCTGCCTCCTTCGTGGTGGGTGGTCGGCGCCAGCGTAACGCTTGACGGGAATGATTCTCATTCCTAGTGTTGCTCGCGCGCTGCGCCGGTCGCACCGCCCTCCCGGAAGGAGCCCTATGTCCGCCAGGTGCCAGGTGCTCGGCACTGTCCCCGGCTTCGGCCACTCGATCTCGCACTCCCACGTCCGCACCAGGCGCCGCTTCGACCCCAACGTGCAGCGCAGGCGCTACTGGGTGCCCTCCCTCGGCCGGCACGTCCGCCTCACGGTGAGCGCGCGCGGCATCCGCACGATCGACCGCCGCGGGATCGACGCCGTGGTGGCCGAGATGCTCGCGCGCGGGGAGCGGATCTGATGGCGGGCCGGCAGCAGGCGCTGCGCCCCGTCGTGAAGCTCAGGTCGACCGCAGGGACGGGCTTCACGTACGTGACCCGCAAGAACCGCCGCAACGACCCCGAGCGGCTCGTGCTGAAGAAGTACGACCCGGTCGTCCGGCGGCACGTCGACTTCCGTGAGGAGCGCTGAGATGGCGAAGAAGAGCAAGATCGCCCGGAACGAGCAGCGGAGGGTCGTCGTCGAGCGGTACGCGCAGCGGCGGCGCGAGCTCAAGGCCGCGTCGGTCGACCCGCACCGGACGGCGGACGAGCGGACCGCCGCGATGGCCGCGCTCCACGCGCTGCCGCGCGACGCGAGCCCGACGCGCGTGCGCAACCGCGACGTCGCCGACGGGCGCCCGCGTGGCTTCCTCCGCGCGTTCGGGCTGTCCCGCATCCGCATGCGGCAGATGGCCCACCGCGGCGAGCTGCCGGGCGTCACCACGTCCAGCTGGTAGGAGGAACGCACGTGAAGCAGGGCATCCACCCGGACTACCACCCGGTCGTCTTCCGCGACCCCTCGGCGGGTTTCGCCATCCTCACCCGCTCGACCGTCACGTCCACGACGACGGTCGAGTGGGAGGACGGGAGCACGTACCCGGTGGTCGACGTCGACGTCTCGTCCGCGTCGCACCCGTTCTACACGGGTCGGACGCGCGTGCTCGACACGGCCGGCCGCGTCGAGAAGTTCCGGCGGCGGTACGGACGACCGGTCGAGGAGGAGCGGTGAAGGTCCGCGCCTCCCTCGCGTCCCTCAAGAAGAAGGAGGGCTCGATCGTCGTCCGCCGGCGCGGCCGGACGTTCGTCATCAACAAGAAGAACCCACGCTGGAAGGCGAGGCAGGGCTGATGGCCGTCCCGAAGCGGCGCTCGTCGCGCAGTCGCACCAGGTCCCGCCGCGCGCAGTGGAAGGCCCAGGCGCCGGAGCTGGTGACCGTGCGGCTGGACGGCAGGGACGTGCGCGTCCCGCGTCGGCTCCTGCGCGGCATCGAGCGCGGTCTCGTCGACGCCGACGCGCTCTGACGCCGTCCGGTCTCGCGCCGTCCGGGTCGGGCGACGCGACCGGCCGGGCGCACACTGGGTCATGGGTACGGCGAGGGTCCTGCGGGTGCTGGGCGTACTGGTGACCGTCGCGGTCGCCGGTGCGGTGGTGGCCACGTCGGGGCGGGACGCCGGGTGGTTCGTCGTGCCGCTCGTGGGCGTGCCCCTCGTCGCGGCGGCGGGCGTGCTGGTCGTGACGCTACGACGGTCCGGTGCGGCCGGCGCGACCTGGTCGGCGGCCGTCGTCGTGCTCGGCTGGGCGCTCGTCACCGGGCTCGGGACGGGCGGCTGGTTCGCGGCGCCGGGCCTCGTCCTGCTCGCGGCCGCCGTCGCGACCTCGTCCGGGCCGTCCACGGGGTCCTCCGCGTCCGCCGGGCGTCCTCGCCCGGCTCGGCGCCCGGCGTCGAGGCCGGGGTCGCCGTCGACCACCGGCTGACCACGCCGCGGCTCCGGGAGGACGCCGCCGAGGGGCGTCCAGCGGGGTGTCCGGAGGGGACCCCGTCCGGGCCGCCCCACGTGGCCGACGCGCGCGGTCCGGGGCGCGACGGCACACTCGGTACGGTCCGACCCCGCCGACCGACGAGGAGCCGTGCCCGACGCCGACCGGTCCACCGAGCCCTGGGTGCGCGCCTGAGCCGGGTCCGTCCGCCGGACCGGTTGGCGGCTCGTGCCCGCGGTCCGGGCCGGCCGCGCGTCCCGCCCGCGCGCGTACCGCCGTCCGCGCGGCACCGCAGCCCTCGAGCGAACCCGTCCCGGAGGACCCGTCCATGCCGCTCCACCCCGCGCACGCACCCCCGCGTCGCCTCCTCGGGATCGACGCGGCGCGCGGCATCGCGCTCCTCGGGATGATCGTCGTCAACGTCGGTCCCGTCGAGGGTGAAGGTGCGCTGCACCGGCTGTACCTCCTGCCCTACGGGCGGGCGTCGGTCCTGTTCGTCGTCATCGCCGGCATCGGGATGGGGTTCATGCTCCGGTCCCGACGGGGCGAGCGGCGCCGCTGGCCGACCGTCGCGTGGCGGGCCGGCCTGCTCCTGGTGGGCGGTCTCGCGCTGCAGCTGGTCACCGACGACGTGAGCGTGATCCTGCCCGTGTACGGCGTCCTGTTCCTCCTCGCGCTCGTGCTGCAACGGGCACCGACGTCCCTCCTGCTCGGCCTCGCGCTCACGATGACGCTGGTCGGTCCGGTCCTCTACGTGGGCCACGTCGTCCTCGAGGGCGGGGAGCACCTCACCGAGCCCCTCGAGCTCGGCGACCCGGTGGGCACCGTGCTGCACGGGCTGGTGCTCTCGGGCCGCTACCCCCTCGTGACGTGGTGCGTGCCGTTCCTCGTGGGCCTGTGGCTCGCCCGGCTCGACCTGCGGGACGCCGACGTCCTCCGGCGGATGATGCTGTGGGGCGGCCTGCTGGCGGTCGCCGGGTTCGCGCTCAGCCAGGTCTCACGCAGCGCTCTCGGACGCGAGGCCGACGTCGGCCTCGGCCGGCTCCTCACGGGCGCCGCGCACGGGCAGATGCCCCTGTGGCTCGTGAGCAGCGTCGCGGGCGCCGTCTTCGTCGTGGGACTCATGGTCGTGGTCGCGCCACGCGTCCCGCGGCTCGCCGCGCCCCTCGCGGACGCGGGCGGCCTCGCGCTGACGCTGTACGTCCTGCACGTGCTCGTGCTCGCGGCGGTCAAGCCGCCCGACGGGTTCACCCTCGCGCAGGGGATGGCCGTGAGCCTCGCGCTGTCCGTCTCCTTCCTCGTCGCCGCCGTCGGCTGGCGTCGACTCGTCGGGACCGGACCGCTGGAGGTCCTCCTGCGCGCCTCCTGGTTCCGTCCGCCCCCCACCCGGGCCGCCGCCCCCGCGGCGGTCGCGCATCCCCTCACCGACCCCGGAGGAGCTCCGACGCATGAGACGTGACCGACGCAGCGACGACCGACGCAGCGACGTGACGACCCGCGCGGGCGGCGCGCGGGCGATCCGCGCGGCCGTGGCGGCCGGGGCTGCGCTGTCGCTCCTCGCGTGCAGCCCGGGCGCCGCGGGCCCGGAGCCGACGACGGCGACGAGGGCACCCGACCAGGCCCCGACCGCCACGCCCACGCCCACCCCCACACCCCCTGCGGCTCTGGGCGCCTACGGCGTCAGCGCGGGTCACCCGCTCGCGAGCCGGGCGGGGATGGCGATGCTGGAGCAGGGCGGCACCGCGGTGGACGCCGCCGTCGCCGCCGCGTTCGCCGACGCGGTCATGCAGCCCGCGTCGTCGGGCATCGGCGGCGGGGGTGCGTCGATCGTCGTGACGGGCGACACGGTCCTCAACTACGACTACCGGGAGGTCGTGAACCGGTCCGGGTCCGTCCCGGCCTCGGGTGTCGGCGTGCCCGGGTTCGTCAAGGGGATGGCCGAGCTGCACGCGGAGCACGGGGTGCTCGAGTGGGCGACGCTGCTGGGCCCCGCCATCGAGATCGCGGAGGACGGGGGACCCGTGTCGGGGTACCTCGCGCGGACGATCGGCAGCGACCTGGGGCGTGCGGTCACCTCGGGCCTCGCGCACTTCACGCGCGACGACGGGTCCCCGCTGCAGGAGGGCGACCTCCTGGTCCAGGGCGACCTCGCGGCCACGATGAGGACGCTCGCGCAGGAGGGGCCCGACGCGTTCTACCGCGGGTCGCTCGTCCCGGCGCTCGCCGCCGTCCCCGGCATCGACGCCGAGTCGCTCGCCGCCTACACCGTGCAGACGTCCGCCCCGGCGCGCGGCCCCGTCGGGGAGTACACGATGCTCTCGGGAGCCCCGGCGCTGCCGGGGGCCGCGATCATCCAGATGGTGCAGATCGCTGAGGCGAGCGGGATCGCCGACGTCGACCCGGCGTCGGCCGACTTCGTCGAGATCCAGTCCCGTGCGTGGCAGGTCGCCGACGACTCGGTGCAGCGGTTCTTCGGTGACCCCGACTTCGTCGACGTGCCCGTCGAGCAGCTGACCGACCCGGCGGCCAACGCCGCGATCGCGGCGGGTCTCGGGGACGCGGCCCCCACCGCGGCGGGACCCGCCTACGAGGGAGCCGCCAACACGACCCACATCTCGGTGGTCGACGCCGACGGGACCGCGGTCTCGATGACCAACACGATCACCAACTACTGGGGCTCGGGTCAGTACGTCGCCGGGTTCTTCATGAACGACCAGCTCGAGCGCTTCGGCGACATCGGCGTGGCGGGCACCAACGCCCCCGAGCCGGGCCGGAGGTCCGTGACGTGGAGCTCGCCGTCGATGCTCCTCGACGACGAGGGTCGTCCGGTCCTGGTGGTGGGCACCCCGGGTGGGCGGCAGATCCCCAACACCACCGCCCAGGTCGTCACGCTCTGGGCGCTGCACGGGCAGGACCTCGCCACCGCCGTGGCGGCCGAGCGCTTCATGCTCACCGACGGCCGGATGCGGCTCGAGACCGACCGCCTCCGCGGTGAGCTCCAGGCACGCGGCTACGCGGTGCGCGTCACGTTGCCCGAGTACCGCGCCAACTACGGCTCGGTGCAGGCGCTCGAGGTGGACTGGGACGCGCGGACGGTCGAGGGTGTCGCCGACACGCGCCGGTCGGCCGGGTTCGAGACGGCCGCCGGCGACCCGGGGCGCTGAGGGCCCCACCGCCCGGGGCGCGGGGCCGACCCGTGCTCCCGGATGCCTTGACCCCTCACCGGTGCGGTCCTAGCGTCCGAGATGTCCGACTCCCGGAGGCTCCCATGAGCGCCGCCGTCACCGCCGACGACCTGCACGACCTCCGTACCCGTGTGGCGGGTCGCGTGACCGGCCCGGACGACGCGGGCTACGACGCGGCGCGGGCGATCTGGAACGCGATGGTCGACCGGCGTCCCGCCGTCGTCGTGCGCGCGGCGGGCCCCGGGGACGTCGCACCCACCGTGGCGTTCGCGCGCCGACGGGGCCTCGACCTCGCGGTCCGGGGTGGCGGGCACAACGTCGCCGGCAACGGGACGGTCGAGGGCGGCGTGGTGCTCGACCTCGCCGACCTGCACCGCGTCGACGTGGACCCGGGTGCGCGCACGGTGCGGGTCGAGGCAGGGGCGACGCTCGCGCACGTGGACGCGGCGACCACGCCGCACGGTCTCGCCGTCCCCCTGGGCGTCGTCTCGGGCACCGGGGTAGCCGGGCTGACGCTGGGCGGGGGAGTCGGCTGGCTGACCCGTGCGCACGGGCTGACGGCGGACGCCGTGGTCGCGGTCGAGCTCGTCACGGTCGACGGGGAGACCGTCACGGCCGACGCGGACCACCGCCCTGACCTCTTCTGGGCGCTGCGCGGCGGCGGCGGGAACTTCGGCGTCGTCACCGCGTTCACGTTCCGTGCGCACCCGCTCGGTCCCGAGGTCCTCGCGGGGAACCTCGTCTACGGCGTCGACAGGTGGCGCGACGCGTGGACAGCGCTGCGCACGTGGACGAGCGACCTGCCGGACGAGATGACGACGATCACCACGACCCTCTCGCCGCCCCCGGTGCTCGAGGCGGGAGACGAGCCCCTGCTGGTCGTCGGCCTGGCCTGGGCCTCGCCCGACCGGGCGAGCGGTGCGGCGCTCGTGGACCGGCTGCGTCGGCTCGCGCCGCCCGACGTCGACGACGAGGTCGGGGACGTCGACTGGCGCGCCTGGCAGTCGGCGTTCGACCCGGTGTTCCCCCAGGGCGTGCGCGCGTACTGGCGCAACACGTCGTTCGACGCGCTCGACGACGACGTCGTCGACGTGCTCGTGCGGCGGGGAGGCGAGCAGCGCTGGGTCGGCACCGCGTTCGACGTGCACCACATGGGCGGCGCGTTCGGCCGGGTCCCGCAGGCCGCGACGCCCTTCCCGCGGCGGTCCGCGGGGTTCTGGCTCAACATCTACGGCTTCTGGTCCGACGCCGCCGACGACGACGAGCGCGTCGCGTTCGTGCGCGGCATGTCCGACGACATGGCACCGTTCGCGTCGGGTGGGCGGTACGTGAACTTCGAGGGGCGCCAGCCACCGGGTCACCGGCCGGTCGACCTGCGCGCGGTGTACGGCGAGGCCGCCTACTCCCGGCTCGTCGACGTCAAGCGCCGCTACGACCCCGAGAACGTCCTGCGCGTCAACACGAACGTCCCGCCGGGCTGAGCCCGCCGTCGGTCGCTGCCCCCTCGGCCGGCGGCCTCCACGCCTGGTCCCCGCCCGGCTGCCCTGCCAGCAGCCGCGCGACGTCCTCGGCGGGCATCGGCCGCGCGAGGTGGAAGCCCTGGAGCCGGTCGCAGCCCGCGTCGCGCAGCGCCGCGAGCTGCTCGGCGGTCTCGACGCCCTCGGCGACGACGGACAGGCCGAGCGCGCGCGCCATCGCGAGGATCGCGGTCACGAGCGGGCCGCAGTCGCCGTCCGACCCGATCGTCCGGACGAACGACCGGTCGATCTTGAGCTCGGAGACCGGCAGCACGCGCAGCCGCGCGAGGGCCGAGTGACCCGTGCCGAAGTCGTCGATGGACAGGTGGACGCCGAGGGCGCCCAGCTCGCCGAGCACCGCGCCGACCGCCGGGTCCTCGGCCATGAAGAGGCTCTCGGTGACCTCGAGCGTGAGCAGGGACGGCGCGAGTCCGCTCGTCGCGAGCGCGTCGGCGACCACCTCGACGAACCCGTCCGCCTGCAGCTGGCGCACGGAGACGTTGACCGACATGGCCACGTCGACGCCGTGGTCGTGCGCGAACGCCACGGCCTGACGGCATGCCGTGCGCAGGACCCACTCGCCGATGACGAGGATCGTGCCGCTCGCCTCGGCGACCGGGATGAATCGTCCCGGGGGGACCGTGCCCCACGACGGGTGCTCCCAGCGGACGAGCGCCTCGAGACCCGCGACCGAGCCCGTGCGCGCGTCGACGACGGGCTGGTACTCGAGCCGGAGCTCCTCGCGGCGCGCGGCGTGACGGAGGTGGTTCTCCAGGCGCAGGCGCTCCTGCGCCTGACGCAGCAGGTCCTCGCGGTACACCTGCACGGTGCCCTTGCCCGCGGCCTTGGCGGCGTACATCGCCAGGTCCGCGCTGCGCAGCAGCGACGTCGCGTCGGTGCCGGCGGTGCTCGTGCTGATCCCGATGCTCGTCGTCGTCCGCAGCGCGAGCCCCAGCACGTGGAAGTCGCGTGCGAACGCCGCCAGGACGCGCTCGGCCAGCTCGGCCGCGGCGGCCTCGTCGGCGCCGGGCAGGATGACGGTGAACTCGTCGCCGCCGAGGCGCGTCACGGTGCCGGCCTCGCCGACGACGTCGCCCAGACGGGCCGCGGCGGCTGCGAGGAGCGCGTCGCCGGTCTCGTGGCCGAGCGAGTCGTTGACGAACTTGAAGTCGTCGAGGTCGAGCATGATCACCGCGAGCCGCGCGCGCGTGCCCGCGGCGGTGGCCTCCTCGTGCAGCTCGGCCACGCGGCGCAGGAACAGCGCGCGGTTGCCGAGGCCCGTCAGCGGGTCCTCGAACGCCATGCGGCGCATCTGGCGCAGCGCCGTCTGCAGCCGGTCCGCGAGCCGGCGCTGCTCGCCCAGGTCGCCCGTCAGCAGCAGGAAGCGCAGCGACACGAGGCACGACGTGACGATCGCGACCGTGACGAGGAGCGTCGCGCTGCCCGGGTGCCGCGCGATGAGCACGAGCGGGACGACCGTCGCGGCGAGCAGGAGGGCGTGGCGGACGTAGCGGCCGGCCGGGGCGGGCGGCGTCGTCGGCGCCTCGTCGTCGCGGCGCAGGAGTCCGGTCAGCGCGGGGTGCGCGGCCAGCGCGGCGAACGCCGTGTAGGAGAGCATCCACGTGGCGGTCAGCGGGCCGGTCGGGTCGAACGTGCCCTGCACGATCTGGAGCCCGTACACCGCGTCGGCCGCGGCCTCGACCGTGATCCACACCAGCAGCAGCGCGCCCGCGGGCGTGCGCAGCATCCGCCCCGAGACAGCCAGGCGCGCGACGAGCGCGAGGAGCAGCAGGTTCGCGGCCGGGTACATGAGGGTGACGGCCCGCTCGACCGGGCTCGTCGCGGACGCGACCGCCGGACCGATGAGGACGACCCAGATCACGGCGGTCGCCGACGTCGTCACGATGAGGGAGTCCGTCAGCGCGAGCCGGCTCTCGACGCGCCCGTCGTGCGACGACGCCCGCAGGACCGCGACGAGGAACACCCCGTACAGGACGAACGCGGCGAGGAAGACGCCGTCGACCACGGACGGGTACGGCAGCTCGTGGCCGAGCGCGACGGGAGCGCCGAACCAGGCGGTCATCGCGACCGCGTAGAGCGCGACGCCCGTCCAGAGTGCCTGCAGGAGGGTGCGTGCGCGTCCGGACGCGGCGCGGACCTGCGGCCCGAGCAGCGCGACCGTGGCGACGAACGGCACGAGGAACGCGGCGACCTGCAGCCCGCTGCCCGGGCGGGCGAGCAGGAAGGTGACGACGGCCGCGAACCCGCCCACGAGGACGGCGACGACGCGCGGGGTCAACGCGGTCCACCCCCAGGGGTTCGGCTGCTGCGACGGGCGCGCCGGCGCAGGACGCGACGGCGGCGTACGTCCCATCGGCCGCGGGCGGCGGGAGTTGACCTCCCGCCGCCCGCGCGAGCGGGTGACTCAGACGCGGACGGGCTGCGACCCCGCGCCGGACGACGCGGCGTCGGCCGGTGCCTGGACGCCGATGCCCCACACGAAGACCGGCTCGGTGCCGTTGACCGCGTGGTCGCCGACGACCTTGGCCTTGAGGGTCCACGGGTTGTGGGTCGCGACCGTCCGGGCGTTGCGCCAGTGACGGTCGAGCGCCTTGGCCGTGCTCGTCGACGACGCGCCGAGGGCGTCGAAGATGGACCCGACGGCCTGCGGCACGAGCGTGCTGAGCACGACCTGCGCCTGGGCCGTCTCGAGCTCCGTCCGCACGTTCACCGCGTGCTCGGCGTCGGCGTCGAGGTCCCGCGCGGCGTACGCGGCGTCGATCGCGTCCGCTGCCCGCAGCGCCGTCGCGGTCGCGACGTAGGCGACCGACCCGATCTGCCCCACGGTCGCGAGCGCCTGCGGGTCGTGCCGCACGAGGGTCGCGTTGTTGTGCGTGAACGCCCGGGTGCGGCTCCGGACCTGGTCGGCGGCGTCGCGCGCCGCGGCGTGCGCGATCCCCGCGAGCGTCGCGAGGTGGAAGTGCTGGTAGAGCGCGGTCTGGTAGCGGAACCGGCTCTCGAACTCGAAGACCGCGTCGGGCTCGACGCGCGCCCCGTCGAAGATCGTCGTGCCGGTCCCGGTGAGACGCTGCCCGAACCCGTCCCAGTCGTCGAGGATCGTCACGCCGTCCTGCCGTGCGCGGACGATGACCGCGACGTCCGACCCGTCGGGCCGCTTGGCGACCGCGTCGATCCAGTCCGCGAAGATCGAGCCCGTCGTGTAGAACTTGCGGCCCGTGAGCGTGAGGTCGTCGCCCGAGCCGTCGAGCACGGTGGCCACGCCACCCGCACCCGGCTCGGTCCACGCGTTGCCGGCGAGCTCACCGGCCGCGAACCGACGCAGCCACGCGCTCCGGTCCTCGCGGGGGTGGTGGTACAGCTGGTCCTCGACGAGCGCGAAGTGACCGCGCAGCGCCTGGACGACGTTGCTGTCGGCCGTCGCGAGGTCGACGAGCAGGCGCGTGAGCTCGGCCCACGTCAGCCCGTCGCCGCCGAGCTCGACGGGGATGCGGGCCGCGCCGAAGCCCGCGGCGCGGAGCCACTCGACCTGCTCGAACGGCAGGGTGCGGGTGAGCTCGGCGTCGACGGCTCGGGCCGCGATGCGCTCGAGGACGGGGCGGTACTTCTCGACGGCGGCGTCGTAGCGGGTGCCGGTCATGGGGAACCTCCGGGATGCGTGATGGACGGGTCTGGGTGGTGGTGCGGGGTCGGGGCCTCCGGCAAGAGGCCGTGGGTGGACGGGACGGTGGTCGTCGTCGGTGTCCGCGGCGGGTCGCGGCCGACGACGGTGGGACCGGGCTCTGGTGGGAGCGGGTTCCGGTCCGGGTGGGCTCCGGCCGGGGTGGGCTCCGGTCCGGGCAGGGGCCGGCCCGATGTGCTCCGCCTGGGCGGGCGCGGCCGCACGACGGGGCGGGCCGCACGACGGGGCGGGCCGCACGACGGGGCGGGCCGCACGACGGGGCGGGCCGAGCGCCGGCTCGTGCCGAGCGCGGAGCGGGGGTGGCCCGGCGCGGTCGACGCGCGGGACCTCCCGGGACCCGGGAGGGGTCAGCGGCGGGGCGCCGTGACCTGCCCGGGGCTGCACATTCGCGTGCCGGCGGCGTCGCGCGGCACGTGCGGCAGGTGGCGGGTCATGTCCGGGAGGATGGCAGCCGTCTCACCGACCGCCAAGACGCGTCCCGGTGCGTGGGACGACGACGGCCGGCCGGTCCTCGTCGGACCGGCCGGCCGTGGTGGCGGCGCGGGGTGCCGCCCTGAGCGCCGGCGATCTGGCCGGCGCCGGGCGGGTCCTCACACCCGGGCGGGTCAGGCGTCCGAGCCGCGCCCGTTGCCGTTGCCGCCGCCCGTGCGGACGCCCATCCCCATGCCGTTGCCCCTGCCGTTCGAGGTGCCGTCGCCCATGCGCACCCCGCCGACGGCCTCCTGGTCGACGAGCGCGGTGAAGCGCTCGGTGAGCTGCGCGGCCCGCTCGTCGGCCTCCTCCTGCGTGAGACGGCCCTCCTCGACGGCCGCCGCGAGGTGCTCGGTCGCGGCCGCGACGAGCGCGGCGACCAGCGCGTCCTCGTCGACCCCCTGCGCCTGGGCGACCGACGCGAGCGTCGCGCCGTCCTCCGCGAGCGCGGTGCGCAGATCGTCGGTGGTGAGACCGAGCGTCTCCGCGGCGACGTCGAGCGCGAGCCCGCGCGCGTGGCCGAGCCCCAGCCCGCGCGAGTGGCCGAAGCCGGGGCCCATCCCCCCGCCCCGCCCGGGAGCGAGCGCCGCCGACCCGTCGAGGGTCTCCGCGACGCGGTCCGCCTGCTCGTCCGTGAGCGTCCCGTCGTCGACGAGGTCCGCGAGCGCGTCGCGGATCGCCTCGACGCGACCCGTCGTCGTGCTGCTGCCGTCGTCCTCGGCGGCCGACGCGGCGGCCGCGAGGCCGAGCCCCGCGACGCCCATCGTCCCCGCGACCCCGGCTGCCACGAGCTTCCTGCTGATCCTCATGGTCGTCTCCTCCTCGTGGCCGGACCTGCGTCGGACCTGCCGATGGGACCACTGTGCTCCCACTGCCTGGGACCACGCTGTGACGACCCTCTGAGTTCACCGACCGACCCACCCTGTCGAGGTGAGGGTTGTGGTCGGCGTGTCGCGCGACACGCCGACCACAATCCTCACCTCGACGGGCGTGTGGCTAGCGTCGCTGCTGGCACGACGAGGGGAGCGACCATGACGGGGCGGTCCGACGGGCGACGTGTGGCGGTCGAGGTGGCCGTGCAGGACGTGGCCGGGGCGCGGGTCGCGGCGCGGGCCGGTGCCGACCGGGTCGAGCTGTGCGCGGCGCTCGGCGCGACGGGTGGTGTCACGCCCGGACCCGGGCTCGTCGCGCGCGTGCTCGAGGCGCTCGCGGACCTGGACGGATCGGACGCGCTCGGCGTGCACGTGCTGGTGCGACCGCGGCCGGGCGGCTTCGTGCACGACGCCGACGAGGCGGACGTGCTCGTCGCCGAGGTGCGGTCGGCCGTCGCGGCGGGCGCCGCGGGCGTCGTCGTCGGCGCGCTCACCGGGGCCGGGGTCGTCGACGCCGCCCTCGTCGCGCGGCTCGTCGACGCGGCGGACGGGCGGGAGGTGACGTTCCACCGCGCGCTCGACGTCGTCGCCGAGCCCCTGCGCGCCGTGGACCGGCTCGCGGACCTCGGCGTCGTGCGGGTCCTGACGTCGGGGGGCCGGCCGCGCGCGGCCGACGCCACCGTCGAGCTGCGCACGCTGGTCGCGCACGCAGCCGGCCGGCTGCAGGTCATGGCCGGCGGGGGAGTCGTGCCGGGCGACGTCGCCCGGCTCGTGCGCGCGGGGGTCGACGCGGTGCACCTCTCGGCCCGAGCGTCCGTGCCCGACCGCGGCCCGGCAGGGCCCGGCGGCGGGGCGGGTGGGGACCTGGACGTGACCGATGCGGCGCTGGTCGGGCAGGCCGTCGCCGCTGCGGCGACCGGGTGACGAGACCGGGCCCGTCCAGGACTTACTGACAGGTCGGAAAGTGTGGTTTGCTCCCGATGGGCCCGGTCTCATCGCCGCGGGCGGCCCCTCCGGTCGAACCCGACCGTCCGCTCCGGCGTCGTCGGGCCGTCCGCAAGTCACTCGACGGAGAGGACCTCGCATGGACTCCCACCAGCCCCGGCGCCGACGTGCCCGCATCGCCGCACCGGCGGTGCTCGTCGCCGCCGCGACGGCGGTCGCCTCGTCGGCCGCCGCCGCACCGCCACGCCCCGCCGGACCGCCCGACCTCGGGTCCGACGTCGTCGTCCTCGACCCGAGCATGTCCACGGACGAGATCCAGGAGACGTTCGACGAGATCCACGCGCGCCAGGTCGACGCCGAGATGGGCACCGACCGCTACAGCCTGCTCTTCCTGCCCGGCGAGTACGGCTCGGCCGAGGACCCGCTGCAGATCCAGGTCGGCTACTACACCGAGGTCGCGGGCCTCGGTGCCTCGCCGTCGGACGTGACGATCCACGGCAAGATCGAGACCTACAACCGGTGCCTCTCGGACGACCCGGCGAACCCGAACTGCATCGCGCTCGTCAACTTCTGGCGCACGCTGTCGAACCTCACGCTCGACATCGAGGCCGCCGGCCAGGACGGCTGCCGCGCGTCGGCCAACTTCTGGGCCGTCTCGCAGGCCGTGTCGGTGCGGCGGGTCGACGTCCGCGCCGGCGAGGGCGACCCCGCCTTCTCGCTCATGGACTACTGCACCGCCGGCCCGCAGTACGCGAGCGGCGGCTTCATCGCCGACTCCCGCTTCGGCGACGTGATCAACGGCTCCCAGCAGCAGTGGCTCACGCGCAACAGCGAGGTCCGCAGCTGGTCCAACGCCGTCTGGAACCAGGTGTTCGCGGGCGTCGAGGGCGCCCCTGACGACGCGACCTTCCCCGACCCGCCCTACACGACGCTCGACGAGACGCCGCTGAGCCGTGAGAAGCCGTACCTGCACGTCGACGACGACGGGCGGTGGGCCGTGCGCGTCCCGTCCGCGCACGAGGGCACGCGCGGCATCACGTGGGCCGACGGCGAGACGCCGGGCCGGACGGTCCCGCTGAGCGACTTCTACGTCGCGTCGCCGGACGACTCCGTCCAGCACATCAACAGCCAGCTCGCGCGGGGCAAGCACCTGCTCCTCACGCCCGGCGTCTACGACGTCGCGCGCACCATCGAGGTCCGCCGTGCCGGCACGGTCGTGCTCGGCATGGGCCACGCGACGCTCACCGCCGTGGACGGCGCGGTGCCGATGCGCGTCGCCGACCGCCCCGGCATCGTCGTCGCCGGCGTCACGATCGACGCGGGCACCGAGGAGTCGCCCGTGCTGCTCCAGGTCGGCGGCGACCGCCGCGGCGACGGCCACGCGTGGGGCCGCAGCGGCCGGGGCGAGCTCGACCCGATCACGCTGAGCGACGTCTACTTCCGGGTGGGCGGTCCGCACGTCGGGCGCACCGACGTCGCGCTGCAGATCGACGCCGACGACGTCCTCGTGGACCACACCTGGGTGTGGCGCGGGGACCACGGCGTCGAGGGCTTCACCGAGGGCGTCAACGGCGACACGGAGCGCTGGCGCACCAACACGGGCCGCAACGGCGTCGTCGTCAACGGCGACCGGGTCACCGCGACGGGCCTGTTCGTCGAGCACTTCCAGGAGCACAACACGATCTGGAACGGCGAGGACGGCCGCGTCGTGCTCTACCAGAACGAGCTGCCGTACGACCCGCCGACGCAGGCCGACTGGACCGAGCCCGACGGCACACTCGGCTGGGCCGGCTACAAGGTCGGCGACGACGTGCGGACCCACGAGCTGTGGGGCGGCGGTGTCTACGTGTTCAACCAGAACAACCCGTCGATCGTCACCGAGAACGGGTTCGAGGTGCCGCAGACCGAGGGCGTCCGCCTCAACCACGTCATGACCGTCAACCTGAGCGCCGGCACCATCCGGCACGTCGTCAACGGCGTGGGCGGTCAGGTCGACAACACGAACACGGGTCAGCCCGCGTACGTCGTCAGCTACCCCTGACGTCCGGGCGGCTCGGGCGCGGACACGTGCCGCGCACCCGAGCCGACCGGGACGTGACCGACGGAGGGTCGCCCGCGCACCGCGCGGGCGACCCTCCGCCGTCAGCGGGCACGCCGGGCCCGCCCTCCGCACAGGCGGCAGGCGTACGGTGGCCGCAGGCCCGGGACGCACGCCCTCAGCTCGACGGCGGACCACCCGGCGCCATCGAGGAGGGCGTCATGCCCGCCCAGCCCGAGACCACCCGCCACCGGCCGTCCGCGGCCGGCGCCACGCGCCCGGCGGAGAGGCCCACCACGCGTCGAGGTCCGTCGCCGACCCGCACCGGGAGGCAGGGACGGAACCGCACGCGCGCCGGAGCCGCGTGGGTCGGCATCTGCGTCGCCGCGCTCCTGCTCGTGGCGCTCATCGTCTTCATGCTCCAGAACACCGGACCCGTCGAGGTGACGTTCCTCGGGATGACCGGCACGGCCCCGCTCGGCCTCACGCTGCTCATCGCCGGCGTCGGCGTCGGGCTCGTCGCGCTCGTCATCGGGACCACGCGCATCACCCAGCTCCGGCACCGCCTCGGCGCCGGCCGCACCCCGCGGTGACCCGCGGCGCACCGCCGCCGCCCGACGTCCGGCCCACCCGCGCCCGCGGCGTGGTCACCCGTAGTACCGCGCACCACGACCTGATCGGCGCTGACCCCATGCTGCACACCTCCGCACCCTCCGTCGACCCCGCCACCGAGGCCCCCGCCGAGATCCCCACCACCGAGACCCCCACCCCCGAGACCCCGGCCGCCGGGTCGCCCGCCGGCGAGTCCAGCACCGCGGTCCCGAACGGGCACCTCCGCCTCACCTCCGTCCTCGCCTCCGGGCTGCCGGCCGAGGTCGGCACGCCCGACGAGCCGCGCCGGTACACGGTGCCCGCGGTGTTCTCCCGTCAGGTGGGCCCGCGCGAGAAGGCGTACCTCGAGGACCCCTCGACGGCCCGCCGGCTCGCGGCGGACGGCCACCCCGGCGTCGAGCTGCGGGTCTCGGACCGTCGACTGCTGATCGGGAACACGACCCTCGCCGAGCTGCGCGACGGGCTCGCGTCGCGGATCGCCGCGGTGCTGCGCGAGATGGGCGACGCGATGGCCCAGGAGCAGACGCGGCTCGACGACGAGCGCAGCGAGCGCCTGGTCCACGAGCAGGAGCGTGCGGCAGCGGTCACCGCGCTGGCGGCAGACATCCGGTTCGACTGAGAGGCCCCCGGGGCGAGGGGGTCGCGTCAGCGCCGCGCGGGACCGGTCCCGCCGTCGTCGGCCTCCTCGCGTCCCCGGTGCTCGTCCGTGCCGCGGTCGTCCTCGACCGTCGGGTCCTCGTCGGCGTGCGCGATGTGCCGCAGCTCGCGCCAGATGAGCACGACGAACACCGCCGAGCCGACGAACGCGAACCAGAACGGCGCCGTGACGCCCCAGCGCTGGGCGAGCGCACCGCCGATGCCCGAGCCGACGACGAGCCCGCCGAACACGCCGACCATGTTGACGCTGCCGACCCGCCCCTGGAGCGCGCTCGGCACCGCGCGCTGGCGAACGGTGGTCGACGTCGTGCCCCACACGAACGCGTGCGCCCCGAACACGACGAAGATCACCATCGCGACCCAGGCCTGCCGCGTCAGCGCGAGCGCGAGGTGCGTGAGCGTCTCGATGACCAGGCCGATCCGCATGAGGTCCGCGAGGCTCACGCGGCGCGTGATCCAGCCGTACGCGGCGGTGCCCGCCAGGCCGCCGACCGCGCTCAGGGTCGTGAGCAGCCCGAAGCCGACCGCGCCCATGCCGAGACGTTCGGTCGCGTACAGGACGAGCACCGACCACGCGGCACCGAACGTGATGTTGAACGTGAAGATCGTCAGGACGAGCGTGCGCACCGCGGCGTGCTGGCGCACCCAGCGGAACCCTTCCGCGATGTCGTGGCCCAGGTGAGACCCGGTGCGCTCGCGCCGGCCGTGCGCGGGCAGCACGAGGCGCGACGCGAGGACCGCGCCGAGCGCGACGAGGACCGCCTGGCTCGCGAAGGGCCACACGACGCCCGCGGCGAACAGCGCGGCGCCGAGCGGTGGCCCGGCGAGCTGGTTCATCGTGATGAACCCCGTCTGCAGGCGCGCGTTCGCGACGCCGAGGTCGACGCGGCGCACGAGCATCGGCAGGAGCGTCTGGGCGGCGTTGTCGGCGAACACCTCGGCCGTCGCGAGCGCGAACAAGGTCGCGAGGACGACCGCGACGGGCACGTCGCGCGTCGTCAGGGCGAGTGCCAGGACCACGAGCATCACGGCGCGCGCGAGGTCGACCGCGACGACGAGGAGGCGCCGGTCCAGCCGGTCCGACAGCGCGCCCGCGAGGAGCCCGAAGAGCAGCGGCGGCAGCCACTGGAGGGTCGCGGCGAGCGCGACGACGAAGGGTGACTCCGTGAGCGAGGCGACGAGGAGCGGACCCGCGGCGAGCGCGACGCCGTCGCCGAGGTTGCTCGCCCACGAGGAGCCGAGGAGCCAACGGAAGCCCGTCCCCAGGCGGCGGGGGAGGACGGTCTCGACGAGGCGGCTCACGAAGCGGTGATGCTACGCCCCGGGTCCGCTGCGACCTTGGTCCCCCGAGGGTCCCCCGGCAGGCGCGGACCCTGGGACCCGTGCTCTTCCTGCAAGGCCTGACCCACGACCCGTCGACCCGGACGCTGCGGGTCCGCATGGTCAACCCCAGCCGCACGCGGTGGGCGCTGTTCGAGTACCGGGACGTCCCCGAGGAGCTCTACGACCAGCTCCGGACGGCGGGCCCGGACCGCACGGGCGTCCTGGGCAGGCTCGGCGCCGAGCACGACGTGCGGCGCGTGGGGGAACCCGCGTGGCACCGCGCCGGGACGGTCGACGTCCGTCACGGCGGGTAGGGCTCACCCGACGCGTCGTCGTGCGACCCGCTCGTGCGGCCAGCACCGCACCGGGCGCGGGAGGAACGGCAGGACGGCCCGCACGGTGAGCCGCAGGACGGCGAACGCAGCACGCTCGCGTCGGCGCCAGGGCAGGCCGTACGCGATCCGGACCGCGGGCGGCAGCAGCCCCGCGGCGACCAGTGCGGGGAGGCGCCGCAGCCCGCGCGGGAGCACGGGCGGCGTCGGGTCGAGGACGTCGCGGGCCAGCCCGCGCGCCGTGCCGTCGACGGCGAGCGTGCTCGCGACGTGCTCGGTGACGAGCTCCTCGACGGACGCCCAGTCCGTCGTGAGGTCGCGGGCGTCGACGCCGAGCACGACGCCGAGCACGCCCATGTCCCGGTGGTAGGCGTCGCGCTCGTCGGGACCCAGCGGGCGGACGAACACCTCGGTCGCGCGGACCGCGGACCACTCGAGCGTCGTGAGGACCCACCGGGCGAGCGTGGGGTCCTGCGCGCGGTAGGGCGTGCCGGCGGCGACGTCTCCGACGCGCACCGGGAGCCGGCCGCGGACGGGGGCGTGCGCGCCCGCGACGCGCGCCGCGGCGCCGCGCACCTGCTCGGTGTCGCCGAACGTCACCGTCAGGACGGCGTCGAGCGTCCCGCGGAGGCGGCGCAGCGGGTCGTCGACGAAGTCGCTGTGCGCGGCGACCCCGGCCGCGACGAGCGGGTGCGCCACCTGGAGCAGCAGCGCGGCGGGGCCCGCGAGCAGGAGCGCGCGCTCACGTCCGACGCGCCACGCCGCCGAGTCCGGGCCCAGCAGTCCCGGGTCGCCCGGTCGCCCCGGTGGGGGAGGGTCCGGGAAGAACCGCGAGAGCCGCACGCGTGCCTCCTCGGGACGAGACCGCCCGCAGCCGCGGCCGGTCGGACCATCGTGCCCGAGAGGGATCCGCACCGGGGGTGCCCGCCGAGCGACCATCCGCGACCCACGCCTCCGTCGCACCTGCGGATTCCGTCGTCGGGGCCGCTTGTCACTGATGGAGTCATCGGAGTCACAGGCTCGGGGCGACCGATCGAGTCGCCGATCGGCCTTCGCGCAGTTTGACGCACGGGGCGGGCGGACTCATACTCGTCCTCGACGGTGCGCATCGCCTGCCCCCTGCGCGGTGCGCACCGTCGTCATGTCCGGACTTTCCCGGGCCGGCCGCGCCGACGCGTTGCCCGCACGCTCCTCCTGCCCTCGCCCGGGCACCCTCCCTGCGCTCCCGCCGACGGCGACGCGCTCGCGGCCGAGGTCGCTGCCCTGGGGGCCCGCGTCACCCCGTGCGCCCGGCGCGCCAGCCCGACCGCCGCGGGCGGGGCGGTTAGCGTGGAGGCCGTGACCCTTCCCGCGCGCCGCCACGACGAGGGATCCGACGACTCGACCGGTCCTGACGCCGGAACCCCCGCCGAGGACACCACCGCCCCGTCGACGGGTCCGGCCCCGACGCCGGACCCCGGTCGCCGCGCCCCGCGGCGCACCTCCGTCCTGCGCCGCCCCTTCCGCGGCAGGACGTCCGCCGCCGACGCCCGGACCGCCGACGACGCTGCACCCGACGACGCTGCACCCGACGACGCTGCACCCGCCGACGACGCAGCGCCCGGACCTGCGCGCGCGGGTGCACGAGACGCCCGCGGACCCGTCGAGCCCGGCTCCTCCGACGACGCCGTCGACGGCCAGGGCCGGCCCGACGCCACCCGGCCCGCAGCCCCCGGCGCGGACGCGGACGGCGCCCCGAGCTCCGCCGACGACGGCGACCCGAGCGCCGCGAGGACGGGCCGCGGTGCCGCGCCCGGTCCCGTCGGCGGGGGACACGCCGAGGCGGGTGCGGCCACCACGACCCCCCGCCCGACGACGGCGCCCGCCGCGGACGAGCCGAGCGACCCGATCGCCCGCGCGACGCGACGCTGGCGTGCCGCGCTCCTCGAGCGCGCGGGCGACTCGGCGCTCTCGGACGTCGAGCGGCTCGGCGACGCGGTCCTCGACCTGTCGGCCGCGCACCCGTCCGGGATCGCGCAGATGTTCGCGGGGCGCGAGACGCGGCTGTCGAACCTCGTCCGCGACGGCGGCGCGCTCGCCTCCGCGCGACGCCGGGCCCGGGCCGTGGCGGCCCGCGCCGACGACCACGCGCAGCGCTACGGGCTGGCGTCCGCGTTCCTCGCGATCGGGGTCGCCACCTGGTCCGAGCCCGGCGGCACGGGTGCCGCCGGCGACGCGCCCGGCGACGAGCCGCGGACCGTGCGTGCACCGGTGCTCCTGCGTCCGGTCGCGATCCGCCCGCGCGGCCGCGGGGAGAGCGACTACGACCTCGCGCTCGACCCGTCGCTCGACGTGAACCCGCTCCTCGCGGGGGCGCTGCGCACGCGAGGCGCGCTCCTGGACCCCGCAGCGCTCGCGCGCGGCGCCTTCACCGAGCACGGGTTCGACCCCCGCGCGGCGCTCGACCGGCTGCGCTCGCTCGGGCTCGCGCTGCTGCCGGACTTCGAGCTCGACGAGCGCCTCCTCGTCGGCACCTTCGTGCACCCCGAGCAGGCGCTGGTCGACGACCTCGACGCGCTGCCCGTCGTCGAGCACGAGGTGCTGCGCGCGCTCGCGGGTGACGCGGCGGCCGTCGCGGCGCTCGCGCACCCCCTCCCGCCTGTCCTCACGGGGGACCGGCCGCTCGAGCAGGAGCGCGGGGTCGGCGACCTCGACCCGGCGCAGGTCCACGTCCTCGACGCGATCGCCGCGGGGCACCACGTGCTCGTCGACGCGCCCACCGGGAGCGACGTCGCGGGCACGCTCGCGGCCGTCGTCGCGGACGCGGCCGCGGCCGGCCGCACGGTCCTGTACGTCGCGGGTCACCGACGGGCCGCGACGGCGCTCGTCGAGCGGCTCGCGGCTCTCGGTCTCGACGAGACCGTCCTGGACATCCCGCCCGAGCCGACGTGGCGCACGCAGGTCGCGGGCCGGCTGCTCGCCGCGATGACCGTCCAGCCCGTCGAGGTGCCCGAGGACGAGGTCGCCGTCGTGCAGCGCGAGCTGCTCGACCGCCGCCGCCGCCTCACGGGGTACATCGAGGCGCTGCACCGCACGCGCGAGCCGTGGGGGGCGTCGGCGTACGACGCACTCCAGGCGCTCGCACGGCTCACGTCCGCACGGCCCGGTCCGCAGACGCGCGTCCGCCTCTCGCCCGCCGTGGCCGAGTCGCTCACCGCCGAGCGGCGGGCCCAGGCCGCCGCCGACCTCGTCCGCGCGTCCGTGCTCGGAGCCTTCAGCGCTCCCGTGCGCGCGTCCGCCTGGTACGGGGCGGACATCCTCACGGCCGCGCGCGCCGACGACGCGCTGCACCGCGTCGAGCGCCTCCTGACGGACACGCTCCCGCGCGTCCAGGCCGAGGTCGCGCGCGTCGCCGAGGAGACGGGCCTCGTGCCCGCGACGACGCCGCGCGAGTGGGGTGAGCAGCTCACCATGCTCGCCGAGGTCCGCAAGGCCCTCGACGTGTTCCAGCCGATCGTGTTCGAGCGGTCGGCGGCGGACCTCGTCGCCGCGACCGCGACCGCCCAGTGGCGCGCCGAGCACGGCGTGGAGATGAGCGGCATGCTCCGCCGGCGCCTGCGCAAGCAGGCCAAGGACCTCCTGCGGCCCGGCCGCCCGGTCGACGACCTGCACGCGGCGCTCGTCCACGTCCAGGAGCAGCGCGGCGTGTGGCAGGCGCACTGCCCGGCGGGCGGGTGGCCGCGCATCCCCGTCGGGCTCGCGGACGTCGAGCACGACCACCGCGAGCTGAGCGAGGACCTCGCGTGGCTCGGCGGGGTGCTCGCCTCGGGCGACGCCGCGGCGTCGGGCGCGGGCGGGTCTCGCGCGACCGACCTCGCCGGGCTGGCCTGGGACGAGCTCGACGGCCGCCTCCGCCGCCTGCGCCAGGACCGTGCCGCGCTCGACCTCCTGCCCGAGCGCACCGCCGTCGTCCGCCACCTCGCCGGCCAGGGGCTGGGCGACCTGCTCACGGACCTCGAGGACCGGCAGGTCCCCGCGGGGCTCGTCGCCGCCGAGCTCGACCTCGCGTGGTGGAGCACGGTGTTCGAGGCGATCCTGCGTCAGGACCCCGCGCTCGCGGGCTACGACGGGACGGCGCTCGCGCGCCTCGTCGCCGAGTTCCGCACGCTCGACCGGCGGCACCTGCGCGACCGCGCCCTGCTGAGCCTCGCGTCGTCGCGCGAGCTCCTGCGGACGAGGCTGCGCGGGGCGGACGAGGAGTCCCAGGCGCTGTTCGCCGAGCTGGTCGAGCACCGGTTCGCGGGCCTGCGGACCGCCGCCGAGCGCTACCCCACGGTCGTGCGCCACCTCCGGCCGTGCCTCGTCGCGTCGCCCGTGCTCGTGCCGCAGCTGCTCCCGGCCGGCCGGACCGAGGACCTCGTGGTCCTCGACGCCGCCGGGCACCTCCCGGTCGAGGTGGTCGTGCCCGCGCTGGCGCGCGGTCGCCAGGTGCTCGTCGTGGGGGACACCCGCAGCGCGTCGGGCAGCGCGCTCGCCGAGCTCGCCGCGGTCCTGCCGACGGTCCCGCTGCACGCCGACGCGTCACGACGCGACCCGCACCTGACCGCCTTCCTCGCCGAGCACGGGTACGCGGGCCGCCTCACCGCGACGCCGCTGCCGTCGACGCGTGCCCTCCTGCGGCTCGACGTCGTCGCCGGCACGGGCATGCCCACGGGCGACGGGGGAGCGGTCGAGTCGACGCAGGCCGAGGTCGAGCACGTCGTCGAGCTCGTCGTCGAGCACGCGCTGACCCGGCCCGACGAGTCGCTCGCCGTCGTGAGCGCGTCGCCGCAGCACACGGCGCGGCTGCGCGAGGCCGTGATGACCGAGGTGCGGGACAACCCGGCGCTCGGCGCGTTCTTCGCGGCGGACCGGTCCGAGCCGTTCGTCGTCACCGAGGTCGGCGCGACGCAGGGACTCAGCCGTGAGGCGGTCATCCTGTCGGTCGGTTTCGGGCGCACACCCCACGGGCGCGTCCTGCACCGGTTCGGCGCGCTGAGCGAGCCCGGGGGCGAGGGGCGCCTGCTCGAGGCGATCGGCAGCACGCGTCACCGGCTCACGGTCGTCTCGTGCTTCGCCGACGACGACCTCGACGTCGAGCGCCTGCGCGCACCCGGCGCGCGCCTGCTGCACGACCTGCTCGTCCTGGCCGCCGAGCGCACCGCCGCGACGGGCGACGCGCGTGCCCGGCGTGAGCCGCACGCCCCCGACGCGTCGGAGTCGGACTCCGACCGGCTCGTCCTGGACCTGGCCGAGCGGCTGTGGCGCACGGGCCTCCTGGTCGAGATGCGGCACGGCGTCCCGGGCGGCGCGACCATCCCGCTCGTCGTCGGGCACCCCGAGCTGCCGGGCGAGATGCTCGTGGCGGTCCTGACCGACGACGAGTCCTACGTCGCCGAGCCCAGCGTGCGCGTGCGCGACAGGCAGGCCGCCGAGCGGCTCGAGCGGCTCGGCTGGACGGTCGTCCAGGTGTGGTCGGCGGCGGCGTTCCTGGACCCCCAGGGCGAGGCCGACGCCGTCGTGGAGGCGACGCTCGACGCGCTCGCGCGGCGTCGCGCCCAGCGGGTCGCGGTGCAGGGCCGGCCGTCGCGCGCACCGGACCGGGTCGGCGCCGACGCACGCTCCGTGACCGACGACGCTGGCGACCTCCCGGGCGACGAGGCGCACGACGAGCTCGTCACGGCGGTCCCGACGCCCCGCGGCCCGCGGCCGCCCGTCGAGCGCGGGCTCCCGGTGAACGCCTACAGCGACGACGAGCTCGACGACGTCGCGGCCTGGGTCCTGGCCGACGGCGCGCCCCGTGACGAGGCCGAGCTGGCCGCCGCGCTGCGGACCGAGCTCGGCATCACGCGCCACGGCGCGCGCATCGACGCGGCGATCGCGGGTGCGGTGCGGCGCGCGCTCGGCTCGTGACCGGCGCAGGCGCGACGCGCCCCGACGGCGCGGGTTCCGGCCCGCCGGACGACGGCGGCGCGGGCGCCGGCCCGCCGGACGACGACCGGACGGGGACGACCCCTGCGGCCCCGCGCCGTAGGGGCCCGCGCCGCGCGACGGGTGGTACGCCGGCGACGACCCCGCCGACGGACGGCGCGCGGGACCCCTTCGGCGTGAGCCGGGACGACACCGACGAGGGCTGGGGCGGTCGCGGCGGCGACGACGACGAGCGCATCCTGCGCGAGGTGCCGCCGCACTGGTGAGCCGACCGGCGAGCCGCGGTGCTGAGCAGCGCGTGAGACCGGAGCTGATGGCGTGGCCGGCCGCAGGGCCCGAACCGGTGGGCGGGGCCTCCGACGCCGCCCACCGGGGCGCGGGGTCAGACGTCGGCGCGGCGCGCCAGGAGGTCGCGGATCTCGGTCAGCAGGAGCACGTCCTCGGCGGGTGCGGGCGGCTCGGGCTCGACACCGGCCTTGCGACGCTTGGCGAGCGTGTTCATCGGCAGGACGATCAGGAAGTACACGACCGCGGCGATCACGAGGAAGTTGAGGATCGCGCCGACGACCGCGCCGATCGCGAGCACGGGCGCGTCAGCACCCGAGCCGAGCGGCACGGTCCAGGTCTCCGCGAGGTTCGGTGCACCGCCGATCGCCGCGATGAGCGGGTTGACGATCCCCTCGACCACGGCCGTCACGAGCGCCGTGAACGCGGTGCCGATGACGACCGCGACCGCCAGCTCGATGACGTTGCCCCGCATGATGAAGTCCTTGAAGCCCTGGATCACGGTTCCTCCTCGGTGGGTGTCGGGAGGATCCTGCCACCGTCGTCGATCGAGGTCCGCGAGGACGCGCTCACCCGACCAGGACGGCACCGACGGCGTGCCAGGCGGCGAGCGAGGCGAGCCGGCGCCCGTCGTCCGGGCCGACCGCCACGACGGTGAGGACCGTCGCCTCGGGTCCCACCCCGAGGGCGCCCGCCGCCGCCTCGCGGCTCGACTCGAGCACGAGCGCGTCGCGCGCGACGACGTCCGGGGCGCCCGTGGGCTCGGCATCGGATCCCGCCACGAGGTCGACCCGGTCGCCGGGGCGCAGGATCGCCGCGACGGCGGGGTCGGCGAGCCGCACCGGGACCACGACGCTCCCGTCCGGCGCGTCGACCGCGAAGCGGTCACCGGCCAGGAGGCCCTCGACGACCGCCAGCCCGGCGGGGACCGCGACGGCGACCTCGGAGCCGACCAGGGGACCCGGCGCGCCGCTCGCGCCCGACGGGACCAGCGCGCGCGGGACGCGGGCGACACGCAGGTCCGACGCGGTCAGGACGGTGCCGGCCGCGAGGTCGCGCGCCGCGACGACGGTCGGCAGCGTCGCGGGGGCCGGTGGGGCGGCGGCCCGTGCGACACCGAGGGCGACGAGCGCGAGCGCGCCGAGGAGGCACAGCCGTCGGATGCGCCACAGCACGATGCGGGCGCGCAGCAGCACGGGGAGGCGGGTCATGCCGGGACGCTAGGCACGATCGTCCCGCCGGTGACACCGCGTGCCGCCGAGCCTGTGGACGACGGTGCTGCGGCTCCCGGTTCTGGAGACCGGGTGCTCGAGACCGGGGTGCTGGAGACAGGGGTGCCGGCGACCGGGAGGCGGTGGACCGTGGTCGGGTCAGCCCGCGGCGGCGGCGCTGCCCGACGAGCCACCCGACGACGAGCCCGAGCCCGACGACGAGCCCGAGCCCGACGACGAGCCCGAGCCCGACGACGAGCCCGAGCCGGACGCCCCGGAGCCGCCGGACGAGCCGCTGCCCGAGCCGCTGCCCGAGCCCGAGCCCGACGAGCCTGAGCCCGAGCCCGACGGCACGGACGCCGTCGTCGACGACGAGCCCCCGCGCGAGTCGGTGCGGTAGAAGCCCGAGCCCTTGAAGACCACGCCGACCGAGCCGAAGAGCTTGCGCAGGCGGCCCTGGCACCGCGGGCACTCGGTGAGCGCGTCGTCGGTGAAGGACTGCTGGGCGTCGAAGCGGTGGTCGCACGCGGTGCAGGCGTAGCTGTAGGTGGGCAACGGGTCCTCCCGGGTCGTCAGTCCTGGGCGGGGCGCGTGACCTCGCGCGCGAGGCTGGCACTCGTCCCCACCGAGTGCCAATGGTAGGGGGACCGTGCGGTCGCGCGCACCACGGGTAGCCTCGCCACGTGCACCGTCGTCGTCCCCTGCGCTCAGCCCTCGTCGGCGTCGCCGCCGTCCTCGTGGTCCTTCTCGTCGCCGCCGTGGCGCTCGTCGGCACGGTCGTCCGGCGTCCGCTGCCCGACCACGGCGGGACCGCGACGCTCGACGGGCTCGAGGGTGAGGTGACCGTCCTGCGCGACGCGCGGGGCGTCCCCCAGCTGTACGCCGACACGGCCGAGGACCTGTTCCGGGCGCAGGGCTACGTGCACGCGCAGGACCGGTTCTTCGAGATGGACCTGCGCCGGCACACGACCGCGGGCCGGCTCGCCGAGCTCGTCGGCGGGGACGAGGCCGCGATCGAGGCCGACGCGGTCATCCGCACGTTCGGCTGGCGCGACGTCGCCGAGCAGGAGTGGGAGCTGCTCGACCCGCAGGCACGCGCCTGGCTCCAGGCCTACGCCGACGGCGTCAACGCGTACGTCCACGGCCGCGCCGTCGAGTCGCTGGGCGTCGAGTACACGCTGCTCGGCCTCCGCGTCGACGTCCCGGCGCCCGAGCCGTGGGACCCGGTGGACTCGCTGGCCTGGCTCAAGGCCATGGCGTGGGACCTGCGCGGGAACTACGACGAGGAGCTCGGACGCGCCGTCGTGCACGCGACCGTCCGCGACGTCGCGCGCGTCGAGGAGCTGTTCCCCCGCTTCCCGGACCGCGAGCGCGCCCCGATCCTCGGCGGCGTCCCCGAGCCCGCCTCGGCCGCCGTCGCACCGGCCCTTCCAGGCACGGGACCCGACGACGCGTCCGGTGCGGGCGCCGCACACCTGCTGGGTGAGGACCTCGAGGACGCGCTCGAGCGCACCCGGGTGGCGCTCGAGGCGGTCCCGCACCTGCTCGGCGAGGGCGAGGGCATCGGCTCCAACTCGTGGGTCGTCTCGGGCGAGCACACCGCATCGGGCCTCCCGGTCCTCGCCAACGACCCGCACCTGTCGATCTCCGCGCCGGGCATCTTCACCCAGGTGGGGCTGCACTGCCGCAGCGTCGGGCCCGAGTGCCCGTTCGACGTGGCCGGCTACTCGTTCGCCGGGTTCCCGGGCGTCGTCATCGGCCACAACGCCGACCTCGCGTGGGGGCTGACGAACCTCGGCGCCGACGTCACCGACTTCTTCCTCGAGCGCACCGACGCCGAGGAGGGCACCTACGAGCGCGACGGCGAGCAGCTGCCGCTGCGCGTCCGGACGGAGGTCATCGAGGTCAACGGCGGTGAGCCGGTCGAGATCGAGGTGCGCTCGACCGAGCACGGTCCCATCGTCTCCGACGTCCTCGACGTGGGTGGCGTCCGCTCGACCCCGACGGCCCAGGGCGCGCGCCGGTCGACCACCGAGGTGTCGCTCGCGTGGACCGCGCTCGAGCCGGGCCGGACGGCCGAGGCGGTGTTCGCGCTCAACACGGCGGCGACGCCCGAGGACGTCGCCGCGGCCGCCGCGCTGTTCGAGGTGCCGTCGCAGAACATCGTCTTCGCGACGACGGACGGACGGATCGGCTACCAGGCGCCGGGGCGGATCCCGCTGCGCGCCCGCGTCCCCGAGTCGCCGGTGCCGACCGACGGCACGTGGCCCCGCCCGGGCTGGGACTCGCGGTACGACTGGCAGGGCTGGGTGCCGGCCGCCGAGATGCCCGCCGTCGTCGACCCGGCCGAGGGCTTCCTCGTGGCGGCCAACCAGGCCGTCACGCCCGCGGGAGCGGGCCCGTTCCTCGCGCACGACTGGGACATGGGCTATCGCTCGCAGCGCATCCGGACCCTGCTGCAGGAGGCGATCGCGGCCGGCGAGCCGATCGACGTCGCCGCGACGCAGCGCATGCAGACGGACGACTGGAGCCCGTACGCCGAGGCGCTCGTCCCGTCGCTGCTCGCCGCCCCGGTCGGCGACGACTTCACGCGCGAGGGCGTCGAGCTGCTCGCGGAGTGGGAGTACGACCAGGAGCCGGACTCACCCGCTGCCGCGTACTTCGCCGCCGTCTGGGCGACGCTGCTCGAGCTGACCTTCTGGGACGACCTGCCCGAGTCGCAGTGGCCGAGCGGGGACAGCCGGTGGCTCGCCGTCGTCGAGGGTCTGCTCGAGGCGCCGTCGAGCCCGTGGTGGGACGACCGCCGCACCGTCAACGTGGTCGAGAGCCGCGACGAGATCCTGGCCCGCAGCCTCGAGACCGCACGCCTGGAGCTGACCGTCGAGCTCGGCAAGGACGCGGACGACTGGTCGTGGGGGAGGCTGCACACCGCGGCCCCCGAGCACCTGATCGGCGGCGAGAGCGCACCGGCGCTGGTGCGGAGGCTCGTGAACCCGGCGCCCCTGGGCGTGCCGGGCGGCTCGTCGATCGTGAACGCGACCGGCTGGGACGCCGCGTCGGGCAGCTTCGCGGTCACCACGGGTCCCGCGATGCGCATGGTCGTGGACCTCGGGGACCTCGACGCCTCGACCTGGGTCAACCAGACGGGCAGCTCGGCCCACCCGGGGAGCGTGCACTACACCGACCAGTTCCGGGCCTGGGCCGAGGGCGAGTACTTCCCGTGGCCGTTCACGCGCGCGGCCGTCGAGGAGGCCGCGACGCGCGAGCTCACGCTCCGGCCGTTGTCCTGAGGCGCTGCCAGCCGGAGGGCGTCGCGACGAGCGGCACCGTGACGTCGTGCGGCTCCTGCGGCAGCGGCCGCTCGTCGGCGTCGTAGAGCTCCTCCGCGAAGACCATCGCGACCAGGGGCGCCTCGGGGTCGGCGTGCGCGAGGACACGGTCGTACCACCCGCCGCCCTGACCGAGCCGTGCCCCGCGCGTGTCGACCGCGAGCGCGGGGACGACGACGGCCTGCGCCTGCGCGACGGCCTCCCCGCCGAGCGTGGGACCCGACGGCTCGGGCGGGCGTCCGGGGGCGCGGACCTGGAGGTCCTCGGTGCTCGTGTACCAGGCCCAGTCGCGCTGGAGACCCGCGCCGAGCACCGGGAGCAGCACCCGCACGCCACGTTGCGTGAGGCGCTCGACGAGGGGCACGGTTCCCGGCTCGGTGGGCCGCGAGACGTAGCACGCGACGACGTCGACGTTGCGCAGCTGGGGCATGTCGCCCACCACCTGGGCGAGGTTCTGCGCGGCGTGCAGCAGGGCCCGCGGCGAGCGCTTCTCGCGCTCGGCCCGGATCGCCCTGCGGAGCTGGTCCTTCGCCTCCGCGGGGCCCAGCCCGTGGGCCGACGGGAACGGCTGGACGATTTTGCTCATGGTCACATCATGGCAAAGGAACGGTCGAGCGCGCGGTACCGACAGGCGCCCGGCACGCTGCCATGATGGGCGTCCTATGAGATCCGTCCACGACCAGCTCGCCGCCGTGCTCGCGGCGGCGCGCCCCGTCGCACCCCTGGACGTCGTGCTCGGCGACTGCGTCGGGTGCGTGCTCGCCGAGACCGTCTCCGCGCCGTCCGACGTCCCGTCGGCGGACGTCGCGACGTGCGACGGCTACGCGGTGCGCACGGTCGACGTGGGGCTCGCGCCCGAGGCCCCGGCCGGTGGCGACGCGCCCGCCGACGCCGTCCTGCCGGTCGTCGAGGACGCCCCCGTGACGGCGGCGGCACCCGTGCGCCTCGTCGCGGGATCCGCCGTCCACGTCGCGTCCGGCGCCCCGCTCCCGCACGGCGCCGACGCCGTGGTCCCGCTCGAGCGCACCGACCGGGGGCGTGCGCGCGTCGTCGTCCGCGGCGGTGCGCGGCCCGGTGAGCACGTGCGCCGCGCCGGGCACGACGTCGCCGCGGGGCAGGTCCTGCTCGAGGAGGGCACCCGGCTCGGCGCGCGGCACCTCTCGGTCGCGGCGACCGCGGGGCGAGCCCGGCTGCGCGTGCACCCCCGCCCGCGCGTCGTCGTCGTCACGGTGGGCGACGAGCTCGTCGAGCCCGGGCGCCGGCGCGACGACGGCGGCGTGCACGACGCCGTCGGCAACGCGCTCGCGGCGGGCGTGGCCGAGGCGGGTGCGACCGCCGTGCGGGTCGGCCCCGTCGGCGACGACCGCGCGGCGCTGCGCGAGGTCATCGAGGACCAGCTCGTGCGTGCCGACCTGCTGCTCATCGCGGGTGGCCTGAGCACGGGCCCGTGGGACACCGTGACCGACGTGCTCGCGCCCCTCGGCACGGTGCGCTTCGACCACGTCGCGATGGTCCCGGGGGACCGCCAGGGCTTCGGCACGGTCGACGACGTGCCCGTGCTCGCGCTCCCCGGCAGGCCGGTCGCGGCGCTCGTCTCGTTCGAGGTGTTCGTCCGGCCCGCGCTGCGGGCCATGGCCGGCCACGCGGACCTCTTCCGCCCGTCGGTGCGCGCCGCGGTCACGCACCCGTGGCGCTCGCCCGCCGGCCTGCGGCAGTTCGTGCCCGCGACGGTCGCCGGCTCGCCGCTCGACGGGTACACGGTGACCCCGCTGGGGCGCGACGACGTCGCGCTGTCCGACGTCGCCCGCGCGAACGCGCTCGCAGTGGTCGGCGAGGACACGACGGTCGTGCGCGCGGGGGACACCCTCGCGTGCCTCGTGCTGGGGGACTGACGATGGCAGCGGGCTGGCCCGTGGTCCTGCGCGACGGCGAGGTCGTGCTGCGGCCCCTGCGGCGGTCGGACGGGCGCGCGTGGCTCGGGCTGCGCGTCCGCAACGCGGCGTGGCTCGAGCGCTGGGAGGCCACGTCGCCCGAGCCGGTGCCGGGGGCGCCGCCGACGTTCGGCCAGTTCGTGCGCGCGCTCGGCCAGCAGGCGAGGGCCGGCTCGGCACTGCCGTTCGCCGTCGAGTACCGCGGCGACCTCGTGGGGCAGCTCACCGTCGCGACGATCGTGCGCGGCTCGTTGTGCTCGGCGAGCATCGGGTACTGGGTCAGCGAGCACGTCGCGGGTCGGGGCATCACCCCGACCGCCGTCGCGCTCGCCGTCGACCACTGCTTCGGGCCGGTGGGCCTGCACCGTGTCGAGGTCAACATCCGGCCCGAGAACCATGCGAGCCTGCGCGTGGTCGAGAAGCTCGGTCTGCGCGACGAGGGTCTGCGCGAGCGCTACCTGCACATCCAGGGCGAGTGGTGCGATCACCGGACGTTCGCCGTCACGGCCGAGGAGGTCCCCGACGGCCTGCTCGCGCGGTACCGCGCGGCTCGCGACGCGAGCGCCTGACCCGCCGGGCGGGGCCCGGTCCGACCCGACGCCGACACGCCGTCCGGGCTGCGAGGACGCGGTGGTGGCCTCCCCTACCGTCGTTGCGTGAACCATGCGGGCGCCGTCCTCCTCGCGGTGGCGGCCCTCTGGATCGCGTACCTCGTGCCGCACCGGCTGCGCTTCCGGCAGCAGCTGCTCGAGTCACGCGCCGACGACCGCTTCTCCGAGGGGTTGCGGGTGCTCCGCGTGGCACGGCCCGCCCGGGCCGACGCGAGGCGAACCGAGCAGTCCACCCCGCGGGTGCTCCTGCACCCGCGACGAGCAGGAGGAGGCGGTCCCATGGACCGGCCGCACGGAGCCACGGACCGCGTCGTCGCCGACGCCGCGCGCCGGGTCGCCGCGGAGCGCGCGCACCGCGTCGCCCATCTCGCCCGCCGCCGTGCCGCGGCACGCCGTCGGGGGCTGCTCACCGCGGCCCTCCTCGTCGTCGCGGTCGTCACGTGGGTCGTCGTCGGTGTCGCGAGCGCCCCGGTGCTCGTGGCGGCCGCGCCCACGGCGGCGCTCGCCGGCGTCCTGCTGCTCGGCCGCCGCGCCGCCGTGCAGGCCGCGGCCGCCGACGCGGCGTGGGCCGAGGGTGCCGCGACCCGGGCCTCGCTGCCGTCCGTGACGGCCGGTGCGCGCACCGTCGGCCGGGCGGTCCGGCCGAGCGACGCCCAGACCGAGGTCATCCGCCGCGTCCCGTCGCGGCCCGCCTCGCGCAGCGACGCGCGCCTCGCCGACGAGCGCTCACGGCCCGCCGGGCGGACCGCGCCGCGGCCCGCCGCGGCCCATCCGACGGGACGCGACGCGCACGCGCCGGCCGCTCCCGACCGCGCGCCGTCGGCCACGCCGTCGGGCGCACCCTCGGTCCCTGAGCCCTCGGCGCCCTCGGCGCCCTCGGTGCGCGCCGCGTCGGCGACGACCGAGGCCGCGACGCCCGCCCCGGCGGGCGAGGCCGTCGCGCCGTCGCCGGCGACCTGGTCGCCCGTCCCGGTCCCGCGACCCGCGTACACGCTCAAGCCCTCCGCGCCCCGCCGCGAGCCCGCACCGCTGCCCGAGCCGACGCCGGCGACGGCAGAGCCCGCAGCGGCCCCGGCAGCAGCGACCGAGGACGTCGCGCCCGTGACGCGCGCCGACGCCGCGCCGGTCGCGCTCGACCTCGACGCGATCCTCGCCCGGAGGCGCGCCGCGGGGGAGTGAGCGGTCGTCCGGAGTGCAGGAGCACTCCGGACGGGTGCTACTCTTGTGCCCGCTCGAGGGGCTGTGGCGCAGTTGGTAGCGCGTCTCGTTCGCAATGAGAAGGTCAGGGGTTCGAATCCCCTCAGCTCCACCGAAGGACGGCCGGTCTGCATCCGCAGACCGGCCGTTCGCGTTCCCGCACCGTTCGTGGCGCCGCACCCTCCGCCTCCGCACTGCGCCGGACCGCGCTGCCGGACCGGGCTGCCGGACCGGGCTGCCGGACCGGGGCGGCGTCCCAGCACGTGGGAGCGCTGTTTCGGGGCTACGCTCTGGCCGACCCGAGCCGCGCGCACAGACCGGAGACCCGTGGATCCGCTCGGTGCACTCCCCGCACCCTTCGCCGTGACGCAGCACGCCGGCCGTGGCTTCGCCCTCGGCGCCGACGTCGAGGTCACCGTCGACGACGACCCCGCGGCCGTCGGCGTCGCCGTGCTCCTCGCCGAGCACCTCGGTCGCGTGACCGGGACGCCGGTCGCCGTGCGGCAGGACGGGGCCCGCACCGGCACGATCTGCCTGCGCCTCGTGGCCGCCGACCGGCTCGCGCTGCCGGGCCGGGCGGACGCGGCGTCGACCGCGGAGGCGTACCGCCTGGCCGTGGGCGCGACGTCGGTCGAGGTGCTCGCCGCGGGGCCCGCCGGTCTGGGTCACGCCGTGTCGACGCTCGTCCAGGCCGTCGAGCGTCGCCTGCCGGGGCCCGTCGTCCTGCCCGCCGTGACGGTCGTCGACCACCCGCGGCTCGCGCACCGCGGCGTCGTCGTCGACGCGGTCCGGGACGGGCTGGGACCCGACCGGCTCAAGTCCGTCGTCCAGGTGGCGGCGGGTCTCAAGCTCGACGTCGTCCGCGTCCGGCTCGCCGACGCGGGGACGTGGCTGCTGGAGGTCCCCGGCCGGCCCGGGCTCGCCGTGGCGGGAACGCCCTGGACCCAGGAGGCGTGGCGCGACCTCCTCGCCTACGCGGCCGCGCGCTGCGTCCAGGTCGTCCCCGAGCTCGACGTCGCCGACCACGCCGGGTGGGCCGGGCCCGACGCGCTCGGCGCCGTCGCGACCCAGATGCGCGGGGGCCACGTGCACGTCGGCGGCGCGCTCGCGCCCGGCGCGGACCCCGATGTCACGCGGGCGCTCGTCGGGATGGCCGCCGACGAGGTCGTCGCCGCCGGGGCGACCGTGATGGTCCACGAGGACGCCGCCGCCGCGCTCGCGGACGGGCGCGCCCCGGGGCACGTCGTCGAGGTGCATGCACGGCCCTCCGACGCGGCGGGTGGCCGCACCAGCCGGTTCGACCCCGACGCGCGCCTCGTGCTGGTGCTCGACGCGCCCCGCGCCACATCGCCCACCGACCCCTCGCTGCGCGGTCTCGTGGCGCACGACCTCCTGGCGGGGTCCGCGTGGCCGGATCGTGTCGGGCCGTCGGACGTGGCGTCGGGACGCGTCGTCGGCGCGGAGCTGGCGCTCGACGCGCGTGCCGTCGACGGCGGCCTGTCCTACGGGAGCCTCGCGGGCCTCGCCGCGGCGGCCGAGGCGTTCTGGTCCGTCCCGGGCGGGGCGGTCGACTCGTTCCCCGACCGGCTCGCGGCCGAGGTCGAGCGCTGGGCGGCCGCGGCACCCCTGGGCTGACCGGCCGCTCGCGGCACGTCGGACCGGTCGACCGCTCGGGACCGCCGGACCGGAGCCGTCAGACCCAGCCCGGCAGCCACATGTGCAGCTGCCAGAACCGGAACGGCACGACCTGGCCGGTCCACAGCGGCAGGAACCACGCCGAGACGCCCAGCACGACGACGAGCAGGCCCACGACCACCGCCCGGCGCACCAGCGGAGGGTCGGCGTCAGCGTGGGTGACGTGGGCAGTACGGGCACCGAGGGGACCGTCGGCGGGACCGCGGGCGCGCGTCGCCTCGCGCGCCACGTGCACGAGGCACAGCACGAGCCACGGGAGCACCACGACGGCGTAGAACGTGAAGATCGTGCGGTGCGCGTAGGCGAACCACGGCAGCCACCCCGCGGCGATGCCGGCCAGGGCCGCCAGGGCGACCTCGTCGCGCCGTCGCACGACCCACCAGGCGCACACCAGGACGGCGGCCGCGGCGAGCCACCACAGGACGGGGTTGCCGAGCGACGTCACGGTCTGCGAGCAGCGGTCGGCCGCGCACCACTGCTGCGCAGGCTCGGGCGACTCGTAGAAGAACGTCGTCGGGCGGAGCTGGAGGAGCCAGCCCGCCGGGTGCGCCGCGTAGGGGTGCTCCGCGGTGAGGCCCGTGTGGAAGCCCCACATGTCCTGGTGGTACTTCCACAGCGAGCGCAGGCCCTCCGGGAGCCACGTGACGCCCTCGCCCGGGTGGTCGCCGGCCCAGGTCCGGCCGTAGCCACCGGTCGTGCGCAGCCAGCCCGTCCACGACGCGACGTAGACGACCGCGGCGAGGCCCACGAGGGACGCGAAGGCCACGGGCGCGTCGCGCACCAGCGCGCCGGCCCACCACGACCGCACGCCCGCGCGGCGGCGCGCGAGCGCGTCCCAGCCGACCGAGAGCAGCCCGAGCGCGGCGACGAAGAACAGGGCAGACCACTTCGTGCCGACCGCGAGCCCCAGGAGCAGGCCCGCGACCAGGCGCCACGGCCGCACGCCGAGGCCCGGCCCGAGCGTCGTCGGCGCGCGCGGTGGCCCCGTGCGTCGCGCGAGGAGCGCGGCCGCGGCGTCCCGGTCGGCGACGAGCGCCGCGAAGGCGCCGAGCAGCAGCGTCATGAGGAGCCCGTCGAGGAGCGCGGTCCGCGAGTGCGCGATCGCCGAGCCGTCGACGGCGAGCAGGAGCGCGGCCGCGGCACCCGCCCACGTCGACCGCAGCAGCCGCCGCCCGACGCGCACCAGGACGAGCACCGCGACGACGCCCGCGACCGCGGTCGCGAGCCGCCACCCGATGGGCGTCCCGGCGCCGACGAGCCGCATGCCTGCGCCGATGAGGAGCTTCCCGACCGGCGGGTGGACGACGTAGCTGCCGCGCTCGTCGAAGCCGTCGACGTCGCCGGCCTCGAACGCCGCGTCCGCGCCGTCGGGCCACTCGCCCTCGTACCCGAGCGAGACGAGGGACCACGCGTCCTTGACGTAGTACGTCTCGTCGAAGACGAGGACACCGGGGCGGTCCAGGCCCGGGAGCCGCAGGGCGGCGGCGAGCGCGCCGACCAGCGCGGTGAGGGGCAGCGCGAGGCGACGGTCGGCGGCGCTGCCGTGCGGGGGGACGAGGCTCGCGAGCCACGTGGTCGCCGGCCCGGCCACCGCGTGGCGCGGGGAGGGGGCGACCTCGGCCGTCTCCGTCGACCCGGCGGGCGCGCCCTGCGGAGCGTGGCCGGCGCTCGCGGCCTCCTGCACGGGATCGAGCGGGGAGGTGTGCTCCCCGGTGCTCGCCACGCCGTCATCGTAGGTCGGCCCGCGTAGCCTGACGCGCATGACAGGTCGGGTCGTCCTCGCCGCCACCCCGATCGGCGACCCCGAGGACGCGTCGCCCCGCCTGCGTCGCCTCCTCGAGGAGGCCGACGTCGTCGCGGCCGAGGACACGCGGCGCCTGTCGGGCCTCGTGCAGCGGCTCGGCGTGCGCACGACCGGCCGGGTCGTGAGCCACCACGAGCACAACGAGGCCGCGCGCGTCGACGAGCTCCTCGACGTCGTCCGGGGTGGCGGGACGGTGCTGGTCGTGTCCGACGCGGGCATGCCGACGGTCTCGGACCCGGGCTTCACGCTCGTGCGGGCCGCCGTCGCCGCGGGCCTGCCGGTGACCGCCGCGCCCGGGCCGAGCGCGGTGCTCACCGCGCTCGCGGTGTCCGGGCTGCCGACAGACCGGTTCTGCTTCGAGGGGTTCCTGCCGCGCAAGGCGGGCGACCGCCGGCGCGCGCTCGAGGCGCTCGCCCGCGAGGAGCGCACGACGGTGTACTTCGAGGCGCCCCACCGGCTCGCCGAAACCCTCGCGGCGATGGCCGAGGTGCTCGGTGCGGACCGACCGGCCGCGGTCTGCCGCGAGCTCACCAAGACGTACGAGGAGGTCGTCCGCGCGCCGCTCGCCGAGCTCGCCGCGTGGGCGGCCGATCGCGAGGTCCGCGGCGAGGTGTGCGTCGTCGTCGGCGGGGCGCCGTCCGCGGGCCCGCGCGACGTGGCCGCGCTCGCGCCGGAGGTGCTCGCGCGCGCCGACGCGGGGGAGCGGCTCAAGGACGTCGTGGCCGACGTCGCGGCCGCGACGGGTGTCTCACGGCGCGAGCTGTACGCCGCGGCGCTCGACGCCCGCGCCGGCGGCTGACGCTCAGATCTCGCTGGACAGGACGACCTGCGCGCCCGCGGCCGTCATCGCGTCGCGCGCCGCGGCGCCGGACTCCACCGTGACGGGCACCGTGAGGTCCCTCAGCACGCGGGTCCGCAGGCCGGCCCGGATCGCGTCGAGGGCGGTCGCGCGCACGCAGTGCGACTCGGCGATCCCCACGACGTCGACGTCGGTGATGCCGGCGTCGTGCAGGAGGCTCGCGAGGTCGCGGCCCGACGCGTCGACGCCCTCGAAGCCCGAGTAGGCCGCGGCGTACGCGCCCTTCTTCACGCTCACGTCGGGCGCGAGGTCCGCGAGCGCGGGGTGGAGCTCGGCCTCGGGCGTCCCCGCGACGCCGTGCGGCGGCCACGTGTCCACGTAGTCGGGCTCGGTGCTGAAGTGGTCGCCCGGGTCGACGTGCCAGTCCTGCGTCGTCACCACGAGCGCGTAGTCGTCGCGTCGCGCCGCGGCGAACGCCGCGATCGCGTGCGCCACCGCGTCACCGCCCTCCACGGCGAGCGCGCCGCCCTCGCAGAAGGTGGGCTGCACGTCGACGACGACGAGGGCGCGGCGCTCGGGTCGGGTGTCGCTCATGGTCCCAGCGTAGGCACCGCGCACGACGTCGTGGCGGTCGCCGCGTGCGCACCGCGGTGTCCGGTGCGAGGGTGCTGGGGGTGCGGGTGGCGCCCGCGGCGAGGAGGAGCATGGCCGAGCGGATGCGGCGACGGCCCGGGTCGTGGGCCTGCTGCGCCGTGCTCGCCGCCGGGGCGAGCCTCGTCGGCTGCACGAGCCCCGAGGCCGGACGGACCCCGCAGGTCGTGACGCCGTCCGGGAGCGCCACCCCGTCGAGCCCCACCCCGTCGAGCCCCACCCCGTCCGGCGAGCCCACCCCCTCCGAGGAACCGACCCCGCCCGGCGTCCCGGGTCCCGCGCTGCCGGAGGCGACCGCCGAGCCGCAGGACGTGCTGACGGGCCTGGCGGCGCCGTGGGACCTGGCCTTCCTTCCGGGCGGCGCCGTCGTCGTCACGCAGCGCGACGCGGCCCAGGTCCTCCTCCTCACGGCCGACGGCGTCCGCACGCTCACCGGGCCCGGCGCGGACGAGCTGGTGGCGACCACGGCGACGCGCGGCGAGGGCGGCCTGCTGGGGGTCGCCGTCCCGCCGGACGACGCGGCGACGCTCCTGCTGTACCGGACGACACAGGGCGGGAACGAGGTCGTGCGGACGGCCCTGGACGCCGCCGCGGGGACGCTCGGGCCGCTCGCGCCCGTGCTCACGGGCATCCCGGCCGCCTCGAACCACGACGGCGGCCGGATCGCGTTCGGTCCCGACGGGATGCTGTACGTCGCGACCGGCGACGCGAGCGTCCCCGGGGCCGCCCAGGACCCCACGTCGCTCGCCGGCAAGATCCTGCGGGTCACGGCCGACGGCCGGCCCGCCCCCGGCAACCCGACGCCCGACAGCCCGGTCTGGAGCCTGGGTCACCGGAACGTCCAGGGTCTCGGGTGGGACGACGACGAGCGGCTCGTCGCGAGCGAGTTCGGCCAGAACCGGCTCGACGAGCTCAACGTCGTGGTGCCGGGCGCGAACCACGGCTGGCCCGAGGTCGAGGGGGCAGGCGGTGCGCCGACGTTCGCGGACCCCGTGGTGACGTGGACGACGGACGAGGCGTCGCCGAGCGGCCTCGCCGTGACCACCGGCTCGGTGTACGTCGCGGCGCTGCGCGGCGAGCGCCTGTGGGCGGTCCCGTGGGCCGACGGCGCGCCCGCGGGGGACCCGGTCGCCCACCTCGTGGGCGCGTTGGGCCGGCTCCGGCACGTCGCCGTGGGGCCGGACGGCGCGCTGTGGGTCCTGACGAACAACACCGACGGGCGCGGCGACCCGCGTTCGGGGGACGACCGGCTCGTGCGCCTGCTGCCGCCGTGAGCCGCCGTCAGGGGGCGAAGCGCTCGACGTAGCGGCGCTGGAGCAGCGTCTCCACGGCTCGCGGGTGGTAGTGCGCGCGCACCCAGGCGACCGCCGTGTCCGGCGGGACACCGTCCAGGACCGCGAGGCACGCGAGCGCCGTGCCCGTGCGCCCCCGGCCGCCCTGGCACGCGACCTCGACCCGCTCGCCGTCGGCGCGCCGCCACGTTTCGACGAGCGCGGCGTGCGCGTCCGGGCGGTCGGCCGGCGGCCGGAAGTCGGGCCAGCGGACCCAGCGCGACGGCCAGGCCGGTGCGGCGGACCCGACGGGCTCGCGAGCGAGCAGGTAGAGGCCGAACTGCGGGTCGGGCCCGGGGGGCGTGGGCCTGCGCAGACCTCGACCGCGCACGAGCCGGCCGCTCGGGAGCACGAGCACGCCCGCCCCGGTCCCGTCCCACGCGGTGTCCACGCGTCATGCTAGGCACGCCCGGTCGGCACCGGCAGCGCCGGGGTCCTCCGGCCGGCCGGGACGTCCGCCGGTCGGCGGGGACCCGCCCGCTCACTAGGATCGGGGCCCATGGCCCACATCCTCTCGGCGGTCGCGTGGCCGTACGCCAACGGCCCCCGCCACATCGGACACGTCGCCGGCTTCGGCGTCCCCTCGGACGTCTTCAGCCGGTACATGCGGATGGCGGGCCACGACGTCCTCATGGTCTCGGGCTCCGACGAGCACGGGACCCCCATCCTCATCGCGGCCGACGAGGCCGGTGTCACGCCGCAGGAGCTCGCGGACCGCAACCACCGCCTCATCGTCGAGGACTTCGTCGCGCTCGGCCTCGCCTATGACCTGTACACCCGGACGACGACGCGCAACCACCACGCCGTCGTGCAGGAGCTCTTCCGCGGGGTGCACGCCAACGGCTACGTCGTCGAGCAGACGACGATGGGCGCGATCTCGCCGTCGACGGGGCGCACGCTGCCCGACCGCTACATCGAGGGCACGTGCCCCATCTGCGGTGCCGAGGGTGCGCGCGGCGACCAGTGCGACACCTGCGGAAACCAGCTCGACCCGCAGGACCTGATCGACCCGCGCTCGAAGATCAACGGCGAGACCCCGCAGTTCATCGAGACGCAGCACTTCCTGCTCGACCTGCCGGCGCTCGCGCAGGCGCTCAGCGGGTGGCTCGACGAGCGCGAGGCGACGGGACTGTGGCGACCGAACGTCATCCGGTTCAGCCAGAACATCCTCGAGGAGATCCGCCCGCGCGCGATCACGCGCGACATCGACTGGGGCATCGCGATCCCGCTCGAGGGCTGGCGCGAGAACCCGAGCAAGAAGCTGTACGTGTGGTTCGACGCGGTCGTCGGCTACCTGTCCGCGTCGATCGAGTGGGCGCGGCGCATCGGGGACCCCGAGCGGTGGCGCGACTGGTGGAACGACCCCGAGGCGCTGTCGTACTACTTCATGGGGAAGGACAACATCACCTTCCACTCGCAGATCTGGCCCGCGGAGCTGCTCGCGTACGCCGGGCGCGGGGACAAGGGCGGCGAGCCCGGGACCTACGGTGAGCTCAACCTCCCGACCGAGGTCGTCTCGTCGGAGTTCCTCACGATGGAGGGACGCAAGTTCTCGTCCTCCAAGAAGGTCGTCATCTACGTGCGCGACATGCTCGCGCGCTACCAGGCGGACGCGTTCCGGTTCTTCGTGGCGTCCGCCGGCCCGGAGAACCAGGACTCGGACTTCACGTGGTCCGAGTTCGTGCGCCGCACCAACGACGAGCTGGTCGCGGGCTGGGGCAACCTCGTCAACCGGACCGCGAGCCTCGTGCACAAGAACTTCGGCGAGATCCCGCCCCTCGGGGAGCTCGAGCCCGCGGACGCCGCACTGCTCGAGCGCGTCGAGGGCACCTTCGACGTGGTCGGCGGGCTCATCGCCCGCAACCGCATGCGCCAGGCGGTCGGCGAGGCGATGCGCGCGGTCTCCGACGTCAACCGCTACGTGTCCGACACCGAGCCGTGGAAGCTCAAGGGCGAGGACGAGCGCGAGCGCCTCGGCACGGTGCTGCACGTGACGGCCCAGTGCGTCGCCGACCTCAACGTCGTGCTGTCCCCGTTCCTGCCGTCCTCGGCGAACGCGGTCGACGTCGCGCTCGGTGGTGCCGGCGACGTCCAGCCCATGCCGCGGATCGAGGAGGTCGAGGACCTCGACGGCGGCGCGCCGTACCCGATCATCACGGGCGAGTACTCGGACGCGACCCCGTGGCGTCGTCGTCCGCTCGTGCCGGGGACTCCCGTGGGCAAGCCCGTTCCCGTCTTCACCAAGCTCGACGCAGCGGTCGTCGAGGAGGAGCTCGCCCGGCTCGAGGGCGCCGGGGAGGGCTGACGTGGCCCGTCCGCGCGACCGCTCGTGGCCGCCGGCCCCCGAGCCGCTGCCGCACCCCCTCGTCGACGACCACACGCACCTCGACCACGCGGCGCCTGAGGCGGGCGGGTTCGACGGCGGGCCCGAGCCGCCGACCCTCGTCGAGCAGCTCGAGCGTGCCGCGTCCGTCGGCGTGACGCGCATGGTGCAGATCGGGTGCGACCTGCCCGCGGCGCGCTGGACGGACCGCGTGGTCCGCGAGCACCCGCAGCTCCTCGGCGGGGTCGCGCTGCACCCCAACGAGGTGCCCCTGCACGCGGGCGTGCGCGAGGTCGCGCCCGACGGGCTCGAGCCCGCCCCGCGGGAGCACCACGCCGTCGCGCTCGACGAGGCGATGGCCGAGGTCGCGGCGATCGCGGCGGGCAACGACCGGATCCGCGTGGTGGGGGAGACCGGCCTGGACTTCTTCCGTGCGGGCGACGAGGGGCGCCGGGTGCAGCGCGAGGCGTTCCGAGCGCACGTCGCGCTCGCGAAGGAGCTGGGCCTCGCGCTGCAGATCCACGACCGCGACGCGCACGACGACGTGCTCGCGGTGCTGCGCTCGGACGGGGCGCCCGAGCGCACGGTGTTCCACTGCTTCTCGGGCGACGCCGCGCTCGCGCGCGAGTGCGTCGCGGCCGGCTGGTACCTCTCGTTCGCGGGGACCGTGACGTTCGGCGGGTCGCGCGCGCTGCGCGAGGCGCTGCACGAGGTGCCGCTCGACCGGCTCCTGCTCGAGACCGATGCGCCGTACCTGACGCCGCACCCGTACCGCGGACGGCCCAACGCCCCGTACCTCGCGGCCGCGACGGCCCGCGCGGTGGCCGCCGAGCTCGACGTGGACCTCGCCGACCTGTGCGCGACGGTCTCGCGCACGGCCGAGGAGCTCTACGGGCCGTGGTGACGACGCGACACGCCGCGGCCCGCGGGTGAAACCGGGACCTGCCGACTACCCGTCGTCGTTGCAGTTCCGTTACCGTCGTCGGGGCCCCCGGGTGCCGACGCGTGCCGCGTCGCCGCCCAGGACGCCCCTCCTGCCCCCGACGGACGGACCCACCGTGCACCTGGCCTCGGCGCTCGCCCGCGCACCGCGCTGGTCCGACCGTGGCCGCCCCGTCGCACAGCTGGCCGTGCTGTCCCTCGTCGTCGGGGCGACGACCGCGTTCGCGGGTCTGCACAAGACCGTGACCGTCGAGGTCGACGGCGAGGCGACGACGGTGACGACGTTCGGGCGCACCGTCGGCGACGTGCTCGTCGCCGAGGGCGTCGAGGTGGGCGAGCACGACCTCGTGGTGCCCGCGCCGGGTGCGCTGGTCGCGGACGAGGGCGAGGTCGTCGTGCGGCGCGCCCGCGAGGTCGTCGTCGAGGTCGACGGTGAGGAGCGGACCGTCTGGACCACGGCCGAGACCGTCGGTGACGTGGTCGCGGAGCTGGGCCTGCGCGGCGAGATGCGGACGTCGGCGTCCCGCTCCGCGGCGCTCGGCCGGGCGCCCGTCGCGGTCGCGACGCCCAAGACCGTCCACGTGGCCGTGGACGGCACGACCACCGAGGTGCGCACCTCGGCGCTGACCGTCGCGGACGCGTTGCGGGAGGCCGGTGTCGTCCTCGGCGCCCACGACCGGGTCTCGGTGCCGCTCGACGCCACCGCGGTCGACGGGCTCGTCGTGGCGGTGGACCGCGTGGTGACCGAGGTGCGTTCGGAGCGCACGACCCAGCCGTTCGAGACGGTGCGCGAGGAGGACCCCCAGCTGCTCGTGGGCGCGGAGGTCGTGCGCAGCGCGGGCGTCGAGGGCGAGCGCATGGTGACGTACCGCGCGCACCTCGTCGACGGCGTCGAGGTCGGGCGCACGGCCCTGCTGGAGACGACGCTGCGCGAGCCCGTCCCTCAGGTCGTGCGGGTCGGGACGATGGTCGCGCCGCCGCCGTCCGCGGCCGTGGACCCAGGGACCGCGCGCGCGATCGCGCTCGAGATGGTCCTGGCCCGCGGGTGGGGCGAGGACCAGTTCTCGTGCCTGGACTCGCTGTGGATGAAGGAGAGCGGCTGGCGCGTCACCGCCGAGAACCCGTCGAGCGGGGCGTACGGCATCCCGCAGGCCCTCCCGGGCACGAAGATGGCGACCGCGGGCGCCGACTGGCGCACGAGCGCCGCGACGCAGATCACCTGGGGCCTGGGGTACATCTCGGCGCGCTACGGCACGCCGTGCGCCGCGTGGGCGCACTCGCAGGCACGCAACTGGTACTGACGCGTCGCGTCCCGTCCGTCCCGTCCCGTCCGTGTGACGTCCGCCACGACCCTTGGCTAGTGGTCACGAATGGGTTACGGTCGCATGTCGCTCCACCAGATGTGGGCCCCCGTGCGCTAATGCGCACCACATCCGGTGACGCGTCCGCCGACGGCGGGACACGGAGCGACGGCCGGCCCCCGGGCCGGTGCTGACGGCCGGATCAGGGACCGGACCCGGCGACGCCCGCCCCCGTGGCGGACGACGCCGAGCCGGGGTGGTGACCCGCAGCGCGGATCGCCCGCCTCGCCGCTCCCTGTGCCCGGGTAGGACGACGTCTGGAACCCCGTGACCTTCCCCTCCCTCGGCCGCGACCCGCGGCAGCAGACCACCCAGCAGACCTTCGAGCCCGTCTCGCGGCCCGACCCCTCGGGCGCGGGCCCCGCTGAGCCCTCAGCGCCCGCAGCGCCGGCAGCGCCTGACGTGCCCGCGGCCACCACGCCCCGCACCGCGCGCGCCCGCCGCCCCCTCCTCGTCGGAGGCCTGGCCGCGGCCCTCCTCCTGACCGGCGGCACCGTCGCGGTCGCCACCGCGCACAAGACCGTCACGCTCGACGTCGACGGCGCCACCACGCAGGTGTCGACCTTCGCGGGCAGCGTGGAGGGCGTCCTCGCCGAGCACGACCTCGAGCTCGGCCCGCGCGACGTCGTCGCCCCCGCGCCGGATGAGGCGCTGGCCAGCGGTGACGAGGTCGTGGTGCGCCGCGCGCGCCAGGTGGTCGCGCTCGTCGACGGCCAGGAGGACCACGTCTGGACGACCGCGCTGAGCGCCGACGAGGCCCTCGTGGCCCTCGCGAGCCGCGGGCAGGACGTCCGGCTCGTGGCCTCGCGCTCGGGCTCGCGCGCCGAGATCCCTGTCCAGCTCGACCTCGAGGGTCCCGTGGACGTCGTCGTCGACGGTCGGACCGAGCAGGTCGAGGACGGCTCCGCGGGCGTCGACGACGTCCTCGACGGCCTCGGCATCACGCTCGGCGACCTCGACCGCGTGTCGGTGCACCGCGCGACCGCCGACGGCGGGACGCGCGTGACCGTGACGGTCCAGCGCGTCGTGGCGCAGGAGCAGCCGACGGTCACCGAGATCCCGTTCGAGAGCACGAACGAGGAGACCGACGAGCTCTACGTCGGCCAGCGTCGCACCGCCGTCGAGGGTGTCGCCGGGGAGCGGACCGTCGTCCACCGCGTGATCCTCGTCGACGGCCAGGAGGAGTCGCGCGTGCAGCTCAGCGACACCGTGACGCGTGCCCCGGTCACCGAGGTGGTCCGGACCGGGACCAAGGAGCGGCCCAAGCCGGTGCCCGCCCCCGCGCCGCGCGCGTCCACGTCGTCCGGGTCGTCGTCCTCGCCTGCGCCCGTCGCGTCGACCGTCGGCGGTGACGTGTGGGCCGCGCTCGCGCAGTGCGAGTCCGGCGGCAACCCGACGATCGTCTCGAGCAACGGCCTCTACCACGGGCTGTACCAGTTCTCGGTCGGCACGTGGCAGTCGGTCGGCGGCTCGGGGCTCCCGTCCCAGGCGTCGCCGGACGAGCAGACCATGCGCGCGCAGATGCTCCAGGCCCGCTCGGGCTGGGGCCAGTGGCCCGCCTGCTCGCGCAAGCTCGGCCTGCGCTGACCGCTCACCCGGGCGCGTTCCCGGGCGAGCAGGACCGATCCACCCGCCGCCGCGGTCCCTCCGGGGGCCGCGGCGGTCGGCACGGGTCGGCACGGGTCGGCATCGTGGCGGCGGTTAGGCTCGCCCCCATGACAGACGCCCTCCTCGGTCCGGCCCAGGTCCGGGACCTCGCGGGGCGTCTCGGCATCCGCCCGACCAAGACGTGGGGGCAGAACTTCGTCGTCGACGCCGGGACGGTGCGCAAGATCGTCCGGACCGCGCGCGTCGAGCCCGGTGAGCGCGTGGTCGAGGTCGGGCCCGGGCTCGGCTCGCTGACCCTGGGGCTCCTCGAGGTCGGCGCGCACGTCGTCGCCGTCGAGATCGACCCCGCGCTCGCGCGGCAGCTGCCGTCGACCGTGGCCGAGCGGCTGCCCGAGGCGGCGGACCGGCTCGAGGTCATCGGCGCCGACGCCCTCACGGTCACCGAGCTCCCCGGCCCGCCCCCGACCGCGCTGGTCGCCAACCTCCCGTACAACGTCGCGGTGCCGGTCCTGCTGTCGTTCCTCGAGCGCTTCGACTCGCTCGAGCGCGTGCTCGTCATGGTCCAGGCGGAGGTCGCCGACCGGCTCGCGGCACCGCCCGGCTCGCGGACCTACGGGATCCCGTCCGCCAAGGCCGCCTGGTACGCCCATGCGCACCGCGCGGGCTCGATCGGCCGTGCCGTGTTCTGGCCCGTCCCGCGGGTCGACTCGGCGCTCGTCGCGCTCGAGCGGCGCGACCCGCCGACGACGACGGTGACCCGCGAGGAGGTGTTCCGCGTGGTCGACACCGCGTTCGCGCAGCGGCGCAAGACGCTCCGGTCGGCGCTCGCGGGGCTCGCCGGCTCGGGCGACGCGGCCGAGGCCGCGCTGCGGGCCGCCGGCGTCGACCCGAGCACGCGCGGTGAGCGCCTCGACGTCGTCGCGTTCGCCCGGGTGGCCGAGGCCCTCGCCGCGACGCGCGAGGCCGCGGGCGCGTGACGGCCCCGTCGAGGCGGCGGCGCGGTCGTGGCAGGGTTGAGCCGTGAGCCGATCCAGCAGCGAGGTCGTCGTCCGCGCGCCAGGGAAGATCAACCTGGCCCTCGGCGTCGGCCGTCGGCTGCCTGACGGCTTCCACCCGCTCGCGACGGTCTTCCAGGCCGTCTCGCTGCACGAGGAGGTCACGGCGCGCCCGGCGGACGGGTTCTCGCTCACGGTCGACGGCCTGCACGCGGACCGCGTGCCCACCGACGCGTCCAACTTGGCGCTGCGTGCGGCGCACCTCCTCGCCGATCACGTCGGGATCGACGACGGCGTCGCCCTGCACGTCCACAAGGGCGTCCCGGTCGCGGGCGGGATGGCCGGCGGGTCGGCCGACGCCGCGGCGACCCTGCTCGCGTGCGACGCGCTGTGGCGCACCGGGATGTCGCGCGACGAGCTCGGCGAGCTCGCGGCGACCCTCGGCTCCGACGTGCCGTTCTGCCTCGTCGGGCAGACCGCCGTCGGTCGCGGGCGCGGTGACCTGCTGACCCCCGCGCTGAGCCGGGGCGAGTACCACTGGGCGCTCGCGCTGCGCGACGCAGGACTCTCGACGCCCGAGGTGTTCCGCACGTTCGACGAGGTGGTCGGCGGCGTGGACGGCGAGCCCGAGCCGGACCGCCGGCTGCTCGCTGCCCTGCGCTCGGGCGACCCCGTCTCCGTGGGCGCGGCCCTCGACAACGACCTGCAGCCCGCGGCGCTCGAGCTCGCGCCCGAGCTCGCCGAGACGCTCGCGGTCGCCGAGGACGCGGGGGCGCTCGGTGTCGTCGTCAGCGGGTCGGGACCCACCGTCGCGGCGCTCGGTCGCAGCCGTCAGCACGCCGTCGCGATCGCCGCCGCGGTCACGGCGGCCGGCGTGGCCGACTCGGTGCTGACCGCGAGCGGACCCGTGCCGGGTGCGCGGCTCGTCGTCACGGAGCGCGCGAGCGTCGGGGACAGGGGCTGATGGCGCACCTGCTCGGCATGGACTCCGTGTCGTTCACCGTCGGTACGCGCACCCTCCTGGAGGACGTGAGCATCGGCGTCGACGACGGCATGCGGGTCGGCGTCGTCGGCCCGAACGGTGCGGGCAAGTCGACGCTCCTGCGCCTGCTGGCGCGTCGGCAGGAGCCCGACTCCGGCCGGGTGACGCACGCGGGCGGCGTGCGCGTCGGCCTCCTGGACCAGCGCGACGACCTGCCCGCCGGCACCACCGTGCGCGACGCCGTGCACGGTGCGGTGCCCGACCACACGTGGGCGCGCGACGCGCGGACCCGCGGCGTGCACGAGGGCCTCCTGGGGGACCTCGACCTGGAGGCCGACGTCGCGCGCCTGTCCGGCGGGCAGCGACGGCGCGTCGCGCTCGCCGGGCTGCTCGTGGCCGACCACGACGTCCTCATGCTCGACGAGCCGACGAACCACCTCGACGTCGAGGGCGTCGCGTGGCTCGCCGAGCACCTCGCGGACCGCTACGGCGGCGGCCGCTCGGCCGGGCAGGGCGCGCTGGTCGTCGTCACGCACGACCGGTGGTTCCTCGACGCCGTGTGCACGCGCATGTGGGAGGTCACGGGCAGCCGGCACGGCGACACGCGCGGCGGGACCGTGCTGCCCTACGAGGGCGGGTACGCCGCGTACGTCCTGGCCCGCGCGGAGCGCGCCCGTCAGGCGTCGGTGACCGCGGAGAAGCGCGACAACCTGCTGCGCAAGGAGCTCGCGTGGCTCCGCCGCGGCGCACCCGCCCGCACGAGCAAGCCGCGCTTCCGCCTCGACGCGGCAGCCGCGCTCATCGCGGACGAGCCGCCGCCGCGCGACAGCCTCGAGCTCGCGCGGATGGCGACGGCGCGCCTCGGCAAGCAGGTGCTCGACGTCGAGGACGTGACCGTCACGGTGCCCGTCCACGGCGACGTCGCCGAGCAGGATGGCGCGGTCCCCGACGGCGGGCCGCGCGAGCGCGTGCTGCTCGACGACGTCACCTGGCGCCTCGGCCCAGGGGACCGGTTCGGCCTCGTCGGAGTCAACGGTGCGGGCAAGACGACGCTCCTGCGCCTGCTCACCGGCGAGGTCACGCCGCGCTCGGGGCGCGTGCGGCGCGGCAAGACCGTCGTCGTCGCGACGCTGAGCCAGGACGTGACCGAGCTCGACGAGCTGGGCGACCTGCGGGCCGTCGAGGTCGTCGAGCGCGAGCGGCGAACGACGGCGGTGGGCGGCAAGGAGGTCACGGCGTCGCAGCTCGTCGAGCGGCTTGGGTTCGCGCGCGAGCGCGCGCAGACCCTCGTGCGGGACCTCTCGGGCGGCGAGCGGCGACGTCTCCAGCTGCTGCGGCTGCTCGTGGGCGAGCCCAACGTCCTGCTCTTGGACGAGCCGACCAACGACCTCGACACCGACACCCTGGCGGCCGTGGAGGACCTCCTCGACGGGTGGCCCGGCACGCTCGTCGTCGTCTCGCACGACCGCTACCTGCTCGAGCGCGTGTGCGACCGCCAGTACGCGCTCCTCGGCGACGGCGGGGTCCGCGACCTGCCCGGCGGCGTCGAGCAGTACCTCGAGCTGCGTCGCGCGGCCCGGTCGGCGCCCGCCGGCGGGGCGTCGTCGTCGGCGGCGCCCGGAGGTCGCGCCGCGTCGGCCGCACCCTCGGCGGGACCGTCGGCCACGCCGGACCCGGCCGACGGCGCAGCGCCCCAGCCCAGCCAGGCCGAGGTGCGGGCGGCACGCAAGGAGGTCGCGCGCATCGAACGGCGCCTCCAGCGGATCAGCGAGCAGGAGGCGCGCGTCCACGCCGAGATGGCCGCGGTGGCGACCGACCACACGGCCGTCCAGCGGCTCGACGCCGACCTGCGCGCGCTCGCGGCCGAGCGCGAGCAGCTCGAGGAGGAGTGGCTGCTCGCCGCCGAGGTCGCCGGGTAGGCGGGCACGGCGCACCGCCGCGGCGGGTGGGTCGGCGGTGGGCTGTCGGTGGGCCGGCGGTGGGGTGGGCGTCAGGCGTCGAACGGCGCGACGAGCGTGCGCAGCAGTGCCGCGAGCGTCTCGCGGTCCCGCTCGGGGAGGTCGCCGAGCAGCTCGCGCTCGACGCGCAGCAGGTCCTCGAGGGCCGCGTCGACCCGCGTGAGCCCCGCCGGGGTCAGCCGCACCAGCACGCCGCGTCGGTCGGCCGGCGCCGGCCGGCGCTCGACGAGGCCGCGCGCCGCGAGGCGGTCGATGCGGTTCGTCATCGTCCCGCTCGTGACGAGCGTCTGCGTCACGAGCGTCCCGGGCGAGAGCTGGTAGGGCTCACCCGCACGGCGCAGCGCCGACAGGACGTCGAACTCCCACAGCTCGAGGTCGTGGCGGTCGAACGCGGTGCGCCGCGCGAGGTCCAGGTGCCGCGCGAGGCGGCTCACGCGCGAGAGGACCTCGAGCGGGGCGACGTCGAGGTCGGGGCGCTCGCGGCGCCACGACTCGACGATGCGGTCGACCTCGTCGGTCACGACGGGCTCTCGTCGCCCAGCAGCGTGGGGTTGCGCTGGAGGTTCGACAGGCCGTTCCACGCGAGGTTGACCAGGTGCGCGGCCACCTCCGTCTTGGCCGGCCTGCGCGCGTCGAGCCAGTACTGCCCCGTGAGCGCGACCATGCCGACGAGCATCTGCGCGTAGATCGGCGCGGTGCGGGGGTCGAGGCCGCGCTTGGTGAACTGGCCGGCCAGCAGGTGCTCGACCTGCATCGCGACGTCGCCGATGAGGCTCGAGAACGTGCCCGTCGTCTGCGCGACGGGCGAGTCGCGCACGAGGATGCGGAACCCGTCGGTCGAGGACTCGATGTAGTCCAGTAGCGCGAGCGCGGTGCGCTCGACGAGCGCCTCGGGGTGGCCGCCCTGCTCGAGCGCGCGCGTGAGGGTCCCCGTGAGCGCCTGGATCTCGCGGTCGACGACGACCGCGTACATGCCCTCCTTGCCTCCGAAGTGCTCGTAGACGACGGGCTTGGACACCTGCGCGCGCGACGCGATCTCCTCGACGCTCGTCCCCTCGAACCCCTTCTCCGCGAAGAGCTGCCGGCTCACGTCGAGGAGCTGCTCGCGTCGCTGCGTGCCCGTCATCCGGGCGCGCGGGGATCGCTTGGAGGTGGCCACGGCCCCCATCATGCCGTGCGGCGCGTCACACCCTTCGCCCGGGCGGACGCGTGCCGGGCTGCTGGCAGACTGGGCGGCGCGCCGACCGGGCCGACCGGACGGCGCTGGTCCGCCCTGGTGTAACGGCAGCACGCAGGCCTTTGGAGCCTTGCGGTCCAGGTTCGAATCCTGGGGGCGGAGCGCGGCCCCACGCGGGTCGACCGTCCCGGGCGGGGCCCGGTCCGACGGTAGAGTGGCGCATCGCCAGGCCCATCCGCCGTCGGCCGCTGGACCAGCGCGCCGCAGGACGGCACACCCGACGGGAGCCCGAGTGACCACCCCACGCCCCGCCGCCGTCGTCGTGCTCGCCGCAGGCGAGGGGACCCGCATGCGGTCCGCGACGCCCAAGGTGCTCCACACGCTCGCCGGCCGCTCGATGCTCGGCCACGCGCTCGCCGCGGCGAGGTCGCTCGACCCCGAGCTGCTCGCGGTCGTCGTGCGGCACGAGCGCGACCTCGTCGCCGCCCACGCGCGCGAGGTGGACCCGCAGGTGCTCGTCGCCGACCAGGACGAGGTGCCCGGGACGGGCCGCGCGGTCCAGTGCGGGCTCGCCGTCGTCGACGCGGCCGCGCACGCACGCGCAGCGCACGACGGGCGCGAGGGTCGCGGGCTCGACGTCGTCGACGGACCCGTGGTGGTGCTCGCGGGCGACATCCCCCTGCTCGACGGCGGGACGCTCGCCGAGCTGCTGTCCGCGCACGTCGCGGACGGCAACGCGGTCACGGTCCTGACCACCGAGGTCGAGGACCCGACGGGCTACGGCCGCGTCCTCCGCGAGGAGGGCACGGGGGCGGTGCTCGGCGTCGTGGAGCACAAGGACGCCGACGACGCGCAGCGCGCGATCCGCGAGATCAACTCCTCGGTCTACGTGTTCGACGCCGCCGTCCTGCGCTCGGCGCTCGGTCGCCTGGGCCGCGACAACGCGCAGGGCGAGGTCTACCTGACGGACGTGCTCGCGATCGCGCGCGCCGACGGCGGGGCGGTGCGCGCCGTGCGCGTCGACGACCCGGTGCTGGTCGAGGGCGCCAACGACCGCGCGCAGCTCGCGGTGCTGCGCGCCGAGCTCAACCGACGGGTCGTCACCGAGTGGATGCTCGCGGGCGTGACCGTCGTCGACCCCGCGACGACGTGGGTCGACGTCGAGGTCGAGCTCGCGCAGGACGTCACGGTCCTCCCGGGGACGCAGCTGCTGGGCCGCACGCGCGTCGGCCGCGGCGCCGTCGTCGGGCCCGACACGACCCTCACGGACGTCGAGGTCGGTGAGGACGCCACGGTCGTCCGGACGCACGGGTCGTCGTCGCGCATCGGCGCGGGCGCGACCGTCGGGCCCTTCTCCTACCTGCGGCCCGGGACGGTGCTGGGCGATGCCGGCAAGATCGGCGCGTACGTCGAGACCAAGAACGCCGAGATCGGCGCGCACTCGAAGGTCCCGCACCTGTCGTACGTCGGCGACGCGACGATCGGCGACCACAGCAACGTCGGCGCCGGGACGATCTTCGTCAACTACGACGGCGTGGCGAAGAGCCGGTCGACCGTCGGCTCGCACGTGCGGATCGGCTCGGACAACGCGATCGTCGCGCCGGTCGAGATCGGCGACGGCGCCTACACCGGGGCGGGCTCGGTCATCCGGCACGACGTCCCCGCGGGCGCCCTCGGCATCAACACCGCACCGCAGCGCACGATCGAGCGCTGGGTGCTGCGGCGTCGGCCGGACACAGGCTCCGCGGACGCCGCCCGCGCCGCTCTCGGCTCGTTCGACGACGAGCCCGAGCTGTCCCCCCAGGCCCAGCAGGAGCTCGCTCGCGGCCAGGCCGCGGGCCAGGACCGCTGACACGTCGTCCGACCCGCACGAGAGAAGGCTCCGAGCACATGACCGGGATCACGAGCAGCGACGGCGAGAAGCGACTCGTCCTGATGTCCGGACGGGCGCACCCCGAGCTGGCCGAGGACGTGGCCCGGGAGCTCGGCGTCGAGCTGCTGCCGACGACGGCGTACGACTTCGCCAACGGCGAGATCTACGTGCGGTTCTCCGAGAGCGTGCGCGGGACGGACGCGTTCGTCCTGCAGAGCCACACCGCGCCGATCAACCAGTGGATCATGGAGCAGCTGCTCATGGTCGACGCGCTCAAGCGCGCCTCGGCCAAGACCATCACGGTCGTGCTGCCGTTCTACGGCTACTCGCGCCAGGACAAGAAGCACCGCGGCCGCGAGCCGATCTCGGCCCGCCTCGTCGCGGACCTGTTCAAGACCGCGGGCGCCGACCGGCTCATGAGCGTGGACCTCCACGCGGCGCAGACGCAGGGCTTCTTCGACGGCCCCGTCGACCACCTCTGGGCGATGCCGCTCCTGGTCGACTACGTCCGCACGCGCGTGGACCCGACGAACGTCGCGGTGGTCTCGCCCGACGCGGGACGCATCCGCGTCGCGGAGCAGTGGGCCGCGAAGCTCGGCGGCTGCCCGCTGGCCTTCATCCACAAGACGCGCGACATCCGCCAGCCCAACAAGGCGGTCGCCAACCGCGTCGTGGGCGAGGTCGAGGGGCGCACGTGCATCCTCACCGACGACCTCATCGACACCGGCGGCACGATCGCCGAGGCCGTCCGGGTCCTGCTCTCCGCGGGTGCGCGCGACGTGATCGTCGCGGCGACCCACGGCGTGCTGTCCGACCCCGCGGCCCACCGGCTCCAGGAGTGCGGGGCACGCGAGATCGTCGTGACGGACACCCTGCCGATCAGCGAGGACCGCCAGTTCGACAAGCTGACCGTGCTGTCGATCGCGCCGCTCCTCGCGCGCGCGATCCGCGAGGTGTTCGACGACGGCTCCGTCACGTCGCTGTTCGACGGCGCCTCCTGACGCTCGCCCCCGGCACGGGCGGCCGGGGGGAGCCTGGGTCGCTCCCCGGCCCGGTCCGGCCGGACGGCATGCGGTAGGCTCGTGGGCTGTTGCCTCGGCGAGGGACGTCGGACGGCCGGGCGGAGCGCGGCACCAGCAGGACCGGTGCGCGACCGCCGACGAGCCACCACCGCACAGCGGGACCGACTCCGTGATTGACGCGGCGGTCGTCCTGCGCGTCCGTCCTGCGTCCCGCGCCGAGGCCACCGCCGCGTACCGCCCCGGTGCCGGCGACCACCGTCACCGCTCGCGCCGCCGGCACCGACCGTGCCGTCCGAACCACCAGGAGCCACCGTGTCCGAGACCAAGCTGACCGCCAGCACCCGCACCGAGTTCGGCAAGGGCGCCGCGCGCCGCATCCGCCGCGCGCACCAGATCCCCGCCGTGGTCTACGGCCACGGCGAGGAGCCGCTGCACATCACGCTCCCCGGCCACGAGACGATGCTCGCGCTCAAGCACGCGAACGCGCTGCTCGCGATCGACCTCGACGGCTCGACGCAGCTCGCCATCGCGAAGGACGTCCAGCGCGACCCGGTCAAGAACGTCATCGAGCACGTCGACCTCCTCGCGGTCCGCAAGGGCGAGAAGATCTCGGTCGAGGTCCCGGTGCACGTCGTCGGGGAGGCCGCCGGCGGCGCGCTCGCGATGGTGGAGTCGCAGACGCTGCACGTCGAGGCCGAGGCCACGCACCTGCCCGAGGGCTTCGAGGTGTCGGTCGAGGGTCTCGAGGCCGGTGCGTCCGTCACCGCCGGTGAGGTCTCCCTCCCGTCGGGCGTGACCCTCCTGACGGACCCCGAGACGGCCGTCGTCGTGCTCAGCGCGCCGCAGGTCGACGAGGGTGCCGAGGAGGGCGAGGCGGAGGCCGAGTCCGGCGCCGCCGAGCCGGCCGAGGCCGCCGAGGAGGCCGGCGAGGAGGCCTGATCCCCTCCCGCACCCGTCGCGACGCCCGGCCCCCGGTGGGGTCCGGGCGTCGCCTGCTGATCCAGGAGGCACGTGCATGAGCGGACCGACCGGACAGAGCACCCCGGGCACCCCGGGCACCCCGGGCGTCGCGGGGGCCTCTGGCGCCCCGTGGCTCGTCGTCGGGCTCGGCAACCCCGGACCGGGGTACGCGGGCAACCGGCACAACGTGGGTCAGATGGTCCTCGACGAGCTCGCGCGCCGGACGAGGGGCACGTTCGGCAACCACCGCAGCCGCGCCCAGGTCGCCGACGTGCGGCTCGGCGTGCTTCCGGGCGGTGTCCCGGGGCCGCGCGTCCTGCTCGCCAAGCCGACGTCGTACATGAACGTCTCGGGCGGGCCGGTCGCCTCGCTGGTGCAGTACCTCCAGGTCCCCGTGGACCGCGTCGTCGTCGTGCACGACGAGCTCGACATCCCGTTCGCGCAGGTCCGCCTCAAGTCCGGCGGCGGCGAGGGCGGCCACAACGGCCTGCGCAGCATCTCGTCGGCGCTGGGGACCAAGGACTACGTCCGGGTGCGCGTCGGCATCGGCCGCCCGCCCGGTCGGACGGACCCCGCCGACTTCGTCCTCAAGGACTTCGGGACGGTCGAGCGCAAGGAGCTCCCGTGGCTCCTGGACGCCGCGGCCGACGCCGTGGAGATGGTCGTCACCGACGGCCTCACGGCGGCGCAGCAGCGCTTCCACTCGCCGGCATGAGCCGGCCGCCGGCCCGCGGGAACCGCCCGCGGACCGGTCAGGAGCCCGACGTGGGTTCCGTCACACCTGTGTGCCAACCGGGTGAAATCCGGACAACCAGGGTGTCTCGGGCGATTGCCCAGGTATAGCCTCGGAGCGCTCGAAGGACCGCTGGGAAGGGGAGGCCGAGTGACGCTCGCCGTCGACCGCGAAGCAGTCCTGGACGGCCAGGACCGCCGCGCCCGCGCTGTGGAGCCCCGGAGGTCGTGGGCCTCCGCGCAGCCGTTCGAGATGCGGCAGACGCCGCACAACGTCCCGCACGCCGTCCGGCGGTGGGCGGACGTCGCCGTCGGCTACCGGCTCCGCGTGCTGCTGACCGACGCCGCCGTGGCGACCGGTGTCGCCGGCGCGCTCCTGCCCGGTCTGTACGGCGTCACGCCACGGACCGTCGGTCTGGTCGTCGCGACCGCGCTCGGGTTCTGCGTGCTCGTCATGCTCGGCAAGGGCTACGACCTCCGTCACCTCGGCGACGGACCGACCGAGTTCCAGGCGCTGCTGCGCGCCGGTGCCGGCAGCGCGGTGCTCCTCATGGCCGGCAGCTACAGCATCAAGGCGGAGATCCCGCGGACCCTCGTGTTCGTGGGCGTCCCGCTCATCGCGCTCCTCGCGTTCGCGGCGCGCTACGCGCTGCGCAAGGTGCTGCACCGCGCACGCGTCGAGGGTGACTGCATGAAGCGCACCGTCGTCGTGGGCGACCCGGTGGCGGTCGGTCGCGTCGTCGCGGACCTCGCGCGGGAGCCGTACCACGGCTACCACGTGACGGGCGTGTGCCTGCCGGGCATCGACGACGACGCCGTGCAGCCCGACGTGCCCGTCGTGGGGGCGATCGCGGACGTGCCGCAGGTCGTCGCCGACCGTGCCGTCGAGGTCGTCGTCGTGGCCGGGTCCCCGCTGAGCGGCGAGGCGCTGCGGCGCCTGTCGTGGGCGCTCGACCGGGCGGGTGCGCAGCTCGTCGTCGCACCCGACCTGCAGGAGGTCACGAGCCCGCGGCTCAGCGTCCGGCCGGCGGCCGGCCTGTCGCTGCTCGAGGTCGAGGTCGGCGCACCGCGCGGCCGGATGGTCGGCAAGACGCTGGTCGACCGCACGCTCGGCACGATGTTCCTGCTCGCGGCCGCGCTGCCCCTCGGTGTCGCGGCGCTGCTCGTCCGCCTCACGTCGCCCGGTCCCGCGTTCTACACGCAGACCCGCGTCGGCGTGGACGGCGTGCCCTTCACCCTCTACAAGCTCCGCAGCATGTACGTCGACGCGGACGCCCGGCGTGCGCGGCTCGCGGACCAGGACGAGGGCGCGGGCGTGCTGTTCAAGATGAAGCACGACCCGCGCGTCACGCCGATCGGCCGCGTCCTGCGTCGGTTCTCGATCGACGAGCTGCCCCAGCTGTTCAACGTCGTGCGGGGTGACATGTCGCTCGTCGGGCCCCGTCCGCCGCTCCTCGAGGAGGTCGCGCGGTACGAGGACCCGGTCCAGCGCCGGCTGCGCGTGAAGCCCGGTCTGACCGGCCTCTGGCAGGTCTCGGGCCGCTCGGACCTGTCGTGGGAGGAGTCGGTGCGGCTCGACCTGCGCTACGTCGACAACTGGTCCCTCGCGATGGACCTCATGATCCTCTGGAAGACCGCTCGCGCCGTCGTCACGGGGTCAGGGGCCTACTGAGAACCCGCGCACCGGACGCCCGATCACCGTCCCCCGTGGTCGGGCGTCCGTGTGCGTCGCCGTTGCTCCGATCGGGTGACGACGATCACGTCTGACGCGCACCGGGGGCGAGAGTGGTGCCGTGAGGCACCGACGCAGCAGCAGCCCGGCGGCAAAGGGGCCGGCGGAAGACGGAGGCACGGCTGTGAGGATCGCGCTGGTCGGCACGCGAGGTGTGCCGGCCCGGTACGGCGGCTTCGAGACGTGCGTCGAGGAGGTCGGCAGCCGCCTCGCGGCCCGCGGGCACGAGGTCACCGTCTACTGCCGGCGCGTCGAGGGTGAGGACGACCGTGCGGAGCACCTGGGCATGCGGCTCGTGCACCTCGCGGCCGTGCGCAGCCGCTCGCTCGAGACGCTGAGCCACACCGGCCTGTCGGTCGCGCACCTCGCGCGCCACGGCGCCGACGCGGCGATCGTGTTCAACGCCGCGAACGCCCCGTGGCTGCCCGTGGTGCGCGCGGCCCGGATCCCGGTGGCCACGCACGTGGACGGCCTGGAGTGGAAACGCGCGAAGTGGGGCGGGGCCGGCAAGCGGTACTACCGCCGCGCCGAGGCGCTCGCCGTGCGCTGGTCCGACGCGCTCATCGCCGACGCGCAGGGCATCCAGGACTACTACCGCGAGCGCTTCGACGTCCCCACCGACCTCATCACGTACGGCGCCCCCGCCGTGCCCCAGGTGTCGGACCGGCTGGTCGAGCTCGACCTCGTCGCCGACGCGTACCACCTCGTCGTCGCGCGCTTCGAGCCCGAGAACCACGTCGACGTGATCGTGGACGGCTACCGGCGCAGCGGCGCGCGCCTGCCGCTGGTCGTCGTGGGCTCGGACCCCTACTCGGACACGTACACCGCACAGGTCCACGCGCTCGCCGACGAGCGGGTCCGGTTCCTCGGCGGCGTCTGGGACCAGGAGCTGCTGGACCAGCTCTACGCGAACGCGCGCACCTACCTGCACGGTCACTCCGTCGGGGGCACCAACCCGTCGCTCCTGCGCGCGCTCGGCGCGGGCACCGCGACGACGGCGTTCGACGTGTCCTTCAACCGCGAGGTGCTCGGTGCGAGCGGGCGCTGGTTCACCACGCCCGAGGACGTCGCGCGCGAGGTCGAGCTGGCCGAGGAGGACGTCGCCGGGACGCGGCGGCGCGCGGCCGCGGCGCTCGTCGAGGCTGCGCGGTACGACTGGGACGACGTCGCGTCCCGCTACGAGGACCTGTGCCGCCGGCTCGCCGGGGGCGCGGCCGACGACGGCACGGCGCGCCGGACGCCGTCGGTCACGAGGGGAGCGTGAGGACGGTGCGCATCTCGCACGAGCAGGCAGGGACCGAGCCGGGGCGGGTCGCCACCGCGGCACCGGGCGGGGCCGCCGGGACGGCAGCGGGCGGCAGGACGGGCCGGGCGACCGCCGACGGGGACAGGTCCGCCGCGGGCCGCGAGTCCTACCGCGACGTGGTGCGCCGCCTCGCGTCGGCGCAGAAGGCCGCGGCACCCGGGGCGCCCGCGTACTCGATCCTCGTCAACCGGCCGCTCGGCCGGCTCCTCGCGGCGTGGGCGTACCGGCGCGGGCTGACGCCCGACGCGGTCACCGGCATCAGCGCCGCGTTCACGTTCACCGGCATCGCGCTCGTCGCGCTCGTCGGCCCGGGCCTGCTCACGGCCGTCCTCGTGCCGCTCGCGCTCGTCGTCGGCTACGCGTTCGACTCGGCCGACGGGCAGGTCGCGCGGCTGCGGGGCGGCGGGAGCGTCGCGGGCGAGTGGCTCGACCACGTCGTCGACAGCATCAAGATCTCGACGCTCCACCTCGCGGTCCTCGTCATGGCGTACCGCTTCCTCGACCTGCCGTCCGAGGCGTGGCTCCTCGTGCCCGTCGGGTTCACGGCGGTCGGGGCGGTCTCGTTCTTCGCGATGATCCTCAACGAGCAGCTCAAGCGCGGCGTCGCGGCGCGGACGGGCGTCCCGACGCCCCCGCCGGCACCCGTCCCGCTGCTGCGGCGGCTGCTCGTGCTGCCGACGGACTACGGGATCCTCTGCCTGGCGTTCGTGCTGCTCGCCATCCCGCAGGCGTTCTTCTGGGCGTACACGCTGCTGTTCGCCGGTTCCGCGGGACACCTCGTCCTCGCGCTGCTCAAGTGGCGCCGCGACATGGTGCGCCTGGCCCAGACGGTGACGTCCGGTGCGTGACGTCCGGCGCGCCGCCGCGCTGCTCGTCGCGGCCCTGCTGCTCGCGGGCTGCACGACGGACGAGCCCGGGGCCGAGCCGAGCCCGTCGTCGTCCGGGTCGCCGTCGGTGACGTCGCGCCCCGACGCGAGCGAGGAGCCCGAGGAGACCGAGGAGCCGGACGAGCTCGGCGAGGACGCGGGAGGCGACACGGGGGGCGACACGGGAGGCGACACGGGAGGTTCCGGCGCCACGGGCGGTGACTCGCCCGACGGCGTGCTGCCCACCGCCGAGCCGGTCCCGCTTGAGGAGACCGCCGACTTCGGGACGGGCGTCACGTCCCAGCTCGCCGCGGTCGAGGCGATCACGGCCGAGGCGCAGGGGCCCGGCGAGCGGTCGGGCCCGGCGCTCTCGTTCACCGTCGAGCTCACGAACTCGACCGGTGCCGCCGTCGACCTGGGCGCCGTCACGGTCAACCTCACCGACGACGAGGGCAACCCCGGGCTGCCGATGCTCGGCCCGCCGTCGGACCCGTTCTCGGGCACCCTCGGCGCCGGCGACTCCGTCACGGGGGTCTACGTGTTCGCCGTCGACGAGGGGTCGCGCTCGACCGTGGCCCTCGAGGTCAGCTACTCGACGCAGGCGCCGGTCGTCGTGTTCCGGGGCAGCCCCGCCGACGTCTGACGGAGGACGTCGGGAAACGCGCCTCGGCATGCCGGGTGAAAACCCGTCGACCGCGCGACCGGTGTCCGAAAGGTCTGGATCGACCGTTTCGTCAGGGTTACGGTGGCCCGAGCGGGACCAGCGCCGGTCCCGCGGCCGGATCGAGGTCGCCATGCGCACCACCCCGTCGCTCCGCGCCCCGAGGGCCCTCGCCCTCGCCGCCGCTGCCGCCCTCCTGCTCGCCCTGGTCCAGGTCGGGTCGGGTCCACCCGCGAGCGCCGACACGCGACCCTCGGTCGCGGGGGAGCCGGTCACGGTCTCGGCCGACCCGCTGCCGACGGTGCAGATCGACGGGGTCGTGTGGAGCCAGGTCGTCGTCGGGACGACCGTCTACGCGGCGGGCAGCTTCTCGACCGCCAGGCCCGCAGGCGCAGCGCCCGGGACGTCGACGGTCTCCCGGGCGAACCTGGTGGCGTACGACATCCGCACGGGCCAGCTCGTCACGTCGTGGGCGCCGCGGACGAACGCGCAGGTCATGGCGATCACCGCGTCGCCCGACGGCTCGCGCCTGTACATCGGCGGCGACTTCACGCAGGTCAACGGCGCGGGCGTGTGGCGCGTCGCGGCGCTCGACCGCGCGACCGGCGCGCTCGTGACCTCGTTCCTGCCGCGGCCGGACTACCGCGTGCGCGCGATCGTCGCGACGGCGTCGACGGTGTACCTGGGCGGCGGGTTCAGCGCGGTGGGCTCGTCGGCGCGCGGCCGGCTCGCCGCGGTGCGGGCCTCCGACGGCGGCCTGCTGCCCTGGGCGCCGACGGCGGCCGGCGGGAGCGGCGTGCACGCGATGGTCATGTCGCCCGACGGGTCGCGGCTCGTCGTCGGCGGGTCCTTCACGAGCCTCAACGGCTCCTCGAACCCGGGCTACGGGCTCGCGGCGCTGTCGCCGTCCACGGGCGCGAGCCTGCCGTTCGCGGTCAACTCCCTCATCCGCAACGGCGGGACGAACGGTGCGATCACGTCGCTGTCGGGTGACGCGGGCCTCGTCTACGGGACGGGGTACACCGTGGGTCGCGCCGGCGGGACGCTCGAGGGCACGTTCGCCGCGACCTGGGACGGGGCGCTGCACTGGGTCGAGGACTGCCATGGCGACACCTACTCGGCGTGGCCGGTGGGCGACGTCGTGTACCAGGCGAGCCACAAGCACTACTGCGGCAACATCGGGGGCTTCCCGCAGACCGTCCCGTGGCCGTACCAGCACGGCACGGTCGTGACGCGCGCGGTCGCCGGCACGGCGACGCGCGAGCAGTTCGGCTACACCAACTACGAGGGGCGGCCGGTCCCCGCGATGCTCGCGTGGTACCCGAACTTCCAGATCGGCACCTACACCGGCCAGAACCAGGGTCCGTGGCACGTGACGGCCGCGGGGGACCACGTCGTCATGGGCGGGGAGTTCCGGTCGATCAACGGCGTGCCGCAGCAGGGGCTCGTGCGCTTCGCCGTGGCCTCCGTCGCGCCGAACCGGACGGGACCGCTCGTGTCGGCCGGGAAGATCGACCTCAACGGGCACTCGCCCTCGTCGGGCACGGTGCGCGTGCAGTGGACCGCCAACCACGACCCGGACAACCGGGACCTGACGTACACGCTCGTGCGCAACAGCGACACGGCCAACCCCGTGCTGCGTCAGGTCCAGCGCTCGACGTGGTTCCAGCGACCGCCCATGGGGTTCGTCGACACGGGCCTGCCGGTCGGCAGCACGCAGCGCTACCGGCTCAGCGTCGCGGACCCGTACGGCAACCTGGTGTGGTCCGACTCGATCAACGTCGTCGTCTCGGGGGCGACCGCGGTGCGCGACGCGTACGGCGACGCCGTCGCGGCGCACGGTGCGACGAGCCACTGGCGGCTCGGCGAGAGCTCTGGCGCGCGCGCGTACGACGCGGTCGGCTGGAACGACATGACGGTCCCGTCCGGTGTCACGCGCGGCACGTCCGGCGCGCTCGCGTCGGGCGGCACGGCCTACACGTTCGACGGCACCAGCGCGGAGTACACCGCGACACGGACGTACATGCGCGTGGGCGACGTGCTGAGCCTCGAGGCGTGGTTCCGCACGACGTCGACGCGCGGCGGGAAGATCCTCGGGTTCGGCGACGCGGCGACCGGGGACTCGATCCTGCTCGACCGGCACCTGTACCTCGACAACGGCGGGCGCGTGTTCTTCGGCGTCCGGCCCGCGGCCGCCCTGACGGTGAACAGCCCGTCGTCGTACAACAACGGCCAGTGGCACCACGTCGTCGGGACGCTCTCGCCGGCGGGCATGCGGCTGTACGTCGACGGCGTGCGTGTCGCGTCGCGCACGGACGTGACGCGAGCGGCCCCGACCGACGGCTACTGGCGCATCGGCGGCGACCGGCTCACGGGCTGGAACGGGCAGCCCTCGAGCTTCTACCTCGCCGGCAGCATCGACGAGGTCGCGGTGTACCCGCGGGCGCTGACCGACACGGAGGTCGCGCAGCACAACCAGCTCGGGCGCACGACGTCGGCGAACGTCGCGCCGACCGCGTCGTTCACCGCCACCGCGTCCGGGCTGACCGCCTCGCTGGACGGCCGGGGCTCGAGCGACCCGGACGGCACCGTGACCGCCTGGTCCTGGGACCTCGGCGACGGCACGACGGCGACGGGGTCGACGGTGACGAAGCAGTACGCGTCGGCCGGGACGCGCACCGTCCGGCTCACCGTGACCGACGACGACGGCGCCGTGGGCACGACGACGCGGCAGGTCACGGTCGACTCGCCGCCCCCCGCGGGAGTCGTGGCGACCGACACGTTCTCCCGCACGGTCACGAACGGCTGGGGACCGGCGGAGGTCGGCGGCGCCTGGACGACCCAGGGGCCGGCGGACCGCTTCTCGGTCTCCTCGGGCGCGGGCCGCATCCGGGTGCCGAGCGCCGGGACCGGGGGCGGGGCCGTCCTCGGCGCGGTGAGCGCGACGTCCGCGACGACGACCGCCGTGCTGTCCCTGGACCGCCTGCCGGCCGGCGGCACGGCGTTCGTGTCGGTCGCCGGGCGCCGCGTCGGCACGGCCGAGCTGCGGGCGAAGGTGCGCGTGGCGGCCAACGGGTCGCTCCTGCTCTACCTGGTGCGGACGGCGTCGGGCGCCGAGACGACGCTCGCCTCGACCGCGGTGCCGGGCGTGCTCACCGCGGGGGAGGCGCTCACGGTCAGGCTCGAGCTCGTCGGCACGTCGCCGACGACGCTGCGCGCGACGGCGTGGGAGGCCGGGACCGCGCCGCCGACGACGCCGCAGCTCACGGCGACGGACACGGCGACCGGCCTCCAGCAGGCCGGGAGCGTCGGTGTGCTGGTGCACCTGGCGTCGTCGACGACGGCGGTGCCGCTCACGGTCGCGTTCGACGAGGTGCGGGTCGTGGCGCCCTGACCGTCGCCGTCCCGATACGCGATCGATGTCCCGATTTCACCCGTTCGGTGCCGGTGTGGGGTGGGTCGTCCGACGTACCGTTGTCCGTCCGCGCGGCTTCCCCGGCCGCCGCCAGCGTGAGGTCCTGAGATGTCGTTGCCGTCCCGCCGTCCCCTGACCCGTCTGCTCGCAGCGCTGACCGGGGCCGGCCTGGTGCTCGCCGGCACGGTGCTGCCCGCAGCCGCCGACACGATGCCCGCCGACCCCGCCGAACCCGTCACGGTCTCGGCCGACGCGCTGCCCACGGTGCAGGTGGACGGCGTCGTCTGGCAGCAGGTCGTCGTCGGCGACACGGTGTACGCGGCCGGCGAGTTCACGACGGCGCGGCCCGCGGGTGCGGCGCCCGGAGTGAACACGGTCCCGCGGAGCAACCTCCTCGCGTACGACCTGCGGACCGGAGGCCTCATCGCCTCGTTCGCGCCGACGACGAACGCCCAGGTGCTCTCGATCGCGGCGTCGCCCGACGGACGCACGCTGTACATCGGCGGTGACTTCACGCAGGTCAACGGCGCGTCGGTGTGGCGCATCGCGGCGATCGACGCCACCACCGGCGCGCTCGACACGTCGTTCCTGCCCAAGCCCGACGCGAAGGTCCGCGCGATCGTCGCGCACGGCGACACGGTCTGGTTCGGCGGGCTGTTCAACGCCGTGGGCACGGAGTCCCGCGCACGGCTCGCCGCGGTGCGGGCGACCGACGGCTCGCTGCTGCCGTGGGCGCCGTCCGCGGCCGGCGGCAGCGGCGTCAACGCCATGGTGCTCTCGCCCGACGCGTCGAAGATCGTCGCGGCAGGGTCGTTCACGAGCCTCAACGGCTCGACCAACCCGGGCTACGGCGTCGGTGCGGTCGACGCCACGACGGGCGCGCTGCTCCCGTTCGCGGCCAACTCGATCGTGCGCAACGGCGGGACGACGGCGTCGTTCACGTCGCTGGCGAGCGACGGCGAGCTCGTCTACGGCACGGGCTACACCTACGGGCGCAACGAGGGGAACCTCGAGGGCACGTTCGCGGCCGAGTGGGACGGTGGCGCGCTGCGCTGGCTCGAGGACTGCCACGGCGACACCTACGGCGTGTGGCCGGTGGGCGACGTCGTCTACCAGGCGAGCCACAAGCACTACTGCGCCAACATCGGGGGCTTCCCGCAGACCGAGCCGTGGAGCTTCGCACCGGCGACGGCGATGACGAAGGCGGCGACGGGCGTCGCCACGCGCGAGCAGTACGGGTACGCGAACTTCCAGGGGCGGCCCACCCCGTCGCTGCTCAACTGGTTCCCGACGATGGAGCCCGGCGACCACACGGGGCAGAACCAGGGGCCCTGGACCGTGACGGCGGCCGACGGCTACGTCCTCATGGCCGGGGAGTTCACGGACGTCAACGGCACGGCCCAGCAGGGCCTCGTCCGCTTCGTGACGCGCGAGGTCGCTCCGAACGCCCAGGGTCCCGTCCTCACGGGCGGCAAGTTCGAGCTCACGGCCACGTCCACCGAGTCGGGCCAGGTCCGCCTGTCGTGGCTCGCGAACCACGACCGCGACAACCGCGAGCTGCGCTACGAGCTCATCCGCAACAGCAACACCGCGTCGCCGGTGTACACGACGGTCCAGCCGTCCACGTTCTACCAGCGTCCCCCGATGGGCTTCCTCGACACCGGCCTCACGCCGGGCGCCGAGTACCGGTACCGCCTGCGAGCGATCGACCCCTACGGCAACATCGCGTGGGGCGACACGGTGACGATCACGGCATCGGGTGCCGCGCCGGTCCCGAGCTCGTACCGCGACGAGGTGCTCACCGACGAGCCCGCCTCGGTCTGGAGCCTCGGCGAGACCGGTGCCGGGACGCGCTTCGAGGACGGCGCGGGCTGGAACGACCTCGCGCCCGGGACGGGCGTGACGCGCGGAGCGGCGGGCGTGGTCCCGGGCTCGGCGGGCGCCGCGACGTTCGACGGCACGGCCAACGGCATCGCGGTCACGCGCACCGACGCGTGGGGCGAGAACGAGCTGACCGTCGAGGCGTGGTTCCGGACGACGACGACGCGCGGAGGCGGCATCGTCGCGTTCGGCAACCTGCCGTCGGGGAACTCGCCGCTGACGGACCGGCACGTCTACATGGACAACAACGGCCGGTTGAACTGGGGCACGCGCGGCGGCTCCTCGGGCCTCGCGCTCACCAGCGCGTCGTCCTACAACGACGGCCAGTGGCACCACGTCGCGGCGACCCTCGGGTCCAACGGCATGCGCCTGTACGTCGACGGTCAGCGCGTCGGGTCGCGCGGCGACGCCACCACCGGGCGCCCCGCGTACGGCTTCTGGCGCGTCGGCGGGGACAACCTCGCCGGATGGGCCAACCGCCCCCTGAGCAACTACTTCGCGGGCACCATCGACGAGGTCGCGATCTACCACAGCGAGCTCACCCACGCCCGCATCGCCGCCCACTACGCGGCGGGCGGGCGCACGTCGCCGCTCCCGCCGACCCCGGCCGATGCGTACGGCAAGGCCGTGCAGGAGCTCGGCCCCGAGCTGTACTGGCGCACCGACGAGACCACGGGCACCACGGCCGCGGACGCGTCGTTCTACGCGACGCCCGGCACCTACCGTGGCGGCTACACGCTCGGTGCACCTGACGCGCTCGTGGGCGTGCCAGGGTCGGCCGTGACGTTCGACGGCTCGAACGGCCTCCTCGTGAGCACGCGTCAGGTCACCAACCCGCGGATCTACTCGGTCGAGGCGTGGTTCCGCACGACGACGACCGCGGGCGGCACGATCGCGAGCTTCGGCGCGTCGGCCACCGGTCTGTCGGTGAACCGCGACCGCCAGATCGTCATGGAGCCCGACGGCCGGGTCGGCTTCGGCGTCGGCAACAACGGCACGACGGTCATCCGCTCGAGCGCGGCCTACAACGACGACGCGTGGCACCACGTCGTCGCGTCGCAGTCCGGGGCCGGCATGCGGCTCTACGTCGACGGCGTCGAGGTGGCCGCCGAGCCGTCTGTCACGGTCGCGCCGAGCTACGCGGGGTACTGGAAGGTCGGCGGCGAGCGATCGTGGGTCTCGCAGCCGTACTTCGCGGGCACGATCGACGAGGTCGCGGTCTACGCGTCGGCCCTGACGCCCGCGCAGGTCGCGCTGCACGACGAGCTGGGCCGCGGGCCGCTCAACCAGCGCCCGACGGCCGCGTTCACCGAGTCGGTCGAGGACCTCTCCGTGGCCGTCGACGGGTCGACGTCGACGGACCCGGACGGGGCCGTCGAGTCGTGGGCCTGGGAGTTCGGGGACGGCGCCACCGCGAGCGGTGCCACGGCGTCGCACACGTACGCCGCCGCAGGGGACTACGAGGTCCGCCTCACGGTCACGGATGACCGGGGCGCGACGGCGACCACGTCGCGGACGGTCACGGTGACCGACCCGCCGCCGGCCGGCGTGATCGCGTCCGACGCGTTCAGCCGGACGGAGTCGAACGGCTGGGGGACCGCCGACGTCGGCGGCGCGTGGGAGTACATCGGCGCGCTCAGCCGGTTCTCCGTCGCGGACGGCGTCGGGTGGCACACGCTCCCGGTCGCCGGCGGTGGCGCGGCGTCCTACCTCCCGGTCTCCGCGACGGACACCGACCTGCGCGCGACCGTGTCGCTCGACAAGCTCCCGAACGCGGGCGCCGTGCTCGCCTCGCTGACCGGCCGGCGCGTCGGCAACGACGAGTACCGGTCGCGCGTGCGGGTCGGGGCGGCCGGCGACGTGACGCTCTCGATCACGCGGCTCGCCTCCGGGTCCGAGCTGACGCTCGCCTCGGGAACGGTCCAGGGCCTGACGTACCGCGTGGGTGACCGCCTCCGGACGCGGTTCGAGGTGACGGGCACGTCGCCCACGACCCTGCGGACCGTCGTCTGGAAGGACGGCGAGCCCGAGCCGGCCGCGTGGCGCCTCGAGGTCACGAACTCGACGACGAGCCTCCAGTCCGCCGGTGGCGTCGGCCTCGTGACGTACCTGAGCGCGTCGACGACCAACGTCCCCGTGACGGTGCGCCTCGACGACCTGACGGCCGTCGTCCCGGGCACCGAGCCGCCGGGCGAGGAGGAGCCGCCGCCGCCCGCGAACGTGGCTCCGGTCGCGGCGTTCACCGAGCAGGTCGCGGACCTGGCGGTGCAGGTCGACGGGTCGTCGTCGTCGGACAGCGACGGGACGGTCGCGTCGTGGGCGTGGACGTTCGGTGACGGTGCCACCGCGACGGGTGCGACGGCGTCGCACACCTACGCGACGGCGGGGACCTACCCGGTGACGCTCACGGTGACGGACGACGACGGTGCGACCGCGAGCGTGACCCGTCAGGTCACGGTCACGGCCCCCGCGCCCGACCCGGACCCGGACCCCGAGCCCGGCGTGCTCGCGCAGGACGCGTTCGCCCGCACGGTCTCGGGCGGCTGGGGCGCGGCCGACAGCGGCGGGCAGTGGAGCCTCGTGGGCGCGGCGCAGCGGTTCTCGGTCGGTGACGGCGTGGGCCGGATGTCGGTCCCGGTCGGCGGCAGCGGGGCCGCGGCCTACCTCGACGGCGTGCAGTCGGACCAGTCCGACGTGCAGGCGGTGCTCGGCTTCCCGGCGCTGCCCGACGCCGGCGCCGTGGTCGTCTCCCTGACCGGCCGGAAGGTCGGCGCCGAGGAGTACCGCACCAAGCTGCGCGTGGGCGCGGACGGTGGCGTCATCCTCTACCTCACGCGCGTCTCGGGCGGCGAGATCACGCTCTCCAGCACGAGCGTCGCGGGCCTGACCGTCGCGGCGGGGGACCGGCTGCGCGTGCGGATGTCCGTCGAGGGCACGGGCACGACGACGTTGCGCGGCAAGGTGTGGAAGGACGGCCAGGCGGAGCCGGACTGGCAGCGCACGACGACCAACACCCTGGCGGGTCTCCAGGCGCCCGGTGGCGTCGGCCTCGTGACGTACGTGTCGGCCTCGACGACCAACCTGCCGTACGTCTTCACGGTCGACGACCTCGTGGCCGTCGGGCCGGGCGGGCAGCCGCCCGCCGAGGAGGAGCCCCCGGGCGAGGAGGAGCCGCCGCCGCCCGCGAACGTGGCTCCGGTCGCGGCGTTCACCGAGCAGGTCGCGGACCTGGCGGTGCAGGTCGACGGGTCGTCGTCGTCCGACTCGGACGGCACGGTCGCGTCGTGGGCGTGGACGTTCGGTGACGGTGCCACCGCGACGGGTGCGACGGCGTCGCACACCTACGCGACGGCGGGGACCTACCCCGTGACGCTCACGGTGACGGACGACGACGGTGCGACCGCGAGCGTGACCCGTCAGGTCACGGTCACGGCCCCCGCGCCGGACCCGGACCCGGAGCCCGACCCCGACCCGGAGCCCGACCCGGCGGCGCTCGCGCAGGACGCGTTCGCGCGGACTGTGGCCGGCGGCTGGGGCTCGGCCGACGCCGGTGGCGCGTGGAGCCTCGTCGGCGCGGCGCAGCGGTTCTCGGTCGGTGACGGGGTCGGCCGGATGTCGGTCCCCGTGGCCGGCGGCGGGGCCGCGGCCTACCTCGACGGCGTGCAGTCCGACCGGACCGACGTGCAGGCGGTGCTCGGGTTCCCGGCGCTGCCGGACGCGGGCGCCGTGGTGGTCTCCCTGACCGGCCGGAAGGTCGGCGCCGAGGAGTACCGGACCAAGCTGCGCGTGGGTGCGGACGGCGCCGTCACGCTGTACCTGACGCGCGTCTCGGGCGGCGAGATCACGTTGGCGAGCACGAGCGTCGCGGGCCTGACCGTCGCGGCGGGGGACCGGCTGCGCGTGCGGATGTCCGTCGAGGGCACGGGCACGACGACGCTGCGCGGCAAGGTGTGGAAGGACGGCCAGGCAGAGCCCGACTGGCAGCGCACGACGACCAACACGCTCGCCGGTCTCCAGGCGCCCGGTGGTGTGGGCCTCGTGACGTACGTGTCGGCGTCGACGACGAACCTGCCGTACGTCTTCACGGTCGACGACCTCGTGGCGGTCACGCCGACCCCCTGACGCGTCGCCGAGGGACCGCTGACGGCTCCGCACGACGGGCCGGCACCGCACGGTGCCGGCCCGTCGTCGTGATCACGGTCGGGACTCCGCGTCCGATTTCACCCGTTCGGCCCCGGTACGCGGTGGTTCGTCCTTCCTATCCTGTCCGGAGGCGTGCTCCCCCCAGCGCGCCCCTGATGAGGACCGAAGGGGTTCCCCATGCAGCTGACCCTCCGTCGCGCACTCGCCCGCGGCACCGCCGTCCTCGCCGGGCTCGCACTGGCCCTGGCACCCGTCGTCCCCGCTGCGGCCGACACGATGCCGTCGGACCCGACGGAACCGGTCACGGTCGCGGCCGACTCGCTGCCCACCGTCCAGGTCGACGGGGTGGTCTGGCAGCAGGTCGTCGTGGGCAACACGGTCTACGTCGCGGGGTCGTTCGCGACGGCGCGACCGGCCGGTGCGGCGCCGGGGGTGAGCACCGTGCCGCGCGCGAACCTGCTCGCGTACGACATCCGCACGGGGAACCTCATCACCTCGTGGGCGCCGCGGACCAACGCGCAGGTGCTGACGATCGCCGCGTCGCCCGACGGCAGCCGGATCTACATCGGCGGCGACTTCACGCAGGTCAACGGTGCGACGGTGTGGCGCATCGCCGCGGTCGACGCCGCGACGGGCGCACTGATCCCGTCGTTCACGCCGCGCGCGGACGCCAAGGTGCGCTCGGTCGTCGCGACGGCGGACACCGTGTACTTCGGGGGCCTGTTCAGCGCGGTGGGCGGCCAGGTCCGCACCCGCCTGGCCGCAGCACGCGCGTCCGACGGCGCGCTGCTGCCGTGGGCCCCGCCCGCGGCGGGCGGCAGCGGCGTCAACGCGATGGTGATCTCGCCCGACGGGTCCAAGCTCGTCGTCGGCGGCTCGTTCACGAGCCTGGTCGGCTCGTCGAACCCCGGCTACGGCCTGGGCGCGGTGAGCGCGACGACGGGTGAGCTGCTCCCGTGGGCGGTCAACGGCCTCATCCGCAACGGCGGCCGCGACGCGGCCATCACGGGCCTCTCGGCGGACGGCGACACCGTCTACGGCACGGGGTACGTCTTCGGCTCGGGCGGCAACCTCGAGGGGACCTTCGCCGCGGACTGGGCTGACGGCGCACTGCGCTGGGTCGAGGACTGCCACGGCGACACGTACGCGGCGTGGCCCGTGGGCGACGTCGTCTACCAGGCGAGCCACAAGCACTACTGCGGCAACATCGGCGGCTTCCCGCAGACCGAGCCGTGGACGTTCTACCTCGCGACCGCGGTCACGAAGGCCGCGACGCAGACGGTCACGAACGACCCGTACGGGTACTTCAACTTCGCGGGCAACCCCGCGCCGACGATGCTCAACTGGTACCCGAGGATGAACTTCGGCACCTACACGGGTCAGAACCAGGGGCCCTGGACCGTGACGGGCACGTCGCAGTACGTCCTGATGGGCGGCGAGTTCACAGCGGTCAACGGTGCCGGCCAGCAGGGCCTCGCCCGCTACGCGGTGCGCGAGATCGCGCCGAACGACGTCGGCCCGCAGCTCACGGGCGGCAAGGTCGACCTCTCCGCCGTGTCGCCCGAGCGCGGGACCGTGCGCGTGCGCTGGACCGCGAACTACGACTGGGACAACGAGGACCTCACCTACACGCTCATCCGGAACAGCAACGCCGCCGCGCCCGTGATGGAGGCGGTCGAGTCCTCGACGTTCTGGCAGCGGCCGGGGATGGGCTTCGTCGACACCGGCCTCACACCGGGCGTCGAGTACCGCTACCGGCTCCGGATCACCGACCCGTACGGCAACAGCGTCCTCTCCGACACCGTGTGGATCACCGCGAGCGACCAGCCGGCCGCCGAGAGCGACTACGCCGGACGCGTGCTCGCGGACGAGCCCTCGTACTTCTGGCGCCTCGGTGAGCCCGGGGGGCCCACGGCGATCGACTACGCCGGCTGGGACGACGCGAACGTCGGGCCCGCCGTGACGCGCGGCACGACGGGTGCCGTGATCGGCGACCCGAACACCGCGTCGACCTTCCCGGGCAGCGCCGACGGGATCGCCGTGTCGCCGTCGTCGGAGGCCGGCACCGACCGGTTCACGGTCGAGGCCTGGGTCCGCACGACGTCGACGAGCGGCGGCAAGATCATCGGCTTCGGCAACGCGGCGACCGGCACGTCCGGCAGCTACGACCGCCACGTCTACATGGACGGCTCGGGACGCATCTGGTTCGGCGTCTACCCCGGCGGCGTCCGGACCGTGACGAGCACCGCGTCCTACAACGACGGCGAGTGGCACCACGTCGTGGCGTCCCTCGGCGACACCGGCATGAACCTCTACGTCGACGGCCGACGCGTCGCGAGCCGGGGTGACACGACCACGGCGCAGGCGTACGCGGGCTACTGGCGGATCGGCGGCGACAACCTCGGCGGCTGGCCGAGCCGTCCGTCCAACGACTTCTTCGTCGGCTCGATCGACGAGGTCGCCGTCTACCCGACCGCGCTCGCGTACGCGGACGTCGTCGACCACTTCCGCTCGTCGGGCCGTGAGCTCGACCTGCCGACGCGGCCGGCCGACGCCTACGGCGCCGCCGTCTACGACGCCGAGCCGGACCTCTTCTGGCGCCTCGACGAGACGTCGGGCACGACGGCCGCCGACGCGGGCCTCACGGGCACGACGGGCACGTTCCGTCGTGGCGTGACCCTCGGCGCCGAGGGCCTGCGCGCGGGCGGCACGGCCGTCACGTTCGACGGTGCGGGCGGCCTCCTCTCGAGCGACCGCAGCTTCACCGACCCGCGCGTCTACTCGACCGAGCTCTGGTTCCGGACGACGACGACCACGGGCGGCAAGCTCATCGGCTTCGGGTCGAACCAGGAGGACCTGTCGGGCAACTACGACCGGCACGTCTACATGGAGGACGACGGCAGGCTCACGTACGGCGTGTGGACAGGGCAGACGAACACGATCACCTCGCCCGCGGCGTACAACGACGGTCAGTGGCACCACGTCGTCGCGACCCAGGGCCCGGGCGGCATGGTCCTCTACGTCGACGGGCAGGCCGTCGGCACCCACCCGCAGACCGGTGCCCAGGCGTACACGGGGTACTGGAAGGTCGGCAGCGACACGACGTGGGGTCCGCAGCCGCACTTCGCGGGCACCGTCGACGAGGTCGCCGTGTACTCGCGTGCGCTCTCGGCCACCGAGGTCGCGTCGCACCACGCGCTCGGGACGGGTGCGCCCGAGCCCGAGAACGAGGTCCCTGCGGCCGCCTTCACCGCCACGACGGCGGACCTCACGGTCACCGTGGACGGCTCGGCGTCGAGCGACCCCGACGGCACCGTCGTCGCCCACGCGTGGGACTTCGGCGACGGCGCGACCGCGTCGGGCGCGACGGCCGAGCACGCGTACGACGCGGCGGGCACCTATGACGTCACGCTCACCGTGACCGACGACGACGGCGCGACCGGGTCGACCACCCAGCAGGTCACCGTCACGGCACCGCCGAACCAGCTCCCCGTCGCGGCGTTCACGGCCGCCGTCGAGGGGCTCGAGCTCACGGCGGACGGTACGACGTCGTCCGACCCGGACGGCACCGTCGCCGCGTACGCGTGGGACTTCGGCGACGGCGAGACGGCGACCGGCGCGACGGCCGGGCACGTCTACGCGGCGGCGGGCACGTACGACGTGACGCTCACCGTGACCGATGACGACGGCGCGACCGCCTCCTCGACGCAGCAGGTGACGGTCGCGGAGCCGCCCGCGGGCGTGCTCGCGCAGGACGCGTTCGGGCGGAGCGTGACGGGCGGGTGGGGCACGGCCGACGTCGGCGGTCCCTGGTCGACGACGGGTGCCGCCTCGGCGTTCTCCGTCGCCGGCGGCGAGGGCCGGATGACGATCACGCGCGCGGGCGGCGGGCTCATGACCGTGCTCGGCGGCGTGGCGTCGACCTCGACGGACGTGAGCGCGACCGTCACGCCGAGCACGGTGGTGAACGGCGGCGGCGCGTTCGTGTCGCTGATCGGGCGCCGCGTCGGGACGGCCGACTACCGCGGCAAGATCAAGGTCGCGGCCAACGGTGCGGTGACGCTCTACCTCAACCGCAGCTCGGGTGCCGAGAACACGCTCGCGGCGGCGGCGGTCCCCGGCGTGTCGTTCCAGGCGGGCGACCGGCTCCGGATGCGCGTCGAGGTCACGGGCACGGCCCCGACGACCCTGCGCGCCAAGGTGTGGGAGGCCGGGCAGGCCGAGCCGGGCTGGCAGCTCACCGCGACGGACTCCACCGCGGGGCTCCAGACCGCGGGCGGTGTGGGCCTCATGCCGTACGTGTCGGCCAGCGCGACGAACGTCCCGGTGACCTTCGCGGTCGACGACCTCGTGGCCGTCACCCCGGGTGCCGCGCCGCCCGCGAACACCCCGCCCGTGGCGGCGTTCGAGGCGGCGACCGACGGCCTCATGGTCACCGTCGACGCGTCGGGCTCGTCCGACCCCGACGGCTCGGTGACGGGCTACGCCTGGGCGTTCGGCGACGGCGGCGAGGCGACGGGTGCGACGGCGTCGCACACGTTCGCGACGGGAGGCACGTTCGACGTCACGCTCACCGTGACCGACGACGACGGCGCGACCGCGACGGCGACGCAGCAGGTCACCGTCTCGGCGCCGCCGCCCGAGGACAACGACGCCCCGGTCGCCGCGTTCACGGTGACGCCCGAGGGGCTGACCGTCGCCGTCGACGGGACCGGCTCGACCGACCCCGACGGCACCGTCGCGGCGCACGCGTGGGACTTCGGCGACGGGTCCACGGCGACGGGCGCGACCGCGTCGCACACGTACGCGGCGGGCGGGACGTTCGAGATCACGCTCACCGTGACCGACGACGCCGGTGCGACGGCCACCGCGACGCAGCAGGTCACCGTCGAGGCGCCTGAGGGCGTCCTCGCCGCGGACGCCTTCGGCCGCACGGTCGCGGGCGGCTGGGGGACCGCGGACGTCGGTGGTCCGTGGACGACCGTGGGGCCGGGCTCGGCGTTCTCGGTCGCGGACGGCGTCGCCCGGATGACGATCCCGCGCGCCGGCGCCGGCCTCACGGCCCTGCTCCCGGGCGTGTCCTCGACCGAGACCGACACGACGGCGGTCCTGACCACGACGCCGATGGCCGACGGCGGCGGGAGCTTCCTGTCGCTCATCGGGCGGCGGGTCGGCGCGGCCGACTACCGCGCCAAGGTCCGGGTCGCTCCCAACGGCACGCTCACGCTGTACGCGACGCGCGTCGACGGCGGCGAGACGAACCTCGCCACCGCGACCGTGCCGGGCGTGACGCTCACGGCGGGTGAGGCGCTCGCGATCCGGGTCCAGGTCACGGGCACCTCGCCGACGACGGTCCGGGTCAAGGCGTGGGAGGCCGCGACGCCCGAGCCGGCCGACTGGCGGATCACGACGACCGACGCGGCGTCCGCGCTCCAGACGGCGGGCGGGGTCGGGGTCATGGCGTACGTCTCCGGCTCCGCGGGCAACGCGCCCGTGACGGTGACCGTCGACGACCTCGTCGCACGGCGCCCCTGACGCCCGAGGGCGACGGGCGGGCGCCCGCCCGTCGCCCGCGGCCCCCGACCGTCGTCGATGTCCGGTTTCACCCGTTCGGAGCCGGTTTCCGGACAGATGTCCTCGTAGGGTGGTGGCGCGGCAGGACACCCCTGCCCCCGTCGTCCCCGGAGCGAGACAGCCATGCCCCTGAAGCACCACCTGCGCCGTGCGACCGCCGTCCTCGCAGGTACCGGTCTCGCACTCGTGGGCGTGGTCGCCCAGCTCGACGCGTCGGACGCGCCGGCCGAGGCCGCGGTCCCGTCGACCGTCGTCGCAGGGGCCGGCCAGGGGGTCCGCGCGACGGCGGGTCGCGTCGCGCCGGCGACGCGTGCGGCTGCCGCGCCCGCGGCGACGTCGTCGTCCCCGGGTGCAGCGGGTGCCGCGAGCGGTGCGACGCAGGCCGCTCCTCCCCTCCCGGCGCAGGACCGTCGCGCCGCGTCGCCGTCGTCGTCGCCCGCCGTGCCCGAGGCGGGTGCTCCCGCGACGGCAGCCCCCGCGGCGGCGCCGGCCTACCCGGGCTCGCCCGCCGCCGACCCCGACCCGGCGCCCACGCCGGCGGCCACCGCGTTCGCCGCCGACGCGTTCGGGCGCTCGCTGGGCCGCGGGTGGGGGACCGCCGACGTCGGCGGCGCCTGGGCGCTCGTCGGCCCGTCGTCGTCGTTCTCCGTGGCGGCCGGGGCCGGCCGCATGACCCTTCCGCGGGCGGGTGCGGGGCTGACCGCGACGCTGCCCGTGTCGTCGACGTCGACCGACCTCACGGCGCGCATCGCGCCCGCGCGTCTGGCGGACGGCGGAGGCCTGTTCGCGTCGCTCCTGGGGCGCCGGGTGGGCACGGCCGACTACCGCGCCAAGGTCAAGGTGGCCCCGTCCGGCGCCGTGACCCTCTACCTCAACCGCGCCGCGGGCGCCGAGACGACCCTCGGTGCGATCACCGTCCCCGGCGTCCGCTTCACCCCGGGCGACGCGCTGCGCGTCCGGCTCACGGTCACGGGGACCTCGCCGACCACGCTCCAAGCGCGTGCGTGGGAGGACGGGAACCCCGAGCCGACAGGCTGGCAGCTCACGGCGGCCGACGCGACGCCCGCGCTCCAGACCGCGGGCGGCGTCGGCGTCATGACGTACCTGTCGGCGTCGTCGGCGAGCGCGCCGCTCGTGGTCACGGTCGACGACGTCCTCGCGACGCCGGTCGACGGTCCGCCGCCCGTGCTCAACGAGCCGCCCGCCCCGGCGTTCGTCAGCACGGTCGACGGGCTCACCGCGGCGTTCGACGCCACAGGGACGACCGACACCGACGGCACCGTCGTCCTGCACGGGTGGGACTTCGGCGACGGGACGCTCGGCACGGGCGCGACGCCGACCCACGCGTACGCCGCCCCCGGCACCTACTCGGTCACGCTCACCGCGACCGACGACGACGGCGACGCCGCGTCGGTGACGCACCCGGTCACGGTCGGCGGGCCGCCGCCGACCCAGGAGGCCCCGGTCGCGGCGTTCGACGCGGTCGTGGACGGCCTCGACGTCGAGGTCGACGGCTCGTCGTCGACCGACGCGGACGGCTCGGTCGCCGGGTGGGAGTGGGACTTCGGTGACGGCAGCACGGCTTCGGGCCGCACCGCGTCGCACACCTACGCCGTGCCGGGCGAGTACACGATCATGCTCGTCACGACCGACGACGACGGGCTGTCGTCGTCCGCGTCGCAGGTCGTCCTCGTCGACGAGGCGCCCGTCCCGGCGCGCGAGGTGGCGCAGGACGACTTCGCGCGCGACGTCGTCGGCGGGTGGGGGAGCGCGCCGACCGGGGGTGCCTGGACGCTCGCCGGTCCGGCGTCGGCGTTCTCGACGGCCGACGGTCAGGGCCGGATGACGCTCGCGCGCCCCGGGTCCGGCGTCGCGGCGTCCCTCGGCGTCTCCGCGCTCGACACCGACGTCCGGGTCACCGTCGCGGCGACGCCCGTCGCCGACGGCGGCGGCACCTACGTGTCGGTCGCCGGGCGCCGCACCGCCGCGGGCGACCAGCGCGCCAAGGTCCGCGTCGGTGCGGACGGCGCCGTGACGCTGCAGCTCACGTCCGTGTCCGGCGGCTCCGAGACGAGCCTCGCGGGTGCGCGCGTGCCGGGTCTGGTCGTCGCTGCGGGTGAGCGGCTGCACGTCCGTCTCCAGCTCACGGGCACCGCCCCTACGACGCTCCGTGCCCGCGTGTGGGCCGAGGGCACGCACGAGCCCACGTCGTGGCAGGTCACCGCGACCGACGCGGCCACCGCGCTCCAGCAGGCCGGTGGGGTCGCCCTCGTGGCCTACGTCTCCGGCTCGGCGACCACGACGCCCGTCGTCGTCGCCTTCGACGACCTCACCGTCGGGCCGGTCCGGCCGGTCGAGCCGTGAGCGGCGCGCCCGTGGGCAGCGCGCGCCCGAGCGGTGCGGCTCGACGGGACGGCGTGCGCACCGTGCTGGTCGCTCACCCCGGGGCCGAGCTGTACGGCTCGGACCGCGTGATGCTCGAGAGCGTCGCCGGGTTCCGCGAGGCAGGGTGGCGGGTCGTCGTCACGCTGTGCGACGACGGTCCGCTGGTCGGCGAGCTCGAGGCCCTCGGCGCCCGGGTGGTCCGCACGCGCACGCCCGTCCTGCGCAAGAGCGCGCTGCGCCCCGCGGGGTTCGTGCGGCTCGTCGCCGACACGCTCGTCGGTGCCGTGCGGGGGCTGTCGCTCGTGCGGCGCACCGGTGCCGACGCGCTCTACGTGAGCACGGTGACGGTCCCGCTGTGGACGCTCCTGGGGCGCCTCGCACGGCGACCGGTCCTCCTCCACGTCCACGAGGCCGAGGCGAGCGCGCCCGCGCTCGTCCGGCGTGCGCTGGCCCTGCCGGTTCTCGCGGCGACCGGCGTGGTCGCGAACAGCGAGTTCAGCGTCGGGGTGCTGCGTGGGGCGCTGCCCGCGACGGTCCGACGCGCGACGGTCGTGCACAACGGCGTCCCGGGACCCGGGCACGCGACGCCCGCACGCGAGCGCCTCGACGGCCCGGTGCGGATGCTCTACGTCGGGCGGCTGTCCGCGCGCAAGGGCGTCGACGTCGCCGTCGAGGCGCTCGGCGAGCTCGTCGCGGGGGGCTGCCCCGCCGAGCTCGACGTGGTCGGTGCGGTGTACCCCGGCTACGAGTGGTTCGAGCAGCAGCTCCGTGACCGCGTCGCCGAGCTCGGGCTCAGCGACGCCGTGCGGTTCCACGGCTTCCATCCGTCGGTGTGGGCCTTCCTCGCCGACGCGGACGTCGCCGTCGTGCCGTCCGTCGTCGACGAGCCGTTCGGGAACACCGCGGTCGAGGCGGTCCTCGCGGCCCGCCCGCTCGTCGTGAGCGCGACCAGCGGGCTCCGCGAGGCCGCCGCCGGCTACGCGTCCGCGCAGCGCGTGCCGCCCGGTGACGCCGCGGCCATCGCCGACGCCGTGCGACGCATCCGCGACGACTGGGCGCACGTGCGCGCCGCCGCCCTCGAGGACGCCGCGCTCGCGGCGGACCGGCACGCACCCGAGCTGTACCGGCGCCGGGTCGCGGCCGCGCTCGCGGACGTGGCGGGCGGCGTGTGAGGGCGGACGACGTGACGGCGCGCGACGCGGCCGACGACGCCCAGCCCGACGGTGCCCAGCCCGACGGTGCCCGACCCGACGATGATCCGACGACGCGCCCGCTGGCCGCGGGGGCGGCCGCGTCGGCGGTGCAGTGGAACTCGATCGCCGTCGCGGGGCGGCAGCTGTTCCTCGTCGCGTCGAGCATCGTGCTCGCGCGCGTGCTCGGCCCCGAGACGTACGGCGTCATCAGCGCCGCGACGATCTACGTCACGTTCACGACCCTCCTGCTCGACCAGGGCCTCGCGTCGGCGCTGATCCAGCGGCCGGCGCTGAGCCGGTGGGCCGCGGGCGCGGTCGCGAGCGCGAACGTCGTCTCGGGCGTGCTGCTCGCGGTGGCGACGTGGTTCGCCGCCCCGTGGGTCGCCGACTTCTTCTCGGTCGACGAGCTCGTGCCCGTGCTGCGGTGGCTGGGCCTCGGCCTCGTGGTCAAGTCGGTCGCGATCGCGCCGCGCGCGATGCAGGCCCGCACGCTGACGTTCCGCTCGATCGCCGTGGCCGACGTCGCGGGCGCCGCCGTCGGAGCCGTCGCGGGCGTCGTCGCGGCGATGCTGGGCGCGGGCCCGGCCGCGATCGTGTTCCAGGTGGTCGCGCTCGACCTCGTCGTCGCCGCCGTGCTCGTGCGCGCCGAGCGCGGACCCGTGCCGAACCTGCACGTCCGCGAGCTGCGGGACCTGCTGGGGTTCGGTGTCCGCGTGATGGCCACCAACGGCATCGCGTACTTCTCGCGCAACGCGGACAACATCCTCGTCGGGCGCGTGCTCGGTGTCGTCGCGCTGTCGTACTACGGCATGGCGTACCGCGTGCTCGTCATCCCCGTGCAGATGATCGGGCAGACGGTGTCGCGCGTCATGTTCCCGGTGTTCTCGAGGCTCGCCGACCGCCGCGACCTCCTCGGCGACAACCTCCTCAAGGCGATGGAGATGCTCGCGGTCGTGACCCTGCCGCTCATGGGTCTCCTCGCGGCGGCGTCGCACGAGGTCGTCACCGTGGTGCTCGGGACCGAGTGGCTGCCCGCCGCACCGCTGCTGACGGTCCTCGCCGTCGCCGGCGCACGCGAGACAGTGGTGTACGTCTCGGGGCCGCTCATGAAGGCGACCGGGCGGGTGAGGCTGCTCGTGCGCTACGAGCTCCTCGCGACCGCGGTCCAGGTGGGCGGCATCGTGCTGGGGCTCCGCTGGGGGGTCCTCGGGGTCGCGGTGGGGTACACGGTCGCCGGGTTCCTCCTGACGCCCGTGCTGCTCGTGATCCAGCGGCGGCTCGCGGGCGTGTCGGCCCGGCAGCAGGCCGCCGCGGTGCTCCCGTCGCTGCACGGTGCGGTGTGGGGCGTCGTCGCGTACCTGCTGGTGACGCTCACGGACCTCGGCCCGCTCGCGACCCTGCTCCTCGGGTCCGCCGCGTACGTCGCGGCGACCGCGGCGGTCCTGGCCGCGGTCCACCGCGCGGCGACGGTGCGCGCGCTGCGTCGCCTCGCCACCGTCCTGCCCGGGCGGCGCCGCAGGGGCCCGGGGACGACCGCGTGACGCACGCGAGCGCGACGACGGGGACGACCGCGTCCGCGGTACCGTCGTCGCCCGACGACGAGGGAGGCCGCTGCGTGGGTGGGACGACCGGGACGGCCGCGACGACGGGTGGGGCCGGGGACGACGTACCGGACACGGACGCGCAGCCGACGGCCCGCGCCGCGGTGGCGGGCGAGGGATCCGTCACCGTCGCCGTGCTCACCTACCGACGCCCCGAGGACCTGACGGCCGTCCTGCCGCAGCTCCTCGATCAGCTCCCCGACGCGCTCGCCGAGGTGCTCGTCGTCGACAACGACCCGGACGCGAGCGGACGCCCGACCGTCCTGGCCGTGCCGGACGCGCGCGTGCGCTACGTGCACGAACCGGTCCCGGGCATCGCCGCCGCGCGCAACCGCGCGCTCGCCGAGTCGTCCGCGGACGTCCTGGTCTTCATCGACGACGACGAGCGCCCGTCGCCCGGGTGGCTCGACGCGCTCCTGCGGGTGCACGCGGCCGAGGGCTCGGCCGCGGTCGTCGGGCCCGTCGTCTCGGAGTTCGAGGTCGAGCCCGAGCCGTGGATCCGCGACGGCGGCTTCTTCGAGCGGCGACGGCCGCCGACCGGTGCGGTCGTCGAGGCGGCCGCGACCAACAACCTGCTGCTCGACATGCGCGTCGTGCGGCGGCTCGGGCTGACGTTCGACGAGCGCTTCGGGCTCACGGGCGGGTCCGACACGCTGTTCACGCGTCGGCTGACCCGCGCGGGGGAGCGCATCGTGTGGTGCGCCGAGGCGCCCGTCGTCGACGTCGTGCCGCGCCAGCGCCTGACGCGGCGGTGGGTCCTGCAGAAGGCGCTGCGCTCCGGCAACTCGTGGAGCCGCACGTCGCTCGAGCTGGCCGACGGCCCGGTCGAGCGGTCGGGGGAGCGCGTCCGCCTCGCGCTGCGGGGGGCTGTGCGCGTCGGCGGGGGCGCGGCGCGCCTCGTGCTGGGTGCCGTGACGCGGGACCGCGCGCACCGCGCGCGGGGGGCCCGGACGCTCGCGCGCGGGCTCGGGCTCGCCTCGGGTGCCTTCGGGTACGTCTACGTCGAGTACCGGCGCACGGCGGCTCGCGCGACCACCTCGTCGTAGACCTCCTCGAGCCGCGCCGTCTGCGTGCGGACGTCGAAGTCGCGCAGCACGCGTGCCCGACCTGCCGCCCCGAGCGTCGCGGCGCGGGCCGGGTCTGCGAGCAGCGACCCGAGGTGCGCGGCGAGCGCGTCGACGTCGCCCTCGGGCGCGAGGAGCCCGGTGACCCCGTCGACGACGGCCTCGGGGACCCCGCCGTGGCGGTAGGCGACCACGGGGAGCCCGTGGAGCGCGGCCTCGAGGAACACGATGCCGAACGCCTCCTCCTGACCCTCCGCCGTCGTCCGGGACGGTCCGCAGAAGACCGCGGCCCGCGCGAGCTCGGCCGCCACGTGCGGCGACGGCAGCCGTCCCAGCAGCTCGAGGTGGACGCCGGCCGCGGTCGCGTCGTCGGCGAGGACGCGCGCGAGCGGACCGTCACCGACCACCCGGACGGGGACGCCGCGGTACGGCTCGGGCAGTCGGGCCGCGGCCGCGACGAGGTCGCGCGGACCCTTGACGTCGACGAGCCGGCCGACGAGGACGACGCCGTCGCGCACGGTCACCGGCGGCGCGGCCGCCTCGACCGGTATCCCGACGTGGTGGACCCGCACCTTGTGCTCCGGTGCACCGAGGTCGACGAGGCGCCCGGCGAGGTGGTCGGACACCGCGAGGAGCGTGTCGGCGTACGCGAAGACGTCGCGCAGGCGCTCGACGTAGCGCGCACCCGCGGCACCCCGCCCGGGTTCGCGCGTGACGTCGTAGCCGTGGAAGGTCACGACGAGGGGGAGGCCGAGCCGCCGCGCGACGGGCAGCACGCCGACGGCGCTCGTGCCGAAGTGGGCGTGGACCAGCCGTGCTCCGCGCTCGCGCAGGACGCGGTCGTAGACGCCGCGGTGCCCGGTCGCCGCACTGAGCCGGTGGGCGGCCCGGCCGACGCGGCCGGGGCCGAACGGTGCCCGGTCGGCGTGGACGAGCGCGTCCGGGACGTCGCGGACCCCGAGGCGGAGGGGGGCCCACCGCGTCATCGCCGCGAGCTGGTCCCGGACGAAGGTCTGGGACGGCGGGAGCCAGGTCGACTTCCACACCGCGACGACGGGTCGGGGCTCGCTCAGGGTGCCTCTCCTCCGGCCGGCGCGGCGCGTCCCGCGGCGTGATCTGATCGTGACCAAACTGTGACTCGGGTCACATTCGGGGCGGTGCGGACCTGGGCGAACCGGACGTTCCGACCCTGCCGGGCGAGGGTAGCAATGCGCCTGCGGCCTGCGGGAAGGCCCGCGCCCGCGTCCTCCTCGAAGCGTTAGCACCCGACGCGGAGGCGTGCACGTCGGCCGGGCGGGGGCTGTTGACGGATCACTCGATTGGCCTAACCTCTGACCCGACAGACGGCAGGCGCGCTGGTCCGACGGCCGCACCAGCGCGTGCCCCTCCTGCAGTCCGGCCCCGCGCAGCGTGCGACCACCTCGGTCGTGGCCTGCCCGCAGCCAGGCGCGGGAAGGGGGCCTGCGGACTCTGGTGCTCGGCCGGGACGGTCGTGTGCCGCACGCGACGCACGGAGGAGATGGTCGATGCGGATCGACGTCGGACTGACGAGAGGGCTGCGCCGTGGCGCGACAGCCGCAGCAGTGCTGGTGGTGGCGATGACCGGGGGTGCGCTCCCGGCGACCGCCGCACCCGCTCCAGCGGCACCCGCCCCCACCGGCGCGACCGCCGCAGCGGTCGTGCCGACCGTCGCGGCGGAGGACCTCCTCGGGGACGGCTCGACGCTCGCACCCGTGGTGCCGCGCCGCGTCGTGAGCAGCGCGATCCTCGGCCCGGGCAAGTCGGTGACGGTCACGCTGCCGTCCATCCCGGCCGGCTCACGGGGAGCGGTGCTCAACGTGACAGCGGCCGACGCGACCGCGCGCACGACGCTCACCTCGTGCCTGACCGGCACCCCCTGCCCCGTGACGGCGAAGCTCACCACGGCGCCGGGTCCCGTGACCCCGGGACAGCTCGTCGCGCCGCTCGTCGGTGCGGACAAGAACAAGGTCAAGATCACGAACAGCAGCGGCACCGTCAAGGTGCACGTCGACCTCAACGGCTACGTGCGTGACGCCGGCGCGAGCGCCGACGGCACCTTCGCGCCGGTGACGCCGCGACGGATCATGTCGTGGCAGGCCCTCGGGCAGCAGAAGTCGATGACGCTCACCATCCCCGACGTGCCCGCCGGCGCGACCGCGGTCGCGCTGGACCTCGGGTACGCCGCCGCGACCCGGCGTGGCTTCGTGTCCGCGTGCCCGACCGGGACGGCGGTCTCGTTCTGCGCGCAGTCCTCGGTCCTCAACCCGGCGCCGGGCGTCAACCGCTCGAACGTCGCCGTCGTGCGCCTCGGCGGGGCCAAGCGCAACCAGATCACGCTCTACAACCACCTCGGCTCGGTGCGGCTCAACGCCGACCTCCAGGGCTTCTTCGTGAAGGGCTCGGCGGCCGTGCCCGACGGCGCGCTCCAGGGAGCGACCGGCACGGCCCTCACGGCGAACCTCGCCAAGGGGGAGAAGCGCACGCTGCGCCTCAGCGCCCCCGATGGGGCGACGGCAGTGAAGCTCCACGTCAAGGCGGCGAACGCCAAGGGCGGGACCGCCGTCACGGTGTGCCCCGGGACCTCGGTCGCGGGCTCGTGCGCGGCGACGTCGGTCGTGAACCCCTACCCGGGCAACGACAGCGCCAACGTGGCGTACATCGGCCTCGGCGGTACCGGCGACGACCAGATCACGGTCGCGAACACGTCCGCGCCGGTCGGCGTGACGGTGTCGGTCGTCGGCTACGCCGTCCCGACGGACGCCGCACCCGCTCCGGCGCCCGCCCCGGCCCCTGCGCCCGCCCCCGCGCCGGCTCCTGCGCCCGCCCCTGCACCTGCCCCGGCTCCTGCGCCCGCCCCGGCGCCGGCCCCCGCGCCGACCGACCCGGCGGGCACCATCAAGCCGAACGCGGCGCGGACCGGCGTCCCCGACGGCACGACGCTCAAGCGCCACGACGGCGACATGGTCATCACCAAGGCCGGCACCGTCATCGACGGCATGGACATCCACGGGTTCGTCTCGATCCGTGCCGCTGACGTGACGATCCGCAACTCCGTCGTCCGCGGCAGCGGGCGCGGCTCGTACAGCACCGGCCTGGTGAGCTGCCTCGAGTCGAGCTGCACGAACGCGCTCATCGAGGACACGACCCTCGTCCCCAAGACGCCGTCGACCTTCATCACGGGGATCCTCGGCCACGACTACACCGCGCGGCGGGTCGACGTGCACCACGTCGTCGACGGGTTCGGGATCTTCAACACCGCGAACAGGAGCGCACCGGCGAACGTCGTCATCGAGAGCAGCTGGTGCCACGACCTCAGCTACTTCGCCAAGGACCCGGCGCAGAACAACGGTCCGACGCACAACGACTGCATCCAGATCCAGGGTGGCTCGAACATCCGGATCGTCGGCAACAACCTCGAGTCGTTCATGTCGACGCGTGCGGGTGACCAGACCTACGACGCGCGCAACCGCGGCGCCGGGCTCATGGTCACGCCGAACGTCGCACCGATCACGGGCGTGACGATGGCCAGGAACTGGATCGACGGCGGCTACGCCTCGGCGGCGTTCTCGCGCGGGCGGTACTCGACCATGCGCTTCGGGACGTTCACCGAGAACCGGTTCGGTCGCAACCAGTTCGACTTCGGCGGCGGATCCAAGTACGTCATCCGCGTCAAGGAGGGCGTCACGTTCGACAAGTCGCTCACGACCAACGTGTGGGCCGACGGCTCGGGCAACCTCGCCCTCGGTCGCGACCTGGGCATCCGCTACGACCCGTGACCGTCGCTCCCGACGGGCGCGCACCGCACGTGCGCGCCCGTCGGGACGGTGACCAGGCGTCCCACCCGACGGTGCGCCCGACGACCCCGCTCTGCCATAGTCGCCGCATGCCGGCGACCGTGGGAGCAGCGGGGTCGTCCCGTACCCGGCCGCGGTCCGTGGGCGTCGACCTCGTCCGCGTCCTGGCGATCGTCGCCGTGGTCGTCGGGCACGTCTGGGACGAGCCGACCGTGCGGTCCGTCGTCCACCCGTGGCACGTCCCGGTGTTCTTCGTCCTCTCCGGCTACCTGTGGCGCGGTGGGCGAGGCGTGCGCGAGGAGCTCGCGCGTCGCGTGCCGACGCTGCTCGTCCCGTACGTCGCCTGGCTGGTCGTGATCCTCGCCGTCGTCCTCGGCGTCACGGCGGCACGGGGCGGCCCCGTCGCGCTCGGATCCGTCCGCGACGCGCTGCTCGGCGGCGCGTACGCGGGACGGCCCTTCTCCGCGTTCTGGTTCGTCACCGCCCTGCTGGTCACCGTGGTGGCCTACCGCGTGCTCGACGGGGCGCCCCGGGCGGTCGTCTGGCTCGTCGCCGGTACGGGCCTGCTGGCAGGGCATGTGGCAGGGGACGCGCTGGCGGCCGTGCCGCTCTCGGTCGGCCTCGCGCTGCCGTGCCTCGTCCTCGTCGCCGCGGGCGCCGAGCTGGCCCGGCTGCGTCCGCGCCTGGCCGGGCGGACGGTCCCGTTCGTCGGGCTGGGCCTGGTGGGCGTCGGCGCGGTCGCGGTCGCCGCCGGGGTGTCGGCGCCCGTCGACCTCAAGCAGGTCGACCTCGGCACGCCCGTCGTGAGCATGGTCGTCGCCGTGACGATCAGCGCGGGCCTCGTCCTGCTCGCCGAGTGGGGGACGGCGCGGGTGGGCCGGCACACGGCGCGGCTGGTCCTCGACCTCGCCGCCGCGGGCCTCATGGTCGTCCTCTCGCACGCGCTCGTCCTGTGGTTGCTCGGGACGCCGCACGAGGGACGTCCCCTCGACGCCGCCCTCGCGCTCGCCGTGCCGTGGGGGGTGGGCCTGCTCCTGCTGCGGGTGCCGATCGCCTCCCGGGTGCTGCTCGGGCGACCGGTGCGGCCGGCGGTCCGCCCGGTGGCGTGACGTCGGTCGCCCGGCCGGTCGCCCGGCCGGCCGCGCGCCGGTCGCGCGGGACGGAGCACGACCCGGACCGGGCGGTGCCGCACCGACGCGCACCCGGACCCGACTCGGTCACGACGTCCGATCTGCGCCTTCGATGATCATCCGGGGTGGTCCGCCGTGCTTCGTGATCCCCATTGCCACGAACCCTCGTGATGAGCAACACGAAATCTCGGTCGGGATGTCCGAATTCGACCGGGAAAAGGCCGCTTCGTCCCCGGTGACGTAGGTCACACGCCCTGGACCGGGTGAAATCCGGCTCGTATGGTGGCGGGGTCCACGAAAAGGCAAACCTGTCGCGAGGCAGGGGCGCAAAGCCATGGGACCCCCGCGGTCAGCCAGGCTACCGAAACGACGGAGCACCTCTGTGCTGGAGATCTTCTCCCTGCGCTCGGCACGACCGGGCAGCTCGACCCGCCTCTCCGACCACCCGGCCCGCTCCCGGGCGCTCGCGGTCCTGGCACTCTCGCTCCTGGCGGCGCTCGTCGCCGCCCCTGCGACGGCGGTCACGGCGGCCGGGGCGCCGACGACGGTCGGCGTCCCGACCACGGACGTCGCCGAGGCCACCTCGGCCACGGGCGCCGCCTACCGTGCGGTCGCGCCGCGGCGCGTCGTGTCCGGCCAGGGGATCGGCGCGGGCAAGACCGTCACGATCCGGATCCCGGACGTCCCGGCCGGGGCCACGGCCGTCCAGCTCAACGTGACCGCGTCGCGCGCGAGCGCCGTGTCCTACATGTCGCTCTGCGCGGCCGGGACACCGCTCGCCGACTGCCGCACGACGTCGGCGCTCAACCCGCGGCCCGGCATCGACACCCCCGGCTCCGCGGTCGTCGCCCTCGGCGGCGCCGCGCGCGACCAGGTGACGGTCTACAACAACGCGGGCTCGCTGCGGTTCTCGGTCGACGTGCACGGCTTCTACGTGCCCCCGACGACGACGGACGGCGTGTTCACGTCGCGCGTCCCGTCACGCGCTCTGGACCGGACCTTCGGCACGCGGGAGTGGCAGACGCTCACGCTGCGCGACGTGCCGGTCGGCGCGACCGCGGTCGCGGTCAACGTGACGTCGTCGCGGTTCTCGACCGTGTCGTACGTGTCTGCGTGCCCCGCTGGCCAGGACCGCGCGGTGTGCTCGGGCTCGTCGGTGAACAACGCCGCGCCGGGCATCGACCGGGCCAACGCCGCCGTCGTGAAGCTCGGCGGCACCTCGAGCAACCAGATCCAGGTCTACAACAACGCCGGCCCCGGCCGGGTCGTCGTGGACGTGACCGGCTTCTTCGTCAAGGGCGGGAGCGCGGGCAAGGGCACGTACGTGCCGGTCTCGCCCCAGCGCGCGATGAGCTTCCAGCCGATGTCCGCGGGGCAGACCCGCACCCTGACGGCCCCGGCCGTCCCCGCGGGGGCGAAGGCGGCCGTGGTCAACGTGACCACGACGCGCACGACGGGCACCTCGTACCTGTCCGCGTGCCCCGCCGGCACGGCCCTCGCCTCGTGCAAGGCCGCGTCGGTGAAGAACCCGGCCGCGGGCCGTGACATCGCCAACAGCGCGATGCTCAAGCTGGGTGGCTCGCGCGGTGACCAGATCACCTTCTACAACAACGCCGCGAGCACCTCCTTGATCGTCGACGTCGTCGGCTACTTCGTGGGCGAGGCGCCCGTCACCGGGACGGTCCCCAACCCGCCTGCTCCTGCGCCGGCGCCCGCGTCGACCTCGGCGAAGCCGGATGCGTCGAACACGGGTGTGCGCCCGGGGTCGACGTTGCGCAAGCACGTCGGGGACATCGTGGTGACGACGCCGGGGACGGTGCTGGAGA
>NZ_BMEB01000008.1 GCF_014636275.1 Cellulomonas carbonis
CCTGGCACACCGTCACCGGCACCGCCACCACCACCAGCACCCCCACCACCCTCACCGCCGAAGAAGCCCCCACCCGCCTCGTCGCCGACCGCTGACCGACCACCGACGACGGGTCGAGTCCCCGCCCGCGGGCCGCCAGGCCCGGGAGGCGTCACCGACCGCGGGCCGGACCCCCGCCCGCGCCACGACCCCCGCGGAGCGGCTCGACGGCGAACACCGTCGTCGTGCCCGACACCTCGTTGGCGACCGCGAGCAGCGGCGTGCGTGTGGGCGACGCCGAGGCAGGCACGAAGGTCAGCCCCTCCGGCCCGAGGTCTCCGGCCGCGGCGAGGGACGCGACGCCGTCGTCCTCGACCGAGACCGCGAAGTCGCGGTTGTTCACGTACGTCACGAACCGGCTCTCCTGGGGGACCGTGATGTCGAAGACAGCCACGCCGCCCACGCGCTCGAGCCCGACGAAGGCGTACGTCCGGCCCCGCACCTCGCCGACCGTCACACCCTCGGGCTCCGGTCCCTTGTCGTCGCTGCGACCGTCCGCCACCGACTCCGTGTGGTTCGAGTTGGCGAACCCGGGGACCGCGGCGGCGGTCACGCGCTCGAGCGCGTCGCCCGAGTCGAAGACCAGCCGCCCCCGCGTGTCCCACACCGAGAACGAGCGGGTCCCGAACGCGTACAGCTCCTCGAAGCACGCCCCGTCCCCCCGCAGGCCGCTCGCCGTGGTCACGGAGAGGCGCCCGAGGTCGGCGTCGGCGGTGCGACCCGCCAGCAGGCTGTCGTCGCAGATCGGCGGCACGCCGTCCGACCCCAGGTCGGCGACCCGGACACCCTCCTCGTAGTCGCCCCACTCCCGCGCGTCACCCTCGTTCGCCGTCACCAGGTACGTCGCACCGCGCGAGGAGTACGCAGCGATCGCGTCCGGCATCGGCAGCCCGCGCAGACCCGCGACCGTCCTCACGGCCGTGACGCCGTCGCGGTCGGACGGGTCGAGCCCGAACCCGTCCACCCCGACGTCGCGGGGTGCGAGCGGGAGCACGTCCGTGACGCGCGCCGCCCCGAGGTCGACGACGGCGACCGCGTTCGCCTCCTGGAGCGTGACGTACGCGGTCCCGTCCGCGATCGCGACGTACTCCGGCTCGAGGTTGGTCGAGACCGGCCGCGACGGGTCCACGACCGGCCCGAACACGCGCACGCCGTCGCGGAGGACCGACGAGCCGTCGTCGTACGCGCCGAAGCCCGCCGTCCGGACCGCGTCCTGGGCGGGGACGCCCGGGCGGGCGGGGAGGGACACCACGGACACCGAGCCCTCGGGATCCACCGCGAAGTCGTCGTCGGGCTCACCCTCGTTCGCGACGACGGCGGTGCGGCCCCGTGCGTCGAGAGCGACCATGTCCGGCTGCGCACCGACCCGGACAGCCCCCAGCGGCCGCACCTCGGGGTCGTCGGCGTCGAAGAGCACGAGCCACCCGGGGTCGGTCTTGGTCGGTGCCTCGACCGCGACGACGCCGAGGCCGTCGGCACGCACCGCGACGGAGTTCGCCACGGCCCCGTCCGGGACCACCGACCCGTCCGCGCTGCGCGTCCCCGCCGCGACCAGGCGACCCTCGGCCCGCGGCGCGGAGACGTCCCGCGCGTCGATCACGTCGACCGCGCCCGCGAGCGCGTTGACCGTGAAGAGCCGGCGGCTCCCGGCGTGGAAGGCGACGATCTCCGCCGACGCCGCGTCGAACGCACCCGTCGCGTGGCTGCCGAGCGGCCGCAGGGACAGCGCGGCGTCGTCGGCGGAGAGGCTCACGGGCTCGGGGACGACGCCGCCCGCAGCCGTGATGGCGCTGCCCCCGGTGGTGGGGTCGGGTGGCACCGGAGGTGCGGCCGTTGCGGGTGCCGCGGCCGCTGTCAGGGCCGTGGCGACGATCGCGAGCGTGGTGGTGACGGCTGCTGTCGGTCGACGGCGCATGAGGTCCTCGAGGTCCGGTCCACGGCGGGCGGTCCGCCGGTTCCGGACGCTAGGGCGCCAGGGTTGAGCCCGTCCGACCGCCCGGTGAACGGCGCGCGACGCGGGACCGACGGGCTCAGCCGGGGAACGGCCACCCGTTGGGGACGCACGGCGCGACCTGGATCGTCTGCTGCTGCATCACCGGCGCGACCTGCCCGGCGCCCGGGCAGCCCACGTGCGGTCGCCCGAGGAGGTGACCCACCTCGTGGTTGACGAGGTACTGGCGGTACTGCGTCATGTCGGTGAACTCGTCGGCCCCCTGCACCCACCGCATGTAGTTCAGCGCCGCGTGGCCGTTGCGGCCGCACGAGTAGATCGAGTGCGTGCGCAGGGGCGCGCACAGCGCGTCGACGGTGGCGGGCGTCGCGAGCACCACGCGCGCATCCGCGTCGCCGGCCGTGCGCGCGAACGACACGGACCCGTCCGCTCCCCACCCCCGCGCGTCGTTGAGCGTGTCCATGACCATCCGCGCGAAGACCGCCCCGTCGACCGGCAGCGCCTCCTCGACCTCGACGCGGACCCGCACCACCCGGCGGTCCGCGGCGGGTGCGGGCTCCTCTCCGGGCACGACGACGAGCACACCGGTTCCCGACGCCGGCACGTCGAGCGCGAGGAGTCCCGCCGCGCGGTCGGCCTCGCTCACCCCGTCGACGGCGGGAGGCGGCTCGGCGAGCAGCGTCGGCACGGGTGTCGGCACGGGTGTCGGCACGGGTGTCGGAACGGGTGTCGACGTGGGTGTCGTCTCCGAGCCTTCCGCGGCCGGGGCGGGCGTGGGCCGATCGGCCGCCGGGGCACCCGGCCCACCGTCGCGCTGCTGGTCGGCGCCCGCCGTCCCTGCGGCACCGACCTCGACCTGCTCCGCCCGCGCCGTCACCCCGGACGCACCGCCCAGACCGAGGGGACCCTCGAGCGCGACCCCCGCACCGGCACCCGCGAGGACCGCGACGACGGCCCCGAGCGCGACGGACCGACCCGCGAACCGCCGACGTCGCGCCCACGCCCAGGCCGGGCGCTCGCTCACGTGACGGGCCCGGCGGGGCGCGCTCGGGCGGGGGACGGTCACGCCCTCATCGTGACACCCGGTCGGGTGAGCGTCATCAGGAGGGGTCGTCGCTAGCATCGGCGGATGACCGCGCCGCCCCCAGGCCGTCCGCGTGCCGCGCGGATGCCCGCGGGTGTGCGTCGGGCCCAGGTCCTCCAGGTCGCGCAGGAGCTCTTCGCGCGCGAGGGCTACCACCACGTCTCGATGGACGACATCGCGGACCGGGCGGAGGTCAGCAAGCCGGTCCTGTACCGCCACTTCCCGTCCAAGCTCGACCTCTACCTCGCCGTCGTGGACCACCGCGGGCAGGAGCTGGTCGAGCGGATCGACGAGGCGCTCGCCGAGGTCCCGGTCGAGGCGGGCAGCGGGCGGGCCGTCGTCCGCGCGATCGTGCAGGCCTACGTCGAGTTCGTCGAGCAGGCCGGCGACTCCTTCTCGCTGCTGTTCGAGTCGGACGTGACGCGGGACTCGGACGTGCGGATGCGGATCGAGCACGCGTCGGCCGAGGCGGGTCGCGCGGTCTGCCGCGGGCTCCAGGGCATCTCGGGCCTGCCCGCCCCCGAGGCCGAGCTGCTGAGCACCGCGCTCATCGGCATGACGCAGGTCGCGGCGACGAGCCGGTACCGCCGTCGCGACGTCGGGGTGCAGGAGACGGTCGACCTCGTCACCGCCCTCGCGTGGCGCGGCGTCGCGGGCCTCGTCCGGCCCGGGACCGTCGCGGAGCCCTGACGCCCTGAGCCGCCCGGGCGCGGCCGAGGGCGCCGACCGACGCCGCGCGGACGCCCACGATCCCCGCGGGTGACCACCCCGCGCTTCGCCCTCGGCGGACAGCCGCCTCCGGGGCCGCCCCGCGCGGGCGGCGGAGCCTAGGATGGCGACGACCTGAACGACGGCGAGGGAGTGGGCGTGGAGATCACGATCGGCGTGCAGAACGTGGCGCGAGAGCTGGTGGTCGACACCGACCGGACGGCCGACGAGGTGGCGGCCGAGGTCGCCCGGGCGCTCGAGACGGGAGCGCCGCTGCAGGTCACCGACACGCGTGGCCGCCGCATCCTCGTCCCGAGCTCGACGATCGGCTACGTCGAGATCGGCGGCGACGAGGCCCGGCGGGTCGGCTTCCACAACCTCTGACCCGACGACGACGCCCCGGGACCCACGTGGGCCCGGGGCGTCGTCGCGTCCATCCGTCCGTCGGGGCGCCGCCTGCGCGGCGTGCCCCGGCGGCCGCCCTCGGCCGCGTGCGCCGTGGCCGGACGTCCTCAGGCGGCGAGCCCGAGCCGGTCCATCCGCCGGCTGTGCTCGGCCGTGAGCATCGCGAAGAGCTTCTGCTGCGGGTCGACGGCCGCGTGCTCGGCCATCGCCGAGGCGAGCAGCGAGCGCATGTCGGCGTGGTCGGCGAGGACCGCCTGCGCGGCGTTGAGCGCCTCCCCCACGAGCCGCCTGCCCCACAGCGCGAGCCGGGACGCGAGCGTCGCGTCCTCGGCGACGGCGCCCGCGAGCGCGTCGACGACGAGCCGCGAGTGCGCCTCGTCGTCGAGCACGTCCTCGACGAGCGCACGCGTCACGGGGCTCGCGGCCTGGGCGAGCATCCGGCAGAAGTCGTCCGCGACGCCGTACCCGACGTACGCCTTGAGGAGCCGCTCCCACCACGTGCTCGGCACCGTGCGGGTGTCGAACTCGACCAGGACGCCGGCGTACGGGCCCATCGCGCCCTCGAGCCCCCCGCCGAGCTCCTCGACGCGCGCCGTCACGCGGTCGAGCCGGTCCAGCGCCCCGCGCGCCATCCCGCTGAGCTCGAGCCGCTGGGCGAGGGTCGGGGCGAGCCCCGCGTCCGCGGCGAGCCGCGAGAACTCCGCGAGCTGGAGGTACGCGACCATCCCGAGGACGGCCAGGTCGGGGCGGAGGTCGCCGTCGTGCGTGGGGTCCTGCGCCTGGGCCTGGGCCGCCTGCGCGACGGTGCGGTCGGTCATCCCGCCAGGCTAACGCCGTCGACCGGGCGCGTTGTCCGACCCGTCCGATACCATGAGCACGTTCATTCGGTTGACCGGTCGTCCCGACATCACTCGCCCTGGGTCCTCGTACCCACCGGGCGCGCCTTGCGCGATCGGCTGCCGGCCCCATCCGCGGCGCGGCCCGCACGGCGATCGGTCGAGACCGACGCAGGCGCGTGTGGCCCCGCGGCAGACCCGTGAGGTTCCTGCATGCCCGAGCTGACCGACAGCCCCGACACCACCGACGCGACGGCGGAGATCGCCGAGATCGCCGAGGAGGTCCTCGAGGCCCCCGCCGACGCCCCCGTCCAGAAGACCTTCGCCGACTTCGGGATCCGTCCCGAGATCGCGGGGGCCCTCGCCGAGGCCGGCATCACCCACCCCTTCCCCATCCAGGCGATGACCCTGCCCGTGGCGCTCTCGCGGCACGACATCATCGGCCAGGCCAAGACGGGCACGGGCAAGACGCTGGGCTTCGGCCTGCCGCTGCTCGAGCACGTCGTCGCCCCCGACGAGGACGGCTTCTCGTCGCTGCCCGCGCCCGGCAAGCCCCAGGCGCTCGTCATCGTCCCCACGCGCGAGCTCGCGGTCCAGGTCGCCAAGGACCTCGAGACCGCGTCGCGCCGCCGCGCCGTCCGCGTCCTGCAGGTCTACGGCGGGCGCGCGTACGAGCCGCAGGTCGAGGCGCTCAGCCGCGGCGTCGAGGTCGTCGTCGGCACGCCCGGCCGGATGATCGACCTGATGAACCAGGGCCACCTGGACCTCACGCGCGCGAGGACCGTCGTGCTGGACGAGGCGGACGAGATGCTCGACCTGGGCTTCCTGCCCGACGTCGAGAAGCTCCTCGCCCGGACGCCCGCGACGCGCCACACGATGCTGTTCTCGGCCACCATGCCGGGCGCGGTGGTCGCGATGGCCCGCCGCTACATGACGCAGCCCACGCACATCCGTGCGACGGACCCCGACGACGACGGCGCGACGCTCAAGGCGATCAAGCAGGTCGTCTACCGGGCGCACGCGCTCGACAAGGTCGAGATGCTCGCCCGCATCCTGCAGGCGCGCGGCCGCGGCCTGACCATCGTCTTCGCGCGCACCAAGCGCACCGCCGCGAAGGTCGCCGACGAGCTCGCGACGCGCGGGTTCGCCTCGGGCGCGATCCACGGCGACCTCGGCCAGGGCGCGCGTGAGCAGGCGCTCCGCGCGTTCCGCACCGGCAAGATCGACGTCCTCGTCGCGACCGACGTCGCGGCGCGCGGCATCGACGTCGACGACGTGACGCACGTCGTCAACTACCAGTGCCCCGAGGACGAGAAGACCTACCTCCACCGCACCGGCCGGACCGGGCGTGCGGGCAAGACCGGCACCGCGGTGACGTTCGTCGACTGGGACGACATCCCGCGCTGGGGCCTCATCGACAAGGCGCTCGACCTCGGGTACCCCGAGCCGGTCGAGACGTACTCGAGCTCGCCCCACCTGTTCAGCGACCTCGACATCCCCGAGGGCACCAGGGGCACGCTCCCCAAGGAGTCGCGCACGCGTGCGGGCCTCGAGGCCGAGACGCTCGAGGACCTCGGCGAGACGGGCAAGAAGGTCACCCGGCAGCGGACCGACCGGGGCCGCGACGAGCGCGGCGACGGCGGCCGCGGGCGCGGTCCGGGCCACCGCGGCGAGCGCGGCGAGCGCGGCGAGCGCGGTGAGCGCGGCCACGGCGAGCGCACGCACGGCGAGCGCACGCACGGCGAGGAGGGCGGCGGCGAGGGCCGCCGCCGCTCGCGCGGCGGGCGACGGCGCGGCGGCCCGGACGACGCGTCCGGCGCGACGTCGGGCGGCGCGACCACCGGGCCGGCCGGCGACGGCGGGTCCGCGCCCACCTCGCCCTCGGGCGAGGGCGGCGAGGCGCGCCGTCGGCGCAACCGCCGCCGCACGCGGGGCGGTCGTGGGTCCGAGGGCGCCGAGACCAGCACGGCCCCGACGCAGGACTGACGGCCGGCGGACCGCGGCCGGCACAGCCCGCCGGGCAGCACCTGGTCGGCGGACCGCGGCCGGCACCACCCGGCCCGCACGACCCGCCCGGCACAGCCGGTGCACCACCACGTGACCGGTACGGCCGGTCCGCACCACCCCGCACGACCGACGGGGCACCCGGACGCCGGGTGCCCCGTCGTCGCCCGCACGGCACGATGCCCGCATGGCGCTCTACGCGGACCTGCCCGCCCGACGCACCCGACAGCTCCTCGGCGACGTGCTCGTCGTCGCCTGGGTCCTCCTGTGGGTCGCGGTCGCCCGCGCCGTCCACGCACAGGTGTCCGCGCTCGCGGGGCCCGGCCGGACGCTCGAGGACGCCGGGCGGACCCTCGAGGGCGGGCTGTCCGACGCGGGCGAGGCGATCGGCCGCGCCCCCGTCATCGGCGACGAGCTCCGCGCGCCGTTCGACACCGCGGGCGGCGCTGCCGCGACGCTGGCCGAGGCCGGCATCGCGGTGCAGGACGGCGTCGCGCGCACGGCCGTCGTCGCGGCGCTCGCCGTCGCCGCCTGGCCCGTGCTCGTCGTCGCGGGCGCCTGGGTGCTGCACCGCTGGCGCGGCGTGCGTCGCGCGGCCGCCGCCCGTCGCCTCCTCACGGCCCCCGGCGGGACGGACCTCCTGGCGCTCCGCGCGCTCGCCCGCGTGCCGCTGCGGGACCTGGCGGCGCTCGGCCCCGACGTCGCGAGCGCGTGGCGACGCGGTGACGAGGACGTCGTCGCGTCGCTCGCCGCACTCACCGCGGCGGAGGTCGGCGTGCGGGTGCCTACGCCGCCTCGATGAACGCGAACACCGCGTCCGCGACGAGCTGGACCGCGATCGCGGCGAGGAGCAGACCGGCGATGCGCGTGATGAGGATCGTGCCGCTGTCCTTGAGGACCCGGTGGATGACGTTCGCGAAGCGCATCGAGAGCCACAGGCACAGGTGGACGGCGAGGATGCCGAGGGCGATCGCGACCCAGTGCGCGGGCTCCTCGGCGCGCTGGACGAAGACCATCGTCGCGACGATCGCGCCCGGCCCCGCGAGGAGGGGCGTGCCGAGCGGGACGAGCGCCACGTTGACGCCCTTGGTGCCCGACGGGGCCGGTTCCTCCATCTTCCCCGTGAGCAGCTCCATCGCGACGAGCAGGAGCAGCAGGCCGCCCGACGCCTGGAGCGCGGGCAGCGAGATGTGCATGTAGCTGAGGAGCTGCTGACCGAAGAGCGCGAAGCTCACGATGACGCCGAACGCGACGAGGATCGCCTGACGCGCCGCCCGGTTGCGCTGCCTGCCCGTCATGGCGCCCGTGAGGCCGAGGAAGATCGGCACCGTGCCCGGCGGGTCCATGATCACGAAGAGCGTGACGAACACCTCGGCGAGCATGCGCCCGTCGACGAGACCCGTCACGGCCTGACCACCTTCCTGCGTCCCTGGTCCTCGATCGCCTGCAGCACGTCGGGCGAGGTGAGGTTCTCCCCGAGCAGGTTGGGCTTGCCCGCACCGTGGTAGTCGCTCGACCCGGTGACCAGGAGCCCGAGAGATTGTGCCAGCCCGCGGAGGTGCTCCCGCTGGGACCCCGTGTGGTCGCGGTGGTCGACCTCGAGCCCGGCGAGACCCGCGTCGACCATGCGGCGGATCACGGCCTCCGGCACGACGGCGCCGCGCTCGGACGCACGGGGGTGCGCGAGGACGGGCACGCCGCCCGCGGCGCGGACGAGCTCGACGGCGCGGACCGCGTCGGGGGCGTGGTGCGGCACGTAGTACGGCGAGCCGGCCGCGAGCAGCGTGGCGAACGCCGCCGACCGGTCGGGGACGTGCCCGAGCGCGACGAGAGCGTCCGCGACGTGCGGCCTGCCGACCGTCGTCCCCGGCTCGGTCTGCGCCTCGACGTCGGCCCACGTGATGTCGAGGTCCGCCGCGAGCAGCTCGACCATCCGGTGCGCGCGGCGCAACCGCGAGCCGCGCGTCTCCTCCGCCTCCGCGAGCAGCGCGGCGTCCTCGGGGTCGTGCAGGTAGCTGAGCAGGTGGACGCTCGTCCCGCCCGCGCGGCAGGACAGCTCCATACCGGGCACGAGGACGACCCCGTGCTCGCGCGCCGCGGCGGCGGCCTCGTCCCACCCCGCCGTCGTGTCGTGGTCCGTGAGCGCGACGACGTCCAGGCCGGCCCGCGCGGCGTCGGCGACGAGGGCGGCGGGCGCATCCGTGCCGTCCGAGACGTACGAGTGGGTGTGGAGGTCGATGCGCACCCGCACAGGGTAGGTGCGCCGCGCGGTGCGACGATGGGTCCATGGACGACACCACGACGCAGCCGAGCGCGGCCGACCCGGCGCTCGCACCCGCCCCGCCGACCGCGGAGCAGCCCGTCGACACCGCCGGCACCGACGGCGGTCAGGCGCTCGAGGACCGGGGCTCCAACCGCTCGCAGCGACCGACGTCGCGCGCGTTCCTCGAGTTCGTCACCGACGGGTGGGCCGACCGCCCCGTCGTCGTGCGCGAGCCCCTGCCGGCGGCGCCGTTCGCCGCCGAGCGCCGCCGCAGGATCGGCGCGCAGTTCCCCGGTGAGCGCCTCGTCGTCCCGGCGGGTCCGCTGCGGACCCGCTCGAACGACACCGACTACCGGTTCCGCCCCCACTCGGCGTTCGCGCACCTCACGGGCCTCGGGACGGACCAGGAGCCTGACGCGGTGCTCGTCCTGCACCCGACCGACGACGGCGGCCACGAGGCGGTGCTGTACTTCCGGCCCCTCGCGGGCCGCGACTCGGAGGAGTTCTTCGCGGACTCGCGCTACGGCGAGTTCTGGGTCGGCGCGCGGCCCACGCTCGACGACCTCGCGGTGCTCACGGGCATCCGCACCGCTCCGCTCGACGAGCTCGCCGACGCGCTCGGCAAGGACGTCGGCGAGGGCGGCGTGCGGGTCCGGGTCGTCCGCGGCGCCGACGACGCCGTGACGCACGCCGTCGAGGACGTGCGCTCGGGCGCCGACCTCGCCGACGAGGACGTCGCGCGGGCGGACGCCGAGCTCGCCGAGGCGCTGAGCGAGCTGCGCCTGGTCAAGGACGAGCACGAGGTCGAGCAGATGCGGGCCGCCGTCGCCGCGACCGTGGCCGGGTTCGAGCGGATCGTGGCGAACCTCCCCCGCGCCGTCGCGCACCGCCGCGGCGAGCGCGTCATCGAGGCGACGTTCGACGGGCACGCGCGCGAGGAGGGCAACGCGGTCGGCTACGAGACGATCGCGGCGTCCGGCGAGCACGCGACGACGCTGCACTGGATCCGCAACGACGGCGAGGTGCGCGCGGGCGACCTCGTCCTCGTCGACGCCGGCGTCGAGGTCGAGTCGCTGTACACCGCCGACGTGACCCGGACGCTGCCCGTCGACGGCGCGTTCACCGAGGTCCAGCGGCGCGTGTACCAGGCGGTGCTCGACGCCGCCGACGCGGCATTCGCCGTCGCGCGCCCGGGCACGCGCTTCCGCGACGTCCACGCCGCCGCGATGGAGGTCATCGCCGCGCGGCTCGAGGAGTGGGGCCTGCTGCCGTGCTCCGCCGCGGAGTCGCTCGACCCCGAGGGGCAGTACCACCGGCGCTGGATGGTGCACGGGACGAGCCACCACCTCGGCCTCGACGTGCACGACTGCGCCCAGGCGCGCCGCGAGCTCTACCTCGACGCCGAGCTCGAGCCCGGGATGGTTTTCACGATCGAGCCCGGCCTGTACTTCAAGGCGGACGACCTCGCCGTCCCCGAGGAGTACCGCGGGATCGGCGTCCGCATCGAGGACGACGTGCTCGTGACCGCCGACGGCCACGAGAACCTCTCGGCGGCGCTCCCGCGCCGCCCCGACGACGTCGAGGAGTGGATGGCGCGACTGCTGCCGCGCTGAGGGCCCCGCACGGCACGAGGCCCCGCCGACGCACGCCGTCGGCGGGGGCTCGCCCGTGTCAGGACTCGGGCGACGGGGGCTGCGTGGGCGGCGACGGCGGCTGGGTCGGCGGGACCTGCGGTCCGGGCTGCGACGGCGGCTGCGCGGGCGGGACCTGCGGTCCGGGCTGCGTCGGCGGCTGGGCGGGCGGGACCTGCGGTCCGGGCTGGGACGGCGGCTGGGCGGGCGGCCAGGGGCGCCCGCCGCCGAGCTCGGTGAGGAGGGTCCGGGCCTTGCCCGCGTGCTCGGCGGCGCAGAGCACCGCGTACGAGCCGGCCACGATCTGGCTCGCCGACGTGAAGTCGCGCTTCCCGCCGGTGAAGGCGTACGAGATGACCGAGAACAGGATGCCGAACGCGGCACCGATCGCCACGGCGGGCACGATCGTGCCCGCGCCGACACCGGGCGAGGAGAAGATCGACAGGACCAGGCCGACGAAGAGGCCGAACCAGGCCCCCGACGCGAGCCCCGCGAGCGCGACGCGCGAGTACGTCAGCCGCCCCGTCACGCGCTCGACCATCCGCAGGTCCGTCCCGACGATCGTGACGTGCTGGACCGGGAACTCCTTGTCGGAGAGGTGGTCGACCGCCTTCTGCGCCTCGAGGTAGGTGCCGTACGCGGCGATCTGCTCGCCCTTCGGCAGGGTCGGCACCCCGGGTACGCGTGCGCTGCGGTTCATGCTCATGCGCCCGATCATCCCCCAGGCGATCTTCGGCGGCCACACCGTGCCGCCGGGCTGCCCGTCCGCCGAATCCGCCCCCGGCGCCGGACGGGGGCGCGACTACCCTGTGCCCGTGAGCAGCGCCACCACCCGCGTCTTCGCCTCGCGCCTGGCCGGGACCCCCGTGTTCGACCCCCTGGGCGACCAGGTGGGTCGGGTGCGCGACGTCGTCGTGCTGCTGCGCGTCAAGGCCGCACCGCGCGCCGTCGGCCTCGTGGTCGAGGTCCCGGGGCGCCGGCGGGTGTTCCTGCCGCTCACGCGCGTCACGAGCATCGACGCCGGTCAGGTCATCAGCACCGGCCTGGTGAACATGCGGCGCTTCGAGCAGCGCGCGTCGGAGACCCTCGCGATCGGCGAGCTCCTCGACCGGTCCGTGGAGTTCGTCGACGGCTCCGGGACGGCGACGATCGTCGACGTCGCGATGGAGCAGCAGCGCACGCGCGACTGGCTCGTGACCAAGCTCTTCGTGCGCCGCCAGGTTCCCGGCAAGGGCGGGCTCGCGCTGCGTCCGCGCCGGGGCGAGACGCTCGTCGTCGACACGTCCGACGTGCGCAGCCTCGCGAGCGGACCCGGGGCTCAGGCGGCGGACCTCCTGCTCGCGTCGTACGAGGACATGAAGCCCGCCGACCTGGCCGACGTCCTGCACGAGCTCGGCTCGTCGCGCCGCATCGAGGTCGCCGCGGCGATGCCCAACGAGCGGCTCGCGGACGTGCTCGAGGAGCTCCCCGAGGACGACCAGGTCGCGATCCTCTCGGGCCTGGGCGTGGACCGTGCGGCCGACGTGCTCGACGCGATGCAGCCCGACGACGCGGCCGACCTGCTCAGCGAGCTGCCCGTCGAGCAGGCCACCGAGCTGCTCGAGCGCATGGAGCCCGAGGAGGCGCGGGACGTCCGGCGGCTGCTCGCCTACAAGGAGGACACCGCGGGCGGTCTCATGACGACCGAGCCCGTCGTCCTCGGCCCGGAGACGTCGATCGCCGCGGCCCTCGCGCACGTCCGCCGGCAGGACCTCACGCCCGCGCTCGCGTCGATGGTCTTCGTCGTGCGGCCCCCGCTCGAGACGCCGACCGGACGGTTCCTCGGCGTCGTGCACTTCCAGCGGCTTCTGCGCGAGCCGCCGCACGACCCCATCGGCGGGATCCTCGACAGCGAGATCGAGTGGGTCGCCCCGGACGCGGGCATGGGCCAGCTCACGCGGCTGCTCGCCCAGTACAACCTGCTCGCGCTGCCCGTGCTGGACGAGGAACGTCGCCTGCTGGGAGCCGTGAGCGTCGACGACGTGCTCGACCACCTCCTGCCGCAGGACTGGCGCGAGGCCGCCGAGGAGGAGACCGACCGTGTGGTCGAGCAGGAGGGGGTGACCGGTGGCTGACCGCCTCGACCAGCCGCGCGAGGTCCGCTCGTCCCTGCTGCGCCGACCCCGCTTCAGCCCGGACGCGTTCGGCCGGATCTCCGAGTCGATCGCCCGCTTCATGGGCACGCCCCGGTTCCTGCTGTGGCTCACGATCTTCGCCCTGGCGTGGCTCGCGTGGAACAGCTGGGGGCCGTCCGCGCTGCGCTTCGACAAGGCCGAGAACGGCTTCACCGCGCTGACGCTCATGCTGTCGCTCCAGGCGTCGTACGCGGCGCCGCTCATCCTCCTCGCGCAGAACCGTCAGGACGCGCGCGACCGCGTCGCGGCCGAGCAGGACCGCCGCCGTGCGGAGCGCTCGCTCGCCGACACCGAGTTCCTGGCACGCGAGATGGCGTCGCTGCGCATCGCGCTCGGCGAGGTCGCGACGCGCGACTTCGTGCGGTCCGAGCTGCGCAACCTCATGGAGGAGATGGAGGAGGCGCGCGCGGCCTCCGGTGCGGCTCGCGGCGCGCCCGAGCCGCGGCCCGAGGGAGCGGATCAGCGCGCCGTCGAGGCGCGCGGCGCGTCGGACGGCAGCGAGGGCCGCGGAAGACGCACGTGACCGGTGCCCGCGACGACCGTCCGGTCCCGGCCGCCACGCTTCGCGGCGTAGAGCGCGGCGTCGGCGGCGTCGAGCAGCGCGCTCGGCGTCGCCCAGCGCTCGCACGACGTCGCGACGCCGGCGCTCGCCGTCACCGCGAGGGTCCCCCCGCGCACGTCCACGACCGCGTCGGCGCAGCCGCGGCGCAGCGCCTCGGCGCGCACGCGTGCGACGTCGCGGGCCGCCCCGGGCAGGAGCACGACGAACTCCTCGCCGCCGTAGCGCACGAGGACCTCGTCCGGCTCGAGGCCGATCGCGAGCGCGCGCCCGACGGCGACGAGCATGCGGTCGCCGACGGCGTGCCCGTGGTCGTCGTTGACGGCCTTGAAGTGGTCGACGTCGACGAGCACGACCGAGAGCGGCACCCCGTCGGCGTCGCAGCGGTCGAGCAGGACGGGGAAGACGTCGTCGAGGTGACGCCGGTTGTGCAGGCCCGTCATGGCGTCCCGCACGGCCTGCTCCGCGACGTCCGCGCGGAGGCGCTCGATCGTCTCGAGGTGCGCGTGCAGCGCGGCGTTCGCCGTGGCCAGCTGCTCCTCGCGCTCGCTCTCGCCGGTCACGTCGCGCGCGACGACGACGGCGCCGAGCGCACGCCCACGGCGGTCGACGAGCTCCGTCCGGCGCACGTCGAGCACGAGCCGCGACGTCCCGACGTCGCACGCGTGCCGCCCGCTCGCGCCGAGGAGCGCGCCCGCGACGGGCCCGAGGACCATCGCGCCCGGGCGCCCGACGACGGCCTCGACCCCGACCTGGGCGAGCAGCCGGCGCGCCGCGGCGTTGACGTCGGCGAGACGCCCGGTCTCGTCCGTGACGAGGACCGCGTCGCCGAGCATCTCCAGGACGTGCGCCCGCGCGACGGGGACGACGTCGAGCAGCCCCTGGCGCAGCACCGCCCAGCTGAACACCACGGCGGCGGCCAGGAAGAACACGGGCGTCAGGTCATGCGCGTCCGGCCCCAGGGTCGCGATGGTGATGACGTTGCCGACCACCGGGAGCGAGGAGGCGAGCAGCAGGGTCGCGATGCGACGTCGCTGCGGCGCCGACGCGGAGCGCCGCGCGACCAGCAGCATGACGACGCAGAGCGTCACGACGCCGTAGGAGTACGCGGTGTGCACCCAGAAGAGCCAGGCGTAGCCCGCGCCGTCGGCGTCGAGCACCCAGTGGTGCCACGCGTCGGTCACCCCCGCGACGAGCACGAGCACGGGATGCGCCGCCAGGACGGCGAGCGTGCGTCGACCGGGTCGCCACGTGACGTCGCGGACGCCCTGGACGAGCGCCCAGCACGCGGCGACGACGACGGCGACCGCGGGCAGGATGAGCCCCGAGACGAGCCGACCGCGCACCGGCCCGAGCCACAGCGCCGCGAGCTCGGCCGAGGACCACAGCCCGTTGGCGACGAGGTACACGGTGAGGGTCACGGTGAGCACGTGCCGCTCCCGACGCAGCAGCACGTACGCGCCGAGCGCGAGCGCCAGCACGGCCGAGGAGCCGTACGCCAGTGCGTACGTCGCGTCCACGCTCCCCATGCATCTCCCTGCTCGCGTGCGCGTCCGGTCGCGCGCGGTCGTGTCGACTGCCCATCGGCGCCTCGCGCGGCTCCGTGAGACGTGCGGTGGGGTGAGGCGGCGGGCGAGCGGCCCGGCTGCCCGAGCGGCCGGCCCTACTGCGTGGCGTCCGCGACGAGCGCGCGCAGCCGCGACGCGAGCGCGTCGATCCTCGCCGGGTCGCCCGCGAGCTCGAGCGCAGCGGCGTCGCCCCGGCCCCACAGCCACCGGTCCAGGTCCCACCCGGAGCCGCGGACCACGAGGTCGTCGACGCCGCCGTCGTCCTCGGCGAGCAGCGCGGCCGCGTCGAGGTCGTGGTGCGTCCCGCTCGTCGGCGACGTCCCCGTGAAGCGCCCGAGCGCGAGCGTCCAGACGTCACCGGTCGTGGTGGCCTCGAGGCGGACGGTCACGCCGTCGGGCGTGAAGTCGCCCCACGACGGCGCGCCGTGCACGAAGTAGCGCAGGAGCTCGTCGACGCCGTCGGCCGCGAGCTCGGCGGTCGGCGGGGTCACGGGACGGCCCGCCGCGAGCTCGGCGTCGACGCGGTGGACGAGCGCCTCGTGCGCCTGGCGTCGTGCGGCCCACGCGACGGTCCCGCCGTCCTCGTGCCACGACCACGTCACGTCGTCGGGCCGCCGCGACGCGAGGGCCGCGAGCAGCTCGGTGCCGGCCGTGGCGGCGAAGTCGCGCAGGTCGTCGTCGGGCGGGCGGACCGGGTCGACGTACGCGTCGAGGTCCGCGCCCGCCACGACGCGGGCCCAGAAGTGCTGGACCTCCCCGAGGTGCCAGACGAGGTCCGCGACGGTCCAGTCGCACGTCGGTACGCGTGCGTCGTCGTCGACGCCCGCGAGCGCGGACAGGAAGCGCTCGGACTCCTCGCGCAGGGACAGGACGTAGCGGTCGTGGTCCACGGGGGCAGCGTAGGGGCGGACCTACGATGGGCACATGTCCCCCACCGTCGAGTCCGTGACCGCTGCCCTGGCCGGCGTCGTCGACCCCGAGATCCGCCGTCCGATCACCGAGCTGCGGATGGTCCGGTCGGTCGAGGTGCTCGACGGTCCCGAGGGCGCCGAGGTCGTCGTCGGGATCGACCTGACGACGGGCGGCTGCCCCCTGCGCGACACGATCACGCGCGACGTGACCGCCGCCGTGCAGGCGCTCGAGGGCGTCGCGTCGGTCCGCGTGGAGATGGGCGTGATGAGCGACGAGCAGCGCACCGAGCTGCGCACGATGCTGCGCGGCGGCGCGGCCGAGCCGGTCATCCCGTTCGCGCAGCCCGACAGCCTCACGCGCGTCTACGCGATCGCGTCGGGCAAGGGCGGCGTGGGCAAGAGCTCGGTCACGGCCAACCTGGCGGTGGCCATGGCCGCCGAGGGGCTCTCGGTGGGCGTCGTCGACGCGGACGTGTACGGCTTCTCGATCCCCCGCATGCTCGGCGTGACGCAGCAGCCCACCAAGGTCGACGACATGATCATCCCGCCGGTCGCGCACGGCGTGAAGGTGATCTCGATCGGCATGTTCGTGCCTGCGGGCCGCGCGGTCGTGTGGCGCGGGCCGATGCTCCACCGCGCGCTCCAGCAGTTCCTCGCGGACGTGTTCTGGGGCGACCTCGACGTGCTGCTCCTGGACCTGCCGCCCGGGACGGGCGACATCGCGATCTCGGTCGCGCAGCTCCTGCCGTCGAGCGAGCTCGTCGTGGTGACCACGCCGCAGGCCGCAGCCGCGGAGGTGGCCGAGCGCGCCGGGTCGATCGCGCTCCAGACCCGCCAGAACGTCGTCGGCGTCGTCGAGAACATGTCGTGGCTCGAGCAGCCCGACGGCACGCGGCTCGAGGTGTTCGGCAGCGGCGGCGGCCAGACCGTCGCGGACAACCTCGCGCGCGCGACGGGCACGCCCGTCCCGCTCATGGGGCAGGTGCCGCTCGACCTGACGCTGCGCGAGGCCGGCGACGGCGGCACGCCCGTGACGATCACGGCGCCGGACTCCCCCGCGGCGACCGTGCTGCGCGACGTCGCGCGGTCGCTCTCGCACCGCTCGCGCGGTCTCGCGGGTCGGTCGCTCGGCCTGTCGCCCGTGGGTCGCTGACCCGACCCGCACCAGCCTGGCGGCGGCCCACCGGCTCGGCACAGCCGCTCGGCCCGACGGCTCGGCCTGACGGCTCGGCCGAGCCGATGTTGCTTTCTGTTCGTTCTCGGTGGACGATGTTCGGGTGCTCGCCCAGCAGCGGCAGGAGATGATCCTCCGCCAGATCCGCACCCACGGCGCCGTGCGCGTGGCCGACCTGGTGACGACGCTCGACGTCTCCGACATGACGATCCGGCGCGACATCTCCGAGCTCGTGCGGCGCGGCCTCGTCACGCGTGTCCACGGCGGCGCCGTCGACGCGCGCCACGCCGCCCACGAGCCCGGGTTCGGCGCGAAGCGCGACCTCGCCGCCGCCGAGAAGCGGGCGATCGCCCGTGCCGCGCTCGGCCACGTCGCACCGGGCAGCGCGATCGCGATCTCGGCGGGCACGACGACGCACCTCCTGGCGCAGCTCGTCGCGCAGGACCCGACGCTGCGGCCCCTCACCGTCGTCACGAACTCGCTGCCCGCCGCCGAGGCGCTGCACCGGCCCGGCGACCACGGGCTCACCGTCGTCCTCACGGGTGGCACGCGCACACCGTCGGACGCGCTCGTGGGTCCGGTCGCGACGCGCGCGCTCGAGTCGCTGCGCGTCGACGTGCTGTTCCTCGGCGTGCACGGCTTCGACGCCGAGGCCGGCCTGACGACGCCCAACCTGCTCGAGGGCGAGACGGACCGCGCGCTCGTCGCCGTCGCGGGGCAGGTCGTCGTCCTCGCCGACCGCTCCAAGTGGGGCCAGGTGGGGCTGAGCCGGATCGCGGGCCTGGACGAGGTCGACGTCCTCGTCACCGACAGCGGTCTCGACGACGCCGCGGTGCCGGTCCTCGAGGAGGCCGTCGGGACGCTCGTCCGCGTGGCCGCCGCGGCACCCGACGAGCCCACCACCCCGCCGCCCGCCGCCGCAGCGCCCTCGGCCCCTTCGGTGCCCTCGGTGCCGTCAGCGCACCCTGCGCCCCCGCTCCCCGCCGTCCCCACCCCTGGAGGCACGCCGTGACCATCCGCCGCACCGCGACCCGGCTCGCCGACGGCCGGGAGCTCGTCTACTTCGACGACTCCGAGCCGTACGCGTCGGGCGGGGCGACCCGCCGCCTCGACGACCCGCGCCCGCTGCCCGACCGGTTCGCTCCCGTCGTCGGCGAGGACGGGAGCGCGCGGCCCGCGACCGGTCCCGAGATGCGCCGCGACCCGCTGACCGGCGACTGGATCCCGATGGCGTCGCACCGCATGAACCGCACGTTCCTGCCCGCGGCCGACGCGTGCCCCCTGTGCCCCGCGCGCACCGGCGCGTCGGGCACGGCGTACTCCGACGGCGAGATCCCCGACACCGACTACGACGTCGTGGTCTTCGAGAACCGGTTCCCCGCGCTCATGCAGCTGCCCGGGCTGACCGTGGACGACGCGTGGCACGTCGACGGGGACCCGCTGTGGCCCGCGGCGCCCGCGGCCGGGCGGTGCGAGGTCGTGTGCTTCAGCTCGGACCACACGAGCTCGTTCGGCGACCTCACGGCGCACCGCGTCCGCACGATCGTCGAGGCCTGGGCGGACCGGACGGCCGAGCTCTCGGCGCTCCCGGGGATCCAGCAGGTCTTCCCGTTCGAGAACCGCGGCCGGGAGATCGGCGTGACGCTCCCCCACCCGCACGGGCAGATCTACGCGTTCCCGTTCGTCACGCCGCGCACGCAGGCGATGCTGCGCGAGGCCCGCACGTACGCCGAGCGCACCGGCGGGCACCTCCTGCACGACGTCGTCGAGGCCGAGCTGCGCGCCGGCACGCGCGTCGTCCTCGAGTCCGAGCACTGGGTCGCGTACGTCCCCGCCGCCGCCCGCTGGCCCGTCGAGGTGCACCTCGCACCACGACGCGACGTCCCCGACGTGGCAGCGCTGGACGCCGCCGAGCGCGACGACCTCGCCGAGGTCTACCTGCGGCTCGTCCGGGGCCTCGACCGGTTCTTCGTCGACGCCGACGGCGACCACATCCCGCTGCCCTACATCGCCGGCTGGCACCAGGCCGTCGTCGGCGCGGGACGCGAGCTCGGCCGTCTGCACCTTCAGGTGTTCTCGGTCCTGCGCGCGCCGGGCAAGCTCAAGTACCTCGCGGGCGTCGAGTCCGGCATGGCGGCCTGGATCAGCGACACCACGCCCGAGCGCATCGCCGCCCGCCTCCAGGAGATCCCGCTGTGACGACCCCCGAGCCCCCCGACCCGACGACCGGTGCGCCCGAGATGATCGCGGCGTGGTCCCGTGCCGACGGGGCGCGTCGCGTCACCGCGGCGTTCCGCGAGCGCTTCGGCACCGCACCCGACGGCGTCTGGTCCGCACCGGGGCGCGTCAACGTCATCGGCGAGCACACCGACTACAACGCCGGCCTGTGCCTGCCCATCGCGCTCCCGCACCGCACGTACGTCGCGCTGCGCACGCGCGACGACGACCGCGTCCGCCTCGCGTCCGCGCAGGAGTCCGCGGTGTGGGAGGGCGACCTCGGCGGCGTCGCCCCGGGCACCGTGGGCAGCTGGGCGGCGTACGCCGTCGGAGTCGCGTGGGCGGCCCGCGAGGACGGGCTCGCCGTGCGCGGGTTCGACGCGGTCGTCGACTCGTGCGTCCCCTACGGTGCCGGGCTGTCGTCGTCGGCCGCCCTCGAGTGCGCGGTGGCCGTCGCGCTCGACGACGTGCACGGGCTCGGCCTGGGCGGCGACGACGCGGGCCGCGCGCGCCTCGCGTCGCTGTGCATCCGCGCCGAGAACGAGATCGCGGGTGCGCCGACCGGCGGTATGGACCAGGCCGCGTCGCTGCGCTGCCGCGAGGGCCACGCCCTCCTGCTCGACAACCGCGACGGCTCGACGCGGCACATCCCGTTCGACCTGTCGGCGCACGGGCTCGCGCTGCTCGTCGTCGACACCCGCGCCGAGCACCAGCTCGCGGACGGCCAGTACGGCGCACGACGCCGGCAGTGCGAGATCGCGGCCGAGGCCCTCGGCGTCCCGAGCCTGCGCGAGGTCGAGGACCTCGACGCCGCCCTCGACCGCCTCGACGCGGTGCTCGCCGGCGACGTCGAGCGCGAGGTCGTGCGCCGTCGGGTCCGGCACGTCGTCACCGACAACCGCCGCGTCGAGCTCGTCGAGCGGCTGATGGACGCCGACGACGTCGAGCACGTGGGGCCGGTGCTCACCGCGGCGCACGCGTCGCTCCGCGACGACTACGAGGTGAGCGTCCGCGAGCTCGACCTCGCGGTCGACGTCGCCGTGGCCGCGGGTGCGCTCGGCGGGCGCATGGTCGGCGGCGGCTTCGGCGGGTCCGCGGTCGCGCTCGTGCGCGCCGGTGACGTCGACCGGGTCGCGTCCGCGGTCGCGGCGGCGTTCGCCGACGCCCGGCTCACCGCCCCCGCGTTCCTCGTGGCGACGGCGGAGGCGCCGGCCGGGCGCGACTGACCGCAGGCGTCACCAGACCCGACGGACGTCGAGGTACGGCCCGAAGTCCTCCGGAGCCCAGCTCTGCACGAGCGTCTCACCGGGGACCAGCGTGAACACGTCCGCGGCAGCGAGCGTGTCGCGGTCGTTCGCGAAGTCCGGCTCGTACGGTCCCGGCACGACGGCGCCGACCTTGACCGCTCCGGCCGGAAGACCCGTGATCCGGTAGCGGTAGCCGTCGATGTCGGCGGGACCCGACCCGACGGCCTTGCCGGTCACGGCGTCGTACACCGTGACGACGCCGCCCTCGACCGGGTCCATGCCCGACAGGACCTGCCCCTCGAGCGCCGCGCCCGCGTCGCGGACCACGACGGACGTCGAGCCCACGGCCGGGTGCCGGCCGTCGAGGGTCGCCGTGAGCGACCACGTCCCCGTGCCCACCAGGACCACGCCACCGAAGGTGTGCGTCCCGCGGTCGCCCCGGACGAAGGCGTGCGCGGCGGGCACGGTGCGCGCGAGCGGGTCGTCCGTCGCGAGGGCGACCGTCCCCGCGACGTGACCGACCGGCCGACCGCCCGGGTTGACCACGGTGACCGCGACGTCGAACGGCACACCGGCCACCACGGTCGCCGGCGCCGCGACGACCAGCGTCCACCCGCGCACGGCGGGGTCGGCCGACGCGGGAGGCGCGGCGACCAGCGCCGCGCCGGCGAGCACGATCACCACGACCGACCAGCACGCCGTCCGTCGTGCTCGCGGTCCGCGTCCGCCACGGGTCGTGCTCATCTGGGTGCTCATCGCGGCGCTCATGGCGCACGCTCCTCCCGGCGGGCGGCACGGGGCGACGCCCCGACGGGTCCACCCCCCGACTCCCGGACTAGACCCGTCCCGGGTCCGGCGCAAGGGACGGAGGTCACCAGCTGAGGGTCCCCGGTCCCCCCTTGAACGGACCGACCACGCGCGAGGTGATCCAGCCGCCGTAGAAGCCGCCGGGCTGGGCCACGACGGGCTCGCCGTCGACCGTGCAGCGGTCCACCAGGCCGGGCATGACCGCCACAGCCCCCGCGATGACCGCGAAGCCCGGCGTCGGGTCGAGGTACGTCCACGCCGCACGGGACGCGACGCGGTCCGGGCCGACGACGTCGAGGTACGAAGCCAGCCCCTTCCACTCGCAGACGGAGGCGCCCGGCGCGGGGCGCAGCGCGCCGGCCACGAACGCGTCACGCGGGAGGTAGTACGTCGGCGGGTGGCTCGTCTCGAGCACGCGCCACGACCGGTCGGTCCGCGCGACGACCTGCCCCCCGAGCTCGATCTCGACGACCTCGCTGCTGGGCTCGACGCGCGGCGGACGGGGGTAGTCCCACACGGACTCCTGGCCCGGTCCGGGCGCGATCGGTGCGGGGCGTGCCATGGTCCGAGCCTACGACGCGCGCAGCAGCCGACCTCATCGAGGCGCACCTGCCCTGACCGACACCCGCGCGACTGCATTTCCGCGCGTTTTCCCGAGCAGCCGCGACGGCGTCCGCACGACCGGGCGGGCGGCATGGTGCGCCCGGGGGCCGATGATCGCATTTCGGATCTCCGACGATCTTCGACCGCCTCTGACCTGCGGCGACGGCGGTCGCACTGCGGCCCTGCGGCAGAAACCGCCTCGTCGTCGATCATTCTCGTGATCATTACGAGATATTCATGGTCGACATTCCTCCAGCATTTGCTGCGGGCGTCTTCCGGTGTTCGCATGGGTCTCGACAGCACCGGTCCCGACCGACCTTGGGTCGCGGGACGCGACCCCGAGCACGACCCAGCCAGGAGGTACTGCTGTGATCACCACCGAGCAGGCACAGACCATCGTCGGCACGACCGTCCACGGCACCGACGGCGAGAAGATCGGCACCGTCGGGCAGGTCTACTTCGACGACGCGACGGGTCAGGTCGCCTGGGCGACCGTCCGCACCGGGCTCTTCGGCACGAAGGAGACCTTCGTGCCGCTGGACCAGGCCACGCTGCGCGACGGCGACGTGACGGTCCCGTACGACAAGGAGCTCATCAAGAGCGCGCCCTCCGTCGAGGCCGACGACCACCTGAGCGAGGCCGAGGAGGCCGAGCTCTACCGTCACTACGGGCTCGGCTACGGCAACGCGGGCGACGCGTCCGGCACCACGGACACCTACGCGTCCGGCACCACGGGCACCTACGCGTCCGGCACGGCCGACACGTACGGGACGACCGACGCGCACGGGACCACGGACACGCGCGGGACCGCCCGGGACGACGCCATGACGCTCTCGGAGGAGCGCCTCGACGTCGGCACGGAGCGCCGCGAGGCCGGACGCGCCCGCCTGCGCAAGTACGTCGTGACCGAGGACGTCACGACCACGGTGCCCGTGACGCGCGAGGAGGTCCGCCTCGAGCGCGAGCCGATCACCGACGCCAACCGCGACCGCGCGCTGGACGGCCCCGAGATCAGCGAGGCCGAGCACGAGGTCGTCCTGCACGAGGAGCGCCCGGTGGTCGCCAAGGAGACGGTGCCGGTCGAGCGCGTCCGCCTCGAGACCGACGAGGTCACCACCCAGGAGACCGTCACCGACGAGGTGCGCAAGGAGCGCGTCGAGACCGACGGCGACGCGAACCTGCGCTGACCGGCGTCCGGCGCTCACCGGCACCCACCGGCGCTCACCGGGGCTGACCGGCACCGGTAGGTGCCCGCACCACCCGACGGCCCTCGCCCTGCGGCGGGGGCCGTCGCACGTCCTCGACCGGGTGAAACCGGGCGTGAGGGTGTCGAGGGCCCGGGCCCGCTCACTAGACTCGCACGGACCCGAGCACGGACGGGCCGCCCGGGCGCGACGTCCGCGGCGGACCGCGCGAGTGGAGTGAGATGTCGGAGCCCACAGCCCGCCTCCGGGTGCCGCCGCACGGCAGCAGCGTGGCCGCGACCCGCTCGTTCGTCGCCGAGACCCTGTCCGCGCACGGCCTGTCCGACCTGGCCGACGACGCGACGCTCGCGGTCGCGGAGCTCGTCACGAACGCGGTCCTGCACGCGCGGACGGAGGTCGAGGTCGTCGTCGACGTCGAGCCGACGACGGTCCGCGTGACGGTGCGCGACGACGACCGCACGCTGCCCGTGCTGCGCGACTTCGGCTCGGAGGCGACCACGGGCCGCGGGCTCGCGATCGTGCAGGCGCTCGCCGCGGACGTCGGCGCGCTGACCACACGACGCGGCAAGGCCGTCTGGTTCACGCTGGACCGCGTGCCGACGCAGCCCGGGTCGCCCGAGGACCGCACCGGCCTCCCGACGGTGCCCTCGCCCCCCGCCCCGCGACGCTCGGTGGCCGTGCTGGAGGACCTGCCCGTCGCGCTGTGGCAGGAGGCGCGTCGGCACGAGGAGGCTGCGCTGCGCGAGCTCGTCCTGGTCCGCGGCGACCATCTGCCCGAGACCGTGGACGCCTGGGCGTGGTTCTCCGACGCGACGACCGCGCACGCCGACCTCGACGCGGCCGTCGAGCACGCCCTCACCGCCGCGCGTCCCGGGGCCGACGGCGACGCGCCCGCGACGCTCCGGGTCGAGGTGCCCGTGACCGACGACCTCGCCCGACGCACCGCGCAGCTGCTGTCCACGCTCGACGAGGCCGAGGCGCTCGCCGCGGCGGGCACGATGCTCATGGGACCAGCGCGCCCCGAGCTGGTCGCGCTGCGCACGTGGCGCTGCGACGAGGTCGTCACGCAGGCAGCCGGCGGCGCCGCGACGCCCTGGCCCGGCGCCGCGCCGCGAGGGACCGACCGGCCGCGCTGACCGCGCACCCGCGACGGGCCCCCGCCGACGGCCCGGCCCGCTGGGCCGACCGGGCGAGGGACGGGCCCGCACGCGAACTCATCCTCCAGAACGATCCCCCGGCACGTCCGCCGTCGCTACTGTCACGCCGACGACGTCACACAGGGGGAAGGCCAACCATGACACCCGCCATGACACGCCGGGCGGCGCTGCCCGGCGCACTCGCGCTCCTGCTCGCCCTCGCCGCGTGCGGCGGCGGTTCCACGGGCCCCGACGACGGGACCACCGGCGACGAGGAGCCGGGTCCGCTCCAGGCCTACTTCGAGCAGATCTACGGCGCGTGGGACGAGGAGAGCTCGAACGCGCAGCAGATGCGGGTCGAGGAGATCACCGCGGAGTGCATGAGCGAGCAGGGCTTCGAGTACGTCCCGGTCGACTGGTCGCAGGCGGGCGGCGGGACGGTCGTCGACGAGGACCTCGAGTGGGGCACGCCCGAGTTCGCGGCCGAGTACGGGTACGGCATCACGACGCAGCCCGGCGCGACCGAGGAGCCGCTCCCGGAGGAGCCGGTCGACGAGTTCGTCGACCCGAACTCGGAGTACGTCGAGGCCATGACCGAGGGCGAGCGCGAGGCCTACTACCTCGCGCTGCACGGCGACCTCTACGCGGACGAGACCAGCGGCGAGGAGATCGAGTACGACTGGACGCGTGCCGGCTGCCAGGGGGCCGCGCAGCACGAGGTGTACGAGAGCACGGGGCTCGACGCGGAGCAGACCGCCGCGCTCGAGGACGAGATGAGCACCATGTGGGAGTCGATCCAGACCGACTCGCGCATCACCGGGCTCGACGAGGAGTGGTCCTCCTGCCTCGCGGACAAGGGCTTCACGGGGTACGCCAAGATCGGTGACCCCGAGACGCAGCTGTCCGAGCGCTCCAACGCCGTGTACGAGGAGGTCTACGGCGAGATGGACGAGGAGCTCACCGAGGACGAGTACGCCGCGCTCGAGGAGGAGGTGCAGGCGCGCCTCGCCGAGCTGACCGCCGAGGAGATCGAGATCGCGGTCGCCGACGTCGGCTGCCGCGAGGAGGTCCGGTACGACGAGGTCCAGCGCGAGGTCTCCGCCGAGTACGAGCAGGAGTTCGTCGACGCGCACAAGGACGAGCTCGACGCGTGGGTCGAGGCGGCCAAGGCGGCGCGGGAGTGACCGCACGGTCCACCCGCACGATCACGGTCCTCGCCGTCACCGCGGTCGTCAGCCTCGGCGCGGGCCTGGGGCTGGGGCGGCTCGTCGTGTCGCCGGCCGAGGCGGCCGCGAACGCGGCACCGCCCGAGGCCGGGCCGATCACGGTCCCCGTCGAGCGGCGCATGCTGAGCAACGACGTCGTCCTGCGCGGGGACGTCCTCTACGAGGACCCGACCGAGGTCCGGCTCGAGACGGGCGACCTGGGGGGCCCGGCGGTCGTGACCGGGCAGGTCCCGGAGGTGGGTGCGGAGATCGCCGCCGGCGCCGTCGTCCTCGAGATCACCGGTCGACCGGTCATCGCGCTGACCGGTGAGCTGCCGGTCTACCGCACGCTGCGCGCCGGCGTCGCAGGTCCCGACGTCGTCCAGCTCAAGGCGGCACTGGCCGAGCTGGGCATCTCGGCGGGCGACCCCGCCTCCGACGTGTACGACTCGGGGACCGCGGCCGCGGTCGCCGAGCTCTACGCGCGGGTCGGGTACCCGGCCCCGGGGACGGACGACGAGACCGAGGCGGCGCTGTCCGCAGCCACCGAGGGCGTGCGCGGCGCCGAGGAGCAGCTCGCCGCGGCCCGACGTGACCTCGCCCAGGCGTCCGCGGGTGCGCCGTCGTCCGAGCGGGCGCAGCGCCAGGCGGACCTCGACAGCGCGCGGTTCGAGCTCCAGCAGGCCGAGAGCTGCGTGCCCGGCGAGGCCCGGGAGTGCGACCCGGCCGACGTCGTGCGGGCGCGGGGCGCGGTCACCGTGGCGGAGGCCGCGCTCGCCGAGGTCAGCGCGGCGCCCGACACGAGCGCGCAGCGCGCGGGCGTCGACGCGGCCCGCCGGGCGCTCGACGCGGCCGAGGCCGACCTCGCGGAGGCGCGGCTCGCGGGCCTGACGCCGTTGCCCGCCGGCGAGGTCGTCTACCTGCCCACGACGCCCCGCCGCGTCGACACGGTCGACGTCCAGCGTGGCAGCGTCCTCGCGGGCGGTGCCGCGATGCGGGTCTCCGGTGCGCGCCTGCAGATCGCGGGCACCGTCTCCGCAGCGGACGCCGAGCTGCTCGAGGTCGGCTCACCCGCCGTGATCGCGGCGCCCGACGGCAGCGAGGTGACGGGAACGGTTGAGGAGGTGGGCGGCGGCGAGGACGACGCCGCGGGCGAGGGTGAGGGCGACCAACCGGGTGCGGGTCGCACGCGCGTGGTCGTCGTGCCCACCCAGATCACCGAGGAGCAGCGGGCGATGCTCCAGGGCAGCAACGTGCGCATCACGATCCCGGTCACGTCGACCACCGAGGCGGTCCTCGCGGTCCCGCTCGCCGCGCTCGACACCGGACCCGGCGGCGAGGCGCGCGTCGACGTCCTCGACGACGACGGCGCGTCGTCGCTCGTGACCGTGCGCACGGGTCTCGCGGCCGACGGCTTCGTCGAGGTCACGGCGGTCGACGGCGAGCTCGCCGAGGGCGACCGCGTCGTCGTGGGCACCTCGGGCGAGGCGGCCGACGACGACGCGACCGGCGCCGACGAGGGCGGGGAGGACGGCGGGTGACGGCTCCCACGACCGAGCCCGCCGCCCCCACGCCCGCAGCCGCCCACGAGCCGCCCGTCATCGAGCTGCGCGACCTGCGCCGGACGTTCCCCGGCGAGCCGCCCGTCGAGGCGCTGCGGGGCGTGGACCTCACCGTGCACCGCGGCGACTACGTCTCCGTGGTCGGGCCGTCCGGTTCCGGCAAGTCGACGCTCCTGCACATCCTCGGGCTGCTCGACCGGCCGACGGCGGGCGACTACGTCCTCGACGGCGTGCCCACGCGCGAGCTGTCCGAGCAGGACCGCTCGCGGCTGCGCGGCGGGCGCATCGGGTTCGTGTTCCAGTCGTTCCACCTGCTCCCCCACCGCTCGGTGCTCGACAACGTGCTGCTCGCGACGCTGTACAGCGGCGTCCCGCGCGCGACGCGCCGGACGCGCGCGCTCGCCGCGCTCGAGCGGGTCGGCATGTCGCACCGGCTCGACTTCCTGCCGCCCGTGCTGTCGGGCGGCGAGCGGCAGCGGGTGGCCGTCGCGCGGGCCGTCGTCACGTCGCCCGACGTGCTGCTCGCCGACGAGCCGACCGGGAACCTGGACTCGAGCAACTCCGCGGGCGTGCTGGACCTCTTCGACGAGCTGCACCGCGACGGGCTGACGCTCGTGGTGATCACGCACGACGACGTCGTGTCGGCGCACGCGCGCCGCCGCGTGCGGATCTCCGACGGCCTGCTCGACGAGGTCGCGTGAGCGCGCCCGCGGGGCAGCGGACCCGTCGGCCGGGTCTGCTGCCCGGGACGCGCACCGCGCTCGGCCGCGCCGCGGGCCGGCTGCGCCGGCTCCCGCGGTCGGTGCGCGCCGCACCCGGCGCGGTCCGCGGCGTCCCGGCCTCCGTCCGCGCCGCGCTGAGCGGCGACCGGTTCGGCCCGCGCGACCTGCTCGCCGAGGCCGCGCACGGCGTCGGGTCACGACCCGGCCGCCTCCTCCTCACGATCATCGGCACGGTGCTCGGCATCGGGTCGCTCGTCGTGACCCTCGGGCTCGCCCAGACCGCGGCGGGTCAGATCGCGCAGCAGTTCGACGCCGCCGCCTCGACGCGCGTCGTCGTCGAGCCGTCGACGTCGCGCGGCCAGGGCGGCGAGCGCGCGACCGGGCGGATCCCGTGGGACGTCGAGGACCGGCTCGGTCGGATCGCGGGCGTCGACCAGGTCGGTGCGCTCGGCGCGGTCGACATCGGCGGAGCGCGCGTCGCCACCGTGCTGGTCAACGACCCCTCGGTGACACCGACGACCCCACCCGCGGTGGTCGCCGCGACGCCCGGTCTGCTGGACGCGCTGAGCGGGCGCGTCGTCACGGGACGCTGGTTCGACGCCGGCCACGACGCGCGCGCCGACCGCGTCGTCGTGCTCGGGGCGCGCGCCGCGACGCGGCTCGGCATCCACCGCGTGGACCGGCAGCCGGCCGTGCTGATCGACGAGCGCCCGTACACCGTCATCGGGATCGTCGACGACGTCGCCCGGCGCAGCGACCTGCTCGACGCCGTCGTCCTGCCGCTGGGCACCGCGCGCGCGGACTTCCGGGTCGCGTCGCTCGAGCAGGCGCACGTGCGCATCGCCGTCGGCGCGGGGCCCGTCGTCGGCGAGCAGGCGCCGCTCGCCCTCGCGCCCAACGCGCCCGAGACGATCCAGGCGCAGGTGCCGCCGCCGCCCAGCGCTGTCCGCGAGGGCGTCCAGGGCGACGTCAACGCGATCTTCCTGGCCCTCGCCGCCGTCGCGCTGCTCGTCGGCGGGCTCGGGATCGCGAACGTCACGCTCCTGTCCGTCCGCGAGCGCATGGGCGAGATCGGCCTGCGCCGGGCCCTCGGCGCGACGACGCGGCACATCGTGCAGCAGTTCCTCGCCGAGTCCGCGGTGATCGGGCTCCTCGGCGGCCTCATCGGGGCCGCGCTGGGTGTCGGTGTCGTCGTGGCGGTCTCGGTCGCACGGGCCTGGACGCCGATCCTCGACACGGGGCTCGTGGTGGTGTGCGCGCTCCTCGGCCTGGTCACCGGGCTGCTCGCCGGCGCCTACCCCGCGCTGCGCGCCGCACGCACCGAGCCGATCGCCGCGCTGCGGGGCACTCCTGGGTGACCCCTGGGTGAGCCCTGGATGAGCCCGGGTCGAGCCCTGCCCCCCCGGTTGTCGCGCGGGTCGGCGGGTCAGGACGGCTCGTCGCGCCGCGGGAGGCGCGCCGCGTCCTCGTGGCCCATGAGGAAGAGCGAGTAGGGCGTCCCGCCCGGCTCGGGCGGCAGGTCGGCGAGCTCCTGGAGCACCTCGGCGAGGCGCCGCTTCGCGAGGTCCCAGCCCTCCTGCCCGAGCCTGACCCCGAGCCGGGCACCCCAGACCGTGCCGGGGTCGGCCTCGGCGAGCTCCTCGAGGAACGCGTCGACGAGGACGCGGTACGAGCCCGGGATCTCGGGGGCGTCCCACGACTTCCGGGTCGACAGGTACGGCACCTCGCGCGCGCCGCGGGCACCGCGCCGCTCCTCCTGGGCCGCGAGGAAGCCGCGCTCGGCGAGCATGCGCACGTGGTGGAACGTCGACGCCGGCGACCGCCCGAGGCGTGCCGCGATCTCCTTGTTGGTGAGCGCCTCGTCGAGGCACAGCCGCAGGATCCGCATGCGGACCACCGACGCGAGCGCGCGCGCGTCCGCGTCGATCGACCCGCCGGCGGGCTCGCGGTCGCCGTCCCCCGGGGGCCGGGGCTCGTCGGGCGGCACCGCGGCGGCGTCGTCGGTCGGCATGCCTGAACTGTACGGACGACACACGGACGGTCCCTGTCCCGGGTGACCTGCGCGCCGATAGCGTTCGTCCGGCAGCGGTTGCGCACCGGACGGACCTGTGCGTGGGGGCCCGTCCGCGACTCCTCCCGCCTGCACGGCACCGAGGAGCCCCATGGTCGTCGCCCGTCGCATCGTCTTCCCCGCGCTGCGCCTCGTCGTGTGGACCGTCATCGCGGTCGCGCTCGTGAAGATCGCGTTCACCGGGTCGGAGGTCGTGGCGAGCGAGAGCCCGCTCGAGCCGGGGATCACGGTCACCGAGTCGCACGTCACCGTGACGACCGGGAGCATCGCGAACGTCGTGACGGTGCCGGGCACCGTGACCGCCGACCCGCCCGTGCCCGTCCGCGCGACCGGTGCGGGCACGGTCCACGCTCTGCTGGCGCCGGAGGGTCAGCGGGTCGAGGCCGGCGCGGCGCTGCTCGAGGTCCGCACGGAGACCCCCGTCGAGCCGACCGTGCGGACCGACCCGGAGACCGGCGAGCAGACGGTCGTCGAGCGCAGGCCCAAGGTCACGCGCCAGACGGTCACCGCCCCGGTCGCCGGGACCGTCCACCACGACGTCCTCGCGGGGCAGGTCGTGTCGGTCGGCGACACCGTGGGCTCGATCTCGCCCGGGACCCTCTCGGTGACCGGCACGCTCACGCCCGACCAGCAGTACCGCCTCATCTCGGCGCCGGGTGAGGCGACCGTGACGCTCAAGGGCGGACCCGCGCCGTTCACCTGCACGGGGCTGCGCATCGGGCCCGCGGCCCAGGACGCCGCGGCGCCGGTCGAGGGCGACCCGTCGGCGCCGGCGCCCTCCGGGGCGGTGCGGTGCTCGGTCCCGCCCGACGTCACGGCGTTCGCGGGCCTCGGTGCCGACCTCAGCATCGCGAACGGCACCGCCGAGGGCGCACTCGTCGTGCCGGTCACCGCCGTCCGCGGGTCGTACCAGAACGGCGACGTCTGGGTGGTCGGCGACGACGGCGCCGCGCAGGAGCGGCGCGTCGCGCTGGGCCTGACCGACGGCACGGTCGTCCAGGTCACGGAGGGCCTCGCCGAGGGCGACACGGTGCTGGAGTTCGCGCCGGGCGCCGAGGTCCCCGAGTGCGACCCCATGACGGGCTGCTGATGGCGCTGCTCGAGCTCACGGACGTCACGCGGTCCGTGCGCCTGCCGGACGACCGCATGCTGCACGTGCTGCGTGGCGTCACGCTCACGGTCGACGCGGGTGAGCACGTCTCCGTCGTCGGCCGGTCCGGGACCGGGAAGTCCACGCTGCTGAACATCCTCGGCCTGCTCGACGCCCCGACGACGGGCTCGTACGTGCTCGACGGCATCCCGATCGGCCGCCTGTCGGCCCGTGCGCGCTCGCGCCGCAGGGGCGAGGACTTCGGCTTCGTCTTCCAGCAGTTCAACCTGCTGCCCGGCCGGACCGCGCTCGAGAACGTCGCCGCACCGCTCATGTACGCGCGCGGTCGGGCGTTCTGGCGCCGGATGCGGCTCGCGGAGGAGATGCTCGGGCGCGTGGGCCTCGGCGACCGCGTCGACACCATGCCCGACAAGCTCTCCGGCGGCGAGCAGCAGCGCGTGGCCATCGCCCGCGCCCTCGTCCGTCGGCCGCGCGTCATCCTCGCGGACGAGCCGACGGGCGCGCTCGACGTCGAGACGGGTGCCGAGGTCATGGGCCTCCTCGACGACATCGCCGCCCAGACCGACGCCGCGCTCATCGCGATCACGCACGACCTGTCGGTCGCGGCGCGCGCTCAGCGGCGCTACCGGCTCGCCGACGGCGTGCTGACCCCGCTCGTCGAGGCGCCCGTGGGGCACCGGACCGAGTGGGTGGGCGACGTGCCGACGGCGGTCGCCCCGTGACGGGCCTCGTCTCGGCGGTCGTCGAGGCGTGGGACGAGCTGCGGATCCACAAGGTCCGGGTGCTGCTCGCTCTCGTCGGCGTCGCCGTCGCGGTGTGCGCGATCACGGGCATCACGGCCGCCGCGCAGATGCTCACGCAGACCGTGCGCGAGCAGTCCGAGCGCGACGGCGGACGCGACCTCACGCTGACGGTCAACCTGTACCCCGCCGGGGCGACCGAGGCGCCGCCACCGGCCGCTGCGTACGTCGACGCGTACCGCGACCTCGTCGAGCGGTACGAGGTCGAGTACGCGTCGCTGGACATGTGGACGCAGCTGCCGGTCCGATTGCCCGAGGGGCGGATGCTCGTCGAGGGGCAGGTCGTCGAGGCGGACTACGGCGTGATCCACCGCGTGCAGCCGGTGCAGGGCCGCTGGTTCACGGACGGGGACGCCGCGCTCTACGCGCCGACCGTCGTCGTCAACGAGACGTTCCTGCGCATGCTCGGCGCGACGGACCTGTCCGTGCCGCCCACGGTCCTCCTGGGCGGTGACGAGCCCGTGCTCGCGACCGTCGTCGGCGTCGTCGCCGACCGCTGGTCGCAGGAGAGCCCCCGTGCGTTCGTCCTGCACGCGCAGTACGAGCGCTGGCAGCTCGCCGCGTCGGCCGAGGAGATGGGCTGGAACATCCCGAGCCTGCGCATCTGGGTGCCGCCCGCGATGGGCGACGAGGTCACGGACGCGGTCCGGCGCGACCTCGCCGCGGCGGTCCCCGGGACGCAGGTCGACGTCTGGCCGTCGACGGCCGACTTCAGCGTGCTGGACGGCGGCGCGCGGTGGGTCGTCCTCGGCATCGGGGCCTTCACGCTGCTGCTCGGCGGGCTGGGGCTGCTCAACATCTCGCTCGTGACGGTGCGCTACCGGATCCGCGAGATCGGCATCCGGCGCAGCTTCGGCGCCACGTCGGGCCGGGTGTTCTTCGGCGTCCTCATGGAGTCCGTCGTCGCGACGGTCGTCGCGGGGGCGGTCGGGGTCGTGCTCGCCGTCGCGATCCTGTCGGCGGTGCCGTTCGAGGTCGTCCTCGGGACGCCGCTGCAGGAGCCGCCGCCGTTCCCCGTCTCCGCGGCGGTGACCGGCATGGTGTGCGCCACGGCGGTCGGCGCGCTCGCCGGCCTCGTGCCCGCCGTCGTGGCGGTGCGGGTCAAGGTCATCGACGCGATCCGCTACTGACCCGGGCGGTGAACCGCCTCACACCCGGCCCCCGAGGGGACGACGACGGCGCGGTCGCGTTCCTATGGTGGGGGTGATGCCCCCTGCACCCGCCCTCCTCGCCCGCTCCCTGGCCGCCCCCGAGCCGAGCCCGAGCCCGTCGCCGTCCACCGAGGCGGTCGTCGAGGGCGCCACGTCGTTCCTGACGATCCTCGTCGCGGTCGCGGCGGCCCTGGTCCTCGCGCTCGTCGTCGCGGAGGTCGCCAAGGCGGTCACCCGGGCCGTCGGCCGCGGCCGGCCGACGGCGACGCACCTCGCCGCCCGCGCACGCCGACCGCTGCGGACCGTGCTCGCGGTCGTGTTCTCGTGGCTCGCGGTGCGCCTCGTCGTCGACGACCCGCCGTGGCGTGCGGGGGCCGAGCACGTCTTCCTCATCGCGACGATCGTCGCGGTCACCTGGCTGCTGGGGGCGCTCGTCGGGGTCGCCGCCGAGACCGCGCTCGGGCGGTACCGGACCGACGTGCCCGACAACCGCCGGGCGCGGAAGGTCCGGACGCAGGTCATGGTGCTGCGCCGCCTGACGGTGGCCGTGCTGACGGTGTGCGCGATCGCCGGCGTCCTCATGACGTTCGAGGGTGCGCGCGCGGCGGGAGCCGGGATCCTCGCGTCGGCGGGCCTGCTGTCGGTCGTCGCGGGCCTCGCCGCGCAGTCCTCGCTCGCGAACGTCTTCGCCGGCCTCCAGCTGGCCTTCACGGACGCGATCCGCGTCGACGACGTCGTCATCGTCGAGGGCGAGTGGGGCCGCATCGAGGAGATCACGCTCACGTACGTCGTCGTGCACGTGTGGGACGACCGGCGGCTCATCCTCCCCTCGACGTGGTTCACGACGACGCCGTTCCAGAACTGGACCCGCAAGGCGGCGGACCTGCTCGGCACGGTCGAGATCGACGTCGACTGGGAGGTCCCGGTCCCCGCGATGCGCGCCGAGCTCACGCGCCTGCTCGAGGCGAGCGACCTGTGGGACCGGCGGGTCGGCGTGCTCCAGGTGACCGACGCGACGAACGGCCTGGTCCGGGTCCGCGCCCTCGCGTCCGCCAAGGACGCCCCGACGCTGTTCGACCTGCGCTGCGCGGTGCGCGAGGGGCTCGTCGACTGGCTCCGGCGGGCGCACCCCGAGAGCCTGCCGCGCACGCGATGGGAGGTCGGGACGACGGCGGGGCCGCTCGCCCAGCCGCGCCTCCCGGACGAGGCCGCCGACGCGCGCGGCGCGGACGCCGACGCGGGGACGGGCGCCCAGCCGGGTGCCGAGCCGGGTGCCGGTGCAGGCCCGCTCGAGGACGGGCAGCGGGCTCCCGGCGGCACCGGTACCGACGACGCACAGGACGCCACCACCCCGACCCGCCGGCGGCGGTCGCGCGACGACGCACCCTCGCACGGTCCGGCGCCCGGGCCTGAGGCCTCCCCCGGCCGGCCCTCGGTCACCGAGCCGGCTGCGGACCCCGAGCGCACCGTCGTGCTGCCCGCCGTCGCCGCTCACGACCAGGGCGCCGTCCCGACGGAGTCCGACGCCGGAGGCGAGCCGGGGCCGCGTCCCAGCGGCGAGCACCCGACCACCGTCCGACGGAGGTCGATCAGCGAGGCGAGGACGATCGCACCGCGGCGCGTCGACGTCGACCCGACGTCGCGCCTGTTCACCGGCTCCCTGGACGGCGTACGGCGGTCCCAGGCCTTCACGGGACCGTCCGACGACGCACCCGACGACGACCTGCGCGGCGAGCGCGGCGAGCGCGCCGACCCCCGCCGGACGACGACCGGACCCGACGCGCCCGGCGAGTGATTGACACTTCCTGATCAGTACCGTCATGCTCCCCGCATGACGCCGCAGGCGCCCCCGCGGCGCTCCCTCGTGCACCATCCCGACTTCCGGCTGCTGTGGGCCGGCGACGCGGCGGGACAGCTCGGCGCCCAGCTCACCGGGCTCGTGCTGCCGATCTACGCGGTCTCCGAGCTCCACGCGACCGAGTGGCAGATGGGTGCCCTCAGCGCGGCGGAGACCGCGGCGTTCCTCGTCATCGGCCTGCCCGCGGGCGCCTGGGTCGACCGCATGCGCAAGCGTCGGACGCTCGTCGTGGCGGACCTCGCTCGCGCCCTCGTCCTCGGCACCGTCGTGGCCGCTGCACTCGCCGGCCACGGCTCGATGGGCCTGCTCCTGGTCGCCGCCGCGGCGATCAGCGTGGCCTCGGTGTTCTTCGACGTCGCGCACCAGAGCTACGTCCCCGGCCTGGTCGGGCTCGACCACGTCGTCGAGGGCAACGCGAAGCTCCAGGCCACGCAGTCGGTCGCGCTCGTCGCGGCCCCCGCGCTGGGCGGGGCGCTGCTCCGCGTCGTGAGCGCGCCGGTGATCATGATCGGGACCGTCGGGACGTACGCGCTGTCGGCACTGCTCCTCGGCCGGATCCGCGCCGCGGAGACCCTGCCGGCACGTGCCGACCGGCGCCCGTTGCGCGAGGAGATCGCGGAGGGCCTGCGCTTCGTGCTGCACCAGCCGCTGCTGCGCCGGATCGTCGCGTGCACGTCGATCGGCAACCTCTTCCACACGGCCGCCGGTGCCCTGACGGTGATCTACGCGCTGCGGGTGCTCGGCATGGACGAGGCCGGACTCGGGCTCGTGATGTCCGCGTCGGCCGTCGGCGGCCTCGCGGGCGCGTTCCTCGCCGAGCGCGTCGCCCGCCTGGTCGGCGAGGCGCGGGTCATCCCGGTCAGCGCCGTCGCGTTCGGCCTCGCCTTCCTCGCGACGCCGCTCGCGCTGCCGCTGGCCGACGTCGTGCCGCCCGAGGTCACGCTCGTGGGCGGCGGAGCGGTCTTCAGCTTCTTCGTCGTGGTCTACAACGTCGCCCAGGTGAGCTTCCGCCAGCGCCTGTGCCCGCCCGCCCTGCTCGGGCGCATGAACGCGTCGGTCCGGTTCCTCGTCTGGGGCTCGATGCCCCTCGGCGGCCTCCTCGGCGGGTGGCTCGGGACCACCATCGGCGTCGTGCCGACCCTGTGGGTCGCGGCGGTCGGCGGCGTCGCCTCGGCGGTGCCCGTCGTCCTGTCGCCGCTCGTCCGCCTGACCCGGCTCCCCCGGCCCGACGACCGGCCCGACGACCCCGACGACCGGCCCGAGAGCACGGTCGCGCGCTGACCCCGCGGCCGTCGCGGCGCGGCCCGGGGCGGGGCCCCCGGGTCAGAGGTCGTACGTCACGACCACGGGGGCGTGGTCGCTGAACCGCTGGTCGTAGGCCGCGGCGCGGTCCACCTCGGCCTTCTGCGCACGCTCCGCGAGAGGCTCCGTCGCGATCTGGTAGTCGATCCGCCACCCGGCGTCGTTGTCGAACGCCTTCCCGCGCCACGACCACCAGGTGTAGGGGCCGGGCCCGTCGCCGCCGAGGCGCCGACCCAGGTCGACCCATCCCGCGTCGAACCAGCGGTCCAGGTACGCGCGCTCCTCGGGCAGGAACCCCGCCGCCTTGAGGTTGCCCTTCCAGTTCTTGATGTCCACCTCGCGGTGCGCGATGTTCACGTCGCCCGCGACGACCGCGTACCGCCCGTCCGCCCGCAGCTCGGCCATGCGCGCCGTCACCACCTCGAGGAACGCGTACTTCTCGTCCATCGACGGCGTGCCGAGGGTCCCCGAGTGGATGTACGTCGAGACGACGGTGAGCGAGCCGCCCCCGGGCAGCTCGAGGTCCGCCTCGACCCAGCGGCCCGAGCTCGAGTCGACGCCGTGGTCCAGGTCGATGCGCACCGCGCTCATGGGCAGCCGCGACGCGATCGCGACCCCCGAACGGCCCTTGGTCGTCGACTCGGCGTGCGCCAGGTCCCACACGTCCCGCGGGAGGAAGTCACCGACCATCTCGTCCGGCGCGCGGACCTCCTGCAGCAGGAGGACGTCCGGGCCGCGCGACGCGAGCCAGTCCCCCATGCCGCGCTTGAAGGCCGCGCGGATCCCGTTGACGTTGACCGAGGCGATGGTGAGCACCGGGGTATCCAACCTCATGCCGCTGACACGGCCCGCCGCGCGCCCCCGAGCCTGCGGCGGTCGGGTCTCACGTCCCCGCCCCTGCGGCGGTCGGGCCGCGGACCCCGGGGGTCACGCGGCCCGGCGCGCCGTCAGCGCAGGCCCGCGGCGGCCTCGGCCGCGTCGACGACGTTCGCGAGGAGCATCGCGCGCGTCATCGGCCCGACTCCCCCCGGGTTCGGCGAGACCCACCCGGCGACCGCGCGGACGCCCGGGTCGACGTCGCCGACGAGCCGCGAGCGGCCGGTGGCCTCGTCCACCGTGCGCGAGACGCCGACGTCGAGCACGACGGCGCCGGGCTTGACGTCCTCGGCGCGCACGATCCCCGGCACGCCCACCGCGGCGACGACCACGTCCGCCTCGCGCAGGTGCGCGAGCAGGTCACGCGTCCCGGTGTGGGTGAGCGTCACGGTCGCGTTGTGCTCGCGCCGCGTCAGCAGCAGGCCGATGCTCCGGCCCACGGTCGTGCCCCGCCCCAGGACGACGACGTGCGCGCCGTTGACGCTGATCCCGTGCCTCCCGAGGAGCTCGAGGATCCCGCGCGGCGTGCACGGCAGCGGCGAGTCGATCGGCTCGTTGACCCGCAGCACGAGGCGGCCCAGGTTGGTCGGGTGCAGGCCGTCGGCGTCCTTGCGCGGGTCGATGCGCTCGAGCACCGCGTTGACGTCCACGCCCTTCGGCAGCGGGAGCTGGACGATGTACCCGGTGCACGCCGGGTCGGCGTTGAGCCGGTCCACCGCGGCCTCGACGTCGGCCTGCGTCGCGGTCGCGGGGAGGTCCTCGCGGATCGACGCGATGCCGACCTCCGCGCAGTCGCGGTGCTTGCCCGCGACGTAGGCGTGGCTGCCGGGGTCGTCGCCGACGAGGACCGTGCCGAGCCCGGGCACGACGCCGCGCTCGCGCAGCGCCGCCACGCGCTCGGCGAGCTCGGCCTTGATCGCGGCGGCCGTGGCCGTGCCGTCGAGCAGGCGCGCCTCGCCGGTCGGGCTCACCGTCTCGGCCGCACCCACCGCGCCGTCGGGCAGCGCGTCGTCGGTCGGCACGTCGACCGTGGCGTCGGTGAGGCCGGCTCCCTCGTTGCGCGGGCCCGTCACTGCTGCAGGCCGTCGTACAGCGGGAACGCGTCCGTGAGCTTCTGCACGCGCGCCCGGAGCGCCTCGGCGTCCGTCCCGGCGCCGTCGATCAGGGCGGTCGCGATGATGTCCGCGACCTCCTCGAACTCCGTCTCGCCGAAGCCGCGCGTCGCGAGCGCGGGCGTGCCGATGCGCAGGCCGGACGTCACGCGCGGTGGGCGCGGGTCGAACGGGACGGCGTTCCGGTTCACGGTGATGCCGGCGGTGTGCAGGAGGTCCTCGGCCTGCTGGCCGTCGAGCGAGCTGTTGCGCAGGTCGACCAGCACGAGGTGCACGTCGGTGCCGCCCGTGAGGACCGAGGCCCCGGCCGCGGCGACGTCGGGCCGCGTGAGGCGCTCGGCGAGGATGCGCGCGCCGTCGAGCGTGCGCTGCTGGCGCTCCCGGAAGGCCTCGCCCGCGGCGATCCTGAACGCGACGGCCTTGGCGGCGACCACGTGCATGAGGGGGCCGCCCTGCTGGCCCGGGAACACCGCGGAGTCGATCTTCCTCGCGTGCTCCTCGCGCGACAGGATGATGCCCGAGCGCGGGCCGCCGAGCGTCTTGTGGACGGTCGAGGAGACGACGTCGGCGTGCGGGACCGGGCTCGGGTGGAGGCCGGCCGCGACGAGGCCCGCGAAGTGGGCCATGTCGACCCAGAGCGCGGCGCCGACCTCGCGTGCGATCTCGGCGAACGCGGCGAAGTCGAGCTGCCGAGGGTAGGCGGACCAGCCGGCGATGATGACGCGCGGGCGCGCCTCGAGCGCCTTCGCGCGCACCACGTCCATGTCGACGAGGTACGTCTCGGGGTCCACGCCGTACGCGGCGACCTCGTAGAGCTTGCCCGAGAAGTTGAGCTTCATGCCGTGCGTGAGGTGGCCGCCGTGCGCGAGCTCGAGGCCGAGGATCGTGTCGCCCGGCGTGGCGAGCGCGTGGAGCACCGCGGCGTTCGCCTGCGCGCCCGAATGCGGCTGGACGTTCGCGTGGTCGGCGCCGAAGAGCGCCTTCGCACGGTCGCGCGCGAGCTCCTCGGCGATGTCGACCTGCTCGCAGCCGCCGTAGTACCGCTTGCCGGGGTAGCCCTCGGCGTACTTGTTGGTGAGCACCGATCCCTGCGCCTGCAGCACGGCGCGCGGGACGAAGTTCTCGCTGGCGATCATCTCCAGGGTCCCCTGCTGGCGCGCGAGCTCGCCGTCGAGCACCGCGGCGATCTCGGGGTCCACCTCGGACAGGGACTGGTCCAGGACGTTCTCGGAGGTCATGTCTCTCCTCGCATCAGCAGTGCGCGTGGGGCTCCCGGCACGTCCGGGCACGCACACCTCGTGTGGTGACCCGCGGCCCAGGCGTACGACCCGAAGTCTGCTGTGCTGCCGCTCCCTGGTGGTGACCCACCTGTTCGCCAGTCGCGACCCGGACAGGGTAGCAACAGCGTCGGGGCTCAGGCCTCGCCGTCGGCGGCGTCGGCCTCGCCCCCGCCGAGGATCTTGCGCAGGTACGCGTACGTGAGGCTGCCCGCGGTCTCGTCGTGCTGGTGGGTGTAGCCGTGCTTCTCGTACAGCGCGAGGTTCTGGACCGAGTCGCGCCCGGTGAACACCCACAGCTCGTCGGTGCCCTCGGGCAGCAGCGGCGGGATCGCGAGGAGCAGCTGGGTCCCGATCCCGTGGCCCTGCTGGTCGGGTGCGACGGCGAGCCGGCCGAGCGTCGCCCGGCCCGGCTCGAGCTGGACCCGTACGGACCCGACGAGGCGGTGGCCGGCCCACGCGCCGAGCGTCACGATGCCGTCGGCGGCGAGGTCGTCGCGCAGCTCGTCGAGCGTCTGGGTGAGCGGGGGGATGTTCGGGTCCCCGTACACCTGCGCCTCGCTCACGAAGGCGGCACGGCGCAGCGTGAGGAGCTCACCCGCGTCGTCGTCGGTCACGGGGCGGATGGTCACGTCCACGCTCATGCGGCCATCGTGGCATCCCCGTGCGGTGCACGGCGACCGCGTCCGACGACGGACGCTCCGGGGACGGCCCGCCGCCCCGGAGTACCCTCACGCCCTGTGACCGCCCCCAGCGAGCCGACCGCGACCGCGACCCCGACGCACGGGCCCACGCACTGGGTCCTCAGCCTGTCGTGCCCCGACCGCCCCGGGATCGTCGCGGCCGTCGCCGGGCTGCTGGCGTCGCACGGCGGGAACATCACCGAGTCGCAGCAGTTCGGCGACCCCCTCAGCGGCCTGTTCTTCATGCGGGTCCAGGTCGAGGCGACCGCGCCCGAGGCCACGCTGCGCGCGGCCCTCGACGCGCTGGGGGCCGAGTTCTCGATGACGTGGCGGCTCGACGTCGCGGGGCGGCGCATGCGCACGCTCGTCATGGTCTCCACCGCAGCGCACTGCCTGCACGACCTGCTGTTCCGGCAGCAGTCCGAGGGCCTTCCGGTGGACATCGTCGCGGTCGTCTCCAACCACACCGCGCTCGAGGACGTCGCGGGGTTCTACGGGATCCCGTTCCACCACGTGCCCGTCACGCGCGACACCAAGACCGACGCCGAGGCTCGCCTGCTCGGGCTCGTCGAGGAGCTCGACGTCGAGCTCGTCGTCCTCGCGCGGTACATGCAGATCCTGTCGGACGACCTGTGCCGCACGCTCAGCGGACGCGTCATCAACATCCACCACTCGTTCCTGCCGAGCTTCAAGGGCGCCCGCCCGTACGCGCAGGCGCACGACCGCGGCGTGAAGCTGATCGGCGCGACCGCGCACTACGTGACGGGAGACCTCGACGAGGGCCCGATCATCGAGCAGGACGTCGAGCGCGTCGACCACAGCAAGAAGGTCGAGGACCTCGTGGCGCTCGGGCAGGACGTCGAGCGGCGCGCGCTCGCGCGCGCGGTGCGGTGGCACGCCGAGCACCGCGTGCTGCTCGACGGGCACCGCACGATCGTCTTCCGCTGACGCGCACGACGGCGCACGCGACGGCGGTGCGGCGGCACCCGCGCCCAGGCGGCGCAGCGGGCCGTCAGGTCCCGACGAGCACGCGTCCCCGGCGCGAGACCGCGTCGATCGTCACCGCGAGACCGAGCACGACGCCCGTGACGACGTAGCGCGCCGACGCGTCGAGGTTGAGCAGCGTCAGGCCGCTCGCGATGGAGTGGATGACCAGGGCGCCGAGCACCGCCGACCACGCGCTCCCGCGGCCGCCGAACAGGCTCGTGCCACCGATGACGGCGGCCGCGATCGCCGTGAGGTTGAGGTCCGACCCGCCCGTGCCCTGGTTCGCGGCGGCCAGACGGCCCACCGAGAGCACGCCACCGAGGGCCGCGAGCGCGGTGCACGCCGTGAAGGCCGTGACGTAGACGCGCGCGACGGGCAGCCCCGCCTTGCGCGCGGACACCGGGTTGCTGCCGACGGCCCGGACCGAGCGACCCCACCGCGTGCGCCGCAGCAGGAAGTCCGTCACGGCGACGAGCCCGAGGAACAGCGCGACGCTCGCGCCGATCCCGCGGTTGGTGTTGAGGTACCAGGTCGGGACGAGGAGCAGGACCGCGAGCAGGCCGGAGCGCCCGGCGATGACGCCCCAGGACGCCGTCGGCAGCTCGGCGCGGGACCGCCGCACGCGCTCGACGACGCGGCTCGCGGCGTACGCGAGGACGACTGCCGCGACCGCGGCGTACGCGACGCCCGGGTGCAGGAACGTCCGCTGGCCGAACCGCACGAGCCACGACTCGTACGGCAGGTTGACCGACCCGGTCGCGCCGAGCACCTGGATCTGCAGGCCGAGCGACACGAGCAGGCCGGCGAGCGTGATGACGAAGCTCGGCACGCCGAGCCGCGTGTACAACCACCCGTAGATGGCCCCGACGACCGCGCCGAGCACGACGGCCGCGATCACCGACACGGCGAGCGGCCAGCCCTGCTGCACGAAGCCGACGGCGACGACCGCCGCCGAGAGCCCGCTCACGGCCCCGACGGACAGGTCGATCTGCCCCACCAGGAGGACGAGCACGACGCCGAGCGTGACGACGCCCGTGACGGCGGACTGCAGCGTGAGGTTGACGAGGTTGTCCGCCGTGAGGAAGTTCGGGTTGAGGGCCTGGAACACGAGTGCGAGGACGAGCAGCCCCACGAGCACGGGCAGCGACGTCACGTCGTGCGTCCAGCGGCCCCACGCGGGACCGCCGTGGCGCCACGACGGCGACTGGCGCATGGACCGCGCCCCTACGGGCTGCGCGGAGCGCTCCCCCGTCAGCGTCATGACCGCTCCCCTCCGCGGCGGAGCCCGGGACCGACGCCCGTGATCGCCGCGATGATGTCCTCGTACCCGGTCCGGGAGGCGTCGAACACCCCGTTGAGCCGACCGCGGCGCAGCACCACGATGCGGTCAGCGACGGCCTGGACGTCCGTCATCGAGTGGCTCACGAGCAGCACGCCGTGGCCCTGGTCGCGCACGCGCTCGACGATGTTGAGCACCTCGGCCGTCTGCGTGACGCCGAGGGCGGCCGTCGGCTCGTCGAGCACGAGCACCCTCGGGTCGCCCAGGAGCGACCGCGCGATCGCGACCGCCTGGCGCTGACCGCCGGACAGCGCCGCGACGGGTGCGCGCACGGACGGCACACGCGCCGCGAGCGACGCGAGCAGCCGCTCGGCCTCGCTCTCCATCGCGACCTCGTCCAGCACGCCGCCACGGCGCAGCTCCTGCCCGAGGAAGATGTTCTCGACGATGTCGAGGTCGTCGCACAGCGCGAGGTCCTGGAACGCCATCGCGATGCCCAGGCGGCGCGCCTCGGCCGGCGACGTGAGCGCGACCTCGTCGCCGTCCACGACGACCTCGCCCGCGTCCGGGACGAGGGCACCCGCGACGACGGCCGCGAGCGTGGACTTGCCGGCCCCGTTGTCCCCGACGACGGCGACGACCTCGCGCGCGTGGACGTCGAGGTCGACGTCGACGAGCGCACGCACGGCGCCGAAGCTGTGCGTCACGCCGCGCAGCGCGACGAGCGGTGCACGGCGCGCGGTCCCCTTCTCGGCCCCCGCCACGGTCCCGGTGCTCACGACGCGTCCTCCTCGGGCAGAAGTCCCGCGGCCCGGCAGGCCGCGACGTACGGGTCGACGCAGATCTCCTCGACCGGGTGCACGCCGCCGTCGACGACGACGTCGCGCAGGTTCGCGCGCGTCACCGCGACCGGCTCGAGGAGGACCGCGGGGACGCCCCCGACCTCCTCGGGCGCGGGCGGGCGCTCGCCGCGCAGCAGGGCGACGGCGAGCTCGGCGGCGGTGCGGGCCTGCTCACGGATCCCCTTGAAGACCGTCATCCGCTGGTCGCCGCTGACGATCCGCTGGACCGCGGAGAGCTCGGCGTCCTGCCCGGTCACGGGCGGCACCGGGTCCAGGCCCGCGGCGCGCATCGCGGAGATCGCACCGCCCGCGGTGCCGTCGTTCGCGGCGTAGACGCCCTGCACACGGCTGCCGTACTGCGTGAGCTGGCCCTGAACCCACTCCTGGGCCTTGTCGGGGCTCCAGTCGGGCGTGTCGTACTCGGCGAGGACCGTGACGCCCGAGCCGTCGAGCGCGCGCTCGAGGCCCTCCTTGAGCAGCGCGACGTTCGGGTCGGTCGGTGCTCCGTGGACGAGCAGCACGCCCTCGTCGCCCTCGCTCGGCCCGACCGCGTCGACGAGCGCCTGCCCCTGCAGCTCGCCCACCCGCACCGCGTCGTACGCGACGAGGTAGGCGAGCGGGACCTCCTCGATGAGCCGGTCGTACGCGATGACCCGGACGCCGCGTGCCTGCGCGGTGGTGACGATGCTCCGCGCGGACGCCGCGTCGACGGCGTCCAGGACGAGGACGCTCGCCCCCTGCGTGAGCGCCGACTCGGCCTGCTGCTGCTGCCGCGCGGCGTCCTGGCCCGCGTTGGCGTAGAGCACGCGGCACTCCGGGCACTCCTCCTCGACGACCCGCTCGAAGACGGGCCGGTCGACGCTCTCGTAGCGCGACGTCTTGGACTCCGGCAGGAGCAGCGCGATCGTCCGCCCGTCGCCGCCACCACCGGGCGGCTCCGACGGCGCGACGCACCCCGCGAGCGCGACCACCGACGCGAGCGCGACCGCCGACGCGACCACCCGCAGGACTCTCATGCTCCGACCTCCGGTCCCAGGCCCACGGTCACGCGCGCCGCCTCGAGGGCCGCGACGACGCCGCCCCGCACCTCCGCCTGCTCGCCGAGCTGGGCCGCGACCACCGGCACGGGCCCGGCCGACGTCCTGAGCGCCCGCGCGTGGAGCGCGGTCCGCAGCGGTCCGAGCAGGACCTCGCCCGCACGCGCGAGGTCCCCGCCGACGACGACGACCTCCGGGTCGAGCAGCAGGCACGCACCCGACAGCGCGCGGCCGAGCACCCGCCCGGCGTCCTCGACGACTGCGCGGACGACGTCGTCGTCGTGCGCGCGGGCGACCAGGTCGCGCAGCAGCAGCGGGCCGTGGGTGCCCGCGACGCGCGCCGTGAGCGCGGCGGACCCCACGACCGTCTCGAGGCAGCCGCGGTTGCCGCAGCGGCACGGCTCGCCGTCGTCGACCACCGGCAGGTGGCCGATCTCGCCCGCGGCCCCGACGCGACCGTGCACCACGCGGCCGCCCACGAGGACCCCGATGCCCACGCCCTGCGCGACCCGCACGTACACCGCGTCGCGCGCGCCGCGCGCCGCACCCAGACGCAGCTCGGCCAGACCGCCGAGGTTCGCGTCGTTGTCGACCCGCACGGGCACGCCGAGACGCGCACCGAGCTGCGCGCCGACCGCGACGCCCTCCCAGCCGTGCAGCACGCCGTCGGCCGAGACGGTGCCCGTCGCGGTGTCGACGGGGGCAGCGAGCCCGACGCCGACGGCGAGCACCTCGTCCGGCGCGGCGCCGAGCGAGTCGACCATCTCGTCGAGCAGCATCCCGACGCGGTCGAGGCCCTCGTCGGCGCGGTGCTCGTACGGCAGCGGCAGGCGCTGCTCGGCGACCACGCGGAGCGACACGTCGGCGACCGCGACACGCAGCGAGCGCTCCGCGAAGTGGACCCCGGCGACGAGGCCGAGGTTGCGCGCGAGCGACACCTCCTGCGCGCGGCGCCCGGACCGCGACGTCGGGGCGGTCGCGAGCACGCCGGCGACGGTGAGCTCCTTGACGATGTTGGAGATCGTGGCGGCGGAGAGGCCCGTGACCCCGGCGAGCTCGACCTGCGTGAGGGAGCCCCGCTGCTGCACCGCGCTGAGGATGCGGGCCCGGTTGGCCTCGCGGAGCGAGGTCTGCGACCCAGGCGTCGCCCGGTCTCTGGCCACACCCGGAGGATAGCGTCCGGACCCCCGCGCCGGATCCGCCGAGCGGGGGTCGCGGGGCGCCCGGCGCCGCCCCGGTGCACGCTCTCGGGGCACCACCAGGACGCAGCAGCGCCCGGGTGGTTCCCCACCCGGGCGCTGCCCTCACGGACCGGAACGGACGGTCCGGGTCACTCGACCGGCGTCACCGCACCGTCCTCGGTGACGTAGCCGACGACGTCGACCGCCACGTGGACCGTGCCCGGCGAGTCGGACAGGAGCGCGATCCGCCCGTTCGACGGGAGGTCGACCACCGCGAGGTTCGCGATGTCCCGGCCGGGGATGTAGTTCACCGTGGACGCGTTCGGCGCCGGCGTCGTGCCGTCCCCGTTCACGTCGGGGAACACCCGCAGGTTGCCGACCGAGGTCGGCTGGATCGCCGTCACGTTGACGAGGACCGCGGTCGCACCCTCGGGCACGCCGTGCTCGTCGCCGATCGCGACCGAGTAGCCCTTGCGGCCCTCGAGCGGCCCCGTGAGGCCCTCGTTCTGCGGGCCGGGACGGCTGTCGACCGCACGGACCGGCGAGACCCCGGTGAAGGCGCTGCCCTCGGTGGTCCAGCCGAGCACGTCGAGGATCACGTCGACCCGGTTGGCGGCCGACGTGTCCGACCAGAGCGTCACCTTGCCGTCGACGAGGCGGACGATCGTGCTGTTCGCCTTGTCCTGACCGACGGCGTAGTTGACCGTCGAGGTGTCGGGCCGCTCCTCGCCACCGGGGTACACCCGGAGGTTGCCGACGCCGTCGACGCCCGTGACGGTCACGTTGAGCAGGACCGACGTCGCACCCTCGGGCACGTTCCCGTGCCCGGCGACCTCGACCTCGTAGGCCCGACCCGCGCGGAGCGGTCCGACGATCGGACCCTGCGGCGAGGACCGGCGCGTGTCGAGCACGCGCTCGGGCGCCTGCATCCGGACGCCGGCAGCCTCGGTGGTCCACCCGGTCACGTCGAGGATCACGCCCGCCGTGCTGCCCCGCGTGAGATAGCAGACCGTGCCGTCCTCGGGCAGTGCGACGAACGTCGCGTTCGCGACGTCCCTCCCGGGCTCGAAGTTGACCGTCGAGCCGCTCGGCGCGACGGTCGCGGTGCCCCGCGTGCCCGGGTAGACGACGACGTGGCCCGGACCGGCGGGGCGGACCGTCGTGACGTTCAGCATCAGGCCGGTCGCACCCGCCGGGACGTCCAGCGCCGCGTCGACGTCGACGCACGCGGGCGTGCCGGGCGTCACGACGGGCGCGTGCTCGACGCGCACCGGCGTGAGCGTCGCGACGCTCTCCGCCTCGGTGAGGACCGCGACGGTCCGCGCCGGGACGGAGACCGTGCCGGTCGCCGCGTCCCACGTCGTGCCACGCACGACGTCGTCCGAGCCCTGCTCCTGGACCGACGACAGCCGGAAGGCCCGGCCCTCGTGACCCTCGACCGGGGCCGTGTACGCCTCGTCCGACGCGTTGAAGACGACGAGCAGGCCGTCCAGGCCCGGGTCGACGTCCTCGCCGACGCGGTCGTCGACGCTCATCACGACGACGCCCGGGGTCGCGTCCGGGCCGCTGCCCGGGAACGTGACCTTCTCCTTGATGAGCTCGGGGTCGCCGAGGCGGAAGAGCTCGGTGGAGAACCTCAGCCGCAGGAGGTCCTGGTAGGCCGCGGTGGCCGTCGCGATGTCCTCGGGGGCCGGCTTGAGGGCCGGGTCCGCGAGCAGCGGCGCGAGGGTCGGCCACTTCGACTGGTTGTCGGCCGCCTGCGGGAGGCCGCGGGCGAAGCCGTTGTCCTGACCGGAGAAGTCGAGCAGGTTGAACCAGTCACCGGAGTTGTAGGAGTTGCGGTCGAGCGACTTGCTCCGCAGCAGGTCGCTGCCCGCGTGGTAGAACGCCGGCGTCTGCGAGAGCGTCGTCGTCGCGAGCGAGACCGTGTTCATCCGCACGCGCGCGTCCATCGGGGTGTCCCGCGGCAGCTTGAGCGTGAGGATGTCGAAGAGCGTCTCGTTGTCGTGCTTGTCGACGTACGTGATGATCTCCTCCGGCGAGTCGGCGTAGCCCGCCGGCTGGCCGTTGTAGTCGATCTCGTCGCCGCGCTGGACCTCGCCGCTGCTCGTCAGGAACGTGTAGTCCCGCAGGTTGCCGGCGAGCCCGAGCCGCACGAGGTCGGCCTGGTGCTGGGCGTCGGCGAGCAGCTCGGCGTCCGTGCGCGCGTCGAGGCCGTTGGGGTCGGTGTACGCACCGCTCCCGAAGCCCTGGCGGACGCGCGGGTCCTCGTCGAAGGGGCCGCCGCCGCGGACGGCGTCGCGCAGGCGGTCGGAGAACGTCCCGATGCCCGTGCCCCCGAGGTTGCCCTGACGCGCCTGCTCGAAGCGCGCGTCGTCCGCGACCTCGCCGAAGTTCCAGCCCTCGCCGTAGAGGTACACGGCCGAGCCGTCCACGCCGTCCTCGGCCGGGTCCAGCTCGTCGAGCGCCTCGCGCACCGCGAGCATGTTGGCCTTGGAGTGGTGGCCCATGAGGTCGAAGCGGAAGCCGTCGACCTTGTAGTCTTTCGCCCACGTCACGACCGAGTCGACCATGAGCTTCTCGGCCATCTCGTGCTCGGTCGCGACGTTCTGGCAGCACGTCGACTGCTCGACGTCACCGGCCGCGTTCAGCCGGTGGTAGTAGCCGGGGACGACGCGGTCGAGGACCGACGTCGACGCCTGGCCGCTCGCGTTGGTGTGGTTGAACACCTCGTCGAGGACGACCTGCAGACCGTCGGAGTGCAGCGCGCCGACCATCGTGCGGAACTCGGCGACCCGCGCCCCGCCGTGCGCGTCGACGGCGTAGGAGCCCTCGGGCGTCGAGAAGTGGAACGGGTCGTAGCCCCAGTTGAAGCCGTCCTGGTCGCGGATCTCGCCGATGCACGCCTGCTGGTCCGGCGAGTCCGGCGCCATCGAGGCGAGGTCGCACGGCGGCTCGACCTGCTGGGACCGGTCCTCCTGGATCGTCGCGATGTCGAACGACGGGAGCAGGTGGACCGTGGTCAGGCCCGCGGCGGCGAGGGCACGCAGGTGCTCACGCCCCGCGCTGGCCTCCTCCGCGAACGCGAGGTAGGTCCCGCGCAGGTCGGCCGGGACGGTCTCGTCGCTGATCGAGAAGTCGCGGACGTGGACCTCGTAGATCGTCTGGTCGACGGGCTCGACGACCGGCTGGGGCGCCGTCTCCCACCCGGAGGGGCGGAACGCGGGGTCCTGCAGGTCCACGAGAACCGAGTGCGTCGAGTTGAGCGTGAGGCCCACCGAGTACGGGTCGGTCACGACGTTCGTCTCGACCTGGCCCGTCGACTCGACGTAGACGGTCACGCGGAACTGGTAGAGACCACCCTTCCAGCTCGGGTAGCCGTCGAGGGTCCACGAGCCGTCGGAGCGGCGCGTCGCCTGGTACGCGACGGGCGCCTTGGCGGCATCGCCGCCGGCCCACACGAGGACGTCGACGTCCGTCGCGGTCGGGGCCCACAGCGCGAACCGCGGCGAGCCGCCGGCCCACGTGACGCCCAGCTCACGGTCCTCCGCGTCGAACAGGTCGTCCAGCACGCCGGGGATCTGGACCCCCGTGTAGGAGACGAGCTCCTCGCCGACCGAGCCCGTGACGACGAGCTGGCCCTGGAGCAGGCTCACGAGCGTCGCGCGGCTCGGGGCGGCGTCGCCGTCGAGCACGCGGAGCACGAGGTAGTCGGCCAGGTGCGGGAAGCGCGCCGCGACGTCGTCGGGCAGGCCACCCTCCTCGAGGACGAGGTCCAGGTCACGCACGCCGCGCGGGAGCACGACGGCGCCGTCGCCGAGCGCGATGCCGCCCGTCGCGGACCCGTGCAGCATGAACGTCACGTCGCCGGGCTCGGCGTCGCCGGTCAGCGACGCGGGCACCGCGACGAGGTCGCGCGAGACCCACTGCGCCGCGAGGTCGCCCGCGCCGGGCAGCTGCGTCACGCCGCCGACGATCTCCAGGTTGTTCGTCTCGAGCGTGTACCGGAACTCGAGGACGCCGCCGTCCGTCGCGGTGAACGAGTAGTTCCCGCCGCGGTTGTCGGGCGGGCCGTAGCTCTCGGCCCACGAGGCGCCGTGCGCGACCTTGACCTGCCACTCGCCGGCCGGGATCGCGTCGGTCGAGAACGTGAAGACGCCGTCGCCGTCGGGGTCGGTCAGGAAGGTGTTGAGGCAGTCCGGTGCCCAGTCGCCGGCGCAGCCGAGCTCGCTCTGGAAGTCACCCGGGAGCGTGAGGACCGGCTGGCTCGCGGTGGTGAAGAACGCCGCGTTCTGCGGGTTGAAGAAGAAGGAGACCTCGTCGCCGGTGTGCGTGTAGGAGACGTCGCCGCCGCCGGTCACGAACGCACCACCGGTGACGCCGAAGTTGGGCGCCGGCTCCCACTGGCGCTCGGTGGCGATCTTGTACTGGTAGGACTCCCCCTCGGCCGTCGCCGGGAGGTCGGTCGTGAGCTCCCAGACGCCGTCGCCGCGGAGGGTCATCTGGGCCTGGTCGCACGCCGGGTCCCAGTCGCCCGCGCAGCCCATCTCGGAGTTGTGCGAGCCGGGGACCGAGACCTCGGCCGGCTCGACGACGGGCGCGGCCGCGAGGGGGGCGAGCGGCGCGACGGCGGCCGCGGGCGCGGGCGCCGCCGCCGGGGACGTGGCCCCGGCTGCGGTCGCGACGGTGCCGGTCAGGGCACCGGAGAGCGCGACCGCGAGGACGGCGACGCTCGCTGTGCTCGAGCGACGACGGCGCCGCGCTCGGTGTTCGTACGGATCTGCCAGTGGCATCCCGGGACTCCCTTGTCACCCTGTGTGGCACCCGCCCGAGGTCGCGGGCAGGTGGTCGTTCTCGTCGTGCGCGGGCGTCGGCCCGCGGGCGGTGGCGCCCGGGCCGGAGCCCGGGCGCCACCACGTGTCAGCGCGGTGTCAGCACGTGTCAGCGCGCCTGGATCGTCAGCGTGTGGGTGCCGACGTCGTACAGGAACTCCATGAGCGTGCCGTCGGCCGGCACGTCGAACGCGTAGTTCCCGCTCGGGTCGGACGGCGGGCCGTAGCTCTCCGTCCACGCGAGGTCGTGCGCGACCTTGACCTCCCAGCTGCCCGCGGGGATGCCGCGGGTGACGAACCGGTGGACGCCGTCCTTGTTGAGGTCGGTGAGCAGGGTCCGCGTGCACGCCGGGTCCCAGTCCCCCGAGCAGCCGAGCTCGGACTGGAAGCTCCCGGCGAGCGTCATGACGTCGTGCGTCGTCGTCGCGAACGCGTACCGCGTCGCCTCGTCGAAGATGAACGTCACCGGTGCCGTCGAGCCCTCGGGCGCCGTGACCGAGAACGCGATGTTGGACCCGCCCGGCACGCCGCGGTCGCCGAAGTTGACGTCCCACGTGCCGTCGATCGCGGCCTTGAACTCGTAGTCGCCGCCCGGCAGCTCCCACGTGCCCGTCCAGACCCCGTCGTCGTCGGCGTCCGTGAGGAACGCCGCGGCGCAGCCGGGGTCCCAGTCGCCGGCGCAGCCCTGCTCGGAGTTCATGCTCCCCGCGACCGTGACGGTCGTGGGCAGCGGCTCCGGGTACGGCTCGGGCTCGGGCTCGTCGCTCGGGACCGGCTGGACGTCGTTGCCGACCGACGCGTACGTCGAGGCGGCGGCGGCGTTGCCGGCTGCGTCCACGCTCACCGCGCGGTACTCCAGGAGCGTGCCGGCCGGGAGGCCGGACACGTCGTGGAAGACGCGCGCGTTGCCGTTGTCGCTCGTGCCGAGCGGCGTCCAGTCGGGGACACCGACCGCGCGGACCGCGAACGACGTCTCGAGGTAGCGGTCCTCGGGGGTCGACGCCTGCACGGGCACGAGACCCTTGAGGCCCTTGCCCGCGACGGGAGCGGAGACCGTGATCTCGTGGTCGCCCGCGGCCGCGACGGTGCGCGTGCCCTGGAAGGCGACGACCGAGCGTGCCGGGACCTCGACGGTCACGTCGCCCTGGGCGTCGGCGACCAGGTCGGCCGTCGTCCCCCAGACGCCCGTGTACTCGCCCCGCGGGGTGAGCGTCCGGAACGAGGCCGTCGTCGCGGCGTCACCGTTGTTGGCCACGACGACGTACTCGACGTCCTCGGTGACCTCGACGTCGCCCTTGACGTAGCCGACGACGTCGACGACCAGGTCGGTCGTCCCACCGGCCGGCTGGTCGGACAGGAACGTCACCTCGCCGCTCGCCGGCAGGTCGGCCACCACGAGGTTCGGGATGGCGCGGCCGGGGATGTAGTTGAGCGTCGACGCGGTCGGTGCCGCGAACTCGCCCGCCGGGTACACCCGCAGGTTGCCGATCGACGACGGCGAGACCGCCGTGACGTTGAGCAGGACCGCACCGGCGTCCGCGGGGACGCCGAGCTCGCCCGCGACCTTGACGGTGGCCGGCTCACCCGCCGTGAGCGGTCCGTCGAGGCCGAGGCGACCCTGCGACTCGCGCGTCTCGACGAGGCGCGTCGGGGTGAGCGCGACGACGTCGCCGTCGCCCGTGGTCCAGCCCGCGACGTCGAGGACGACGTTGACCGGGTTGGCCGAGCCGCCGACCGGGCTGTCCGAGAACAGGCGCACGGTGCCGTTCTCCGAGAGCTCGACGACCGTCGAGTTCGCCTTGTCCTGGCCCGGCGCGTAGTTGACCGTCGACGCGGTCGGGACCGCCTCGTCGCCCGGGTAGACCCGGAGGTTGCCGGCCGCACGCGCGCCGGTGACCGTCACGTTGAGCAGGACGGACGTCGCACCCTCCGGCACGCCGCCACGCCCGGCGACGACCACCTCGTGCGCGACGCGCGGGACCAGCGGGCCCGTCAGGTCGCCCACGTGGTACGAGCCGGCGCGCGTGTCGAGCACCCGCTGCGGGTTCTGGAGCGTGATCCCCGACGCGTCGGTCGTCCAGCCCGCCAGGTCGATCAGGACGCCGGCGTGGCTGCCCGCCGTCCGGAAGCACAGGCCGTCGTCGTCGGACACGGCCACGACGGCCGAGTTCGCGACGTCCTGACCGGGCTCGAAGTTCACCGTCGAGGTCGCCGGGACCGACGCACCCTCCGGGTGGAGCACGACGTAGCCGGGACCGGCCGGGCGGACCGTCGTGACGTTGACGAGGACGCCGGTCGCCTCCTCCGGCAGGTCCGGCACGGTCACGCACTGCGACGTGCCGGCCGGGACCGAGCGGTCGTCGACGATCCGCTCGGGGGCCGACGTCACGACGCCCGAGAGGTCCGCCGTCGTCTCGCCCACGCGCGAGAACGCGTACGTCCCGCCGTCGGCGAGCAGCTCGACCTGCGCGCCCTGGGCGAGGGCCGGGTGGTCCTCCCGCAGGCGTGCGAGCGACGAGATGTGCTCGTACAGCGGCGCGTCGGTGTCGTAGCGGTCGACCGAGCCCGCGACCTCACCGGTCACGAGCGTCTCGCCGGCGTACTGCTCGACCTGCGTCGCGAAGAGGGTCTGGCGCGCGTCCTTGTCGCCGCCGGACCCGACGAAGCCCTGCTCGTCGCCGTAGTAGACGACGGGCTGGCCGCGCGTGAGGTACATGAGCGAGTGCGCGAGCTGCGAGCGCTCGAGCGGGTCACCGGTCTCGCGGAGGAACCAGTTGACGCGACCCATGTCGTGGTTGCCGAGGAAGGTCGGCAGCGCGTACGCCGAGGAGTCGGGCGTGACGTACATGTCGTCGGCCGCGAACAGGCCTTCGAGCTGGTCCGAGCCCGCGCCGCGGGCGAACGCGACCGCGCGCTCCTGGAAGCCGAAGTCGAGCACCGAGCTCATGTCGGTGTCACGCACGTAGGGCGTGAGGACGGTCGGGTCGGACGAGTAGACCTCGCCGAACATGAAGAACTCGTCCTTGCCGGTCGCCCGCGCGTGGTCGAGCACCTCGGTCGCCCAGCTCTCCCAGAACTCGAAGTTCACGTGCTTCGCGGTGTCGATCCGGAAGCCGTCGACACCCAGGTCGATCCAGTCCTGGTACACGTCGACGAAGGCGTCGACGACGTCGGGGTGCTCGGTCATCAGGTCGTCGAGCCCGTCGAAGTCGCCGAGCGTCGTCGACTCCCCCGCCCACGTCGTGTTGCCGCGGTTGTGGTAGTACCGCAGGTCGTTGAGGATCGCGGGCACCTTGAGGTCCTCGTCGCCGGGCTGCACGACGGGCGTGTAGGGGAACGAGTCCTCGGTGAGCTCCGGGAAGTCGTCGCTGCCCGCGACGTCCTCCATGCGGAACTCCTGGCCCTGCGCGTCGACGTACGGCTGCGCGTCCTGCGAGACGTAGGAGTACTCGCCCTCCTCGTAGGAGATGACGTCCGCCGTGTGGTTCGTGACGATGTCGAAGTAGATCTTGATCCCGCGCTCCTCGGCGCTCGCGATGAGCTCCTCGAGCTCCGCGTTGGTGCCCAGGTGGGGGTCGATCTGGGTGAAGTCGGTGATCCAGTACCCGTGGTAGCCGGCCGAGGCGGTCTCGCCCTCGCCCTGCACGGGGCGGTTCTTGAACGACGGCGTCAGCCAGATGGCCGTCGTGCCCAGGCCCTCGATGTAGTCCAGGTTGTCGATGATGCCCCGCAGGTCACCACCCTGGTAGAAGCCCTTGTTCGTCGGGTCGAACCCGTGGTCGAGGCGGTCGCCCTCGATGCCGCCGGTGTCGTTCGACGGGTCGCCGTTCGCGAACCGGTCGGCCATGACGAAGTAGAAGCGCTCGTCACCGCCGGGCTGGCGGACGGGCGGCGCGACGATCGCGTCGTCGGCCTCGGTGTGCTCGCCCGCGAGGGTCAGCGGCACGAGGCGGATGCGCGGCTCGGCGGACGCGTCGTAGATCACGCGGACCCGGGCGTCCCCGCCGAGCACGAGCGGGACGTCGGCGCCGGGGTAGGCGCCGTCCCACACGTCGTCGAAGGCGACCTTGTACTTCCACTCCCCGGCGGGGAGGTCGAGGTCGGCCGAGTACGTGCCGTCCTCCGCGAGCGCCAGCTCGGTCTCGGCGCAGTCGGGCAGCCAGTCGCCCGCGCAACCCAGCTCGCTCTGGAAGTCGCCCACGAGGGCGACCGTCGTCTCGTCGTGCTCGGCGGCGACGGCCGACGTCGCCAGGGTGCCGGTCACGGCACCCGTCAGTGCGACCGAAGCGGCCGCGATTCCTGCTGCGGTGGTGCGAGCACGTCTCGCCCTCCGCTCGTGACGGTATGCCAATGGCATCGGGACTCCCTTGTCACCCGGATCGAGCGCCTGCATACGCAGACGTCCGGACTGTAACGGCGATCCGCAACTTGCAGCAATGGGATGACTTGGTTCCGTAACCTGCCTGTGACCTTGGTCCTGCGTCCCGCAGGGCTGTCACCTGCGATGACGCGTGCTCGGGGGCCGGACGCCGCTGCGGAGCCCGCATCAGGACATCGTGTCGGCAGCCCCCGCGCCGCAAGGGCGTTGCATCCGTTGCAGCGCGTTGCACCCGGCTTGCAGGAGATTCAGCGTGCGAGGAGGCGGTCCAGGATCCGGTCCACGTCGCTCGCGGGCGCGTCCACCGCCACGACCTTGTCCCGGCTCGTCGCGCCGGCGACGAGGGCCACCTGCCGCCGTCGGACGCCGAAGGCCTCGGCGACCGCGGCGAGCGCGGCCTCGGTCGCCGCGCCGTCGACGGCACGCGCCGTCACCGCCACGACGAGCCGGTCGCCGTGGGCGCCGCCGACCCGCGTCCGTGACGCACCGGGCCGGACGCGCACAGCGACCCGGACGGGACCCTCCGTGGCGGGTTCAGCCACGTCGACCGGCGCCCGCGGTGACGACGTCGGCGGCCCGCGGGGTGACGTCGGCCCCGGGCCGGACGCGCTCGGCGACGAGGTCGGCGAGGACGGACCGGACCGCGTCCTGGTCCAGCCGGTCGGTGTCGACCGCGACCACCGGCAGGCCGAGACGGTCGAGCACGCGCTCCTCGAGCGCCGCCCGGTGCCGCAGCACCTCGACCGCTCCCGCCACGTCGCGCGTCACCCCGAGCGCGCGTCCCAGCCCGCCCGAGGTGTAGTAGCCGACGACCGCGTCGAGCCACTCGCGCGGGCGGTCCGCGGCCGCGGCGCGGAAGCAGCGGTCGACGTCGTCGCGCCGCAGGTGGACGACGACGGGCTCGAGCGGTGCCGCGAGGGACGCGAGCGCGCCGACGAACGCCACGAGCTCCTCCTCGGGTGCACCGGCGTGCACGACCGTCATCGTGAGCGGGTTCTGGAGGAAGCAGCAGTCGAGCACCCACACGTCGTCGGAGGTCGCCGCGTCGGCGACGAACCCCGCCCACTGCTCGGTGCGGAGCCGGACGTGGCGGTCGAGCGGCTGCTCGTACACGTCACGCTCGCGCAGGCGTGCGGCGAGCGCCTCCGGGAGCGGGCCGTGGTCGCGCGCGACGAGCCCGTACGGGACGAGGAGCCCGCCGTCGGCCGGTCGCGCGGCCGCACGGAGGGCCGACCCGACTGCCGACGCGTCGAGCGCGCCGTCGGTCGGGCCGTCGAGCAGGCCGTCGAGCCCGCCCGCAGGGAGCCACGCGACCGACTCGTGGTCCGCCGGGTGCGCCGGGTCGCCCTCGTAGACGGTCCGGACGCGCGCGCCCGCCCGCTCGGCCTCCTGCGAGAGCATCAACGTCGTCGTGGACTTCCCGGTCCCGATGAGCCCCTCGACGAGGAGCAGTCGCGTCGTCACGGGTGCACACCGTAGGGCACGCGACGACGGCGCCGACCCCCGTGGGGTCGGCGCCGTCGTCGTGCTGCGGCTCGGGCAGGTGTCAGACGAGGCCGAGGCCGCGCACGGCCTCGCGCTCCTCGACCAGCTCGGTGATCGACGCGTCGATCCGCTGCCGCGAGAACTCGTTGACGTCGAGCCCCTGGACGATCTCCCAGCGGCCGCCGGTCGAGGTCACCGGGAACGACGAGATGAGCCCCTCGGGGACCCCGTACGAGCCGTCGGACGGGATCGCCGCCGACGTCCACGTGCCCTCGGGCGTGCCGAGGACCCAGTCCCGCACGTGGTCGACCGCCGCGTTCGCCGCGGACGCCGCCGACGACGCACCGCGCGCCTCGATGATCGCCGCGCCGCGCTTGGCGACCGTCGGGATGAACGTCTCCGCGAGCCAGGTCTCGTCGACCAGCTCCGTCGCCGGCCGCCCCGCGACCGTCGCGTGGAAGACGTCCGGGTACTGGGTCGCCGAGTGGTTGCCCCAGATGGTCAGGCCCTGGATGTCCGCGACGCCCGCGCCGGTCTTCTGCGCGAGCTGCGACAGCGCCCGGTTGTGGTCGAGGCGCGTCATGGCCGTGAAGCGCTCGGCCGGGACGTCAGGAGCGTGCGAGGCGGCGATGAGCGCGTTGGTGTTCGCGGGGTTGCCCACCACGAGCACGCGCACGTCGTCCGCTGCCACCGCGTTGATGGCCTCCCCCTGCGGCTTGAAGATGCCGCCGTTCGCCTCGAGCAGGTCGCCGCGCTCCATGCCCGCGGTGCGCGGGCGCGCGCCGACCAGCAGCGCGACGTTCGCGCCCTCGAAGCCGACCCGCGGGTCGTCCGCGATGTCGATCGACCGCAGCAGCGGGAACGCGCAGTCGTCGAGCTCCATCGCGGTGCCCTCGGCCGCCTTGACGCCCTGCGGGATCTCCAGCAGGCGCAGGCGCACCGGGGTGTCGGCGCCGAGCAGCTGCCCGGAGGCGATGCGGAACAGCAGCGCGTAGCCGATCTGGCCGGCGGCGCCGGTCACCGTGACGGTGACGGGGGCCTTCGCCGTGCCGCTCGTCGCGGCGTTCGTGCTCTGGGACATCGGTGTCTCCTCGTTCGTCGGGTCAGCCGAGGCGGGCGGCGAGGTTCTCGTCGATCGCGGCCAGGAACTCCTCGGTCGTGAGGAAGGGCTGGTCCGGGCCGATGAGCAGCGCGAGGTCCTTGGTCATCTTGCCGCTCTCGACCGTCTTGACGACGACGTCCTCGAGGGTGTTCGCGAACTCGGTGACCTCGGGCGTGCCGTCGAGCTTGCCGCGGTGCGCCAGCCCGCGCGTCCAGGCGAAGATCGACGCGATCGGGTTGGTCGAGGTGGGCCTGCCGGCCTGGTGCTGGCGGTAGTGGCGCGTGACCGTGCCGTGCGCCGCCTCGGCCTCGACGGTCCGGCCGTCGGGCGTCATGAGGACGCTCGTCATGAGGCCGAGCGAGCCGAAGCCCTGCGCGACCGTGTCGGACTGGACGTCGCCGTCGTAGTTCTTGCACGCCCAGACGTAGCCGCCCTCCCACTTCATGGCCGCGGCGACCATGTCGTCGATGAGGCGGTGCTCGTAGGTGAGGCCCGCGCTCGCGAACTGGTCCGCGAACTCGGTGTCGAACACCTCCTGGAAGATGTCCTTGAACGCGCCGTCGTACGCCTTGAGGATCGTGTTCTTGGTGGACAGGTACACGGGGTACCCGCGCTGCAGGCCGTACGCGAACGACGCGCGCGCGAAGTCGCGGATCGAGTCGTTGAAGTTGTACATGCCCATCGCGACGCCGCCGCCCTCGGGGTACGTCACGACCTCCTGGTGGATCGGCTCGGAGCCGTCCGCCGGCGTGTAGGTGATCGTCAGCGTGCCGGCGCCGGGCACCTTGAAGTTGGTGGCCTTGTACTGGTCGCCGTGCGCGTGACGGCCGATGATGATCGGCTTGTTCCAGCCCGGCACCAGGCGCGGGATGTTGCTGATGATGATCGGCTCGCGGAAGACGACGCCGCCGAGGATGTTGCGGATCGTGCCGTTGGGCGAGACCCACATCTTCTTCAGGCCGAACTCCTCGACGCGCGCCTCGTCGGGCGTGATCGTCGCGCACTTGACGCCGACGCCGTGCTCCTTGATGGCGTGGGCGGCGTCGACCGTCACCTGGTCGTCGGTCGCGTCGCGGTTCTGGATCGACAGGTCGTAGTACCGCAGGTCGACGTCGAGGTAGGGGTGGATCAGGCGGTCCTTGATGAACTGCCAGATGATCCGGGTCATCTCGTCGCCGTCGAGCTCGACGACAGGATTGACGACCTTGATCTTGCCCATGCGGAAGCTCCCGTTCGAGTGGTCTGCACTGCCGGCTGCGCGGGCCCGTCGGACGGCGGTGCTGCGGAGCAGCACGCGCGGGCACCCGGCGGCCTCGTGCCGCGGTGGGACGGCACACCCGCCGCCGACCGCTGCATCGCACGGCCAGATTACTCGACATCGAGAGATCTCGGGCCGCGTCGTGCACGGCCCGGCCGCGCCCCCCGCGACCGGGGCCTCAGACGCCCGGGGCCGCCTGGAGGACGAAGATCCCGACCGCGAGGCCGGTCAGCACGACGACGTCGAACCACGTCGACCGCACCGCGATGCCCTCCGGCTCACGGCCCCGGCGGGTGAGCCGCGCGAGCGCCGCACCGACGAGCGTGGCGACGAGCACGAGGGCCGCCGAGCGCGCGCCCTCGACGACCGCCGCGACGCACGCGACGGCGATGGCGAGCGTCACGAGCCACAGCGCGGGGGCGCGGTGGCGCTCGGTGAGGGGGCTCGTCACGCGCTCGACACTACCGTTGGGCCGTGACCTCCCCCGCCTCGCAGGACCCCGTCGCGCACGAGGGCCGCACCCTGCAGCGCCCGGGGTCCGTCGTCGTCGTCGGCGCGGGCCTCGCGGGTGCCGCGACCGTCGCCGCGCTGCGTGACCAGGGGTTCGACGGCCACGTGACGGTGCTCGGGGCCGAGGGGCTCGAACCCTACGACCGCCCGCCGCTGAGCAAGGAGCTGCTCGACCGGACCGCCCCGGCTCCGCTGCGCGACGAGGTGGGGGCCGACGTCGCCCTCGCGGACGACGTGCGGCTCGACGACGCGGCGACCGGGCTCGACCTCGACGGCCCGCACCCCGCCGTCCGGACCGCCACCGGGGTCGTCGTCGCGGACGCCGTCGTGCTCGCGACGGGCGCGCACGCCGTCGTGCCGCCGACGTGGCGCGGTGCGCGGACGCTGCACACGTGGCGCGACGCGACCGGCCTGCGGGAGGCGCTGCGCGACGGGCCCGCCGGTCGCCGCCTCGTCGTCGTCGGCGCGGGGTGGATCGGCGCGGAGGTGGCGGGCGTCGCCGCGCGGGCCGGCGTGGACGTCACGGTCGTCGAGGCGGCGACGGCGCCCCTCGCGGCGGCGCTCGGCCCGGCCGTCGGGTCCTGGACGGTGCCCTGGTACGACGCGGCCGGCGTGCGGCTGCTCACGGGGGTCCGCGTCGCTGCGGTCGAGCCCGGACAGGTCCTGCTCGACGACGGGACGTCGCTGCCCGCCGACGTCGTGCTCGTCGCGGTCGGCGCGCGGCCCTCGTCGGGCTGGCTCTCGGGCGCCCTGCCCCTCGAGCCGGACGGCTCCCTCGCGGTCGACGACGCGTTCCGCGTGCTCGGCACCGACGCGCCGGTCGTGGCGGTCGGCGACCTGGCGGTGCGCACGTCGCCGCGGCACGGCGTCGTCCCGGGGGGCCACTGGGACGGTGCGCTGCGCGGCCCGTCGGTCGCGGTGCGGCGTCTGCTCGGCGGCGTGCCCGCCTCCGCGGACGACCTCACGCCGTACGTGTTCTCGACACAGCTCGGCCACGAGCTCGCGCTGCACGGCCACCCCGCGACCGACGACGACGTCGTCGTGCGCGGCGACGTCGCGGGCGCGGTGACGGCGCTGTGGTTCCGGCCCGGCACCGACCGGCTCAGCGCCGTGCTGTCCGTCGACCGCCCGCGCGACGTCGCGGCGGCGCGGCGGCTCTTCACCGGACCGGACCTGCCCGTGCTGGACCGGACGCGCGCGGGCGACCCGGACGTGCCGCTCAAGGCCGCGGTGCTCGCGGGCTGACCCGGCGGGGCCGGGTGGGCGCTCAGTGCGCCCACCCGGCCCCGCGCGCGCTCAGTGCGCGAAGTGGCGCGTCCCCGTGAGGTACATCGTCACGCCGGCCGCACGCGCCGCCGCGACGACCTCCTCGTCGCGGACGGACCCGCCCGGTTGGACGATCGCACGCACGCCCGCGTCGAGCAGCACCTGGAGACCGTCGGCGAACGGGAAGAAGGCGTCCGAGGCCGCGACGGCCCCGCGTGCGCGCTCGACGTCACCGGTGTTGGCGCGCTCGACCGCGAGGCGGCACGAGTCGACCCGGTTCACCTGACCCATCCCGACCCCGACGGAGGCCCCGTCGCGCGCGAGCAGGATCGCGTTCGACTTCACGGCGCGCACCGCACGCCACGCGAAGGCGAGGTCCGCGAGCGTCGCGTCGTCGGCGGGCTCGCCCGCGGCGAGCGTCCAGCGCGTCGGGTCGTCGCCGCCCGCCGCACCCTCGGGACCGCCGTCGAGCTCGGCGTCGACCCGGTCGACCGACTGGACGAGCAGCCCGCCCGAGATGGGCCGCAGCTCGACGCCGCCGCCCGGTGCCCCGTCGACGACGAGCAGCCGCACGTTCTTCTTGGCGCTCAGCACCTCGAGCGCGTCGTCCTCGAAGCCGGGCGCGACGACGACCTCGGTGAACACCGGCGCGACCTGCTCGGCCATCGCGCGCGTCACGACGCGGTTGGCCGCGATCACGCCCCCGAACGCCGAGACCGGGTCGCACGCGTGCGCCTTGGCGTGCGCGTCGGCGACGTCCGCGCCGACCGCGATGCCGCACGGGTTGGCGTGCTTGATGATCGCGACCGCCGGCTCGGCGTGGTCGTGCGCGGCACGCCACGCGGCGTCGGCGTCGACGTAGTTGTTGTAGCTCATGGCCTTGCCGTGCAGCTGCGTCCCCTGCGCGAGGCCCGTGCTGCCGTACCCGGCGGTGTAGAGCGCCGCGCGCTGGTGCGGGTTCTCGCCGTACCGGAGCACGTCCGCGCGGTCCCAGGTGGCGCCGATCCACGCCGGGAACCCGGTGGCGACCATGCCGTCGGGCGTCTCGACCTCGTCCGTCGGCGACAGCACGTTGCCGATCCAGGACGCGACCGCGACGTCGTACGTCGCGGTGTGCACGAACGCCTGGGCCGCGAGAGCGCGCCGCTGCGCGAGCGTGAAGCCGCCGCGCCGCACCGCGTCCGCGACGTCGTCGTAGCGCGCGGGGTCGACGACGACGGCGACGCTCGGGTGGTTCTTCGCCGCGGCGCGGACCATCGACGGCCCACCGATGTCGATCTGCTCGACGCACTCGTCGGGCGTCGCACCCGACGCCACGGTGTCGACGAACGGGTACAGGTTGACCACCACGAGCTCGAACGCCGCGACGCCGAGCGCCTCGAGCTGCGCGACGTGCTCGGGGCGCCGCGTGTCCGCCAGGATCCCCGCGTGCACGCGGGGGTGCAGCGTCTTCACGCGGCCGTCGAGGCACTCGGGGAAGCCCGTGAGCTCCTCGACGGGCGTCACGGGCAGGTCCGCCGCGGCGATCCGCGCGGCCGTCGACCCCGTCGAGACGAGCTCGACGCCGGCCGTGTGCAGCGCGTGGGCGAGGTCCTCCAGGCCCGTCTTGTCGTAGACGCTCAGCAGCGCCCGGCGGACCGGGCGGCGCGTCGCGTCCGCGGACGCGTCGTCGACGAGGGGAAGGGTGGGCAGGTCGTGGGACATGCGCGCTCCATGGGTCGGCTGCGCGGGCTCGTGCCCGCTCGGGGGACCCAGGCACCCAGGCGGGCGGTGCGCTGCAGGGGACTGCGGCCGCTCCCCGGTGGTCTGTTCCACCTCACGCCAGTCACGGCCGCGGCCGAGTCTAGCCGCGCCCGAACCGCACGCGCCGCCCGTCGACCAGCAGCCCCTCGCGCGCGGCACGGCCGACGACGTCGACGAGCAGCCGCCGCTCCTCGACCTTGATGCGCTCGTGCAGCGTGGCCTCGTCGTCGTCGTCCGCGACCTCGACCGCACGCTGCGCGATGATCGGACCCGTGTCGACGCCGCTGTCGACGAGGTGCACGGTGCACCCGGTCACGCGGACGCCGTGCGCGAGCGCGTCCCGGACGCCGTGCGCGCCCGGGAAGGACGGCGAGAGCGCGGGGTGCGTGTTGACGACGCGCCCGCCCCAGCGGTCGAGCACGGGGGCGCCGAGCAGCCGCATGAAGCCCGCGAGGACGACCCACGCCGGCTCGAAGCTCGCGACGGTCCGCGCGACCGCGCGGTCCCAGGCCTCCCGGTCCGGGAAGTCGGCGGGCGCGACCACCGCGGTCGCGACGCCCGCGTCGCGCGCGATGTCGAGCCCGCCCGCGGTCGGGCGGTCGCTGACCACACCGACGACGCGCGCACCGTACGCGGGGTCGGCGTGCGCGGTGAGGAGCGCGGCGAGGTTCGAGCCGCCGCCGGAGACCAGGACGACGACCCGACCACCCGGCGGGACGACGGCGGGCGTCGGGGCGGCGGGAGTCGGCACGGGGTGACCCTAGCCGGGCGGATGGGACACTGGGAGGGCTCGTCCACCGACCGCAGGAGCCTCGTTGAGCAACCCGTACGCGCCACCTCCGGGCGACGCGCCGCCGCGCGGGGAGCGCGGTTCGTCGACGCGCCAGGGCCCGACCGGGCACCCGGCCCAGGGGCGGGCGCCCGACGGGCAGCCGACCCCGGGGCACGGCCCGCACGGTCGCCCGCCCACGGCCACGCGGCAGCCCCCACGCACACCGCCCGACCCGGCCGCCGTCGAGGCGCTGTCGCGCCGCACGGGGCACGTGCTCGCCTTCCTCGTCGCGACGCTCCTGGTCACGATGATGCCGTTCCCCGTCCAGGTCGCGGCGGGCCTCTTCGCGCTCGGGGCGCTGGTGGCCGGTGCCCGCGCGGTCGTCCTCGCCTGGCGGGCCGGCGTCCGCACGCCCGCCCTCGGCGCCCTCGCAGGGCTCGTCCTCCTCGCGGGCGTCATGGTGCTGTCGTTCGCGACCATGGTGGCCTTCTGGCCAGCGCAGCAGGCGAACGCCGAGTGCGTGCGCCTCGCCGTCACGACGTCGGCGCGCGAGGCGTGCGCCGAGCAGCTCCAGCGCGACGTCGAGGACGTGCTCGAGGGCGTGCTCGCCCCCGCCGGGCGCTGACCGCCCGTCCGGGAGGGACGTGGGCCGGTGGCCCGTCAGGACGTCCGCCCGGCCGGTCCGGCGGGCTCGTCGTCGGCGGGCGCCGGGGTGGGGACCGACACCTCCACGAGCGACCCGACCTCGTCCGCGGGCGCAAGGCCCGCCGGACGGACCGTGCCGCCGCCGGGCCCCGCGGTCCCGCCGCGGGTCGCGGCCGTCGTCCGGAGGCCCGCGGCGCGTGCTCGGACGGCCGCCCGGAGCGGACGGTCGAGCGGGAGGACGACCAGCAGCAGACCCGCGAGCGCCAAGAGCGTGACCGACGCGCCGACGAGCGCGGGCGACCCGCCCACGACGGCGAGACGCCCCGGCCCCGCGGCACCCGCGCCGAGCGCGGTGAGCACCGCCGCGAGGACGCCCGCGCTCGCCGCGGCGGACACCGCCGTCACCGACCCGTGCCAGGCCCTCGTCGGACGGAGCTCGCGGTGCACCCACCACCCGGCGACGGCACCCGCGACGACGACGAGCACGGGCGCCCAGGTGAACAGGCCTCCCGACGCGGCGGGGGTCGGCAGCGACCCCAGCAGGGGAAGCGCGGGCAGGGCTGCGGGCTCGACGACGGCGGGCGCGTAGCGCGTCCCCTCGCCGACCGCGAAGCCCGGGCCGGCGATCCAGGCGAGCGCCCAGAGCACGAGGTTCGGTGTCACGGCGAGCTGGGCGACGCCGAGCATGACCCCGCCGAAGGCGTCGACCCGGAGCCCCGCGAGGACGTCACCGGTCGTCGCACGGCCCGAGAGACCCCACCAGACGCTGACCAGCGCGGCAGCCGCGACGAGCGACGCGGTCGCGACCACGCCGCCCACGACCCCGACCCGTGCGACGTCCGGGAGGCGCGCGAGCAGCGACCGGACCGCGGGCCCGATGCGCCGGGTGCCCGTGCCCGTGCCGACGAGCGCCACGAGGGCGGTGCCGGCGAGCGCGCGCAGCACCGAGCCGGCCCCGGCCCCGGACGGGCCCGCCTCCCCCACCGCGGCGAGCACGACGACCGCGACGGCGACGTAGCCGGCGGTCGCACCCGCCCAGGCCGACGCCGTCGGGTGCGCGGAGCGCCGCGCCGACGCGTGGCACACGAACACGGACAGGAGCGTGACCCCCAGCGCGACGACCGTCACGGGGGTCCCGCCCACGGACGCCGTCGCCCCGTGCCCGAGGAGCCACACGACCGAGCCGACGACCACCGAGCGCAACCACCCGACGTCGGCGTTCGAGGGGTCGGCGGACGTCACGACGTAGGCCGCCAGCGCGGGCATGACCACGACGAGGAGCGACAGCAGTGCGGCCTGGACGCCCGCGAGGACGCCCGACACCCAGTGCTGGGGCGCGGGACCGCGCGCGGTCCGGGCGAGCCGTGCCCGGACCGCCGCCGCGTACGGCACGGGGACGCGCCGCAGGAGGCTGAGCGGGAGGGGCCGGGTCACCCCGTCATGGTCCCCCGCGGGTCGCCGTCCGCCCGTGACCCGCCGGGGGCGTGTCGGTCACGTCCGGGCCCGACGGCGGCCTCGCGCGACGACGGCGGCCGTGCCCGGGTGGGCACGACCGCCGTCGTGGGACCTGAGGTGGTCAGGAGAGCAGCTGACGCATGAGGTCAGCCGTCTCCGACGGCGTCTTGCCGACCTTGACGCCCGCGGCCTCGAGCGCCTCCTTCTTGGCCTGCGCGGTGCCGGACGAGCCGGAGACGATCGCGCCCGCGTGCCCCATCGTCTTGCCCTCGGGGGCCGTGAAGCCCGCGACGTACCCGACGACCGGCTTGGTGACGTTCTCCTTGATGAACGCCGCCGCGCGCTCCTCGGCGTCGCCGCCGATCTCGCCGATCATGACGATGGCCTCGGTCTCGGGGTCCGCCTCGAACGCCGCGAGCGCGTCGATGTGGGTCGTGCCGATGATCGGGTCACCGCCGATGCCGATGGCCGTCGAGAACCCGAAGTCCCGCAGCTCGTACATCATCTGGTAGGTCAGCGTGCCGGACTTGGACACCAGACCGATGCGGCCCGCACCCGAGATGTCCGCGGGGATGATCCCGACGTTCGACTTGCCGGGGCTGATGATGCCGGGGCAGTTCGGCCCGATGAGGCGCACGCCGGCGGCCTGGGCCGCGGCGAAGAACTCCGCGGTGTCGGCGACGGGCACGCCCTCGGTGATGATCACGACGAGCGGCATGCGCGCCTCGACGGCCTCGAGCACGGCCGCCTTGGTGTGCGCGGGCGGCACGAAGATCACCGAGACGTCGGCACCGGTCTTCTCCATCGCCTCCGCGACCGAGCCGAAGACCGGGATGTCCGTCGCGCCGTCGCCGGCCGGGAACGAGACCGTGGTGCCGGCCTTGCGCGGGTTGACGCCGCCGACCACCGCGGTGCCCGAGGCGAGCATGCGCGTGGTGTGCTTCATGCCCTCGGAGCCGGTCATGCCCTGGACGATGACCTTGGAGGCCTCGGTCAGGAAGATCGCCATCTGTCTGTTCTCTCTTCTCTGGTCGGGGTCTCAGGCGGCCGCGTGGGCGAGCTCGGCCGCCTTGTCGGCGCCGCCGTCCATCGTGTCGGCGAGCGTCACGAGCGGGTGGTTCGCCTCACGGAGGATCGCGCGACCCTCGGCGACGTTGTTGCCGTCGAGGCGCACGACGAGGGGCTTGGTCGCGTGGTCGCCGAGGATCTCGAGGGCCTTGACGATGCCGTTCGCGACGGCGTCGCACGCCGTGATGCCGCCGAAGACGTTGACGAAGACGCTCTTGACCTGCTCGTCCCCGAGGATCACGTCGAGGCCCGCCGCCATGACCTCGGCCGACGCGCCGCCGCCGATGTCGAGGAAGTTCGCGGGGCGCACGCCGCCGTGGGCCTCGCCCGCGTAGGCGACGACGTCGAGCGTGCTCATGACCAGGCCCGCCCCGTTGCCGATGATCCCGACGGAGCCGTCGAGCTTGACGTAGTTGAGGTCGTGCTCCTTGGCCTTCGCCTCGAGCGGGTCCGCCGCGGCGGCGTCCTCGAGCTCGGCGTGGTCCGGGTGCCGGAAGTCGGCGTTCGCGTCGAGCGTGACCTTGCCGTCGAGCGCGATGACGCGCCCGTCCTCGGTGCGGACGAGCGGGTTCACCTCGACGAGCGTCGCGTCCTCGGCGTCGTAGACGGTCCAGAGCTTCTGGATCGCCTCGACGACCGCGTCCTTGACGTCGTCGGCGAAGCCTGCGGCCTCGACGATCTCGCGGGCCTTGGCCTCGTCGATCCCGACCAGCGGGTCGACGGCGACGCGCGCGAGCGCCTCGGGCCGCTCGACCGCGAGCTGCTCGATCTCCACGCCGCCCTCGACGCTCGCCATCGCGAGGTAGCGCCGCTCGGCGCGGTCAAGGAGGACCGAGAAGTAGTACTCCTCGGCGATCCGGGCACCCTCCGCGACCATCACGCGGTGGACGGTGTGGCCCTTGATGTCCATGCCGAGGATCTCGCGCGCGCGGTCCTCCGCCTCCTGCGGCGAGTGCGCGAGCTTGACGCCGCCCGCCTTGCCGCGCCCGCCGGTCTTGACCTGCGCCTTGACGACGACGGTGCCCCCGCCGAGCCGCTCCGCCGCAGCGCGCGCCTCCTCCGGCGTGGTCGCGACGACGCCTCCGAGCACGGGCACGCCGTGCTTCTCGAAGACGTCCCGTGCCTGGTACTCGAACAGGTCCACCTGCGCCCGCTTCCCTCGGTTCTCGGCTGGTCGGGAGGACGGCCGGTCGGGCCGCCTCGCCCCCGCGATGGTAGCCCGCCGGACGAGATCTCTTCACATCAAGAGATCGGCCGAGATCGTCACCACACCGCCCGCGGGTGCGCACGGGACCCGCGGTCGGGCCGATCAGCGGTCGTCACGCGCGGCGTGCACGGGGCGGACCGGGGCGGCCGACCCGGAGCGGGCGGCTGGGGCCGGGCGACGCCGCGACCCGACTCAGAGCTTGGTGACCGGCGAGTAGCGCAGCAGGAGCCGCTTGGTGCCGTCGGCGCCGAAGTCGATCTTCGCGACGGCGTTGGGGCCGGCGCCCTCGACGGCGACGACCGTCCCGAGGCCGTACGCGTCGTGCGTGACGCGGTCCCCGACGTCGAGGCTCGGCACGTCCCCGGCCGGACGCGGCGTGGCGGAGCCGAACGACGCCCCCGTCGACGGCAGCGCCCGCTTGGTCACCGGGCCGGAGCGGGCCTCGTCGCGACCGCGCTGACGGCCGTACCCGCCGCCGGACCCGCCGGACCCGCCGCCGCCCCAGGCCGACGCGCCCGAGCCCCAGCCGCTGCCGCCGGCCCGGAGCACGGCCATGCTCGACTCGCGCCGCTTCCAGTCGACGAGCTCCTCGGGGACGTCGTCCAGGAACCGGCTCGCCGGGAACTCGTTCGGCACGCCCCACGCGGTGCGGACGGCAGCCCGCGAGATGTACAGCCGCTGGCGCGCACGGGTGAGCCCCACGTACGCGAGCCGGCGCTCCTCGGCGAGCTCGTCCGGATCGGCGAGGGACCGCATGTGCGGGAACGTGCCGTCCTCCCACCCGGTCACGAACACGACCGGGAACTCCAGGCCCTTCGCGGTGTGCAGCGTCATGAGCGTCACGACGCCCTGCTCGCGCGCCGCGGCGACGGCTGCCTCGACGTCCTCGCCCTCACGCACGTCGGGGATCTGGTCGGAGTCGGCGACGAGCGACACGCGCTCGAGGAAGTCGGCGAGGTCGCCGTCGGGCTCGGCCTGCTCGAACTCGCTCGCGACCGCGTGCAGCTCGGCCAGGTTCTCGACCCGCGTCGCGTCCTGCGGGTCCTCGCTCGCCCGCAGCTCGGTGAGGTAGCCGGTCCGGTCGAGCACCGCGCCGAGGACCTCGGCGGGGCCGGCCGTCGCCGCGAGGTCCCGCAGGCCGGCCATGAGCTCGGCGAACGCGCGCAGCCCGGTCAGCGCACGGGTCCCGACGCCGGGCGCCTCGTCGGCGCGGTCGAGGGCCGCCCCGAACGAGATCCGCTCCCGCTCGGCGAACGCGGCCAGCATCGCCTCCGACCGGTCGCCGAGCCCGCGCTTGGGCACGTTGAGGACGCGGCGCAGGTTCACGTCGTCGTCGGGGTTGGCGATCGCACGCAGGTAGGCGACCGCGTCCTTGATCTCCTTGCGCTCGTAGAAGCGCGTCCCGCCGACCACCTTGTACGGCAGGCCGACGCGGATGAGCACCTCCTCGAGCGCCCGCGACTGCGCGTTGGTCCGGTAGAAGACCGCGACGTCCCCCGGCCGGACGCCCTCGGCGTCGCCGAGGCGGTCGATCTCCTCGGCGACGAAGCGGGCCTCCTCGTGCTCGTTGTCCGCGACGTAGCCGACGATCTGCGGGCCCGCGCCCGAGTCCGTCCACAGCCGCTTCGGCTTGCGGCCGGGGTTGCGCGAGATGACGGCGTTCGCGGCCGACAGGATCGTCTGCGTCGAGCGGTAGTTCTGCTCGAGCAGGATCGTGCGCGCGTCGGGGTAGTCGGCCTCGAACTCGAGGATGTTGCGGATCGTCGCGCCGCGGAACGCGTAGATCGACTGGTCGGCGTCGCCCACGACGGTGAGCTCGGCGCGCTCGCCGCTCTCGCCCTGCGCCGCGAGCTCGCGCACGAGCACGTACTGCGCGTGGTTGGTGTCCTGGTACTCGTCGACGAGGACCTGGCGGAACCGGCGGCGGTAGTGCTCCGCGACGGCGGGGAACGCCTGGAGCAGGTGCACCGTCGTCATGATGAGGTCGTCGAAGTCGAGCGCGTGGGCCTGGCGGAGCCGCTGCTGGTAGCGGGTGTAGACCGCCGAGAGCGCCTCGTCGAACTCGTTCGCCGCACCCGACGACGCGCCCGAGCTCTGCGCGTACCCCTCGGGGTCCACGAGCTCGTCCTTGAGCGCGGAGATCTTGGACTGCAGCGCGCGCGCCGGGTAGCGCTTGGGGTCGAGGTCCAGCTCGCGCGCCACGAGCGTGAGCAGGCGCTGGGAGTCCGCCGAGTCGTAGATCGAGAAGGACGAGCGCATGCCCAGCGCGGCGTGCTCGCGCCGCAGGATCCGCACGCACGCCGAGTGGAACGTCGACACCCACATGCCGCGCGCGGGCGGCCCGACGATCGCCTCGACGCGCTCGCGCATCTCGGCCGCGGCCTTGTTGGTGAACGTGATCGCGAGCACCTCGGACGGGCGCACCTGGCGCGTCGCGAGCTTGTGCGCGATCCGGTGCGTGAGGACCCGCGTCTTGCCCGACCCCGCGCCCGCGACGATCAGGAGCGGCGAACCGCCGTGGAGCACCGCCTCGCGCTGCTGCTCGTTGAGGCCCTCGAGGAGCGCCTCGGCGCGTGCCTCGTCGCGGCCCTGGGCCGAGCCGGGCGGCACCGGTGGTGCGTCGTCGGCCGCGGGCCGGGGCGGGACGGCGCGCGGCAGACGGGCCCCGTCGGAGCGCGGGACGCCGGCGAGCGGCAGGTCGGAGAAGAGCGTGTCCATGTCGGGGACAAGGGTAGGCGCGCCCACCGACAGCCGGGCGCCGCAGGGCGTCGCCCTCCGGACCCGGGCTGCTCCGCTCAGCCCACCGGCACGGACTCCTGCAGGCGGCGCGACGTCGCGACGAGGTCGCGCGCGGCCGCACGGATCGCGCCGAGCTCCTCGCTCGCGCGCCGTGACGACGCGCTGACGTCGTCGAGGCTCGACGCGATGCGCCGCCCGCCGTCCGCGGCGCGCGTGATGCCCGCCTCCATCGACGCCGTCGTCGCGGTCTGCTCCTCCACCGCGCCCGCGATCGTCGTCTGGTACGCGTCGATGCGGCCGATGACGTCGGAGATCCGCGCGATCTCCTCCGCCGCGCGCCCGACGACCGCCTGGATCTGCTCGACCTGGACCGCGATGTCGCCCGTCGCACGCGCCGTCTCCTGCGCGAGCTCCTTGACCTCGCCGGCGACGACGGCGAAGCCCTTGCCGGCCTCCCCGGCGCGCGCCGCCTCGATGGTCGCGTTGAGCGCGAGGAGGTTGGTCTGCTCGGCGATCGAGGTGATGACCTTGACGACGCTGCCGATCTGGGCCGACGACTCGCCGAGCGCCGCGACCGTCCGGTTGGTCGTCTCCGCGGCCTCGACCGCCTCGCCCGCGATGCGGGCGGCGGCCTGCGCGTTGCGCGCGATCTCGGCGATCGACGCGCCCATCTGCTGCGTGCCGACGGCGGCGGCGTCCATGCCCGCGCTGACCTCCTGCGCGGTGACCGCGACCTCGCCCGTGCTGCGCGCGGTGCGGTCCGCCTCTGCCGCGATGCCGTCGCTCGTCGCGGCGAGCGACGTCGCCGCCGCGTCGAGCTCCGCGGCCGCGGCGGACACCTCCTCGGCGACCGACGCCGACCGTTCGAGCGTCGCGTTGAGGGCGACCGCGAGCCGCTCGAGCTCGGTCCGCCCCGAGCCCTCGGGCAGCCGCGTCGTGAGGTCGCCGCTGCCGAGCAGCGCGGCCGCGTCGCGGACGGGCCGCACGATGCCGCGCGCGACGACGAGCCCGAGGCCCCCCGTCACCGCGAGGATGACGAGCGCGCTCACGCCCAGCTCGAACGCCTCGTCGAGCGCGGCCGCCCGCACGTCGTCGACGTACACGCCCGAGCCGATGACCCAGCCCCACGGCTCGTAGCCCGTCACGTACGAGACCTTGGGCTGCGGCGCCTCGGCGCCCGGCTTGGGCCACTGGTAGTCGACGAACCCCGCGCCGTCGGCACGCACGACCTCGACGAACTCGACGAAGAGGTGCTTGCCGTCCGGGTCGACGTTCTCGGTCAGGTCCGTGCCGTCGAGCTCGGGCTTCACGGGGTGCATGACCATCGTCGGGGTCATGTCGTTGATCCAGAAGTACTCCTCGCCCGCGTACCGCAGGCCCCGCACGGCCTCGACCGCCGCGGCCTGCGCCTCGGCGCGCGTCAGCTCGCCGGACTCCTCCAGCGCGCCGTAGCCGGCCACCACGCCGGCCGCGACCTCGACCACGGCCTGCGTCGACGCGGTGCGCTCCGCGAGCATGCTGCTCTCGGCGCGGACGGCCGCGACGGCCGTGAGGGCCGCGAGCCCGACCGCGGTGACGACGAGCAGCAGCGAGAGGCGCGCGGCGATCGACAGCGACGACAGTCGTGACATGGGAGCTCCCGGGACGAAGGGCCTACGTCCCGAGCCATCGATCCGCGCGCATTGGACCTGAGGGGTCGACCCGGAAGTCACCCGGTCCCCGCCGACGCGCCGCGTCAGAGCAGACGCCGCGCCGCCGCCCAGCGGGTCAGCTCGTGCCGCGACGAGAGCTGGAGCTTGCGGAGCACGGCCGACACGTGCGTCTCCACCGTCTTGATCGAGATGAACAGCTCCGACGCGACCTCGCGGTACGAGTAGCCGCGCGCGATGAGGCGCATCACCTCGCGCTCGCGCGCCGAGAGGCGGTCGAGCTCGTCGTCGCCCGTCGCGACGTCGCCCGCGGCCGCGCCGAACGCGTCGAGCACGAAGCCCGCGAGGCGCGGTGAGAACACGGCGTCGCCGCCCGCGACGCGGCGCGCCGCGTCCGACAGGTCCTGGCCCGAGATCGCCTTCGTGACGTAGCCCCGGGCACCGGCGCGGATCACCGCGACGACGTCCTCGGCGGCGTCGGACACCGACAGCGCGAGGAACCGCGTCGTGCCGAGCAGGTCGGCGCACCGGTGGATGACCTCGGCGCCGCCCCCGCCGTCACCCCCGGGCAGGTGCACGTCGAGGATCACCACGGGCGGCTGCAGGCGACGGACGGCCTCGATCGCGGACGGGACGTCGTCGGCCTCGCCCACGATCCGGATCCGGCCGTCGAGCGACGCCTTGACCCCCGCCCGGAACATGAGGTGGTCGTCGACCAGGACGACGTCGAGGACGCCGTCGGCGACCGGGGGCTGACTCATCGGGGCGTCCCTTCGTCGTGGGTGCGGGGGTTCCGCGGGAGGCACAGGTGCACCTCGGTGCCCTGGCCCGGGCGGCTGCGGACGGTCGCGGTCCCGCCGCGACGGCGCATGCGCCCGACGATCGACTCGCGCACGCCGAACCGGTCCGCGGGGACCTCGTCGAGGTCGAAGCCGTCGCCGCGGTCGCGCACGAACACCTCGACCTGGTCGGGCGTGCACTCGAGGTACAGCGACAGCGGGGGCCGGCCGTGGCGGGCCGCGTTGAGCAGCGCCTCGCGCGTCGCCTGCAGGAGCGCCTCGGCGCCGTTCTCGGGCACGCAGTCGCCGACGACGACGGTCTCGACCGCGACCGCGAACCGGTCCTCGACCTCGGCGACGACGTCGCGCAGCTCGGCCGCGAGCGACGTGCCCGCGGTCGTGCGCTCGTCGTAGAGCCACGCGCGCAGCTCGCGCTCCTGCGCCCGCGCCAGGCGCGCGACGTCGTCGGCGTCCCCGGCTCGCGCGCGGATCAGGGCGAGCGTCTGCAGGACCGAGTCGTGCAGGTGGGCGGCGATGTCGGCGCGCTCCGACTCGCGCGCGCGGGCGGCGCGCTCGTCGCCGAGCTCGCGGACGAGCCGCAGCCACCAGGGCGCCAGGACCAGCGCGACGCCGACGAGCACGGCCAGGGCCGCGACCGCCGAGCGGACGAGGGCGTCGATGGGCTCGCGCTGCCCGACGAGGAGCACGACCCCGAGGCCGACGAGCACGAGCCCGCCCGCGAGGCGGATCACGCTGACGGGCGTGCGGCCGCCCGCGACCGACAGCCAGCGGTCGCGCTGCACCGCGTCGAGCTGGCTCCACGCGAGCCCGGTGCCGACGAGGAGGATGAGCGTCGGGACGACCCACGAGTAGTCGACGCGCGCACCGGCCCGGACCGCGACGAGCAGCCCGGCGGCCACGAGCAGGAGCAGACCCAGGCCGATGTCGGTCAGCGGCACCTTGCGGTCCGGCGCGCGCAGCCGCGGGGCGATCCGCGTGAGCGCCGCGGGCCGCTCCTGCGCCGCGACCGCAGCAGGGTCGCCGACGGGGACCGTCACCCAGAAGAAGACGTAGAGGCCGACGCCGACCGCACCGATCAGCGTGAGGAGGACGAAGAGCGCCCGGACGACGGCGACCGGTGCGCCGAGGTGGATCGCGAGACCCGTGCAGACGCCCCCGACCCACCGGCCGCGCGTCGGCCGGCGCAGCGGCAGCCGCACAGGTGCACCGGGCGCACCGGGCACGCGGGGCCCACCAGGCCCACCAGGCCCAGCCGGCCCGCCAGGCCCGGAGGGGCCGCCAGGCCCACCCGGCACCGTCGACGTCGTCACGGCAGCATCGTCACACGTCGGGGCCCTCCCCCGGGCCTGCCCGGGGCCGCGCAGGGGCCGTTCAGGGGAAGGGTCCGGGTCGGACCCCGGGGCGCATCCGGGGACGCGGGACGGCGGATCAGGGTGCGCTCAGGGGACCACCCGATACCGGCCGCCCTGCCCGCGGGACGACGATCGAGCCATGACGACGACACCGCCTCCGCCTCCTCCCGGGACCGGCTACCCGCCCCCGGGCGGACCTGGCTACCCGCCCCCCGGCGGACCCGGTCGGTACGACGGGTCGGGCAGGCCCGGACCCGTGCCCGGGCCGCCCCCCGGCCGGCCCGGAGGCCCCTCGGGGACCGACGCGTTCTTCGACACGGTCCGCCGGTCCGGGATCGCCCGGTCGCCCGAGCGCTGGGTCGGTGGCGTGGCCGGGGGCCTCGCGGCGCGAGCCGGGCTCGACCCGCTCCTGGTCCGCGGCGCGTTCGTGCTCGCGGCCTTCCTGGGTGGGCTGGGCTTCGTCGCCTACGCCGTCGGCTGGGCGCTCCTGCCCGAGCACGCCGACGGGCGGATCCACCTCCAGGAGCTGTTCCGGGGGCGCTTCGACGTCGCGATCCTCGGGGCGTTCCTCGTGCTCGCGATCGGCATCTCGACCCCCGACCGCTGGGTCCCGTTCTGGGGCAGCGGCTGGGGCAGCGGCGACTGGTGGTCGGGCCTGCTCTGGGCGGGCGCGATCGTCCTCGTCGTCGTCCTCGTGACCGGGCTGCGCCGGGACGCGCGCCCCGGCCCCGGCGCCCCTGCGGCCCCGTACCCGCCGACGGCGCCTCCTGGTCCCACCTCATCCACCGCGGCCGCCGCCTCGTCCGCGTCGCCCGCCACCTCGACCGAAGGACCTGACATGGACACGACCGCGCCGTACCCGACGGCGGCCGCGCAGACGCCTCCCCCGCCGTCGTCGACGGCGACCACCGAGCCGCTCGGGACCACGACCACCGGCGGGCCCTACGCGCCGACCGGACCCGCGGGCCCCGGGTCGGGGTACGGCTCGGGCGGGTACGGCTCGGGCGGGTACGGGTCCGGTGGGTACGGATCGGGTGGGTACGGCGGCTACGGCGGCGGGTACGGCGGACCGACGAGGCCCGTCCCGTCCACCCCGGCCACGCCGCCCGTCCCGCCCCGGCCCCCGACACCCGGTCCCGGCGCGACCACGGTCGGCGTCGTCCTCGGCCTCGGCCTGCTCACCCTCGCGGCCCTCTGGTACGCACGGCGCATCGACGTCTTCGACGGCCCGCCGCTGCTGACGGCCGCCGCCGTGACCGTCGTCCTCGCGGGGCTCGGCATCATCGTGGCCGGCCTGCGCGGCCGCACCAGCGGGAGCCTCGGGGCGCTCGCGATCGTGACCGTCCTGGTCGCCGCCCCGGCCGCCGCCGTCGAGCGCGCCGACTGGGAGTGGAACGGCACCAACGCCGGGCTCGGCGAGGTCCGGTCCACGCCCGTGACGGTCGGCGAGGCCGAGCGCGGCTACTCGGTCGGCGCGGGCGAGGCCCGCATCGACCTGACCGACGTGCCGCTCGACGAGGGCCTCGTCGAGGTGCCGGTGTCGGTCGGTGCCGGGGACGTCGTCGTCGTCGTGCCCGAGGACGCGGCCGTCGTCGCCGAGGTCCGCGTCTTCGCGGGTGAGGTCACGTGGCTGGGCGAGCGCGTCGCGAGCGGCGTCGGCCGCCACCAGGAGACCTACGAGTCGCCCGCGGTCCAGGACGGCGCCGACCCGCAGATCTCGCTCGACATCTCCGTCGGCGCGGGCCAGGTCCGCGTCATCGAGGGGTCCTGATGACCACCGACGGCCGCCCCGACCCCACGACAGAGCAGGAGCACACCATGGACAGCACCAGCACCAGCGCCACGGACCGGCCCGCGGGCTCGTCCGACGACACGGCCCCCTGGGCCGTGGACGGGACGGCGACCGGCTCCACCGGCGACACGGCGTCGAGCGCCGCACCCGCGGCGACCCCCGCGCCCGAGCGGGGCGTCCGGGTCGGGACGGTCGTGTGGGGCCTCGTCGTCGCCGCCGTCGGCGTCGGCCTCGCGGCCCTCGCGGCGGGCGTCGTCTTCGACGTGCAGCTCGCCTTCATCGTGCTCGTCGCGCTGGCGGGCGTGGGCCTCGTGATCGGCTCGGTCGTGAGCGCCGGGCGACGCAGGTCCAGCGCAGCCGGCCGGGCCTGACGGCGAGCCGGCACCGCGCGCCGGGGGTGGCGCGCATCCGGACCGGGAGCCTCCCGTGGAGGGCGGGCGGCTCCCGGTCCGAGCCCGGTCCGACCCTGTGGCCCAGCCCGGTCCGACCGGGTGGGCACAGGAAGGAGGGCCGCACCGGCCGTGGCCGGTGCGGCCCTCCTCGTCCGCGTCGCCGGTCAGGTCGGCGACGGGTGGTCCCGGTCCGTGCGAGCCCGGGGTCAGACGGTGACGGGCTGGCGGACCGCGGCGGCGGGGGCGTCGACGGCGAGCTTGCGCAGCGCGTACCCGACGGCGGC
>NZ_BMEB01000009.1 GCF_014636275.1 Cellulomonas carbonis
CCAGGTCCAGCACTCTGCGCCGGAACTCCGGCGGATACCCACGACGTCCCACAAGGCCCTCCTCCAAGGGTCAAGTGGCACCAGAGTCCAGGAACCCGACTCCACCGAACGCGGGACACACCAAGAGCCTCCAACTGACCCGTCACGAGACACATGCTCGAGTTGCGTTCGGTGCGGGGCATGGGTCCTGGTCGGTCGCGTGCGACCTTGCGGTGGTGTTCATGCCGGGGCACCGTGAGCCGTCGACGCGTAGCGTCAATCTCGACACGAAGCACCGCGCGGGCGCCGTCGCGACGGCTGCCAAGCCCGTCCTGCAGGGCTCTTCCGTCTGTCCGCAAGGTTTGTCCAGTAGGTCGTTTCGGACAGATCGCATCACTCGTCCCAGTGACCGCCAGCGAGGAGTGAGATGCCGAACCGTCTTGCCCGAAGCACGAGCCCGTACCTCCAGCAGCACGCCGACAACCCCGTCGACTGGTACGAGTGGGGCGAGGAGGCGTTCGCCGAGGCGCGGCGCCGCGACGTCCCGCTCCTGATCTCCGTCGGCTACGCCGCGTGCCACTGGTGCCACGTCATGGCGCACGAGTCGTTCGAGGACGAGGCGACCGCGCGGTTCATGGACGAGCACTTCGTCTCGGTGAAGGTCGACCGCGAGGAGCGGCCCGACGTCGACGCCGTCTACATGGAGGCGACGCAGGCCATGACGGGCCACGGCGGCTGGCCCATGACGGTGTTCGCGACACCCGACGGCGCGCCGTTCTTCTGCGGGACGTACTTCCCGCCGCAGCCCGTCCAGGGCATGCCGTCGTTCCCGCAGGTCCTCGCGTCCGTCGCCGCCGCCTGGACGACGCGGCGCGACGAGGTCGACGGCAGCGCGGAGAGCATCCGGGCCGCGCTCGCCGAGCGACCGCCCACGGCGCCTCTGGGCGAGGACCTCGACCCCCATGCCGCCGAGCGCGCCCTGGCCACGCTCGCGCGCTCGTTCGACACGACGCGCGGGGGGTTCGGCGGGGCACCCAAGTTCCCGCCGTCGATGGTCCTCGAGTGGCTGCTGCGCCACTCGGCGCGGACCGCGGGCCACGGCGACGGCGCCGACCCGCTCGAGCTGCCGGACGCGCTCGACGCGACCGCGACGGGGGCGCCGTCGGGCGACGTCGACCCGGCCCTGCGGATGGCCGAGCGGACGCTCGACGCGATGGCGCGCGGCGGGATGTACGACCAGCTCGGCGGCGGCTTCGCGCGGTACTCGGTGGACGCCGACTGGGTCGTGCCCCACTTCGAGAAGATGCTCTACGACAACGCGCTCCTCCTGCGCGTGTACGTGCACTGGTGGCGGCTCACGGGATCACCGCTCGCGCAGCGGGTGGTCACGGAGACCGCCGACTTCCTCGTCCGCGAGCTGCGGACCGGTGAGGGCGGGTTCGCGTCGTCGCTCGACGCCGACAGCCCGGACGCCGAGGGCCGTCCCGCCGAGGGGGCGTTCTACGTCTGGACGCCCGACCAGCTCCGCGAGGTCCTGGGCGACGACGACGGCGCCTGGGCGGCCACGACGTTCTCCGTCACCGACGACGGCACGTTCGAGCACGGCTCCTCGGTGCTCCAGCTGCTCGTCGACCCGGTCGAGGACGACCAGGCCCGCTTGGCCGACGCACGGGCCCGCCTCATGGCAGCACGGGAGGAGCGCGCACGGCCGGGCCGCGACGACAAGGTCGTCGCGGGCTGGAACGGCCTCGCGGTCGCCGCCCTCGCCGAGTCCGCGGTACTGCTCGAGCGGCCGGACTGGCTCGACGCCGCCGTCGGCGCCGCGGACCTGCTCGTGCGCGTGCACCTGACGGGTGACCGCCTGGCCCGCACGTCGCGCGACGGCGCGGTGGGCACGGCGCCCGCGGTCCTCGAGGACTACGCGCACGTCGCCGACGGGTTCCTGGCGCTGCACCAGGCGACCGGCGACGCCGCGTGGCTGGCCCGCGCTGGTGCGCTGCTCGACGCGGTCCTCGCGCGCTTCACCGACGGCGCCGGCGGCTTCTACGACACCGCCGACGACGCGACGGACACCGTGCTCGCGTCGATCCGCCGCCCGCGCGACGTCGGGGACGGCCCGACCCCCGCCGGCCAGTCGGCCGCGGCCGGTGCGCTCCTGACGTACGCGGCGCTCACGGGCTCGACCGACCACCGGGCGGCGGCCGAGGCGGCGCTCAGGGAGCCGGTCGCCGTCGGGGCGCGCGTGCCGCGGGCCGCCGGGTGGGCGCTCGCGACGTTCGAAGCGCTGCTCGACGGGCCGCGCGAGGTCGCCGTCGTCGGCCCGGTGGACAACCCGATGACGGTCGAGCTGCTGCGGGCGGCGCGGCGCTCCCCCGCTCCGGGCGCCGTCGTCGTCCACGGCGAGCCCGACACGGAGGGCGTGCCGCTGCTGGCCGGCCGGCCGCTGCTCGACGAGCGGCCCGCGGCCTACGTGTGCCGGGGGTTGGTGTGCGACCGACCGACGTCGGACCCGAGCGAGGTGGCCGAGGCGCTGCGCCGATGAGGCGGGCGCCGGCGGTCAGACCTCCTCGACGGGCAGGCGGCAGCGCAGCGTCGCCTTGCCGTTGGGGGTGATGCGGAACGTGCCGGACTCCTCGAACAGGCGACCGTCCTCGTCGGCGCAGACCACGCCTGCCATGACGTACGGGCCCTTCCCGGTCCAGGGCACGTACCAGTTCTCGTCCGGCGCAGGCGTCGTCGGGAACCGGCACGTGAACTCGAGCAGAGAGCCGTCCGGCGCGTACGTCACGCGCACGTCCGTGGTGAACAGGTCGTACCCGATGCCGGTGCTGAGCCCGCCGGCGTAGCAGGACGACCCGTCGACCGTGACGCTGCTGTAGTGGTCGGCGGCAGCGGGCCCGGCGAGACCCACCGTGCCGAGGGCGGTCAGGGACAGGGCAATCACGAGTCGGGACGTACGCACGGCGAGCTCCTCGGTTCCGGCGACCAGCCGACGGCTGCTGTCGGCGCCAGTGTGGCGCAGGACGAACCCGGGCGAAAAGGGCACTGGCGTGGGCGTCGCACCCTGGTCGGAGCCGCGGGCAGCCTGCGGTCCGACCGAGGACGGACGCGTGCAGACGCGCCGAGGGCCGACGATCGAGCCGTGCGCGAGATCTCTGCTGACCGTCCGAGCCTCGCCGACGGTGCCGCAGGCGCGCCGGACGGCACCACCGGTCCTGCTCCGTCCCTGCCCGCTCAGCGGCCCCGAGGTGGACCGCTGGCCGGGTCGGGCCGGCTGATCCTGCTCGCGTCGTCGGCGGGCTTGGGCGTCGGCGGCCTGACCTCCCTCGGACAGACGCTCCTCGGCAGCACAGCGTTCGCCGGCCTGGGCAACGCGGTCAGCCCCTGGCTGGTGCTCCCGTTCGCGGTCGGGGCGCTGGCCCGACGGGACGGGCACGCGTCGGCTGCCGGGCTGCTGGCCTGCGTCGCCCAGGTCTTCGGCTACTACCTGGTCGCCCATCTGCGCGGCTTCGGCGTGAGCAACGCCTTCCTGATCATCTGGGCGGTCGCAGGGGTGCTCGGCGGGCCCCTGTTCGGCTGGGCTGGGCGGGCCTGGCGCACAGCCACGGGGCGCGTGCGCGGGCTCGGCCCTGCGCTGCTCGTCGGCTGCTGGGTCAGCGAGGCGATCGTCACGTACCTCGTCGTCCTGCGCTATGGCAGCGAGGCTGCCGTGTTCGGTGCCGTCGCCGCGGTGCTCACCGTCCTCCTCGGCGTCGCCGGGCGTCAGCTCCGTTCCCTGCTCACGTGGCTACCCGCCGCATGCCTCCTCGGCGGGGCGGGCTTCGCGGCACTGCACACGCTGCTCTGAGCCCTCGGGCGATGAAGCGTCCGGCCACCGGCTAGACGACCCTGCAAGGGCTCAGCCGATCGCGTCGCCCTCCGCGCCGGCGTCGACCGGTGTCAGCTCGATGAGCGGGCTCTGAGCCATCATCCGGTCGACGTCGTCGCGCCCCCACCTGCGGGCCGCCGCCTCGATGAGCGGGCGCCGCTCGGCGGGGCCCTCGATCACCCTGGCCACGGCCGGCACGTCGGCGACGACGCCCTGCTTGAGGTGGACGACGACGTGCGGGTCCGCCTCGACGTTGAGCAACCACCTGCGCTTGGCCGGGAACGGCATGCCCGAGATGAAGAGGCGAGGCACTGCACCGCAGTCAGGTGATCGACCTGACGACGACGGGCCGGCGTACGGGTCAGCCGCGGCGGATCGAGATCTTCCTCCACGACCTCGACGGTCCGATACGAGCGGCACAGCCGAGCGCCCTCGATCCGCTTCCTGCCACCGGACCTCTGCACCCGAGGCCCCCGCCGGCCTCACCGTTCTGGGTCGGCTCCTGTGGGTGGGTGTCATGGCCGGGCTCCTGATCGGCGGTCTGTCCGGAGCGGCTCTCTCCTGGGCGACGCCGTGGTACGCGGTGGGCGGGTTCTCGGTCGGCGCCATGGTCGGAGGTGCCGCCGGGGTGGCGGTGCAGGTGGCGAACGCCGTCGTGCTGCACGCCGCCCTGCGCGCCCGACCACGCCTCGACGGCGCCCGACGGCGTCTCGTGCTCGTCCCGCTGCCCGGCCTCGCGGGGTCCGCCCTCGCGCTCGCCGTCGGGGCACCGTGGGTCGGCGCGCTCGCGCTCGGGACGCTCTGCGCCGCCGCGGCGTGGCTGCTCGCGCCGTGGTGCCTCGCGCCCGCTCGCGCCCACTGAGCGCGGCCGGGCGCACCCGGGGAGCGACACCTAGGCTCGCCGCATGGCTTCCCACCGCAAGCCGCTCGACGACCTGCGCGAGACCGTGGGGCGCCTGGGAGACCAGCTGCCGCGCCACGGGCTGCGAGGCGTGGACGACCTCTTCGGCGCACGTCCGGGCCCAGCCCGGCCGCTGGCGGCGGTGCAGGCGGAGCTCGACGGTCTCGTCGGCCTCGAGACGGTCAAGGAGCAGGTGCAGGCGCTCGTCGCCTTCCTCCAGGTGCAGGCCCGACGCACGACGCACGGGCTGCCCGAGGTCGCGACGTCCCAGCACCTCGTCTTCCTCGGGAACCCGGGCACGGGCAAGACGACGGTGGCGCGCCTCCTGGCCGAGATGTACCGGGCGGTCGGCCTGCTGCAGAAGGGCCACCTGGTCGAGGTCGACCGGGCGGCCCTGGTCGGGCAGTACGTCGGCGCGACCGCGATCAAGACCGACCGCGTGATCCGCCGCGCGCTCGACGGGGTCCTGTTCATCGACGAGGCGTACTCGCTGGCACCCGAGACCGACGGGCGGGTCGACTTCGGCGCCGAGGCGATCGAGATCCTGCTCAAGCGCATGGAGGACCACCGACACCGCCTGGTCGTGATCGTGGCCGGCTACCCCCGCCTCATGGAGGCGTTCCTGCTCTCCAACCCCGGCCTCCGCTCGCGGTTCGCCCGCGAGGTCAGGTTCCCCGACTACTCCACGGGCGAGCTGGAGGCGATCTTCACGCTGATCCTCGCCCAGCACGACTACGTGCTCGCGCCCGGCGCCGACGCGACGCTGCGCCGGATCATCGAGGGCCTGCGCCCCGGCGAGGAGTCCGGCAACGCACGCTTCGCCCGCACGCTGTTCGAGCAGGCGCTCAACCGTCAGGCACTGCGGCTCGTGCGGGGTGGGAGCGGGCGGGTCGATGCGCTCGACCGCACCGACGTCATGACGCTCACCGGGGACGACCTCGCCGAGGCCGCCCGCGCGCTGGGCGAGGAGGCCGCGCCGGGGCATGAGGAGTCCCGGTGGCGGCGCTGGTTCGGGTGACGCCCACGGTGGCGAGGCGCCGTCGGCCGCGACCCACGGCCTGACCTCCCGGCACCTGGCTCAGCTGACGTCCCCGTCCGCGTCGTCGTCGTCGGCCCAGACGGTGGTCAGGCGGACGTCGGCGGCTCGCGTCTCCTCGACCAGCGTGGTCAGCAGCTCCGCGGCCGTCGTCGAGCGCAGCAGAGTGAGCTGGTCGAGCGAGCCGAGCGGTGCGATCCCGGCCACCTGCCAGATGCGCTCGAACGGCCTCGCGGACAGCACGACGTCCGGTGGCCACGTCAGCTCGACGAACTCGCTGGCCCTCGTCAGGGTGGCGCGAACCAGGGCCTCGGCGGCGTCGAGAGCGGGCAGCGCGGAGGCGTCGAGGTCGAGCGTGGGCAGCTCGCGCACCTCCGCCCGGGGGAACGGGTCGTCGCCGAGCCAGCGCACCACCTCGAGCCGTTCGGCACCGGTCGCCACCAGCTCGATCCACCCCTCGGCGACGTCGACCGAGGCGATCCGGGCGACCGTCCCGACGTCGAAGCGGACGTCGCCGCCGCCGACCTCGGAGCCTCGCTCGATGAGGACCACGCCGAACTCCCGCTGCGGGTCCTCGAGCACCGCCGCGAGCATCGCCACGTAGCGCGGCTCGAAGACGCGAAGCGGGAGCGGCATGCCCGGGAACAGCACGGCGCCCAGCGGGAACATCGCCAGCTCACGCACGTCCCCGGACATGACAGCGATCCTCCCCCGCCTGGGGCCACCGAGCGAGCCCTGGGGACACGACCGTGTCAGCTCGCCCTCGGCGACGGCCCACCGCGCCTCACACGCGCGCACCAGCCCGCGTGAGGACAACGTTCCGCGGGGGTAACACCCGGGCCACACCGGTGGAAACACCCGCTGCCTAGCGTCGGCGCCAGCCGCTCCGGGCCTGCCGGGCCCGGCACCGACCAGGAGGTCCTCATGGCCGCTCCGACCGTGACCACCGCACCCGGCACCACCACCGAACCCGGCACGACCACTGCGACAGCCACGACCACCCTCTCCCCCACGGGCGTCGTCGAGCGCCGCCGCGGCCGGTGGATCGACCGCTGGGACCCCGAGGACCCGCACTTCTGGGAGAACGGCGGACGCGTCACGGCGCGCCGCAACCTCACACCGTCGATCTTCGCCGAGTTCCTCGGCTTCGCGATGTGGGCGTCGTGGAGCATCGTCGTCCCGCAGCTCGCGTCCGTCGGCTTCGCGCTCACGGTCGACCAGCAGTTCTGGCTCATCGCGCTGCCGAGCCTCGTCGGCGCGACCCTGCGCATCCCGTACACCTTCGCGGTCCCGCTCCTCGGCGGCCGCAACTGGACGATCGTCTCCGCGCTCCTGCTGCTCCTGCCCGCGAGCGCCCTCGCGTACGTCGTCACGCGGCCCGAGACGTCGTTCGGGACGCTCCTCGTCGTCGCCGCGCTCGCGGGCCTCGGCGGCGGCAACTTCGCGTCGTCGATGGCGAACATCTCGTTCTTCTACCCCGAGCGCGAGAAGGGCAAGGCCCTCGGCCTCAACGCGGCCGGCGGCAACATCGGCACCGCGGCGGTCCAGCTCGCCGTCCCGCTCGTCATCGTCGCGGGCGCGGGCCTGCACCTCGAGCGCGCGGGCCTGATGTTCATCCCGCTCGTGCTGCTCGCGGCCTTCTGGGCGTGGCGCCGGATGGACAACCTCGCGGGCATGAAGTCGGACTATCGCGCCTTCGGCGCCGCGACGCGCAGCCGGCACACGTGGATCATCTCGTTCCTGTACATCGGCACGTTCGGCTCGTTCATCGGGTTCTCGGGTGCGTTCCCGACGCTGCTCAAGGGCCAGTTCCCCGAGGTCACGCTCACCGTCGCGTTCCTCGGAGCGCTCGTCGGCTCCCTCGCCCGGCCCACGGGCGGCATGCTCGCCGACCGCCTCGGCGGTGCCCGCGTGACCATCGCGTCCTACGGGGTCATGGCGCTCGGCACGGTCGGTGCGGTGCTCTCGCTGCGCGGCGGGGACTTCTGGGGCTTCCTCGCGTCGTTCCTCGTGCTCTTCATCGCCACGGGCGTCGGCAACGGCTCCGTGTACCGGATGATCCCCGCGGTCTTCCAGGTCGGCGCGACGACGACGGACGCCGCCGCCCGCGGGCGCAAGGCCGCCGCGGGGTGCATCGGCATCGCGGGCGCCGTCGGGGCCTTCGGCGGGTTCCTCATCCCGCGCGGCTTCGCGGTCTCCAGCACCGCGACCGGCAGCCTCGAGCCCGCGCTGTGGGCGTTCGTCGGGATGTACGCCGTCATGGCGCTCGTGACGTGGGCGGTCTACGCGCGGCGCGGCTCGACCCTCGCCGCCTCGGTCATCTGATGACGGCGACGCACTGCCCGTACTGCGCGCTGCAGTGCGCGATGACGCTCGGGCCCGCCGACGCCGAGGCGCGGCGGGTCCGGGCGCCCGTCGCCGTCACGGGCCGCGAGTTCCCGACCAACCGCGGGGGCCTGTGCCAGAAGGGCTGGACGAGCGCCCAGGTGCTCGGCGCGACCGACCGGCTCACGACACCGCTGGTGCGCGGCGCCGACGGCGAGCTGCACCCCGCGACGTGGGACGACGCGCTCGACCTCGTCGCCGGGCGCCTCACCGAGATCCAGGAGCGGCACGGGCGCGACGCGGTCGCGGTCTTCGGCGGGGGCGGCCTCACCAACGAGAAGGCCTACGCCCTCGGCAAGTTCGCGCGCGTCGTCCTGCGCACGCCGTTCATCGACTACAACGGCCGGTTCTGCATGGCGAGCGCGGCCGCGGCCGCGAACCGCTCGCTCGGCGTCGACCGGGGTCTGCCGTTCCCGCTGGCCGACCTCGGGGGCGCGCAGGCCGTCCTCCTGCTCGGGTCCAACCTCGCCGAGACGATGCCCCCGTCCACGCAGCACCTCGCGGGCGCGCGGGCGGCGGGCGGGCTCGTCGTCGTCGACCCGCGGCACTCGCCCACGGCCGCGCTCGCCGACGACGGCGCGGGCCTCCACCTCCAGGCGGTTCCCGGGACGGACCTCGCGGTGCTGCTCGCGCTCCTGCACGTCGTCTGGGCCGAGGGGCTCGTCGACGCCGACTACCTCGCCGCGCGGACCACCGGGGCCGACGACGTGCGACGCAGCGTCGCGGCGTGGTGGCCCGAGCGCGCGGAGCGCGTGACCGGCGTCCCGGCGGACGACCTGCGCCGTGCGGCGCGCGTGCTCGCCGCCGCGGCCCCCGTCAACGGCGGCGCCGGAGCGGTCGTGCTCACGGGCCGCGGCGCCGAGCAGAGCACGCAGGGCACCGCGACGGTGACGGCCGCGATCAACCTCGCCCTGAGCCTCGGGCTGCCCGGACGGCCCAGCAGCGGGTACGGCGCGATCACCGGGCAGGGCAACGGGCAGGGCGGACGCGAGCACGGCCAGAAGGCCGACCAGCTGCCCGGGTACCGCAAGATCGACGACCCGGCCGCACGCGCGCACGTCGCCGCGGTCTGGGGCGTCGACCCCGACGACCTGCCCGGCCCGGGCGTCGCGGCCGTCGAGCTCGTGCGCCGCTGCGGGACGCCCGGGGGACCCCGCGCGCTGCTCGTCCACGGGTGCAACCTCGTCGTCAGCGCCCCCGACAACCAGGCGGTCCGCGAGCGGCTCCAGGCGCTCGACCTGCTCGTGGTGTGCGACTTCCTCCCGTCGGAGACCGCGCTCCTGGCCGACGTCGTCCTGCCCGTGACCCAGTGGGCCGAGGAGGAGGGCACGATGACGTCGCTCGAGGGCCGGGTCATCCGGCGGCGCCGCGCGCTCGCACCGCCGCCGGGCGTCCGCTCCGAGCTCGACGTCCTGCACGACCTCGCGGCGCGGCTCGGCGTGACGTCGGGCTTCCCGACCGACCCGGCGGAGGTCTTCGACGAGCTCGCCCGCGCGAGCTCGGGCGGGATCGCCGACTACGGGGGGCTGAGCCACGCGCGTCTCGACGCCGCCGAGGCCGCGGGTCAGGCGCTGCACTGGCCCGTCCCCGCGGCGCGCGACGGCGCCGAGCACCCCGGCACACCCCGGCTGTTCGCCGACGGGTTCCCGCGGCCCGACGGTCGCGCGCTCATGGTCCCGGTGGACCACCGCGGCCCGTCCGACCGGCTGCACCCCGACCAGCCGCTCTACCTCGTGACCGGGCGCGTCCTGCAGCACTACCAGTCGGGTGCGCAGACGCGCCGCGTGCCCGCGCTCGCCGCTGCGCAGCCCGAGCCGTACGTCGAGCTGCACCCGCTGCTCGCGGACCGCCTCGGCATCGCCGACGGCGAGCCCGTCGAGGTCACGTCCGCGCGCGGCACGGCCGTCGCGGTCGCCCACGTGACGCCCGGCGCGCGCCCCGACACGGTGTTCATGCCGTTCCACTGGAGCGGGGAGGGCAGCGCGAACCGTCTCACGACCGACGCGACCGACCCGATCTCGGGCATGCCCGAGTTCAAGGTCGCCGCCGTGCGCGTGCGCGCCCACGTCCCCGAGCGGGCCGAGGTGGGCGCATGAGGCCGGCACGCGTCGTCGTCGTCGGGCACGGCATGGTGGGCGCGCGCTTCGTGGAGGAGCTGGTCGAGCGGGTCGCCGGGACGCCCGCGGGCGCCCGTGCGGTCGAGGTGACCGTGCTCGGCGCGGAGGAGTACGAGCCGTACAACCGCGTGCTGCTGAGCGAGGTCGTCGCGGGCAAGGTCGACGTCGCGTCCCTCACGCTCCCGCGGCGGGACGTCGCGGGCGTGCGCGTCCTGCCGGGCGTCGCGGCGTACGCGGTCGACCGCGAGCGCCGCGTCGTGCTCGCCGACGACGGGTCGAGCCACGCCTACGACCACCTCGTGCTCGCGACCGGTGCGCGCGCCCGCGTGCCGGCTCTCGCGGGCCTCGCGCCCGGCGGACCGCTGCCCGCGGGCGTCCACGCGCTGCGCACGCTCGACGACGCGCGGGAGATCGTCGCCGCCACGGTCAACGCGCGACGCGCCGTCGTGCTCGGTGGCGGCGTGCTGGGCCTCGAGGCCGCGTGCGGGCTCGCGCGCCGCGGGCTGCGCGTCACGGTGGTCCACGGCGGACCGCACGCGATGGACCGCCAGCTCGACGCCGACGCCGGGCACGTCGTCGGGCGGGGGCTCACGGCGCTCGGTGTCGACGTGCGTGCGGACGCCGCGGCGGAGGGCGTCGTGCTCGACGGCGGCCGCGCGGGCGGGCTGCGCCTCGGGGATGCGGACGACGGCGTGGTCCCCGCCGAGCTCGTCGTGCTCACCGCGGGCACCGAGCCGGAGACGGCGCTCGCGCGCGCCGCGGGCCTCGCCGTCGGGCGCGGCGTCCTCGTCGACCGGACCTGCACCACCGCGGACCCGCGCGTGCACGCGATCGGCGACTGCGCCGAGCCGCCCGAAGGCGGTACCGGCCTCGTCGCCCAGGGTTGGGACCAGGCGCGACGCCTCGCCACGCGGCTCGCAGCCGAGCTGACGGAGCGTGGCGCGGCGCCGGGCGGCGGCACCGGGGCGATCCCGGGCGCCGGCCGCGCGCCCGACGAGCCGCCCGACGCGACCGGCACCGACGACGTCGTGCGGCTCAAGGCCCACGGCCTCGACGTCGTCGCGATGGGCGTGTGCGGCTCGCGCCGCGACGTCGGCCGGCCGGTCCGGTCGGTGCGGCTCAGCGACCCCGACGGCGGTCGGCACGTCGAGGTCGTCGTCGCCGACGGCGTGCTGGTCGGGGCGACGTGCGTCGGCGACGCGCGCGTCGCGGCCGACCTCACGGCCGCGTACACGCGCCGCACGCCCGTCCCGGCCGACCCCGCGCAGCTCCTGCTCCGGCGGGTCGCCGGGGCCGCGAGCGCCGCCGCCGAGCCGTCCCCCACGCTCATGCCCGACCGCGCGACGGTCTGCCGGTGCAACGGCGTGACCAAGGGTGACATCGTCGCGTGCTTCGAGCACGGGGCCCGCGAGGTCGAGGACGTCGCCCGGGCCACGCGGGCCACCACCGGGTGCGGCGGGTGCACCGAGGCGGTGTGCGGCATCGTCGACTGGCTGCGCCGCTCGACGCCCGCGGGCGCCGACGCGTCCGCCGACGCGGTCGGCACGGGGTCCCGCGACGGAGAAATCGCCCTCGACGTGCAGAACCGCACCGGTGGAGTTCAATCGGCGGTGTGAGGGGAAGGGACCACGACACGCTGACGCTGCGCCGGCGCACGCACCTCGCGGCGATCGCGGCGCTCGTGGCGGTCGCGCTGACGGCCGGCTGCCAGGTCGACTCGCTCGCCGACATCCCGGCCGACCCCCGGGGCACGCTCGACCGCGTCGAGGGCGGGTTCCTCCGGGTCGGCGTGTCGCCCAACCCGCCGTGGACCGACCTCCCGGAGGGGCTCGGGGACCCGCTCCGGCCGTCGGGTCGCGAGGTCGAGCTCGTGGAGGACTTCGCGGAGAGCCTCGACGCGGAGGTCGTGTGGGCCGCGGGCTCGGAGGAGGAGCTCCTCGGCGACCTCGAGACGGGTGCGCTCGACGTCGTCGTCGGCGGGCTGACCGCGCGCAGCCCGTGGGCGTCGCACGCGGCCCTCACGCGGCCCTACGCGAGCGTCCCCGGCGAGAAGGGTGAGGAGGAGCTGCACGTCATGGCCACCCCGATGGGCGAGAACGCGTTCCTCGTCGCGCTCGAGCGCTTCCTCCTCGCGCAGGACGTGGGCGGATGAGCGACGTGGGTCAGCAGGGCGGGCGCCAGGACGGGCGGCGCGAGCCGACCCGGTTCGGGCACACCGAGCTCCCGCGCGAGCAGGAGGAGGCCCTGCGCCGCGCCGTCCGGCTCGCGTGGGTGACGATCGGGTTCCTCGTGACCGCCGTCGTCGCGGTCTACGTGACGATGGGCAGCTCGCAGGCCATGAAGGCCGCGTGGGCCGAGGACCTGCTGTCGTTCATCCCGCCGATCTCGTTCCTCGTCGCGCTGCACCTGACGCGCAAGCCGCCGAGCCCGCGCCACCCCTACGGCCACCACCGCTCGATCGGGGTCGGCCACCTCGTCGCCGGGACGTCGCTGGTGATCATGGGGACGTTCCTTGTGTGGGACTCGGGGAGCGGCCTGCTCAAGGCCGAGCACCCGCCGATCGGCGTCATGGAGGTCGGCGGGCACGTCGTCTGGTCCGGGTGGCTCATGATCGCGGCGCTCGCGTACACGGCGGTCCCGCCCGTGCTGCTCGGCCGCGCGAAGATGCCGCTCGCCGAGAAGCTCCACGACCGCGTCCTCTACGCCGACGCGGACATGAACAAGGCCGACTGGATGACCGCCGTGGGCGGGATCGTCGGCATCGTCGGGGTCGGCGTCGGCTGGTGGTGGGCCGACGCCGCGGCCGCGCTCTTCATCTCCGGCAGCATCCTGCGCGACGGCGTGGGCAACGTCCGGACGGCGGTCACCGCGCTCATGGACGCGCGCGCGACGACCGTCGACGGCAAGGAGGTCCACCCGCTCGTCGGACGCGTGGACGCGCTGCTGCGCGGGCTCCCGTGGGTCGCGGAGGCCGGCTCGCGCGTGCGCGACGAGGGCCACGTGTTCCACGTCGAGGGGTTCGTCGTCCCGATCGGCGCGCCGCCGTCGCTCGAGGAGCTCGCCCAGGCGCGCGACGCCCTCGTGGCGCTCGACTGGAAGGTCCAGGACGCCGTCGTCGTCCCGTGCGCCGAGCTGCCCGACGAGCTGCTGCCGGGCGTCGGGGACGAGCGCGAGGACGCACCCGCGCGCGGGCACGACGCGGGCTGACCCCGCGGGCTGACCCCGTCTGCCGACCCCCTCCCGCGTGCGCGGGTCCAGGTCGCGCGCACCCCGCCCGGGCCGTACGTCCCGCGACCGGCCGGATCCGCGACCGACGATGGTGGCAGCACCACGAGGGAAGGCGGAGCCATGGCAGCACCACAGGTCGTCGTCGTCGGCGGCGGGTACGGCGGCGTCGCCGTCGCCCAGGCGCTCGACGACGTCGCGGACGTCGTCCTCGTCGAGCCCAAGGACGCCTTCGTGCACTCCGTCGGCGCGCTGCGCGCCGCGGTGGACCACGAGTTCGAGGAGCGGGTCTTCCACCCGTACGACCGGCTGCTCGCCCGCGGGCGGGTCGTGCAGGACTGGGCGCGCCTCGTCTCGCCGGGCCTCGTCCGGCTCTCGAGCACCGAGCGGCTGCACGCCGACTACGTGGTGCTCGCGACCGGCACGGGCTACCCGTTCCCGTGCAAGTTCCTCGAGAACGCGACCGACGTCGCCCGCGCCCACCTCGCGCGGATGCGTGAGGAGCTCGTGCGCTGCGAGGACGTGCTGCTGGTCGGCGCGGGTCCGGTGGGCGTCGAGCTCGCAGGCGAGCTGACCGCGGCGTTCGGCGACCTGCGCGTGACCCTCGTCGAGCGCGAGGACGACATCCTGCCCGCGCCCGACCTGCTGCCGGAGCTGCGGGCGTCGGTCCGCGCCCAGCTCGAGGCGCGGGGCGTGCGGATCGTCACCGGCGCCCCCCTCGGCTACCTGCCGCCGTTCGACGTGGGCCGCTACGGGCCCTTCACGGTGCACACGACCGCGGGCGAGCGCGTCGACGCGCAGATGTGGTTCCGCTGCCACGGCGCACGACCCCTGACCGACTACCTCGACGACGACCTGTCCGCGCTGCGGCGCGACGACGGGTCCGTGCGGGTCACGCGGCACCTCTCGCTCGTCGGGCACGACCGCGTGTTCGCGGTCGGGGACATCACCGACGTCCGTGAGGACAAGCGGGCCACCGCTGCGCGCGCGCACGCCGAGGTGGTCGCCACGAACATCCACGACCTCATCGAGGGCCGGGCGCCGTCGGCCGTCCACGAGCCCGAGCCGCAGCGCATCGTGCTCCCGCTCGGGCCCGAGGGCGGCGCGTCGCAGGTCGTCGACGACGACGGCCGGACCGTCGTGCTCGGCCCCGAGCGCACGGCCGCGATCAAGGGCGCCGACCTGTTCACGACGGACGTCGAGGAGGTCTTCGCCGGCTGAGCCTGACCTCCCGCTCCGAGGGAGGTCAGCCGAACGCGCCCGCGGCGTACGCCACGAGCATCACGACGACGAGCAGGCCGAGGGCGACCACGACGCCGTAGACGGCCTTGTTCGTCCGCTCGCTCGGCAGGTCGGGCTGGTGGGTCGTCACGCCCGACGTCGTGCTCGCCTCACCGGGCGGCGTGTCGCCCGGCGCCACGGAGCCGCCGGGCTCCAGACCCGTGGTCTCGCTGGGGTCCGGGTCCGGGTTCGAGGTCGTCATCCCTCCACGCTAGGCGCGCCCGGCGGTGCGCGCGCGGCCGGGGCGGACCGCTCGACGCGCCGTCGTCGGACGATCACGGTAGGACTGGGCCTGTGCCCGAGCCCACCCCTGCCCCCGACCCTGCCGGTGGGCCCGACGGCGGACGCCCCGACCCGTCGGCGCCGCCCGTCGAGGACCCCCGGGTCACCGTGGTCGTCGCGAGCATGAACCGTCGCGACGAGCTGCTCGCGTCCCTCGGACGCCACCGCGCACCCGTCGTGCTCGTCGACAACGGGTCCTCCGACGGGACCGTCGACGCCGTCCGCGCCGCGCACCCCCACGTCGAGGTGGTCCCGCTGCCGGCGAACCGTGGTGCGGCGGCCCGGACCGTCGGCGTGCGGCGCGCGCGGACGCCGTACGTCGCGTTCGCCGACGACGACTCGTGGTGGGCACCCGGGTCGCTGCGCACCGCGGCCGACGCGCTCGACGCGAACCCCACGGTCGCCGTCGTCCAGGCGTCGGTGCTCGTCGGGCCGCAGGAGCGCCCCGACCCGTTCGACGAGGTGCTCGCGGGCTCCCCGCTCGGGGCGCGCACCGCGCCGCTGCCGGGTCCGCGCGTCCTCGGCTTCGTCGCGTGCGCGGTCGCCGTGCGCCGCGACGCGTTCCTCGCCGTGGGCGGGTTCGACGACGTCGTGCGCTTCCCCGGCGAGGAGGAGCGCGTCGCGTGGGACCTCACCTCGGCCGGCTGGGACCTCGTGCACCTGCCCGCGGCCGTGGTGCACCACCACCCGTCACCGCGCCGCCACTCCCCCGCGCGGCGCGTCCGCGCGATCACGCGGTCGGCGGTGCTCACGGGCGTCCTGCGGCTGCCCGCCCGCGCCGCCGCCGCCCGGGTCGCGCGCGCTCTCGTGGGCGCCGGGGCGTCGGGCGCGACGCGTCTCGGCGTGCTCGACGCCGTGCGCGACCTGCCCCGTGCCGTCCGCGGCCGCCGCGTGACGACGCCGGACGTCCTGCGCGACCTCGCGGTCCTGACCGGCAGGCCGGACGACGACGCGCGCCCGACCGCACCCGCATCCCGCCCCGCACCGAGCAACGGAGGAGACGCCGCATGACCGAGGCACCCGCGCCCGAGTCCACCTCGTCGTCCGAGTCCGCGCCGCGCCGCGTCGTCGTCACCGGCGGCGCCGGGTTCCTCGGCAGCCACCTGTGCACCGAGCTCGTCGCACGCGGCTGGCACGTCGTGTGCCTCGACAACTTCCTCACCGGGTCGCCCGCGAACGTCGCGCACCTCGTCCAGGACCCGCGGTTCCAGCTCGTGCGGTGCGACGTCACGGACTTCGTCCACGTGCCCGGCGAGGTCGACCTGGTGCTCCACTTCGCGTCGCCGGCATCGCCCGTGGACTACCTCAAGCTGCCGATCCAGACGCTCAAGGTCGGCTCCATCGGCACGGGGCACGCGCTGGGCCTCGCGAAGGAGAAGGGCGCGCGGTTCCTGCTCGCATCGACGTCGGAGGTCTACGGCGACCCCCAGGAGCACCCGCAGCGCGAGGACTACTGGGGACACGTCAACCCGATCGGCCCGCGCGGCGTCTACGACGAGGCGAAGCGCTACGCGGAGGCGCTCACCACCGCGTACCGGACCGCGCACGGCGTCGACACCGCGATCGTCCGCATCTTCAACACGTACGGGCCGCGCATGCGCCCGTACGACGGGCGCGCGATCCCGACGTTCATCCGCCAGGCACTCGCGGGCGAGCCGCTGACGGTGGCCGGCGACGGGTCCCAGACGCGCTCGGTCTGCTACGTCGACGACCTGGTGCGCGGCATCCTCGCGCTCGCCGAGAGCGGGCACCCCGGCCCCGTCAACATCGGCAACCCGCACGAGCGGACCGTGCTCGAGATCGCCGAGGACGTGCTCGCCGCCACCGGGTCCACGGCCGGCATCACGTTCGTGGAGCGACCGCAGGACGACCCGACCGTGCGGCGGCCCGACACGACGCTGGCCCAGGAGCTGCTCGGCTGGGAGCCCGAGGTGGACTGGCACCAGGGTCTTCGACGTACCGTCTCCTGGTTCGAACGCGCTCTCGTCGAGTCGGCCTGAGCGTCCGCCGTCGGTCTCCCCCGGGCCGCCGCCCCTTCCCTGGAGACCCGTGACGTCCGAGCCCACGACCGACGCAGACATCTCCCGCGTCGTCATCGACTGCGCCGACGAGCCCATCCGGATCCCGGGTTCCGTGCAGCCGCACGGCGCCCTCCTCGCCGTCGTCGCGGGCACGACGCGCGTCGTCGTCGCCTCCTGGAGCGTGCGTGAGCACCTGGGGCGCGACGCCGAGGACGTCGTCGGCGTCGCGCTCGAGGAGCTGTTCGGCGCGTCCTGGCCCGAGGAGGGACTGGCCGCGCTCGACGCCGTCGAGCCGCGGACGGTCGACGTCGACCTCCCCGACGGTGGGCGGCGCTCGTTCGACCTGCTCGCGCACGCGTCGGACGACCTCGTCCTGCTCGAGCTCGAGCCGCGCCGGCCCGTGCCCGCCGACCAGTCGGTGCGTGCCCGGGCCGCGCTGCGCGGGCTCCAGGCCGCCGGGGCCGAGGACGCGCTGACCGCCGAGCTCGCGCGCGCGGTGCGGGCCGTCACGGGCTTCGACCGGGTCATGGTCTACCGGTTCGACGCGGCGTGGAACGGGACGGTCGTCGCCGAGGACGCCGCGCCCGACCTCGGCCTCGACCCGTACCTCGGCCTGCGCTTCCCCGCGAGCGACATCCCGGCCCAGGCCCGCGCGCTGTACACGTCGCAGTGGCTGCGGTCGATCCCCGACGCGCGCTACACCCCGAGCCCGCTCGTCCCGCCGCTGCGTCCCTCGGGCGAGCCGGTCGACCTGTCGGACTCGGCGCTGCGCAGCGTGTCCCCCGTGCACCTGGAGTACCTCGCGAACATGGGCGTCGAGGCGTCGATGTCCGTCTCCCTCATCACGCGCGGCGTCCTGTGGGGGCTCGTCGCGTGCCACCACTACCGCGGCCCGCACTTCCCCACGGCCGGCCAGCGCGGCACGGCCGAGTTCCTCGGGCGCACAGCCTCGGTCCTGCTCGAGGGCTGGCAGAACCGCAACCAGTACCTCGACTCGCTCGCGCTCACCGCGACGGCGGGCGACCTCGCGCGGCTCGTCACGGCGCACGACCGGCGCCCGGTGGCCGCTCTGACGGGCGACGACGCCGTGCTCGACCTGGTCGACGGCGCGGCGGGCGCGGCCGTCCGGCTCCAGGGACGCACGGCGCTCGTCGGCCGGACGCCCGCGCTCGAGGACGTCACCGCGCTGCTCGCCGAGCTCTGGGCCGACCGCACCCGGACGACGGTCGTCTCCGACGCGCTCGGAACCGCGCTCCCCGGGTCCGACGTCGCCGCGCGGGTCCGGGACACGGTGAGCGGGATCCTCGCGGTGCCCGTCGCGTCGGGGGCGCCCGACGACGCGCTCGTGTGGTTCAAGCCCGAGGTGCTCACCGAGGTGCGGTGGGCGGGTGACCCGACGGAGAAGGGCCTCGAGGAGACGCCGGACGGCCTGCGGCTCACGCCGCGCGCGTCGTTCGCGACGTACGTCGAGCAGGTGCGCGGCACGTCGACCCCGTGGAACCCGCTCGAGGTCGCCGCGGCGGAGCAGCTCGCCGTGACGGTCGGCGAGGTGCTCGTGCGGCGGTCGGCCGAGGACGCGCGGCTCGCCGGTGCGCTGCAGCAGATCGTCCTCACGACGCGACCCCCGACACCCGCCGGGTACGCGCTCGCGAGCCGCTACACGCCGAGCGGCCAGGACGTCGTCGGCGGCGACTGGTTCGACGTCACGGCCCTGCCGGACGGCCGGCTCGTCGTCATGATCGGGGACGTCGCCGGGCACGGCATCGGCAAGGCCGCGATCACCGCGCAGCTGCGCAACGCGTTGCGCGCGTACCTCGTCGACACCGGGAGCGTCGCCGAGGCGATCGCGCGGCTCGGGCGGCTCGTCGCGGAGCTCGTTCCCGGGGAGCTCGCGACGATCGGCGCCGTCGAGCTCGACCCTGCGACGGGGCGGCTCGTGGCGGCGTCGGCCGGCCACCTCCCCGCGCTCGTGCGCCGGGCGGCCGGGGCCGAGCTGCTCGACGGCGCTCGCGGCCCCGCACTCGGGCTCGGGCTCGCGGCGGAGCTCGACGTCCACGAGACGACCCTCGGCTCGGGCGACTCGGTCGTGCTCTTCACCGACGGGCTCGTCGAGCAGCGCGGCACGGCGATGAGCGCGTCGCTGCGGGCCCTCGTCGCCAACGCGGAGGCCGCCCCGCCCGACGCCGACGGGCTGGTCGACGCCCTGCTCGCGGGTGCACCCCGCAGCGACGACGACGTCACCCTCGTGGCGCTGCACCGCATCGGCTGAGCGCATGGCCGAGCTCGTCGTCGTCACGGGCCCGCCCGGGGCCGGCAAGTCGACCGTCGCCGCCGCGCTCGCGGAGGGCCTGGAGCCGTCGGCCCTCGTCACGGGCGACTCGTTCTTCGGGTTCCTGGTGCGCGGGGCGATCGCGCCGTGGCTGCCCGAGGCCGACGAGCAGAACCGGGTGGTGGTGGCTGCCGCCGCGGCGGCCACCGGGCGCCTCGTCGCGGGCGGCTTCCACGCCGTGTACGACGGCGTCCTCGGGCCGTGGATGGTCGAGGCGTTCGTCGACCGGCTCGGTGCGGCGGTCCCTCACCTGCACTACGTCGTGCTCCTGCCACCGCTCGAGACGTGCCTCGGCCGGGTCGCCGCGCGGACCGGGCACGGCTTCACCGACGCCGACGCCACGCGACACATGCACCGCGAGTTCGCCGAGGCGGACGTCGACGACCGTCATCTGCTCACGGACGTCACGTCGGACGTCGCGGCACTCGTCGACCGGATCGCGGGGCGGATGACGGACGGGTCCCTGCTGCTGCGCGGCGCCTAGGTCGAAGCGTCCTCGGTCGGGCCGGCGTCGGCGTCGGCGTCGGCGTCGGCGAGGAGGGCCTCCAGGGGGGCGAGCGGCACGACGCCGTCGGCCCTGGCCGCGAGCTGCGGGTCGACCGTCACGAGCGCGTCCGCTTGGAGCCGGGCGATCGCGAGGTGCTCGGCGTCGCGCAGGCTGTCCCAGCCGTGCTCGCGCGCGATGCGCCAGGCCGTGCCTCGCGACACCCGGTCACCCAGCAGCCGCAGCTTCAGGGCGGTGACCTGCTCGTGCGCGGCGAGCGCCTCCTCGTCGGTGCGCGTGCCGGCCCTGACGTCGTCGAGCAGCAGCTGGAGCGCCTCCGACCTGATCGAACCGGGTGCCACGAGATGGATCGCCGGATCGACCCGTGCGCCGTGGTCCACCAGGTGCAGCAGCGTGCGGGCGTCGACGACGTAGCGGGCCATCCCGTCAGCGTAGGCAGGTGCCGACCAACCCAGCCCCTGACCGGACCTGCCCTCCCCGAACGCCGACTTGCCACTTCTCGCGCCCCGCCCGCCCGCTCCCCGATCGCCGAGCTCGCGCTTCTCCGTCGAGCTCGCGGACGTCGCACGCGAACTCGGCGGCGAATACGCGAAGTCGGCGATCCGGGCGGCGAGGCGGCGGGCGGGGCGGCGGGCGGGGCGGCGGGGCGGCGGGGCGGGGCGGGGCGGGGCGGGGCGGGGCGGGGCGGGGCGGGGCGGGGCGGGGCACGCTGACCGGGCGGCGCACCCGCCCCTCCACGCTCCCCGATCGCCGAGTTCGCGCTTCTCCGTCGAGCTCGCGGACGTCGCACGCGAACTCGGCGGCAATTGCGCGAAGTCGGCGATGCGGGTGTCGGGGCGGCGACGGACCCGGGTGGGGCGGCGAGGCACGCGGGCCGGGGGCGCTCCCCGGCTGCGGGGTCGGCGCGGGGGGCGCTCCCGGGCTGCGGGGTCGGCGCCGGGGGCGCTCCCCGCCTGCGGGGTCGGCGCGGGGACGACGGCGGCGCGTCCTCAGGAGCGGGGGTGGCGCTCGCCGACCTGGCGCATCGTGGCGCTCGTCAGGGCGAACGCGCGGCGGGCCTCGTCGACCGCGGCGTCGACCTCGTCCGGCGTCAGGGGCAGCGCGTCGAGCAGGGCGCGGTAGCGGTCCTTGTAGGGCTTCACGCGACCGACGTCGAACGCGTAGAAGTGCAGCGCGTCGTCGCCGAGACCGTGCCGGTCCCTGAGCGCGACGCGGATCGCCTGACCACCCGACAGGTCACCGAGGTACCGCGTCCACGCGTGCGCGGCCCACAGGCCCGGGCGGTCGCCGACGGCGCGGATCCGGCCGGCGTGCTCGGCGGCGGCCGGGACGACGGGCCGGTCACGCCACGCGTCGCCGTCGAGCGCACGGAGGTCGAGCTCGATCGCGGCCGACCGCTCGAGCGCCGGGTCGGCGAGGCCCCCGCAACGGCCCGCGTCGCGCAGGGCCCGGCCCGTCTCCTCGAGCGCCGCGTACACCGCGCGGTACTGGACGAGCAGGTCGACGTACGCCGACACCGGCACGCGGGCCTCGAGCAGGTCGCCGACGAACGGCGTGCCCTCGGCGCTCTCGTGCGCCTCGCGGGTCCCCGCGCGCAGCGCGTCGGCCAGGGTCATGCGGCTCCTCGCTGCAGGTGGGTCGTGCGGGTGGGCGCTGCTGGTGGTGCTGCTCACGCGTCGGTGCGTGTCCGGGCCCCGTCCGCGCTGTCGCCGGTCCGACGACGCGGCCCATCCTCACGCATGGAACTGGGAGCGCCGCCACGCGAGAGCCCGTGCCGCCGGAAGCGCGACCAGCGAGTGCCCGCGACGGTCGCGCCCGTCACGCGTGCGTCGGCGCGACCCGTGCGAGCAGCACCTCGACGGCGTCGCGGACCTCCGCCGTCGGGACCGCGAGGAGCGCGGGGTCGGGCTCGTCGCCGTGCGGGTCGCCCGGCCGCCCGGGCTCCCCGTGCCACAGCACGACGTGCGCGTCCTCGTCGATGCACGGACCCCACCACCGCGGAGGCGTCGGCCCGAAGAGGAGGACCGAGGGCGTCCCCACGGCCGTCGCGACGTGCGCGACGCCCGTGTCCCCGCAGACGACGAGCGCGGCGTCCGCGACCAGGCGCGCGAGTCCCGGCAGGTCGAGGTCCCCCGCGGTGCTCGCCGCGCGGTCCGGCGGCAGACCGTCGACGACGGCGCCCGCGAGCGCTGCCTCCTGGGGTCCGCCGGTGACGACGACGCGTCGGCCGCCCGCCACGAGTCCCGCCGCGAGCGCGGCCCACCGGTCGACCGGCCACCGCCGCGACCCCGACGCGGCGCCGGGATGCAGCACCACGGGCGCCGCGTCGTCGTCGCGCATCCCCCGCGCGACGCCCACGTCGAGCCGCAGGTCCTCGCGCGAGCACTCCGCTCCGACGGACCGCACGAGGCGCAGCCACCGGTCGACCTCGTGCTCGTCGCGCCGCCACGCGGGCCCGTCGACGCCGGCCTCGGGACTCGCGAACGCCACCAGCCGGCCGGGCCGCAGGTCGAGCAGCAACCGGTGGCTCTCGGGCCCCGACCCGTGGAGGTTGACCGCGACGTCGGGACCGTCGCGGTCGCCCCACGGGACGGGATCGAGGCCCGACGACCCGACGACGTCGTCGACGACGCCGAGGTCCCGCAACCACCCGCCGACACCGGCCGGTGCCGCCAGAACGAGGCGGTGGCCCGGGAACGCCCGGCGCAGCCCGCGCAGCGCGGGCACGCCGGTCAGCGCGTCCCCGAGCCCGAGCGCCCGCAGCGCGAGCACGACCGGACGCGCACCCGCGCCGGCCCCGCCGGTCCCGCGGACGCCGCTCACGGCCAGGACGACTCGCCCGACGCCATGACGAGCATCTCGCGGATCTCGCAGCCGACGGGCTGGCGCAGCGCCGTGATGACGGTCCCGGCGGTGTGCACCGGGTCGTTGAGGTCGGCGTCCGGGCCGGGCTTGTACTGCTCGGTCCGGCCGTCGAAGAACGCGGTCCGCATGCCGCCCGGGATGAGCAGCGTCACGCCCACGCGGCCCTTGTACTCGGCCGCGAGCGCGTGGCTGAACCCGCGCACGCCGTACTTGGACGCGCTGTACGCCGTCGCGTCGCCCATGCCGCGCAGCGACAGGGTCGACCCGACGGTCACCACCGTGCCGCGGACGCGCTCGAGGTAGGGCAGCGCCGCCCGCACGACGGCGACCGTGCCGAACAGGTTCACGCGGACGACGCGCTCCCACGTCTCGGGGTCGATCTCGAGCAGCGGTCCGCACGCGTCGGTCCCCGCGGCCGTGACGACGGCGTCGGGCGGGCCGACCTGCCCCACGGCCTGCTCCACGGCGCGCGCCGCGGCGGCCGAGTCGGACAGGTCGACCTCGACGTACGCGACGCCGTCGCGCGGCGCGGCACGGTCGAGCACCACCGGGGTGCCGCCCGCCGCAGCCACCGCGTCGACGACGGCGGCGCCGAGACCGCTCGCGCCGCCGGTCACGTACACCGTGCCGATCTCGCGCGGGGTGGGCAGGCCGGCGGGTGCGCCGGAGGGGGTCGTGCTGGTCGTCACAGGGTTCCTCTCGTGGTGGGTGGACCGCCCGGTCGGGCGGGGTCCGTGCTGCGGGGCCCGAGCGTCACGCCGAGCGCGAGCGCTCCGCCCCTCATGCCGAGCGCGATCGCTCGACTCTCATGCCGAGCGCGAGCGCTCGAGGATCGACGTCGTCGAGCGCCCGCCCAGGTACGGCAGCAGCACGACGCGTCCGCCGTGCGCGCGCACGACCGGGGCCTCGGGCAGCTCGGCGTCGCCGTAGTCGCCGCCCTTGGCCCAGACGTCGGGCCGCAGCTGCTCGAGCGCCGCACGCGGGTCGTCCTCGTCGAAGACGACCACCGCGTCGACGCAGTCGAACGCCTCGAGCACACGTGCGCGGTCCCGGGCGGTGACGACGGGCCGCGTCGGCCCCTTGAGCCGGCGCACCGACTCGTCGGAGTTGATGAGCACGACGAGCGCGTCACCGAGCCGCCGCGCCGCCTGGAGCGTCGCGACGTGCCCCGCGTGGACGATGTCGAAGCACCCGCCGGTCGCGACGAGCCGTCGCCCGCCGGACCGCAGCCGCGCCGCGACCTCGGCGAGGTCGACGCCGTCGCCGACCGGACGCAGCGCGGGCCCGTCCGGGGCCGCGGCCCCGCGACCGGCCTCAACCGCGACCACGCCGTCCCCGGCCCGCTGCGCCGACACGGGCGCCCCGGACCGCTCGCGTCGGCGGTAGCCCTCGGCGCCGCCGTCGGCGACCCACGCGGACGCGTCGCGCACCGCGAGCCCGACGGCGTCGCGCAGGTCGGCGCCGCGCGCGACGGCCACGGCGGCGGTCGCCGCGAACCGGTCCCCCGCACCGCACGGGTCCCCGCCGATGACGACGGGTGCGGGCACGAACAGCGGCTCACCCGCCGCCTGGGCGAGGAACGCCCCCGCCGCGCCGGCCGTCACGCAGACCCCGGTCGCGTCCCACGCGTCCCGCAGGACCTGCGCGAGCGCGTCCTCGGTCGCGGGGACGTCCCGGACCTCCCGGGCGCTCCGGGCACCCCGGACGCCCCGGTCCGTGCTCGCCGTCGCGAGGTCCTCGACCGCGCGCCGCGCCTCGGCGGCGTTCGGCGTCACGAGCGCGACACCTGCGACCGGTGCCCCGCCCCGCGGGTGCGGGTCCCAGACGACGGGCCGCTCGGTCGCGGCCTCGGCCAGCACGCGCCGCACGACGGCGTCGTGGGTCGTCCCGGCGCCGTAGTCGGACACCAGCACGACGTCGGCCGTCGCGAGCAGCGCGCGCAGCCGGTCCTCGGGCACGTCGACGGGTGCTCCGGGGCCGCCGTCGTCGACGCGGACCAGCGACTGGCCGCTGCTGCGGACGCGGATCTTGCGCCGCGTCGGACCCTCGTGGCCCAGCGCGAGCAGGTCGACGTCGCCGAGCAGGGACCGGAGGGCGCGGCCGCCGTCGTCGTCGGCGACGGGTGCGACGAGCGTCGTCCGCGCCCCGGACCCGGCGACCAGCAGGGCCGTGAGCCCCGCGCCGCCGGGGCTCTCGCGCCGCGACGTGACGTCCACGACAGGCACGGGTGCGTCGGGGCACAGCCGCTCGGTGCGGCCGTCGACGTCGCGGTCCAGGACCATGTCGCCCACGACGACGACGTGCGGCCGGGCGCTCGTGGGCGTCGTCATGCGCTCACCCGCAGGTGCTTCTCGCGTCGCACGAGAGCCCCGACGTGCGCGTCCACCGCGGCGCAGACCGCGTGCACCGCGACGAGGTGCACGGCCTGGACCGCGGCGGTCGACGGCGCGTCGACCGCGATCGACTCGTGCGCGAGCCCGGTGAGCGGGTTCGGCCCCCGTCCCGTGAGCGCCCACACCGTCATGTCGCGGTCCCGTGCGCGCTCCGCGGCGCGCAGGACGTTCGGGCTCGTGCCCGACGTCGACAGCGCGACGAGGACGTCCCCGGGCCGCCCGTGCGCCTCGACCTGCCGCGCGAACATCTCGTCGGCGCCGTAGTCGTTGACGATCGCCGTGAGGCTCGACGTCTCGGCGCACAGCGCGATCGCCGACAGCGCGCGGCGCTCGGCGAGGAACCGGCCCACGAGCTCGGCCGTGAGGTGCTGCGCCTCGGCGGCGCTCCCCCCGTTGCCGGCGGCAAGGAGGCGCCCGCCGTCCCACAGGAGGCGTGCGAGGTCGCGGCCCCACCGCTCGACGACGTCCCCCTGGTCCCGCAGCGCGTCGAGCGCCGGGTTGAGCTCTGCGACGTGCTCGGAGATCCAGCTCATACCGCCCTCACCGTCCTTGCGTCCCCGACGCGCGCGGTCGCGGCGTCGTCCCCCACCAGCGAGCGATAGGCGCGCAGCGTCTCGCGCGCCACGCAGTCCCAGCCGTACAGCTCGACCGCCCGCGTCCGGGCCGCGGCGCCGAAGCGCCGCCGTCGGGCCGGGTCGTCGAGCAGGGTCCTCAGCGCGGCCGCGAGCGCGTCGGCGTCGCGCGGCGGGACGAGCAGCCCCGTCACGCCGTCGGCGACGCTGTCGAGGAGCCCGCCGACGGCGGACCCCACGAGCGGCCTGCCGCACGCCGCGGCCTCGAGCGGCACGATCCCGAAGGGCTCGTACCAGGGCGTCGCGACGACGACGTCGGCGCCGCGCAGGAGCGCGGGCACGTCGTCGCGGGCCACGCTGCCGACGAAGTGCACGCGGTCGCGCACGCCGAGCCGCTCGGCGAGGTCCGCGAGCCGCTGCGCCTCGGGGTCGGCCGCGACCTCGTGCGCCGCGGGTCCGCCCGCGATGACGAGGTCGGCGTCGGGCAGCTGCGCGAGCGCCTCGACGACCGTCGCGACGCCCTTGCGCTCGACGAGCCGGCCGATCGACAGCAGGCGGTGCCGCGCGGGCGCCGCGCCTGCGGACAGGTCCGCCGAGCCCGCGGGCCCCGACGCCCCGCCGTCCTCGGCACCGTCCGCAGCCGTGTCCGTCGACAGGTGCGCGACCGGCCCGTGCGGCACGAAGCGCTCGAGGTCGACGCCGCACGGCACCACGGTGATGCGCGACGCGGGGATGCCGAGCCGGCGCAGCTCGGCGACCTCGTCGCTGCACGTCGCGACGACGAGGTCGACCGAGCGGCCGAGCGTCGCCTCGGTCTGGATGCGTCCGGGCGGGCTCGTGTCGCGGTCGCCCTGGTGGCGGCGCTTGACCGAGCCCAGTGCGTGGAACGTCTGCACGACGGGGACCCGGACGGGCATCGACCGGGACGCCTGGAGCGCCGCGAGGCCCGACATCCAGAAGTGCGCGTGGACGACGTCGGGCGCACCCGACCGCCGCCACTCCTGCGCGAGCCACGCGCCGAAGTCCGCCATCCACGGCAGCAGGTCGTCCTTCGGGACGGCGCGCGCGGGGCCCGCGGGCACGTGCACGACCTTGACGCCGCCCGGCATGGTCACGCGCTCGGGCAGGTCGGGCGCGTCGCGACGCGTGTGCACGACGACGTCGTGCCCCTCGCGCGCGAGCTCGCGGGCGAGCGCGGCGACGTGGACGTTCTGCCCACCCGCGTCGACGCCACCCAGCGTGGCGAGCGGGCTGGCGTGCTCCGAGACGAGGTCGATCCTCATCGCGTCACCTCCTTCAGCAGGGTCTGCCAGTCGTCGAGGAAGCGGTCGAGGCCGAAGTGCGCGAGCACGTGCTCGCGTGCGGCCAGCCCCCGTGCCCGCGCCTCGTCGGGGTCGTGCAGCCACCGGCGGCCCGCGGCGACCAGCGCGTCGACGTCGCTCGTGACCAGGCCCGCCGACGCCGGCACGGCCTCGGGTGCGGCCGTCGTGGCGAGCGCGAGCACGGGCATGCCGATCGCCATCGCCTCGAGCAGCGACAGCCCGAGGCTCGTCCAGCGGTAGGGGTGCAGGTACACCCGGTCGCGCGCGAGCAGGTCGTGCATCGCGTCCTGCGGCACGTCGTCGTGCGTGACGACGTCGGCGGGCGGCTCGTGCGCCGCGGCACGCTCGTCGAGCGCGGCCATGCCCATGCCGTAGACGTCGACGGGCAGCCGCGACGCGACGTCGAGCAGCAGGTCCGTGCCCGCGACGCGCCAGCGACGCACGGGCTCGTTGACGACCACGCCGAGCCGCGCCCGCTCGCCCGTCCACCGGTGGCCGGGGTCGACGACGCCGTGGTCGACGACCGTCGTCGGCGCCCGGCCGCAGTCCCACATGAGGCGGTTGAACGCCGTGACGTGCGCGACGGGGATGTCGGAGCGGTCCGCGAGCGGGTGGACGGTCGCGGCCGCGTGACCCGCGGGCGTGTTGTGCTCGACGTAGACCGCGGGCAGGTCGGCGCCGGGACGCCGACCCGTCCAGCGCTCGGCGAGCTCGAGGTCCTCGGGGCGCTGCAGGACGACGACGTCGACCTCGGCGTCGCGCAGCTCCTCGGGCGTCACCTCGCGTGCCGACGCGGGCCAGTCCCACGTCCGCGCGCGCCCCCGCCCCTCGGGGCCCCGGTCGGGGACCACGGGGACCAGGTACTCGTCGGGCCCCTGGACGAACGACGTCGTCCACGAGCCGTGCACGTGCCACACGAGGACCCTCATGCGCTGACCTCCAGGGTGCGGGACAGGGACGCGACGGCCGCGACGACGTCGGCGGGCGGGACGCCCGTCAGGCACGGGTGACCCGCGACGGGGCACTCGCGCGCGCGGGTCCCCCGACACGCGGCCGCCTGGTCGCCGAGCAGCGCGGTCGGCACGCCCCACGGTGCCCACTTCTCGGCGGGCACCACGGGCGAGAAGAGCGACACGACGGGTGTGCCGACGGCCGCGGCGAGGTGGGCGGGACCGGTGTTGCCGACGACGACGGCGTCGGCGCGCGCGAGCACCGCGGCCGCCTCCGCGAGCGTGGTGCGTCCGCCGAGGTCGACGACGCCTCCGGCCCGGCTCGCCGACGCGCCGCCTACCGCGTGCGCGGAGGCACCCGCCACCACGGCGGCGGTCAGCGCCGTCTCGGCCGGCCCGCCGGTGACGACGACGTCGTGCCCGGCCCCGGCGAGCGCCGTGACGAGCGCCGACGCGTGCTCGGGCAGGGGCGCACGTGCGGGGACCGAGGCGCCGGGGTGCACGACGACGTACCGGCCCGCGGGGACGAGCCCCGTGACGTCGGGCAGCGGCTCGCGCACGCGCAGCCGCGTGTCCGCGGGGCGCGCGGCGCCCGCCGCGACCGCCAGGTCGATCGCGGCCTCGACCTCGTGCAGGCCCTCGGGACGGCGGTGCCGCACGTCCAGGAGCGACCCGGGGTAGTCCTCACTCGTCGCGGCGACGTGCCCGACGCCCGCCAGGCGCGCGAGCAGCGCCATCGGCAGCGGGCTCTGGTGGAACGACGTGAAGACGACGCAGCGCTCGTACGCCCGGGCCCGCAGCCGCTCGACGAGCTCGTGGACGGCGGCCGCGTCGACCGGGGGCGGGAGGTAGCCGCTCCACGGCGCGTCGAAGACGAGCACGTCGTCGACGTCGGGCAGCAGCTCGGCCGCACGGCGGCCCGCGGACGAGACGAGCACGTCGAGCGCGGTCGCCTCGGCGGCGAGCGCGCGCAGCGCGGGGCCGGTCAGCAGGACGTCCCCGTCGGAGTCGAGCCGGACGGCGAGCACGCGGCCGAGCCGCGCCGCGCTCACGGCCCGACCCCGAGCATCGCGACCGCAGCCCGGAGGTCGGGGGCGACGAGCGGCGCCGCGTCGACCTCCTCGGTGCGCGTGACCGCAGTCGGGACCAGCACCGCACGGGCACCGGCGGCCACCGCCGCACCGACGTCCGCGCCGATGTCCCCGACGACCGCGCACTCCGCGGGGGCGATGCCGAGCGCCGCGGCGGCGCGCACCACCATCCCCGGCGCGGGCTTGCGGCACACGCACGCGTCGTCGGGGCCGTGCGGGCAGACCTGCCACACGTCGAACGGGCCGAGCAGGTCCTCGACGCGGCGGTTGACCGCGTCGACCTGCGCGGACGTGAGGAGGCCGCGCGCGACGCCCGACTGGTTGCTCACGACGCCGACCCGCACGCCCCGGGCCCGCAGCGCGTCGAGCACCTCGCGCGCGCCGTCGACGGGCCGCACCTGCTCGGGGTCGCCGTTGTACGGGACGTCGTGGACGAGCGTGCCGTCGCGGTCGAACAGCACCGCGCGCACGGCCGGGGGCCACGGCTCGGGCGGGCCGTCGCCGGTCGCGGCCGCGTGCCGCAGCGCACCGCGCACGCGGTGGCGGACCGCCGCGAACGGGATCGCGACGCTGGTCCACGCCATGCGGGTCCACTCGTCGCGCCACCCGTCGTGCCCCGGTCGTGGCCCGGGGGCGAGACGACGACGTGCGAAGTCGGCGGTCAGGGCGAGCCACGCGGCCGAACCGGCCCCGGCGACCCACGGGCGACGTGCCGCGAGCCCGACCGCGGCGACGGCGGCCGCGGCGACGGTCGTGACGTGCCACGGGAAGCGGCCGCGGCCGGTCTCGGCGAGGTCGCGCCAGCGTGGGCCGTGCAGCGCGCGCAGGAGCGCGTCGTCGGCGGCGCCCGCCTGGACCCGCAGGCTCACGCCGTCGTCGGCCGGCCGGACGGGGTGCACGGTGGTGCGGTCGCCGCGCTCGAGCCGCCACCCGCCGCGGCGCACGCGCAGCGCGAGGTCGGCGTCCTCGCGGTACGCACGCGGGAACCGCTCGTCGAAGCCGCCGACCGCCTCGAGCGCCGTGCGGCGGTACGCCATGTCGGCCGTCGCCCACAGCGCGTCCTCGAGGCCGCGCGTGCTGCGCTCCCAGTCGGTCGGCGGGCGGTGCGCGGGCAGCGGGACGTGCAGGCGTCCCTGGACGCCCGCGACGTCGGCGTCGGCCGCGGCCAGGTCCGCCGCGAGTCCCGCGACCCACCCCTCGGGCAGGACGACGTCGTCGTCGACGAACGCGACCCACGGCGTCGTCGTCGAGCGCCAGCCCGCGTTGCGCGCCGCGGCGGGCCCGCGTCCGCCCGTGCGGACGACGCGGACCGGCCACGGCAGGTCGGGGTCGAGCGCGAGCGGTGCCGGGGGCTCGGCGTCGCCGAAGGGCCGGTCGTCGACGACGACGACCTCCTCGGGTGCGGGCGCGTCGTGCGTGACCACCTGTCCCGCGAGGCTGCGCAGCGTCACGCCGAGCGACGGCCGCCCGATCGAGGGCAGGACGACGGCGTACCGCAGGGTGCTCGCGGCCGTCGCCGACCCGGTGGCGCGGGCGGTCGAGGGCTCGGCCGAGGGCGCGGCCTCCGGCCCACCCGAGGACGCGTCCGTCGGCCCCGTCACGCGACCCGTCGTCGCGGCCGTCGTCATCGGGCCGTCCCGAACATCGACCCGCGGTGCACGAGGTGCGGCCCGAGGACGAGCAGGTCGACAGGCGCCGAGCCGAACAGCTCGAGCGCGTCGCGCGGGTCGTCGACCATGGGCCGGCCCGCCGTGTTGAGGCTCGTGTTGATGACGACGGGCAGGCCCGTGCGCGCGCGGAAGGCCTCGAGCGTCGCGCCGAGCCGCTTCTGCCGCGCCGGGTCGACCGTCTGGATGCGCGCGGTCCCGTCGACGTGGACCGCCGCGGGGATCCGGTCGCGCCACGCCGGGTCGACGCTGTGCACGAAGAGCATGTAGTCGCTCGGGACCGGGCCGTCGTGGAAGATCTCGGCCGCGTGCTCGAGCAGGACCATGGGCGCCACGGGCCGGAACTGCTCGCGGCCCTTGACCACGTTGAGGTGCTCGAGGTTCTCGGGGTGACCGGGGTGCGCGAGCAGCGAGCGGTGCCCGAGAGCGCGCGGGCCGAACTCGCTGCGCCCGTCGAACCACGCGACGACGCCGTTGCGCGCGAGGACGTCGGCGACGGCACCCGCGTGGTCCTCCGGCGTCTCGAAGGGGACCGCCGCCGACCGCAGCCACGCCGCGAGCTCGTCGTCGGACCACTCGCGGCCCAGGTCCGCGCCCGGCATGGGCGCGGCGACCTCGCCGCCGTCGGCGGAGACCTGGAGCGCCGCCCCGAGCGCGGTGCCCGCGTCCCCGGCGGCGGGCTGGACCCACACGTCCTCGAAGGGCGTCTCACGCCAGATCCGCGAGTTCGCGACGCAGTTCAGCGCGGTGCCGCCCGCCATCGTCAGGACGCGGTCGCCCGTCTGCTCGTGGACCCACCGGGCGAGCTCGACGAGCACCTCCTCGAGGCGCTGCTGCACCGAGCACGCCAGGTCGGCGTGGGGCCCGCGCCACGAGTCCTCGCTCAGGGCCGCGTCCGGGTCGCGCCGCGGCGCCCAGCGGGACCAGTCGGGGGCCTCGGCGAGGAAGCCGCCGTCGCCCGTGGGACGGATGATCTCGCGGAGCTCCTCGAGGTAGCGCGGCGACCCGTACGACGCGAGCGCCATGACCTTGTACTCGTCGCTGGACCGCAGGAAGCCGAGGTGCTCGGTGAGCGACTCGTAGACGAGGCCGAGCGAGTGCGGCAGCTCCTGCTGGAACAGCACCTCGAGCCGGCCGTCGACGTAGCGCCCCGCGAGGTGCGAGGCGCGCTCGCCGCGGCCGTCGAGCACGAGCACGCTGCTGCGCGGGTGGGGCGAGGCGAGCGCGGCCGACGCGGCGTGCGCGACGTGGTGCGGGACGAAGCGCACCTGCGCCTCGTCGAGCCCCGGGAGCGCGGCCGCGAGGAAGCCGGGGGCGCGCTGTGCGTACGTGATGCGCAGGTGGTCCCACGGGTCGTGCAGGCCGAGCTCCTCGGCCGGCTTGGTCAGCGCGGGGTCGAACGAGTACGCGACCGCGTCGAGGTCCTGGGGCCTGAGCCCGACCTCCTTGAGCAGCCAGCGCATCGACAGCTCGGGGAGCTCCCACGCGGCGAACGGGACGGGGCGCTTGCCCTTCTTGCGCCGGCTGAACCGCTCCTCCTCCGCCGCGGCCACGACCTCGCCGTCCACCACCAGGGCGGCCGACGGGTCGTGGTAGATCGCATTGACACCCAGCACGCGCATGAGTCGCAGAACCCCCTCGGATCCGACAAAGTCGTCCTGATCGCCCGACCCGAGCCAGCGTGAACCGCAGTCGGCGGACGCGCATCTCGAAGTGGTTCCGAGACCACATCTCCCTGGAGGACACCTGTGACGGACACCTCGACGCCCACGTCGCCCGCGACCGAGAGGAAGGCCGATGGCCAGGCCGATGTCGAGGCCGATGTCGAGGCCGATGTCCAGGCCCGGCGCGACGGCGCAGCGCCCGCGAGCGCACGCGTCGACCGGCTCTTCCTCGCCGGACGGGAGGTCCCGGCCACGGGCCCGCGCGAGCTGCGCCGCACCGAGCCCGTCGACGGCCGGAGCGGGACGGTGCTCGTCCCCGCGACCGACGACGAGGTCGCGGCCGCCGTCGGCGCCGCGTGGGACGCCCGTGCCACCTGGCGACGCACGGCCCCGGCGGACCGGGCGTCCGCGCTGCGGGCCGCGGCCCGCGCCGTCGACGACGCCGCGGACGAGCTCGGCGCGGCCCTGACCGCGGAGACCGGCCGCCTGCTGCGCCAGTCCGTCGAGTCGGCGCACGTCGCGGCGTCGATCCTCGAGGAGGCGGCGACGACGGGCCTCGGGGCGGCCGGCCGCACGCTCGCGGGCGCGTCGTCCGCGGTCGACGTGGTGCGTCGTGAGCCGCACGGCGTCGTCGCGGTCGTGACGCCGTGGAACGACCCGTTCCCGGCCGCTGCGGGCCTGCTCGCCGCGGCGCTCGTGACGGGCAACACCGTGGTGCACAAGCCGTCCGAGCGCTGCCCGGACGCCGGGTGGCGCATGGCGCGCCTGGTGGCCGAGGCCCTCCCGCCGGGCGTGCTCGAGGTCGTCAACGGCGACGGTGCGACGGGGGCGGCGATCGTCGCCGACCCGCGCGTCGCGCTCGTGGCCCAGGTCGGCTCGTCGGCGACCGGCCGCCGGATCGCGTCCGTCGTGGGCGCGCGCGGCGGTCGCGTCCTGCTCGAGAACGGCGGCAAGGACCCGCTCGTCGTCGACGCGGGCGTGGACCCGCGCTGGGCGGCCGAGCAGATCGCGACCGGAGCGTTCACGAACTCCGGCCAGCTGTGCACGTCCGTCGAGCGCGTCTACGTGCACGAGGACGTCGCGGACGCCGTCGTCGCCGAGCTCGTCCGCATCGCGCAGGCCATGACCGTGGGCGACCCGCGGGACGACGCGACCGACCTCGGCCCGATGGTCGACGCCGAGCAGCTCGCCGTCGTCGACGCCCAGGTGCGCGGCGCCGTCGAGGCGGGGGCGCGCGTGCTCGCCGGCGGGGCGCCGCTCGACCGCCCCGGCGCGTGGTACCCGCCGACGGTGGTCGACGGCTGCCCGGACGACGTCGACCTGCTCACCGAGGAGACGTTCGGGCCGGTCGCGGCCGTGCGCCGCGTCGCGTCGTTCGACCAGGCGCTGCGGCTCGCCGACGCGGGCCGGTACGGGCTCGCCGCGACGGTGCTCACGCCCGACATGGCGAACGCGCTGCGCGCCGCGGAGGAGCTCGAGGTCGGGACGGTCAAGGTCAACGCCGTGTTCGGCGGCGCCCCGGGCGGCTCGGCGGACCCGCGGCGCGACAGCGGCGCCGGCGCGGGCTACGGCCCGGACCTCCTCAGCGCCATGACGGTGCTCAAGGCGATCCACCTCGAGGCCGCGCCGCGCCCGTGACGCCGTGCGAGCATCGGTTCCCATGGCGGTGGTGCTCCGGCGGTGGACGACGGCTGACGGCGGCGACCTCGCCGGCGCCGTCGTCGAGAGCCCCGACCTCGCGCGCCAGCTCGGCGGTGCGGACGTGACCGCAGCCGACTCGGGCGCGGCGTTCGTCGCGGAGCACCTCGAGCCGTGGGGCCCGCGCACGTTCCAGCTCGCGATCACCGTCGACGGGCGCGCCGTCGGGAACATCGGCCTGAGCCACGTCGAGCACGTGCACGACACGGCGTGGGTCTCGTACTGGCTGCGCGCGAGCGTGCGCGGCAGGGGCCTCGCGACGCGCGCGCTCGCGTCGGTGAGCCGCTGGGCGTTCGACGAGCTCGACCTGCACCGGCTCGAGCTGGCGCACCGCACCAACAACCCCGCCTCGTGCCGCGTCGCGCACGCCGCGGGCTTCGCGGCCGAGGGGGTCGAGCGCGCCAAGCTGCGGTACGGCAGCGAGCGGTTCGACGTCGAGACCCACGCGCGGCTGCGCACCGACCCCGTGCCCGACGTCGACGCGCTCGACGTCCTCCCGCTCGTCGCGCAGCCGGCCCGCTAGAACCCCGAGGCGCGCGCGCCGGACCCGTCGTCACCGTGCCCGCCGGGCGGGAGGGTCACCACGGCCGCCGGGCGGTCGGGCTCGGCGAAACGCTCGAGCAGGCACCGCACGGCCTCCCGTCCGGCGTCGTACGGCTCCCCGCCGACGACGGCGTCGCACGGGACCGTCGCGAGCCGCTCACCGACCTCGACGACCGGGATGCCGTACCGCCCGAGGTACGTGGCGGGCTCGTCGGAGACCGGCCCGAGGACGGCCCCCGCGACGCCGAAGGCGACGAAGTCCGTGAGGCACGTGAGCGCGTCGCCCGGTCGTCCGGCGAGGTCGGCGACCATCGTCGCGAGCCCGGCGTCGCGCGCGGACCGGGCCACGCCCGCGGCGAGCGCGGCGCCGTCGGGGTCACGCAGGTCGGCGACGAGCACCCCCACGCACCTGCTCACGCCCTCCTTGAGGTACCGCGCCGTGACGTGCGGGACGTAGCCGAGGTCGGCCGCCGCTTCGAGGACGCGACGGCGCGAGCGCTCCCCGACGTAGCCGTCGTTCCGGAGCGCACGCGACGCCGCGGACCGCGACACCCCCGCGGCCTGCGCGACGTCCTTGATCGTCGGCCGGCGGTGCGGCGGGAGCGCCACCGGACCGCGCGTGCCGTCCCCCCTGGTCATGTCCTCCTCAGCCCTTGGAGCCCGTCGTGGCGATGCCCTCGATGAAGTGCCGCTGACCGAGGAAGAACAGGACGATCATCGGCACGGTCGTGATGACGCTCGCCGTCACGATGATCTCCCAGTGCCACTCACCCCCGAACCCGTACTGGTCGACGAGGGCCTTGAGACCGCGCGGCACCGTGAAGGTGCTCGAGTCGCGCAGGTAGATGAGGGGGCGCATGAGATCCGTCCACGCCGCCTGGAACTCGAACAGCAGCGTCACGACGATCGCGGGCCGCGTGAGCGGCAGCGCTATCCGCCAGAAGAGCTGCCAGTTGTTCGCGCCGTCGATCGTCGCGGCCTCGAACGCGTCCCGCGGCAGCCCGAGGAAGAACTGCCGCAGCAGGAAGATGTAGAACGCCGAGCCGAAGAGGTTCCCGGCCCACAGGGGCGTGAGCGTCCCGACCTGGCCGAGCGCGTTCCAGATGAGGAACGTGGGGATCATCGTGACCGCGCCCGGCAGCATCATCGTCGCGAGCACGAGCCCGAACAGCGCGTTGCGCCCGCGGAAGCGGAAGTACGAGAACCCCCACGCCACGAGCGCGCTCGAGAGCGTCACGGTCACCGCCGCGAGCACCGTCACGAGCACCGTGTTGAACAGCCAGAGCGCCATGGGCGCCTCTTGCCAGACCTGCACGTAGTTGTCGAGCGTGAACGTCTCGGGGACCAGCTTGTTGTCGAACACCTCGCCGCGCGGCTTGAACGACGCGCTCACGAGCCACACGAACGGGTAGATGAAGACGACGGTCAGCAGGACCAGGACCGTCACGACCAGGACGCGCTTGACGGTGAACCGGGCCTTGCGGCGCTCGGGCGGCAGCCCGCCGACGGCGTCCACGGCCGCGGCGCGCGCCACCGCGTCGAGCGGGCCGCCCTCGAGCGAGGTGCCGGGACCGGAGGTGGCGCTCACCGCTGCTCCCCCTCGTAGTAGACGAAGCGCTTGGAGACGCGCAGCTGCACGAGCGTGATCGCGAGGATGATCACGAACAGCAGCCACGCCAGGGCGGACGCGTAGCCCATGTTGAGGAACTCGAACGCCTGCCGGAACAGGTAGATCGCGAAGAACAGCGCGGCGTCGTTGGAGTACGTCGAGTTACCGGACCCGAAGTACGCCGTGTAGGCCTCCGTGAAGGTCTGGAATCCCGCGATCGAGTTGACGATGAAGACGAAGAACAGCGCGCCGCTGATCATCGGGATGGTGATCCGCGTCGTCACGCGCCAGAAGCCCGCACCGTCCACCCGCGCGGAGTCGTAGAGCTCCTGGGGCACGTTGCGCAGCGCGGCGAGCAGGATGATCACCGACGAGCCGACCGACCACAGGCTGATGAGGATGAGGCCGGGCTTGACCCAGTCGGGGTCCGTCGTCCACGCGGGCCCCTGGATCCCGAACCACGAGAGCACCTGGTTGATGAGGCCGTTCTGCCCGTTGAACAGGAGCAGGAGCAGGACGCCGACGGCGACCGGCGGCGTCATCTTCGGCAGGAAGAACGCCGTCCGGAAGAACCCGGCCGAGCGCCCCGCCTGGTTCAGCAGGAGCGCGAGCGCGAGGGACACGACGACGAGCAGGGGCACGTGGATCGCCGTGAAGTAGAACGTGTTCCACAGCGCGAGGCGCACGTCGCTGTCGTCGAGCATGCGCTCGTAGTTCTCCAGACCCACCCACTCGGGGTCGGTCAGCACGTCGTAGTCGGTGAACGACAGGTACCCGCTGTAGATCACGGGCCAGAGCGTGAAGACTGCGAAGCCCAGGATCCAGGGGCTGATGAACAGCAGGGCCGCGCGGGTGTCGCGGCGCCGGCGTGCGCGCCCGGCGGGGGGCAGGCCGCCGTCGGAGCGCGCCCCCCGGCGCGGCGGGGTGCCCGCCGCGCCCGAGGGTGCACCGCCGTCGTGCGTCGTGGTGGCCATCAGTCCTGCTCGGCGTCCCACTCTTCCCAGGCCTCGTCGAGCGCGGTCTGGGCCTCCTCCTGCGCCTCCTCGAGCGCCGCCTGCGGCTCGGCCTGCCCGTTGAGCACGCGGTTGACGGCGTCCTGCCACGCGGCCTTGAACTCCGCATCGGCCGGGTTCGCGGGGAGCGAGAAGGTGCTGTCGTTGCTCTCGTAGACCGCCTCGATGGCCGACGCCCACGGCTCGGGGGCGTCGCCGGTGATGAACTCGTCGCGGATCTGCTCGTCCGCCTCGGCGTTGCCGGTCAGCAGGCCCGTGAACAGCTGGCCCTCGGCCTCACGGGTCTCGGCGCGGTTCTGCGCCGCGGCCATCCACGTCTCGGTCTGGGTCATGACGCGCGCGAAGCGGCACGCGATGTCGGCCGTGTCCGTCCCGGCCGGGACGGCCCACGCCGAGCCCGACGCGTACGCGACCGGGTCGCCGTCCTTGGTGCGCATGCTGTCGAACGCCATGGGGGCGTCGGGCGACACGTCGTTGAGCACGTTGACGTACCACTGCTCCATCGGCATCGCGCCGAGCACGCCCGTCGCGAACTGGTTGCCGCCCCCGAAGAAGTCGGCCGAGTCGCGGTAGGCCTTGACGGCGCTGAACCCGCCCTGGCGGTCGTAGATGCCGACCGCGAACTCGAGCGCCTCGACGACGGCCGGGTCGTCGAGCTGCGCGGTGCGGCCGTCCTCGGAGAGCAGGTCGGCGCCGTTGATCTTCGACCACAGTGGCAGGAACTCGGGGAGCTTGCTGTCGAAGCCGATGACCTGGAGGCCACCGCCCTCGCCGACGACGAGCGCGTCGGTCGCGGACTCGACCGCGGCCCAGTCCGAGCCGTTGAGGTCCTCGACGGTGACGCCCGCGGCGTCGAGCAGGTCCTGGTTCGCCATGAGCACCTGGACCTGGTTGAACTCCGGGATGCCGTAGACCGAGTCGTTGAAGGTGACCTGGGCGAGCGCGGGCTCGCGGAACACGTCGGTGTCGATCCCCTCGCCCTCGATGCACGAGTCGAGCGGGACGATGGCGCCGCGCGACGCGAAGGTCCCGATCTGGTCGCGGTTGGCGTAGATCAGGTCCGGCGGGTTGCCCGAGGCGACCGCGGAGAGGAACTGCTGGATGTCGAGGTCCCCCTCGACGAGCTCGATCTCGACCTCGCCGAGCTCCTCCTGGGCGGCCTGGAAGCGGGTCTCCGCGACGTCGTCGCCGACGCCGAACCCCATGATGCTGATGGAGCCCTCGAGCTCGGCCTCGGGGTCGAAGTCGGTGTCGTCCGCCTCTCCCCCGCCCGTTCCGGTGCCCTGCGCGCATGCCGTGAGCGCGAGGCCTCCGGCCACCGCGAGAGCGGTCCACCTGGCCGCACGCCGCGTCGTGGTCCTTCTCACCTGCCACCTCCGTGGGACGGCGGGGGCGCGCCCCCGCGACCGGCCCGCCGGACGGCGGACCGCGGGTCCCCCAGTCACCCGGACCGGCGGCGACCGTGCCGACGGTGCCGACGGTGCCGACAGCGCCGCTGGTGAACGGTGCAACGTTTACTGACTGCGACGGGGAGCCCGTGTGAGAACGGAACCACTACTCCCGGGCATCGGCATCCGGAGGCGGCCCGCCCCTTCCGGCGGGCCGGCGCGGTCAGCCGACGACGGCGGGCGCGGCGCCCACGGGTGCCCGGTCGAGGCCGAGCGAGACGAGCGCTGCCGCGACCGCCGCGGCGCGCGGCACGGCCGCGCTCACGGGTGGGCTCATCGCGGACCCGTCGTCGAACGACCCGGCCTCGATCCCCACCAGGGCGAGCCGTCGCGGGAGCCGGTGCAGCGCACGGGCGAGCTCGACGGCGGCCGCGAGCCCGCACGGCTGCGGGCCGGCCGGCCGGGACCACGTCGAGGCCCACGCACCCGTGGACGTGCCGGCCGCGCCGTCGCCGACCACCTCGTGGACGGTGAGCGCTCCGGGGACGCCGCCCGTCGCGACGGCGTCGACGACCACCACCACGTCGGCGTGGTCCCACCGCGGGATGAGGCCGAGCGCGTCCGGTTCGACCACGACGTGCACGTCGGGCAGCCGCATCCGGTCGACCTCCGCGGCGACGGCGGGACCCACCCCGTCGTCCGCCCACCGGGCCGACCCCAGGCCGATCACGAGACGTGACATGACACCTCCGCACACCGCTGTGCTGCGGGCCCCGCACGAGCTGCGCGCCCCTGCCGTCCCCCACCGTCCCAGCCGGACGGGCCGCGCGCCAAGGACCTAGGGCCGTGTCGTCCGGGTTCGCCCGATCTCGGACACCCTGTGCCGATAGGTCCCCGGCATGAGACTCTGGCTCTCCGGGGCAGCCACACGGTTGGGACGACCATGACCGACGAGGCCGAGCAGCACGCACGCCGACGCGCCCTGCACGGCACGCGCAGGTCCCGCACGCAGGGTGCGCACGTCGCGCCGACGCCGCGCCCGGTCCCGCCCCGGCTCGCCGCGCCGCACGAGGCGCCACCGGCCCTCGACGCGCAGCCCCTCCGCGCACCGCACGTCCTCGAACCGCTCCCTCACGAACCGCTCCCTCACGAACCGCTGCGCGCGGCACCGCGCGACGCACCGCGGGAGCCCGTGAGCGACGCCGGGCTCATCGCGGCCGTGCGCGCGGGCGACCGGACGGCCTACGAGTGCCTCTACGAGCGTCACGTCGGGGCCGCGCTCGCCGTCGCGCGCCACTACACGCGGTCCGAGGCGGACGCCGACGACGTCGTCGCGGAGGCGTTCGAGCGCGTGCTGTCCGCGCTCGGCCGGGGCCAGGGTCCCGACGTCGCCTTCCGGGCGTACCTCTTCACCGTCGTGCGCCGCGTCGCGGTCGACCGCTCGGCGTCCGAGTCCCGCACGGCCCCCGTGGAGGCCGACGCGCTCGAACGCGCCGCCGACCCGGTGGCGGCATCCGACGACGCCGTGCTCGGGGACTTCGAGCGCGGCGCCGCCGCGCGCGCGTTCCGGTCCCTGCCCGAGCGGTGGCAGGCCGTCCTCTGGTACACGGAGATCGAGGGCAGGAAGCCGGCCGAGGTCGCCGTCGTGCTGGGTCTGACGCCGGGCGGGGTCGCGGCGCTCGCGTACCGCGCGCGCGAGGGCCTGCGCCAGGCGTTCCTGCAGCAGCACGTCGGGCCCGCGCCCGCGAGCCGCGCGTGCACGGCCGTGAGCGACAGCCTCGGCGGGTACGTGCGCGGCGGGCTCGGCAAGCGCCAGGCGGCGCGCGTGGAGGCGCACGTCGCGACCTGCACGCCGTGCCAGGCCCGGGTCATCGAGCTCGACGACGTCGGCAGCACCATGCGCGTCCTCGTGGCCCCCGCCGTGCTCGGCGCGACCTCCGCCGCCGTCCTCGCTGCCGTGCGCGACGTGGCACTCGGGGCCGCGGGTGCGTGGGGTGCAGGCGTGGCCGGGGCCGGTGCGGGGGCCGGTGCGGGTGCGGGCGCCGCCTGCGCAGCGGGGACGGGCGCCGCCGCGGGGGCGTCGACCGTCGCCGCCGGAACGGGAGCGACCGCCGGGACGGCCGCGGCCGCCTGCGCCACAGGAGCGACCGCAGCGACGAGCGCGGGCGCTGCTGCCGGGGCGAGCGCTGCGGCAGGGGCGAGCGCGGCCGCGGGTGCGAGCGCTGCGGCAGGGGCGAGCGCGGCCGCGGGTGTGGGCGCAGCGGCCGGTGCCGCCGGCGTGACCAGCGCTGCCGGAGCGACGACGGCGGTCGGGGCGAGCGCAGCGGCCGGAGCGGCGGCGACGTCGGTCGCCACCTCGGCCGCGTTGGCCGTGACCGGCGTCGCGGGGACCGCGACCGGCGTCGCCGTCGGCGCAGCTGCGGGCGGCACGGCCGCGGCGACGACCGCGCTGGCCGGGGCGTCGGCCGTCGGGTCGCTCGCCGCGAGCGCGGCCGGCATCGCGGTCGCGGCGATCGTCGGGTCCGCCACCGCGGTCACCGTCGCGCTTCCCGCAGCAGCGGATCCGGCCGGGCAGGTCACGACGGCTCCCGCGACATCCGGGGCGACCTCGGCCGGGACGACGGCGAGCGGGACCACCTCTGCGGGCGGGACGTCGACGGCGACGTCGGGCGGGACGACGGCGTCGACCTGGTCGTCGAGCACGACGGGCGCCACCTCGACCGGGACGTCCGGGAGCACCTCGGGCACGACGTCGGGCAGCACCTCCGGCACGGGTGCGACGAGCCCGTCGGCTACGTCGTCGGGCTCGTCGGGGACCACCTTCGCCGTCGACGCCCAGGGCACCGCCACCCCGACGACGACGACCACCGAGGGCGCGGGCACCACCACGACGGACGGGTCGGGAACGGCCACGGCCCCCGAGGGCGCGGGCACGTCGACGCCGTCGACCGGCACGAGCGGCCCGAGCACGGCCTCACCGACGGACGCCACGGACCCGTCGACCAGCGAGCCGTCCACGAGCGACCCGTCGACCGAACCGACGACGTCGGATCCGGGGACGATCGATCCGGGTCCGACGACCGACCCGTCCCCCGCCGTGGACGACGACGGGACGGTCACCTCCGGCGGAACGTCGGGGACGACGGACGGTGCGGTCACGGACGGCGGCACGACGGACGACGCCACGACGGACGGCGGCACGACGGACGACGCCACGACGGACGGCGGCACGGCGACGACCGACCCGTCCGCGCCGGACAGCCCGGCACCGGGTGCGCAGCCGCCGGCGCAGGCGGCCGACGGCTCGTGCGGCACCGAGGCGTCGGCACGAGGCGCGGAGCGCGCCGGACGCGACGGCGCCCCCGCGACGGGCGCACCCGGTCGGCCCGAGGGCTGCCCCACCCCGCCCGGTCGGGTCTGAGCGGGCTCGGCGCCTCCGGGCGGGTCACGCGTCGGCGAGCACCCCGGGCGGTCGGGCGAGCGCGTCGACCAGGTCGAGCTGGCGCGCCGTCCACCACCGCAGCGCGACGACGCCCCGCCGGTCGAGCCGGTCGCACACCCAGTCCCAGTGCATCGAGCACCAGTCGCCCGGCGCGAGCCCGGGCGCGAGGCCGTACCCGTCACGAGCCCGGACGACCTCCTCGAGCACGGGCGGCCCCTCGGTGAGGCGGTGCCCGTCCCAGCGGAGCGGCCGGGACCGGACCAGCGCCCGATCGGCGGAGACCTGGACCACCTGGCCGGGCCGGACCCGGCAGCGGTCCAGCACCCGCAGCGGCTCGTCCCGTGCGCCCGAGCGGAGCAGGCCGACCCACGGGTAGACCGCGAGCACGTGGAAGCCGTGGTGCGGCGCTCCGGCGAGGCCCGTCGCTAGCGCGTCGCTCACGCCCGACCACACGGCGCGTCCGTGGCCGCGGAACCGCGTGGCGAGGCACTCCCCGAAGGCGCGCGGGGTGACGGACCGCAGGAGGTGGTTGCCGACCCAGTAGGCCTCCACCACGCGGGGGTCGAGCGGGTCGGCGAGGCCGTTCTCGTGCGCGATCAGCTCGAGGTACGGCCATGCGCCCTCGAACGACCGCGCGAGCCGTCGGAGCCCGCCGTCGTCGGGCCGCACGGTCGGCGACGTCGTCGCGCCGTCCGGTGCCGGCGCGGCGGTCGCGGCGCTGACGCGCTCGAGCAGCTCACGGCCCGCGTCCGGGCCGCAGTACCCGAGGGAGTTGGGCGGGTAGGCGTAGCGGGCGAACAGCACCGGCCCGTCGACGGACATCACGGCCCCGCGGCCGGCCGGGCCGGCAGGCCGGTGAGCGGCGGCGTCGTCGGCAGCGCGGGGTGCGCCCACCCGCGCCACGCGATCACCGCGGTCCCGGCGAGCACCATGAGCAGCCACCCCGCCTGCGGCGCGGGTGAGACGCCCTCGACGGCCGCGGCGAGGACCGCCGTGACGGGTGCGGCGACGACGAGCACGGCCGTGACGTCGACCGCCTGCGCGCGGGCGAGCGCGGCGAACCACGTCGCGACGTATCCGGCCAGCACGAGGCCCGTGACGAGCACCCAGCCCCACGCGACGGCGTCGACCGCGCCGAGTCCGTCGAGGTGCCCGCGCGCGCCGGACCACGCGACGAGGACGACCGAGCCGCCCGCCATGCGGGCCACGCCGAGGGTCCACGCCGACAGACCGCTCAGCAGCCGCTTGGCCAGCACGACCTCGACCGCCCACAGCAGCGTCGCCGCGAGCACCATGAGCTCACCGGACGCGAGGCCGGCCGGCACGCCGCCGACCAGCCCGACCTGCCCGACGACGAGCAGCAGGAACGCGATGCCGTGCCAGGCCGTGATCCGCTCCTTCAGCAGCGGGACCGCGAGCAGCGCGACCCAGACGAGCAGCGTCTTGTGCAGGAACGCCGACTGGCTCGACGAGGCGCGCGCGAGCCCCTCGAAGAACAGCACGAACGGCACGCTGCCGCCGACGACGGCGACGAGGCCGAGCCCGACCCACGCGCGCGTCGTCGTCGGGCGGGTCAGGCGCGCCGACCCGCCGCGGCCGGCGGCGACGACCGCCAGCAGCACCGCGGCCGCGACGAGGTTCTTGGTCGTCGTGTAGGCGGTCGCGTCGCCGAACGCCCGCACGCCGTAGCCGTTGAGGAAGACGGCCACGCCGCTGATGCAGGCCGTCGTGAGCGCGAGGAGCAGTCCGGTGCGTCGGGTGCCGGTCATGTCGGGTCTCCTGTCGGTGCGTCCGGACGGGGGTCGGCGGGCAGTCCGTCGGCGGACGGTCCGTCGGCGGGTGGCTCGTCGGGCGGCTCGTCGCCCGCGCGGAGCGCGAGCGCGTCCCGGGCCTCGTCGTCCGTGAGCCGCTCGAGCGCGAGGCCGGCGTGCACGAGCAACCAGTCGCCCTCGACGACCGGTCCGTCGAGCGCGAGGAGCGAGACGCGCAGCGTCCGGGCGCCGTCGACGACGACGTGCCTGCCCGGCAGCACCTCGCGCACGCGGACCACCTCACCGACGCACACGGGGCACCTCCGAGGCGGCGGAGCGCACGGGTGCCACGAGGTCGGCGACCGCGTCGACCGCCGGCCCGACGGCGTGCGCCACCGGACCGCTCAACGGCGCCCCGTGGTCGAGCACCGCGACCTCCACGCCCACGACGACGAGCCGCGGCGGGAGCCGGTCGAGCGCGCGCGCGAGCTCGACGGCCGTGGCGAGCCCGAACGCGTGCGTGCCGCCGTGCGCCGTGGCCGTCCAGGGATGGGCGAGTCCCCGCGTGCCCACGCCCGCGTCGACCACGTGCAGCGTCCCGGCCGGCGCACCCGAGCGGACGCCGTCCACGACGACGGCCAGCTCGGCGCCCGTCCACAGCTCGACGAGGTCCGTGGGGTCCTCGTGCGTCAGCACGCGCACGCCCGGCAGGCCGAGCGCCGCGACGCCGCGCGCGACGGCGGGCCCGACCGCGTCGTCGCCGCGGTCGGGGCTGCCGAGCCCGACGACGAGCGCGCTCATGACCGCTCCACCCTCAGGTCGAGGAAGTGCGTCGCGCAGGAGATGCACGGGTCGTAGTTGCGGATCGCGTGCTCGCACCGGTGGGACAGGTCGTCGTCGGACAGCACCGTCCACCGCTCGGCCATCACGCGCAGGTCCGCCTCGATGCTCGGCTGGTTCTGCGACGTCGGCGGGACGATCTGCGCGTCGAGGATCGTCCCGTCGTCGTCGAGCCGGTAGCGGTGGAACAGGACGCCTCGGGGCGCCTCGGTCGCGCCGAAGCCCTCCCCCGCGCGCGCCGGGACGGGGACGGACGGTGCGACGCCGTCGGCCCACGCGTCGACGATCCGCAGCGCCTCCTCGAGCGCGTACACGAGCTCGACGGACCGCACGACGATCGAGCGGAACGGGTTGCGGCACGTCGACCCGAGGCCGGCCTCGTGCGCGACGTCCTTGGCGAGGGGTGAGAGCCGGTGGTGGTTGAGCGTGTACCGGGCGAGCGGCCCGACGACGTACGGGGTGTCCTCGCCGTCGAGCCGTGCGTGCAGCGCGGTCGAGTGCGGGACGTGCACCTCGGTGACGTGCTGCGGGAAGTCGCGGACGTCCCAGTCGGCGCCGGTCGAGGTGACGACGCGCCCGCCCTCGATCGGGTAGCCGTGGTCGGGGCGCAGCGACAGGTAGGTCCAGGGCTGCTCCCAGTCGGGGACGTCGAAGGTCGCGACGAGGCTCACGGTCGCGACGGCGTCGTCGAGCGCGCGGGCGAGCGCGGGCCGCAGGCGGTGCAGCTCGACGCGCGTCGGCATCCGGTAGAAGCCGCCGACGCGCACGTTCACCGGGTGCACGGACCGCCCGCCGACGACCGTCATGAGGTCGTTGCCGGCCTTCTTGATCCGCAGGCCCATCTCGACGACGTGCGGGTGGTCGCGCGCCATCTCGATCGCGCCGTCGTACCCGAGGAAGTCGGGGGCGTGCAGGAGGAACACGTGCAGCGCGTGGCTCTCGATCCACTCACCGCAGTACAGGAGCCGGCGCACGGTCCGGATCGCGTCGGGGACGGTGACGCCGCACGCGTCCTCGATCGCGAGGCACGAGCTGAACTGGTAGGCCACGGGGCAGATGCCGCAGATGCGCGCGGTGATGTCGGGCGGCTCGGTCCAGGCGCGGCCGCGCAGGAACCCCTCGTAGAACCGCGGCGGCTCGTAGATGCGCAGCTGCACGTCCTCGACCCGGCCGTCGCGGAACGAGATGTGCATGCCGCCCTCGCCCTCGACGCGCGCGAGCGTGCCGACCTCGAGCACCTGACCGCCGTCGCTCAGCTTGTGGGTCATCGCGGCACCTCCCGCTCGGGGCGTGCGTCGGCGGCCGCGTCGTGGGGCGCGTCGTCGCGCGCGTCGTCGTCGGGCCCGGGCTCGTGGCGCTCGCTCTCGCGGCGGAAGGGCTCGGACGCCGCGTTGAACGTGCGGTAGATCCGCATGACGTCGACGGGCGCCATGCCGCCCGCGAGCAGGCGGTCCGCGAGGGCGGCCGTGTTCGGGGTGTCCTGCGGGCCGAAGCAGCCGTAGCAGCCGCGCGCGAACGCCGGGCAGAGCGCGCCGCAGCCGGCCTGGGTCACGGGACCCAGGCACGGCGTCCCGTGCGCGACCGTCACGCACACGGCTCCGCGGCGCTTGCACTCGACGCACACGCTGTAGGTCGGGATGCGCGGGCGTCGGCCCTGGATGTACGCGGACAGCACCTCGAGGAGCTGCCCCTTGTCGACGGGGCAGCCGCGCAGCTCGAAGTCGACGCTCACGTGCGCCGAGATGGGCGTCGAGCGCGCGAGCGTCGACAGGTACTCGGGGTGCGCGTAGACGACGGACCGGAACTCGGCGACGTCGCCGAAGTTGCGCAGCGCCTGGATGCCGCCGGCGGACGCGCACGCGCCGATCGTCACGAGCGTGCGGGACATCTCGCGGATGTGGCCGATGCGCTCGATCTCCTCGGGCGTGGTCACCGAGCCCTCGACGAGCGACACGTCGTACGGTCCGTCGACGACGGCGCGCGTCGCCTCGGGGAAGTACGCGATGCGGATGCGACCCGCGAGCGCCATGAGCTCGTCCTCGCAGTTGAGGAGCGTGAGCTGGCACCCGTCGCACGACGCGAACTTCCACACCGCGAGGGTCGGCATCGCGTGGGGTGCGCGGGCCGGGACGTGCGGGACCGGCAGCACGGGCAGGGTCGTGGTCATCACAGCTCCCGGCACGTGAGCAGGGGGGCGAGGCGGTCGTAGGTGAGCACGGGTCCGTCGACGCAGACGAAGAGCTCGCGCAGCTGGCAGTGGCCGCACAGGCCGACGCCGCACTTCATGCTGCGCTCCATGGACAGGCGCACTCGGCCTGCGGGGACGCCGCGGTCGACGAGCGCCGAGGCGGCGTACCGCATCATCACCTCGGGCCCGCAGACCAGGGCGAGGGTGTTGCGCGCGTCGAAGCCCGCGCGCGGGACGAGGTGCGTGACGAGCCCGACCTTGCCACGCCACGCGTGCTGCCCGTTGTCCACGGTGACCTCGACGGTGACGCCGTGGTCGACCGCCCAGGTGCGCAGCTCGTCGCCGAACAGGATGTCCTCGGGCGTGCGCGCGCCGTAGAGCAGGACGACGCGTCCGTACCGGTCGCGGTGCCCGATCAGCTCCAGGAGCGCGGGCCGCAGCGGCGCGAGCCCGATGCCGCCCGCGACGAGGACGACGTCGCCTCCCTCCCCGTCGGCGACGTCCCACGTCGTGCCGAAGGGGCCGCGGACGCCGAGGACCGCCCCCTCCTCCGCGGTGACGAGCGCGTGGGTGACGACGCCGACGTCGCGGATCGTGTGCTCGAGCGGGCCCGGGCGCGTGGGGTCGCCGCTGATCGAGATGGGCACCTCGCCGACGCCGAACGCGTCGAGCATCGTGAACTGGCCCGCGCGGTACGCGAGCGGCGGTCCGGCGACGGGTTCGAGCTCGAGCGTGAACGTGTCGCGCGTGTCCTGGCGGAGCCGTTCGAGGCGGTACGGGACGGGCGTCATGGGGTCGGCGGCCTCGGGGGCCGTCGTCGGCTGCGGGTCGAGGACGCTGGTCATGGCCGGACCCCCGTCGGCACCGGGACGGGTGGGGCGGCGGGTGGGCCCGGTGGTGGTGCGGCGGCGCGGAGGGCCGCGGCCTCGGCGGTGATGTCGATCGCGGCGGGGCACCACGTGATGCAGCGTCCGCAGCCCACGCAGCCCAGCATCCCGAACTGGTCCTGCCACGAGCCGAGCTTGTGCGTCATCCACTGGCGGTAGCGCGAGCGGGTCTCGCTGCGCAGCGCGCCGCCGTGGATGTAGGAGAACTGCTCGGAGAAGCACGAGTCCCACACGCGGTGTCTCTCGGCGACGTCGCCGGTGAGGTCCGTGACGTCGCCGACCGAGGTGCAGAAGCACGTCGGGCACACGAGCGTGCAGCTCGTGCACGCGAGGCAGCGTGAGGCGACGTCGTCCCAGCGCGGGCTCTCGGCGCTCGCGTACAGCAGGTCGCGCAGGCCCTCGGTCTCGAGCGTGCGGCCCATGCGCTCGGTCGCGCGCGCGACGACGTCGCCGGCGGCCGTGACGTCCGACGGCGTCGCGACGGTGGTCGGCACGTCGGCGAGGACGTCGGCGCCGCGCGAGGTCCCGACCTCGACGAGGAAGTGGTGTTCAGCTTCGAGCAGCTCGGTGAGGAGCAGGTCGTAGCCGGTCCGCGGGCACGGGCCGGTGCCGACGGACGCGCAGAAGCAGGTGCCGCCGGGCTCACCGCACGCGACCGCGACGACGAACGTCCCCGCGCGACGGCGCGCGTAGTGGTCGTCGACGTAGCGGCGGCGCATGAGCACCTCGTCGTGGATGTCGACGGCCGTGAGGTCGCACGCGCGCGCCCCGATCAGGGCGACGGGACCGGGACGCTCACCGTCGGGGTCCTCGACGTCGAAGCCGTCGGGTGAGCGGTGCGCGCGCCACAGCAGCTCGTCGGCCGGGAAGAACACCGGCTTGGCGCCCTGGACCGGGGCGGCGTAGCCGAACAGGGCGTCGTCGTCGCGGGTCTCGAGGCGGTAGAGGGCGGCGTCCTGCCGGTCGTGCACCCCGCGCGGCAGGTCGTCGACGCCCGAGATCGGGCCGAGCACCACCGCGCCGTCGCGGACCGTGGGTCCCACGACGGTGTAGCCCCGGGCCAGCAGGGCCTCGACGAGGTCCTGGAGGCCCTGGACGTCGATGATCTGCGCTCGCCTGTCCATGGCGGCCTCCTGGAGACCCTCCCACCGTGGCAGGGCGTCGGTGGGAGGGCCAGGGACCTTCGGCTCGGGGTAAGGAGCGTCCCGAGGCAGCCAACCGTTCTGAACACGTGGGCTTAACAACGGATAAGCGCACATCCGATGCTACGGTCAGGCGGTGCCAACGGATCCCCGCACCGACCCGTCCAGGGGACGAACCCCGGCGAGCCCGCACGCTCCCGTGCCGCCGCGCACCGAGACACCTCAGCCTGCTCCGACCTCGTGGCCGTCCTTCACCACCGAGATCGTCGAGTGGCGGCCCGCCGACGCCGACTACGGGCCGCGCGCCGGGCGCAGCGCACACTCCGGACCATACGAGGCCGCCGTCGCGCCGCGGATCGCCGACGCGTCGGTCCACCTGTCGTCGCAGGTCGCCGCGCTCGTCGCCGAGGCCTCCGCGGAGATCGCGCGCTTCGACGGCGAGACGCACGCGGCCACGACGTCGTTCGCCGCGCTCCTGCTGCGCACCGAGGCAGCGAGCTCGTCGCAGATCGAGAACCTGACGTCGTCCTCGAAGGCCATTGCCATGGCCGAGCTGGGACGCAAGGGGCGCGCGAACGCTGACGAGATCGTCGCCACCGTCACCGCGATGACCCGAGCTCTCGCCGCGGTCGACCACCTCGACGGCCAGGCCATCCTCGAGATGCACCGGGCGCTCATGGCCGGGCACGCGTCCGCGGTCGCGGGGCGCTGGCGTGCCGACCAGGTCTGGATCGGGGGAAGCTCGCGGAGCCCGCACGGCGCCGCGTTCGTCGCACCCGTGCATCGACGCGTACCCGCCGCCATCGACGACCTCGTTGCGTTCATGTCCCGCGACGACATGCCGCTGCTCGCCCAGGCGGCGCTGACGCATGCCCAGTTCGAGTCCATCCACCCGTTCCCCGACGGCAACGGCCGCACCGGCCGGGCGCTCCTGCACGCCCAGCTCCGCCACGGTGGCCTGACGAGGGAGGCGATCGTCCCGGTGTCCGCAGGCCTCCTGACGGACACCGACCGGTACTTCGAGGCCCTGACCGTCTACCGGTCCGGAGACGTCGAACCCGTCGTCGTGCAGGTCTGCGAGGCGGTGTTCCCTGCCCTGGCGAGCTCGCGCATGCTCATCGCCGACGTCACGGGCGCGCGCGCGGTCTGGGATGACCGCATCCGCGCGCGCCGAGGCGCGGCCGCCTGGGCGCTCGCCGACCTCGTGACCACCCGGCCCGTCGTGGACGTGCGCCTCGCCGCGGAGAAGCTCGGCGTGACCCCTGTCAACGCGCAGCTCGCGATCGACCGGCTCGTCGAGGACGGAGTGCTGGAGCAGGTCGGCCGCGGCATGCGTGACCGGGTGTGGCAGGCGCCGGAGATCCTCGCCGCGATGGACCGCTTCGCCGCCCGTTCAGGCCATCGCGGCTGGTGACCGGTTCAGCTCCCCCCAGCCAGCAGCCGCTCGAACGGCGTCGGGTCGCTGAACGGGTCGGTCCGCTCCCTCGCCTTGCGGCCGGCCACGAGCGGCGCGAGCTCGCGCGCCGCTCGGTCGACGCGGACGGCGATGGGCGGGACGCCGTCGGCGCTGCCGTCGGTGCTGCCCACGCTGCGGCGGTCGGCCGAGCCGAAGTCCTCGGTCGCGCCGAACACGCCCGTCGGGACGACGAGCGCCCGCAGGTACGCGAACAGCGGCCGCATCGCGTGGTCGATCGCGAGCGAGTGGCGGGCGGTGCCCGCCGTCGCGCCGAGCAGGACGGGCATGCCCGCGAGCGCGCCGTCGTCGATCACGTCGAAGAACGTCTTGAACGGTCCCGTGTAGGACCCGCTGAAGATCGGCGTCACGGCGATGAGGCCGTCTGCCGAGACCACGGTCTCGATGGCCTTCTCGAGCGACTCCGACGCGAAGCCCGTCGCGAGCATGTTCGTCAGGTCGTGCCCGTGCTCGCGGACCTCGACGACGTCGACCTGCGTCTGCACGCCCAGCTCCCCCAGCGCGACGACGGTCGCCTTGGCGAGGCGGTCGGCGAGGAGGCGCGTCGTCGACGGCTGCCGGAGCCCCGCGCTGACGACGGCGAGACGACGCGTGCCGCCCGCGTCCCGCGCGCCCCGCATGCCCTGCGCGCTCATGCCTGCACCTCCTCCGCGCGACGGCCGGTGACGCCGTCGACCGAGTAGACGGTCGCGTCGACCGGGCCGCCGGCCTTCGCGACGAGCGACGCGTGCGTGGGCGCGTCCGGGACGTGCGCCGGGCGCCCGACGGCGAGCTCCTTGCGCAGCACGGGGACGACCTCGGTGCCCAGGATCTCGATCTGCTCGAGCACCGTCTCCAGCGGCAGGCCCGCGTGGTCGATGAGGAACAGCTGGCGCTGGTAGTCGCCGACCTCGTCCCGCATGGACGCGTACCGGTCGATGACCTGCTGCGGCGAGCCGACCGTCAGCGGCGTCATCTCGGAGAACTCCTCGAGCGACGGGCCGTGGCCGTAGACGGGCGCGACGTCGAAGTACGGGCGGAAGCGGCGCACGGCCTCCTGGCTGTTCTTGTGCATGAACACCTGACCGCCGAGCCCGACGATCGCCTGGTCGGCGCTGCCGTGGCCGTAGTGCTCGAAGCGCTGGCGGTACAGCCGGACCATCTGCCGGGTGTGGTGGATGGGCCAGAAGATGTTGTTGTGGAAGAAGCCGTCGCCGTAGTAGGCGGCCTGCTCGGCGATCTCGGGGCTGCGGATCGACCCGTGCCACACGAAGGGCGGCACGCCGTCGAGCGGGCGTGGCGTGGAGGTGAAGGACTGCAGCGGCGTGCGGAACTTGCCCTGCCAGTCGACGACGTCCTCGCGCCACAGGCGGTGCAGCAGCGCGTAGTTCTCGATCGCGAGCGGGATGCCGTTGCGGATGTCCTGCCCGAACCACGGGTAGACGGGGCCGGTGTTGCCGCGGCCCATCATGAGGTCGACGCGTCCGCCCGCGAGGTGCTGGAGCATCGCGTAGTCCTCGGCGATCTTCACCGGGTCGTTCGTGGTGATGAGCGTGGTCGCGGTCGACAGGACGATCCGCTCGGTCTGCGCGGCGATGTACGCGAGCGTCGTCGTCGGCGAGGAGGAGAAGAACGGCGGGTTGTGGTGCTCACCGAGGGCGAAGACGTCGAGGCCGACCTCCTCGGACTTCTTGGCGATCGCGATCGCCGCGCGGATCCGCTCCTGCTCCGTGGGGATGCGGCCCGTCGTGGGGTCCTGCGTGAGGTCGCTGACCGTGAAGACTCCGAACTGCATCGCGCACTCTCCTGACTCGTCGGTACCGAGACCGTACAACTTTCAACCACTCACCGGAACCTGTGCGCCCCTCGACCTATTCCCCCACGCCCGGCGCCCGCCCGCGACCCTCACCGGGCCCCGACGACGACGCGCGCCCGCGGCGGTGCCGAGCCGCGGTCGCGGGCCCCAGCCCGTCGGACCCTGTCGCCACGGGTCCGCGCTCTGCCACGATCACCGGCATGACGATCGACGGGGGCGGATCGGCCATCACGCGTGCGACGGCACAGGCGCCGCTGCCCCACCTCCCGCCGCTCCAGGTCCCGGTCGAGCCCCCCTACGCGAGCTGGGGGCGCCGCGTCGCCGCAGCGCTGCTCGACCAGGTGCTCCTCACCGGCGCCGCGTTCCTCCTCTTCCCCGTCCAGCCGGTCGAGCCGCCCACCTGGCTGGGGCCGGTGCTGAACACGGGCACCCAGGAGGTCGCCGGCGTCTGGACGGACAGCGCCGCCTACGTCGGCCTCGTCGCCGTCATGGTCCTCATGCAGGCCTACCTCGGCGGAACCCCGGGCAAGCTCGCGGTCGGCATCGCGGTGCTGCACGACGGCGACCTCCGGCCCGTCGGCCTCGTGCGGGTCCTCCTGCGCCAGGTGGCGCACCTGGTCGACGCGCTGCCGCTCTTCATCGGCTACCTGCGCCCGCTCTGGCACCGCGAGCGCAAGACCTTCGCCGACTCGCTCGCCGCGACCGTCGTCGTCCGCACGCAGGCCCCGCTCCCCTGGGCCTGGACGCGACCGACCGTCGTGCGCGCGGCGACCCCCGTGTGGGAGCGCACCGCCCGCCCGCGGTGGATGCGCGTCGTCGCCGGGGCGTCGACGGCGGCGTGCGTGGTCGGGATCGGGTTCGCGTACGGGCCGACCACCTGGCGGGGGGTCGGCAGCACGTCGGCGTACTGCGCAGCGACGCAGGCGGTCCCCGGTGCCCCCGGCGAGGGCTCGCTCGAGGTGCGGTACTCGCCCGAGCGCATGGAGCGCCTGGGGGTCGAGCGCCGCGTCCTGGACGGCCGCCCGGAGGGCGTCGAGGTGGTCTGGCAGATCGACGAGATCCTGCCGTCGCAGGCGACGCTGCGGCTCCGCCTCGAGGACCGCATCACCGGCGTGCGGCGGACGATCGACCACGCGGTCGTGGACCACGTCGTCCAGCCCGGCCGTGGCACGCCGCTCGAGGACGGCCGCCTCGGCGTCGTGCTCCCGCTCAGCGTGCTGGACGGGATGAGTGACTGGACGTGGGAGCTCACCACGGTGCTCGACGGCGTCGAGACCCCCGCGTGCACCGGCGGGTGACCGCGCCCCGACCTGCCCCCTGGGCAGTCGTCGGGCGACGCGAGCGTCAGCGCAGCATGAGCCCCCGCAGGTAGGCGGCCTGACCGACGTGCTGGAGGTCGTCCGACAGCACGCTGACGAGCCGCACGCCGAGCGTCACCGGCGGGTCCCAGGACCGGTCGACCACACGGTCCAGGTCCCGGGGCGCCAGCGACCCGACGAGCCCGACCGTCCGGTCGTGCACCGCGTCGTGGTACCCGCGCAGCACGTCGGCACCCAGCACGACCGCCTCCACGTCGTCGGAGCCGTGGCCGTAACCCGTGTCCTCGGGCGGCAGCGGCAGCCCCGCACGCTCGGCCCAGCCGTCGAGCCAGACCTGCTGCGAGTCGAACGCGTCGGCGACGTGGTCGTCCTGCACGCGCGTGAGGTGCCAGACGAGCCACGCGACCGAGTTCCCCGACGTGCCGTCCGCGCGCGGCGGCCGGTGTGCGAGCGCACCCTCGTCGAGCCCGTCGAGCACCCCGTGCACCTCCTCCCGCACGCGACCGAACCCGTCCACGAGCAGCTGTGCGACGTCCATCCGCCGATCGTGCCTCGCCCTGCCCGGGAGCGCCGCCCGGGAGCGTCACCCGACGACGGCGCCGGGGGTCGTTCGTCCCACGAGGAGCACCGCCCCACCGCTTACTCACGGCCGCGTGACGCACACGCGCCGTGCTTGCTTCCGAAGACCCCTCAACGGGACTCGGGGTCCCGCCGATGGGAGCGGCGGCACAGACCGTGCACCGCCCAGGGGGAAGAAGATCAGCATGTCCTCAGCACCGTCCACGCCGCGGAGGTCCGCGACCGCGTGGTTCACCGACCGTGGCGTGAGCACCCGGATCCTCGTCGCCGTCGGGGTCGCCGCCTTCGTCGCGCTCACCGTCGGCCTCGTCGGCATCGGCGCGCTGTCGCGCACGAACGATGCCGCCCGCGGTCTCTACGAGGAGAACGTCCACGGCATCGAGGAGGCGACGGCGCTGCGACGCCACACGCTCGAGATGCGGCTCGCGGTGACCAACCAGGCCCTCGCCGCCGACGACCGCGAGATCGCGACCTTCGACACCGCTGCGCACGACTCCGAGGCGTCCCTGCGCGAGAAGCTCGCCGCGCTCCGTGCCATGGACCTCAGCGGCGAGGACCTCGAGCGGCTCGACACGTTCGAGAGCGCGCTCGACCAGTACGTCACGATCCGCGACACGCAGCTCCTGCCTGCGGGCGAGGTCAACGACTACGACGCGTGGCGCGACGGCCGCGACGCGGCCGGCGCCGCGATCACCACGATGATGGACGCGATCGGCGGGCTCGTCGACGCGCAGAAGGCCGACGCGCTCGCGTCCGCCGACGGCGTCGCCGCGACCTACGCCGCGAGCCGCACGCAGGTGGTCCTTCTGCTCGTGGCCGGCCTCGTCGTCGCCGTCGGCATCGGCCTGACCGTCGCGCGCGGCATCGTCCGAGGCCTCGCGACCGTCCGCGGCGTCTCGGACGCGCTCGAGCGCGGCGACCTCACCGTCACCGCCGACCTGACGAGCCGGGACGAGGTGGGCCGCATGGGCACCGCGCTCGACGGCGCCGTCTCCCGCCTGCGGGAGATGCTCGGCACGATCGACACGTCGTCGGCGTCGCTCGCGTCCGCCGCCGAGGAGATGTCCGCGACGACGACGCAGATCGCCTCGACGGCCGAGGAGACCGCGGCGCAGGCCGGCGTCGTCTCGGCCGCCGCCGAGCAGGTGTCCCGCAGCGTCCAGACGGTCGCCGCCGGGTCCGAGCAGATGGGCGCCTCGATCCAGGAGATCGCGCACAACGCGATGCGCGCCGCCGAGGTCGGGCGCACCGCGGTCGACGCCGCCGCGACGACCTCGGACGCCGTCAACCGGCTCGGCGAGTCGTCCAAGGAGATCGGCAACGTCGTCAAGATGATCACGTCGATCGCCGAGCAGACGAACCTCCTGGCGCTCAACGCGACCATCGAGGCCGCGCGGGCCGGCGAGGCGGGCAAGGGCTTCGCCGTCGTCGCCGGGGAGGTCAAGGAGCTCGCGCAGGAGACTGCGCGGGCGACCGAGGACATCGCGCGCCGCGTCGAGTCGATCCAGGAGGACACGGGCGGCGCCGTCGTCGCGATCGGCCGGATCACGGAGATCATCGCGTCGATCAACGACTTCCAGATGACGATCGCCTCGGCCGTCGAGGAGCAGACCGCGACGACCAACGAGATGAACCGCAACGTCACCCAGGCGGCCGTCGGCTCGGGCGAGATCGCGACGAACATCTCGAGCGTCGCCGGTGCCGCGGACCTCACGACGCAGGGCGTCACGCAGTCGCGTGAGGCGGTCGAGTCGCTCGCGCGGATGTCGACCGAGCTCAAGGCGCTCGTCGGTCAGTTCCGGTACTGACGACGACGCACGACGGGCCGGCCGGGGTGGTCCCGGCCGGCCCGTCGTGCGTTCACACGTCCGGCGTCCTCGGTCAGCCGCGGCTGTCGTCGTCGCGACCGCCCGCACCCACCCGGACCAGGCCGGGACGGCGCCACACCGGCTCGAGCGAGGCCATCTCCTCGACGGTCGCGACGCGGAACGGCGGGTCGGTCGGCGTCTCGAGCGCGCGGCGTCCCTGGCCACGCGTGGCCCGCAGGCTCGCCACGACGGACACCGTGAGGATCGTCGCGACGACGGCGAGGGACAGCGACGTCGGCACGTAGAGGACGTCGATCTTGAGCATCATCTTGATGCCGACCCAGATCAGCACGAGCGCGAGGCCGATCTTGAGGTAGACGAAGCGGTGGATGAGGTCCGCGAGCAGGAAGTACATCGCCCGCAGGCCCAGGACCGCGAAGGCGTTGGCCGTGAAGACGAGGAACGGCTCGGACGTCACCGCGAAGATCGCGGGGATCGAGTCGACCGCGAAGACCACGTCCGTGACCTCGACGAGCACGAGGACCGCCAGCAGCGGCGTCGCGAGGAGCACGCCGCCGCGGCGGACGACGAGGCGCTGGCCGTGGTACGCGTCGGTCATCGGGACGTAGCGACGGAAGAGGCGCAGCGCACGGGACTTCTCCGGGTCCAGGTGCTCGTCGCGCTGGCGGATCATGCGGTAGCCGGTCCACAGCAGGAACGCCGCGAACACGTAGAGCACCCAGCTGAAGCTCTCGATGAGCACGGAGCCGGCCGCGATGAACGCGCCGCGGAAGATCAGCGCGCCGACGACGCCGAGGAACAGCACGCGGTGCTGGTACTCCCTCGGCACCGCGAAGTACGTGAGGATTATCGCCCAGACGAAGACGTTGTCGACCGCGAGCGACTTCTCGATGAGGTAGCCGGCGAAGTACTCCTGACCGCGTTCGGCGCCCCACACCTGCCAGACGAGGGCGCCGAAGCCGACGCCGGTCGCGACCCAGAACACCGACCAGCCGGCGGCCTCCCGGACGCCGATGACGTGGGCCTTCCGGTGCGCGACGAGGTCGATCGCGAGCATGAGCAGGATGCCCGCCAGCACGGCGAGCCAGATCCACAGGGGTACGTCCACGAGGGTGCCTTCCGGTCGGTGGTGACCGGAGGTCTCTCCCGACGGCCGACGGCCGCCCGCGGCGCCGGGCCCGGGTGACCGAGCCGTAGTGACGACGTCCGCGCTGGGGATACTCCCCTCCAAGTAGATGAAGAGTGAACGATCCGGCGCGGGTCGTCAACCCTTGGCGCGTCACTCCCGGGCGGTCACCCCGCGCGCCCCTCCGCCCGGACGGCCGCGGCGAGGCGCCCCAGGAGCCGGGCGAGCGTCGCGGCGTCGTCGGCGGGCCAGCCGTCGAGCAGCCCCGCGAGACGCTCGGCGCGGAACGACCTCGCGCGCTCGGCGAGCCGTTGCCCGTCGGGCGTCAGGGTGAGGTTCGTGCTGCGGCGGTCCGTCGCCCCGGGCTCCTTCGCGACGACGCCCGCACGGACGGCGCGGTCCACGAGGCGGCTCGCCGTGGACGGCGTGACGTCGAGGCCCTCGGCGACGTCACGGACCCCGACGTCACGCACCACGGCGCCGGGCCCGTCGCCGTGGTCGCTCGACGCGCGCGAGCGGACCACCTCCACCACGAGGAGGGTCGAGAGCTCGACGTCGGGCAGCGCCGCCCCGCCGGCGGTCCCTCCCGCCCCGTCGGGGATGCGCTCGGGGGCCGTCCAGAACCGGCGCAGGTCGAGCAGCGCCCGGTCGAGGGCGTCGAACCACTCGGGCAGTGTCCCGTCGTCGCGTCGACTCATGCGTGTACCGTACATCTATCGAGAGGAGCCGCGATGGCCGCGCAGGTGCTGGTGACAGGGGCGACGGGGACGGTCGGCTCGGCCGTCGTCGCCGAGCTGGAGCGGCTGGGTGTGCCCGTCCGCGCGGCGATGCGCAGGCCCGGGCCGGACTCCCCCGAGCCGTCGACGACCACCAGCGTGCGGTTCGACCTCGCCGACCCGACGTCGTGGCCCGACGCGTTCGCGGGCGTCGACACGATGTTCCTCGTCCGCCCGCCCGCCGTCGGCGACGTGCGCCGCGGCCTCCTTCCCGCCGTCGCGGCGGCGCGCGACCACGGCGTGCGCCACGTCGTCTTCCTCTCGCTCCAGGGAGCGGAGCGCCTGCGCGTCGTGCCCCACGCGACCGTCGGGGAGTGGCTGCGCTCGTCGGGCGTGACCTGGACGTTCGTCCGCGCGTCGTTCTTCCACCAGAACCTGAGCACGACCCACCTCGCGGACGTCCGCGACCGCCGCGAGATCCCCGTCCCCGCGGGGGACGGCCGCACCGCGTTCGTCGACGCCGTCGACGTCGGCGCCGTGGCCGCGCGGGCTCTCGCCGACCCGGCTGCGCACAGCAACCGGGCCTGGACCGTCACCGGACCCGAGGCCCTGACGTACCACGAGGTCGCCGCGGTGCTGTCCGACGAGCTCGGGACGCCCGTGCGCTACCCGCGGCCCGGAGCGCTGCGCTACGCGCACCACGCGCGGCGCACGCTCGGTCTGCCGTGGGGCATGGTCGCCGTCACCACCGCGATCTACACGACCGCCCGGCTCGGCCTGGCCGCCGGGCTCACCGACGACGTCCGCGAGGTGCTCGGCCGGGAGCCGACCGACCTGCGCGGGTTCGTGCGGCGTGAGCGCGCCGTCTGGCAGCCCGCGGACGCCGGTCCGGCCCCGGCCGGCCGGCCTGACCGGCGGCGCTAGCCCGCGGCGTCCTCCGCCTCGCCCTCCTCGCGGCGGTGGCCGAGCACGAGCACCTCGAGGTCCTCGCGCGCGACCGTCGACCCCTCGACCACGGCCACCGTGACGGGCGTCCGCGCCCGGACGGTCGCCGTCCGCACGCCTTCGAGCAGCGCCCGCTCCCCCAGCACCGCGCCCGGGCCGATGTCGGTGAGCAGCTCGCCGTCGTGCAGCACCTCGACGACGCCGTCGAGCAGCAGCGCGACCTGCGTGCCGCTGTCGCCCTGCTCGAACAGCACGTCCCCCGCGGCGAGGCGCAGCACCTCCGGCTTCGAGCGCATGACGTCGCGCGAGAGCCGCCGCTCGAGCTCGGTCTCGGCCGGTGTGGTCAGCGCTGCGGCGTCCGTGCCGTGCCACGGCGTCTGCGTCTCCTCCATGGTGTGCATCCACGCGGCCGAGTCCGTCGTCGCGACCTTCTCGGTGAGCCGCCCCTCGCCGTCGTAGACCCAGTGGCGCGGGAACGCGCTCGCGCCGACCACGCGGTGGGCCGCCGAGCCGTCGGCACGCAGCTCGAGCTCGAGGGTCGTCCAGATGAGCGGCGCGACGAGCCGCGGGCGCCCGTTGACCAGGCGCGGCGCGGGCAGGGGTGCGCGGCCGCCCGCCGTCTGGCGCACGACGACGTGCGACCCGTCGTCGGCGACCGTCACCGTGCGCAGGTCGGGCATCGCGATCGCCGGGAAGCGCACGCTCCCGCCGAGCAGGTTGGTCAGCCCGATGACGCCACCGGTCTCCGGGAGCACGCGCGCCCCCGTGACGCGGCCGTCCTCGACCTCGGCCTCCGCGACGACGCGGTTGACCATCCGGAACCGTCCCGCGCGGCGCAGCGCGGCGAGGTCGTCGAGGTGGTCGGGCGGCGGCTCGTCGTAGTGCGTCAGGCCGAGGTCGAACGGCACCCGCATGGGACCGCGGATGAGCTCGGACGGGATCCACGAGACGGAGGTGACACCGGGCACGGTCGCTCCCCGGGGGCGAGAGCCGGCACGGACCGGGGTCGACCGGCACGAGCGAGCCGGCACCGGACCGCGCGCGGGTGGGACCACCCGCACGGTGGACGCTAGCGCGACCCGATGCGGGTTAGCGTGCGGACACCATGGAGTCGGTCGACAGGCGTGTCGTGAGCGTGGTCTTCGCCGACCTCGCCGACTTCACCGCGCTGTCGGAGCGCCTCGACGCCGAGGACGTCGCCCGCGTCCAGGACACCTACTTCTCGCTCGCGTCCGAGGTCGTCGCGGCCCACGGCGGACAGGTCGAGAAGTTCATCGGCGACGCCGTCATGGCGACGTTCGGCACCGAGCGGTCCGCCGACGACGACGCCGAGCGCGCCGTGCGCGCGGGCCTGCGGATCGTCGACGCCGTCGACCGGCTCGACCGCCGCCTGCGCCTCGCGGACGGGACCGTGCGCGTGCGCGTCGGCGTCGACACGGGCGAGGTCGTCGTGACGCGGCGTGGCAGCACGTGGCGCGTCACGGGCGACGCCGCCAACACCGCCGCGCGCCTCCAGGCCGTCGCCGAGCCGGGCACGGTCGTCCTCGGCGACGAGACCGCGTTCGCCGTCGCGCACGCCTACGTCGTCTCCCCCGCGCGCGTCCTGCACCTCAAGGGCAAGTCCGCCCCCGTGCAGAGCTGGGCGGTCACGGCCGAGCGCGCCGAGCCGCGCCGCGGCCTGCGCCTGCACGGCCTCGCCGCGCCGTTCCTCGGCCGCGACGAGCAGCTCGCGAGGCTCGCGGCCTTCCTCGACGCCGACGACGCGCGCGCGGTGCTCGTCGTCGCGCCGCCCGGGGCCGGCAAGACCCGCCTGGTCGACGAGCTCGCAGCACGCCTCACGCCGGACCGCGCGTGCTGGACGGTCCGGCTCAACCTCGACCTGGGGCGCGGGTACGAGGCCGTCGCCTCGCTGCTCGCGCAGGCCTGGCCGGGTGCGCCGTCGTCGGGCGGAGGGCCGCTCGACCCGGACGGCACCTCCTCGGCGCCGGCCGACGCCGACGCGTGGGAGACCCGCGTCGCCGCGGCGCTCGAGCGGGGCGGCCACGACGCCGCCGCGGCACGTCGCGTGGCAGGGCTGTGCGCCGACGTCGTCGCGGGACGCACGCCCGAGGCGGTCCCCGCCGACCTCTACCCCGCGTGGACGGCGGCGCTCGACGCGGCCGCACCGCGCGCCGTGTGGGTCGTCGAGGACGTGCACCTGGCCGCACCCGACCTGCACGCGTTCCTCCGCCACGCCGTCACGGCCGACGGCGACCGCCACCTCGTGCTGACGAGCCGGCCGCCCGTCGACCCGGCCCTCGCCTCCGACGCCGCCGTCGTGCCGCTCGAACCGCTCTCCGTCGCCGACAGCCGGCGCCTCGTCGACGAGCTGCTCGGCACGGGCGTCGTCCCCGGCGAGTACGCCGACGGCGTGGCGGTCGCCTCGGGCGGCAACCCGCTGTTCGTCGAGGAGCTCGTGCGGTCGTGGATCCAGTCGGGTGTGCTGGTGCGGCGCCCGACGGGCGCGTGGGCGTTCACGAGCGCGGGCCACCCCGCCGAGGTCCCGACTACGGTGCACGCGATCTACCAGGGGCAGCTCGACGCGCTCCCCCGCGCCGCACGCTCGGTCGTCGAGCGCGGCTCGGTCCCCGGGACGACCTTCCCGCTCGACGCGCTCCCGTCGCTCGGCGTCGACGACGCGGGCGAGCCGCTCGCGGACCTCACACGCGGCGGGCTGCTCGTCGGGCCGCACACCGACGCCGTCAGCACGCGCGCCTACACGTACCGGCACGCGCTCCTACGCGACACCGCGTACGGCTCGCTCGGCCGACGGCGGCGCGCCGAGCTGCACGCGCGGTTCGCCCGGTGGCTCGAGGGCCTCGAGGGCCCGGTCGCGACCGAGCTGGTCGGGACCCACCTCGCGCACGCCTACGACAGCCTCCCGACGACCGCCGCCGGGCTCGAGGACGGCACGGCGTCCGGCGACCTCGCGGCCGAGGCGGCGACGTGGCTCGACCGCGCGGCCACGACGCACCTCGTCGCGTCGCCCCAGCGCTCGGCCGCGCTGCTCGACCGCGCGCTCGCCCTGCCCGCCGGGACCGGACCCGAGCGGCTGGCGCGCCGCCTCACGCTCGCCGAGGCGCTGCGCCGCTCGGGCGACCTCGAGCCCGCGATGGCGGCCTTCTCGACCGCGGCCGAGGCGGCGATGGCGCGCGAGGACGCCGACGCGCTGGTCACCGCCGCGCTCGGGTACGAGGACGCGCTGTACGCGAGCCGCCTGCCGCGCACGGGCGAGTCGGTCCGGCTCCTGCGCGCCGCCGAGGCCGCGGTCGGCCCCGACGACCCGCGCCACGTCGCGGTCGCCTCCGCGCTGGGCCGCGCCCTGCTCTACGCGGGCGACCGCAGCGGCGCCGAGGGCATGTGCCGCCGCGCCGTCGACGTCGCGCAGCAGCACGACGACGCCGAGGGCCTCGCCCGGGCCCTCCTCGCGCTGCGCGTCACGCGCGAGGGGCCCGAGCACCTGGCCGCACGGCTCGCGGACGCCGAGCGGGCCGTCGTCGCCGCGGCCCGGACGGACGACCTCGAGCTGCGCCTCGAGACGGTCCGCCTGCGCCTGCTCGACCTGCTCGCGGCGGGCGACCTCGCGGCTGCCGACGACGCGATCGCGGACGCGACGGCCCTCGTCGACGGGCTCGGCCGACCCCTGCACCGCTGGTACCCGCCGATGTGGCGCGCGACGCGGGCCCTGATGGACGGTCGGTTCGTCGACGCCGCGCGGCTGATCGCGGAGTTCGGCGAGGAGGGCCGCCGCGCGCACTACGCCGCCACCGACCACGTCGTGACGATCCAGCGGCTGCGCCTGCACCTCGACACGGGCGACGACCCCGAGGCCCTGCACGCCGTCGAGCGGCACGCGCAGGCCGACCCGGACCGGTGGTCGTTCGCGCCCGCCCTGGTCCTCGCGCGGCTCGGACGCCACCGCGAGGCGCAGGCGCACGTCGATCACTACGCGCGGCGCCCCGACGCGGTGCCCGAGGACCTCGCGCGCTCCTCGATCCTCGCGATGCTCGCGGAGGCCGCGGCCGAGGTCGGCGACGCGGGCACCGCAGCGACGCTCGCGCCGCTGCTCGAGCCGTACCGCGACCAGGTCCTCGTGCTCGGCTCGGGTGCGCTGTGCCTGGGGTCCGGCGCCTACGCGCTCGGGCTGTGCCGGCGGACCGCGGGCGACCTCGCGGGTGCGCGGGACCTGCTCGAGGCCGCGGTCGCCCACGACGACGCCGTGCCCGCACCCGCCGCGGCGACGTGGGCGCGCGCCGAGCTCGCGGCGACCCTCGCCGACCTGGGCGACGACGAGCGCGCGCGCTCCGTGGCGCGCGAGGCGGCCGACGCCGCGGGCACACTCGGGATGCGGCCCGTCCTGGACCGGCTCACCGCGGCACACCTCATCGGGAGCGGACGATGATCGAACCGACGCACGCCCGGCGCCTCGTCGCGGGGTCATGGCAGCGCTTCGCAGGGCTCCTCGACGCAGGCGGTGCGGACCTCTCCGCCCCGACGCGCCTGCCCGGGTGGTCGGTCGGCGACCTCGTCGCCCACACCGCGTGGGGCACGAGCATGGAGGCCGAGGCGCTCGAGCTCGCCGTGCGGCGGTCCCCGGGGCGAGCCGCGGGCACGCCGCCGGACCCGGCCGACCTGCGCGGCTCCTGGGAGGCCGGTCGCGCCCGCCTGGTCGCGGCCCTCGACGAGCTCGCCGCGCTCGACGCCGCCGACCTCCCGGCCGCTCTGCCCATGCCGTACGGCGACGTCCCGCTGACGCTCGCGCTGCACACCTTCGTCATGGAGGCGGCCGTGCACACGAGCGACCTCGCGCACGCGCTCGGCCAGCCGGGCGGGCTCGACGACGGCGCCGTGCCCTCGACGGCCGAGTTCCTCACCTCGTTCTGGGACGTGCTCGCGGCCGGTGCGACCGAGCACGCCCCGGCGGGCTCGACCCTTCGGCTGCGCGGGACGTCCGTCGACGTCGCGCGGACGTACGACGGCGGCGCCTGGGCGGTCGCACCCCCGGGGTCGACGGCGGACGTGATGGTGACCGGCGACGACGGCACGGTGCTGCTCTTCGCGCTCGGGCGCGTCCCGCTCGACGCGCTCGACGTCGCCGGGGACCGGCAGCTCGCGGCCCGGTTCAAGCAGCTCGTCCCGGGGCCGTAGGCCGACCTGCGGGTAGTCGGGACGGTCACCGTGGTGAACGAGGACGCCGAGGTTGAACTCGCACTCGGATGACGGTTGCGAGGGCCGATCGCACGGCAGCGAAGCGTCGTAGGTCTACAGCCCGGACTGGTGTGACACCGTCGCGATCACGCGCGCCAGACGTTCAGCCTGTCGAGCGCCGATGGTACTCGAGCCGACGGTGGCGACAGCGGAACTCGTCTGGCGCGGGATGTGCCGCTCGGACGTTGCCGGTACGCGTTCTCGACCCTCGCCCTCGGCGCTAGCGGCCAGTGCAAGCTCTTGACGAGAGGCGCTGACGGCCTCACCGTATGGGCAAGACTCGATGCGGCGCAGAGGGCGCGACGATGAGGTCGTCCAAGTTGGTAGCAACGGCGATCTCGGTCTTCTCCGTCGCGACGGCCGGGGTAGTCCTAGCGACGCCCGCTTCCGCCGGTCCCGTCAGCAACGCAGTCACGAGTCACGACAAGGGGCCGACCATCAGTGTGACGGACGGCGGGGACTGCTGCAGGGCTGGTTGACACTCTGACCTGCCCCACGCCCTGGTTACCACTTGTGGTGTGGTGGTCAGGCGGGGATGAGGGGCAGTTCGGAGCGTAGTTCGAACTCGATCGGGCTGAGGT
>NZ_BMEB01000010.1 GCF_014636275.1 Cellulomonas carbonis
CATACAGCACCTCGGGGATCCCGCACATCGGCCACCGGGGGTCGGTCTTGGGCCAGATCGCCTGCCGCAACGCCAGGGCGGTGTACATCGTCGACGGTGCACCGAAGAAGACCGTGTAGCCGCAGATCGCGCGGGAGCAGTCGTCCATCACCACGGTCAGCCACGGCCGGGCCGGCTTGCCGTCCGTGCCGACGAGCACGATGTCCAGCAAGGTGTGGTCCGCCTGCCACATCGCGTTGGGCCGGTCCGCGGTCCGCCGTAGCGCGAGCTCGTACTTGTCCCGGTAGGAGCTCGGTCCCTCGAGGGCGAGGGTGACCATGCCGGGGTCCAGGGCGGTGATGATCGATCGGACGACGCCGTAGGACGGGACCGGCCACCCGGTGCCGGCGCAGACCTTCACCACCGTTCGGTGGATCGCGGCGATCGGTGGGCGCGGCCGAGTCAGACCGAGCCCTTCGATCAGCGCGACGAGCTCCCCCGGCAGGCGATGCCCGCCCGCGTCCGCCCGCGGCAGTCGGCCCAGGGCCAGCAGACCGCCGGCGCGGTAGCGGGCATGCCAGCGTTCCAGCGTGCGCACTCCCAGGCCGTGGTGACGGGCCAGCGCGGCGAGCGGGACCTGGTCCTCGACATGCGACCGCAGGATCCGCCACCGCCCGTCCGCGTCCACGACCGGCCTACACGGCGCTCGTGGCTCGTCGTGACGGCGCCGCGCCGGCGGGTGGGCGGTTCAAGGCCCGGTAGATCGTGGTGCGGGACACGCCGAGCACCTGACCGATCTGGGCGACCGTCATGTCCTTCTGCTCGTACATCCGCCGGGCAGCCCGGACCTGGTCCGCGGACAACGCCGACGGCCGCCCACCGGTGCGGCCCCGAGCACGAGCGGCCGCCAGGCCGGCGTTGGTCCGCTCCCGGATCAGGTCACGCTCGAACTCGGCCAGGGCCGCGAAGACGTGGAACACCAATCGTCCGCCCGGGGAGGTCGTGTCGATCGTCTCCTGCAAGGACCGGAACCCCACGCCGCGGTCGGCCAGAACCTGCAGCTGGTCGATCAGGTGACGGATCGACCGGCCGAGCCGGTCCAGCCGCCACACCACCAAGGTGTCCCCCGGGCGCAGCTGGTCCAGCAGCTTGTCCAGCTCCGGGCGGTGCTGCAGCGACCCCGAGCCGGTGTCCACGAACACCCGGTAGCACCCGGCCTTGGTCAGCGCGTCGATCTGCAACGACGCGTCCTGGTCGGTCGTCGACACGCGCGCGTAGCCCAGAAGGTGCCCCACCCCCCGACCGTAGCGAAACCCGTCCGGTACGGGAAGTATCGGACCGTAGATTCCGGTACACAGTTCCGCTACATCGGGCGCCCCGTCGACCACCCCACGGCGGCTGAGCTCTGACGGGTGTAGCGGAAACGGGTCTGCTGCACGGATAGGTGACACCTGACCTGTGGGGACGAGGTCCCCGCTGGAAGGATGTGCACCGTGCCCAGGCCCTATCCGATGGAGTTCCGCCGGGACGTCGTGGCAGTCGCTCGCCGCGGGGATGCGCCGATCAAGCAGGTCGCGGCCGACTTCGGGATCGCCGAGTCGTGCCTGCGTAACTGGCTGCGTGACGCGGACGTCGAGGACGGCAACCGCCCCGGAGCGAGCGCGAGCGAGTCCGCTGAGCTGCGTGAGCTGCGCCGCCGCAACCGGCTGCTCGAGCAAGAGGTCGAGATCCTGCGCCGCGCCGCGGCTTACCTGTCCCAGGCGCATCTGCCGGGAAAATGATCTACCCGCTCGTGACTGAGCTCGCCGACGACGGTGTTCCCGTCGCGGTGACGTGCCGGGTCCTCAAGCTCGCCCGCCAGCCCTACTACCGCTGGCTCGCCGCACCGATCGGCGCCCGCGAGCTTGAGGAGGCATACCTCGCGAACGCGCTGTTCGACGCCCACCGCGACGACCCGGAGTTCGGCTACCGGCTCCTGGCCGACGAGGCCGCGAGGGCTGGCCTGGCTGCCTGCGACCGGCGGGTGTGGCGGATCTGCTCCGGCAACGGCTGGTGGTCGGCGTTCGGCAAGAAGCGCACCCGGGGCGGCAAGAAGGCCGGCCCACCGGCCCACGACGACCTCGTGCGACGGGTCTTCGCCGCCGACGCGCCGAACCGGTTGTGGCTCTGGGACATCACCGAGCACCCCACGGCCGAGGGCAAGGTCTACCTCTGCGCGATCAAGGACGTGTTCTCCAACCGGATCGTGGGCTACTCGATCAGCGACCGCATGGCCTCCCAGATCGCAGTGAACGCGCTGGTCAGCGCCGTGCAACGGCGACGCGACGTCGCCGGGTGCGTGGTGCACTCCGACCGAGGCAGCCAATTTCGAAGCCGGAAGGTCGCACGCGTCCTCGCGGCGCACGAGCTGGTCGGATCGATGGGCCAGGTCGCCTCCGCGGGAGACAACGCTGCCATGGAGAGCTTCTTCTCGCTGCTGCAGAAGAACGTCCTCAACCGGCGCCGCTGGGCCACCCGCGAAGACCTGCGGATCGCGATCATCACCTGGATCGAAAGGACCTACCACCGCCGCCGACGCCAGCACCGGCTCGGGCGCCTAACACCCGTCGAGTTCGAGACCATCATGACCACTCAGGTCGCACTCGCCGCCTGAGACCGACTGTCACCTACTCGTGCAGCAGACCCAACGTTCGTTTACGTGAATCAGTAGAGTCCGGTGCAGCGATCAAGCGGGCGGAGGAGGAGCCTGATGTCATCAAGCGTCGCGCAGCACAACCACCCCGATCCCGGCAAGTATCAGCAGCACTACTCCCAAAATCCGAACAAGTGCACGCTCGCCTTCCCGGGCCTCCTTCGGTCGCAGCCTCGCAGGGAGTCGATCCACGAGCCGGCTGATGAGATCGGGAGCGATGAGGCACAGGAGTCCCGCCACCGAGAAGAGGACGATCTCTAGAAGCACCAGCGAGCGTGGCATCAGCCGAAGGCCTTCAGCACCGCACCACCGAGGCACGCGCCGCCGATGTCACCTTGCGAAGCGCTCCCGCCACTCAGCGCGGCAGACGTTCCCTCAGCGACCGCACCACCGATACAGCCGCCGACTGCAGCGCCGGCCGCTGCACCGACCGGGCCCCCGCCCAGTGCTGCTGGGACGATGATTAGGGCTCCAACGAAGGCGCCCAGTGCGTTCCCACCGAACTCAGCCCAGCTGAAGCGCCCCGTCGGGTCGATGTAGTTGATGGGGTTGTTGGCGGCGTAGGCGTAGCGGTTGGCGTTGGCGGGGTCGAGGGGTGCGTCGAGGGTGTCGTGTTGGGTCCAGCGTCCTTCGGTGGGTGTGTAGTAGCGGGCGCCGTTCTTGATCCAGTCGGTGGTGCGGTCGTGCAGGCCGCCGGTGTACAGGAACGGGGTCTGCACGGTCGCGTTCCCGCCGGAGGTGGTCTCGAGCTCGGCGACGCCGTAGGGGTCGAAGGAGTACTCGAACGCGGTGGTGTTGAAGTTCGACAGCAGCGCCACCGGGGAGCCCAGGCCGTCGTAGATGTACAGCAGGTCCTGCCCGGTGGAGGTCCGGATCTGGACCGGTTGCCCGGTGGGGTCGTTGTCCAGGTGGGCGGTGTTCCCGTCGAGCGTGACCCGTTCGATCGCGGGCCGGCCGACGGCGCCGGTGGTGCCGTAGGTGTAGGAGTACGTCCCACCGGGGGTCTCGTTGCGGACGAGCTCACCGTTGCCGACCCCGGCGTAGGTGTAGTCGTAGGTGGTGCCGGCCTTGGTGACCGAGGCCATCTGGTCCCCGGCGGTGTACGCGATCGTCCCGGCGGCCGGGTCGGCGGTGAGGTTCCCCGCGCCGTCGTAGGTGAACCCGCTGCTGGTGGTCTGGTTCGCGGCGTTGTGCGTGCGCGTCTGGGTGGTGCTCGACCCGCCGGTGGTGACCGTGGCGCTGGTGCGGTTGCCGCGGGCGTCGTAGGCGTAGGCGTGCGTGACCGCGGGGTGCGCCGTGGCGTTGGTGCCGGCGGTGGTCGCGGCCTGGGTCAGGCGCCCGGCGCCGTCGTAGGTGTAGGTGGTGGTCTGCCCGGTGACGTGGTCACGGCGCCACTGCACGAACGACCGGTCGTCCGTGGTGCTGGTGGAGCAGGTGGGGTAGGTGGAGTTGGCCGCGTAGCAGTACTGCAGGTCCACCACGGTGGTCACCTGCGACCCGGACGAGGGCTGGCGGCGTTCGCCCTTGATCCGGGACGGCCGCCCGGACGTGTCGTAATCGGTGTGCGAGTGCGCGGCCCAGATGGTGTTGGTCGGGTTGGTGCGCATCCACGTGTCGGTGCGCCGGCCCTTGTCGTCCACGGCGAAGTTCGTCGTCGCGGTCCCGCCGTTCGGGTGCGGGTACTGCATCGTGACCAGCGCGCCGGCGTCGTCGTACCCGTAGGTGGTGGTCCCGCCGGAGTCGGTGGTGGAGACCATGCGCCCCACCCTGTCGTACCCGTAGGTGATCGTCGCGTTGTCGAACGTATTCACCACCGAGGTGAGGTTCCCCACTTGGTCGTACGTCCAGGTGGTCGTGCCGCTGGTGTCGGTGCGGGTGCCCTGGCGTCCGGCGGTGTCGTAGGTGAACGACACGTCGGGGTTGGGGTTGGTGCCGGAGTAGTCCACCCCGGTCAGCCGGTCCAGCAGGTCATAGCTGTAGGTCGTGGTCACCCCACGGCCGTTGGTGGCCGTCTTCAGCCGCCCGTAGGTGTCGTAGGTGAAGTCCCGCACCCCCAGGGACGAGCCCGTCACCGGGGTGACCTTCGTCACCTGCGCGTTCGTGTAGGTGTAGGTGGTCTTGTTCGTCCCGTTGCCCGGGGCGGTCGCGGTGACGACGGTGCCGTTGGTGTTGCGGGTCAGCACCGCCTGCGCGGCCAGGGCGTCGGTGGAGGTCATGACGTTCCCGGCACCGTTGTACGTGTACGCCGAAGAGTTGCCGGCGTCGTCGGTGCTGGAGGTCGGCAGGTACTTCGTGGCCGCGGCGGTATTCGTGTACTCCCACCCGCGCGTGGCACCCGTCGGCGAGGCCAGCGACGTCAGGGACTCCCCGCTGTTCGCCCCGTAGGTCATCGTCGTGGTTGCCGCGGAGGTCCCGGCGCCGGTGGTAGCCGTGGCCGGGTCGTAGTTCGCGGTGTACGTCGCCGCCCGCTCACGCCCCTCGGCGTCCACCGCCTTGGTCACCCGCCCCGTGCGGTCCGCGGCAAGGGTGTACGCGGTGCGCTCCCCGGAGGTGGGGGACCCGGTGGTCTCCTGCTCCCCGTCCGAGACCAGCGTCTGCGTGTCGGAGGTGTACGCCAACCGGGTCCAGGAGTCCCCGGCCGACCCGGCCGTGCCGTTGACCTGCCGCACCGCGGTGACCCGGTTGCGGACGTCGTACTCCACGTACGTGTCGATCCCACCGGGAGCCTGCACGCGGGTCAGCTGGTGGGCGGTGTAGGTGAACGTCGTGGTCCGGTTTAACGCATCGGTGATCGTCGTCAGGTCACCGGAGCCGTTGTAGCCGAGCCCCACGGTGCGAACCGACCCCGAAGGCCCTTGTCGGATCGAGGTCAGCCGCCCCGAGGTGTACGCGAACGTCACATCCAAACCGGCCGGGCCGCGGGTGGCGGTGATGCCGGCCAGGCGGGTCGGGTTGTAGGGGTCGTAGGTCAGGGTGTGGGTGTTGCCGTTGCGGTCCGCGATCGTCGTCAGGATTCCCGAGGCGTTGAACGTCAGCTTCTGCTGCGACGCGTGGTCCGTCAGCGCCCACCCACCGCCCGACAGTGCGACGAGGTCCGCCGTCAGACCGGCGGGCGCGGTGAAAGCCCCACCGCCGGCCGGGACGAACGTGCCGGTCAGGCCGGCCGGGCCGTGGAACACGAGCGACCCGTCCGCGGCCGCCTCCAGGCGCATCCCCACGCTGACGGTCCACCCGTACCCCGTCGGGTTCGACGTCGACGCCTGCGCCACACCGGCACCCAGGGACAGGGAGTTGTAGACCAGCTGGACCGGGACGTCGGAGTGCACCCCGGGGACCGACAGGGCCTCGGCGGTCAGCATCAGGTTCCCTGTCCCGACGTCGACCTTGGCGCTGACCCGGTCACCGAGCTGGAACGGCAGCGCCGTCGCGTTCTTGCGCGGCCCCGCACCCAGCATCGGTGAGACCACGCTCGTGACCACTGGCGCCGCCGCGGAACACGTCGCGGCGTCGCAGGACTTCATCGTCCACTCCAGCGTGGTCCCGGCGGCCTGCACCGGCAGGGTCGTCCGTGCAACCTGTCCCGACGTCGCCGCGACCGTGGCGCCGTTGACCACGTTCCACGTGCTCGCACCGGCCGTACGCGCGAAGAACCTGGCGGTGACCGCCCCACCATCGGGATCGCTGACCGTCCCAGCGAGCACCGGGGTGTGCGTCACCGCCCGCTCGAAGGTCAAACCGGTCGGCACCGTGGGTGCCGCTGCCGCCGCCGGCAGCGCACCGACCACCACCGCGGCCGTGGCGGTCATCGCGACCACGCTGAACCGAACACCAGAACGACGACGTGTGCGCATCAAGGCCCCCAGCCCGCACCCCGCCGCCCCATCGCGACGAGTGATCACCAATGCCTACCGCCGTCACAACCGGTCGCGACAGCAAGTCCCGTCAACACCACCCGAACGGGCTACCCCACCCGGCGTCATGCCGCCCCGACCGTGGTCGCCACCGAGCCCCGAACGAACCCCGCCATTGATCGGCGAAGACCACACCCGTAGCCGGCGCCGATGAGGGGGACGCGGCGGCGGGAGTGGCCGTGGGCGTCGAGGCAGATATCGACGGCTAGGGGTGTGTCGTCGGGGAGGCCGACGAGTTCGGCGCGGAGCTGGCCGACGGTCCACTGCGGGCGTTGGCGTGGCTGGGTCACGTTCATCCCTCTAGGGGGCGGCCGGGGGGCAGTGGCTGCTCCCCGCCGGTGAAGGGTCGGCCTTCGTTGTACTGCTGCTCGAGGCGGGTGGCCTCGGCGTCGAGCACGGCGGAGATGAGGTCGCTGAAGGAGGTGTGGCCTTCGGTGTGGGCGGTAGCGCGGTAGGCGGCGCGGATGCGTGCGCGCACGTCGCGCGGTACGGCGACGTTCAGCTGCTCCTTCGCCTTGGTCGGCCTCCGTGCCGCGGCGGGGGCTGGCGGGGTGGGGGCTGGCGGGATGGGGGCGACCGTCGCGGGGGGGCTGAGGCTGACCGAGGCCTCTGGTGCGGGCTGTGTGGTGCGGTTTCGTGCGAGGAGCCTGCTGGCGTCGGGGTGCACTCCCCCGCTGCGGGGCCTGGCTCCGAAGCCGGTGATGGTGCGGTTGGGGGCGGGCTCGCTCATGCCGGCACCTCCTGCTGCTGGATGGCTTCGGCGTCGGTGATCTTGGCGACGATTTCGGCGGCGAGTGCGTGGTAGTCCTCGGCGACGCCGCTGGCGGTGCGCGGCGCTCCCCCGGCGGCTGCTTCGCCGCGGCGGATTTGCCACCAGGCGGGGCCCTTGCGGGCTTCGTCTTCGAGCTCGTGGACGAGCTGGCCGCGCTCTCGCGCGGCGTGGGCGGTGGCTTCGGAGTGTCGGATGGTGGCTTGCATGACGACGTCCTCGGCACCGAGGGCTTCGACAATGCGTGCTCGGGCTTCTTCCTTGATGCGGTGGGCGCTGCTGCCGGTGCCGAACAGGACAACGCCGAGGAGGTCCAGGCCGGGGTTGAGGTCGACGACGGCGTCCAGGCGCCGGGCGACGTCGAGCATGCCCTTGCGTGAGCTCGCGTCGGACTTCGCCGGCACAAGCGCCCACCGGGCCGCCGCCGCGGCGGCGGTCTGGAGGGCTTCGATGCCGGGCGGGCAGTCGATGAGGATGAGGTCGTACTGCTCCGACAGCGGCTGCAGCACGCGAGCCAGCGCGAGCCGGGCGGCGGTCTGGTCCTTCGCTGCCGCCAGCGCTGCGGCTGCGGCGTCGAGGTGGTGCCCGCCGATCATCACGTCGAGGTTCGGTCGTACTGACGGCACGGGCGTGCCGGGCTGGCCGAACGCCAGCGCGGCGGCGAGCGCGCGGCCTTGATCGTCGACGTCGCTCTGGGTGTAGCCGAGGTCCTCCCCCAGGTTTCCCTGCGGGTCCATGTCCACGGCGAGCACTCGGAAGCCGGAGTGGGCGACGAGTCCAGCGACGTTGGCCGTGACGGATGTCTTGCCGGCGCCGCCCTTGCCGTTGATTACAGCGACGACACGAGTCAGGAGCGAGCGGTCGATCTCCATTGGATACCTCCTAGGTCTGCTAGCGAACCTAGCCCACCTAGGATTCATAGCGTCGCAGACACGCCACCCGACCAGCCTAAGCGCCGCTAGGAATCCTAGGATTCCGCTGTCGCGGGCCACCAGCTTCGCTCGCGCGCCCGAGAGCGGCCGGCCGCGCGAACCATGCCGCTAGCCTTCCTAGTTTTCCTAGCGATCCTAGGTGCCCTAGGTTTGCTCTAACTCCTAGGATTTCTAGGTCCCTTAGGCCAGTTGCCTTAGTCAGACGGGCATCGCCTGGCGGTCGGGGATCCAGGCGTACCAGGGGGCGCGTCCGGAGATGTCTTGCTCGACGCAGACGAAGCCGCGGGAGCGGGCGACGACGTAGAGCTGGACGGTGATCTTGTGTCCGCCGTAGGTGTGGGTGGTGATGACTGCGCGTCGTGGGGCGGGCAGCATCGTGGCGGGCTTGGGGTCACCGTTGGTGACGATCCAGGAGTCGTAGTGTGCTCGAGCCGGACGGTCCACGACCGCAGTGTGCGCCCAGCCCCTGACATCGGCCTCGAGCTGCCTGCCCCTGGTGGCCAGGTGAGCCGGGCCAGCGGAGTCCTCGTCGTGCATAGCCCATGCTGCTGCGCCCGCCGGGGTGGGCGAGTGGGCTAGCTGGCGAAGGCCAGGAGGGTGTAGCCGGAGGGGTCGTCGTCCTCCGGTGGCCACCAGAAGTCCTCGGCCGGATCCGCGGGGGAGTCGGTGTGCTGCTCGTGGCGTGCGAGCCACGCGCGCCACCGTCGCCGTTCGGCGGTGTAGCGGCGCATCTGGGCCACGACGTCGTCCAGGACACCGAGGATCTCGGCCGCGCGCAGCAGGTGGTGGGGGAGAGCGACCAGGGTGCGGTCGTGTCGCTCGAGCAGCCCGTGGGAGCTGAGGGTGTCGACCGCGTCGTGCACGGAGGACCTGGCGATCCCGGTCGCGGTGACCAGGGAGGTGATGGTGTTGGCGCGCCCGTTCTCGACGGCCTCGAAGACCAGGGCCGCCACGGGTCCGAGGGTGCGGAACACGGGCCGCAGCGCGTGCGCCCTGCCGCGGTCCCAGCGCAGGTCAGCGGCCATGGCGACCAGGTCGGTGGGGATAGTGAGCTCGTACAGGTCGCCGTGCTCACCGCGGGCCGGTTCGATGAGGTCGATCCACCCACCGGGCTCGGACGCCAGCCGGCGCAGCACCGTGGCGACGGTGGAGTGGTCGGCTCCGACCGCGATGGCGAGCGACCTGGTGCCGTAGGCGATGTAGCGGGTCCCGGACTTGTGTGCGGCTTCTCCGAGCGCACGGAGGACGAACCGGGTGAGGTACCCGGCCCTGCCGGGGAACCGGTGCTGTTCCGTGGCGCGCAGGACGGTGCGCCAGGTGCGGATGTGGTCGTGCTCCGCGTGCGGGTCCAGTAGAGCGGGGATGCCCGCGTGTGTCTTTAGGGGGCTTGTGTGGGATCTGCGGACATGGTTCTCCCCGGGGGTTCTGGTGGGTGGTTCTTGACGGGCGGTGGCCAGGAACGTCTGGGCGTTGTGCCAGTCCTTGGCCAGGGACGCGGGCCGCTGGGTGGGGCGGTAGCGGGCGTACAGGGCCGCCAGTCCTGGCCAGCGGCCGTCGTGCAGGCGGGCCGCGACGTCGGCCAGGGACCACCCGGCGGCGACGGCGCCGGCGATGACGCCCTGACGTGCCTCGGAGGGGGACGCGTAGCGGTTGGTGTCGTACAGGCCGGTCTCGGCGATGCTGCGCAACCGGGCGGACAGCTGCCCACCACGGCCCGCCGGAACCCCGGAGGGCTCCTGGGGCCACGCGGCGGTCTGGGCGGCCTTCCAGGCGGAGATCTCCGCAGCCAGGCCCGTGCGTAGGGCTGTGAGCACATCAGCGGGATTGGGGCGGCGCAGCACGTCGTACGCGGCGGCCAGCGGCATCGTGAGCCGTTGGTGGCCGCCGGTCTTGTGCGTGGAGCCGGGCACGCGGATGCACCCGGTCTTCAAAGACCGGTGCGGGCCCGGGTCCAGCGTGGGATGCGACGTCGCCAGGGCCTCGACGAGCTCGCGGGCCACGTCGTACGGGACACGGGCGGTGAACGGGACGTAGATGTGCACCCCGCCGCTGGGGGAGGCGTCGGTGACGAACCGGGCGCCGTGACCGCGCAGCAGCCCGGTCAGGCGGGCGGCGTCGGCCGCGACCGCGTCCGGGCCGCCGCGGGAGGCGTCCAGGTCCAGGCACAGCGCTGCGCAGCACCCATCCGCGCCGTAGACGCGCACCGCGGCCGGGGCGGTGGGCAGGGCCTTGCTCAACGGCCGCTCATCCCGGGTGCGGTACTCCAGCAACCCGCGCGCGGTCCGCACACCCAGACGCATCCGCGGCGCACCAGCCAGCAACGGGGCCAACGCAGCCCACGCCGCACGGGCTGCCTCCACGTCCGCCGACCCGCGCGCAGGCACTACCGGGGGAGCGGTGAGCAGGGTCGCGCTGGGAGGCGCTTCGGGTGAATCGCCGACGACACGCCTCGGCGTGTCAGCCGGGTGCGCTAGTGCGGGTGCGTGTGTGTGAGTTACCTTGGGCTCCAAGCGAACAGACACGCCGAAGGGTGTGTCGAACGGAGCTCTTCACCTCCCGGGCGCCAACCACACGGGTGAAGAACTTTGAACTCGGCCCGTCCCCTCAGGGGGGCGGGCCATCGCTTTGTCTGGGTCAGGCTGGGATGTCGAGCGCCTCCTGATGGTTGTCCGGCTCTTCCCACCACACCGGGCGGCCAGTCGGGTCAAGCTCCGCCCGGTCGATCAGCGCCTCGAGGATTGCCCACTTCGGCGCGCCGGTAGCAGCGACCATGGCCTCGAGCTTCTGCTTGGCTTCGGCGTCGACCTCGGCGAACACGGCGACGCGTCCAGCTCCTGTGCCGCGGGCACGCCGCGTGGTCTTGACTGCCATGGTGGTCAACCTAGACATAGACATAGGCAGCCCGGGCGAACTTGATCGGCGTGTCGAGGACGGGATCGTCATGCCGTCTCCGTCCGAACGATGACCACACGGTGGTCCCCGACGAGGACGGCTGCGCCGGGAGGCACGTGCAGAGGTCGTTCCGGCTGGGCGTCGCGGCGTGTGCCGTGAAGTTCCACGGCGGTGCCGTTGGTGGAGTCTCGGTCGGTGACGGTGACCGCACCTTTGTCGTCGACATCGATCCGGCTGTGCGTCTTGCTCAGCAGGCGGGTGGGATCACTGACGGCAAGCACGACGTCGACGAGCTCGCCTGGGCGTGGCCGAGGGTTGCGTCCGATGAGGAAGGACAGTCCGGCCGGGCTGGCCTGGGTGTCGTCTACGACGAGGTGGACGGGCGCGACAGCGTTGGCCGCAGCACGGCCGGGCGTCGGCTCTACACCGTCCACGTAGCCACTGGGGTGGACGATCAGCGGCCAGCTGCCCTCGGGGTCAGTGGCGGTGACTCGGACCGGTCGCCCCAGCGCGGACGCTGCCCGCAGGGCCACAACGCCGATGGCGGCCTGGCGAGCGGAGACGACGTCACCGGTGGGCGGTACGGGGTAGGAGATCCCCTGGATGGTGACCTCTGCGCTGGTGTCCGGGTGGATCGTCACCGTGATCCGCGGGAAGTGGGGGACCGTGCTCATCGCAGCTGGATCCCGACAGCGGACATGAACGTGACGGGGTCGGTCGACGCCCCGTTGACGTAGACCTCGAAGTGCAGGTGGCAGGCCGTGGACGAGCCGGTGTTGCCGACCAGGGCGATGTTGTCGCCGCCTTCGACGTGGTCGCCGACGTCGACGAGGACGCCGTTGGCGTACATGTGCGCGTACCTGGTGCGCAGCCCACCGCCGTGGTCGATCTCGATGAGCTGGCCATAGCCGCTGGCCGGCCCAGCGACGGTGACGACGCCGTCGTTGACGGCCCATACGGGGCTGTTGCACCCCCCGCCGCCCAGGTCCACACCAGCGTGGAGGCGCCACTCGCGGAAGATCGGGTGCAAGCGCATCCCGTATTGGCTGGTGACGGGTCCTGCCGCTGGCTGGGCCCACCCGTCGGGGTTGACCTGCCCCGGTACATCGGGGATGCCGGTGCAGGTGCTTGAGCCGGTGCCCGGAGTAAGGCCGGTGCGGGTACCGCTGACTGCTTCGACGACCGCCACGGCCGCGTCCCAGTACCGTTCGTAGTGGTACGGGTCGGCGTTGCGCTGGGTGCGGTGGGCGACGATCGTCGGTGCGATCGACTCGCGGTTGGCGATGCGGGTCATCGCCCGGAAGAAGTTCGTGGCGGAGGTGTACGGGTCCATCCGGTCCTCGTACGAGCCCCAGGCGCCGTTGTCGCGCTGTTGGAACAGGCCTCGGCTGTCCGGTCCGACGGCGTCGCCGTAGTCCAGGACTCGCAGCCCGGACTCTCCCATCGCGGTCATCACCCCGATGGTCTGGTCGCGTACGCCCAGGCCGAGGTCTGCGCCGGCGCGCAGGATGTGCACGGCGTTGGCCAGCTGTTCCCCGCTGTAGCCGGCGACGGCGCGCTGGGGGAGTGCGGCAGGATCGACGATGACGCTCGAGTCGCCGGGGTTGCAGGAGGCGTCGGCGACCGTGGAACCGAGCAGGACGAAGCCCAGCGCCCCGCCAATCAGGGCGAGTGGGGCGACGACAACACCGGCGACGACCGCCAGGGACCGGGCAGGAGCCACGTCAGCCCACGCTCTCCGGCGGACTGATCCGCTCCACGAGCCACGGGCTTGCCTCGCCGGTCCGGCTCAGGAGCACCGTGTAGGGACCGACGTCGGTCGGCACCTGGACTCCAGCGACCGAGGCGCTGGCATCGTCGATCAGCACGCCCTCGCCTGTTACCGCCCGCACGGGCACGTTGGTGGGGTCCACGTACTGGTAGTCCATCTGCGCCTGGACGCTCATAAGCGGGGCGAGGTCGGACCACCACTGCTCGTAGGGCTGGTCCGGGCGCGCGAACAGCGTGACGGCCTGGACAGCGACGCTGATAGCGGCGGCGCGGTCGACCTCGTCCCAGGACGGATCGCCTGGCGGTGTCACGGGCGATCCATCGTGGAAGTCCGGCACACCCACACCTGATGAGACCTCCGGGGCGGCGGGGGAAGGCTCCGTCGCGGTCGGGGGCGATGCGGCGGGCCCAGCCGCCGGTCGGGCCTCGCCCGGCGCGCCTGGGGGACTAGAGCACCCCGCGAGCATCAGTGTCAGCGCGATCGCCACCGGTGTCCGTGACCGCAACAGCCCTGCCCCCCTGCAGTTGTCGATCAGCCGGTGGGCGGATCGTCCTCCTCGCTCACCGGCGCTGGTGGCTCTTGCGTGGCCCGAGCCTGGTTGCTCTGCGACCTGAGGTAGCTCTTCACCTCGTCGCGCAAGATCACCCACGTCGCTTCGACCTTGTAGGCAGGGATCACCCGCCGGTTCAGCCAGTTGTAAGCGGTCGGGCGAGAGACGCCGAGCACCTCGGCGAGCTGCTCCACCGACAGATGCCGCGGTAGGCCCTCGAACAGCTCATCCAAGGGTTCGCCCATGCGCCACACAGTAGTGACCGCCACAGCGCACTATAGAGACTAGTAACAGATAGACGCAATATGCTTCCTGAGATAGCGTCGCGGTGTACCGTACTTCCGCGCCCTGGCCTATATGTCGGGATTGTCGCAGTACGCAGGGGGGACCTTGACCACAAACCCGTGGCTGTCGCCGCACGCCTCGAGCCAGGCGCCGGCCGCGGTCGAGCCTGTCCGGCTGCCCGCGGAGCGCCGTCTAGGTGCCACGCGCCCGCAACACGGGGTCCAGGCGCCCGACATGGTGGACCAGCTCCCGATCCACCAGCAGCCAGCGCCGGTGGCCGTGTGGTGGCTCGGTGTCCACGGCGGCGCGGGGGAGTCCACGCTGGCTCGCCTCCTCCCGGGCGGGCGAGCCGCGGGCCATGCGTGGCCGCGCCCGCCGGCGACCACCTACACGCCGACCCGGGTAGTCCTCGTCGCCCGTTCCCACGCCTCGGGGCTGCAAGCCGCCCAGAGAGCGGCCACTCACTGGGCCAGCGGCCATCTACCCGACATGGAAGTGCTCGGTCTGGTGATCGTCGCCGACGCGCCGGGACGGCTCCCGCGGCCGCTACGCGACCTCGCCGCACTGGTCTGCGGCGGTGTGCCCCGCGCCTGGCACGTCCCGTGGAACGAGGACTGGCGCCTCGGACGTGATGCCACCGCCGAGACCGCGCCCGCCGCAGTGCGTCGCCTCCTCGCCGACCTGCACGCGCTCATCCCAAGCTCAGGACCCGCCGCCGGCGGCACCCTCTAACGGAAGGAACCTCCATGCTCGACAGCCTCACCGCCGCGGTGATCACGACCATCCCCAATCCCACCCCGGTCCAGCCGCCGGGCACCGAAGGCCTGCTGGACATCATGGGCTGGGTGAAGTGGGTCGCCCTCGCCATCTGCATCATCGGCCTGATCGTCGCCGGAGCGATGATGGCCATCCAGTCCCGCCGCGGCGAGGGCGGCGAGCACGCCGGCAAGATCGGCATGGCCCTTGGCGGCGTCATCGTCATCAGCGCCGCCGGAGCCCTCGTCGGCTTCCTCATGGGCGCCTGAGGCTCCCCATGGCAAGCGGCGACACCGAGCAGAGCCCCTGGACACGCCCCGGCTTCATCGCCGCAGGCCTGGTCGTGGCGATCGTGCTCGTCCTGGCCGTGGTCCTAGGACTGAACGCAGCGAACAACGCAACCGCGGACCCGGAGGCGTCAGCAGACCCAACCGCCGTCCCGACGGCCACGCAACCCTCAGCGGACCCCGAGCCGACCGGAGCCACCGGGGAGAGCGTGTGCGGTCTCGACGGTGTCGCCTCGGAGCACGCCGTTACTAGCACCATCCCAGCGACATGGGAGTTCCAAGGGACGATCGCATACCCCACGTCTCCGGAGTTTGGTCCAGGCCTCACCGATGACCAAGGGATCCGCGCGTGCTTCCAGCGCTCGCCTCAGGGCGCGGTCGTGATGGCAGCGAACGCTCTCGCTCAGGGAAGCGACCCCGTGACTGGTGCGGTGTGGGCTGAATCAGCACTCGGCCACGGGCAGTACCGCGATCAACTACTGGGGGAACTCAGTGGCGCGGGGAGCGACGCGACGGGGAGCCGACTGAACATCGCCGGGTTCAGGGTGCTGGCGTACGACGGCGAGACAGCCACCATCGATCTCGGCGTACGTGGCTCCGCTGGCGGCCAGAACATCACCTTGTCCGGCGTCTACGAGCTCGTATGGCAGGACGGCGACTGGAAGATCAACGCTGATGTCCGGCAACCACTCGACATCGCCACCATCCCGGACCTCGCCGGCTACATCAGCTGGGGAGCGTGACGCGTGGCTGACTGTGGGCTCCTCGATTTCGGTTGCAAGGCTGAGGAGCTAGCGAAGAGCGCGATCGGCGACGCGATCGACAATCTGGCCCAGGCCGTGATGGAAGCCTTCGGCCGGACCGTCGCTTCTCTTGGGACAGTCTGGGTGAACATCGGCACACCTGACCTGACTGGGACAGGCGCCGGCTCTCCTGTTGCGGCGGGCTCCAGCGCCGAGGCCTCCCAGGGGCTCACAACGGTCCTGGGGTACGTCACGTGGGTCGCGCTGATCGTGGCTGTGATCTCGTTGTTCGCCCTGGGCGGCCTGATTGCCGTTCGCATGCGGCGCGGTGAGGGCCTTGCAAGCGTGGGCCGGATCGGGCTCGTCCTCGCCGCGGTGGTCTTGATCAGCGCGGCAAGCGCACTGGTCTCCGAAGCGCTTCCTGCTGGCCCGGAGAGCGGCTCGGGCACTGTCGCGTTCCTGCAGTCGTCGCTGTGGTGGTACATGGGCGCCGCCGCTGTCCTGTCCGTTCTTATCGGCGCGGCGCGGTTGGCGTGGGAGCAGCGAGCCGAGCCGGGGCGGGACCTGCTGCGCAGCCTGATGACGCTCATCGTCGTGTCTGGTGCAGGGGTGACCGTCGTGTCGCTGTTGGTCACTGCGTCGGACAGCTTCTCGGTGTGGCTGCTGAACAACTCGCTGAACTGCGATGTGACCAGTGACGGGGCGTGCTTCGGCGAGAACATCGCGCGCCTGCTGCAACTGGGCCTCAATCCGGCCACCCCAGCTCTCGGCCCGCTGTTGGTCATCATCCTGGGGCTGATCGCGATCCTGGCCAGCGTCGTGCAGATCATCCTGATGGTTGCCCGCGCGGGGATGCTGGTGATCTTGACTGGGATCCTGCCGTTGTCGGCATCGGCGACGAACACCGAGATGGGTCGACAGTGGTTCAAGAAGTGTGTGGCTTGGCTGGTCGCCTTCGTGCTCTACAAGCCGGCCGCAGCGGTCGTCTACGCGGCAGCGTTCCAGCTCACCGGGACCGACGTCGGCGTGTTCACCGATGACGGGTCAGGCCTCCTTGCGGTGCTGACCGGTTTGATGTTGATGGTGATCGCGCTATTCGCGATGCCTGCGCTGATGCGCTTCGTGACGCCGATGGTGGGGGCTATGACCGCCGGTGGGGCCGGGGGAGCGGTCGCGATGGGTGCACTGGCGGCGCTGCCGACCGGCGCGATCGCCGCGGGGCGGTTCCTCGGCGTGGGACGGGAAGCAGGCAGCGCGCCGATGTCCGGACCGACGGGCTCCACGAATCGAGGCGGGGACTCCGGTCCGAGCGGCTCCGGTCCCCAGGCTCCGAGCGGCACCGCGGCGACGTCCGCACCGCCGCCAGGTGCTTCGGGCAGCGCCGGCGGCGGGGCGTCCGCTGCGGCGGGTGCTGGGGCGGGCGCCGGTGCGGGTGGGGCGTCGACTGCTGGTGCGGCCGGTGGACCGGTCGGTATGGCCGCTGGGGTGGCGCTGGATGCAGGGATGAGGGCCGGGCAGGCCGCCGCTGGTGCGGCGCGTGCGTTCGGTGAGCGCAGTGTCGGCGAGGGGGATGGTCCAAGTGGCAGTCGTTGATGAGGCGGCGCGCAGTCCGCGCACGTACGGGAACTGGCGTCGACCGACGTCGCCGGGGTTGTTGGGCCTGGGTTCGGTCGGCACCGCGGTGCTGCTCGGTGGCCTGATCTTCGTGGTGATGACGGTGATGGTCGCCGGTCCGTTGCAGGGGCTCGCCACGGCCGGGGTGCTGGGCCTGGTGTTGCTGCTCCTGGTCAGCAAGGACCGCCACGGACGCAGCCTGCTGTCGCGGGCAGTGACCCGCGTCGGGTGGGGGATGGCCCGTTCACGCGGGTCGCACCTGTACCGCTCGGGGCCCTTGGGGCGAGCCCTGTGGGGGACCTTCCAGCTGCCCGGCCTGTTGGCCGCCTCGCGCCTGTCGGAGCACACCGACTCCTACGGGCGCCCGTTCGCGCTGCTGCATGTGCCGGCCACGGCGCACTTCACCGTTGTGCTGGGTACTGAGCCGGACGGGGCGGCGCTGGTCGATGAGGACCAGGTGGACCTGTGGGTCTCCGCATGGGGGCACTGGCTGGCCACGCTGGCGGACGAGCCGGGCCTGGATGCGGCGTCGGTGACGATCGAGACGGCCCCGGACACGGGGTCGCGGCTTCGTCGTGAGGTCGCGCTGAACGTGGACCCGAACGCCCCGGTGTTCGCGCGGGCGATGCTGGACGAGGTCGTGGCCCGGTACCCGATCGGGTCCTCCACGGTCCGCGCGTTCGTCGCGCTGACGTTCAACGCCGCGGCGCGGCCGGGTGCGCGTAAGCGCACCGCGGAGGAGATGGGCCGCGAGCTCGCTGCGCGGATCCCCGGGCTGACGTTGTCGCTGCAGGCCACCGGTGCCGGTGCGGCGCACCCCGTCCCCGCCCAGGAGCTGTGTGAGGTGGTGCGCGTGGCCTACGACCCGGCTGCCGCGACCCTGATCGACGAAGCGCACGCCGTGGGGCAGACCCCCGAGCTGTCGTGGACCGAGGTCGGGCCGACGGCACATGAGGCGTCGTGGGATGCCTACCGCCACGACTCGGCGACATCGGTGACGTGGGCGATGACCACCGCACCGCAGGGTCTGGTCCAGGCCAAGATGCTGGCGAAGGTCCTCGCCCCGCACCGGGACATCGCCCGTAAGCGCGTCACGCTGCTGTACCGGCCGATCGATCCCGCCCGTGCGGCCGCGATCGTTGAGGCGGACCTGCGCGCGGCGGAGTTCCGCCAGAGCGCGACGGCCAAGCCTGCGGCCCGGGACATCCTCGCGGTGCGTTCAGCGGCCGCGACCGCTGCCGAAGAGGCAGCCGGGGCGGGGCTGGTGAACTTCGGGATGCTCATCACCGCCAGCGTCCTGGACCCGGCCGACGAGGCGGATGCCCGTGCCGCGGTGTCCTACCTGGCCTCGGCCGCGCGCGTGGGTCTGCGCCCGGTCTACGGGGCGCAGGACTCCGCGTTCACGGCCGCGCTTCCGCTGGGTCTGGTCCTGCCGCGTCACCTGAAGGTGCCCGCCGAGCTACGGAACAAGCTGTGACCACCACGGGGGAGCGCGAGCGATGAGCCGGCAGAAGACCACAGCCGCGGCGAAGCCCCGGGTGCTGCGGCCACCGATGCGTGGGTGGCTGGGGCGCGGGCGTGGTGAGTCGTTCATGGTGCAGGCCGCTGATGAGTGGCGGGGCACCACGGTTCAGGTCTGTGGTCTGTGGCCGTTCTCGGTCGGCGCCGGGGCTCCGATGACCGGGGCACCGATCGGCCGGCACCTGTTCACCGGTGCCACGGTGTGCTGCGACCCGATCTCCTGGTTCCAGCGCGCCCAGCTGATCTCCAACCCTTCCGCGTTCGTGCTGGGCCGGCCCGGCCTGGGCAAGTCGACCCTGACTCGGCGGATGGCGACGGGCCTGGCCGGGTACGGGGTCATGCCGTTGGTCCTGGGGGACCTCAAGCCGGACTACGTCGAGCTGATCCAGGCTCTTGGCGGTCAGGTCATCACCCTGGGCCGAGGCCGCGGGTACCTGAACGTGCTCGACCCAGGCGAGGCCGCCGCGGCTGCGCAGCGCCTGACCGGCACCGCCCGCGCCCAGGTCCTCGCCGACGCCCACGGTCGCCGCCACCAGATGGTGTCCGCGCTGATCACCATCACCCGCAAGGCCCCACCCACCGACCGTGAAGAGACGATCCTGGACCGCGCGCTGGAGGTCCTCGACGAGCGCCACGACGGGGTGCCGGTGCTTGGTGACCTGCTGCAGGTCATCCGTGACGCCCCACCGGAGGTGCGGACCGTGGCGTTGGACCGCGGCTCACCCGAGCGGTACGGGCAGATCACCGAGGACCTCGAGGCGTCCCTGATCGGCCTGGTCGGCGGTGGCCGCCTGGGGGAGACGTTCTCCCATCCGACGACCAACCCGATGCGGCGGGACCGGCCGGTCGTGTACGACGTGTCCGCGATCGACGAGGGCGACCACGACCTGCAGGCCGCCGCGCTGCTGGCGTGCTGGTCGGCCGGGTTCGGCACCGTCAACGTCGCCAACGCCCTCGCCGACGCGGGCCTGGAACCGCGCCGGCACTACTTCGTGATCCTGGACGAGCTGTGGCGGGCGCTGCGTGCCGGGAAGGGGATGGTCGATCGGGTTGATGCCCTGACCCGCCTGAACCGCACCCGCGGGGTCGGGATGGCGATGGTGTCCCACACCATGTCCGACCTGCTGGCGCTGCCCAGTGAGGAGGACCGGATGAAGGCGCGCGGTTTCGTGGAGCGTGCCGGGATGGTGATCTGCGGGGGCCTGCCGCCGGCGGAGATGCCGCAGCTGAACTCGGCGGTGCCGTTCTCCCGCGCCGAGCAGGACCTGATGGTCTCCTGGTCCGACCCTCCCGCCTGGGACGCGGCCCGCGGCCGTGAGGCCGAACCACCCGGCCGCGGCCGGTTCCTGCTCAAGGTCGGCGGGCGCCCCGGGATCCCGGTGCGGGTCGAGTTGACCCAGGCCGAGCTCGCGATCAACGACACCAACAAGCTGTGGCACTCCCAGTCCCGCATCGGCGAGGCCACCGGCGTCGAGGCGACATCGTGAGCACCCCCAACAACCGCCGCAAGGACCCCGGCGCCATGGGCGCCGAGATGGTGCTGCTGTGGGTCGGCATCGTCGTGGTGGTCCTGGCCGTGGCGTCGGTGAACGTCGCCGTCCACGTCGGGCATCGACTCGCCGGGACGGGCACCCCCGTGCCTGCGGACCCGTTCGCGGTGTTCTTCAGTGTCCTCGGCGGCGACATCCCCTGGCCGCCGCAGGCGACGTGGGCGTTGGCGGGTGTGGTCGTGCTCGTCGCAGCCCTGGCCACGCTGGTGGGCCTGTGGTGGCGGGGGATCCGTCAGCGCCGCACGCGCGTTGACCGCGCCGCCGCCTACATGGGTCGCGGTCGTGACGTCGAGGCGTTGACCCGACGCCATGCCCAGGCCAGCGCCAAGCGTCTGGGAGTCACCGCGTCCCCGGGCGTGCCCATCGGCCGCACGGTGGGCGGGGGGCAGACGCTGTACGGCTCCTGGGAGGACATGCACATCGACATCTGGGGGCCGCGCACCGGCAAGACCACCAGCCGGGCAGTGCCGGCGATCCTGGACGCCCCCGGCGCGGTGCTGGTCACCTCCAACAAGCGCGACGTCGTCGACGCCACCCGCGACGTGCGAGCCCGCACCGGCCCAGTGTGGGTGTTCGACCCGCAAGGCATCTCCCTCGAGGAGCCGACATGGTGGTGGAACCCCCTGTCGTACGTGACGGACGAGGTCCGCGCCGCCAAGCTGGCCGAGCACTTCGCCTCCGGGTCCCGTGACCCCGGCGCTCGCACGGATGCCTACTTCGAGCCCGCCGGGCAGGACCTGCTCACCGGGCTCCTGCTGGCCGCCGCGCTGGATCGGCGCCCCATTACCGACGTGTACAGGTGGACCACGCGTCCCACGGACGAGGCCGCGGCGGACATCCTGCGTGACCACGGCTTCACGCTGACCGCGGCGCAGGTCGCCGGGATCGTCGCCGCCCCGGACAAGCAGCGCGGTGGCGTGTTCGGCACCGCCCAGCAGATGGCCTCCTGTCTGACGAACAGGCAGGTCGCCACCTGGGTGACGCCCCGCGGGCCGATCGACACCCGCCCGCACTTCGACCCCGCCGCGTTCGTGGCCGGCGGGGGCACCCTGTACTCGCTGTCCAAGGAAGGCCGCGGCACCGCCGGGCCCCTGGTTACCGCGCTGACCGTCGCGGTCGTGGAGGCGGCCGAGGAGCTGGCCGCACGCTCGGCCGGCGGGCGGCTGACCACACCGCTGCTGGGCGTGCTGGACGAGGCCGCGAACGTGTGCCGGTGGCGGGAGCTGCCGAACCTGTACAGCCACTACGGCTCCCGCGGCATCGTGCTGATGACGATCCTGCAGAGCTGGTCCCAGGGCGTGGAGGTCTGGGGAGAGTCCGGGATGAAGAAGCTGTGGAGCGCGGCCAACGTCGCCGTCTACGGCGGCGGCGTCAAGGAGCCGGCGTTCCTGGAGGACCTGTCCCGGATGGTCGGGGACTACGACCGGCAGGCCTCCACCCTGTCCACCGGCCGAGGTGGGCGCGGTGTGTCCTACCAGCTGCACCGTGAACGGATCCTGGACGTCGCGGACCTGGCAGCGATGCCCAAGGGCCGAGCGATCGTGCTCGCCTCCGGTTCCCGCCCGACCCTGATCCGCACCCAGCCGTGGATGGCCGGGCGCCACGCTGACGCGGTGCGGGCCTCGATCGCCGCCCACGATCCCCAGGCGGCCCGCACCCTCAGCAATGCCGACGCCGAACTCGCCGCCGTGCGGGTAGTAGAAGCGACTAGGGAGATGCCATGAGCGACTGGGGAGCCGACGAGTACGACGAGCCAGGCATTCAGGCTGAGCCCGTCGCCGACGACCGGCCGCTCGGTGCAGGTCACCCGTTCGAGGCACCTGCCGACAACGAGGACGTCCATAAGTCAGCTCCGACCCTCTACTTCGGGTCGGTCGATGAGTTCGTGCGCGAGTACCTACGCAACGTCTACCGGCGCAAGATCGCCGGTGACGGCCGTACCCGAGTCTGGGCCGCCGAGTGGTGGAAGTACGACGAGGCCGTGATCCGCCTTGAGGCGCTTTGGCGCGCCTGGGAGCACCTACGTCAAGAGCCCACCACCGGCATGAGCGTGTGGTGGCGCGACCACGCCGACCACCACATGGCCATGCTGATGGACCCCGATGGCCCGTTCGCCGGTGCGGAGGGTCTCAACAACTCTTGCAAGCGGGGCGAGCCACTGCCCTATGCCCCGCCACCGGCGGGCATGTTCGCGGACGTTCGCGCGTCCCGCCTCTCGGCGGCGCCGACCGCTCAGTCACTAGGCGGGAACGCGACGCCCGCCTAGTGACCTATCCAGAAAGATGAGCCATTCGAGGGAACAGTCGCGAAGCGGCCGTTAGCCAGTCCGGTTGCTGGCACTGTGTCGCCCGATGCTGGCCGCGGGTCTTCATGACCCCGCCACAGCTGAAGGGGTTGAGGGTCTGCATGCTCACGCGGCAGTCACCCCGCTTTGAGCGCGGTCGGCAGGTCTCGCATACGGACCAGCGGTGACAGCAGCACGGGCAGAGCAGCCATCATCTGCCCGAAGACCGCCGCCCACAGCACTGCGCGGATGCCCCACTGTTGAGCGACCAAGCCTCCGAGCAGCGACCCGATCGGCATCGTGCCCCAGACGATGAACCGGACCGACGCGTTCATGCGCCCGAGCAGTTCCGTGGGGCAGAGGCGCTGCCGGAAGCTGACCTGGGTGACGTTGTAGAGGACGATCGAGACGGTGGTGAGGAACCAGCTGGCGATCAGCGTCGGGGCCGGGGGGAGCAGCGTCCCCGCCAGTGGAATGAGGGCCGCCGACGGCACGAACGACAGAGCGGCGATCGGGATCGCGCGGCCCTCGCCGACCCCTTTCGTGAAGGGCGTCGTGGTGACAGCGCCAAGCAGTGCGCCGACGGCGCCCAGTGAGAAGACGAGGCCCAGCGTCCCGGCGGACAGCTGGAGGTCGCGCAGTGCGTACAGGACGATCAGCGCGCCCGTCGCGGACGAGAAGAGGTTGCTGATCGCCGTGCACGCCACGATCCGGCGGAGCAGCGGTTGGCGCAGGACGAACGACATGCCCTCCGCGACTTCCACGCGCAGGTTGCGGCGCGTGGACTTGTCGGGGGCAAGGTCCGGCGTGCGGATGCGCGACAGGAACAACGCCGACAGCAGGAAGCTGAGCGCATCGAGCGCTATGACGAACGGTGCTGACATGATCCGCAGGAGCTGGCCGCCCACGGCGGGACCGCCAACCATCGAGATGCTCGTGCTCATCTCGAGCTTCGCGTTGGCCTCCACGATTTGGTCCTTGCGGACGAGCGTGGGAAGGATCGACTGGTAGCTGATGTCGAAGAAGACGGCGCCCGCGCCCACGATCAGCGTGACCGCGAGCAGGTGCCAGAAACTGAGGATGCCGAGCACCCACGCTGCCGGCAGGCTGGCAAGGGCGACCCCGCGCAGCAGGTCGGTGACCGTCATAACTCGTCGCTTGCGCAGGCGGTCGACCCAGGCGCCAGCCGGCAGCCCCAGCACCAGGAATGCCGCCGTGTCCGCCGCGCCGAGCAGACCCATCTCGAGTTCGTCCGCGCCGAGAAGCTGCACGGCGAGGACCGGGATCGCAAGCCCCGAGAGCTCTGTGCCGAGCCGGGTGACCGACTGGCCGGCCCACAGCATCCGAAAGTCCCGATGACGTACCAAACTGCCGCGCCACGAGGACGAGGCCCGCTCGCGCCATCGAGGGCGTGAGGCGGGCGGGTCCGCCGGAACCGCCGCGGGGGCCCGCGTCGGTGGAGTCGACGACGAGGGCGTGGACGTCACGGCAGGAGCCTCGCGCCGGTCGTAGGAGGTGTCAACCAGTTCACTGCGAAACCGCCCTCCGGGGGGCTATTCTGCGCAGTCTCAGCTGCCTCAGGGGAAGACCAGCCAATTCCGTTACATCCTCGTAACGAACAGGCGGTTCCAGGCGGTCGACGTCCAGGGCGTCGGCGGACCGGATCGCCTCCCGTCGTCCGACTCATTTCGGAGTCGTCGCCGTGCGTGAATCGTGAGGCGCCGGCTCGGTGCCCCGGCACGGTCCCGCAGGAGAGCGCTCACTGGCCCCGTAGAAGAACACTGAGGCCTCGGTAAGCATCGACAGGTAGAGTTCGGCTCGGTGGACGGTGACAAGAACCTCCCGTTGCGACGACCTACTGGAGAGGGAGACGATGCAGGCTGCTGACTACCTCGCCGGAGTCGAGGGGGCTGTGGCGGCGAGATACCGCGGCAGACTCATCGACTTGTCGGCTGAAGTGCCTGACAACGACACCCTCGAGCCGGTCACCGCGGACTCCGAGGACGGCTTGCGGATCATCCGCCACTCGTGCGCGCACGTCTTGGCGCAGGCGGTGCAGTCCTACTTCCCCGATGCCCGGCTGGGCATCGGCCCTCCTATCCGCGACGGCTTCTACTACGACTTCGGGCTGGACGGTTCGTTCTCGACGGCCGACCTGACCCGGCTCGAAAAGCGTATGCGCGGGATCATCGCCGCGGATCAGCGTTTCGTGCGCCGCGTAGTCACGGCCGCCGAAGCCGCTTACGAGCTGGCCGCCGAACCGTTCAAGATGGACCTCATCTCCCTCAAAGACGTCGCAGGTGAGGACGCCGCGGTGGAGGTGGGGGACGGCGAGCTCACGATCTACGACAACGTGGACCGCGGCGGAAGGACGGTCTGGCGGGATCTGTGCCGCGGGCCGCACGTGCCCAGCACCAGGTTCATCCCCGCCTTCAAGCTCACGAGGGTGGCCGCCGCCTACTGGCGTGGTTCCGAAAAGAACCCTCAACTTCAGCGCATCTACGGCACCGCATGGGAGAGCCAGGAGGCGCTCGATCGCCATCAAGACTTGATCGCCGAGGCTGAGCGGCGAGACCACCGCCGTCTCGGGCGCGAGCTGGAGCTGTTCCATCTCGACGCAACGGCGCCGGGCATGCCGTACTGGCTACCCAACGGTATGCGGCTCCTGAATAACCTGCTTGCGTTCTGGCGAGAGGAACATGAGGCGCGGGGGTACCAGGAGATCTCCACGCCGCTGATCAACAACAAACTACTCTGGGAAACGTCGGGGCATTGGGAGCACTACCGCGAAGACATGTTCGTCGTGCCGGGCGGGGACGACGCGACCTACGCAGTGAAGCCGATGAACTGCCCTAACGCGATGGTGGTCTTCAATCTGAAGACCCGGTCGTACCGCGACCTGCCGCTCAGGTTCAGCGACTGCGACCCTCTGCATCGGAACGAGCGCTCAGGGACTCTCCACGGCCTCATGCGCGTCCAAAAGTTTCAGCAGGATGACGCGCACATCTTCTTGCGCGCGGACCAGATCTCCGAGGAGTACGAACGCATCTTCGATATCGCGGACCGCTTCTACTCGATCTTCGGCCTCACGTACAAGCTGCGGCTCGGGACGCGCCCTGAGGGATTCCTCGGCGACATCGGCACGTGGGACCAGGCAGAGGCGACCCTCCGTGCGATTCTCGACCGAAGGACCGATGGAGACTACCTCGTGGAAGAAGGTGGGGGAGCGTTCTACGGGCCGAAGATTGATATCTTGATGGAAGACGCGCTGGGCCGGCAGTGGCAAACGGGGACAATTCAGCTGGACTTCCAGCTGCCGCGCCGATTTGAATGCGCCGTCACCAACGAACGCGGCGAGCGCGAGACGCCCGTTGTCGTGCATCGCGTGATCTACGGATCGCTCGAGCGCTTCATCGGCATCTACATCGAACACACCGCGGGCGCTTTCCCCTTGTGGATGGCGCCCGTCCAGGTCGTCATCATCCCCGTGATGGCTGACTACCTCGAGTACGCCGAGGAGACCGCAGCCGGGCTCCGTCGCGCTGGCGTGGCCGTCGAGGTGGACGGTCGCGACGAGACGCTCGGTAACAGGGTTAGGGTCGCTCAGGCCCAGAAGGTCCCCCTCACCGTGGTGCTCGGTCTGCGCGAGCGCGAGGACGGTACTGCTGCGGTACGGCTCAGGGGTCAACGCTCCACCGTCACCGTCGACCGTGAGCTCTTCGTCGACGCGGTGGCCAAAGCCGTCAGGTCACGCTCCGAACTCATCCTGCCCGTAGGAGAAGGATGAGCGTTGTTGGCGCTGACAGGGGGCCCGCAACCAAAGCCTCTTCGGCGGTACTCGTCTCCGCCCTGTAGTTCGACGTAGCCAGCAGACTTCGCGCACGGGCCGCAGTTGCCCAGCCTCTCATGCAGCGGCGGGCGCGAGAGGCCGAAACAGGAGGGGGCCATGGGGGAGCCGGCAGGAGTCGCTGCGGAGACGCACCCTCGCAGCATCCTCGAGAGGATCGACTACTGGATCGGCGTCCGACCAGGGTCTGTCGCCTTGCGGACCCTGTCCGATACCGGCATCACCTATGCGGAGCTAGCGCAGGGCGTCGCGCAGGTGGAGGACGCCCTCCGCGGTGCTGGTCTGAGGCCCGGCAACACCGTGGCTATCGGCATCCCTCGCTCCCACCTCCTGTGCCTGACTGTCCTGGCGGCTCTCTCCTGCCGATTGCCGATCGTTCCGATATCACCGCAGACCAGCGATGAGCTCCTCGAGAACCTGGGGCGGATGCTCAACGTCCGCGCCGCTGTTTTCGCCGGTAGCGGCGCTGACCCGTTCGACATCAGAATCGCTTCGCCGTCAGCGGCGGAGCGAGGCGCGACCGCCTCGGAGCCAGCGCCTTTGGCGGGGCGCTTCCCTGGTCAGCATGTCGATGAGGCGATCGCCTTCATCTACCATACGTCGGGATCCACAGGGCAGCCGAAGGGGGTTGCCGTCTCCCACGAGTCACTCGACGCACGCGTCCACGAGCTCCAGTCGCGCTTCCCAATGGTTCCGGGCGACGCGGTGCCTCTCAAGTGCCAGTTCACGTTCGACGTCTTCCTCTGGGAGCTCCTTGGCCCCCTAGTAGCAGGAGCGACGGTCGACGTCGTGCCACCGGGGAGGGAGTCCGATCCTCGATACCTGGCATCGGTCCTCGAACAGGAGGACATCCGGGCGGTCCACTTCGTGCCGACGATGCTCGATCAATACCTCCTGAGCGTCCCGTCCGCGCGCTATCCGGGACTACGGTGGCTCTGCACATCGGGCGAGGCCATGCGCCGGCAGACCTTGCGGCGGCTCGACAGCCATTTCCCCGCGAGCGTCGAGTACCACAACCTCTATGGGCAGACCGAGACCTCTGAAGTCCTCGGCTGGAGCGGCAGGACCTGTGAGGAGCTCTTCGTCCCGCTCGGTCGGCCGATGGGGGCCTATGACGTCGTCGTGGTCGACGAGGAGGGCAACGCGGCGCCGGTCGGAGCGACGGGTGAGCTGTGGATCCTGGCGGACACGGGCATATCACCGGGCTATGTCGGGACCTCAATGCGGACCTCGCCGGCACACCAGTCGCCCGAGTCCGGAGAATTCGCCTCGCGTCGTCTGTACAGGAGCGGCGACTTCGGGGTGCGGGACGCCGCGGGTGTCATCCACTTCCGTGGCCGCCGGGACGATCAGAGGAAGTGCAACGGCATTAGGGTCGACCTGAACAGCGTCGACGAGGCGCTTCTTCAGTCGGAGGGTGTCCGGGATGCGCTCACCGATGTGATCACCCTGCCGTCCGGCTCACAACAGCTCGTGTCATGGGTGCTCGGGGACGTCGACGTCACGGACGTGGGAAGAGCGATCGCTGGACGCCTACCGGAGCATCTGCGCCCCAGCAGGATCGTGCTCGTGGATGAGTGGCCACGGACGTCCAGTGGGAAGCGGGACCGAGCGTCGCTCGTCTCAAGCGTGATCGTGGGCGCAGGACCTACGGACGACGAGGCGCTGGAGTGGTGGTGCATGGCCGGCGCCGACCCGGCGGCGCCGAACGGCATGACCCTCCGTGAGGCGGGAGGGACGTCGCTCGGAGCCTTGGCCCTCTGCCGGGTGCTCGCGGAGCGCTCTGGCAGAACGGTGCCTCCGCACGAGTGTCTCGACGCGACGCTTCCTCGTCTGAGGGAGTGGATCACGGGGGGTCACGCGTCTGAGCAGTGCCCTGCGCAGTGAGCGGCTCGGTCGCCTAAGCACGTGATGCCGGGATGGCCACCGCCGTCCGGAGATGGTCCGCGTCGACGCTCCAGCGGCCGATGATCTCCAGGGGTGTTCGACTGCTCAAGCGGGCAGTGGCGGTAAACGTACGCCGTGCGATGAAGACGGTGACGTCCTCGAACTCCAGCCATTCTCCGTAGAGAGGAAAGAGCGCCTTGAACACGCTCTCCTTGGCACTGAACAGCAGTCTCTCGGTCCTCGGGTGCGCTCCCAGCTGTGAGAAGTAGGAAGTCCACTCGTCACGGGAGGCAACCAGTTCGTGCAACCCCTCGGGAAGCGGCTCGGCTGGTTCCGCATCGATGCCCAGGCCGGAGATCGCGTCCCGCCACGCCACGGATGCCGCCGTGAGTCCGCAGCAATGCGTGATCGAGCCCACCACCCCAAACGGCCAAATCGGCTGGCGGGCGTGACCTACAAGGACCGCGCAGTCACTCGAACCGAGTTGACGAAGAGCCTCGCTGGCACACCGGCGCCCCTCGAGAAACTCGCGTGCACGGCGGCCGCTGACCGCTCCAGCCCCCGGCCCCGGGACCTCGACGGTGATCACGCCCGTGGGCACTAGTCCGGAGAACGTCACCTGACCTCCCGGGTTTCGGCCGATCGCTTCCCTGAGGCACCTGGGCTCGACTTCTCGATACTGAGCGATGGTCGGACGCCGGGCGGCGATGCATGAGCCAAGACTGTACCTACCTCGATGACACGGGTCGATTCAACGGGCGCCCTGGCCCCCGCCTCGGTGACGTCAGGAATGCCGACAGTGTTCGCACCCGTTCGTCGACGTGCGTGTCGGCCGCGTCGCTTCCTACTCGAGACACCCCGCGGCCGGTCAGCCCGTGAATGTCTCCAGAAAAGGTATCGGGAAGAGACGCTCCGCCGATGGGGCGCCGCCCTCGTTCGGTCACTGACGGTTGTCAAGGTCGGCTCGCACGGCGATCTGACGCCGCTGAAATGGTTCGCCCCACTGTTCGCGTCCAGGCGGCGCTCGGGCCGGGCGCTCGGCCGAGGTCGCGGTCCGGAGACGGTGGGAGCCTCGCCTGAGCACCTTCACCTCAGCGTCGTGACCGGAGGTCGATCACGCCCCAGCGACGGCCGTGGTTGCCGAACGGCCGCCCGCAAGCGGCCGCGAAGCTCCGGCGGTCGCCGAACCGGCCGGCATGCCGGTGGGGAGGGTGCTCCCACTCGCGCCGCCTAAGTGACGCGCCTGGCCAGCGCGATGATCGAGCCTCCTCACGGCCCCGCAGGCCGCGCGGGCCAAGAGAGACCAGCCGATGAACACGAGCGTCACACAGTCAACTCCTCTATGACCCGGCCACGCTGAGGTCTGCGCGGGCGCTCGGTATCGGCTCGGAGTTCGCGAGCCGCAGCACCTAGACGAGCCTGGGGATGGGCGGCTACGGTCGCAACGATCAGTGATTCCGAAGGGCGGGGGACCCGATGGCGGTACTGACGAGCGCACCAATTTACGTGGCCTGGAACTACACGTATGCGTGCAACTTCAACTGCTCACACTGCTACAGCAGAGCACCGTGGTACCCGAAGGAGCTGGACAGGCAGGCGTATCTGGACATCGCTGACCAGATGACGTCGGCGGGGGTCTTCAAGGTAGGACTGGGCGGTGGGGAGCCGCTGATTCGGCGCGATGCAATCGAGGTCGTGGAGAAGCTCGCCTCTGGAGGCGTCGACACCAACATCACGACCAATGGCTGGTTGGTGGACGAGAACGTCGCAGGCCGTCTCAGCGACGCGGGCCTGAACTCCCTGTACGTGTCGATCGACGGCGTCGACGCGGCGACACATGACCTCTTCCGGCGCAAGAACGGCAGCTTCGACCGGGCGGTCTCAGCGATCAGCGCGAGCGTGAAGATGGGCCTCCGGGTCAGGTTGTCAACGGTTGTGACGCGGCAGAATCTTCGACGACTCCGCGATCTCACCCAGGAAGATCGCTTCAAGGGCGTCGACTGCCTCGAACTTAAGCGATTCCGCCCGGCGGGGAACGGGGTCGCGTCACGATCGCTCTACGAGCTGACTTCCGAGGACGAAGAGGTCCTGCGGGAGACGATGGAGGACCTGGCGCGATCGTCCCCGATCAAGGTCGTCCTCATCTACGGGGACGAGCCGGGTGGAGCGGATCTGGACGCCGGCTGCCCTTGCGGTACTCGCAGCATCACCCTCCGGCCGAATGGTGACGTCGCACCGTGCGCGTACACCGAACGAATCATCGGCAACCTATCCTCGACGCGACTGACGGACATCTGGCAGGGCTCAAACTTCCTCGCCGACATGCGTAGCCATCCCGGTTGCCTTGCACTCGACGAGCACAGGGCACCGTCCAACCCGGGGTCCTTCGACACGCCGCGTCCGCGCAGGTCAGCGGTCCGCGAGCAGTCTGCAGCGCTGTGACGGCGCTCGGGCTGGACGTAGCGGACCTTGACCGCTGGAGGGGCCGGCGACCGGATCGACTCCTGGACCTGGGGGCTTGTCTCGACGGTTCTGCTGCGGCCGCGATGGTGGATTCGGGAGTCGAGGTGACGGTGGCTGGAGGGGGTGCGGATCCGGTCCCGGGAGCCGTGGGCAGTGGCCCGCAGGAGAAGGGGCCGGACGTCCGCGATCTGCCCATGAACTGGTACGACGTGGTCGTCGTCGGACCAGATTGCCCCCTTGAGCTCGTCACATCCACCGATGAGGTGATGGACCTCGTCGCCGCCCTCGGCCTCCTTGTCCTGGTCGGTGAGGACCGCCCGTTCGACTCCTCATGGCCCGTCGTGCATCGCCGGTCCGGTTCGGCGGCTGGCGAGCCGTACAAGGTCCTCCGTAAGCCGGAATAGCCGGCACGGGAGGTCGCAACGGGAAGGGGGTGTAGCGATGAGCGACGAGCCGACGAGCGATGAGCGACGCGAGTATGTGCCGCCGGAGGTCCTCGGTCTTCCGGATGCGCCGATGACCTGCTGACGACGAGGTGGGTCGGTGCCCCGGAACAGGGAAGCCATCCTTTCCGGGGCACCGTCATCAAGGAGGACCCACATGCGGTTTCAACCAAAAGACGGCGTACTGTTCCAGCGGGCACTGAGCCTCCGTGACGCCGGCACGCTCAAGGACTGCCTTTCTCGAGACGACCTGCGTCTCGAAGCGTCCGATTCGGTCGCTCTCCTGAGTGATCGGGGGGAACTCTACGAGTTGAACCTGCTGGCCGCCCTGACGTGGGAGATGGTGACAGAGGGTTGCTCCGTGGACGAGATCGCCGAGGTGATATCCCGGCATTTCACGGTGACCTCTCTCCGCGCGATGGAGGACGTGGCTGCGGTACTCGGCACGCTTGAGCGGCATCAACTGGTCAGCAGGGTGGCGCAGCGCGAATGAGCCTGACCGAACAGCAGCTAGCTATGCTCGTCCAGGAAGAGGTGACGGGTATCCAAATACACAACGTCGGGCTCGCGCTGGAGATCTCCGGGCGGCTCGACGTAGAGCGCCTCGCATACGCGGTCGAGGCGGTCTGTGCGGCCCATCCCTTGCTCCGGTGCCGGGTCGAGTTCGACCAGTCGACGGTTCCGCGGGTCGTGCTTGATCCGACGTCCCCGTCGGATCCCCGCCCCAGGCTGACCGTCCACCGTACGGCAGCGAAACCCAGTCCTGCTGATCTCAGGGAAGTCTTCGACGCTCGGTTCGACTGGCGGAGCGAGTCCCCGTTCCGAGCGCACGTTTGGATATCCGGCCCAAAAGAGGCGTCACTCTTGCTGGTGTTTCACCATGCGTTCTTCGACGGACGGTCCGAGGTGGTCTTCCTCGAGGATCTCGCGGCTGTGTACAACTCTGGCGACCCGAGCTGCATCCAGTCCGAGACGTCCCCTGCCTACACCGATGACCAGCAGGACGCCGACGAGTTCTGGCTGCGGCACTTCGCGTCTGCGCCGAGGGATCAGAGCCTGGGGCGCCCGGTGCCGCTGGACGTGACCTACCTGACGCATGTGCACGAGGAGGCGTTGACGCGGGAGGCCGCCGAGATGATCTGCAGCTACGCGAGGAGTCGCGGCCTCACCGAGTTCAGCATGTGGCTCGGAGTGACAGCCGTCGCGGTGGCGCAGGCGAGTGGGCAGGACGCGGCTGTCGTCGGCAGCATGGCCTTGGACCCGAGGTTTGCCTCGAGCCGTGCAATCGGGTTGACCTCGATGTTCGTGCCGGTCGTCGTGACTGCGCCCACCGACCGCTCCATCGGAGACGTGAGCGAAGAAGCGCAGTCGAGGTTCTACGAGGCCTGGCAGCACTGCTTCACCCAACTCTCCCGCATCGCTCGGATCACGGCACTGCAGCGTCGAGGAACAGGACACCCGGTGACGGGTGTACGACTGAACGTCCAGTATCTCGGCTCGACGACGCTGCACCTCGACGGCGCGCTCTGCCACCGGATGGACATCCAGCCGGAGCGCTCCATCATGGACCTGACGATCGACGTCCTTCGTTCCGCCGCCGACGTCGACGGTCGGACGCTGAGGTTCACAGCCAGAGCCGACATCTTCAGCCGCGAAGCGTTGGCGGGGTTCGCGCGCTCGTTCACCGCTCTCGCAAGTGCGGCACTGCGCGCCCCGGACTCGCCGATCTGCGAACTGGCTCGGGCATACGAGTGCAACGAATCGCCCGTGACCGTCGCGTCACAGAGGAGCGACGTCAGCAGCTCGCCATCACCTGCGGGCGCGAGCCTGGGCTTCCCAAGGTCTGCGCGCGTGATGCGCAGCGCAACCATCGAGGCAGGATCTGGGCGCACGATGCGGCACTCGCTGCAGCGGATGGTGGACGAACGCACCGCGTGGCTCGACGCAGTCGGACCACATCCTCTGAAGGTGTCCCACCTCGCGCAACGCGACGTCGACCGCCTGTGTTGGTTCCTCGCATGCCATGCACGTGGAGACACCTACATCCCCGTGGACGCGCGCTGGCCGGCCGAACGGAAGGATGCGGCCCTCGCGATCGTCCAGCCCGACGTGGTCGTCGAGCACGGAAACCGCGCCAGAGCCCGGACGGCTTCCGGACGACGCGACTCGAGGTCACAGCTCGCCGACACGGCCTACATCACGTTCACGTCCGGATCCACAGGCTCACCGAAGGCTATACCGACGTCGCGCGCTGGTCTCTGGCACATCGCCAGGACGCTGTTGGACGAGTTCCAACTGAACGACCGTTGCGCGATTGTATCGGTCTCCCAGCCCTCCTTCGACGTGTCGATCCTCGACATGACCCTCGCAGCACTGGTGGGCGGCGACTGGATCGACGCGCCACCCGAGACGCTTCCCGGCGCCCGCTTCAACGGCGAGGAGCGACTACTGGTCCAAGCCACGCCCACAGTGCTCAGCAGTCTCTTGAGCGACTGGCCGTTCCCGCCGGAGAGAACAACCATCGTCTCGGGCGGAGAGGCCTTGACCGCCTCCCTGGCCGATCGCATCCTGCAGACGTCGTGCCGCCTGTTCAACATCTACGGACCAACCGAGTTGTCGGTCTGGACCACCCTCGCTGAAGTGCTGCCCGGCCAACCGGTCACCGTAGGAAGGCCCCTGCCGGGTCGAACCGTGAGGCTGCTCGGCGAATCGCTCCGACGGGTGGTCCCCGGCACTCCCGGAGAGTTGTGCATCAGCGGTGTCGGACTCTTCCCTGGTTACCTCAACGGGCCATCGGATGCGTTGGTCGAGGACCCCTACACCCCCGGGCGGTTGCTCTATCGCACGGGTGACTATGGCATCCACGACCGGCACGGCAACATCGTGTTCGTCGGACGTACGGACGATCAGATCAAGATCCGTGGTCAACGTGCTGAGCTGTCGGAGGTTCGTTGGGCGGTCACCGACACCCAACTCTGCGAAGAGGTAGCGGTCAAGTTCGCGCCTCCGGAAGACGGGACCCGTGCTCTCCTTTCGGTCTATGTCACGGGCCTCCGATGCAATCCCGGCGAGTTGTGGACGCGGCTCGAAGAGAGACTCCCGGAGTACATGCTTCCTGACGAGATAGTCGTCCTCGAGCGCTTTCCGAGAACTACGACGGACAAGATCGATCTCTCAGCACTGGCCTCCCGCGGTGCAAGAGTGTGGCGCCGTACCGCAGCGCCGTGCGCCGCTGACGGAGAACAGCGGACCGTCGTCCCATCGCAGCTCGCGGACATCTGGCGATCCGTGCTTGGCTCTCCGAGCGACGACGGAGCAGCAGAGGATTTCTACGCAGCAGGCGGGAACTCCCTCAGTGCCCTCACGCTCGTCCGACGTGTGCAGGACGCCTACAGGGTCACGCTTGACCTCAAGGAGTTCCTCCGGGCACCGAGCCTCTCCCGCCTGCACCAGCTCGTTCAGCACGGACGACCGCAGGAGCTCGAGGCACCACCTTCAGCCGCGCTGACGGCGGGCCAACGGGGTCGTCTCGAGTACCGACGGCAGACGACGACGTCGGCCGTGTCACCGGAAGCGGACATGCTGCGGCTGGTGTACCGACTGAGCGATGGCGTCGAGGTCGACGCCATCAGGGAGGCGTGGTCGGCCCTCGTGGAACGCCACGACGCCCTGAGATGCTACGTAACCGATGAAGGCGTTCAGTCGACGGTCGGCGCGAGCGCGCGCTTCGAGGTAATGCGGGTCGGACGGCCGGACGACGTGCCGACCGTGTTCACGACCATGCGCTTCACCCGCGCGAGCACCAGCACGATGACGCTGGCGACAGTTGAGGGACCCGCGTCCTCCGCATACCTCTGCATCGGCCTGAACAGGCTCTTCGTCGACGGCGCGAGCGTGTCGGTGATCAAGCGGGATCTGAGCGGCATGCTCCGTGGGCAGCCGCCCTCCGTCCCCCCGGAGAGCTGGCTTCACTGGTGCGTCGAGCAGTCGACCGCAGATCGGGACGCAGACCTGGCTGCGTTGAGATCCGACCTCGCTGGCCGACCCCTGTCGGGCGGCTTCCCCAATCGGCCACGGCCATCGTCCCCGGTGCGGTCCCGGATGTTCACTGGCACGTCTTCCGGCGTCATGGATCCGCCGGGGCCCGATGCTCCCGTCGGTGCCACACGCGAGCCGGCCGTGTCGGTGCTGATCGCGGCCGCGGCCGCGGCGCACAAGGTGTTCGGGGAGCCCGTGTGGCAGATCGGCATGCTGTTCGCCAATCGGCAGGACAGCTCAGCCGCGGTCGCCGTCGGCAACTTCTCGAACGTCGTGCCGGTGATCCTCCCGCCCGATCACCGAGGGCCGCCGTCCTGGGACATCGCTCTCGCACGGGCGAGCAGGCGGCAGGGTCTGCCTCTTGCAACGGCCTATCAGGTCCTGGAGCCGTCTAGTTATCCCTTCCCGTGGCGCCAGCCCCAGCTGCTCCTGAGCGTCACCTACGGTGCAGAAGAGGCTGGTGACGCGGAACCGACGCTCCTCGAAGCGGACTGTCGCCTTCCACCCGCCGTCGAGCCCTCGGCGAGTCTCTTCGTCCATGCCTCGCTCGGGCGCACCGGACGGGTGAGCGTCCTGACCGAAGGTGCTGAGGGCGTCTACTCCGCAGGGGAGTGCTCGGATTTCGCATCCGCCGCCGTGGGCGAGCTGATAGCGCAGAGGGAGGGGAGCTAGCGGTGGCCGGAGCTCGCACTCAGGAGGACGAGGTGTTCGACGACGACTTCCGCTACTTCCACGAAGTGATGTGCCCCCCTGCACGGACTGAAGCGGAGGTGCGTTCTATCAACGACCTGATCGACGAGCACAGGCGAGGTTCCGTGAGCGTCCTCGACCTCGGATGCGGATGGGGCAGACTGACCAATCGACTAGCGTCGCCCCCGTACAACTTCAACGTCCTCGGTGTGGACATCCAGGACGCATACCTCAGGTCAGCCAAAACGGATGGCCCAGCCGAATATGTGCGCCAGGACATCCGTCACCTGGACCTCGAGCGCAAGTTCGACGTGGCCATCAACTGGAACACGGGGTTCTCGTACTACTCGGATGAGGTGAACGAGTCGATCCTGCGACGAGCAGCCGACCACCTCGTCCCGGGCGGCCTTCTTCTCCTCGACATCATCGCCTACGACTACGTGGTCCGTTACTTCCGCGAGTTCATGGAGGTGCGCCGTGGTGACGACGTGCAGACCGACCGACTCAGCTGGGACGCGCCGACGTCCCGGCTCCGACAGTGGCGCGACATCAGCCGTGACGGTCGACGATCGTCCTTCTTCTTCGAGACCAGGCTCTACCCCGCCAGCGAGATGCATGGACTGCTGGGACGAGTCGGTCTCACCACGACCGCGGTCCTCGACGAGCGTGGCGCCGACTACTCTCGTGACAGCTCCCGACTCGTGGTGGTGGCGGTCAAGAGAAGCAGGTCGGCGTGACGACCCTCCTGTCTCTCGAATCACCGCTGCTCGAGCTTCGGTTCGCCGATCGATTCGACGCCGCACCGCTGCAGCCGCGCGTGAGACACCGCATCGATCCCTTCGCACCAGGTCTGGGTCCGGGCGTCGAGAGTCTGACCGGAGCGCTGCGATCGTCGCTGGAGTCGGCGGGTCAGCGTGACGAGCCGTGCCTCGTCGTCGCGCACTGCGCTGCCGTGGGACTGGGAAGGCGATGTGCACAGCTGCTGCAGGCCTCCGCAACGCCGGTGGAAGGTCTGTGGCTGCGGACTCCCGCCGCTGGCGATGCACCCGCGGTCGTCTCCGACTGCATCAACGGCCTGCTCGCCCAGCTCGACGGCTCTGTCGGCGCGGCCACGGGACCGGTCGGCCTCCGAGTTCCGGTCGCGCACTCCTCGTCCTCACCCGAAAACTGGGCGGAGTACAACGCCGTGGCCGGTTCGCTCCACGGCGAGATGGTGGACAGCTTGCGGGAGGGGCTTTGGAACCGCGCGGCGTTAGCAGGCCTCGGCGAGGCTGCCCGCACTGACCTGATCGAGGCACTTATAGCCCATGCGTGGCAGTACACGGCGTTCATCGCCGTCTGCGCAGTGAGCCTTACGGCTGACCCGTTCCCGGGCGAGCGGGTGATTCCCCGGGACGACGTCGAGGATCCCCCGATCCGTCGACTGCGATCGGGTGCACGATGAGACACGCTCTTTCGCCCGCAGAGCTCGCTACTTGGCTGGACGTGCACTCCCGGCCCTCTCCGGATGGCGCCTACAGCATCATGCAGGCGTGGATCGGCGCGCACCGGCCCGACCTCGAAAGGCTTCGGGGAGCGGTGGAGATCCTCATCCAGGAGGTGGCGGCGTTCTCGGTTCGCTTCGTCACCGCCGGCGGTGAGACCTGGCGTGAGTGCGATCCGACCATCACTGCTGACGCCGTGCTGCGCACGACGGCGCTGCCCGACTCGGACCCGCCCTCGCTGGAGTCGGTGCTCGGTGAGCTACATCGCAGTTGGCGACCGGAGGAGCTGGCACACGCTCCTCTCCTCACGGTGGAGGTGATTCTCTGGCCGCAGCAGACAGCCATTGCGATCCGAGGTCATCACCTGGCGGCGGACGGAGTCGCACTGTCGACGCTGCGAGAACGGCTGGAGTCGTCGTTCTCCCGCGCGGTCACGTATCGGCCGTCGTGGTCGAGAGGCGTCTCGGCTCCCGGGGAAGTCGTGCAGGCGGTTGTCGGGGCGAGCGACAGCCGTCACGGCTCGGCAGCGCTTGTCGGTCGGGCGTCGCTGAAATCGGGAACGGTCGACGAAGTTCTCGGCGAGGCCCGTCGTGCCGGTGTGACGCCGGCAGTGCTTCTCGTCGCGCGCGTCGTGCAGGCGTTGGAGGGGAAGGACATCCCACAGCAGATCCTGGGTGTCCCCACCAGACTTGACCATGACGATTCAATCCGCCATGCAACCGTCTCCCTTCCGGTCCTCAACGGGTTGCACGACCTCCAACAGCTTCCGCTGGAAGCCATCTACGACGCGGTGCGGCGTCGCATGCTGGATCATCTGGATCGCCTGAACGGCGGTCAGGGCGCACCGCGGTTCACACGCGGTTCCGCCATCGACCCCCTGGACGTCTGCGTGAACTACATGTCGTCGGCGACCGCTCCTCTGAAGCTCGGGGACTGGCGCGGTGAGGCAGTTGAGAGCCCGAACCCGTCGTGCCTGTATCCGCTGATGGTGCAGTGGAAGCCCTCGAACCGTGGTGCGGAGCTCCTGATCGCTTCCGACCACACAGATCGAGTGACCGCCGTGACCGCCTTCGCGCGCGACCTGGTGGGCTCCTTGACCCAGGCGCCGGTGAACGCAACGGCCTGGCAGCTCGGGCCCACGCCAGTTGCGGAGCAGGAACCGGACGCAGGGCATCCGCGTGGTCCGTCCCGGCCGGTCGTGGGAGAAGCCGCACCCGATGCCGCAGCGGTATCGCGGATAGTCCGTCTCTTCCGCGAGATGCTGCCGCCGGGAAGCGCCGTGTCAGCGGACACGGACTTTTTCAGGGCCGGAGGAAACTCTCTCTCCGCTCTGGCGGTCCTGTACCGCCTCGCGCAGGTCGAAGGCATCGATCCGCCCCGTCTCTACGACCTAAAGCAATGCCCTACACCTCGCCTGCTGGCTGAGCGAATCAGATGAGCGCCACAATGGGCGCGCAGTCGCCGAGCGGAGTGACCGTGACCGACGTGTGCGTTGTCGGCCTCGGACCCGCCAATCTGGCACTCGCCATAGCACTGAAGGACGCGGGGATTGATGTCACCGTCCTGGAGAAGGAGCCGAGCTTCACCTGGCACAGGGAGGCGCTCCTGCCGGGGACGAGGATGCAGGTCCACTTTCTCAAAGACCTCGTCACACCTCGGGACCCTACGCATCCACTGACATTCGTCAACTATCTCCACGAGGTCGGTGCCTTTGAGTCGTTCGTGAACGCAGCGCACACGACCGCGACGCGGGAGCTGTTTCACGAGTACCTGTGCTGGTCAGCGGATGCGATCAAGGATGTGTGCACCTTCGCACGTACGGTCACGTCGATCGCCCGATGCACGTACTCCGATCTGTGGACGGTCAGGTCCGAACCAGCCGGTGCGGCGGCGGGCCACGGTGACGTCGGACCGCACGAGGTGAGAGCTCGGGTGGTGGTGCTCGGGGTCGGCTCGGAGCCGCACATGCCGGGTGGTGTCGCGAGGTCCCGGCGTGTGCTGCACAGCGCCAACGCATCCCAGTTGCCAGGCCTGCAGGACCGTATCGACGGCCCGATCGGGGTCCTCGGCGCCGGCCAGAGCGCGGCGGAGGTCCTGTTGATGCTGCTCCGGCGTCATAACGGGACGTCAGACTTCGAGCACTACTTCCACCCGTACGGGATGATGCGCGCCGATGACAATCCGTTCGCGAACGAGCTCTTCGACCGGACCGGCCCCGAGGTGATGTTCGGTGCCAAGGACTCGGTGCGGAGCGCATGGCGAAGCGCGCACGCGAACACGAACTACGGAGTCGTGGATGCGGACACGCTGCAGCGGCTCTACGACACCATTCAGGACCACCGCCTTGCCGGCGGTGCGCGATACACCGCGTGGCGCGGCTCGACCCTAAACGCGGTCACGGAGAAAGATGGGCACGTCGAGGTGTTGCTGGAGGACCACTCCGGTAAGCGCGTCCTGAGACGTGTGGCACTGCTCCTCTGCGCCACGGGGTACAGGCCTGTCGACCTCCGCCCCCTCCTGTCGGACCCTTCACTCCGGCTCAGCTGGGCTGACGGCGCTCCCCTTCTCACGGCACATTTCGAGGCTGTCGACGTCTTGGGTCGCCCGATCGAGAATCTGCTCATCCATGGAGCGCACGCCGAGCCGAGCCATGGGCTCGGTGTGGGACTCGTCAGCAACATCGCCACGCGGGCAGGTGCGATGGCGTCACGAATCAAAGCGCTTCTCCGGACGGGGAGGGCGGCATAGTGCTAGTCCCACGGAAGTACCAGGCGCCGGATCAATCGCACGTCCTGCAAGTCATCGAAGACTTCCCACTGGCGACTCTGATCACCGCTGCCCCGGACATCCATGTCTCGCAAGTGCCGATCGTCGCTGATCGTTCGGCGACGCGCGGCGCCGGCGCTCAGTCGAGCGCTACGGGAGGTGTGCGCCTGCGCGGACATATGAACCGCGCCAATCCCCACGCGAGGTCCGCGGCGGACGGTGCTGCGGCATACCTGGTGTTCAACGGGCCGAACGGCTATGTCTCACCCTCCGTCTACACCACCAGGCCCTCGGCGCCGACGTGGAACTTCGTGACGGTGCACGTGACCGGAGCACTGCGGTGGCTGGACCGCCCGGCGGACGCGCGAGCCGTCGTGACCGACACCGCTGATCGATTCGAGCAGAAGTTCGGACCCGGCGAATGGCGGGCCGACCTCCACACCTCCTACATCGAGCAGCTCCTTCCTGGTGTTCGTGCGTTCGAGCTGGAGGATCTCCGCTTCGATGCGATGTACAAGCTCAGTCAGGAGCTCGCTCCTGACCAGCGTGCCCACGTGGCCGAGTCTTTGAAGAGCAGATCGGGATCTGCAGAGGAGTGCGGGCTCCTCATGGAGAGGTTGAGCGGGGCGAATTCAGGCGACGTCGTGTCACCACCGTTCTCGTCGGTCGACTAGGGGGAGGACCCATGGCAGCGATCGCACAGCGATATGGTCCGTCTCGACTCGGCCAGGCGGTTCGGCGCCATGCGAAGGAGAGCCCGGAGCGGCTCGCGGTGACATCCGCCGGAAGATGCCTGACGTACCGTGAGCTATTGGTCCGAGCCACCCGGCTCAGGGCTCGCCTCGGGGCTGACGGAACTCGATGGATCCTCCACCTGCCCTTGAGTGAGGAACTGGTGGTGGCAGAGGTCGCAGCGCGCCTTGCCGGCGCCGTTCCGATCGTCTTGGACGTGTCGCTCAGACGTGAGATGGCGATGGATCTCGTCGAGGAGCTGCGAGCCGGTGCCTACATTTCGGCAGAGACCTCGACCGGCCTTGCGGCTCGAGACGCCGTGATGGTGGGCCCTGACGACGGCTACGGAGTCTTCACGTCAGGAACGAGCGGGCGGCCCAAGTGCGTCGTCATCAAGGAGTCCGCCCACGCGTCCCTCTGCGGGTGGCTCCACTGCATCGGCTACGGAATCGGCGGCGCCACCCTAGTCACAGCCAACCCGGCTTTCGACGCCCACGTCATGGAGGTCTGGGCCACACTGCTGGCGGGCGGGACTCTCATGCTTTCCGATCCTCATACCCGTGCGGACATGTCCAGGCTTGCCGAGTACGTTCAAGCCGCCGAAGCCACGAGCGTCTTCGTGCCATCCATCTACCTGGATGAGTTCGCTCTCGCCCTTTCGCGCGTCCGCACCGGTGAGTCGCATCCGCCCCTCGTCGTCGCCGTCGGGGGCGGTCCACTCCATGCACTGCCCGACGCCCTCAGCGGCGTGCGCTACTGGAACATGTACGGGCCGGCGGAAGCGAACGTGGTCTCGACCGCCGTGGAGGTGTCGGCCAGCCCCGAGAAGGACTCACGATCCATCGGCACAGCTGTTGCCGGGGCAGTGGTGGTTCTCGTCGACGACGCCGGCGAGGAGGTCGGAGCGGGCGCGCTCGGTGAGATATGCATCGGTGGGCCGCGAATCGCGTCAGGCTACGTCACGGCTTCGGACTCAGACCGACAGAGCTTCGTGGAACGGTCGGGCGAGACGTGGTACCGCACTGGGGACCTGGGTAGGCGTGCTGAGAGCGGCGAGCTCCTGTACATCGGTCGCAGGGACCGGCAGGTCAAAGTGGCGGGCTTGCGCGTCGAGCTGGAAGGCATCGAGGCCGCCGCACGCTGCTTCGACGGCGTAGCAGCTGCGGCGGCGGTCGTCTCCGGAGGAGATGCAGCGTGCGAGGTGGGTTTGCTACTCGCCCCTCGTGGGGGCAGACAGATCGCGATCGAGTCCTTTCGCGAGTACTTGCAGGACATCCTGCCGTCGGCGAGCCAACCCAACGTCATCCGGGTCGCCGCCGGGCTGCCACTCACGCCCCGCGCGAAAGTGGACTACCCGGAGGTGGAGAGGATCGTCTTTGCCTCTCGTTCAGCGACCGCGACAGGCGAACAGGTGCTGAGGGAAGTGTGGGCGGATCTAGTCGGCCGCCCGGGAGCAACCGCCGGTTTCGTGTCCTCAGGCGGGGACTCGTTGGCCGCACTGAGGTGCCGAGCAGCCGTGCGACGGGCCGGCTGGAACCTCTCGCTCGCAGCCTTGCTCTCGGACAAGCCGTACACGTTCGTCGAGGCGACGCTCACGGCGCAGGATGCAGCGGCGCCGACGTCGCGATCGGCTCTCGCCACCCCCCAGCAGCTGAGTGCATACATCGAAGAGCAGCTCGCTCCTGGGACCGCGTATCAGTTCGAGGTCCGGTACACGTTCTCGCCGGTCTTCGATCCCGAACGGTTCGTGAACTCGGTGGCTGTCGTCCTCGCTCAGCACAGCGTCTTCGCGCAGGGTTATCACTACGACGGGTCAGCCCTTCGCGTGGTTCCGTGGGAAGAGACGAGGTTCGATGCCAGCTTCCAAATGGCGGAGACGCTGGAGTCCGCGGATTCGTGGCTCGACGACGCAGCGACCGAGCCGTGGGATCGTGAGAGCGGCCCGCTGATCCGGCTGCGACTGGTCTCTCTCCCGGGCGGGCACTGGCGCGTCAGCCAGGCGGAGCATCACTTCGTCCACGACGGCCTGTCCTTCTCGATCCTGGCGGGACAGGTGTTCCGCCACTACCGGAACGGACTGGTACCGGCGGGTAGCGACTACGCCTCGGCGACGATGAGCTACGAACGGCATGATCCGTCTGCCGATCTGACGTACTGGGAGGAGTACCTCCACGACGTGCCTCGGCCTCCAGCAGGACCGACTCCGCTGTCGGAGGCCGGAAAGGGCCCGCAGGCGGCTCGGAGCCGGTCCTACGCCATGCCGCGCTCGGTCCTCGACGCGGCGCAGGCGCGCTTCAGGGGCTCAACCGCTTTCGATGTGCTCGCCTGGGCCTTCGCCAAGGCGCTGGCGGCGGCGAGCGGCGAACCGGACGTCGTTCTCGGGACGGCCGTGTCGGGACGGTCCAGCGAAAGCGAGTCGGTCGTGGGCATGTTCGTGAACACGGCATGTCTCCGTCTGGACACCACCGCGACGGATGAGGAAGGGCTGGCGAGCCTCAGGGTGTCCGTCGCTCATGCGGTGATGCGAGGCATCACGCCCTATCGCGACGTGCTCGAGCGGCTGCGTAAGCGGCAGGGGCCCGACGTCGTTCCTTTCCACGCCCTCTTCAGCATGCATCAAGGCGCCTTTCCTCGTGAGGACTTCGCGGCAGCTGGAGGAGTGGCCGCCAGTTTCGAGTCGAACGGATGGGTGAAGGCGCCGATCGATGTGACGGTCATCTCCGACGAGGCGTCGACGGACGAGGACTGGGAAGTGCGCTGGGAGTATGCGCGGGACATGTTCGACGACGCGCAGATGGACTCTCTCTGGCTCGCTTTCCAGGGGGCCCTTCACGACCTGGGGGAAACCTCGATGAAACCGCCCGGTTTGGCCAGCGCGATCGAGGGCCCTGCACTGGAGGTGGAGACCATTGAGGAGATCACCGCGCGCCTCGTCGCGCGACAGGACACGGATACAGCGGTGTCGAGCGAGGGCACCGTCGTCTCCTGGCGGCAACTGGGAAGAATCATGCGTCGCGACGAGCCCAGCCCTTGTGCCTTGTCGTTCCGCGAGCGATCCGCCGAGCATGTGGTGGAGGTCCTGCGACGTCTCCACCAGCGACGCCCGACCGCGCCCTACAGCGAAGAGTCGCCCCATCCAACGTCGAGTGCCTTGTCGGAGGACCGTGATGTCGCGTACGCGGTGAGGACGTCTGGCTCGTCGAGCACCTCGAAGGTCGTACTCGTGGATCGCAAGAGCCTCGCCAATCATGTGGCGGGTTTCGTTCAGGCATCCGGCCTCCACTCGGGTGATGTGTTCATGACACTCTCGTCCTTTGCCTTCGACGCCTTCTGGGAGGAGACAGTGAGCCCCCTCGCGGCGGGGGCCCGGCTCGTGGTGGGTGATGCGCATCAAGGAATGGCGGCACTCATGGATCTGGCACGACGCGAATCCGTGACCGTCATCGGCATGACGACGGCTCTCTTCCACCTGCTCGTAGACCACCTGGAGGAGTGCAGAGAAGCGCCGCCGCCAAGTTTGAGACTCATCATCATCGGAGGCGAGGCGTACCGTCCTTCGCGTCTCGATCTCATCAGCCGACTCGCTCCCCGCGTGGCGGTGATGAACAGCTATGGCCCGGCAGAAGCGACCATCGCTCCCGTGTCCTGCTACGTGGTGCACAGCGGTCGAACCGTCTTTCCCGGCCATCGGAACGTTATCGGGCGGCCGCTCCCAAATGTGACCGCCTATGTCGTCGGCGACAACGGCGTCGTCGAGCGTGGCGAGATAGGCGAGTTGTGGTTGTCTGGGGCAGCGGTGGCCCGCGGATACGGCGGTAGTAACGACGGAGCCCCCAGCCGCTTCATGGACAACCCGTTCGGGTCCGGCCGCGTGTACCGGACGGGAGACATGGTGCGCATGTCTCGAGATGGCAATCTCGACTATCTCGGCAGGCAGGACAGGCAAGTCAAAGTGCGGGGCTTCCGCGTCGATCTGAGCGAGATCGAGGACGTGCTCCTGAGGCACCCGGACGTTCGCGACTGTGTGGCCGTTCTCACGGAACGGGCGCGTGAAAGCGAGGTCGAGGCTTATGTCAAGACGTCTCTGGACGTCACGGCTCTCGCCCGGTGGGTGAAGCACCGGCTCCCGCCTGCCTCGGTGCCGCGTCTCGTCCGTGTCGAGAAGCTGCCGCTCACGGAGAACGGGAAGATCGATCAGAGGCTGCTCCCGCAGCAACATCGCGACGTTCCGGGCACTCCACCTGGGTCGTCCAACCTGCGGGCCGGCTTGGAAGCGGCGCTGGCAGCCACGTGGCGTGATGTCCTGGAGGTGGACGCTGTAGGTCCGCACGACAACTTCTTGGAGCTTGGCGGGCATTCGCTGAGCGCCCTCCGCCTGCAAGCGACGGTGGCGAACAGGATGGGCCTGCACATTCCTCTCTCGGCCATTCTCTCCAACTCTTCCCTCAGGCGGCTCGTCGAGGACCTGCAGATGTAGGCGGGTTCGGACGGCCGCGTCAGGGGCACGTCGATAACCCGGGAACTCCCGAGGCATTCCAGGGCGGGGACGGAGCATGCCGGGGGAGATGTCGAACGGGAGCTGAGCACGCGCCGGCACTCTGGAGGGAGAAGAGCGCCCCCATGTACTGAGCGATCCCGACCGAGTTCGGAATGACTACGAGATGGTCTATCGGTGGCGACCGGCTGCTATGCGCTGCCGAGGGGCGCAACTGGGGATGTGTCAGTCAGACGTCGGCGACGGATATCGGCCGGCGCGATCGCGCACGGATAGAGGACTTATGTTCAGATCGCGACGGGCTGGTCGCGAGTGTGGGAGCGTCGCTCGCAGGGGGGCCGCGTCCTGACGCGTTGCCCATCAAGGGGGCGTCGGGCAAGTCAGTCGCGACCGGCTGGCTCGCGCTCTGCAGTCGAAGCACAGCCCGCAGCCCCCGTCCGTCGAGATTGGCTAGAAAGCCTCGAACGGCTTCCACTCAGCCTCAGCGGCACTGACCTGCTCTGCAAACGCCGCCTCACCCTGCGCGTGGCGACGCACGACGACCGCGAGGCTTTGGCCGGACGGGTGGTGCTCCACAGAGTGCACTGGCTCCAAATCCACTGGGCCGCCGAGCGGCAGGCCGAAGGCCGTGAGTGCGATCTTCTCTCCGACTCTCGGTGCAGCTTCGAGCCGCACCCCCTCGCGGGACAGTGATCCGAGGTACTGGTCCTTCGAGTCGTACACATCGACCCTCACCGTCACGACCACACTCATTTGCGCACCCTCTTCTTCCACGTCGTCTTGCAGACTTGAGGATCGTTCCACGGTTGACCGCCCACCGTGGACACGCCATACCCCCCCGGGGTATCCAACCAGGCGACAGCGGTGAGGTGCCGTCGGAGTTCCGATAACTTACGTTATGTCGGACGTCGCCCGGCCAGATCTGCGTTTGTCAGCGCTGCGTTCGCCACCCCGGCTCACCGATGTCTAGTAGCGCCCTTCCGAGCGCGGCCGCGGTCTCCCGGCTCATCATCACCGCTGGCACTTCGTCGCGACCCGCCGTCAGCTTCAGCACCACCGGGGCGGGCCCAACTGCGCTGTCGATGTCGCCCACCTGAACGTTGAACCGATAGTCGTCCACGGGAGTTGGCCCCGCCGTGAGACGGTCAGGCCCCACAAGGAAGACGCGCTCGGCGCTGTCCCACCGCCACGGAGTCCCACCGTCCACCTGCGCCTTGTGTGCGCCGCACAGCAGCGTCTCCGTGCGGCCCGTCGCCCGCGTCGCCAGGGCGGCCACCCACTCAGCAGCGGCACTGCACCGCAGCACTGCACACGGTGGCGCGCCACCACCCCGGATTGGCCCTTCGAACGTAATCGTCGTCATGCCACCATCGTGCCCCCTACCTCGTCCAATCAGAGGGAACTTCGCGAAGGTCGGCTCTGGGGACGGCCTGGCCCGAGACGCCCCGCAGAGCGCCGCGACGTACTAGCGACCCGAGCGAGATGTCGGCGCTGGCATCCGTGTTCAGCAGTTACCGGCTCGGAGAGTCGTGACCGGATTCACTCGATCTTCTTCACAAGCGTGCGGAGTTCAGTGACGACGTGCTTCAGCTGGTCGACGGTGGCCTGTGCGGGGCCGGCCGTCGCGTCGGTGTAGCGGAGGTCTTCAAGACGGAAGGCGAAGGAGTCCGCGAGCGGCGTGCCGTCGGCCGCCGTGCCAGTGAGCGTCATCGTGAAGGTGTCGATACCTTGCTGAGCCTCGAGCAGCTCCGGACCGAGCCCGATCGTCCATGACAGCACGCGGCCAGGCGGCAGCGCCGTGATGCCGGCGGCGGCGTCGTCCTGCGCCCTATCGCAGTTGAAGGCCTTGGCGGGTGCACGCAGCCGGGGCTCGATGACGACGCGCACGTCCCGCGCGACGGTGGGGCCACTATTCCCAACGACGAGAAGCATCATCGGCAGGCGATGCTCGTCGGGACGTACGTCCGCCCACAGCAACGGGAGGCGAGCCTCTTGAGCGACCTGCCGCTGCAGCTCAGTCTGTGCAGACGCGGCGGCGGCCGCCTGCCGGGTGAAGCGAAGCGATACCCAAGCTGGCACGGTCGCGACGATGGCGACAACGACCGCGACGATGGCGACAACGACGGCCGCCAGGGTGATCCAGTCCCCTGGTGTCATGCGCGGTCCAGGTCGTCGCGGTGACGGTCGACGAACGCCGCCATACCGGGAACGGTGTAGGCCACCTGCCCGTGCTCGGGCGAGTAGATCAGGCCCTTGGCCATCAGGTTGGCCCGGTACGGCCCGAGGCTGGTGATCTTCAGCCCGACTCGTCGGGCCACGTCGGAGGTCTGCGACGGTGCATCGTGGTCCTGGGCCATGGCGAGCAGGACACGGCGCTCGGCTGGTGTGGCACGTTCCCAGCGTGAGCGGAAGAACGCCGCGTCGAGGTGCTCCAGACCGAACTGCACCGCGGCCGCGGCATCGTCGGCGGTGAAGGTCTTGGCGGGGGCGAGGTTCCAGATCGCCTGGCCGTACTCCTGCAGGAAGTAAGGGTACCCGCCAGCCGCCTCGAGGATGGTGTCCAGCCCGTCGGCAGCGAACCCAGCGCCGAGCCGTTCGGCTGGCTCGACGAGCGCGCGGGCTGCTTCACCTGGTGGCAGCTGCCCGATGGGGCGGTAGTTGAAGAGCCGTTCGGCGTAGGAGCGGGTCTCGGTCAGGACGCGCGGCAGGTTCGGCAAGCCAGCACCGATCACGTAGAACGGCCATCCCCGCTGCCCGGCGAGGTGCTGAGCGGCGATCAGCGCCCCCATGGTGATCTGGTCGAGGTCCTGCATCTCGTCGATGAACAGGCCGAACGCGCGGCCATCCTCGGCTAGGGCGAGGGAGACGTCTTCGACGAGCTCGAGCAGGTCGACCTCCGGGTCACCGGAGTCAGCCCTGCCGTTGGCCAGGTCCACCCCCAGGGAGATCCCTGTCGCACCGATCGTGGCGTTGAAAGCGCTGATCGTCTCCAGCGCCTGCCGCATGCGCGCGCCGACGGAGCGTCGGGTCAGCTTGCGCGCCGCGGCGACGAGGTCGCGCGCTAGTGCCCGGCGCACCGCTGCTGCGCCGGCTTCGTCGCGGCGGGCTTCCAGGCGCACGGTCAGCCACTCGAAGCGGTCGGCGTGAGCATGCATCTCGTTCAGCAGGACCGTCTTACCGACACCGCGCAAGCCGGTCAGGACGATGCCGCGATCGGACAGACGGTTGCGGGTGCGAGCGACCAGGGTGTCGAAGGCCTCCAACTCCCCCGTCCTACCCACCAGCTCGGGTGGTCGCCGCCCGGAGCCCGGACTGTACGGGTTCAGCGATGGGTCCATCTACCGCACTCTAGTTGACTATTGGGATTATCCGAATACACCACTAGACGTTTGTAGAACGGCCCTGCGGTGAGTCTCACCCGTCCAGGCCGGTGCGCTGGACCTGCGCGCCCCGGGTGCGCGAGCTGCGCCGCGCCTTGGGCGCGCGGCCGGTTGGACTCTTGGTCGCCTCGGTGGCGGGTCTGGCCTGGCTGACGTCGGCGCGCATCATCGTCGCGACCTGCTCCGGCGGCACGCCTTGGGCTTTCATCTCCTGTGCGGTGATCCCCCGGCGCTCGGCAGAGTCATACAAGGGCTCCGCGGCCACTCGAGCAGCCCGCGCAGAGCGGTGGTGGTCCTCGAGGTCGCGGAGCGCCGCGGCCCGCTCGTCGGGGTCCGGTTCGTGGTCGGCCGTGGCGCGGGCCTGTTCGGCCGCAGCGTCCTCTCGGTCGGCCAACTGCATCAGCTGGTGCGCCTCCGCGCTCTCCTCGGCTGCGCGGGTGTGCTCGGCGTCAGCGTGCGGGCGGGCGACCTCTGCTGCGGCGAGCCGTGATCGCCAGGCCTCGATGAGGGCTCGTTCGCCGCTGCGCATCCCGGAGAGGGTGTCCGCACCGCGGTACTGGGACTCCCACTGCTCGAGCCACTGCGGGTCGTGCTGAGCGAACCACTCACGCGCCTGACGCAGCTCGTCCGCGGTTCCGGCGTGCGCTGGCGACGGCGCGTCGCCGCGCCACGTGAGGTCAGCGCGTTCCACGGCGGCCCGCACGGCGGCCGGGACCCCGTGGGCATCGTCGACGTCGACGCCGAAGCGGGTGCGGACCTCGTCGCGGATGCGCTGCTCAGCGCGGACCGCTTCGGGGTCCTCACCGGACCACGCGCGGGCGACCTGGTGGGCGTGGCTGATCTGGTCCGGGGTGGCCTGGTCCCACCACTGCGCCCGGTACACCTCGGCGAGTTCCAGGCGCGCGGCGCTCCGCTCGGCGGCCAGCCGTGAAGCCAGCTCCCGGGCCTGCTGCTCGCTGAGGGCCTGCGCCCGGCGCAGCGACTCCTCCCGCGCCCGGGCGATCCGCTCACCGATCTGGCCGGCGGCGGTGACCAGCACGCGCAGCTGGCCCTCGAACGCCTCCTCGATCCCGTCGCTGTCCTCAGCCATGGTGGTCCCCCTTCTCCTAGCGTTCCGGGCCGCGTTCGGTGCCCGGCGTCGTCCTCTGGCGAACCGGCTGCGGCTCGATGGTGGTCGGCACCGGCGACGTCGCCCTGGCCGCCTCGTGCGCCTGGCTGGCGCGCAACCGCTCCAGCACCGCCTGCGCCTCCGGGTCCAGCTGGGGACGCTCGAGCACGGCGGTGGCGGCGCCCGGCGCGGCCACGGCGGTACGGGCATCAGGTGCGGGCAGCGCGTCACGGACGCGGGTCAGGCGCGCCCGGGTGTCCTCGGCCAGGAGCCGCGCGTGCCGGGCCTGCTGAGCCGCCTGGGCGGCGTCGTGCACGGCCTGCGTCAGGCGCAGCAGCTGACGGATCATGGCCGCCTGCGGGACGGTCCCCTGCCCGCCCCGGGTGGCGCTGGCCAGCAGCATCGCCGCCCCGGAAATCGCGACCGTGCCGGCCTTGTCCGGGGGAACGGTGCGCCGGTACGTCTGCGCCGAACGGGACAGCGCCTCGGCAGCGGCCGCAAGATCCCCAGGGGTCTCCTCCGTCGCGGTGGACCACGCCGACAGCGCTCCCGCGGTCTGGCGGGCGACGGTCGCCCAGGTGTCCCGGTCCTGCACCGGGACCGACCGCAGACGCTCGACCAGGGCGTGCAGCTCGTCGTTCTGACGCTGCCACTGCTCCGGGCTCGGCTCGCGCGTCTCCCGCCCCGGCGCGACCACCCGCCGGCCGCGCTTGGCGGCGCCCCACTCCCCCGCCGCCTCACTGGCACCGGTGGGCGTATCGGGCCACCCGTCGCGCAGTCGGGGCAGTGTCAGGTCCCGGCCCAGGTGTCCCCCGCCGTACCAGATCGGCCGCTGCCCGACCTCAGGTCGCGCAGCGACGGAGTACCCGGTGATGACGTCCGTGCGACCGTCGGCGTAGCGCGGCCGCACCAGCAGACCCTCGCGACGCATCCGGCGCACGAACTCCGCCTCGGACTCACTCGCGGTAGCGGCGCCGCGCACCCGCCGTGCCAGGTCGTTGCGCGGCACGTTCAGCCGCACCTCGGCCGTGATCCTGGCGTGCCGCTCCTGCGGGCTCAACCGGTCCCAGGTCGGCGCGGCGGTCAGTCCGCGGCGCGCCTGGTCCTGCTCGTACTTGCGCTGTGCGATGCGGCGCGCCCGGTCCTCCACCCGCGCCTGCTCGGCAGGGCTGAACCCTCGTGTTCCGCGCTCGGCGGTCGCGGACTCCAGCTGCTCCAGCCCGTACTTGGCTTCCAACGCGCGGGCGGCGATCTGCGCACGGCGGAAGTCGTTGTGCACCGACGCCTTCGTGCCGTCGTCGCGGACCAGACTCACCGCGATGTGGATGTGGTCGTTGCCATTGCGGGAGACCCCGTGCCGCACCGCAACCCACCGACACGGCGCCTTGGTCCCGTCGTGGTCGTCGAACTCCATCGCGGTGACGAAGTCGCGCGCAATCGCGCCCCACTCCTCGTCGGTCCGCAGCCCTTCCTCAGCGCGCAGCGACAACGAGCAGTGCCAGACGTGGCCGCCCTGCACCTCCACCCCGAACCCGGCGCGCGGGCGGTCCAGGTGACGCGCGATCGCCAGCGCCGAGTCACGTCCCAGCTCGGCGTCGTCGTGCCACGCCATCATCGCCGCGTCGCCGGCGACCAGGTGCGGCTCGGTGTGCTCGTTGTGCCGACCTTCACCCACCAGGTACGTCATCAGGCCGGCCATCCGGTCACCGCGAACGATGTGCGGGATCACCGACGCGCCTCCGCGACCTCGTCCACCAGCGCATCGATTCGTTCAGCCGTCCGACGCACGGCCGCGAGCGTCGCCGACGTCTCGTCTTGCACCTGCCCGGTCGCGTTCGTAGCCCGTGCGATCTGGTTCACGTTGTTCGCAATGCCAGCTAGCAGACGGTGCGCACGGAACAGCTCGACGAGCAGCTCTTCGCGCACCGACGCGTTCGCCGAGGCGCTCACAGCACCATCGGCAAGAGCGGAGTCGATCAGCAGCTTCGGCACGCTGACCCCGTACCGCAGAGCCTTCGCGAGGAGCTGCCCCTCCTCCTCTGGCGTCACCTTGACCTCATGCCGGTGACGGCGACCGCCCTCGACCCGGGTACGTCGCCTCGGTGCGCGCGGCACTGTCACCGCACCCATTCCCTCAGGTGACGTGCCAGCCATGTCTTCGCACCTCCTTCGGCCCAGCGCAGCGACCCCGCAACGTGCGGATCCCGGTCCAGTTTGGACGGTGGGCCACTCGCCGGGCAACCGATCAGCCGTGCTGATCCTATAACTTGCTCCGACGGCGCAGCGCGGCCTACGGTGCCACTATGGCTACCAGGGGGCTCAGCGTCGAAGACGCAGAACGACAGGCACGCGCACTCCTCGACGCGCGCATCAGCTCCGTCCGAGCGGTCGTGGCGGCGCGCCAGCGACTCGCCGATCTCCGCGAGCAGGTCGGGCAGGCCGAACGCGAAGACGTACGGCTCTACAACGCGGCGATCACGGACGGCTGGACCGCCGACGAGCTGCGCCGCCTCGGCATCCCCGAGCCGGAGAAGAAGGCGCGAGTGCGCCGCCGGGCGACGGCGGCTCGCCGCGCTGGTGACACGACTGACACACCCAGTACGCCGACTCCCGCTGAGGACTCGCCTGACGGCGAGCAGCACTAACCGTCCCGCTGCGCGACCGGCCCGGTTGGGCGGCAACGCAGCCGAGCAGCCGGCAACTGACGAGATCACCCGGCGGCCGCATGTGCACGGCCGTCAGTCGCTACCGGCGCTGCCGCCTCCTGACAACGCGGACGGCGAGAGCGGCGAGGACGACATCCCGAGCACGCAACTGCGCGGCAGCCGGGTGCTCGCTCGCGGGCGTACTGGCACCTACCTGAGCTAGCCGCGCGAACAACTCTTCATGGCGGTCGGCGGCTTCCTGGTCTGCCTTCGCGGCGAGGGCGATGTCGGCGACCCACGCCCCTCCGGCTGCGACCAGGACCGCCCCCGGCAGCGCAACAAGCAAGCGTTGGTCGCCCGGACCCAGCCCACCTGCCTGCGCTGCACCAGCGAGCAGGATCGACACCAGGGAGCCGAGGACGGCGGCGACGCCACCCGAGAGCAACCGGAGAGCTCGAACCATCGAGGGCGAGCGCCACGGGATGACAGCGGCTACAGCCACCACCGTGCTCGTGGCCAGACACGCGACCCCGAACCCAGAGCCCCACACCTCGCCCGCGAAGACACCGTTCACCACGACAGCCGCGCCACCCACGTAGAAGCGGATCGACGGCTTCACTCTGCGGCCTGATCCACGCGAGCCAGCGCTCGAGCGACAGACGACCGCCCGACGCCGAGGGCCCTGGCGATGTCTATGACGGGCGTGCCGGCCGCGCGCAGCCGCAGCGCGGCGTCGACCCGCTCCGGGGTCATCACCGTTGGGCGGCCACCGACGCGGCCCTGGGCTCGTGCGTGGGCCAACCCATCGATCGTGTTCTGGCGGATCGTGTCCACACGCAGCTGGGCGAAAACAGCCACGATCCCGAACAACGCCTTGCCCATCGGGCTGGTCGTGTCGATCTCCGGCTCCTTCAAGGAGCGGATGTTCACGCCCCGCTCCCCCAGGTCGGTGATGACCTGGATGACGGTCGACGTAGTCCCGGCGATCCGGTCCAACCGGTACACCAGCAACGTGTCGCCGTCGCGCAGGTAGTCCATGCACGCCACCCACTGCGGGCGGTCACGACGCCGACTGGACTCACCACGGTCCACGAACACCCGACCCGCGCCGGCGGCCCGCAGCGCTGCCTCCTGGACCTCGGCGTTCTGCTCACGGGTCGACACCCGCGCGTACCCGACGACGCTGCTCACCGGCCTCGCCCCTCTCCCCCGCGATCAAGGCCTGGTCGTGGAGGCGCTGCACCACCGCCATCAGCCACCCTCCCCGGGCCCGGTGACTGACGAGTCGCCTCGGTGGCAGAACGAGCGAAGGACAGGCGCGCCAGCTGCACCGCGCGCCACGCGTCATCGCCAGCCACCGGCTCAGCAACGGAGACAACCCGGTCGAACATGACGTGCAGCGGACCGAAGTCGCGACGCTCACTGGCCGCTCGGCACGCCGCGTCGTTGACCCGGCCCTGGACACCACGCCAGTCCAGACGCCAGCCTGCCTGCTCCGCGACGAGGTTCCAGAACACGCGCTGCGTCCGGCCGTTGCCCTCGCGGAACGGGTGCAGGTAGTTAACCTGGTCGTAGTGGTGAGCCAGACGCTCGATGAACCGGTCCCGAGCCATCCCCTGCAGCATCCGATCCCGCCGTAGCTCATCGGCCGCGAACCCAGCAGCCCGCTCGATCACCGACACCGGCAGGAAGAACTCAGCGCCCTCCACGTTCTTGCGGATGTCCACCGTGCGCACCTGCCCCGCCCACGCATACACGTCCTGGAACAGGCGCCGGTGGATCATGCGCAGGCCACCCAGGACGTCGTCGTCGATGCGTGGCGGACGGTGCATCAGCTGCACCAGCCGAGCAAACGAAAGGTCGGCCTCGGCGTCGTCGAGGTCGACCTTCGTTCGGGCACCGACAAGGTTGGCCAGCAGGCCGGTCTCCGGATCGGTGTAAGGGTCGACGAAGTCAGGCAAGGCCGTAGCGGGCCCGCGCCCGTGCGACCAGCTCGTCACTGTCGATGCGGCCGGCGACGTACTCCTCGGCGTCAGCGCGACCCTCGACGGTCACGAACGCGCCCTCCATCTCCCCCGAGTGGATCGCCTCCCGCACACGACGGCGCCGCTCCGCGCGCGCCGCGTCCGTCTTCACCGTGACGTCAGCCACGGGATCACCTCCCCCGTCGGGTTCCCATCCTACCTCACTGCCCGAAAACGGTCGACCGAGCGTTTTGGTCATGGCCGTTTCGGCCACGGGTTTCGGTCAGGGCGGCCCCGTGTGCGACGTCGGTGTGGCTTTCGCCGGTATGTGGCGGGCTGCTGGCGCTGATCGATGGCGGTGTCTAGGTGGTCCCGATGACGAGGGTGCTGGCGGCGGCTTCGACGAC
>NZ_BMEB01000011.1 GCF_014636275.1 Cellulomonas carbonis
GTCCCGGCGGGCCATCCGCGGCCCGTGCCCCCAGTCTTAGACACGGCACACACCGTTTCTCGGGCCCTAGGTCCAGGAGCCCTAGGTCCCAGACACCCAGGCGACACCCCGCCGCCGCAGCAGCGACGGGGCAGCGTCCCCGCGAGTCACCGGCCGGCCGCTCGCGCTGCGGCCGGGACGCCCCGTGCCTACGGTCGAGAGGTCCGGGCGACCCCGCCCGGCGACCCGACGAGCGAAGGAGCGCACGATGCAGACCACAGCGATGCTCGAGTCCCACCCCGACGGCGCACCGTTCGACACGGACATGCTCGCCCGCGCGATCGACGCCGCGGTCGAGTGCGCGCAGACCTGCACGGCGTGCGCCGACGCATGCCTCGCCGAGGACATGGTCGCCGACCTCCGGCGGTGCATCCGCACCGACCTCGACTGCGCCGACGTGTGCGACGCCACCGCCCGCGTCCTCTCGCGCGCCACCAGCCCCGACCTCGCGCTCGTCCGCGCCCAGCTCCAGGCGTGCGTGACGGCGTGCAAGACGTGCGGCGACGAGTGCGAGCAGCACGCCGGCATGCACGAGCACTGCCGGGTCTGCGCCGAGGCGTGCCGCCGGTGCGAGGAGGCGTGCCGCGAGCTCCTCACGACGATCGCCTGAGCCGCAGGCAGGCGACGCTCCCGGGCGAACGCCGCGGCGGCACCACGTCCCCGCCGACCCCCGGCGGGGCTCCCGCGGAACGCTCGGCACCGCACGGCCGACCCCTCGCCCGGTGCGGACACCCGCCCCCGCACCGAGCACGGGAAGCCCCGGGCCTCCGGCGCGGTTGACCCGATCAGTCGACCCCCGGAGGCCCGCCCCATGCCCGATCTCGGACACGACCTGATCTTCGGCTCGTTCCTCACCCCGCGCAGCGCCGACCCCGGCGCCGTCGTCGGCCTCGCCCGCCTGAGCGAGGAGGTCGGGCTGGACGTCGTGACGTTCCAGGACCACCCGTACCAGCCGGCGTTCCTCGACACGTGGACCCTGCTGAGCTGGGTGGCCGCGAGCACCGAGCGCATCCACGTCGCGGGCAACGTGCTCAACCTGCCGCTGCGTCAGCCCGCAGTCCTCGCACGGTCGGTCGCGAGCCTGGACCTGCTGTCCGGCGGCCGGGTCGCGCTCGGCATCGGCGCTGGGGCGTTCTGGGAGGCCGTCGAGGCGATGGGCGGCCAGCGGCTGACCCCGGGGCAGGGCGTCACCGCGCTCGAGGAGGCGCTCACGATCATCCGCGGGATCTGGGACGTCGACGCCCACGGCTCCCTGCGCGTCGACGGGACGCACCACCGCGTGCGCGGCGCCAAGCGCGGCCCGGCCCCTGCGCACGACGTCCCCGTGTGGGTCGGCGCGTACAAGCCGAGGATGCTGCGGCTCGTGGGCCGGGCGGCCGACGGCTGGCTGCCGAGCCTCGGCTACATCCAGCCGCACGAGGTCGCCGCCGCCAACCGCGTGATCGACGACGCCGCGCACGAGGCCGGACGCCGGCCCGACGACGTCCGACGCATGCTCAACGTCATGGGCGGGGACCTGCGGCCCGGAAGCGGCCCGTCAACCGGGGCAGGCCTCAAGGGCAACCCTGCCGACTGGGTCGAGGAGCTCCTCCCGCTCGCCGTCGAGGACGGCGTGAGCGCGTTCGTGCTCGGCTCGGACGACCCGACGACGCTCCGCGTCTTCGCGGAGGAGGTCGCCCCGGCGCTGCGCGAGGCGGTCGCCGCCGAACGCGGCCCCGCCCACGACGCGGGACGCACCCCGCGAGGACGGGCGCCGCGAGCGCTCGAGCTGCGCACGCCCGGCCTCGACTACGACGCGGTGCCCGCGTCCCTCGCCGCCCGCGCCGTCGAGCCCGGCGACCGCGAGTACGCGCGCGTCCGCTCGACCTACGTGTGGCAGGGCTCCCCCGCGATCGTCCTGCGCCCGACCGACGCGGGCCAGGTGGCCGACGCGCTCGCCTACGCGCGCTCGCAGGACGTGCCGCTGTCGATCCGCAGCGGCGGCCACGGCATCAGCGGCCGGTCGACCAATGACGGCGGCGTCGTCGTCGACCTCGGTGCCCTCGACGGCGTCGAGGTGCTCGACCGTGCGCGGCGCCTGGTCCGGATCGGCGCGGGCGCACGCTGGGGCGACGTCGCCGAGGCGCTCAGGCCGCACGGGCTCGCGATCAGCTCGGGCGACTACGGCGACGTCGGCGTCGGCGGGCTCGTCACCGCGGGTGGCATCGGCCTCCTCGCGCGCTCCTACGGGCTGACCGTCGACCACGTCGTCGGGGCCGAGGCGGTGCTCACGGACGGGCAGGTCGTGCGCGTGGACGCCGAGAACCACCCGGACCTGTTCTGGGCGCTCCGCGGTGCCGGGGGCAACATGGCGGTCGTGACGTCGGTCGACGTCGAGGCGGCTGAGCTCGGCGACGTCGTGCTCGCCGTCACGGTGCAGGACGTGTCCGCCACCGCGGCGTTCCTGCGCGACTGGGGTGCGCTCGTCGAGGCGAGCCCGCGCCAGCTCACGCCGTTCCTCACGATCTTCCGTGACGGCGACGACGGCCCGCCGGTCGCCCAGACCCTCCACGTGTGGGCGGGCGACGACGTCGAGGCCGCGGTCCGGGCGATCGAGCCGTTCCTCGCCGTCGCGCCCGTGCTCCAGCAGCGCGCGCAGCTCGTGCCGTACGCCGCCGTCGTCGCTGCGCACCACGGGCGGCACGCGGGGCAGGCCGCGATGCGCTCGCGATCGGCGTTCCTCGACCACCTCGACGCGACGACGGCCGAGGCCGTCGCGAGCATCGTCCGCGACCCCGACCAGCGCATGGTGCAGGTCCGGTCCGTCGGCGGCGCCGTCAACGACGTCCCGGCCGACGCGACCGCGTACGCGCACCGCCACCAGCAGTTCTGCGTCTCGGCGGTCCAGCCCCGCGGGCGACGCACGGCCGCCGACGCCGTCTGGGACCGCCTCGCCGCGAACGGCTCCTACCTCAGCTTCGAGTCCGACGACTGGGCCGACGCCCTGCCGCGCATCTTCCCCGGTGCGACCCTGGAGCGGTTGCGCCAGGTCAAGGCCGAGTACGACCCCGACGAGCTGCTCCGCCTCAACGTCCCCATCCCCCCGGCGCGCTGAGGAGGTCGCGGTGGTCGGGTCCGGAGGGCGCGCGAGGCGGGGCGCGGAGGCGGTGCGGCACCGTGCCGGCGACGACGACGGCGCGGCGGCGGACGACGACGCGGACGCGGGTGCGGTGGCGGTGCGGGACGCTGCCGCCGACGACGACGCCACCGCGGGCGGCGCTGACGGCGCCGGGTCGACGCAGGAGCGGCTCGTCGGCGTCGCTCGCGAGCTGTACGCGCTGCCTGCCGGTGACTTCACCGCCGCACGGGACCGCATCGCCAAGGAGGTCCGCTCCGAGGGCGACCGGGAGCTCGCCGCCCTCGTCGCCGGGCTGCGCCGACCGACCACGGCGGCGTGGGCGGTGAACCTGCTGGTCCGCACCCACCCCGACGAGGTCGAGCGGCTCCTCGAGCTCGGCGCCGCGCTGCGCGAGGCCCAGGCGACGCTCGCCGGCCACGAGCTGCGCGCGCTCGGCAAGCAGCAGCACCAGGTCCTCGCGGGGTTCCGCCGGCAGGTGCGGGCCGCCGCGGTCGACGCCGGCCAGCGGCTCAGCGACACCGTCACCCAGCAGGTCGAGGCGACGCTGCGGGCCGCGATGGCCGACCCGCGCGCGGCCGACGCCGTCCGGAGCGGGTTGCTGACGACGCACCTCGAGAGCATCGGCTTCGCGCCCGTCGACGTCGACGGCGCCGTCGCGGTGCCCGAGGGCGTCGGCGGGGCCGGGGATGGTGCGGGAGGCGGGGGCGGTGCGGGAGCGGCGGACGGTGAGGCGCCTCGGGACGGTGTGGCGCCTCGGGACGGTGCGACGCGCGGCGGCGCTGAGCAGTCGTCGGGGGAACGGGTCGACCGCGCGCGGACCGCCCACGCCGAGCGCGGATCGGCGGACCGTGCGGAGAAGGACCGTGCCGAGCAGGAGCGTGCTGAGCAGGAACGGGAGGAGCACGAGCGGCGGGAGCGGGAGCGCGCCGAGCGCGAGCAGCGGGAGCGCGAGCAGCGGGAGCGGGAGCGGCGCGCCGCCGAGAACGCGGTGCGGGAGGCGGCAGCGGCCTCCGAGCGTGCCGACGCCGCCGCGGGTGACGCCGCGTCTCGGCTCGACGACGTCGTCGCACACCGCGCCGAGGCCGAGGCGCGCGTCGAGCAGCTCGAGCAGGAGCTCGCCGCAGCACGGGACGAGCTCGCGCGGCTCACCGACGAGCATCGTGGGCTCCGCGCCGAGGCGCGTGCCGCAGACAAGGAGCGTGCGGCGGCCGTCCGTGCCCTGACGGCCGCCCGCTCGGCGCTCGACGCTCTGGGGTAGCGGGCTACGGGCGGGCGCTGCGCCCGGGGAGGTCTGCCCGCACCCGACGCGGGCGGACCCACCCGGACCACGTCCGCCCCGAGCGCACACCCGACCTGGGGCGGTCTGCCCCGGCTGCCGCGGGCGGAGCCACCCGGACGGCGTCCCGGCGGGCAGGTGGGCGGGGCGGGCGGGCGGAGCGGGTGAGCGGGCGGGGCGACGTCCGACCCACGTCATGGCTGTGACGTGGGGCTCGAACGTTCATGGTCGGGCCCCGGCCGCCGATCGATCAGGCATGACCAGGGACACGCGCGGGCTGACGCCGCTGCACGTGGCCGTCCGCTACGGGACGGCCTTCGTCGTCGCCGTCGTCGTGGGCCGTCTGTCGCGCGGCGGCGCCGCGGAGATCTCCCTCGTGCTGCCCGCGGCAGGAGTCGCCGCCCTGTGGCTCGCCCGCGCCACGACCACGCGTCAGGCCCTCGTCTTCGCCGGGCTCCAGGTCGCGCTCGGCGCCGTCCTCGCGCCGATGACCGGTGCGTACGCCGAGCTCGGTGCGGTCCTCACCGCGGGCACGACGGCCGGCGCCGGGGCCACCGTCGCCGTGTGGCGCGGTCTGTCCGGGGCGCGCCCGCAGCTGAGGACCCTCGCGCACGGGGTGCACCTCGTCGTCGCGTCGTCGGTCGGCTCCGTCGTCAGCGCGCTCGTCGGCCTGGTCCTCGCCGCTCTCGCCGGCCCGCCGACGTCGGCAGCCGTGAGCGGCGCCGTCCTGCTCGTCGCGGTCCGCACAGGCCTGGGGACCTTCCTCGTCCTGGCCGTCGCCGTCGCGTGGTCGGACGCCCGTGCCACGCGCTCGGCCCCCGAGGTGCTGCGGCGCGGCGCGATCGACTCGCTGCTGACCGTCGCGGTCTTCGGCGGCCTCTTCGCGCTCGCCGACGAGCGCGTGGCCGCCTACGGCGCCGTCCCGCTCACGGTGCTCCTCGCGGTGCGCCGCGGCGTGCTCGGGACGGCGTGGCACCTCGCCGTCGCCTCGAGCGCCACCGTCGGGCTGATGCTCGCCGGGATCGGCCCCTTCTCGCTCTCGGTCGGGCTCTCGGCGGCGCTCGTCGCCCAGGGCTTCCTCTCCGTCCTCAGCCTCGTCGGGATGGGTCTCGCCCTCCTGCGGTCCGAGCAGCACACGGCCCTCGAGGCCGCCGCGACCACCGCGGCCCGCCTGCGCCGCACCGTCGACAGCGCGCTCATCGCCCACCTCACCGTGACCGTCCACGGGGACGGCAGGGTCGACGTCGCGCGCGCGAACCCGGCGGCGGCGGCGTTCTTCGGCCGGCCCGCGGAGGAGCTCGTCGGCCGGTCGCTGCTCGACCACGTCGTCCCGCACCACCGTCTGGAGGCGCTCGCGTCGCTGCTGGCCGTCGGCACGGGCCGTGCGCCGAGCTGGTCGGGCGAGCTCGAGTACGACCTGGGCGGCGGCGCCCACCGCTGGGCGCTCGTGTCCGCGGCGCCGATGGACGGCGGCGACGACCTCGCACCCGCCGCGCGCCTGTGCGGCGCGTCGACGCTCTCGCTCCAGCTCATGGACGTGACGGACCGGGTCGAGGCCCAGGCGCGGCTCGCGCACCTCGCGACGCACGACCCGTTGACCGACCTCGCCAACCGGGCGCTGCTCACCCGGGCCGTCGAGGACGCGCTCGCGACGAGCTCCACGGCCGTCGTCCTCGTCGACCTCGACGGGTTCAAGCAGGTCAACGACGCCCTCGGGCACGCCGCCGGTGACGCCGTCCTCGTGGAGACGGCACGACGCCTGCGCTCGGCCGCCCGCGTCGGCGACACGGTCGCCCGGCTCGGCGGCGACGAGTTCGTCGTGTGCTCGCCCGGCGTCGAGACCGTCGAGGACGCCGAGCGCATCAGGGAGCGGGTGCGCGACGCGCTCGCCGGGCCGTGGGACGTCGACGGCATCCCCGTCGCGGTCGGCGCAAGCGTCGGCGTGACGCTCTCCGCCGAGCACAGCACCGCGAGCGTGCTCCTCGCCGCGTCCGACGCGGCGATGTACGAGGTCAAGCGCGGGGGCCGGGCGGCCCACCTCGTGCACTGACGTCCTCACGCACCGACGCCGCACGACGCCGCGCCGCACGACGCCGAGGCGCCGCGGCCGCCGCTCAGTCGGTCGCGGCCGCGAACGAGCCGTCGCGCTGCGCGCGGACCGTCCACGTGCGGGTGTCCTTGCCCACGCCGTCGTCGGACTTCTCGTGGACGCGGGCCGCGTCCGCCGTCGCGAAGCCCTGACCGCGGACGACGTGCCTGCCCGTGCTGCCCTCGACCGTCATCGAGACGTGCCCCGTGAAGTCCTCGAGATCGGCCGGCCGGCGCCCGCCGACCTCGCGCACGGCGTAGGCGACGCCCGAGACGATCGGGTCGGGTGCGATGGTCATGGTGCGACCTCCTGGTCGGGGCACGGGTTCGTGCGGGACGTGCCCGACCAGTGCACCTCGCGGATGTGGCCGGCGGGTGGCCGGGAGGATGCGATCGTGTGACGCCGCACCGACGAGCCGTTCCGTGGCGCCCGCGCTGCCGTCCGGTGTCGCGGCGGCTCCGCTCCTCGCCCACGGGCCGCCACGGACCCGCTCCCCCGCTACGCCGCGTGCCTCACGCGCAGCCACACGAAGCCGTGAGGCCGCAGCACGAGACCCGCGCGGAGGTCGACCGTGGCGCCGGTCAGCAGGTCCTCGGCCTCCGCCGGCATCCCGGAGAGCGTCAGCGGCTCGACGGCCTGTGGCTCGTCCGCGAAGCTCGCGAGGCACAGGACCGTCGTGGGCACGCCGTCGAGCTCACCGGGACGCTGGTAGCCGACGACGTGCCGGTTGTGCGCGTCGAACGGCACGAGCGTCCCGCCGGCCAGCTCGGGCGTCCGGCGCCGCACCTCGAGCAGGTGCCGCAGCCCGCGGAACACGCGTCCCGCGGCCGTGCTCGGGACGAGGCGGTTCGCGTAGGCCTGCGCCGGGTACCAGGGGCGGTTGACCCAGCGGCTGTCCTCCGCGAGACCGGGCTGGTCGCGGTACGAGTAGTCGTTGAGCTGACCGACCTCGTCACCGAGGTACAGCAGCGGGATGCCGCCGGTCGAGAGCACGATCGAGTGCGCGAGGAGGATCCGGTCGACGGCGCCCGGGTCGCGGGCCTCGAGCCCGGCCAGCGACGCCGTCGTGCCCGAGATCCGGCAGTCGCCCGTCCGCGGGTTGTCCTGGAACGGCACCCCCCGCGCGAACGAGCCCGGGAACCGGTCGACGTAGAACGCGTTGAGGAACCGGCGGTGCTGGAACCCGTCGATCCCCAGCTCGGCCGCGTCCTCGTCGGCGAACGTCCAGCCGATGTCGTCGTGGCTGCGCACGTAGTTCACCCACGCGGTGCCCGGGGGCAGCGCGTGCCGCCGCTCGAGCGCCTGCTGCAGGAGGTTCGCCTCGCGCGTCGCGAGCGAGCTCCAGATGAGTGCCATCTGCAGCGGGTTGTACGAGATCTGGCACTCGTCGGGCGAGATGTACTGGACGACCTCGTCAGGGTGGACGATCGCCTCGGACTTGAACAGCACGCCGGGAGCCGCGATGCGCAGCGCCGCGTTGAACGCCTGGATGAGCAGGTGCGCCTGCGGGAGCGACTCGCACGCCGTGCCCAGCTGCTTCCAGATGAACGCGACGGCGTCCATGCGGAGGACGTCGACGCCCTTGTTGGCGAGGAAGAGCATCTCGCCCGCCATCGCGCGGAAGACGGCCGGGTTGGCGTAGTTGAGGTCCCACTGGAACGAGTGGAACGTCGCCCAGATCCACCGGCCGGTGCGCGACCCGTCGGGGCTGTCGGGCATCGGCACGAAGCTGCCGGGGTGGTCGTCCGGGAAGATCTCGCGGACCGTGCGCTCGTAGGCGTCGGGCATCTCCCGGTCGGGGAAGACCCAGTAGTAGTCCTCGTACTCGCGCTCGCCCGCGAGCGCGCGGCGGGCCCACTCGTGCTCGTCGGACGTGTGGTTGAAGATGAAGTCGAGGACGAGCGAGATGCCGTTCTCGCGCAGCTCCGCGGCGAGCGCGGTGAGCTGCTCCATGGTCCCGAGGGCGGGGTTCACGCGGCGGTAGCTCGACACCGCGTAGCCGCCGTCGGAGTTCTCGGCGGGGGCCTCGAACAGCGGCATGAGGTGCAGGTACGTCAGCCCCAGCTCGCGGAGGTACGGGATGTGCCGCCGCAGGCCCTCCAGGTCGCCCGCGTACCGGTCGACGTAGCAGACGCCGCCGAGCATGCGGTGCGACGTGAACCAGGCCGGGTCCGCCTCGCGCGCAACGTCGACCGCGCGCAGGTCCGCGGGGCGCTCCTGGGCGCTGACGACGAGCTGGTGCGCGAGCGCCGCGAGCTCGGAGCGGGTGCGCTCGCCCTCGCCGTAGACCTCGAGGAACAGCCGCTCGAGGCGCGGCCACTCGCGCGCGACGCGCGCCTCGATCGCCGCCCAGTGCTCGGCGGACGTGCGCGGGTCGCGCGCGGCGGCGACCGCGGCCGTGACGGACGGGTGCAGGGGCTCGCTCACGCGCACAGGGTAGGACCAGCCCGGCCCGCGCGGCCGGGACGTGTCAGCCGGTCGGCGCAGATCTCCCGCAGGGTGGTGCAGATCCCGCGCAGGGCCCCGTGCCCGTCTCGCCCGTCTCGCACGTCTCGCGCGTCTCGCGCCGCTGGGCACCCGCCTGCCCGCTTCACGCCGAGACGACGCAGTCGCGCCCGGCCTCCTTGGCCGCGTAGAGCGCCTGGTCGGCCGCCACGAGCAGCTCGGCCGCCGTGCCGCCGTGCTCGGGGTACGCCGCGACCCCGACCGACACCGTGATGCCGAGGTGCTCCGGGTGGTCGGTCGCCTGCCGGAGGGGCACGCGCAGCCCCGCCACGCCACACCGGACCTCCTCCGCGCGCTGGACCGCCTCGAGCAGGGCAGTGCCCGGGCAGACGACGACGAACTCCTCACCGCCGAACCGGATGACGCTGTCGACCGCGCGCCCCGAGGCCACGAGGTGCGCCGCGAGCGCCTGCAGGACCCGGTCGCCGACGGCGTGCCCGTGCTCGTCGTTGACCCGCTTGAAGTGGTCGACGTCGACGACGAGGACCGCGAGGTGCCGACCGTCGCGGCGCGCGTCCGCGAGCGCGCCGTCGATCGCCGCGCCGAGCCGACGCCGGTTGTGCACGCCCGTCAGCGGGTCGCGGACGGAGTCCTCGGCGAGGCGCTCGCGGGCCGCCTCGGTCGACGACAGCTCGAGCAGCAGCGCGACGTTCTGCGCCTCGAGGCGACCGCGCTCGGCCTCGGCGTCGAGCCGCGCCCGCTCGGCGGCGTTGAGCCGGCCGACGAGGTCGTCGACGTCGTGCGCGACGAGGACCGCACCCGCCGCGTCGCCCAGGCGGTCCCGAAGGGTCGTCCGGTGGAGCAGCAGGTAGCGGTCCCGGACGGTGACGAGCCGACGGCTGTCGTCGTCCTCGAGAGCGGCGACCACCGGTGCGGGGAGCCGGTCGGCGGCGTGCTCGCCCACCACGGGGCGCGCGCCGTCGTGCGTGAGGGCCGCGGTCGCGGCGTTGGCGATGAGGACGCGCCCCGCGGGGTCGGTCACGAGGAACGCGGGTGGCAGAAGGTCGAGGGCGTCCGCGGGGCGTGGTGGGAGGACGGCGACGAGTCCGCTGCGGACGAGCGCGTCGGCGGCGAGGAGCGCGGCGACCGAGGCGCCCAGCGGCGCACCGTCGGTCCCGCCGAGCGCGTCGGGTTCGGCGACCGTGGCCGCGGCCGTCACGAAGGCGAGCGCGGCGCCGGCGAGGACGCTGCCCAGGGGCCTGCCGGGCCCGTGCCGACGGCGGACCGCGTAGCGCCGCGCCTGCGCCAGGGCGAACCACGCGGCCCCGAGCACGACGGTCAGGCCGAGCCGGTCCCACGAGACGCCGTCCGTGACGGTGAGGGACGGGCCGGGCGCCGTCCGCAGGGCTCCGGACCACGCGTCCCCGCCGACGACGGCGACCAGCGCTGCAGCACCGGACGCCGTGAGCCACAGCGCGCAGAAGCGCCCGCGGCGCACCGCCCAGGTGACGTCGCCCAGCGTCCGGCCGACCGGCCACAGCGCCACGGCGAGCCCCGTCATGGCGGCCGCGCGAGCCGGTCCGAGCCAGGCCGGCTCGGACGCGTCCAGCAGCACCGGGGCAGCCTGGAGAAGGTCCCACGCCGCGACCGAGCCGAGGAGCGTCGTCACCGGCGCCCGGCGGGGCGTCGGCGGGAGCCGCACGAGGACGACGACGAGCCCGGCCAGGCACACGGCGGCCGCGACCGCGGTCGCCACGGCGACGGGCACGACCGGCACGGCGGGCACGGGGCCTCCACGGGAGTCGGTGTCTCATCCGAGGATCGGGCTCCGCGCGCGCCGATGAGAGGGGTGCGGGCGTCACGTCACCCGTGCGGCCCCGGGGTTTCACCCGGCACGCGCCGCACCCGCCTCAGCCGGTGCCGACGACCGCGCGCTGGATCGCGACGACCGCCGCGCCGCGCGCCCACTCGCCGAAGTCGCCCCCGCGCACCTCCAGCGGCAGGGCTGACGCCGCGGGGTCACGGTCGGCGCCGAGAGCCTCGTCGACCGCGGTCCGGGCCACGTCGACGAGCCCGACGCCCTCGCCACCGAGCACGACGGCCCGCGGCATCGTGAAGTTCGCCGCGAGCGCGACCAGCCGGCCGAGCGCGCGGCCGGCACGGTCGACGACGCGCCGGGCGCCGGGCTCGCCGTCGGCCGCGAGGCGCAGCGCCTCGGCGTGGTCGACGCGGCGTCCGACGGCCGCCGACACCGCGTCCGCGACGGCGTCCGTGGTCAGCAGCGCGCTCGCGCAGCCGCGGTGACCGCTGCGGCAGACCGGTCCCGTGGGGTCGAGCGGGACGTGTCCCACGAGGCCCAGGCCCGAGTCCGCGCCGACGACCTGCTCGCCCCGCACGACCAGGCCGAAGCCGATCCCGGCCCCCACGGTGACGACCGCGAACCGGTCGAGCCCCGTCCCGGCACCGAACCAGCTCTCGGCCTCGGTGAACGCGACGAGGTCGTTCTCGACGACGACCTCGACGCCCACGGCGCCACGCACGAGCTCCGCGAGCGGGACGTCCTGCCAGCCCAGGAAGGGGGCCGTCCGGACGGTCCGGTGGTCGGCCGTGTGCCCGCCGAGCGCGACGCCGACCGCCGTGAGCGGGGCCGGCGCCGCCGCGGTGAGCGCCTCGACCACCTCGGCGAGGACGTCGACGACGCGCCCGGGCTCGTGCCCGGGCAGCGGACGCGAGACGTCGGCGAGCACGTCGGCGCGCAGGTCCGTGAGCACACCGCGCGCCTCGTGCGCGGTGAGCGAGACGCCGACGACGTGGTGCGCACGGGCCACGACGTCGAGCGGGCGCTGCGGGCGCCCGGCACCGCCGCGCACCCCGTCGCGCAGCCCGCCACCCGGCTCGCGGCTCGCGCCGGCCTCGACGAGCAGGCCGGCGTCGAGGAGCGGCCGCGCGAGCCGCGACAGGCTGCCCTGCGACAGGTCGAGGCGCCGCGCGAGCTCGACGCGCGAGAGCGGGCCGTGCAGGAGCACCTCGAGCGCGACCGCCCGGGCCGAACCCGTCAGCGGGCGCCACGCCGTCATCGGTTCCTCCTCGTGCGTCGTGCCGCGCCGTGGACCGACGAGCGGCGGCACCTGACCGCGTCCGGCGCCTTGACACCACATTACTTTCGCCACAGCATTTATCGACCCGCCACCCCGAGGAGCACCGTGCCGCCCAGCGTGCCGACCAGCGTGCCGACCAGCGTGCCGACCAGCCAGGACCCGCCAGCGGCCGCCGAGCCGTCGTCCCCGCCGCCGCTCCACCTCCGGGCGGGCGGGACCTCGTTGGTCCTCGACATCGCAGCGCCGTACCTGCCGCGCGTCCTGCACTGGGGCTCCGACCTGGGCGACCTCGACGACGCGGGGCTCGTCGCCCTGCGGCTCGCGTCCGAGCCCCAGGTCGTCTCGAGCCAGCTCGACGAGGCGGTCCCGGTCGCCGTCGTCCCCGAGCAGTGGGCCGGCTGGCTCGGCACCCCCGGCCTCTCGGGCCACCGGGACGGGCGCGACTTCTCCCCCGCGCTCGCGGTCCGCGAGGTCCGCGTCGGGCCGGGCGAGCACCCCGTGGCGCACCGCGTGGTGGCCGAGGCCGCCGACGACGACGCCGGCCTCGCACTCACGCTCGAGATCGAGCTCAACGCGAGCGGGCTCGTCCGCACGCGCGCGACCGTCACGAGCACGGCGCCCGGGACGTACACGCTCGACGGCCTCCTGACCGCGCTGCCCGTGCCCGCCCACGCGACCGAGCTCCTCGACTTCACGGGCCGCCACCTGCGCGAGCGCTCGCCGCAGCGGCACGACTTCACGCTCGGCACCCACCTGCGCGACAGCCGCCGCGGCCGCACCGGCGCCGACGCGACGCTGCTCGTGGTCGCCGGGACGCCGGGCTTCTCCTTCCGCGCGGGCAGGGTCTGGGGCGTGCACGTCGCGTGGAGCGGCAACCACCGCACGTACGCGGAGCGCATCAACACCGGCGAGGCGCTCCTGGGCGGCGGTGAGCTGCTGCTGCCGGGCGAGGTCGCGCTCGGACCGGGCGACGCGTACACGAGCCCCTGGCTCTACGCGAGCCACGGCGTCGGCCTCGACGAGCTGTCGGCACGCTTCCACGACCACCTCCGGGCACGGCCGACGCACCCGCGCACGGCCCGGCCCGTGGTCCTCAACACGTGGGAGGCGGTGTACTTCGACCACCGGCTCGACGTGCTGACGGACCTCGCGGACGCCGCGGCCGAGGTGGGGGTCGAGCGCTTCGTGCTCGACGACGGCTGGTTCCGCGGGCGGCGCGACGACACCGCGGGGCTCGGCGACTGGTACGTCGACGAGGACGTGTGGCCCGACGGCCTCGGTCCGCTCGTCGACCACGTGCGGGGCCTCGGGATGCAGTTCGGGCTCTGGTTCGAACCCGAGATGGTCAACCCCGACTCGGACCTCGCGCGCGCGCACCCCGACTGGGTGCTGTCCGTGGGCGGCCGCCTGCCGAGGGCCGCCCGCAGCCAGCAGGTGCTCGACCTCGGGAACCCCGACGCGTACGCGTACGTCCTCGAGCGGCTCGACGCGATCGTCGGCGAGTACGCGGTCGACTACGTCAAGTGGGACCACAACCGCGACCTCGTCGAGCCGGGCAGCCCCGCGACGGGACGCGCGGGCGTCCACCGCCAGACGCTCGCGGTCTACCGGCTCATGGACGAGCTCCGGCGGCGCCACCCGGCGCTCGAGATCGAGTCGTGCTCGTCGGGCGGCGCGCGCGTCGACCTCGGCGTGCTCGAGCGGACCGACCGCGTGTGGGCGAGCGACTGCATCGACGCCGTCGAGCGTCAGCAGATCGACCTGTGGACGGGTCTGCTCCTGCCCCCGGAGATGGTCGGCTCGCACATCGGCTCGCCCGTGTCGCACTCGACGGGCCGCCGGCTCACCCTGCCGTTCCGCGCCGCGACCGCGCTCTTCGGACACCTCGGCGTCGAGTGGGACCTCCGCACGGCGTCGGCCGAGGAGCGCGCCGAGCTCGCGGCGTGGATCCGCACCCACAAGGAGCACCGCGCCCTCCTGCACGGCGGCCGGGTGGTGCACGGCGACCACGCCGACCCCGCGCTGCTCGTCCGCGGCGTCGTCGCGCACGACGGGTCCGAGGCGCTGTTCTCGCTCGCGTCCGTCACGACGTCGGTGTGGTCGCCGCCGGGGCGCGTGCGCCTTCCGGGACTGGACCCCGAGGCGACCTACCGGGTGACCCCGCTCGCGGGCGACGTCGTGCGGCACGGGCCGCACCAGCGCACCGCGCCGTGGTGGGAGGCGGGCGGCGTGACGCTGACGGGGCGCGTGCTGGCCGAGGTCGGCGTGCAGGCGCCTGCGCAGCACCCCGAGCGGGTCGCGCTCGTGCACCTGCGGTGCGTCTGAGCGCGACGCGCGTCACCTGGGCGCCCGCGCGCCGCTGCCGACCACCCGAGCCGGGTCCCTGAGCCGGCCGGGACTCAGCGACGACGCAGGCGCTCCATCTCGCGCTGCACGCGGTCCTCGGACGGTCCGGGCGCGAGCACGTCCCACGCGTGGAACGCGAGCCCGATGCCCCAGCCGAGGATGGGGAAGACCGGCCAGAAGAACGGCGCGCCGGTCATCACCCAGATCACCACGAGCGCCCCGTTGACGAGCAGGTAGGCGACGGCGTGCGTGCCGAGGTCGCGTCGGTCGCGCAGGCGCTTCTCCGCGCGGGCGCGCAGCGCGGTGTCGTCGGGGTACGGCGAGGTGCTCATCGGACTCACCCTGGGCTTCCTGACTGCGGGGAGGTGGCCGTCGGTCACGCAGGCTCCCTGTCCCACGCTGCTCCGCGGGCGCGGCCTCCGCGCGAGCCGAAGGTCCCGGGGGCGGTCCTCAGCCCGCCCCGACGACGACGACGCGCAGGTCCCGGGGACCGTGCACGCCCTCGACGCGCACGAGCTCGATGTCGCTCGTCGCGCTCGGACCCGAGACCCACGTCAGCGGCCGCCCGGGGTGCTCGGCGAGCACCGCCACCGCCTCGGGGACGCCCGCGACGACCTGGTCCGCGCGCACCACGCACACGTGCCGGTCGGGCAGCAGCGTGATGGCGCGGCGGCCCTGGTCCGGCCCGCCGTCCAGGACGATGGTGCCCGTCTCGGCGACCGCGACGCGGCACGCGGTGAGCACCGCCCCGGTCGAGTCGAGCTCGGCGTGCGAGAGCGGGGCGGCGTCGTCGTCGACGCGCACCTCGACGCCCACGTCGCCGGGGGCGGACGACCACTCCCCCGGCAGCCCGGTCGGCGTCACGACCGAGCCGGCACCCTCGAGCTGCGCGGCCACCGCGACCCGCACGTCGCCGGGCGCGCAGCGCACGACGGTCCCGCGGTAGTCCTCGAGGCGGTCGACGAGGAGGTCGAGCAGCCCGTCGACGTCGCCGGAGGGGCGTTCGCCCGCGCGGCGGTAGGCACGCGGCACCGTCGGCGCCGGCTCGGCGTCCGCGAGCGCCGCGCGGACCGCCCCGAGCACCGCGTCGCGTGCGGTCGTGCCGCGGGCGCTCACGACCGCTCCCCCCGACGGCGGGCCCACGCACGGAACGTCGTCGTCGGCAGCGGCGGGGCGTCGCGGCCGAGCGTCCAGCGCGAGCCCGGGAACGGCAGGTGACGCAGGCGCCGCCCGCGCAGCACCCGCCCCGCGAGCCCGACGAGCGACGACACCGCACCGAGCCGCCGGCCCGAGGACAGCACCAGCGCAGCGACGCGCATCGCCAGGCCGGTGGCCGTCGGACGACCGACCGCGCGCCCGTCCCCGTCGACCGGGTGGAGCGCGCGTTCGCGCAGGTGGACGAGTGCGGTCGGGATGTCGATCCTCACCGGACACGCGTCGTAGCACGCACCGCACAGCGTGCTCGCGAACGGCAGCGTCGCGGCCGGGTCGTGCGGGTCCGGCGCCGTGCCCGGGGAGTCCGGCGAGCCCGGCGAGCCCACGCCGAGCAGCTGGGGCGTGAGGATCGCGCCGATCGGCCCCGGGTACACCGAGCCGTACGCGTGGCCGCCCGTGCGCTCGTACACGGGGCACACGTTGAGGCACGCCGAGCAGCGGATGCAGTGCAGCGCCTGCCGGCCCACGTCGTCCGCGAGCGCTCGCGTGCGCCCGTTGTCGAGCAGCACGAGGTGGAACTCCTGCGGCCCGTCGCCCGGCGTCACGCCCGACCACATGGTCGTGTACGGGTTCATCCGCTCGCCCGTCGAGGACCGCGGCAGGAGCTGGAGGAAGACCTCGAGGTCGGTGAAGCTCGGCAGCACCTTCTCGATCCCCATGACCGTGATGAGCACGCGCGGCAGCGTGAGGCACATGCGGCCGTTGCCCTCGGACTCGACGACCGCGACGGTGCCGGTCTCGGCGACGGCGAGGTTGGCGCCGCTGACGGCGACGTCGGCGCGCAGGAACAGCTCGCGCAGGTGGGCGCGCGCCGCCATCGCGAGAGCGCGCGGGTCGTTCGTGAGGTCCGGCGGCGCGTCGGCCATGCGGCTCGCGAAGACCTCGCGGATCTCGTCGCGGTTGCGGTGGATCGCGGGCACGAGGATGTGCGACGGCCGGTCGCCCGCGAGCTGCACGATGAGCTCGGCGAGGTCCGTCTCGTGCGCCGTGACGCCGTGCGCCTCGAGGTGCTCGTTGAGGCCGATCTCCTGGGTCGCCATCGACTTGACCTTGACGACCTCGGTCGCCCCCGCTGCCCGCACGAGGTCGGTCACGACGCGGTTCGCCTCGGCCGCGTCGCGCGCCCAGTGGACCGTGCCGCCGCGTGCGGTGACGGACGCCTCGAGCTGCTCGAGCAGCTCGGGCAGGCGCGCCATGACGTCGGCCTTGGTCGCGGCGCCCGCGTCGCGCAGCGCCTCCCAGTCGGGCAGCTCGGCCGTCACGGCGAGCCGCTTGTCGCGGATCGTGCGGGTCGCGCGGCGCAGGTTCGTGCGCAGCTGCGCGTCCTGGAGCGTGCCGTGCGCGGCCTCGGCGAACGTCGGTCCCCAGCGCAGCGGGTCCTCCGGCTCGCGTTCGGGCTTGGGCCGGACCGTCGGCATCCCGAGGTGCGTCGTCGTCATCGCGGGCCCCCGGTCCGCGCGGCCGACCGCCCACCCGGCCGCCCCGGCCGCCCCGTCCCGGCGCGCCCGCGTCGTCCCGGTGCCGACCCCGGCGGCCGCCACGGGTCGTCGCGCGTGCTGGCGAGGATCTCCGCGAGGTGGGCGGCGCGCACGGGCGCCCCGCGCCGCGACAGCGCGCCGTCGATGTTCATCAGGCACGACCAGTCGCCCGCCGTCACGACGTCGGCCCCCGTGGCCACGACGCAGTCGGCCTTGTCGGCGACCATCGCGGTCGACGTGTCGGCGTTCTTCAGCGCGAACGTCCCGCCGAAGCCGCAGCACTGGTCGGCGTCCGGCAGGTCGACGAGCTCGAGACCGGCGACCGCCCGGAGGAGCCGTTCGGGACGGTCCCCCACGCGCAGCATCCGCAGCGCGTGGCACGTCGGGTGGTAGGTCACCGTGTGCGGGAACCACGCGCCGACGTCGGTCACGCCGAGGACGTCGACCAGCAGCTCGGACAGCTCGTAGGTCCGCTCGGCGACGGCTGTGGCCGCGCGCGCGAGCCCCTCGTCGCCGACCTGCCGCGCGACGCGTGCCTGCTGGTGCCGCGTCGAGCCGACGCACGAGCCCGACGGTGCGACCACGGCGTCCCACTCGCCCTCGACGACGGGCCAGAACGTCCGCACGTGGTTGCGCACGACCGGTGCGGCCTCGCGCGGGTAGCCGGAGTTGACGTGCACCTGGCCGCAGCACGCCTGCCCCCGCGGCACGACGACGTCGTGGCCGAGCCGCTCGAGCAGGCGGACCGTCGCGACGGCAGCCTGCGGGAAGAGGCCGTCGACCAGGCACGTGGCGAACACGGCGATGCGCACGGGGACCCCCTCAGGGCTGGAGCCGCTGCGCGACCCACCCGTCGGCGGTCGCCTCGTACACCAGGCGCCGGTGCAGCCGGTCGCGGCGCCCGTGCCACAGCTCGACGCGGTCGGGCGTGATCGCGTACCCCGTCCAGTCCTCGGGCCGTGCGATGTCGCCGTCGGTCGCGACGAGGCGGTCGAGGCGGTCGCGCAGCTCCTGCTCGTCCGTGAGCGGCTCGCCCTGCCGCGAGACGACCGCGGCCGCCTGCGCCTCGCGCGTGCGCCGGGTGAAGAGCGCGTCGGCGTCGTCGTCGGTCAGGCGGGTGACCGGACCCGCGAGGGTCACCTGCTGGAGCGTCTCGCGCCAGTAGAAGGTCAGGCTCGCGTAGGGGACGGCCGCGAGGTCGCGCGCCTTGCGGCTGCGCGTGTGCGTCCCGACGACGACGCGCCCGCTGTGGACGTCACGGACGAACACCGTGCGCGAGGAGACCCGCACGCCGTCGGTGGTCGCGAACGTCGCTGCGCGGGGCTCGCGGACGCCGGCCGCCTCCGCTGCCTCGAGCCACCGGAGCACCAGGGCCATCGGGTCCGCGGGCGGGGACAGCATCTCCGGCAGGTCGAGCGTCTCGTCCCCGGTGAGCGAGTCGGTCATCGTGCCCCCATCGCGGTGCGCGGTCCCGCCGGCCGACGTCGCCGGCCGGCGGGTCCGAACCTACCGGTCGCGTGCGGGGGCCGCCCCGGAGGGGACCGGTGCGGCCCCGCCGTCCGCGGCTGCGTCGTCGGCGGGGTGCTCGACGTGCGGGTGCCGCCGCTCGAGCGCCGAGCCCTCGACGTCGACGTCGGGCAGCAGCCGGTCGAGCCACCGCGGGAGCCACCACGCTCGGTCGCCCGCGAGGTGCATCAGCGCGGGCACGAGCAGCATGCGCACGACGAACGCGTCGACGAGCACGCCGAACGCGAGCGAGAACCCGATCGGCCGGATCATCGCGCTCTCGGCGAAGACGAAGCCGCCGAACACCGAGATCATGATGATCGCCGCGGCGGTCACGACCGCGCGGCCCGCCCGGACGCCCTGCACGACGGCGAGCCGTGCGGGAGCACCGTGCGCGTAGGCCTCCCGCATGCCCGAGCCGAGGAAGAGCATGTAGTCCATCGCGAGCCCGAACAGGATGCCGACGAGGATCGTGGGCAGGAAGTTGAGCACCGGGCCCGGGTTGTCGACGCCGAAGACGGCGCCGAGCCAGCCCCACTGGTAGATCGCGACGACGCCGCCCAGGGCCGCGAAGTACGACAGCACGAAGCCGAGCGTCGCGATCACCGGTACGAACAGCGACCGGAACACCACGACGAGGATCACGATCGACAGCCCGACGACCACGGCGAGGTACGCGGGGAGCGCGTTCGCGAGCTTGTCAGAGATGTCGATGTTGCCGCTCGCCGCGCCCGCGACGGCGATCGGCACGTCGCCGTCGAGCGGCGACAGCGCGCGCAGGCCGTTGACGAGCTCCTCGGTGGACTCGCTCGTGGGGCCGTCGGCGGGGATCACCTGGAACGCCGCGACCGTGCCGTCCTCGGAGGTCCCGACGGGCGCGACCGCCACGACGTCGTCCTGCGCCGCGATCCGCTCGGCGATGCGCACCTGCTCCGCGAGCAGGTCGTCGTCGGCCGGGGCCTCGGGCAGGTCGGCGACGACGAGGAGCGTGCCGTTGCGGCCCTCGCCGAACTTCTCGGCCGTCGTCGCGTACGCCTGGTACTGCGAGGACTCGGCGGGCTCCGACAGGCCCGTGGGCAGGCCGAGCCGCAGCGACGCCGCGGGGGCCGCGACGACGAGCAGCGCCGCGACGCCCGCGAGCACGCGCAGCACCGCCGAGCGCGTCGACATCGGCCGGACCGCCGGGACGACGGGCGGTGCGACGTCGTGCCGCTCGAGGTGCGCGCGCTCACCGCGCCGCAGGACGCGCAGGCCGAGCAGCGACAGGAGCGCGGGCGTGAGGGTCACGGCCACGAGGACGGCGATCGCGACGCACGCCGCGCCGACCGTGCCCATGAGGCCGAGGAACGGGATGCCCGTGACGTTGAGCGCGAGCAGCGCGATGAGCACCGTCGCGCCGGCGAACACGACCGCGTTGCCCGACGTGCCGTTCGCGAGCCCGACGGACTCGTCGACGTCGTACCCCTGGACGAGCTGGCGGCGGTGGCGGTTGACGATGAACAGCGAGTAGTCGATGCCGACCGCGAGCCCGAGCATGAGACCCAGGACCGGCGTGACCGACACCATCTCGACGACGCCGGAGAACGCGAGCGCCCCGAGCGCGCCGATCGCGACCCCGACGAGAGCGGTGACGATCGGCAGCCCCGCGGTGGCGAGCGTGCCGAGCATGACGACGAGGACGACGCCCGCGACGACGAGGCCGACGACCTCGCCCGGGCCGACGATCTCGGGCACGCCGAGCACGAGCTCGGTCGAGACGTCCGCGACGACGCCCTCGGCGGGCTCGGTGCCGAACGCCTCGACGACCGCCTCCTTGGTCTCGTCGGCGACCTCGAACTGGGTCTCGGTGAAGACGACGGTCACGAGCGCGGCGCTGCCGTCCTCGGAGACCATGCGGATCTCGCGCGCGAGGTCGAGCAGGCGTGCGCCGAGCTCGAGCTGCTCGGCCTGCTGCTCGAGCTGCGCGACGCCCTCGCCGAGCTGCGTCCGCTGCGCGTCGAGCTGCGCCTGCTGCTCGGCGAGCTGCGCGAGCCCGGCGTCGACCTGAGCCTGCTGCGCGTCGAGGTCCGGGCCGACGACGGCGAGCGCCCCGGCCGCCTTGGCCTGCGCGCGGGCCGCGTCGAGCTGCTCCTGACCCGCCTCGAGCTGGGCCCGGGCGGCGTCGAGCTGGGCCTGGCCCGCGTCGAGCTGGGCCCGGCCGTCGTCGAGCTGCGCGCGCCCCTGCTCGAGCTGCGTCCGCCCGCCGTCGACGGCGGCCTGCTGCTCGGCGCGGTCGGCCTCGGTCGCGAACGGGTCGACGACCTGCTCGACGCCCTCGACGTCCTCCGCCGCGGCGATCCGGTCCCGCACCGCCGCCTGCTGCTCGGCGGTGAACGCCGACCCGTCCTCGGTGCGCAGCACGACCGTCCCCGTGCCGCCCGACGCCTCGGGGAACTCCTCGGCGAGACGGTCGGTCCGTCGGCGGTCGGCGTCCCCGGGATCGTCACGTTGGCGGCGAGCGTGCCGCCCCCGACGGCGTAGCCGACGCCCGCGAGCGCGAGCACGGCCACCCAGACGAGGACGACGGTGCGGGGTCGTCGCGCGGCGAGCCGACCGAGTCGGTAGAGCACTTCAGCCATGAGGGCCTTCCCAGGACGTGAGGAGAGGAGCGGGTGGGGGCTGCGGGTCCCGTCGCGGGGCCGCGGCCGTGGTCGCGTGGAGGTCGGCGGGTGCCGACCGGGTCAGGCCCTGTCGGGGCCCGGTGGAGCGGGTCAGGGTGCGGGCGGTCCCGCCCGGTAGCCGGTGCGGACGGTGTCGAGCAGGCGCTCGAGGAGGTCGGCCCACGTGCGGCGCGAGGCGTCGTCGTCGGCCGCCGCGGTGGCGGCCCACCAGTGGCGGTGCAGGACGACGAGGCCGCTCATGAGCGAGCCGACGAGCAGGTGGACGTCGAGGGCGTCGGCGTCGGGGTGGCGTGCCGCCAGCGCGGCCGTCATCCGCTCCCCCAGGTCGCTGAAGCCGCGCAGCAGGAGGCCCGCACGGACGGGCGACTCGTCCTCGACGGGCCCGAGGGCCCGCGTGAGCCACGCCATGGGCGTGACGAGGTCGGTCGCGCGGAGCACGGCGGCGAGGTCGTCGAACATCGACGCCGCGTCGCCCGTGGGGGCGCTCGTCATGCCGGCGACGAGGGCGTCGAGCACGGGGTCGAGCACGTCGGCGCTCACGGCGGCGACGACCTCGTCGAGCGACGCGAAGTGGTTGAAGACCGTGCGGCGCGCGACGTCGGCGCGCTCGGCGAGCTGGTCGACCGTGAACCGGACGCCGTCGGCCTCCTCCATGAGCGCGGCCGCGGCGGCGACGATCGCGCGGCGGTGGCGGTCCTTGAGCGCGGCGCGGCGGTCGGTCGCCTGCCTCTCGGTCGGCCCCGCGGAGCCCACCGGGCGGACGACGGGCACGGTGGAGGACATGGGATGACACACTAGGTGCACCGATGCACTCGGTGCAACAACAGCCCTGCCCGGCCGGGCTCCGCTAGCCCGCTGCGTGGCCCGGCCCGGGCCCGTGCACGTGGCCGTGGCTGTGGCCGTGCACGTGCCCGGCGGGCACCGCGTGGCGCGCGGGCGGTGGGCCGGCCGTCACGACGAGCGCGGCGATGAGCGTCGTCAGCGGGATCGCCAGGACGAGGCCGATCGAGCCGACCGCGGTGCGCGCGATCTCCTCGGCGAACTCGCCCGACCCGAGCGTCTGCACGAGGGGCAGCCGGTAGACCATGAGCAGCAGCAGGACCGGCAGCGCGGCCCCCGTGTACGCGAACGCGATCGTGTAGACCGTCGAGGCGATGTGGTCGCGGCCGATGCGCATGCCGCCCCGGAACAGCGAGCGCCACGACGCGTCCGGGTCGGCCGCGCGCAGCTCCCACACCGCGGACGCCTGCGTGATGGTCACGTCGTTGAGCACGCCCAGCCCGGCGAGGATCGTGCCCGCGAGGAACACGCCCCGCAGCGCGTCGCCGTCGAGCTGACCGGTGAGCATCGCGAGGCGGTACGTCTCCTCGGTCGAGATCCCGTTGAGCCGGGCGGCCGTCGCCGCGGCGACGCCCAGCGCGGCGGTGACGCCGAGCCCCGCGAGCGTCCCGAGCAGCGCGGTCGACGTGCGGTGCGAGAACCCGTGCGCGAGGTAGAGGACGACGAACATGATCGCGGCGGACCCGACGAGCCCCACCGCCACGGAGTCCTCCCCCCGGAGCAGGGCGGGCAGCACGAAGACCGCGATGACCGCGAACGCGAACGCGAGCCCCACGAGCGCGCGGACCCCGCGCATCCCCGCGACGGCCACGACGACGACGGCGTACAGCGCCGCGAGCGCGCCGAGCGGCACCGTGCGCTCGAAGTCCTGCCACGCCCACACCTCGGGCTCCGACGCGGTCTCGAGGTAGCGGGCCAGGACGACGCGCGTGCCCGGCGTCGCGTCGTCCGGGTGGACGGTGCTGGGCGCCCACACCTCGACCGACCCCGTGGGCTCGGCCGACGTGGGGACCTCCGCCTCGACCAGGGTGCACGGGACGGAGTCCGGGATCGACCCGTCCGGCAGCCGGTCCTCGTTCTCCCCGCCGCACCGGCTCACGGTGCTCGACACGATGGTCCCGGTGACGTACTCGACGTCGACCGCGACGACGCCCGTCCGGGGCGCCTCACCCGAGGGCCACAGCAGCGCGACGCCGACGGCGGTCAGTGCGGCCAGGGTGCCGAGCAGCACGACGAGCAGGCGGCCGACGCCAGGCCTGCGCGACGCGGCCGTGGATGGGGCCGTCACGGGTGGGGTGGTCACGGGGGTCCTCACGGCAGGCGTCACACGGCGGGCAGGCAGAAGCGTGGCACGGCGACGGCGACGGCGACGGCGACGGCGGCGGCGTCCGTACGATCTCCCGGTGAGTGCCGCGTCCCGCCCCGCCTCCCGCCCCGTCGTCGTCGGGCGTGGCCGTGCGTAGGGGCATCACCCGCGCGGGGCTCGCCGCGCTCCTCTTCGGGGCCTCGACCCCGTTCGCGGCGCAGCTCGCGCAGGACACCAACCCGTTCCTGCTCGCGGGCATGCTCTACCTCGGCGCGGCGCTCGCCGTGCTGCCCGCGACGCTGCGCGACCGCCCCGACCCCGCGGCGCTGCGGCGCGGCGCACCCCGGCTCGCGACGGCCGTCGTCGTCGGCGGGGCGGTCGGGCCCGTGCTGCTCGCGCTCGGGCTGCGGTACACGTCCGCCGCGAGCGCGTCGCTGCTGCTCAACCTCGAGCTCGTCCTGACCGTCGTGGTCGCGGCGGTGTTCTTCCGCGAGCACGTCGGGCGGCACGTCGTCGTCGGGGCGGTCCTGGTCACCGCTGCGGGCGTCGTCCTGGTCGGGCCCGGCGCCACCACCGACCTGCGGATCGGGGCGGCGCTCATCGCGGCGGCGTGCCTGTGCTGGGCGGTCGACAACAGCGTGACGGCCGAGCTCGACGAGCTCGCCCCCGCGCACATCACGCTCGCGAAGGGACTCGTCGCCGGCGGCGCGAACACCGCGATCGGGCTGGCCGTCGCGCCCGTGCCGTCGGCCGGCACGGTCGGGGCGGCGCTCCTCGTCGGGGCGCTGGGCTACGGCGTGTCGATCACGCTGTGGGTCGCGGGTGCCCGCGACCTCGGCGCGGCCCGCGCGCAGGTCGTCTTCGCGACCGCACCCTTCCTCGGCGCGCTCGTCGCGTGGACCGTGCTGCGCGAGCCGGTCACGACGACGGCGCTCGTCGCGCTCGTCGTCGCCGCGGCGGGCGTCGCGCTCGTGTCGCGGTCGGACCACGAGCACGAGCACGAGCACGAGGCGGTCCTGCACGACCACGAGCACACGCACGACGACGACCACCACGACCACGTGCACGCCGACGGCTTCACGGGTCGCCACCAGCACCCCCACGAGCACGTCCACGTGCGGCACAGCCACCCGCACGTCCCCGACCTGCACCACCGCCACACGCACTGACCCGCGGCTGGGTGCGACGACCCGGGCGCTACGTACCCGGCGCGGCCGGGACGGCCCGGAGCCGCTGCGTGTGGGTGTACGCGTTGAGCGTCTCGCCGCGGTTGAACGCGACGAGGGTCAGGCCGAGCTCGTCGGCCAGCTCCACCGCGAGCGCGGACGGCGCCGAGACCGCCGAGAGCACCGGGACGCCGGCCATCGCGGCCTTCTGCACGAGCTCGAACGACGCCCTGCCCGACACCTGGAGGACGGCGCCGCGCAGCGGCAGCAGCCCCTCGCGCAGCGCCCACCCGACGACCTTGTCGACCGCGTTGTGCCGCCCGACGTCCTCACGCACGCACGCGAGCCGGGGCTCGGCGTCCGAGGGCACGTCGACGTCGCCGTCGTCGGACGGCACGAACAGCGCCGCCGCGTGCACGCCGCCCGTGCGGCTGAACAGCGGCTGCTCGGCGCGCAGGCGGTCCGGCATCGCGAGGAGGTGGTCGAGCCGTACGACGGCGTCGTCGGCGACGACCTCGAACGCGCTCACCTTCCGGACCGCCTCGATCGACGCGGTGCCGCACACCCCGCAGCTGCTCGACGTGTAGACGTGCCGCTGGAGCGACGGGTCGGGGAGCGCGACCCCGGGCGCGAGGCGCACGTCGACGACGTTGTAGTCGCGCTCCCCCGCGTGCCCGATCCCCGCGCGGTGGTCCACCGACGCGATGTCGCCCTCGGCGCGCACGACGCCCTCGGAGACGAGGAAGCCCGCGACGAGGTCGACGTCGGCACCCGGCGTCCGCATCGTGACGGTGAACGGCGTGCCGTGGACGCGCACCTCGAGCGGCTCCTCCCCCGCGAGCGCGTCGACGCGGTCGCGGACGGGACCGGAGGCCGTCATCCGCTGCACGCGCCAGCGCCTGGTCAGTCGCATGAGGCCACCCTCTCGCGCGGGGGCCGGTCGTAGCATGACGAGATGGCAACGACGCCGACCGCACCGACGCCCCCGGACGACCTCGACCAGCCCGCGGTGAGGGTCGGCAAGCCGAAGCGCACGTCGGCGGGCCTGCCCGGTGTCGTGACCGCGATGCGGCACGCCGTGGGGCAGATGGGACCCGTCCGCTCCGCGAGCGGGCTGCTGCGGATGAACCAGGCCGACGGGTTCGACTGCATGAGCTGCGCGTGGCCCGACCCGGACGCCCCGGACCGCAGCCACGCCGAGTTCTGCGAGAACGGCGCCAAGGCGCTCGCGTCCGAGGCGACGCGCAAGCGCGTGCGGCCCGAGCTGTTCGCCGAGCACACGATCGACGAGCTCTACGCGCGCGACGACCACTGGCTCAACCGCCAGGGCCGCCTCACGACGCCGATGATCCGCGAGGACGGCGAGACCCACTACCGCCCGATCTCGTGGGACGAGGCGTTCGAGCGCATCGCGGCCGTGCTCCGCTCGCTCGACACGCCCGACCAGGCGGCGTTCTACACGTCGGGGCGCACGTCCAACGAGGCCGCGTTCCTCTACCAGCTCATGGTCCGCGGGCTCGGCACCAACAACCTGCCCGACTGCTCCAACATGTGCCACGAGTCGTCGGGCGAGGCGCTCGGCAAGACCATCGGCATCGGCAAGGGCTCGGTCACGCTGCACGACGTCGAGACCGCCAAGCTCATCATCATCGCGGGGCAGAACCCCGGCACGAACCACCCGCGCATGCTCACGTCGCTCGAGAAGGCCAAGGAGCAGGGCGCGGTCGTCGTCGCCGTGAACCCGCTGCCCGAGGCCGGCCTGACGCACTACCAAAACCCGCAGCGCGTGCACGGCATGGTCGGGCGGGGCACGCGCATCGCCGACGTGCACCTCCAGGTGCGCCTGGGCGGTGACCTCGGTGTGTTCCAGGCGCTGGGAAAGGTCCTGCTCGAGGCCGAGGAGGCCGGCCGCCGGACCATCGGCATGACGAGCGTGCTCGACCACGCGTTCGTCGAGCGGCACACCGTGGGCCTCGAGGAGTACGCCGACGGCCTGCGGGCGACCTCCTGGAGCGACATCGAGGCGGCGACGGGGCTGCGCGAGGCGCAGCTGCGCGAGGTCGGCGAGCTGCTGCTCGCCTCGGACCGGACGATCGTCGCGTGGGCGATGGGGCTGACCCAGCACCGCCACGCGGTCGCGACGATCAAGGAGATCGTCAACCTCGTGCTGCTCCAGGGGAACCTCGGCCGCCCCGGCGCGGGCCTGCTGCCCGTGCGCGGGCACTCCAACGTCCAGGGCGACCGGACCATGGGCATCTTCGAGAAGATGCCGCAGCCGTTCCTCGACCGCCTGGAGGCGGAGTTCTCCTTCGCGAGCCCGCGCGAGCACGGGTTCGACACGGTCGACACGATCCGGGCGATGCGCGACGGCCGGGTCCGGTTCTTCATGGGGATGGGCGGGAACTTCCTCAAGGCCGCGCCCGACACCGCGGTGACCGAGGCGGCGCTGCGATCGTGCGCGATGACGGTGCAGGTCAGCACCAAGCTCAACCACTCGCACCTGGCACCCGGCCGGACGGCGCTGATCCTGCCGACGCTCGGGCGCTCGGACCTCGACGTGCAGGCCACGGGGCGGCAGCGGGTCACGGTCGAGGACTCGATGTCGATGGTGCACGCGTCGTCGGGCCACCTCCGGCCGCCGTCGGACGGGCTGCTCTCCGAGGTCGCGATCGTGTGCCGCCTCGCGCGGGCGCTCTTCCACGACGAGCACGGCCGCCCCCGGCCGGGGACGCCGCAGGCGGACTGGCGCGCGATGGAGGACGACTACCGGGTGGTCCGCCGCCACATCGAGGCGGTCGTTCCCGGGTTCGTGGACTACGAGCGCCGGATCGACGACCCCGGCGGCTTCCGCCTGCCGCACGGCCCGCACGACGTGCGCACCTTCGAGACGACGAGCACGAAGGCGCACTTCACGCGGACCCCGCTGTGGTGGCCGACGGCGCCGCCCGGGCGTCTGCTCCTGCAGACGCTGCGCTCGCACGACCAGTACAACACCACGGTCTACGGGCCCGACGACCGCTACCGCGGGATCTCCGGCGGGCGCCGCGTCGTCCTCGTCAACGCGCACGACCTCGCCGACCTCGGGCTGGCCGACGGCGACGTCGTCGACCTCGTCTCGGAGTTCACCGACGGCGTCGACCGTCGCGCCGAGGGCTTCCGCGTCGTCGCGTACGACACCGCGCGGGGCTGCGCCGCGGCGTACTTCCCCGAGACCAACGTGCTCGTGCCGCTCGACTCGACCGCGGAGGACTCGAACACCCCGACGAGCAAGTCGATCGTGGTGCGCCTCGAACCGGCCGGCGTGACCGCGGCTGCGTCCGATCCGTGACGCACCGCGAGCCCGGACCCCGACGGGTCCGGGCTCGCGGCGACGGACCTCAGGCGGCGCCGAGGTACCCGTTGGGGTCGAGCACGTACTTCTGCGCCGCGCCCGCGTCGAACTCGGCGTAGCCCTGGGGGGCCTTGTCGAGCGTGATCGGCGTGGCGTTGACGTTCTTCGCGATGCTCACGCGGTCGTGCAGGATCGCCATCATCAGGTCGCGGTTGTACTTCATCACGGGGCACTGGCCCGTCGTGAACGACAGCGACTTCGCCCAGCCGGTGCCCAGGCTGATCGACAGCGAGCCCTTCTTCGCGGCCTCGTCGATGCCGCCCGGGTCGCCCGTCACGTACAGACCCGGGATGCCGAGCGCCCCGCCGGCCTTCGTGATGCCCATGAGGGAGTTGAGCACCGTGGCGGGCGCCTCGTGGCTCGCGTCCTTGCCGTGCCCGCGCGCCTCGAAGCCGACGGCGTCGACGCCGCAGTCGACCTCGGGGACACCGAGGATCTGCTCGATCTGCTCGCCCGGGTCGCCCTTGGACACGTCGACCGTCTCGCACCCGAAGCTGCGGGCCTGCGCGAGCCGGTCCTCGTTCATGTCGCCGACGATGACGACGGCTGCGCCGAGCAGCTGGGCACCGGTCGCGGCTGCGAGGCCGACCGGCCCGGCACCGGCCACGTACACCGTGGACCCGACGCCGACGCCCGCCGTCACCGCGCCGTGGAAGCCCGTCGGGAAGATGTCCGACAGCATCGCCAGGTCGAGGATCTTCTCCATCGCCCGGTCCTTGTCGGGGAACTTCAGCAGGTTCCAGTCGGCGTACGGCACGAGCACGTACTCGGCCTGGCCGCCGACCCAGCCACCCATGTCCACGTACCCGTAGGCGCTGCCGGGCCGGTCGGGGTTCACGTTGAGGCAGATGCCGGTCTTGCGCTCCTTGCAGTTGCGGCAGCGCCCGCACGCGATGTTGAAGGGCACCGAGACGAGGTCGCCCTCCTTGATGAACTCCACGTCCCGGCCGACCTCGACCACCTCACCGGTGATCTCGTGGCCCAGGACCAGGTCCGCCGGGGCCGTCGTCCGGCCGCGGACCATGTGCTGGTCCGACCCGCAGATGTTGGTCGCGACCGTCTTCAGGATCACCCCGTGGTGCACCGGGCGCCCGACGTTGGCCGGGTTCACCCCAGGTCCGTCCTTGAGCTCGAAGGTCGGGTAGTCGATGTCGATGACCTCGACCTTGCCCGGCGACTTGTACGCGACAGCCTTGTTCCCTGACACGTCGATCCTCCTCGACCGAGGCGACCGTCCACCCGGATGGCGGGACGACCGCCGTACCCCCACCCTCTCTCCGGACGGCGTGTCCCGACAGGGGTTCGGCGGACCATTTCCGACATACCGCCCACCTCGCCGTCAGGCGGTGTGCGAGGCCTCCTCGAGCCGACGCCGGAAGAACGCGCGCTCGTCGTCGGTGCCCGCGAGCGCGAGCGCGGTGCGGTACGCCGCGGCGGCCTCCGCCGACCGGCCCGCGCGGCGCAGGAGGTCCGCCTCGGTGGCCGCGAGGACGGCCGTCCCGCGCAGGACGTCGTCGGCGGCCAGGGCCCCGAGTGCGGTGAGTCCCGCCGCCGGACCCGCCGCGGAGCCGACGGCGACCGCCCGGGCGAGACGCGCGTGCGGGGAGGGGGCGACCGCGAGCAGTCGGTCGTAGAGCGCGACGACGGTCGCCCAGTCGGTCGCAGCGGGCGTCGGGGCCGTCGAGTGGCACGCCGCGATCTCCGCCTGCAGCAGGTACGGCGCGTCGTCGACGGCGAGCCGCTGCGCCCGGACGAGCGCACGCAGCCCCTCCTCGACGGTGCCCGCGTCCCACGCGGACCGGTCCTGCTCGTCGAGCGGGACGAGCACTCCCCCGCGGCCGAGCCGCCCGGGTCGGCGCGCGTCGTGCAGGAGGACGAGCGCGAGTAGCGCGTGCGCCTCCGACTCCTGCGGCACGAGCCGCGTCAGGAGCCGCGCGAGCCGGATCGCCTCGAGGCACAGGTCGACCCGCAGGGCGGAGGAACCCGCCGTCGCGGCGTAGCCCTCGGTGAAGACCAGGTAGACGACGGTCAGCACGCCGTCGAGGCGCTCCGCGACGTCCTCGGGTGCGGGGACCCGGTACGGGATGCGCGCGTGCGCGATCTTCTGCCGGGCACGCACGAGGCGCTTCGCCATCGCGGGCTCGGAGGCGCCGAACGCGCGCGCGATCTCGGGGACCGTCAGGCCGCAGAGCGTCCGCAGCGTGAGGGCCACGCGGGCGTCGGGCGGGAGCGCGGGGTGGCAGCACGTGAAGATCAGCCGGAGCCGGTCGTCGGGGACGGTCGCGTGGGGATCCGGACGCTCACCGGTGAGCGCGACGTCACCGGTGAGCGCGTCGTCGTCGGCCGGGGCGTGGGTCGGGTCGGCCGCGAGCCGGCGCAGCACGCGGTCCTCCGTCGCGCCGCGGCGGAGCCGGTCGCGGGCCGCGTTGCGTGCGACCGTCGTCAGCCACGCACCCGGACGCGACGGCACGCCGTCGACGGGCCAGCGGCGGGCGGCCGCGACGAACGCGTCCTGCGTCGCGTCCTCCGCGAGCGCCCAGTCCCCCGTCGTGCGGATGAGCGTCGCGACGACGGACGCCCACTCGTCGGCGAACGCACGGACGAGCGCGGCCTCGGCACCCTCGGGCACCGGGGCCGCGCCCGCGTCGTCGTTCAGAAGGGCCACGTCGGCCGGATCTCGACGACGCCGTGCCGCGCCGCCGGGTGCCGGCCGGCCACCTCGATCGCCTCGTCGAGATCGGCCGCCGCGAGGAGGTTGTAGCCCGAGACCTGCTCGGCGAGCTCCGCGAAGGGGCCGTGGGTGACGGTCGTCCGCCCGTCGCGCACCCGCACCGTCATCGCCTCCTCGGCGGGTGCGAGCGGCGACCCCCCGCGGTCCAGGCCGCGCCGACGCATCTCGGCGACCCAGTCGAGCGGCAGGCCGGTGTCCGCGGGGTCGGGCGCCGGCGCGTCCGGCACGCCCGCCATGAGCAGGACGTACGTCGCGTCCCCCGGCAGGAGGTCGCCGTCGACCCCGTCGGGGTCCGGCTCGTCGTGCGGCGCGAGCTCGCGCAGCTCGAGCGCCCCGAACCGCGCGACCGGGTGTCCCGCCGCGACCTCGACGGCCTCCTGCGGGCTCGAGACCTCGAGGAGGTCGAACCCGCCGACGTGCTCCGCGAGCTCGACGAACGGCCCGTGGACGACGGTCGCCGGGCCGGCCGCACCGGGTGCTCCGTCCCACGCACGGACGGTCGTGGCGTCCGACGGCGGCCGCAGCCGCTCGCCCGCGAGCCGCTGACCTCGCCGGACGGCCTCCTCGAACCACGTCGACGGGTCGGTGTCCTCGGCCGCGGGGTGCGCGTCGTCGGACGCCCGGACCAGCATCAGGTACCGCATCGTCAGTCCTCTCCTCGTGGGTGCCGGGAACCCGGCTCACCAGCACGACGCACGGACCCTCCCCACGAGGACACCTCCGACGCCGTCATGGCGGACGCCGGCGAGTGGCGGCCCCGGCCGCGCGTCAGACCAGCGTGGACGTGTCGATGACGAAGCGGTAGCGGACGTCGGAGGCGAGCACGCGCTCCCACGCCTCGTTCACCTGGTCCGCAGCGACCACCTCGATCTGCGCGCCGATCCCGTGCTCGGCGCAGAAGTCGAGCATCTCCTGCGTCTCCGCGATCGAGCCGATCGTCGAGCCCGCGAGCGAGCGCCGCGCCGGGATGAGCGAGAAGACCTGGACCGGCAGCGCCTCCGGCGGCGCGCCGAGCGCCACCATGGTGCCGTCGACGGCCAGGAGCGACAGGTAGGACCCGAGGTCGAGCTCGGCGCTCACGGTGTTGAGGATCAGGTCGAACGTGCCCGCGAGCTCGGTGAACGTCTCCGGGTCGCTCGTCGCGCGGTAGTGGTCGGCACCGAGCCGCAGGCCGTCCTCCTGCTTCTTGAGGGACTGCGACAGCACGGTCACCTCGGCGCCCATGGCGTGCGCGAGGCGGACGGCCATGTGGCCGAGCCCGCCCAGGCCGACGACGGCGACCTTCGTCCCCGGCCCCGCGCCCCAGTGGCGCAGCGGCGAGTACGTCGTGATGCCGGCGCACAGCAGCGGCGCCGCGACGTCGAGGTCGAGCGCGTCGGGGATCCGCAGGACGAAGTCCTCGGTGACGACGACCTGCTGGGCGTAACCGCCCTGCGTGACCGAGCCGTCGCGGTCGACGGAGCCGTAGGCCTGCGTCATGCCGACGTGGCAGTACTGCTCGAGCCCCTTCCGGCACGCGTCGCACTCGCGGCACGAGTCGACCATGACGCCGACGCCCACGCGGTCGCCGACCGCGAACCGGGTCACCTCGGCGCCGACCTCGGCGACGACGCCGGCCATCTCGTGCCCGACGACGAGCGGGTACGGCACGCCGCCCCACTCGGCGCGCGCGGTGTGGATGTCGGAGTGGCAGATGCCGGCGAAGCGGATCTCGATCCGCACGTCGCGCGGGCCGACGTCGCGCCGCTCGATCGTCGTCGGCGTGAGCGGCTGGTCGGCGGCGGTAGCGGCGTAGGCGCGGACGGTGGTGGGCACGGTGCTCCAGGGGTTCGGGGGGTGGTGCGCGGCTGGGGCGCGGGTCGGGCGGGTGGGACACGGGTGACCGTGGTCCGGGTCGATCGTGGTCGCACGGCGGCGCGGACGCCAGCCCGGCGCGTCGCCGTCTCCTAACCTCACCCCATGCCGTCACCGCAGAGCCCCCCGTCGACCCGGACGTCCGTCACGTCGTCACCGCTGTTCCGCTGGCACGCACCGTTCGCCGTGGTCGTCGCGGTCCTCGTGGCCGTCGCCGTCGGGACGGGCAACGGCGGGCTGCTGTGGGTGGCCGCGCTCCTCGGCGCCGCGACCCTCCTGTCGTTCCTGCTCATGCGCGCCGGTACCCGGATGCGGGGGGACGCCGACGCCGTCGTCGCTGAGCGCTTCCCTGGCGCCCGGTTCCACGCGTTCGTCAGCGCCGACGAGCGGTACCGCCCCGCGCTCGGCCTCCCGCCCGGCATGACGGTCGCCGCGCTGCTCGTCGTCACCGATGCCGGCCTGCACCTGCTGGACGACCGCACCCACGCGGAGCTCGTCACCCTGCGCTGGGAGGACGTCCTCGGCGCGGAGTCGGTCGAGGAGCGCATCGGGTCGACCCCGCTCGAGGCCGTGGACCTCGCCCTCACCGGCGACCGCTTGGTCCGCCTGCGGACGTTCGACACCCGGCGGGTCCTGGGCAACGACGTCATCCTCGCCCGGCCGGCCCACCTGCCGTGGCCGCCGTCGGACGCTGACTGAGCGCACCGCTCCCGGACGGTCCACAGTGGCGCGAACGGTCCACAGTGGACGGATGCCGAACCGTCTGGCCCGACCCTGCAGCAGTCCCCTCACAGGAATCGTGTCACCGGTGACCGGTAGCGTCCCTGACGCGTCGCCTGCCTCGGTCGTGAGGGTTGCCGCGGCGGTGCGGAAGGAGCCAGCGTGGACGCGTTTTCGTCACTGACTGCTGAGGCGTTGGGGTGGTACGTGTACCTCCTCAGCGATCCCGGCGACGGGCAAGTGTTCTACGTCGGCAAGGGGGTGCGGAGCCGCGCATTCGACCACGCGATGGACGCCCGTGCGAACGCGGACCCGGAAGAGCTGCAAAGCGCAAAAATCCGGCGGATCCGGCAGATCGAGGCATCCGGTAGCCACGTAGGTGTGCGGGTGCTCCGGCATGGCTTGGCATCGGAGAAGCTGGCGTACGAGGTTGAGGCAGCGGCGATCGACCTGGTCAACGCCATGGCGCCGGGCACCTTGCTGAATGTGGTGCTCGGGCATCATCACGCCCAGCGCGGCCTGATGTCTGCCGAAGAGCTGGAGATCTTGTACGCCGCGCGACCGGCCCCTCGAGTAGAGGTGCCGGTCATGCTTGTGTCGTTGAACCGCCTGTGGACCCCGTCGATGTCCGATGGGGACTTGTACGAGTTCACGCGGGGGTGGTGGCGGGTCTCGGAGGACCGCGCGCGGCGGGTGCGGTATGTGATGGGCGTGCACAACGGTGTTGTGCGTTCGGTCTACCGGCCGGTCACGTGGCGCGCTCGCACTGTGGGCGACCGGGACTACGAGCAGGACGAGGGCCGCAGGCCGCGGTGGGCTTTCGAGGGCGAACCCGCCCCGGAGATGGCGCCCTTCTTGCGGACATCGGTGTCCCGGTTCCTGGTGCAGCAGTGGTCTCATCTGTACGTCGCGCCGGAGGGGGAGCCACCCTCGTCAAGCGGCGAACGGGCTGTGCTGCCGGACGCTCGATCGGTCGCCGCAGCCGAAGGCAGCCACGTACTCGCTGCGGTCACCGCGCGTCTGCATCCGCCGCAGCCGGCTCCGGAGGCTCCGGTGAATCTGGCCAAGTGCGCTCGGGTGGCAAGGTCGCTGTCGGACCTTCCTGTCGACATCCCTCTGGACGCGTCACCGGACGGCATGGCGGCGGTCGGTGCGGCCGTGGAGCGCCTCTGTGGGGCGAGCACGGTCGACGACGGCTTGCTCGCGCACCTGGTGACTTTGGTGACGGTGCACCCGGCCACTCCGTCCGGCTCTCGCCAGCGGATGCGGGACCTGGCGGCACGCCTTCGGGACCGGCTGAAAGGCGGCCCAGTGGAGGAACTGCTCTCTGCGGGGATGGCGTACGGGATCCGGTTGGATTCACTCGGGCCTCTCGGAGCGGTATGGAACACCCCGCCGTCGATGGTCGGTGCTCTCGCTCGCACCGGTCCTGGCCTGCGTCGGGTGGCGTATGAGTACCTCGCTCAGGCGGTCGCCTCCGTCGGGGACCTGGAGGACCAGGCCTTCGTCCGGCAGGTGGCGGACCGGGAGCGAATGCACGTCCAGGGCGCATGGGGGAGCATTCTCGGTTCTCCGCGCTGACGCGCAGTTGGTGTGGCCGAGCGGCCTCCACATGAGTCGGTAGCCTCGGGCCATGGTGGACGTCGATGGCTCGTACGCGCTGCTGGTAACGAGGGATCAGACGATGCTGCACACCCGCGACTGTCCCCATCTTGGTGCGGCGGCGCGGAGCTCGTTGGTGCCAGCATCGGCGGACCAGCTCGAGCTTCTGGCGATGTGTTCTTCGTGCCGGGACATCCTTGACGGGGCACGGAGGCGCACGTTCGCGACCCTGGACGCGGCCCTGGAGGCTCTACCGGTTCCGGTGGAGAACCGTGCGCGGATGCGGCAGATCGCAGCCGGGCTGACCATCGCGCAGGTGTGGATTCCGCCCTCCGGTTCGTACATCGCTGTGGCGGCGGAGGGGCAGGCGGCCTCTGCGTACTTCAACAAGGGGTTCGTGGACGTGCGGCGCGAAGCTGGAGGCTACGACCGCCACGAGATGCCTAGTTATCGCTCGGGATCCCGTTCCGGTGTACGCGATAGCTCCGCAGGGGTGCAGGTCGCGCTGTGCCCTTCTTGTTTCATGCAGTTGCCCGCCAACGGTGCTTGCGACGCCTGCGACGGCTGACTCCGAGCAAGTCCCGTGTTCGCGTACGGTGTCTCGGGTTTGGTTCAGTGGAGGCTCGGAACTGACGCGCCGACGGTAGTCGGGGCGGTGTGGTGCGCCGTTCGCAGGATCTCGTTCGCCGGCCGCAGCTCGCGGTTCTCACGCTCCAGTTCTGCGATCCTGCGCGCCTCCTCGCTGGTCACGCCGGGTCGGTCGGCGGCGTCGACCTCGGCCTGGGTGACCCAGCTCCGAAGTGTCTCGGCGTTGATGCCCAGCTGTTGGGCGCCCGGGGCCAGCGCTCCGGGTCGCGTCGCCGGGTCACGGCGGGCCTCCACGGCCACCCGCGTCGCACGCTCCCGAGCTCCTCGGGGTACTTCTTCGGTGCTGCCATGGCCCTCATCCTTTCCAAGATCGAGAGTGGTGTGTCCTGGGTTCCGTGGAGCCGGGTTGCTGGAATCGAGGCCACGGTGATCGGTTGTCTCGCCTCGAACTCTAGGGGCGTGAGCCAGCCCAGCGCGGAGTGCCGGCGCTGGCGGTTGTGGAAGATCTCGAGGTA
>NZ_BMEB01000012.1 GCF_014636275.1 Cellulomonas carbonis
CTCCGAACTGCCCCTCATCCCCGCCTGACCACCACACCACAAGTGGTAACCAGGGCGTGGGGCAGGTCAAGATGTCACCTATCCGTGCAGCAGACCCGCACGATAACGGAGCTAGTCCGCGTGGTGGTTGGGCCAGTCACGGCCTTGCGCATGGAACGGCTAGTCGTCCCGCCAGTACGTCTCGACGGCCTCAGCCCGCAGCGCCTCCCCCGCCTCGTCCGCGCCCGCACGCCGGCCTCGCTGGTGTGCCGTGCTGCGGCGAGGGCGGCACGGGCCTTCGAGCGCCACGCTCCCTTGCCGAACTCCCTAGGCGCGTCCCACGCGCCCTCGCTGCCGGGGTGTGCGTGGGGGAACAGCGCCCGCGCCACCCGTCCCACGCCTCCCGTGCCTGCTCGGTCACGTCGGCGGGCGGGGTGGCGAGCAGGCCAGCGGCGCGCTCGATGCGCTCAGCACATGCGATTAGGTCGCGGACCTGGGCGGTGTCGACGCTGTACTGCTCGACCAGTCGCGCGGCCTGGCTCGCATGGTGTCGGCCACCTCCGCAGCACGTCGGCGGGGCGCGGGGCTGGGCTGGTCTCATTGCGCCATGGACCTGACCTACGAGGGCTGTGGAGTCCTCGCGACCCTGATCCCCGTCTACCTGCTCCTGTGGCACGTCGGCTCGGACCGGCTCGCCCGAGTTCCACGTCGAGCGGCTCCGCGGCAGGCTCGCTTCCTCAAGGCGGAGGCCGTGGCGCAGATCTGCCTGCTCACTGCCGTGGAGGTCGTATGCCTGTGGGGACTGCTCAACGATCGCGGCTTGACCGGGGCGATCGCGGGGCTCGTGGTGGGCTCGACCATCGGGGTCGTCATCGGCACGGGCGCTCACCTCGTCGTCGGAATCGTGCTTCCGAGCCCGCGTGAATGACGCACGACCCCAGCGGTCGTCGGTACGTGGCACGGGCAGGAACGGCGCGCCGGCTCGTCAAGTTCGTTGTCCCAGGCAGTGCCGGATTGGACACGCGGCACGCTCAGCCCGCGTCGTCGGGCTCGCCCGGATCTGCCGCACTGAGGGCGGCTACGCTCGCCCGGATCTGCCGCCGGCCGGGCGCGTCTGCCGATGAGCGAGCGGCCTGGTCTGCCATGAGCGGGTCGGTCGTCCTAGGGTCGACGCCGTGGCCCTTGCAGCGGTGATCTTCGATCTGGACGGAACCCTGTTCGATCACTCAACTGCATCGATCTCCGCCGTGCGTGCATGGGTCGAGTCATTGGGGCGCACCAGCAGTCCCGACCTCGAAGCGGCCTGGTTCGACGCGGAGGAGCGCCACTTCCGCGACTGGTGCGACGGGCTCATCACCTTCACCGAACAGCGTCGACGGCGGCTACGCGAGGTGCTACCGCTCCTGCAGCAGCCGGTCGGAGACGACGCCGCACTCGATCGTCTCTTCGCCGACGGTTACCTCCACGCATACCGGCAGGCGTGGTGCGCCTACACCGACGTTGCCGACTGCCTGCTGGCCGTGGAGCGCTCCGGGCTCCGCACGGCCGTGCTGACCAACGGCACCGTTGAGCAGCAGAACGCCAAGATCCAGGCCATCGGCCTCGCGGGACGCGTCGGACCCGTGCTCACTGCCGAAGAACTCGGCGCCGCCAAGCCAGCCCCAGCGGCCTTCGCAGCAGCGTGCGATCGGCTCGATGTCTGTCCCAGCTCGGCCCTCTACGTGGGCGACGACTACGAGGTCGATGTTCTCGGCGCGCGCGCTGCCGGGCTGCGCGCCGTCCTGATCGATCGCGCGGGGACCGGTCCTGCCAACGAAGCCGACCGTATGGGCAGCTTGTTGGAACTAGCAGCCCGGCTCACCTGAAGCCGCGCGTGCCCCACGATCGGGAACGAGACGCCCGCGACCTCGCCCGGATCCGCCGCGGCGCGGGCGTCGTCACGCTCCTCGTCGGGTGCTCGGCGCGGCCATCCGGGGTGGCAAGGGCGCACTCGGGTTGTCCTCGCGAGAGGTTCAAGAAGGCCAGGAAGTAGACCGCGGTGTGCCGCCGCTCCGCCCCCTCGCAGGCGCCGGCGAGCCACGCGGGGCGCACGCTCGTGCCGCACCGGGCGCGGTCGTGCCGACGGTGGGACTGTTCGCGTGGACGACCACGCGCCAGCGGTCGACAGCTGTTCAGTCGTTCACCTGCCGTGTGCGCTCACCTGGGCGATCAAGCGGTCAACCTCTCGGCGCGTCCGCAGTCGATGGAACGTGATGTGCCTCCACTGGGGATCGTTCATCGCCCTTGCGTAGCGCTCCTGCGTGCGGGCGTACGTCGTCCAGGCCCACCAGAGGATCGACTCCTCGCCGCGCCAGAACATGAGGCCACGCCAGTTTTCGCGGTTGCCGTCCCACAACTCCTGCCGGGTGGTCACGCGACGCACGGTCCGGGTCACGGACTGCCACGTAGCGCGCCATCGCGGTGGGCTGACCCACACGACCGTGTCCGCCCTGGTCCACACCTGAGGACCGATCTTGCTCCAGTAGTTCCCGTCGACGACCCACGCCTCACCGGAGGTTGCGGCCCTCACGCGCTCGGACAGCTCGGCCGTGGTCGCGGCGCTCCAGTTCTCTCCCCAATGCAAGGCGTCGAGCTCGACGTGGGGGACCGACAGCGCCTCAGCCAGCTGTCGGGCGACGGTCGTCTTGCCAGAGCCCGAGCTGCCGACGACCGAGACGCGCTTCATGGTTCCAAGACCCTAGGAGCAAGCGCACTCATCTGCCGCACTGAGGGCGGCTACGCTCGCCCGGATCTGCCGCTCTCCGCGCGGCCTGGCTCTCGATGCCTGCCCACGGGCTGACCCGTCACTCCTCAGCGGTGCGGAGCTTCCGCCGAGGAGCGGGGCGGACAGCGTCCCGAACCCGGCGACGCGGCGGTGTCGACGCACGCGATCTGTAGGTTCTCCAGCATGGCGATACTCCACTCCGGGACGACCATCCGGCCGACCAAGGCCGAGCTGCTGGAGACGGAGCTCAGCGGGCCCGTCGAGGTCCTCGGCTCCTACCGTCTCGACGACCCTGCGGGCGAGGTCGGAGTCGAGGCGTTCGTGGTGCGACGCGGCGCAGAGCTGAAGCACGTGGTGCTCACCTACCGCGGCGCCCCGCTCGACGTCGACGGCGCGCGGCTGGTGAGCACGATGGAGCACTCCGCACTGGGCCGGCGCTGGGTCTACGACGGGACCACGGACCCGGTCGCGATCGACTGCTACCGCCGGGCGCTCCGCGGGGAGCAGCGCGAGGCGGTCCTCGAGCTCTGGGCGGACGGCCGGCTCGTCGGGACCCGGGAGCCGACCGTCCGGTTGAGCACGCGGACAGGGGCGCCGACACACGGGACCACCGTCAGGATCCTCCGAGACCTCGGCGACCCGGGCAGCGCTCCGGCGCTCGTGGCGCACTGGACCGGCGGCGAGGCCGTCGTCGCGGACCTCGGCGACTGACCGCGCAGATCACCGCCTGACCCTGCAACCACCCGACAGCAAGTCCGTCGATCAGACCCCAGCCGAGTCGACCGACGACGACGCCACGCGGACGGCGTCGCCGTCGGGCACCACGGTGCAGCGCAGCGTGACGTCCCCGTGGTCGTCGTCGGCCACCGGGACGACGACCGCCCACCAGCCGGAGTCCTCGACGCCGACCTCGACCGCGCCGAGAGCACCGTCTGAATCGACCGCGAGCCCGTGGTCGCGGGCGCCGGCGTCGAGGCAGCCGGCCACGGCGGCCCCGGCGACGGAGACAGGCGCGTCTGCCGACGACGCCCCCTGCACGCACCCGGTCAGGGCCGCCGTGGCGAGCACGGCAGGCAGTGCCGCCGCGCGCGCCGTCACCGTTCGGGACCGCGCGGGTCCTCGTCGACGCTCGTGACCGTCGTCAGCAGGAAGACCGAGTCCTCCTCCGCGACGACGCCGTGCCGTCGGTGGGTGAGCACCTCGAGCGTCCCGGCGACGAGCACGGGCGAGTCCTGTCCGGTCACGCGCACGGCGCCCTCGAGCACCTGGATGCTCGCGGCCGGCGGCGAGTTGTGCTCGGCGAGCTCGGTCCCGGCGCGCAGCGCGATCACCGCCTGACGCAGGACGCCGTCGTGGAGCACGAGCTCGGTGCTGCGGCCGTTCGCCGCGCTGCGGGCGACGGCGAGGTGGTGCTCGGCGATGCGGGGCAGGTCGACCATCGTGCCTCCAGGGTCGGGGTTGGGACCCATCTCAGCACCGCGAGCGCGGGCCGGACAGTCCAGACGGGCTTCGAGCAGCCCCGATCACGGCCGGGAACCGCCCGACGCACGCCCGCCGACGACGAGGCCCGGCCGCTCCAGGAGCAGCCGGTCCTCGCGGGAGGGCGCCGTGGCGCGTCAGTACGTGAACGCCGAGACGCGCGTGCGCAGGTCGGCCGACATCCGCGCGAGGTCGACGACGGACGCCTCGAGCTGACCGACGACCTCGCTCGACGTCGACGCGGCCGTCGCGACCGCCGTCATGTTCGTCGCGATCTCGCCCGAGCCCATCGCGGCCTCGGCCACGCCGCGCGACATCTCGGTCGTCGTCGCGGTCTGCTCCTCGACGGCGGACGCGATCGTCAGCTGGAAGTCGTTGATGCTCGCGATGATCTGCGAGATCCGACCGATCGCCTCGACCGCACCCGCCGTGTCGCCCTGGATCGCCTCGACCCGCCGCGCGATGTCCTCGGTCGCCCGCGCCGTCTCCTGCGCGAGCTCCTTGACCTCGCCGGCGACGACGGCGAAGCCCTTGCCCGCCTCCCCGGCGCGCGCCGCCTCGATCGTCGCGTTGAGCGCGAGCAGGTTCGTCTGCTCGGCGATCGAGGTGATGACCTTGACGACGTTGCCGATCTCCTGGCTCGACGTGCCGAGCTTCGCGACGGTCTGGTTGGTCGCGGCCGCCACGTCGGTGGCCTGCGCCGCGACCTTCGCGGCCTCCGTCGCGTTCTGCGCGATCTCGCGGATCGACGCACCCATCTGCTCGGTGCCCGCGGCGACGGCCTGCACGTTGCGCGAGACCTCCTCGGCGGCGGCCGCGACGACCCCCGCCTGCGCCGACGTCTCCTCCGACGTCGAGGACACCTGCGCCCCGGCGGCGGACATCTCCTCGCTCGCGGCGGCGATGGTCACGCTCGTCTCGACGACGCCCGCGAGGATCTCCCGCAGCGACGCCTGGGCGGTGCGTGCGGACGCGGCCATCCGGCCGAGCTCGTCCTGGTCGTCCACGTGCGCGGCGACGGTCAGGTCGCCGTCGGCCATCGCCTCGAGGCTCACGCTGACCTCCTGCAGCCCGCGCGTGATGCGTCGCGTGACGACGACGGCGAGCGCGCCCGCCACCGCGGCACCCACGGCGAACCCGACGAGCAGCCCGAGCAGGACCCGCTCGATCTCCGCCGACGCCGCGCGCTGCACGGCCTCGACGCGGTGCGTGATCTGCCCGTCGGCGAGCATGAGCGCGCGGCCCGCGTTGTCGGGGTCGCCCGCGACGGACGCGCCGAGCGCCGCCTCGAGCCCCGCGGAGTCGCCCGCGCGGACGTAGGGCATGAGCACGGTGTCGCGGTAGTCGACCCACGCCGCCCACCGCGTGCCGAAGTCCGCCCACTGCTGCGTGCGGGACTCGTCGAACGCCGACACGGTGCTGATGAGCTCGGCCGCACGGCGGTCGTTCCACGCCGACGAGGTGAGCAGCTGCGTGCGCTGCGACTCGTCCGTCGCGGCGGCAGCACGCCGCACCAGCAGGTGGCTGGTCTGCTGCACCGCGCGCAGCTCGGCCATCGACCCCTGGAGGTCGTCGGTGAGCGTCCGGACGGTCTGGAGCGTCTGGTTCGCGCGGACCAGCGCGAGCGCGCCGATCCCGCCGACGACGGCGAACACGAGCGCGAGCACCGTGAGCGACGCGCCGATCTTCACCGCCACCGGGCGGTCCCAGAACCACGCTCCCCGGCGACGCACGGCCCGGTCCTCGACCGGGTCGTCGTGGGCCGCCTCGACGGCCGTGGTCCGGGGGCTCATGCGAGGTCCTCCTGCGTGTAGTAGCCGCTCTCGACGAGCACCTGCTGGTAGTTCTCCTTGGTGACGACCTGCGACGCGAGGAGGTACGACGGCACGACCATGACGCCGTTGTCGTACGACGTGACGTCGTTGGTCTCGGGCTCGCGCCCGTTGAGCAGCGCGTCGACCATCGAGACGGCGACCTCGGCGAGCTGGCGCGTGTCCTTGTAGATCGTGGAGGTCATCTCGCCGGCGGCGACGGCCTTCACCGCGGCGACGTCGGCGTCCTGGCCCGTGACGACCGGCCACGGCTGCGCGGCGGTGCCGTAGCCCCGCTCGGCGAGCAGCGCGAGGACCGGCACCGAGATGATGTCGGCCGGCGCGAGGACGGCGTCCAGGCGCGTGTCGGCGTAGTGCTCGTCGAGGATCGCGCCGAGCCGCTGGGCGGCGGTCTCGCCGTTCCACTGCTGCGTCGCGATGGTCGCGAAGTCGGTCTCGCCCGAGGTGACGACGAGGACGCCCTCGTCGATCCACGGCTGGAGCACGCTCATCGCGCCCTCGTAGAAGACGGTGGCGTTGTTGTCGTCCGCCGAGCCCGCGATGAGCTCGACCGCGAACGGGCCGACCTCACCCGTGGGCTCGCCCGTGCCGTCGACGACGCCGAGGCCCTGGAGCAGCGACGTGGCCTGCTGGACGCCGACCCGCGCGTTGTCGAACGTCGCGTAGTAGGCGATGTCGCCGCTGTCCCGGATGAGGCGGTCGTAGGCGATGATCGGGATGTCCTGCGCCGCGGCGTCCGCGAGGACGTCCTTGAGCGCGCTGCCGTCGATCGACCCGACGACGAGCGCGTCCGCGCCCGCGTCGATCATCTGCTGGATCTGCTCGATCTGCGTCGGGACGTCGTCCTCGGCGAACTGCAGGTCCACCTCGTGGCCGAGGTCCTCGAGCTGCGCCTTGACGTTCTCGCCGTCGGCGATCCAGCGCGGCGACGTCGTCGTCGGCATCGCGACGCCGACGAGCTGCGCGTCGCCGGACCCGGTGGGGTCGGCGTCGCCGGGGGCGCACGCCGCGAGGGTCGTCACGAGTGCGGTTGCCAGGGTCAGGGCGCCGGCCAGGGCGGCCGGGCGGGCGGGGCGTCTCATCGCTGCTCTCTCCACGGTGGTTCGGCCCAGGTCCCGGGCCAGGGGTCCCATCGGCCGCCTCGGCGGCGCGGTGAGCGCCGCGACGCCGACCGGGCGAGGTTCACCCGGGTGGCGGTCGCGGCCCGCCCGCCCACCCGCCCGTCGACGTGGTGGCCGAGCGGCGCCGCGCCGCCCGGGCCGGTCAGTAGGTGAAGGACGCGACGCGTCCCTGCAGGTCCGCGGCCATGCGCGCGAGCTCGACGACCGAGTCACGCATCTGCGCGACCGTCCCGCTCGACGCCGACGCGGTCTCGGCCACCCCGGTGATGTTCGCCGCGATCTGGCCGGAGCCGGTCGCCGCCTCCGTCACACCGCGGGACATCTCGGTGGTCGTCGCGGTCTGCTCCTCCACCGCGCTCGCGATGGTGAGCTGGAAGTCGTTGATCCGGGCGATGATCTCGCTGATCCGGCCGATCGCCTCGACCGCGCCCGTCGTGTCCGCCTGGATCGTCTCGACCCGCCGCGCGATGTCCTCGGTCGCACGCGCGGTCTCCTGGGCGAGGTCCTTGACCTCACCGGCGACGACGGCGAAGCCCTTGCCGGCCTCGCCCGCGCGCGCCGCCTCGATCGTGGCGTTGAGCGCCAGCAGGTTGGTCTGCTCCGCGATCGAGGTGATGGTGCGGACGACGTCGCCGATCTGCTGCGACGACGAGCCGAGCTGCGAGACGGACGCGTTCGCCTCGTCGGCGACCTGCGTCGCCTGGGCCGCGACGCGTGCGGCCTGGCTCGAGCTCTGGGCGATCTCGCGGATGCTGGCCCCCATCTCCTCGGCACCCGCCGCGACGGCCTGGACGTTGCGCGAGACCTGCTCGGCCGCCGCCGCGACGACGCCCGCCTGCGCGGACGTCTCCTCGGCCCCGGCCGACACCTCCGCCCCTGCGGCGGACATCTCCTCGGACGCCGCGGCGATCGTGGTGCTCGCCTCGGCGACCTGCGCGAGCGTGGCGCGCAGCGCGTCCTGAGCGGTCGCGAGCGACGCGGCCATCGCACCGATCTCGTCCCGCGTGCGGACGTCGGCCGTGACGGTCAGGTCGCCGTGGCCCATCGCGTCGATCGCCCCCTGGAGCCGCGCGATCGAGCGGCGCGTGCGCCGGGCCAGCACGAGGGTCACCGCGACGACGGCGGCGAGGACGACGGCGAGCACCGCGGCGTTGACGGTGGCCAGGCGGGACTGGGACGCGCCGATCGCCGCCTCGGCCTCGGCCCGACGCTCCTCGAGCGAGCCGAGCAGCGTGCCCGTCTCCGCGATGATCTGCTCGTAGACCGGGTACACCTCGTCGATGATCGCCGCGTCGCCCGCGTCGATGCTCTCCTCCGTGTCCTGCCGGTAGTGCGCGACGACCGCGTCGTCGGCGACGAAGAACTCGTCCCACAGGACGACGGTGCGGTCGAAGACCTCGCGCTCGGCGGGAGTGAGCAGGTCGACAGGGGTCGCCGCGAGCGTGTCACGCAGGCCCTGGGCGGAGACGAGGTAGCCGGCGCGGTTGAGGTTCTCGTCGTCGACGGCGGCGGCACCACCCATCTTCCGGACGTCACCGGCGTAGGCGACCTGCCAGCCGGTCACGTCGGAGTTGTACATGCGCATGTCCTGGATCGACGAGGTCACGGTCGCGAGGCCGTCCAGGACGGCGACCTCCTCGGCGACCGCACGCGCACCGATACCCGATGCGGCGGTCACGGCGACCGCGCCGAGCACCCCCACCGCGCCGACGGCGAGGAACCGCCCCGTCATGCCGCGCAGCCCCGCTGCGCCCGCTCGTCCACCCATCGGTCCTGCTCCTCCCGCACGCCCACCGCGGGCCTGCACCGGCCGATCGGTCGGTGCAGGCGGAGGATGAGCGGTCGTGCGGTGCGGACGTGGTGTCCCGTTGGAGGGTCGGCACAAGGGCAGAGGGAGAGACGTTGTGAGGTCCTACGACCGTGAACCTACGGTCCCGTAACCTACGCTGGCGTAAGCCCGGTCACCGCCCGAGAGGACCCCGCGTGATCTCGACCGCCCAGCCGACCGTCGAACCACCGCTCGTCCAGCTCCTCACCCCCACGGGTGAGCGGGTGCACGACCCCGAGTACTCGCCGCGCGTCGACCACCTCGACGCGGACGCCCTGCGCGGGCTCTACCGCGACATGGTGCTCGTGCGCCGCTTCGACACCGAGGCGACCGCGCTGCAGCGCCAGGGCGAGCTCGGCCTGTTCGCGCCGTCGCTCGGCCAGGAGGCGGCCCAGGTCGGGTCCGGCCGTGCGCTCGCCGCGCAGGACTACGTGTTCCCGTCCTACCGCGAGCACGGCGTCGCGCACACCCGCGGCCTGGACCTCACGGACATCCTCAAGCAGTTCCGCGGGATCGACCACGGTGGCTGGGACCCGCGGGCGCACAACTTCCACCTGTACACGCTGGTCATCGGCTCGCACACGCTGCACGCCGTCGGCTACGCGATGGGCGTGCAGCGCGACGGCCTCGTCGGCACCGGCGACCCCGCCCGCGACACCGCCGTCGTCGCGTACTTCGGCGACGGAGCGACGTCGCAGGGCGACACCAACGAGGCGTTCGTCTTCGCCGCGGTGAACAACGCGCCGGTCGTGCTGTTCTGCCAGAACAACCAGTGGGCGATCTCCGAGCCCAACGAGCGCCAGTCACGCGTGCCGATCGTCGAGCGGGGACGCGGCTTCGGCGTCCCGAGCGTGCGGGTCGACGGCAACGACGTCCTCGCGTGCTACGCCGTCATGTCGGAGGCGCTCGAGCGGGCCCGCACGGGCGGCGGCCCGACGTTCGTCGAGGCGTACACGTACCGGATGGGTGCGCACACGACGTCCGACGACCCGACGCGGTACCGCTCGGCGGCCGAGGAGGCGTCCTGGCGCGCCAAGGACCCGATCGACCGCCTCCGCGCGTACCTGGCGGCGGCCGGCGAGCTCCCCGAGTCCTTCGTCACCGCGCTCGCCGACGAGGGCGACGCGCTCGGCCGGCACATCCGGTCGACCGTCCTCGCGATGACCCCGCCGGACAAGAGCACGATCTTCGAGCACGTCTACGCCGACGTCCACGCGGTCGTCGAGCGCGAGCGCGAGTGGTTCGCGCAGTACGAGTCGGCGTTCGCCGACGACGCCGCCCACGCCGGAGGTGCCCGATGACGACCCCCGCCTCCCGCCCGGCCGACGCGCCGACGGAGCGCCTCACGCTCGGCAAGGCGCTCAACCTCGGCCTGCGTCGCGCGCTCGAGGCCGACCCGTCCGTCCTGCTCATGGGCGAGGACATCGGCACGCTCGGCGGCGTCTTCCGCGTGACCGACGGCCTGCAGAAGGACTTCGGTCCCGACCGCGTCGTCGACACCCCGCTCGCGGAGTCCGGCATCGTCGGGACGGCCATCGGCCTCGCGCTGCGCGGCTACCGCCCGGTGTGCGAGATCCAGTTCGACGGGTTCGTGTTCCCCGCGTTCGACCAGATCACGACGATGCTCGCGAAGATGCACTACCGCTCGCGCGGTGCGCTCTCGCTGCCCGTCGTGATCCGCATCCCGTACGGCGGCGGCATCGGCGCGGTCGAGCACCACAGCGAGTCCCCCGAGGTGCTGTTCGCGCACACGGCCGGCCTGCGCGTCGTCAGCCCGGCGACGCCGTCGGACGCGTTCACGATGATCCAGGAGGCGATCGCCTCACCGGACCCCGTGATCTTCCTCGAGCCCAAGGCCCGCTACTGGGACAAGGCCGACGTCGCCGTCGGGACCGGCACCGTGCGCGGCGACGGCATCGACCGGGCGCGCGTCGTCCGCCCCGGCACGGACGTGACGCTCGTCGCGCACGGCCCGAGCGTCCACACCGCGCTGCGTGCCGCCCAGGCCGCGGCCGACGACGGCACGAGCATCGAGGTCGTCGACCTGCGGTCGATCTCGCCGCTCGACACCGAGACGGTCGTCGCCTCGGTGCGTCGCACGGGGCGCTGCGTCGTCGTGCACGAGGCGCCCGTGCTGTACGGGACCGGCGGCGAGCTCGCCGCGCGCGTGACCGAGGAGTGCTTCTACAGCCTCGAGGCGCCCGTGCTGCGCGTCGGCGGCTTCCACACCCCCTACCCGGTGTCGCGCCTCGAGCACGACTACCTGCCGAGCGTCGACCGCGTGCTCGACGCCGTGGAGCGCGTGCTCGCACACTGACGACGACGGCGCGCCGCGCCGCGCGTCCCGCGCACGACGCCGACCGTCCCGACCGACCCGTCCCCCAGGAGCCGCAGTGCCGAGGTTCGAGCAGTTCCGTCTCCCCGACGCCGGTGAGGGCCTGACCGAGGCCGACATCGTGCAGTGGCACGTCGCGGTCGGCGACCGCGTCGAGGTCAACCAGACGATCGTCGAGATCGAGACCGCGAAGTCGCTCGTGGACCTGCCGTGCCCGTACGCGGGCGTCGTGACGCAGGTGCTGGTCGAGGAGGGCGCGACGGTCGACGTCGGCACCCCGATCATCACCGTGGACACCGACCCCGACGCCGGGCCGGCGGACGCCCCCACGACCCCGGCAGCCGCCGACTCCACACCTCCGACCGCGGCGGTCGAGGCCGCCGAGGTCGTCGCGGCCGACGCGGGCACGATGCAGGACCCCGAGACCGAGACGTCCGGCAGCGGTGCGGTGCTCGTCGGGTACGGCGTCGCCGACCACGGCACGACGCGTCGGGCCCGCCGCGCACCCGGGACGCCCGTCGCGACGTCGTCGGCCGCGGACCTGCCGACGCCCGAGCGCGTCGTCGCCGCGGCACCCGCACGCCCCGCGCCCTGGCCCGCGCAGGCCGCACCGGCCCCCGCGCAGCGCTCGGCGACCGCGGGCGACGGGTCGGGCGTGCTCGCCAAGCCGCCCGTGCGCAAGCTCGCCAAGGACCTCGGCGTCGACCTGCACACCGTCTCGCCGACCGGCCCGGGCGGGATCGTCACGCGCGAGGACGTCGTCGCACGCGCCGAGCAGAACTCGGCCGAGACGATGGCGACCTACCCGGGCGACGAGCCGTGGCTCGCGTCGGGGACCGTGTCCCCGGACGGCCGGACGACGCGCGTCCCCGTGCGCTCGGTCCGCAAGCGCACCGCCGAGGCGATGGTCGCGAGCGCCTTCACGGCACCGCACGTGTCGGTGTTCCACACGGTCGACGTGACACGGACGATGCGCCTGGTCGAGACGCTCCGCGCCGACCGCGAGTTCGCGGACGTGCGGGTCACGCCGCTGCTGATCGCCGCGAAGGCGCTGCTCATCGCGGTCAACCGGCATCCCGAGGTCAACGCGAGCTGGGTCGACGAGTCGCAGGAGATCGTCTACAAGCACTACGTCAACCTCGGCATCGCGGCGCAGACCCCGCGCGGGCTGATCGTGCCGAACATCAAGGACGCGCACCGCCTCACGCTGCACGAGCTCGCGCTCGCGCTCGCGGACCTCACGGCGACGGCACGCGAGGGACGGACGACGCCGAGCGCGATGTCCGACGGGACGATCACGATCACGAACGTCGGCGTGTTCGGGATCGACACCGGGACGCCGATCCTCAACCCGGGCGAGTCGGCGATCCTCGCGTTCGGCGCGATCCGTCAGCAGCCGTGGGTCCACAAGGGCAAGGTCAAGGCGCGCCACGTCACGCAGCTGGCGCTGTCCTTCGACCACCGCCTGGTCGACGGCGCGCTCGGGGCGAAGCTCCTCGCCGACGTCGCGGCGGTGCTCGAGGACCCGGCGCGCGCGCTCGTCTGGGGCTGAGCGCGACGGCGCGCCGTCGTCCCCCGGGGGACGACGGCGCGCACGCCCGACGATCAGCAGGTCACGTGCGGGTTCCACGCGGCGAAGACGCCGTCGGGGTTCGCCACCTCGGTCCACACGTGCAGGTCGTAGTGCACGGGCATGTCCGGGGAGTGCCCCGGCATGGGGCCGTCGAACGGCCGGCCGCCGAGCACGGGGGTCGGCTGACCGACCGCGGGCTGCCAGTACTCGACCCCGAGCAGGCGCAGCCCGCCCTCGGCGTCGGGACCGTAGAGGAGGATCTGCGGCGTCGCAGGATCGACCGGCGCACCCGGCGCGACGAGGCCCGGGTTGAGGTAGTGGATGCCCATCCCGCCGTCGGGCGAGGTCTCGCAGCCGCTGACCGGGACGTAGCCCGCGTCGAGCGCGACCTGCACGTCGCGGTACTGCGCCGTCGCGCGTCGCACCTCGGCGACGAGGCCGCCGACGGCGGCGCGCGAGTGGGTCGCCGACGCGGGTGCGTCGTCGTGGTCGTGGCCGTCGTGGGCCGACGCGGCCGCAGCGGGTGCGAGCAGCGCCGCGGCAGCGACGGCCACGGCGGCGGCGGTGGTCCGGGTGGTGCGGGGGGTGACGGACATGGGGGTGGGTCTCCTTCGGGAGGGGTGGGTCGAGCTGGACAGGTCGTGATCGCTGGGATGTCGGGGGGTCACAGGCGCCGGGTGCGCACGGGCGCGAGGCCGTCGCGCAGCACGGCGTCGGGGTCGTACCGGTCGGCCACGGCGGACAGGCGCGCGCGCGTCCCGTCGTCGTAGGCACGCGCGAGGCGCTGCTCGCCCGGGGCGGCCGCGAAGTTCGGCAGGAGCCCTCCCGTGGTCCACGGGGCGAGCGCCGAGCGGACCGCCTCGCCGTGCGGACCGACGAGGTCCGCGACGGGCGGCACGAGCATCCCGATGACGTTGAGCGTGTACGCCGCGTCGCGGTGGTCCACCGCGTCGCCCTCCTCCGGGCGGCGGCCCACCGCACCACCGAGCTGCCGGATCTCGACGATCGCCTGGGGCGACCGCGAGCCCGGCCCGGCGACCGCGAGGAGCGCGTCCACGGCCTCGGCCGGCAGCTCGCGGAGCAGGTCCGACGTCTCGGCGGCGGGGAGCGGGTCGACCGGATCGGCGTGGACGGACCCGAGCTCCGGGCCTGTGAGGAGGCGCACGCCGTCGATCAGGGGCGCCGCAGCGCCGCGCATCGGCGCGAGCCGCTGCTCGCCGTCGGCGGGGTCGCCCGTCCAGACGAACCGGACGGACACCGTGAGGCGACCCGCGAGGGGCTCGGGCACCCCCGGCATCGGGGGCAGCTGGACGAGAGCGACCGACGTCGTGGCCGCCTCGGGCAGGTCGGCGGACCACGTGCGCCAGGTGTGCAGGACCGCGGCGGCGTCGGCGCCGTCGAACCACAGGGCCCCACCGAGGAAGCGGCCCAGTGGGACGAGGTCCATCTCGACCGCGGTGACGATGCCCGCCGCCCCCTTCCCGCCACGCAGGGCCCAGAACAGGTCGGGGTGCTCGAACCGCGTCGCGCGCCGCAGCACGCCGTCGCCCGTGACGACCTCGAACGCGCGCACGAGGTCCGACGCGAGGCCCACCGACCGGGCGAGCGGACCGAGCCCGCCACCGGTCGTGTAGCCGACGACGCCGACGTGGGGCGACGAGCCGGCCGCGCCGACCAGGCCGTGCGGCGCCGCGGCCTCGAGGACCTGCTGCCAGCGCACCCCGGCTCCCGCGCGGGCCCACCCGTCCGGGTGGACGACGCACTCGTCGAGCCGACCCGTGTGGACGAGCAGCGCCCCGTCGAGCCCCTCGACCGCGCCGTGGCCCGTCGAGCGGACCGCGACGCGCAGCCCGTGCCGGTGCGCTGCCCGCACGGCAGCGACGACGTCGTCGGCGCTCCGCGCGTCCACGACGGCTGCCGGACGGGACGCGACGGCCAGGTTCCAGGGCGTCGCGAGGGCCGCCCAGCGCTCGTCGTCGGGGACGACGACGGCACCGGGGAGGGCCGCACGCAGGTCGGCGAGCGCCGCTGCCGTGAGGGTGGACGCAGGGTTCGGGTCGGTGGTGGTCGGGGGGGTCGTGCTGGTCATGGTGGCCTCCGTGGGGTTCGTGGTCCCACCGTGGAGGCGACCCCTGGAGCGACGCTCCAGGCGGCTGGTGCCTGCCTGGAGCCGCGCTGGAGCGCCGTCAGCGGCCGACGGAGAGCCCGCTCTGCCACGGCGAGCCGAGGCGGCGACCGTGCGCGAGCGCGCGCTCCCGGTGCATGCGGGCCGCCGCCTCGTCGCCGCGGGCCGCGGCGAGGTCGGCGAGCACCGCGTCGTAGGGACCCCAGACGGCGGTCGCCGTCCCCACCACCACCTGCCGGCCGGACAGCGGGAGCAGCTCGAGGTAGGACGCGTCGACGTCGGCGCCCGTCCGGAGCTCGAGCCACGCCCGCACGACGACGTGCGCGTCGGTCGTCCAGTCCTGCGGGAGGGCGGGCGCCCACCGGCGGCGGAGCCGACGGGCCTCCTCGGGGTCGCCGGCCTCGACCGCGGCGAGCACGGCGACGCTCTGCAGGAGCGGCACGCCCATGTCGCCCCCGTCGACCAGCAGGTCGAGCACCTCACCGACCCTGCCCTCGCGCCGTCGGAAGGTGAACCGGTGCAGCGCGAGGCAGCACTGGGCACCCCACAGGCTCGTGCGCCGGTAGAGCTCGTAGGCCTCCTCGGCCCGCTGCTCGGCGACGTCCCAGTCGCCCTCGAGCATCGCGAGCCCGGCCTCCTGGTAGAGGATGTGCGGCCGGACCTCCGGGCCGGTGAGCCCCTCGGCGAGCCGGGTCGCGCCGGCGAGGTCCTGCCGGAAGCCCTCCACGTCGCCGAGGTGCAGCCGCAGCGGACCCCGGTGCAGCCGCGCGAAGAACTCCGTGCGCGCGGGCAGTCCGCGCCCGGCGAGCGACATCGACTCGTCGGCGGCCTCCAGGCGCCGCTCGACCCGGTCGTCCGACCCCCACGTGACGAGGCCGTAGTTGTTGAGGGCGCGTCCGAGGACGACCGGGTCACCGAGGTCGCGCGCGATCTCGACCGCACGCGCCGCGTACGCGACCCCGTCCGCGCGTCGGTCGCTGTAGGCCAGCTCGACGCCGAGGGTCCCGAGCAGGCGCGCCTGGAGAGCCGGGTCGTGGTGCTGCGCGCGGTCGGCGAGGGTCCGCAGCAGGTGGACGAGGTCCTCGTCGACGACGCCGTACCCGCGCCAGTTCCACAGCGTCACGCCACCCCAGACGCTCGCGGCCTCGGCGAGCAGGACGGGGTCGTCGAGGCGTCGTGCGAGGTCGAGGGCCTCGGCGACGACGTCCTGCGCCTCGAGCAGGTGGCCCGTGCGGAGCAGGTCGTCACCCAGCGTGACGAGCAGGCGGTGCCGCTCGACGTCGTCCTCCCCGGGTGGCAGCAGCGAGAGGGCGCGCCGGGTGTGCGCGGCGGCCTCGGCGTGACCGACCCGCTCGCGCGCCGCCGCCGCGGCGAGGACCGCGTACCGGCGCGCGGGTGCCGCACCGAGCACCGGGACCGCGTGGAAGAGGTGGTGGGCCCGACGCTCGACCTCGACGCCGTCACCGCGCTGCTCGAGGGCACGCGCCACGCGCGCGTGCAGCCGGGCCTCGGTGACGCGCGGCATGCCGTCGAGCAGCGTCTCCTGGACGAGCGCGTGGCTGAAGCGCCAGCGCCACCCGTCCTCCTCCGTGAGCACGCCGCTGACCACCGCGGGTTCGAGCAGCTCGATGACCCGCTCGGCGTCCGTCTCCGCGGCGCTCTGGAGGAGTCCGAGCTCCACGTCACGCCCGACGAGCGCCGCGAGTCGCAGCAGCGCCGCGGTCTCCTCGGGAAGCCGTGTGAGGCGGTGCGACAGCACGTCGCGGACCGAGGGCGGGAGCGCGACGGGGCGTGCCGCCCCCTCGGCCAGGCCGTCCTCCGCTCGCAGGAGCCGGACCAGCTCGACGACGATGAACGGGTTGCCGTCCGTGCGGGAGTAGACCTCGCGCGCCAGTCCGTCCGGGTCGGGTGGCGCCTCGTCCTCGGTCGCTCGGAGAGTCGCCGTGACGAGGTCGCGGACGTCGCCCTCGCCGAGCCCCGCCAGCTGGATGCGCTGCGCGTGGGGTTCGCTCGCGATCGCGGCGAGGCACTCCGTGACGGCGAGCGGCAGGGCCTCCCCCACGGTCCGCACGGTGACGACGACGAGGAGCCGCATGTCCGCGAGGTGGTGCGCGAGCAGCTGGAGGAGCTGGACCGACGTCGTGTCCGCGGCCTGGAGGTCGTCGAGGACCACGAGGACGGGCGTGGTCGCGGCCGTGGCGCGCAGACGTCCTCGGATCTCCTCGAACACGGTGAACCGGGACCGGTCGGGGTCGTCCTCCGCGGGTGCCGCGAGCGGCTCGGTGCCGAGCGCGGACACGACGTTGGTCCACGGCCACAGCGACGGCGCCCCGGCGTCGTCCGCGCACCGGCTCCAGGCGACGCGCCAGCCCTGCGCCGCCGCGCTCGTCGCGGCCGCCTCGGCGAGCCGGGTCTTGCCGATGCCGGCCTCGCCCTCGAGCAGCAGCACCGAGCCGTGGCCCCGGGTGACCTCGGCCATCGCGGCGCGGATCCGCGCGCGCTCGGCGCGGCGGCCCACGAGCGACGCCTCCGTGACCTGCATCGGCTCCGCGGGGCGCGCAGCGGGCGGTGCGGGTGCGTGGAGCAGGTCCGGGTCCTGGCGCAGCACCGCCTCCTCGAGGGCCCGCAGCTCGGGGCCGGGGTCGATGCCGAGCTCGTCTCGCAGCAGCCGCGCCGCGGTGCGGCACGCCTCGAGGGCGTCGGCCTGACGGTGCGCCGCGTACAGGGCCTCGACGAGCCGTGCCCACACGCGCTCGCGCAGTGGGTGCTCGACGACGAGCCGCTCGAGGTCTACGACCGCGGCGTCCGGTCGGCCGAGCCGCAGCCGCACGGTCGCGAGGAGCTCACGGGCCTGGAGCCACAGCTCGGTGAGCCGTGCGCGCTCGGCGGCGGCGCCGACGTGGCGGTCGCCGAGCTCGGGGAACGGCTCACCGCGCCACAGCTCGATCGCGCTGACGAGCGGCGCCTCGGCGTCGGCGACCGCACCTGACTCGACCGAGTCGTGCGCAGCCGCGACGAGCCGGGGCAGGTGGAGGACGTCGACGGCGTCCGGCTCGACGACGAGCGCGTACCCCGGTGCCCGCGTCACCACGAGCGACTCCGTGCCGGGCGCGGCCAGGGCGCGGCGGAGCTGCGACACGTAGGTCTGGACGGTCCCCGTGGCCGACGGCGGGGGCGTGTCGCCCCAGAGCTGGTCGACGATGACGTCCACCGGCACCGGTCGGCCCGCGTCGGCGAGCAGCACCGCGAGCAGGGTCCGGACCTTGGCGCTCCCGAGCTCCACGCGGGTGCCGTCCGGCCGACGCACCTCGAGCGGTCCGAGCGCCCGGAAGTCCATGGCCGCAGCGTAGGACCGGGCCGGGGCGCGGCGGCAGGGGTCGGTGGTGGAGCCTCAGGCGGTCTCGCGGTCCACGGGCAGTGCAGCCGCGTGCCACTCGAGCACGCCGTCGGCGAGGCGTCGGGCCGTGCGCCCGTTGTCGCGCAGCATCCGGACGGCGTCGTGCGAGAGGACGCAGTACGGGCCGCGGCAGTAGGCCACCACCTCGGTGTCCTGGGGCAGGTCCGCGAGCCGGTCGGCGAGCTGCTCGAGCGGGATGGAGAGCGCCCCGGGGATGTGCCCGCCCGCGTACTCCTCGGCCGGGCGCACGTCGACGACCGTGACGGTGCCCGCCCGCGCGCGGCGCCACAGCTCGTCGCGGTCGATCTCCTCGGTGTCCTCCGGTCCGAGGAACGCCGACGCCGCGTCCGCGAGGTCCGGCAGGTGCGCCTCCGCGATCCGCTGCACCTGGAGGTACAGGGCCGCGACGTCCGGGCCCGCGAGCCGGTAGTAGACCCGGGTGCCGTCGCGGCGCGTGGTGACCAGCCGCGCACGGCGGAGCGCCTGGAGGTGCGCCGACGCTGTCGTGAGGTTCATCCCGGTCGCGCGCGCCAGCGCCTCGACCGACCGCTCGCCCTGCGCCATGAGGTCGACCAGCTCGAGACGCCGCGGGCTCGCGAGCGCCTTGGTCACCCGCGCGAACTGATCGAACAGCGCGTCCTTCGCCTCACGTCGGCCCATCGGCTCACCTTCTTCTGGACAGCACGTCGTCCGACACCCTAGCGTCCTGTTCTGTTGTTCCACAGAACATTGGAGAAGCCGTGGCGCGGTCGACGACATCCCCCGCACGCTCCTCCGTCGCGGTCGTCGAGCCGCCCGAGCAGCGCCGGACGCTGATGGTCCTCGTGACCGCCCAGGTGCTCTCCGGCGCCGGGCTCGCCGCCGGGATCACCGTGGGCGCGCTGCTGGCCCAGGACATGCTCGGCGCGACCAGCCTCGCCGGGCTGCCGAGCGCCCTGTTCACCATCGGCTCCGCAGGTGCCGCGGTCACGGTGGGTCGCGTGTCCCAGCGCGCGGGCCGCCGCGCGGGCCTCTCGCTCGGCTACGTCGCGGGTGCGCTGGGGAGCGTCGGCGTCGTCGTCGCGGCCGTGCTCGACAGCGTGCCGCTGCTCTTCGCCGCCCTGTTCGTGTACGGCGCGGGGACCGCGACCAACCTCCAGGCGCGGTACGCGGGCGCCGACCTCGCCGCACCCTCCCGCCGCGGCCGCGCCGTCAGCACCGTGCTGGTCGCGACGACGCTGGGGGCCGTCGTGGGGCCGAACCTCGTGACCGTGATGGGTGCGGTCGCCGCCGGCCTGGGGATCCCTCGGCTCGCCGGGCCGTTCATCCTCGCCGCCGCCGCCTACGGCGCCGCGGGGGTCGTGCTGTGGGTGCTCCTGCGCCCGGACCCCCTGGTCCGCGCCCGCGAGCTCGCCGCGACGGAGGCCGCCGAGGCACGAGCCGACGGCCGCGCCGCGCCGCTCGACGTGGTCGCCCGGCCGCGCGTCGTCCTCCTCGCCGGCACCGTCATGGTCGTGAGCCAGCTCGTGATGGTCGCGATCATGACCATGACCCCGGTCCACATGCTCGCCCACGGCCACGGTGTCGCCGCGGCGGGCCTGGTCATCGCCGTCCACGTCGGCGCGATGTACCTGCCGTCGCCGCTGTCGGGGTGGCTCGTCGACCGGTTCGGTGCGCTGCCGGTGTCGGCGGCCGCCGGGGTGACCCTCCTCGCGGCGGGCGTCGTGGCGTCGACGGCGCCCGCGCACTCGGTCCCCGCGCTCGCCGTCGCGCTCGCGCTGCTGGGGCTCGGCTGGAGCCTCGGTCTGGTCTCGGGCACCGCGATGCTCGGCGACGCCGTGCCCCTCGCGGACCGGGCCAAGACCCAGGGGTCGATCGACCTCGCGATCGCGGTCGCCGGGGCGGGCGGCGGCATGGCCTCGGGCTTCGTCGTCGCGTCGACGAGCTACGCGACCCTCTCGCTCGCCGGTGGTGTCCTCGCGCTGGCCATCGTGGCGGCCGTGGCGGTGCTGCCGCGGCGGCACGTCGAGGCCTGAGGAACGCGCTCGGGTCGGAAGCGGTCGGCCCGGTCGAGACCGGCGGGCCCCGGTAGGCGCCGGGTCACGAGACGACGGCGTCGGCGCGGGTCGGCCGTCCGGCCGATCCGCCGGGCACCGCCGCCGCACTAGCGTGACGACGTGCGCTCCCCCCTCGGCTCCCTCTGGTCGGAGCCGCGCGCGCCCGGGAGCCGACCGGTGGGTCAGCGCGATGTCGCCCTGCTCGGGTTCGTGCTGGTGGCGGTCGCCGAGGCGGCCCTGCGGCCGGGGCTCGACGACCGCGTCGCGCAAGGCGTCGTCGGCGGCCTCGCCGTCACCGCACTCGTCTGGCGGCGCGCGCGCCCGCTGCTCGCCGTCGCCGTCGCCGTCGTCGTGCCGAGCGCGCTCGCCCTAGCGACGGGGACGACGGTCGAGCTGTACTCCGTCGTCGTCCTGCTGGCGGTGCCGTACGGGCTCGCGCGGTGGGGGTCCGGGCGCGACGTCGTCGTCGGTGGCGGGCTGTTCGCGCTGCAGCAGGTGGTCGTGCTCGCGACGGGCGAGCCCGTGGGCGACGTCGTCGGCGGGCTCGTCGTCCTCGCCGCGGCGGTCTCCCTCGGAGCCGCGGTGCGGTTCCGGGCACGCTCGCGGGCACGGACCGCGGAGGAGGTCCGGCTGCGCGAGCGCGAGCGCATCGCACGCGACCTGCACGACACCGTCGCGCACCACGTCTCGACCATCGCGGTCCGCGCGCAGGTCGGCCAGGCCGTCGCGGCCGCCGAGCCGGAGCGCGCCGCGGCCGAGCTCGCGCTCATCGAGGCCGAGGCCCGCAGGACGCTCGCGGAGATGCGCGGACTCGTCCGGGTGCTGCGGCGCGACGGGCCTGGGGCGGGCGGACCCGCGGAGGCGCTCGGGGCGGCGGAGCTCGAGCGGCTCGCCGACCCCGCGCCGGGTGCGCCACCCGTGCGCCTCGACGCCGACCCGCTCGACCGCGTCGCCACGCCCGTGGTCGCCGCCGTCGTGCGGATCGCGCAGGAGGCCGTCACCAACGCGCGGCGCCACGCCCGCGGGGCGCGCGCCGTGGACGTCGTCGTGCGCGTCGACGACGACGCCGTGCGCCTCCGCGTGCACGACGACGGCGAGCCGGTCGCGCCGTCGCGGCGCGGCGACGGGTGGGGACTCGCCGGCATGGGTGAGCGAGCCGCGCTGCTCGGCGGCCGCTGCGACGCCGGGCCCGACCCCACCGGCGGGTGGACCGTGACCGCGACGCTGCCGCTGAGGTGGGACGAGTGAGCCGCCGCGTCCTGCTCGCCGACGACCAGGAGCTCGTCCGGACGGGCCTGCGCGTGCTGCTCGAGTCGCAGGGCCTCGAGGTGGTGGCGGAGGCCGCCGACGGCCGCGAGGCGGTCGAGCTCGCGCGCCGCCTGCGCCCCGACGTGTGCCTGCTCGACATCCGCATGCCCGTGCTCGACGGCGTCGCCGCGACGCGCCTGCTCAGCGGGCCCGACGTGGCGGATCCGATCCCCGTCGTCGTGATCACGACGTTCGACCTCGACGAGCACGTGCACGACGCGCTCCACGCCGGCGCTCGCGGGTTCCTTCTCAAGGACGCCGGGCCGGTGCTGCTCGCGCAGGCGGTCGAGGCGGCCGCCACGGGTGAGGCGCTCATCGCGCCGTGCGTGACCGCGCGGCTGCTGCGGCAGTTCGCCGACGCCGGGCGCGGACCGGCTGCCGCGCCGCCCGCCGAGCCGCTGACCGCGCGCGAGGAGGACGTGCTCGCGGCGCTCGCCCGCGGCCGGACCAACACCGAGATCGCGCACGACCTCTTCATCAGCCTCAGCACCGTCAAGACGCACATCGCCGCGGTCATGGGGAAGCTCGGCGCGCGGAACCGGGTCGAGCTCGCGCTGTGGGCGTACCGGACGGGGCGGGTCGAGCGCTCGGAGTGATGAAGGGGCGCGCCACGGAGCGCCTGGGGCGCCGCGGCGGGTCGGCCGGAAGGAGGAGGTCGACCTCGGCCGGTCGGCGCCGAGGTCCGGCCCGGCAGGCGATGTGGCCGGGTGGGGCGCGCCGGGACAGTCGACCCATGACCGAGCTCACGGCCGCCGACGTCGCGCCGACCGCCCCCGTCCCACCCCGTCGCGGGGCGCAGCGCGTCATCTCACGCAGCCCGCGCCCGAGGCGGCGGTGGCCCCGTCGCGAGCGGTGGGCGCTCGCGGGGCTGCTCACCCTCGCGGCCGTCCCGGTTCTCGCGGGCGCGATGCGCATGACGGAGCTCGCCGGCGGGCCCGAGATCACGGAGGCGAACGCACGGTTCGTCACGTCGCCCGTGCCCGTCGTCGTGCACGTCGTCAGCGCGACCACGTACCTGGTGCTCGGTGCGTTCCAGATGGCGCCGACGTACCGCCGTCGGCACCTCCGGCGGCACCGGCTGACCGGGCGGGTGCTCGCTCCCGCGGGGGTTCTGACCGCGCTCTCCGGGCTGTGGATGGCGTTCGCGTACGACATCCCCGCACCGAGCGGCGCGGCACTGGCCTGGGTGCGCGCCGTCGTCGGCGTCACGATGGTCGCGTTCCTCGTGCTCGGGGTGCGGGACGTCGTCCGCGGTGACGTCGCCCGGCACCGCGCCTGGATGATCCGCGCCTACGCGCTCGCCGCGGGGGCGGGTACGCAGGTGCTCACGAACATCCCGCTCGCGGTGCTCACGCCGACGCCGACCGAGGCGCAGCTGACGACGGCGATGACGGCCGGGTGGGTGCTGAACGCGGCCGTGGCGGAGGTGGTGATCCGGCGTGGTGGGCGGCGTCGGCATCGGTCGGCGCGCCGGCCGGCGGTAACCGCGTGAGGGGACGCGGGGGACGGCCTCAGGGCGCGCCGGAGGGCGGCGCTCCCGTCTCCCACAAGCGGAGGGTGACCTCGTAGTCGGCGCCGAGCTCGTCCTGCAGAGCACGCTGGAGGAGGAGGCCTTCGCGCGCGTGGCCAGCCGGGTCGGCGTAGCCGTCCCAACCGTGCTCCCAGTGGAAGTGCTCGTCGAAGACCGCCGCCCACGCCTTGAGCCGGTCCGCGAGCTGCCGCGAGAGCGGGAGGTCGCCCTCGCCGACCTGCCCCCAGTCGGTCCACAGCGGCCACGCGACGGAGTGCTCGTTCATGAGCTTGATGCGGGTGACCACAGGGACACCGTGCTCCCTCCAAGGGATGGAAGAAACATCCGTCGTGGGAGGCACGGGTACGCGGTCATGCCGATGACCGAGCACCAGCCGCGTGGGCCGACGCGGTACCCGACTACCTGGTTGGATGACTACGTGCCTGATCTAGAACGCATGGCGGTAGCTGACTGGGCTCAGACGGCGCGGCGCGAACTCGATCAGGCAGGTTTCGCACAGATCGATCTGGACGACCTCTTGAATCAGCCCCCATCGCTCGCAGTGAAGGCAGCGCTGCGATGCATGGAGCTGGCACTCGATGAGCTCCGCGACGCCGCACCGGGGACCGACGGCTTGGTCGTCGCGCCGCTTCCGTATTCGGAGAGGCTGACCCTCGAATCACCCACCCTTGAAGAGTTGCTCCGGATGCCGTGGCAGTTCAGCCCAGGACATAGCGTGCCGGGCGTGTACCTGTTGGCAGACCGATCGTCGTCCCTGCAAATGGGAAAGCGGCAGGGCGGAAGAGTATCGGCGGGAGCTTCCGACGGGCGTGCTCCTGCCGGCGGGATACGAGGCCTACTACCGAACATGGAAGACGTGGGAAGGCGATGCCGACAGCGCCAGCGAGTACGACCGAGCCATCTACATCAGCACCTCGCGCACGTTGACTCTGCCCTGAGCTCCGAGAGTCAAAGTTCGATCCGACCCCGTCTCGTCGCGGAGCGAGGTCCTCGGCCACTCGCGGGAGGTCAGCACCCGGATCTGCCCGGCCCGTCGCGCTGCGAGGTTGCCGCACGGCGACGCAAACCTGGCCTCTATCGGGGAAGAATGCTCCACATGACGCATGACCATGACGGTCCGCCGGGAGTCCCGATCAGCGAGGTGCTCTCGGATCTCCGCATACCTCCACTGCCGGAAGCAACCACCGCGTCGGACGTCTTCGCCTTCGTGAAGCTGCGGGAACCCGACGGGGGCATCGGGTGGGCGGTCCGCGTGACGCCCGACCTAGACGACGAGGAGGTGCTAGGCCTGCTGGTGGGGTACGTCGAGCACCTGAAGCAGGAGGCTGCCTCCTCGTGGAACAGCACGGACCCGACGCGACCAGCGTCTTGAAGGTCGGCCGAAACCGCCCGGATCTGCCGCGCTGAGGGCGGCTGCGCTCGCCCGGATCTGCCGCTGACAGCGCGGTCGGTGCAACTTGCGCCGACGGGGCGAAGTCGGCACCTGCGCACTTGGCGTGGGTTCGCGCCCCGTAGGTTTCGGTCATGCCTGATCCCGCGGAGGACGCCGAGGAGGCGGTTGCCGCCAGTCCTGAGGAGCTGCGCAGGCGTCGGCATCAGCTCAAGAGCAAGGTGATGGCCGAGCCTCAGCGCCTCGAGCTACGCGAGCAGTTGGCAGCTGTGTACAGGACGGAGGGGAATCTCTCCCAAGCCGGCCGATGGAACTATCTGGCCGAGAACGCCGATCCCCGCGAGACGAACGCATTCGCGAAGGCGTTCGGCGACGATCCGCTTGAGATGATGAGGGCGTTGCGCTGGACCGGCTCAGAAGAGGACGCGGAGACCGAGGTCGCTCGGGAACGACTTCGCTCTCTCCGGAAGGCGGCGCGTGATCGAGTCGGGCACCAGGTGTCATGGGACAAGCCAGAGCCCGGCGTCAGACCGTGGGTCGCGATCCTCGGTTGCGCCGGAGTGCTGACGATCCTCGGGCTCATCGTCGTGGGGGCGATCTCGACCTCCCAGTGGCTCGCAGGCTTGTTCTAGCGGCACGGTGCGGTGCCCGGATCTGCCGCTGTCGGTGCGTCTGCCGACGATCGTGCTCTCCGCTGACCGGGCGAACGATCGGCGCCAGACATGCCCGTCGGCTGGGCTCCAGCTGCCGCGGTGAGCTCGAGGGCGGCGGCCCGCCGCTGCGCCGGTTCTTGAAGCTGGCTGGGTCGCCGTGGCGCCTATCGCTGGCTTAGTGCAGCGAACAAGGCACACGCAACAATAAGTGCGATCTTTAGCGGCGACTCATCGAGAAGGGCTTGCATCACACCTTGGGACTCCCGATCGCGCAGTGCGACGGACCTGATGGCAGCCGCAATCACTCCGAGCGCGCAGGCCATAGCCATCACACTTGCGATACCCATCTAGCCCATCCGTGACCTGTAACGGACTCGGCTGGGACCTCCACGAGCGTCCGAACCCGTAGTGCGGCAGGTCGCGGCGAGCACACGACGACTTCTCAGGGCGCGGCTGGACCCGGACGGTGGCCCCACTACCGTTTCCATTGAACGCGAGCCTATAACGCTGCCAGCATGGCAGGTTCGGCGCAGTCGATCACGACTTCATTGGTGCTTCCGCTCACGGAACCGACCGTAGCGGCCAGCCCGGTGATGACGCCCGGATCTGCCGCACCGAGGGCGGCTGCGCTCGCCCGGTCATGCCGCTGTCGGCTCGGCATGGCGTTCACGCTCATGCCGCGACGCGGTCGCCCGGACGCCAGCCGCCGGCTGTTCCGCAGGATTTGCCGTCCTGACGACCCCGCGCGGCACAGCAGGCGTTACGTTGACCTCCGTGAGCAGCCCGTTCGCCGCTGAGAGTGTCTGGCAGCGACTGGAGTACGACGAGGCGTGGGCGCCGTTCGATGCCCGGTTCGACTTCCGTCCCGACTTCTACGAGCGCGTGACGCCCTCCATCGCGCTTCCACCGGGCAGCCTCGTGGTTGACCTCGCGCCGATCTTCGACGCCCAGGGGCCGCGTTTCGCTGCCGCAGAAGCAGCGATCAACGCTGCCGCCCTACGCAGCTTCGTGTGGCTCGCCGCCAGCGAAGAACTCGTCGCGCTGGACTGGCAGCACACCCCGTACCGGTACTCGCCTGCCGATCACGCAATTGCAGGGCTGCACGAATGGCCAATCCCAGTCTTTCCCAACGGCGACTACTACATCCACTACGCACTCGGAGTCCGGTGGGGGACGTTCGGCCATCCGTGGCAGCAGAGCCTGACGATCTGGGGCGAGGAGCTCGTGTCGTCACTCGGCGCAGAACTGCTCGCCTGGCTGCCGCGCCACTCACAGAGCCCGGCGTAGCACGTCGATCGCCGCTGGCCCCCCTCGCGCGCGGTGCACGCTCATGCCGCGTTGAGGGCGGCTACGCTCGCCCGGATCTGCCGCGCTGAGGGCGGCTGCGCTCGCCCGGTCATGCCGCTGCGGGCGCTCGACCCCACCGGCCGCATGCTTCTCTACGGACCCTCGACAAACCGGGTCCAGAAAGCCTCGAGCGTGAGCGCCGTCAAGTCGCCCTCCACACGACGCAGGCGCTGCTGGGCAAGACCGGCCGACCAGGAACGAGCCGGAAACGTGTGCCACGGCCGGCCATCCGCTCGCTCGACGACGTCGATTCGCCACCTCCCGAGCCCGTCTCGAGCCGCCCGAGCTGACGTGGACCCCGTCGGCGTTGACGGGTCAGGTCGCTGCGGTTTGTAGGTCGGGGTCAGCCCAGGCCCGGGCGACCTCGGTGGGGGTGCGGTAGC
>NZ_BMEB01000013.1 GCF_014636275.1 Cellulomonas carbonis
TCCTGGACCGCCAGCGCTGGCGCACCCGGTTGGAGCTGGCGAACGCGATCTTCGAGTACCTCGAGATCTTCCACAACCGCCAGCGCCGGCACTCCGCACTGGGCTGGCTCACGCCCCTAGAGTTCGAGACGAGACAACCGATCACCGTGGCCTAGCGTCCAGCAACCCGGCTCCACGGAACCCGGGACACACCAAGAGCCTTCACTGAACCCGGGGCGGTTCAGTCGCGTCCGCTGGGGATCTCCTCACAGCCGGACGTGCGGGCCGAGACGTATCACAGCAGGGTCTGAGGATCCACAGTTCGCCCGTCGACGTAGGCCTCGAAGTGCAGGTGGCACGCCGTGGAGGTGCCTGTGGTCCCGGAATAGCCGATGATCTCGCCCCGGCGCACCGACTCTCCGGTGGCCACCGCGAACCGCGACAGGTGGTTGTAACTGGTCAGCACCAAGCTGCCGGCCAGGACCCCGTGATTGAGCATCACCTGGTTGCCGAAACCCCCGACGGACTTGGCCCACTGCACCGTGCCGCTCTCTGCGGCGATGATCGGTGTGCCGCAGTAGGCACGGAAGTCCGTTCCCGTGTGCAGTTTGCGATACCCGTACACCGGGTGGATGCGCCACCCGTAGGGGGAGGTGATCACGGGGTTGTTCATTGGGCTCGGCGAGCCCAGCAACCCAGTGCGGCCCGTAGCGGGCGGCGTCCCCGGCGCGCTAGGGCCGGTCGACGGTGACACGGGTGCCGCGGGGCTGGCAGGGGCCCGGTCTTCGCGCGCGGCTTGGTCTCGTGCCGCTTGCGCCCGGGCCGCCTCAGCTCGATCGGCGGCGACTACTGCGTCGATCTGAACCTGCAGGGCCGAGCGTTGAGTCTCGTACTGCGCGCGTTGGCGCAGGTGGTCCTCACGGCGTCGCTCGATCACCTCCACCCGGCTCTGCTGCGCGCCAACCAGCGCCTCCAGGTCGCTGCGGCGGCGTTCAGCGTCACGGCGGGCAGCTTCGGCGTCGAAGGTGCGCCGCTCAAGGTCGACCTTGAGGCGTGTGATCTCCTCCTGCACGGCGGTCAGTCGGTCCTGGCGGCGCTGGTTAGCGGCAGTCACCTGGCTGAGCTCGCGGAGGTCGGCGGCCTGCACCCGTCCGACTAGGGACAACAGCTGGGTGGCGTCCTCGAACTGCCCGCGGTCCCCGGCCCGCAGAACAAGCGCCAGTGCCCGGGCCGTGGTATCGCCCTTGTAGGCCTCGCGTGCGGTGCGCCCCAGAGAGGTGCGCAGGTCTACGACGCGTGCGGTGTCGGTCCGGATCTGCCGGCTGAGCAAACCCTGCTGGTCCTCGGCAACCCGCAGCCGGTCGAGCACTGCTGCGAGTTGACGTTGCATGTCCTGGTGCTCGAGCTGGGCACGACGCTCCGCATCGCGGGCTAGCGGCAGCTCGGCCTTCAGCTCCTGCAGCTCCGCGAAAGCGGTGACGACCTCCGCGTCCGTGTCCTCGAGCAGTTCATCAACGTCGACGAGGGCTTCTTCGACGGAGCGCTGCTGCTCCCGCAACGGGCTCGCGGAATCGGCGCTGTCACCTGCCGCCTGAGCCGGTTCGCCACTTGCTGCCAGGGGTCCGGCAGCGGCGACTGCCACTGCGGCCACGAGGGCCCATGCGCGCCGTGCCGCCCGCCGGCGGATGATCCTCGTCGCAGTGTTCACAGCGATACGTTGAACGACCAATCAGGTAAGAATGATCGAGGTCGAATGATGAATCGATCAACGTTGACGCCCAGGCCCGCGGGTGCCGGTGCCGCCGACGGGAATGCGCAAGTACCCGATAAGCTCCGGAAGCGTGCGACGCGGATGGCGCGTGGAGGCCCGCCGTGAATCAGCCACGCGGCCGGGAGCGCTGGCCCGGGTCGCCCAGCAGTTGGGGATCAACACCGAGACCATGCGCGAACTCGGTCACCCAGGCCGAGCTCGACACCGACGACCGGCCAGGGTGGAGCAGCGAGGACGCGCGCCGATCGCCGATCGCCGAGCCGGAGCGGGAGAACCGAGAGCTCCGGCGGGCGAACGAGATCCTGCGGACGGCGTCGGCGTCTTTCGCCGCGGCGGGGCTCGACCGCTGACGGAAGTGATCGTCGGTTACATCGACCAGCACAAGGACCGTCTTGGGGTCGAGCCGCTCTGCGAGGTCCTGCAGGTCGCCCGGAGCACCTTCTATGCCGCCAAGGCCCGCCCGCCGTCGGCGAGGTCTGTCCGTGACGCCGCGACGACCACGCTGATCCGGAAGGTGCACACAGAAGAACTCCGCATCTGCGGGATCGACAGGATCCATGCCGCGCTGATCCGTCAGGGCCACCGGGTCGCGCGTCGTACGGTACACAGGCTGATGTGCGCGGCAGGGCCGCGCGGGATCACCCACGCCAAGGGTCCGCGCACGACAGTTCCCGGCGCTCGGCCGGACACACCCCGCCGAGCACGAGACCAACCACTACCGGCACCACCCCGCCCTGAATACCGTCGACGCGTCACTCCGAGCCTCCACTGGATCGATCACGAGACACGGGTGCGGAACTCGGTCGGGTACGGCATTCGCACGTCCAGACCTTCGCCCTCGAGAAGCCCAACTACCGGCCCTTCACCGGTAAGCGAACCGTGGGGCAGGTCAAGGTGTCACCTATCCGTGCAACAGGCCCCATGGGCTTCATCGAACCTTCATCGGGAAGTGCTGGTGGTAACGCGGCCCCGGCCGATCTCTCCCGGTACACGGCGGCACCGCGCCGCCGGCCGAAGGGGCACACACCAATGGAGCAACGGATCATTGCAGAAAAGCCGAAGATCGGGGCGCGGCCCCCGCACACCGAAGGTGCCGCCGAGCAGTCCCGACCCTCGGCCGCGCCCACCGGCCCCCGCAGGCGGAGGATACTCGCCCTCGCCCTGGTGATCACCCTCACCGGGGGCACCGGGTACTGGTTCGTGGCACGCCCCGCACTGTCTTCGACCACCGAGGAGGCGCCTCCGATGCCCGGCGAGATCCTCCCCGTCGAGCCGATCAACCTGAACCTCGCGGACGGCCGCTACCTCCGCCTGGGCTTCGCCCTGCAACTGACCGCCGAGGTGGAAGAGGACCTGGAGCCAGCGAGGGCGTTGGACATCGCCATCGACGTGTTCTCTGGGCGCACGCTTGAGGAGGTCACCAGCCCTGAAGGCAGACAGGTGCTCAAGGATCTGCTGGCGGCTCGCGTGCAAGAGTCCTACGACGGCCAGGTGATGAGCCTCTACATCACCGAGTTCGTCACTCAGTAGCCTCGGCAGGTCGACCCCGGAGCGGCTTCCGGTCACCTCCGGCGGTCGGTGGGTGACCACGCGCTCGTCGCCGTCCGAGTTCGCTATCGCCTTGGCCGCCAACCATGAGCTTGACGGCCTAGTACTCGTGAGGCTAGCGGCGCGGTGGATGCGGCACAGTCGCCGGACGCGCCGGGCGCGTTCGCCGTGATTGCTTCGACCCGGCTGGGGTCGGAGGTGTGCCGTCGGAGCCCGGCAGGCCACGGACGACGGGGTCGGCGACGCACACTGAGGCAGTAGTTCTTCCATCCGCCCGAGGAGGTCCCTGTGCCGCGTTCGGGGATCGCGAACGCGGTCGCGCACACCGGTGCCCAGGTCGGTTGCGGTAGTGGTAGCGGTAGCGGTAGCGCGCGCAGCGTGCGGCCGGTACGCAGGCGAGCCACCGTCCCGATGCAGACCACCGCGGGCCTGCACGTAGAGGATGCAGCTCCTCACCGTTCGCGTCGAGGGTGTCCCCGTGCCCGTCGGGGCATCGCACCTTGAGGCTGGCAGCAACCATCACCTGTCAGCAGCACGGTCGCGAGGCCCGCGCCCTCAGCGACGGGCAGGCTGTTGCGCCGAGCGACGACCAGCGCGCCTGCGACACCGCACAGGAATCCGCCGCGACAGGTGAACTCGGTGCCGGCGAAATCGTGGGCGGTGATGTCAGGCAGCTGCTCGGCGATGCAGTAGACCTTCGCGGAGGTGAAACCGACGAGCGTCGCCCACAGCCCCGGGGCCGTGGGCGTCGTCCTTGCCGAAGCCGCGGCGTTCGAAGGCGCGACCCAAGAGCAGCGCGCCCACGACCGCGGCGAACGCCTTGCAGAGACCGTAGGTCTGGATCTCTATCTAGAGGGCGGGGAGAGGACAGGCCGCACGGTAGAGTCGCCGCCGGTGGGGTCCGTCCGTGCCACTCCCGTGCGGGTCCCTTGCTGCGGACACCTCCAGCGTTCCTCTGCCCGATGAAGGATCACCGGACAGGTTGATCAAGCCTCGATGACGAACAGTGCGCATCGGAGCGCCGAGCAGCAGAGGGCCGCACCCAAGGGACCATTCACAGAGCCCGCAGCAGGTTCCCCATCTCTGTGCTCTCCGCCATCTGAGCGTCGATGATCGAACCGGAGAGGCGGAGCGCTTCAAGGTCCTCGCCCTCCCCTCGGTAATTTTCGGCCATCTCGATGGCACCGCGGTGATGCTCGATCATCAACTCGAGGAACCGGCGGTCGAAGTCGCTGCCCGACAGCCCGGAGAGCTCGGCCATCACCGTCTCCTGATCCATCGTGTCCATCTGCATCGCACCGTCGTCCATACCGCCCATGTCCATTTCGCCCGGCAGCTCCTGACCCCATGCACCGAGCCAACCCGTGAGCATGTCGATCTCCGGGCCTCGCGCGGCGGCGATGCGATGGCCGAGGGAACGGACTTCGTCGGAGTCCGCATTCTCGATCGCGAGCTCAGCCATCTCGATCGCACCCTCGTGGTGCACGATCATCATCTCGGCGAACTCGGTATCGGCGCCGTTGAAGGCCTCGGCGGTCACGGCGTCCTGAGCTCCAGGCGCCGGGGACGGCGCCGTCGGTGCGCCCTCATCCACCGTTGCGGTGCCACATGCCGCCAGCGTCAGGGTCAACAGGGAGGCAGCGGTCGCGGTGGCAGCACGGGGTACGCGGCGTGCGTACGTCATCGATGTTGGGCTCCTCGTGTCAGCGGCGGGACGGTGATCCCTCGGTGATGATCTCGAACGGGCCGGGATGGTCTCCAGCCTGCCTCACGCACAACCGCGATCCCGACGACGGACGATGAAGGTTCGATGAAGGCGCCGTGGGGTAGAGACCATGCACACCAGCACCGCCGAAGTCGCGCGCGGGGCCGACTGGTAGGCCGACGTCCTTGATGCTTGGGAGTCGGTTTGAGCACGGTGAAGGGTTGTTCGCCCGGAAGCTGACGAGGCACCCACCTTCGACCTTCAGCAAGTCTTCACGGGACAGGTGCGGGTTCTTGATCCGAGTCGGCGAGGCTGACCGCAGGTGCCAACCCGGCGCCTCGAGACCAGGTGGAGACGGCGATGGGTCCTTGGTGCGGTCAGATGGGCGCCGGCGGGTGGCTGTCCATGATTGCTTTCTGGGTCGTGGTCGTCGTGGCCGTCGTATGGGGTGTCAGTCGTCTTTTCCCGGCACCGCCTGCGACGGACGCACGCTCGATCCTGGACGCGCGCCTTGCCGCCGGCGAGATCGATCCGGCGACCTACCGGGCGGTCCGGGAGGAGCTCGCGGCGCAGGCCGCGGCAACAACATCGGGAGGAAGACCATGAAGGGCCATTCAAAGCACATGCTCATCGGGGGAGGCGTCATCTTCGCCGCACTCCTGATCGCGGGCGTCGACGTGGGAAACGCGGGCGTGTGGGCGCTTCTACTGGTCTGCCCCCTCATGATGGTCGGCATGATGTGGATGATGAGCCGCGGTCACGCGGGCCACGGCGGTCACGGTGATACGCAGGGCCGGCCGGACACCGACGTGAGGGACCGCGACGGGGCCCTTGAGCACCAGCAGCACTGAGCGGCGTCGCGCCTGGCCGGTACCCCCGGTCGCTCCGAGCCGCCCGTGGCGGGCCCTCCCGCCATGGGCGGCTCCGTGCACAGCGGCTCTGGGCGGCCTGGTCACCGAGACCGCGTTCCCGAGCAAGTCCTGGTGGCCCATGGCGTACGTGGGCATGGCGCTGCTGGTCCTCGCCCTGCGGCGCAACTCGATCCCGCGCGGCTTCATCGCTGCTGCGGCGTTCGGACTCGGGTTCTTCCTGCCCCACCTGTGGTGGGCCGACGCGGCCGTGGGAGCTCCCATCGGGTGGATCGCCCTTGCCGCCCTGCAGTCGACCGCCGTGGGGCTCTTCGGTGCGGCATGGGTCGCGGTGCGCCGTACGCGGTTCGTGGCCCGGCATGACTTGGCGCAGGTCGCCGTCGTGGCGATCCTGTGGACAGCGGTCGAGCAGCTGCGAGGGCGGGTGCCGTTCGGGGGCTTCCCCTGGGGACTGCTGGCGTTCTCCCAGACCGATGCTCCGTTGATGCCGCTCGCGGCGGTCGGTGGCACGACCGTGGTCAGCGCGGTCACTGCCGCGATCGGCGCGCTCCTCGCCGTCGGTGTGACGCGATGGATGGGCCGCGCCCCGGCCGGTCGGATCGCGATCCCACTGCTGACCGCCGTCGTCCTCACGTTCGCCCCGTCACTCCTGCCAACGCCCACCACGGCGCAGTCCGGGACCCTGGTCGTGGGCGCGGTCCAAGGTAACGTCCCCACTCGCGGCGCCGACGCGGCCTCCCAGGCACGGGCGGTGGCCGCGAACCACGTGGGGGGCACCCGCGCGCTGCTGCGGGACGCCGCCGTGGGAGCCCTGGACCTCGTCGTGTGGCCGGAGAGCGCCTCGGACGTCGACCCTCGCACGGACGACGAGCTCGCGAGCGCCATCGACGGGGTCGCCCGCGACGCGGGTGTCCCCATCCTGCTCGGCACCCAGCGGTTCGCCGACAGCGTCCGGTACAACGACTATCTCGTGTGGACACCTGGCTCCCGTGGCGCTGACGCGTACAGCAAGCAACGGCCCGTGCCGTTCGGGGAGTACATCCCCTACCGGGACTTCTTCCGACGCCTCTCACCCGATGTCGACCGGGTCGGGACCGACATGGCCGCCGGGGGTGAGACGGGTGTGCTCGACGTGCCGATCACCGCGCTCGGTCGGCCGGTCAGGATCGCCACGGCGATCTGCTTCGAGGTCGCATACGGGGACCTCATCCGCGAGTCCGTCGTCGCCGGCGGCGAGCTCATCATCATCCCGACCAACAACGCCTCCTTCGGTCTGACGCAGGAGTCGACCCAGCAACTGGCGATGTCGCGTTTCCGCGCCGTGGAGCATGGTCGGGCGACCGTCCAGGTCTCGACCGTGGGCGTCAGCGCCGTGATCGCGCCGGATGGGGCGGTTCTCGATCGCACGGCGTTGTTCACCAGCGACCAGATGGTCGAGGAAGTTCCCCTCCGCACGACCCTCACCCTGGCGGACCTCCTTGGTGCCTGGCCAGGCCGGATCATCGACACCCTCGCCCTGATGCTTCTGGGCACCACCGTGTTCCGCCGGTTTCGCGAGCGAGGCGGGCGGTAACGTCCAGCCGGTCGGCCCTGGGTGTCGCGTCCCCTGCTGTCTGGACGCTACTTGTGGTGCGCCTCGTGCGCCGGTGAGTCCACCGTCACGGGTCGCCCATCCGCGCCACGGGTCAGAGGTCTGACGATGAACGACGAGATGAGGAAAGGCGTCGCGGACGCGAGCAACACCGGGCCGGGGGCCACGCTGCGGAACAGCGGACCCCGCGGTCACTTCATCGAACCTTCATCGGAACAAGGTCTCCTCGGCGTGCGGCCCGCCGAGCGCGTACATAGCGTCGAAGAACCCTCTGCGGCATCACGTCCGCCGCCCGACCAATGCGAGGAGCACATGATGAAGACGACCGAGATGATCGACACCTACCCTGCCGAGATCAATCTGGACCGCCGGCTCCTGGCGCGCGTGGTCGACGCGCTCGTAGAGTGCTCACAGGCATGCACCGCCTGCGCGGACGCGTGCCTGAGCGAGGAAATGGTCGCCGATCTGCGCAAGTGCATCCGCACGAACCTGGACTGCGCGGACAGCTGCGGGGCCACCGCGCGCATCCTGTCCCGGCACACCGGTTATGACGCGATCCTCACCCGTGCTCACCTGGAGGCCTGTATCGCCGCCTGCCGCGCATGCGGGGACGAGTGCTCCCAGCATGCAGGCATGCATGAGCACTGCCGCGTCTGTGCAGACGTGTGCCGCGCCTGCGAGGCAGCCTGCACCGATCTGCTGAACGCACTCTGAGCGCACGCGGCGGGGGCGCGCGCCCGGTGGCGCGTGCGCCGCGTGGCCGGCTCAGATCACAACAAAGGACGGGATTCATGCACACGGACGAGGACGGACAGGTCGAGCAGAACCAGCAGCAGGAAGCGCACGAACAGCAGCGCCACACGCGGTTGATGTACCTGCGATTCGCGGCGATGATCCTCACCGGGATGGTCGTCATGTACGCCACGATGTATGTCGGCACCTACCAGTGGGACCACGTGCGCTGGAGTGAGTCCCGGCTCTTCATGGCGCTGACCATGGGTGGGGCCATGGGCCTGGTGATGTTCGCCTGGATGCTGAACATGTACAAGAGCACCAAGGCGAACGTCGCGGTCGTCGTCGCGAGCGTCCTGCTGCTGGGTGCCGGCGTGATCCTGGACCGCAGCCAGGTCACGGTCCAGGACCAGTCGTGGATGAGCGCGATGATCCCGCACCACTCCCTGGCGATCACGCGCTCCGAGCGGGCGCAGATCGATGACGTGCGGGTGTGCGAGCTCGCGGTGGAGATCAGCGAGGCGCAGCGCCGCGAGATCGACGAGATGGACTGGCTGATCCAGGACATCGAGCGCAACGGTCCGGCGACCACGGCGGAGCAAGCCGAGGCGCGTCAGGTCCCGGAGTTCCCTGCCTCGGCCGAGCGCACCTGCCCAACCGACTAGAACCCCAGGGGTCTGGGTCCTGCTGGATCGCGGCCAACGCCAGTCCGAGCACCGGAGAGCAGGGCGAGGCTGCTCGAGATCAGACGACCGATAGCCTCAACGACCATGTGTACGGCCGTCGGGTCAGTGGCTGCACGTGCTCCGCCGCGGCCGAGCCTGGTCGGGGCCGTGGCTGTGGCCGCCCTTGCCAGCGTCCTGGTCCTCGTTGTGGGAGTCCTCGTCGGCTCCACTCACCGGTCCTGCTCGCCGTCGGTGAACGTCGTTCCGCTGTCGATGGATCGTCGTAGGCCGCGTTCGGTGACGACGAGGATCTCGAGCTCACCCTCGGGCCGGGTGCGGGCGGTGACGGCTTGGGGTGCCTGTTCGACGCTGCCGCGCAGTTCCCAGGTTGCCGCCGCGTCGGTGCTGAGGAAGACGCCGCCGTCGGGTGCGACCCCGACGACCGTCTGGTCGTCGGTGAAGAACGCGAGCTGCAGCAGGGGCGCATCGGTGTCGACGTCCCAGGTGGTGCCGGCGTCGGTGGAGCGTGCGGGACCGGACTGGCTCGTGACGAGCAGGGTTGTTCCGTCCGGTGAGGCTGCCAGGGCGAAAGTGGCGACCTGGGGTTCCAGGGTGGTCCAGGCTTGCCCGTCTGCGGTGCTCAGCACCGCGGTCCCGTCGAAGCCGGTCACCCCAGCGGTGGATGCGGTGAGCGTGTGGAAGTCGGTCTGTCCTTCGCGGGAGAGAGTCGACCACGTCTGGCCGGCATCGGTGGACTCGATCAGCCCGACGGGGTTGGCCATGTCCACGCCGGGACCGGGGTGGCCTGAGGCATAGAAGTGGTCAGGGCCGGCGGAGGTGAAGCCCATCAGGTCGATGACGGGGCCGACGCGGACCGGGCCGGTCTCGTCGTAGCGGAACAGGCCGTCGTGAGTTGCCAGGTAGACCTTGTCGTCGGCGGGGTTGAAGGCGACGCCGTGGACGTGGTCGCTGGGAAGACCTTCGCCCGCCGTGGTCTGTGCCGGGCTGCCGGTCTGGTTGGTCCCGGTGTGCGTGGTTGCTGAGCAGCTCGTCAGGACCAGTCCCAGTACAGCGGTGGACAGGGTCACGCGGGCGGGGCGGCGGGTCGTCGTGGTGGGCGGCATGGCAGTGGGTGATCCGTTTCGTTCGGCAGGGCTTCGTGATCCGTAGTGGTCAGATGACGGTGACGAATCCTCCGATGAATCCTTGGAGGCTCTGGGTCCAGGTGGTCCACAGCCCGGTCATCAGGGCGAGGCCGATGAGGACCAGCATCGCTCCACCGGTGCGCATGATCGCGACCCGGTGCTCGCGCAGGATGGTCACTGCCTTCGTGGAGCGGTGTGCGCCGAGGGCGATCAGCAGGAACGGGACCCTGAGCCCGGTGGCGTAGGCGCCGGCCAGGAACGCACCCCGTGAGGCGCTGGCCTCGTTCAGCGACAGAGACAGGACGGTCGCCAGGGTCGGTCCGATGCAGGGCGCCCAGCCCAGCCCGAAGACGATGCCGAGCAGGGGTGCGCCGAGCAGGCCCCGGCGGGGGGCGAGGTGCATGCGCCGCTCGCGCTGCAGCCCGGGGATCCAGCCCAGGAAGGACAGGCCCATCAGCACCACGACGGCGCCCATCACGGGCATGATCACGGCCATCCATGGTCGGACCGCGACGCCCAGGGCACCGAAGGCGACCCCGAGCAGCACGAACACTGCGGAGAACCCCAGGACGAACAGGCCCACCCCTGTCAGCAGGACCGCCTTGGACCGTTCCCCTGTGGACGCACCGGTCATCCCGGAGACGAACGCGAAGTACCCGGGTAGCAGCGGGATGACACACGGTGAGGCGAAGGAGACCATCCCGGCGAGAATCGCCACGGGGACCGCCAGGAGCATCGGCCCGGCGAACGCGGTCTCCTGGAAGGCGCGGGCCAGGTCCTCCCAGAATCCAGCGGTCACGCGCTCTCCACCAGCACTGCGTCGATGAGCTCGCGCAGGGTGCTCGGGTCCAGGCGGCCGATGATGCGCGACATCACCCGGCCCTGCCGGTCCAGGACCACCGTGGTCGGAACGGCCTCGACCGGAACACGGCCCTGTAGGGCGGCGATCGCGGTCCCGTCCGTGTCGGCGATGCTCGGGTAGGGGATCTCGAAGTTCCGTTCGAACGGCTGCGCGGCGCCGGCGTCGTCGGTCCCGTTCAGACCGACGAAGTGGACCCCCTGGGCGGCGTAGTCCTGCGCGGCGGCGACCAGGTCCGGGGACTCCACACGGCACGATGGGCATGCCGCGTACCAGGTGTTGATCACCACGACGTCACCGACCCACGTGCCAGTGTCCACGTCGGCGCTGGCGAAGTCCTCGCCCACCAGGCGCACCGGTTCACCCCGCTCTTCTGCCTCCCAGGTGGCGACGGTGCCATCACCAGAGACGTACCCCGCCTCCCCGCCGTCCTCGGTCCACCCACCGGTGACCGCCGGGGAGCGACCCGTGAGCACGACCGCGGAGATGGTGAGCCCTGCGAGCACGACAACGACATCCCTGGCGCGGGTGACCCGGGGCTGCGCAACAGAGGGCGGTGCATTCCGGACGGCGAGCATGCCAGCAGTGTCCAATGCCAGTTCCGTGTTGAGCAGTGCTGTCCATGAGGGCGCAGCACATCGCCAGGGGTGGTGGCGAGGACCGGCCCGCCGTCACGCGCAGTGTTGGACGAAGGGGGGAACCGCGCTCTGTCCGTCCACGGCGGCCGGTGGCTGAACGCGCCGGTGGGGCCAGCGGCCGATTCCTCGCCGCCGTGCTGCAACGCGAGGTCGCCCCCCCGCGAGGCCCACGGCGGCGAAGGGCGCGTCCGCGCCGCCCGGTCCCCGGTCGCAAGGCGCCGGAGGACTTCGACTATGACCACGCCCGCGGGCTCAGCGTGAGCAGATCGCCTACCTGGGCACCCTGGACTTCATCGCCGCGATCCCCGGCGCCAGGTATGGGGACAGCGACCCGATGTCTTCATCGGACCTTCATCCGTTCGTCGTGCATCCAACACATGGGGAGCGTTACCTCGATGACATACCCACCCGGGGTATTGGAGGTCGTGCTGTGAGACGGAAGAGCTACAGGGTGTGGGGCCTGACGTGCAGTGCCTGCCTGGCCCTGTTGATGGAGCGGGTTCGTGCATTGGCCGGCGTGCGGTCGGTCGGGGTCGAGCTGGTCGTCGGTGGGGCGTCGCGCCTGGTTGTCCTCGCCGGCTCGACCCCTCAGCGGCGGGCCGTGCAGGCAGCGGTCGAGGACGCCGGGTTCTCCTTGACCGCTCCGGATTCGACCGTGTCTGCGGAGGTGTCGAGATGAGTGGTTCCGAGCTGTCAGTTGTTCTTGGTGGCGTGGTCCTCACGGGGTTGTTCTGGTGGTACTTCTTCGGTCCGAAGGAGTCTCGTCGCGCCGACGTCGCCGACGGGTTGCAGCAGGCCGTGGTCACCGTGCGTGGGGGCTACAGTCCTGACCTCGTCGAGGTCGTGGCCGGGGTTCCGGTGCGCCTGGTGTTCGACCGGCAGGAGACCGGTGACTGCTCGTCCCGAGTGGTGTTCCCAGAGTTCAAGATCAATCAGAGTCTGCCCGCGAACGCCACGACCGCCGTGGAGTTCACGCCCACCGTGCCGGGGGAGTACGGCTTCGCGTGTGGGATGAACATGCTGCATGGCCGGGTGCGGGTCGTGGAAGGCGCGTCTGGGCAGTCGACCGCTGGTGGTGCGGTTGCGCTCGGTGAGCGCCCGACCGGCCACGGAGACGCCCTCGACGGCGGCACCACCGCGCCCCGTCCGGCCGGAGATGAGTCGGCGCGCCCGGCCGGGCCGTTGTCCGGTGGGACCGACGACGGGGACGCTGAGGAGCGGGAGCGGGCCGCGGAGATCGCGGACCTGCGACGACGGGTGGTTCTGGGAACGGTACTGACGCTGCCCGTTCTGACCGCGGTCATGGCGATGGAGCTCTTCGCTGCCAGGTGGGTTCCCGAGGTTCTGTTGAACCCGTGGATGCAGCTGGTGCTCATTGCCCCGGTCATGCTCTACACCGGGTGGCCGATTCACAGGACCGGTTGGCTGGCGCTGTCGCACCGCACCGCGGACATGAACTCTCTGATCACCCTTGGCACGATCGCGGCCTTCGGCTACAGCCTGGCGGTGACGTTCACCCCTGGTCTGCTGCCGGAGGAGACCCAGGAGGTGTACTACGAGGCGGTCGGGGTCATCATCACGCTGATCCTGCTGGGTCGGTTGCTGGAGACCAGGGCCAAGGCCGGCACCGGGGAGGCGATCCGCACCCTGATCGGCCTGCAGCCGCACACCGCGCGAGTGATCCGCGAGGGCGAGGAGCTCGAGGTGCCGATCGACGAGGTTCTCGTCGGTGACGTGGTGGTCGTCCGACCTGGGGAAAAGCTGCCCGTGGACGGGGAGGTGGTGCAGGGGGCCTCCGCGGTCGACGAGTCCATGGTGACCGGTGAGCCGATCGCGGTGACCAAGGGCCCAGGTGACCCTGTCATCGGGGCCACCATCAACCAGACCGGGTCGTTCCGGTACACCGCCACGAGGGTCGGTGCGGACACGATGCTGGCGCAGATCATCCAGCTCGTGCGGCAGGCGCAGGGCTCCAAGGCACCGATCCAGCGCCTGGTGGACCGGGTGTCCAGCTACTTCGTCCCGGCGGTCATCGGCATTGCGATCTGGACGCTCGTGATCTGGGCGTTGGTGGGCCCACCGCCAGCCTCGATCTTCGCACTCGTTGCGGCCGTGTCGGTGCTCATCATCGCCTGCCCCTGTGCCCTGGGGCTGGCCACACCGCTGTCGATCACCGTCGGCACCGGCAAGGGCGCCACAGCGGGCATCCTTATCCGCTCGGCCGAGGCCCTGGAGGCCGCCCACAAGCTCGACACCGTCGTGCTGGACAAGACCGGCACGATCACAAAGGGAACCCCGGCGCTGACCGACGTGCTGCCCGCAGACGGGTTGACCGACGTCGAGCTTCTCGCCCTGGTCGCGGCGGTCGAGAGCTCCTCCGAGCACCCCTTGGCCGCGGCGATCGTGGCCGGCGCGCGCAACAGCGGGATCCAGCTGCCGGAGGCCAGCGCCTTCGGCTCCGTGACCGGTCAAGGCGTGCGCGCCGTGGTCCAGGGCCGTGAGGTTCTCGTCGGGAACCGGCGCCTGCTGGACAGCGTCGGCGTCGCTACCCAAACCCGCGACGCCGACCGGCTCGCCGCCGACGGCAAGACGGCGATGTTCGTGGTCGTCGACGGGCGGTTCGCCGGCGTGATGAGCGTGGCCGACACCCTCAAGGAGGGCTCGGCGGCCGCCATCGCAGCGCTGCAGAGGCGCGGCATCGACGTGATCATGATGACCGGGGACAACCGGGCCACCGCCGCGGCGATCGCCCGTCAGGTCGGCATCGGACGCGTCGTGGCCGAGGTCATGCCGGAGCACAAGGTGGCCGAGGTCAAGCGGCTCCAGACTGAGGGCCGTGTGGTCGGGATGGTCGGGGACGGCATCAACGATGCGCCAGCCCTCGCCCAGGCCGATGTCGGATCGGCGATCGGGACCGGCACCGACGTGGCCATCGAGTCCTCAGACATCACCCTGATCTCCGGGGCGCTCTCCGGGTTGGTCACGGCGGTGGACCTCTCGCGTGCCACCATGCGCAACATCCGGCAGAACCTGGTCTTCGCGTTCATGTACAACGCGATCGGCATCCCGATCGCCGCAGGAGTGCTGTACCCCGCGTTCGGCTGGATGCTCAGCCCGATCATCGCCGCGGCCGCTATGGCCTTGTCCTCGCTGTCCGTGGTCGCCAACGCCAACCGCCTGCGCACCTTCACCCCACGGCCCCTGCCCGAGGTCGTCCAGGTCGCCGCCACCGACCCGGTGGTGGAGATAGGGCACGGCGATCACGACGGAACGGAGTACGCGATGTCCGACAAGGCCCACGAGGTCACCGACCCCGTCTGCGGGATGAGGATCGACCCCGCCTCAGCAGCCGGCAACACCCAGCACGAGGGGCAGGCCTACCACTTCTGCTCCGACCACTGCGCGGACAGCTTCCGCGCTGACCCCACCCGCTTCGCCACCGCGGTGGCTCCCTAGCTAGGTCGAGACCCGGGGTGCCACCAAATCTGACAGCAGTGGCGCCCCGGGGACCTTCGGCAGGAGGGTCTGATGACTGACACCGACTCCAAGCAGGACCTGCTCATCCGGTTGCGTCGCATCGAGGGTCAGGTCCGGGGCATCGCCCGCATGGTCGAGGAGGACAAGTACTGCATCGACGTCCTCACCCAGGTTTCGGCAGCGTCCCGGGCGCTGCAATCCGTGGCTCTGGGCTTGCTCGGGGGGGTCTGCTGCACGAGTAGGTGACAGTCGGTCTCAGGCGGCGAGTGCGACCTGAGTGGTCATGATGGTCTCGAACTCCACGGGTGTGAGGCGACCG
>NZ_BMEB01000014.1 GCF_014636275.1 Cellulomonas carbonis
ACTTCGGTCGCCCACCGATGCCCTTCAAGCCCGCTCGCTGCATCAACATCGCCACCGTCCCCTGCCAGACGGTGAGCCCGCGGCCGAGGGTCAGCTCAGCGTGGACGCGGCGCACGCCGTAGATCCCGCGGGAGGCGGCGTGGACCTCGCGGATCGTGTCGGTGAGGATCACGTGGCGAATCGCGCGGGCTGACGGTGCGCGAGTGCGCCAGGCGTAAAACCCCGACTCCGAGGTGCCCAGCGCGCGGGTGGCGACCTGGACCGGCAGGCCCTCCTCGGCCATCACCGCGATGGCCTCGAACCGCCTTTTGGGGGCACCACCTTCCCCAGCAGCTCACTGGCCCGACGGTGCACCGCCAGCTCGGCCTCCAACTCGGCGATCCGCCGCTTGGCCGCGGTCAGCTCCGCCTTCTCCGCTGACGTCAGCCCTGGGGCAAGGCCGCGGTCGATGCGGTCCTGGCGCCGCCAGGTGTAGATCGACTCCTCGCTGATCCCGAGGTCCCGCGCGATGTCCGCGACGGAGCGTCCGCTGGCGACCAGGTCCAGCACTCTGCGCCGGAACTCCGGCGGATAGCCACGACGTCCCACAAGGCCCTCCTCCAAGGGTCAAGTGGCACCAGAGTCCAGGAACCGGACTCCACCAAACGCGAGACACACCATGTCCCACAGCCCCAACCGGTTCGGTGCCTCGGCTCGGAAGTGGCGCAGCACGAGGTCGTCGTGGGCAGGTGGGCCGGCCTTCTTGCCGCCTCGGGTGCGCTCCTTGCCGAACACCGACCACCAGCCGTTGGCCGAGCAGATCCGCCAGTCCGTCCGGTCGCACGCCCGCAAGCTCGCTCAGGCGGCTTCGTCGACCAGGAGTCCGTGGCCGAACTCTGGGTCGTCGCAGTGGGCAACGAACAGCACGTTCGCGAAATACCCGGAGCTGGCGAACGCGATCTTCGGATACCTCGAGATGTTCCACAACCGCCTGCGCCGGCACTCCCCCCGGGGGGCTGGCTCACGCTCCTGGAGTTCGAGAGCAGAGAACCGGTCACCGTGGCCTAGCGTCCAGCGACCCGGCTCCGCGGAACCCGGGACACACCACCCCCATGGAGATCCGATGAAGGTTGCCCACACAGCGCCCTTCCGGGCCAGAACGGCCGAGAAGATGTGCCGTGACAGATGCACATCGGGCGCGGGCCCGAACATCCTTGGTCCTCTTCGGGGTCCTGGTGCCCCTGGTCGCGGCCACCGCCGTTGGCCTGGTGGCCTTGTGGCCGTCCGGTGAGCCACAACGCACCGGTGTCATCGCGGTGGACACCGAGTACCCGGTGGCCGTGATCACCACCACCGAGGTGACAACTTGCGCCGGCGCCAACGAGGATCGCCGCCCTGATGGCACCATTCCTAGCACCGTGGCGTGCACGCTGGTCGGTGCGACAGTACAGAGCGGAGACCAGGCAGGCCGGGTGATACAGGTGTGGGCGCCGGCGACCGTCAGGCCGCAGGACGCCACCCCCAGCACCAAGATCGTCCTGGCCAGGTACCTTGAGTCCGGCCAGGAGGAGGAGGTCTGGGCCTGGCAGGACTTTTCCCGCACCGTGCCCCTTGGGCTGCTGGCCGGAGCGTATTCGATCGTCGTGATCGCCGTCGCGGGGCTTCGGGGCCTGCGTTCCCTGCTCGGCCTGGGCTTCGCCTTCGTGGTCCTGGGTACGTTCATGCTCCCCGCGCTGCTGCAGGGGCGCGACCCCTTGGCGGTGGGTGTGGTGGGCTCGGCGGCGATCATGCTGGTCGTGCTGTACCTGGCACACGGGTTGTCGCACCGCACGACCACTGCACTGCTTGGGACTTTCGCCGGTCTGGGTGTGACCGCGGTGCTGGGCGTGGTTGCGGCGGGTGCTGCGCGCCTGAACGGGATTACTAGCGAGGAGACCTATCGGCTGGCGATGCTGACCGGTCAGCTGGATGGGTACGCCTTGCGCGGGCTGTTCCTGGCCGGTGTGGTGCTGGCCGGTCTGGGCGTCCTCAACGACGTCACGATCACCCAAGCCTCCGCGGTGTGGGAGCTTAGTGCCGCTGACCCATCCGCGACCGCGGGACAGCTCTTCTCCCGCGGGATGAGAATCGGGCGGGACCACATCGCGTCCACTGTTTACACGATCGCCTTCGCCTACGCCGGGGCTGCCCTGCCGGTGCTGCTGTTGGTGCAGGTCTACCGCATGCCTGCGTTGCAGACCTTCAGCTCCGGTCAGTTCGCCGAGGAGATCGCCCGCACAGCCGTGGGCTCTATCGGTCTGGTCCTGGCCATCCCCCTGACCACACTGATCGCCGTCGCCGTCGTGCGAGCCGCCCCGCAGCGACCCGCCCGGCACCGTGCGCGACCCACGGCCCATGAAGGCGGTCTCCACCATTGACTCCGCGGCCACCAGGTTCCTGCCGCCCTCCTTCATGGCGGCTGCCAGGCGACTGATGGTTCCGTGACCACTGCAGCGGGCGGTGCGCACGCGTCACCCGCTGGACCGCATGCGCTTCACCGTGACCCGAATTCCCTGGAGGCCAGGGCGGCGACCATTCCGGATCTCGTCGACCGGGTCGGCGCGAGCAACTTCGACGTGTGGTCTTCGCAGATCACTGGCGGGGTTCGTGGGGGGCCTCATGACGGCCACAGGTGGCCGTACTGGCCGCGCTGTGCGGGTAGCCCGTTCGGGTGGTTCTGGTGGGACTTGCTGTCGCAACGTGGTGTGACACCGGTAGGCATGGGCGATCACTCGTCGCAATGGGGCGACAGTGCACGGGCTGGGGGCCTTGATGCGCGGACGCGGTCGTTTCGGTGCTCGGGTGAGTGTGGTCGCGATGACCGCGACCGCGGCGGTGGTGGCGAGCGCGTTGCCGGCGACGGCGGCCGCGCCGAGCGTGCCGACGGGGTTGGTGTTCGAGCGAGCGGTGTCGCACACCCCGGTGCTGGCCGGGACGGTCGCGGATCCGGACGGGGGTCCGGTGACGGCGCAGTTCTTCGCCCGCACGGCCGGCTCCAGCACCTGGAACATCGTCAACGGGACCACGGTGGCCGCAACGTCCGGGCAGGTGGCTCGTGTGACGTTGCCGGCGCAGGCGGCGGGCACGAGCGTGCAGTGGACGATGAAGTCCTGCGACGCGGCGACCTGCTCGTCCGCGGCGCCGGTGGTGACCAGCCTGGTCTCGCCGATGCTGGGTGCCGGGCCGCGGAAGAACGCGACGGCGTCGCCGTTCCAGCTCGGTGACCGGGTCAGCGCGAAGGTCGACGTCGGCACCGGGAACCTGCTGCTGGTCGCCGAGGCGCTGAGCGTGCCCGGGGTCAACGGTGACGTGCCGGTGCAGATGGTCTACAACTCCCTGTCGCTGGGCGCTGGGGTGGCGCAGGCGTCGACGTCGAACCCGACCGGGTACGGGTGGACCGTCGGGGTCGGGATGCGCCTGGAGGCAGCCGCGGACGGGTCGGTCGTCTTCCACGGCCCGGCCGGCCTGACCGGCACGTTCGCCCCGGCGGCCGGCGGCGGGTTCACCGCCCCGGCGGGCCTGACCGCGGACCTGGTGACGGTGTCCGGGGGTGGGTGGACGCTGACCGACCACGCCTCGCAGCAGAAGCTGACGTTCAACGCCGCCGGTGTCGTCACGAAGATCGCCGACCGGAACGGGAACACCCACACCCTGTCCTACGACCCGTACAACCCGACCCGCCTGACGAACATCACCGCCACGCGCGGGCCGGCCGGTCTGGACGTGACGTTCGCGTACACCTCGGGGCGGCTGACCTCGATCCGGCAGGGCCCGTCGGGGTCGGTGCGCACGGTCGCGGTCGGCTACGACACTGCCGGTGACCTGACGACGGTGACCGACGCGCTGAACCGCACGACGACGTTCAACTACACCGGGCACCAGCTGACCCGGGTGCAGGCCCCCGGCGGGGTGGACACCCACGTGTCCTACGACTCCCGTAACCGGGTGACCGCGGTGCGGCAGGTGAACAGCACCACCGGGTCGGCCGGAGACTCCTGGACCCGGTTCGCCTACACCTCGTTGACGCAGACGCTGGTCTCGAACGGGGAGCAGGAGACGACCGGGTCCCCGACCACGGGGGACCGCACGACGTACACGCTCAGGTCGGACCGCACCGGACGCGTGGTGAAGGTCATCGACGCGCAGAACCGTGAGCGGTCGGCGGAGTACACCGCGAACTTCGACCCGCAGACCGCGACCACCGGACCGGCCGGGACGACGGAGTCCTCCACGACGGGCTTCGAGTACGAGGCGAACAACAACGAGTCGTTGACCTCCGTGGAGTCTCCCGGTGGTGCAGCGCGCGGGTGGGCGTACACGAACACCGCGGCGACCACGAAGTACCTGCCGACCTCGAGCACGGACGACGCCGGGAACACCTCGCTGTACACGTACAACGGTGCCGGGAACGTCATGACCTCCAGCAACGCCCTGGCCGCGCAGGCGGTGCTGACCCGCAACACCAACGGCACGGTCGCCACCGTGACCGCCCCGGGCAACGGAACGAACAAGACGACCTACACCTACACGAACGCGCAGGTCACGAAGGTCACCCCGGTGACGGGCTCGTCCCTAGGGGTGCGGGACTTCACCTACGACGTGTACGGGCGGCTGAAGACCGCGACCAACGGCCGCGGGGTCACCACGACGTACAGCTATGACCTGCTGGACCGCCTGACCGGGGTGGACTACTCCGGCACCACGCCCAACCCCGACGTGTCCTTCACCTACGACACCGCCGGCCGCCAGGGCACCCGCACCGACGGCAGCGGCACGACCACGTGGACGTACGACCAGGTGGGGAACCTGCGGTCGGTGACGAACACGTTCGACAACGCGACGATCGCCTACACCTACGACAGGGTGGGGCGCATGGTCTCCACCACCGACTCCGGCGGGACCACCACCTACGGGTACGACACCGCCGGCGCGCTGGTCACGATGCAGTACCCGCACCCGGACGGTGGGACGGCCACGACCAACTTCAAGGTCGACGAGAAGGGTCGGCGCACCGACACGTGGATGCGCACCAACCCGACCAACAGCATCTGGGCCGCGCACTCGAACACCACCTACGACAAGTCCGGCCGGCCCAAGCAAATCAAGGGTGAACGCCGCCAGCCGGCGTCCGGCTCGCAGGTCACCACCGTGGTTGACCTGACCTACTGCTACGCGGCGAACTCCACCTACCCCACCTGCTCGACCAGCACCACCGATGACCGGTCGTTCGTGCAGTGGCGCCGGGACAACGTCAGCGGGCAGACCACCACCTACACCTACGACGGCGCCGGGCGCCTCACCCAGGCAGCGACCACCGCCGGCACCAACGCGACCACCCACCCGGCGGTCACGCACACCTACGCCTACGACGCCCGCGGCAACCGCACCACCGCCACGGTCACCACCGGCGGGGCCACCACGACCCAGACCCGCACCCACAACGCGGCCAACCAGACCACCAGCACCGGGTTCACCTACGACGGGGCCGGCAACCTCACGGCCGACCCGGCCGCCGGGACCATCGCCTACACCGCCGGGGACCAGATGGCCTCGGTCACCAAGGCCGGCACCACGTACAACTACACCTACGCCGGCACCGGCAACGGGGAGCTGCTGCGCAACCAGACCCCCAGCGGGACGTACTCCTACACCTACGGCACCACCGGCGCCGTCGGCCGGCCCGCGATCGAACGGGTCACCCTGGACGGGAACACCGCCCACCTGGACAACGACCCCACCGGACAGCCCGTCCAGCTGCGCACCTCCACCGGGCAGGACCTGCTGTACATCTACGACGGCCTCGGCTCCCCCGTCGCGCTGCTGTCCAACTTCAACACCACCGCCTTCGCCTACTCCTTCGACCCCTACGGCGTCGCCGAGCTCGAGAGCACCTCCGGTGGCAACGCGACCGTGCAGACCCCGTTCCTGTACACCGGGGGCCTGCACGACCGCACCACCGACTGGATCAAGAACGGCGCCCGCTACTACGCACCCACCGAAGGACGCTGGACCCAGTACGACACCCTCGACGCACCCCTCGACCCCGCCAACGCCAACCGCTACGCCTACGCAGCCAACAACCCCATCAACTACCTCGACCCCCTCGGACGCGCGTCCTTTAGTGCCGGATTACAGGTCTGCTACTACGCGTGCCTCAGCTTTACTATCAGCCAAGACCAGTCGGGGACCACGGGGATAACTGGCGGCGTCGGGGCCGGTTCACCAGGCGTCAGCGTGGCAGTCGGCCCCGCTTCAGGGGACGTCAGTCCTGGATTCGGCGCTTCGGCATCTTGCGGCGTGGGCAACTTGGGCGCTTCTGTGGGAACGGACGGCGCGGTCGCGGCAACCGTCACCTCATACTCCTCGGGTGGATGTTCCGCCGAGGGTACCTACACCTGGACGAGTTGAGGAGGGACCGCCAATGCCCGGCACTCAGGGAGGGACGCTTACCGCTCCGGTAGCGATCGCGATCGTTGTTGTGCTTCTCATCGTCGCGGCTGCCATGTACTTGAGGCGAAATCGCTGAGCTCTGCGCATGGCGCGGATCTGTCCTTGACGAGCGAGGGCGCCACACCGTTTGGTGATCGGCCGGTGCAGACCCAGAAGTGGAAACGAGCGAAACTTGCGCATGATGCCGCGAGTGCGAACGACCCGTCGGTGGCAGGTCCTGCGGAGAAGCACGGACAGCCTCGCGTGCCCGGTGACGGGCACGCGAGGCCGTCCGACGGCACTCGGCGGTCAGAGACGGGACGAGAAGAACAGTCCGAGGATGATCGCTCCGACGCCCACCACAGCAAAACCCACGGCGGGATAGATCATGTTGTGCCCGGTCGATCCCTCTTGGAACGCGCGCGATCGGGCGCCGAACACCTTCTGCTGCCGACGCGCGTTGCTACTGGCTACAGCGTCTCTCCTGGGGAAGATCGCTACTGCTGCCACCAGTGAGATGACGCCGACAAGAACAACGATCCAGTTCGGGTCCATCCTGTTCTCCGCCCTTCAGAAGGTGCATGAGACGCCCATGCTGCATTCTACGGCGCCGCCGGGGGACGCCCATCACTAAGGACGCTGGACCCAGCGCGACACCCTCGACGCACCCCTGGACCCCCCTCAACGCCAACCGCTACGCCTGCGCAGCCAACCTCGTCAACTACATCGACCCACGAGGCCAGTCGGTATGGAACGCCGCTACCGCGCTCGTTCAGGGCCTCGGCTGTCGTCAACAGCTGCAAGAGCGAGGAGGCGGGATCGTGGCGACGAAATCGAGCGGGATTGCGTTCATGTACGTGCTTGGGGCGATTCTGCTTGCATTAGGTCCGGTATGGATTCTTGCTCTCTCCGATGGTGGCCGCAGCCGGTTGGGCTTTGACCGCGACGGCGTCGGCTGGTTCGCGATATGCGCGGGCATCTTTCTCCTCATCGCCGCCACCCTTGAGCGAAGGAAGAAGTAAGGTGCGACCGCGGCCTCCGGGTCGAGGCACCAACGCGACCACCCACCCGGCGGTCACGCACGCCTACGCCTACGACGCCCGCGGCAACCGCACCACCGCCACGGTCACCACCGGCGGGTCCACCACCACCCAGACCCGCACGCACAACCCCGCGAACCAGACCACCAGCAGCGGGTTCACCTACGACGGGGCGGGGAACCTGACCGCCGACCCGGCCGCCGGGACGATCGCGTACACCGCTGGGGACCAGATGGCCTCGGTCACCCAGGCCGGCACCACGTACAACTACACCTACGCCGGTGTCGGCAACGGGGAGCTGGTCCGCAACGAGACGCCCGGTGGGACGTACTCCTACACCTACGGCACCACCGGCGCGGTCGGCCGGCCCGCGATCGAACGGGTGACCCTGGACGGGAACACCGCCCACCTGGACAACGACCCCACCGGGCAACCGGTCCAGATCCGCACCTCCACCGGGCAGGACCTGCTGTACATCTACGACGGCCTGGGCTCACCGGTGGCGCTGCTGTCCAACTTCAACACCACCGCCTTCGCCTACTCCTTCGACCCCTACGGCGTCGCCGAACTCGAGCAGACCTCCGGCGGGAACGCGACCGTGCAGACCCCGTTCCTGTACACCGGGGGCCTGCACGACCGCACCACCGACTGGATCAAGAACGGCGCCCGCTACTACGCACCCACCGAAGGACGCTGGACCCAGTACGACACCCTCGACGCACCCCTCGACCCGGCCAACGCCAACCGCTACGCCTACGCCGCCAACAACCCCGTCAACTACGTCGACCCAACGGGCCGGGTGACCGCTGGTCAGCTCGCTGGAGGGGCCGTGGCAACGGCTCTTGGAGTTGTTGGCGTCGGAGTCATCTGCGGCACCACGCTCGGCATCGGTTGCGCGGTTGCCGCTGGTATTGGAGTCGAGGCGGCCGCTGGTGCGATCGGCGGAGGTGTTCAGGCCCGCATGGATGGAACGAGCGTGAGCGAGGGCGTACGTGACGGCGCCGTCTTGGGCGCGGTCACCGGCGGAGTTGGCGCAACCGGTGTCGGCTTGTTCGTCAAGGGGGCGCACGCACTGTGAGAGTCCAGCTGATCGCTGCTCGTGTACTGGTCGTCCTGCTTGCGGCCCTCCTTCTCTTCAACGTGGTGTTCGCGTTGGCGGAGCGCGACCTTGGGGACACATGGTGGCTGATCGCTCTCAACGCAGCATGCTTGGCAGGCGCCGTCGGGCTCTACGTCGTTAGGAGACGGCATTCCGGAGCGCGGTGACCGGCAGCCCGGGCGTCCCGCCGCAAACGAACGTTTCCGCTACACCCGTCAGAGCTCAGCCGCCGTGGGGTGGTCGACGGGGCGCCCGATGTAGCGGAACTGTGTACCGGAATCTACGGTCCGATACTTCCCGTACCGGACGGGTTTCGCTACGGTCGGAGGGTGGGACACCTCCTGGGCTACGCGCGCGTGTCGACGACCGACCAGGACGCGTCGCTGCAGATCGACGCCCTGACCAAGGCCGGGTGCTACCGGGTGTTCGTCGACACCGGCTCCGGGTCGCTGCAGCACCGGCCCGAGCTGGACAAGCTGCTGGACCAGCTGCGCTCCGGGGACACGCTGGTGGTGTGGCGGCTGGACCGGCTCGGCCGGTCGATCCGTCACCTGATCGACCAGCTGCAGGTCCTGGCCGACCGCGGGGTCGGGTTCCGGTCCCTGCAGGAGACGATCGACACCACCTCCCCGGGTGGGCGACTGGTGTTCCACGTCTTCGCGGCGCTAGCCGAGTTCGAGCGCGACCTGATCCGTGAACGCACCAACGCCGGCCTCGCGGCCGCTCGTGCACGGGGCCGCACCGGTGGGCGGCCGTCGGCGCTGTCCGCCGACCAGGTCCGGGCTGCCCGGCGGATGTACGAGCAGAAGGACATGACCGTCGCCCAGATCGGTCAGGTGCTCGGCGTCTCGCGCACCACGATCTACCGGGCCCTGAACCGCCCACCCGCCGGCGCGGCGCCGTCACGACGAGCCACGAGCGCCGTGTAGGCCGGTCGTGGACGCGGACGGGCGGTGGCAGATCCTGCGGTCGCATGTCGAGGACCAGGTCCCGCTCGCCGCGCTGGCCCGTCACCACGGCCTGGGAGTGCGCACGCTGGAACGCTGGCATGCCCGCTACCGCGCCGGCGGCCTGCCGGCCCTGAGCCGACTGCCGCGGGCGGACGCCGGCGGGCATCACCTGCCGGCGGACCTCATCGCGCTGATCGAAGGGCTCGGACTGACCCGACCCCGCCCACCAATCGCGGCGATCCACCGGACTGTGGTGAAGGTCTGCTCCGGCACCGGGTGGCCAGTCCCGTCCTACGGCGTCGTCCGATCGATCATCACCGCCCTGGACCCCGGCATGGTCACCCTCGCCCTAGAGGGACCAGCCTCCTACCGGGACAAGTACGAGCTCGCATTACGGCGGACAGCCGAGAGCCCCAAATGCGATGTGGCAGGCCGACCACACCTTGCTGGACATCGTGCTCGTCGGCACGGACGGCAAGCCGGCCCGGCCGTGGCTGACCGTCGTGATGGACGACTGCTCCCGCGCGATCTGCGGCTACACGGTCTTCTTCGGTGCGCCGTCGACGATGTACACCGCCCTGGCGTTGCGGCAGGCGATCTGGCCCAAGACCGACCCCCGGTGGCCGATGTGCGGGATCCCCGAGGTGCTGTACGTCGACCACGGGTCCGACTTCACCAGCGACCACCTCGCCCGCACCGCGGTCGACCTGCACGTCCGCCTGATCCACTCCGCCGTCGCCCGACCCCAAGGCCGGGGCAAGGTCGAGCGCTTCTTCGGCACGGTCAACACCGAGCTGCTCACCACCCTGCCCGGACACCTCCCCAGCGGTGCGGAGCGCCGGCCCGCACCAGCACTGTCCTTGGCCGACCTCGACGCCGCCGTCGGGGCGTTCATCCTGGACTACAACGACCGCGCTCACAGCGAGCTCGGCGTCTCACCGCGGGCGACGTGGATCGCCGACGGGTGGCTGCCACGCCTTCCCGACAGCCTCCAGGCGCTGGACGGGCTGCTGCTGACCGTCGCCCAATCCAGGACCGTGCGTCGCGACGGCATCCACTTCCAGGGCATGCGCTACGTCGCACCGACCCTCGCCGGCTTCGTCGGGCGCCCCGTGGTCATCCGCTACGACCCCAGAGACATCACCGAGATCCGCGTCTTCGACCACGACCAGTTCCTGTGCACCGCCGTCGACCAGGACCACCACGCGCAGCAGATCAGCCTCAAGGACGTCCAGGCCGCCCGCAACGCCCGGCGCCGCGCGCTGCGCCGGGGCATCAACGAGCGGATCGCCGTCGTCGCCGCCCACACCGTCGACGCCCCGGCCAGGCCACTGCCGCCGCGGATGCCGACCGTGGCGCGGCTCAAGGTCTACAAGGAGGACCTCAGGTGAGCGAACGCTTCATCGTCACCAAGGAGCACCGCCGGTTCACCGAGTTCGCCGACTCCGTCCGGCGTGGTCGCACCATCGGGCTGTGCTTCGGACCGGCCGGGGTCGGCAAGACCGTCTCCGCACGCCGCTACGCCCACTGGGACCAAGCCCGCGAGCTGCTCACCGACTGGGGCCCACGTAGCGACGACGACGCCAAGATCTACGCCGCGCTGGCCAAGAACCGCACCGCCCTGTACACACCCGGGGTCCTGACCACCCCGCGGCTGCTGCGCGAAGACCTGGA
>NZ_BMEB01000015.1 GCF_014636275.1 Cellulomonas carbonis
AACGTCTACGACGACGACGGGTCGGCGGTGACCGTGCGCCGCGACAGCGGTACCGGCACCGCTCCCTGACCGGCCCGCCCCGCACGGGCGGACCCCCAGGCGACCACGGCGCGGTCGTGCCCCGGCACGACCGCGCCGTCGCCGTCCCCGGGCGCGGCGTGCGGGTCGCGTGCCGTCGGGCACCGGGCGGCGGGGGAGCGAGCAGGCGCCCCGGGCGTACCGGGGGGACACCCCCGGGACTCGCCGCGGACGAGGGGCACGCCCGTCACGGCAAGAGTTCGCCGACGTCCCCGGTATGCATTTCTTGATCGGCCGCATGAATTGCGACTCGGGGTCCCGAGTGCATTTCTTCTGCTGCACCGGCGCTGTCGCGCCCGGAGGCGGCCGACATGTCCGGAATCGTGCGCAACGGGGAGTTCCGCCCGCATCTCCGTGCTTTTACCGAAAGGTTCCCGGGACCTTCGGCCCGGTGTTTCCGGAATCTGTCAGAGTCGGGCGGGAGCGGGTGAAGAAAAGTCGCCGGAAGTGCTCCGATCCGCTTATCACACCGGGGCTCGGGTCGATCTGTGGGCCATGAGATTTCACCCGCTCGGCCGCCTCGAGGCGCCGCTCACGCCCGCCCGTCGCTCCCGACGGGCCCACGCCCGCTCCCGCTCGCTCGCTGCGGCCCTGACGGTGGCCGTCGCCACCGCGGGCCTGCTCGCACCCTCGGCCGCGTCCGCCGCGACGACGCCGCAGGTGCACGACACCTTCTCGCGCACGATCTCCTCGGGCTGGGGGGCCGCCAACCTGGGCGGCACCTGGGCGGTGAGCGGTCGGCTCGCCGTCCGGTGGGGTGCGGGGCAGCAGATCATGCCCACGCCCGGCTCGACGGGCCAGGCGGTCCTCGAGGGCCACGCGTCGACGAGCACGGACCTGCGGGTCCGCACCTCGCTCGACAAGGCACCGCAGGGCGGCCCGACCTACCTGTCCGTCCTGGGACGTCGCGTCGGCACGTCGGGCGACTACCGCGCACGGCTGCGGATCCAGCCGACCGGCGCGGTGACACTCCTCCTGGCGCGCGGTGAGACCCACCTCGCGGCCCACGAGCTGCCGATCAGCTACCGGAACGCGACGTCGGTGAACGTGCGGCTCCAGGTGGTCGGCACGTCGCCGACGACGCTGCGCGCCAAGGCGTGGAAGGCCGGCTCCGCCGAGCCGACGGCGTGGCAGGTGACGGCGAGCGACTCGACCCCCGCGCTCCAGCAGCCCGGTGGTCCCGCGCTCACCTCGTACGTCTCCCAGTCCGCGACGAACCTCCCGGTGACCGCGCGCTGGGACGACCTCACGGTCGTGCCGAGCACGACCAACGTCGCGCCCGTCGCCCGCGCCCAGGTGCAGGCCGACGGCCTCGGCCTCCGGCTCGACGGGTCCTCCTCGACGGACGCCGACGGCACGGTGTCGCGCTGGTCGTGGGACCTCGGTGACGGCAGGACCGCCACGGGGCCGACGGCGAGCCACACGTACACCGCGAGCGGCACGTACCCCGTCGTCCTCACGGTGACGGACAACGAGGGCGCGACCTCCACGACGAGCACGTCGGTCACCGTGGTCGCCCCCAACGCGGCGCCCACGGCCCGCCTCGCGGCGACGACCTCGGACCTCGCCGTCGCACTGGACGGCTCCGCCTCCTCCGACCCGGACGGCACGCTCACCGCGCACCGCTGGGACCTCGGCGACGGCACGTCCGCCGTCGGCGCGACCGCGGCGCACACCTACGCCGCCGCCGGCACCTACACGGTGCGGCTGACCGTGACCGACGACCGCGGCGCGACCGCGAGCACGCAGCAGGCGGTCACGGTGACCGCTCCCGCCCCGACCCCCGTCGCGGCGCCGGCCCCCGCGCCGGCTCCCGCCGTCGTCAAGCCGGATGCGTCGAACACGGGTGTGCGCCCGGGGTCGACGTTGCGCAAGCACGTCGGGGACATCGTGGTGACGACGCCGGGGACGGTGCTGGAGA
>NZ_BMEB01000016.1 GCF_014636275.1 Cellulomonas carbonis
ACATCCCGATCAAGCTGGTGCACAACTCGAAGACGGGTGCGTTCGACTTCGGTCGGGTGGACCGCAACCGCTTCGCCCGTGACATGCGCAACGTGCCCATGGCCGGCCAGAACAACTGGTTCACGATCCTCGCGACGCCGTCCGTCGCGTTCTCCGCGACGGGGAACGTGTACGCGGACAACGGAGCTCCCGTGACCGTCCGCCGCGACAGCGGCACGGGCACGGCCCCCTGAGGTCCCACCCGGGACCGTGGCCACCCGGCCGGGTCGACGCGGGCGCGTGTGCGCCCCTCGGCCCGGCGGGTGAGCCGGCGTGCCTCACCGAGGCGCGAGAGGTGCCGCTCCACAGCGTGCCTCGCGGGTGACCCCTACCCCCCGCCCTGCGCCGCCGTGCGCAGGAGCCAGGGGTCGTCCCGCACGTCCTGCGGCACCTCGCCGCTCATCGGCGCCCCGTCGCCGGCAGCCGCACGCACCCGTGCGCGCCGGCCTGTGCGCCCCGTCCGACGGAAAGCAGCATGCGAAACCTCCTCACCCACAGCGCCGCCGTGCGCACCGCCCGGCCGCGACGCGCCCGCGCGCTCACCGTCCTGGTGACCGCGGCGGTCGGTCTCGCCGGCGTCCTCGTCCCGACCGCGGCCAGCGCGGCGACCACGCAGTCCCGCGACTCCTTCTCGCGCACGACGAGCTCCGGATGGGGCTCGGCCGACGCGGGCGGCGCGTGGACCGGCTCGGGCGGCCTCGCAGTCCGCTCGGGCGCCGGACGGCAGGCCCTCGCACGGCCCGCGTCGGGGGCCCAGGCGGTGCTCGCCGGCCACGCGTCGACGAGCACCGACCTGCGCGTCCGCACGTCGCTCGACAAGGCACCGCGGGGCGGTGCCGTGTTCCTCTCGGTGCTCGGCCGTCGCGTCGGGACGTCCGGGGACTACCGGGCCCGGCTGAAGGTGCAGCCGTCCGGCGCCACGGCCCTCGTGGTCTCGCGTGGCGAGTCGGACCTCGACTCGACGTCGCTCGGCTTCTCCGTCGGCGGCAGCACCTCCGTGAACGTCCGGCTCCAGGTCGTCGGCACGTCGCCGACGACGCTGCGGGCGAAGGCATGGAAGGCGGGCTCGAGCGAGCCGTCGTCGTGGCAGGTGTCCGCGACCGACTCGACGGCCGCGCTGCAGCAGTCCGGTGCCGTCGGGATCGCCTCCTACCTCTCGAGCTCCGCGACCAACGCGCCCGTGACCGCTCGCTGGGACGACCTCTCCGCAGTGCCCCTCACCACGAGCGCCTCGTCGGCTACCGCCCCGGCACCGGCTCCCGCCCCCGCGCCGGAGCCTGCGCCGGCGCCCGCCCCGGCCGTCGTCAAGCCGGATGCGTCGAACACGGGTGTGCGCCCGGGGTCGACGTTGCGCAAGCACGTCGGGGACATCGTGGTGACGACGCCGGGGACGG
>NZ_BMEB01000017.1 GCF_014636275.1 Cellulomonas carbonis
CTGACGTGGACCCCGTCGGCGTTGACGGGTCAGGTCGCTGCGGTTTGTAGGTCGGGGTCAGCCCAGGCCCGGGCGACCTCGGTGGGGGTGCGGTAGCCGAGCCCGGAGTGGGGCCGGTGGTGGTAGGTCTCGACGTAGGCGGCGATCGCGGTGCGGGCGTCTTCGATGGTCTCCCACTCGGTGCGCCAGGCGCAGCGCTTCTTGAACTGGCCGAACCAGGACTCGATGAACGCCTGGGACTCGGGGTCGCGGTAGCCGCCGCGGCGGTGGGTGATCCCGCGGGCGGACAGGTGCTTGCGGAAGTCCCGCGAGGTGAACTGCGACCCGTTGTCCGTCCCGAGCGTCAGCTGCTCGGGAACGATTCCGTGGGCCAGGACGGCCGCCTCGACGCAGCCGATCGCCTCGGTGGTGCGAGTGCGGACGTCCACGGTCCAGCCGGCGACCCGGCGGGTGCAGCAGTCCACGATCACGTGCAGGTAGACCCATCCGTGCGCGGCGGTCCAGACCTTGGTCATGTCCATGTGCCACAGCTCGTCCGGGCGGGTCACCCGGAAGTAGCCCGGGCGGCGGCGCCGATCAGTGTTCCGCGAGCGTTGCAGCAGCCCGTGCGCGCGCATCACCCGCTGGACCCGCTTGCGGTTCACCGGGACGCCGAGCTCACGGGAGGCCAGCGCCGCGACCATGCGGGTCCCGTCGACCGGGTTGGCGCGCGCGACCTCGACGATCGCCGCGTCCCCGGGCCGCCCGCGTCCAGGGCCGGCGCCCGCGGGGCGCCTGCTGGGCGGCCGGTAGAGGGCCTGCCGCGAGACCCGCGCGACGCGGGCGACGACGGCCGGCTTGCGCCCGGTGGCGACCACGGCGCGGGCCCTGGACACCCGGGTGCTCACGTCCAGTCCCGCGAGAGTTCCCCCGCGACGTCCAGCTCATACGTCTTGCGGCCCAGCGACCGCTCCAACGAGGCGACCTTCTTCTTCAGCTCGGCGATCTCCGCGTGCTCCGGCGTCCTGGTCTGCGGGTTCGCGAGCGCGACCTTGCCGCCCTCGAGCAACTTGTCCCGCCACGAGTAGTACAAGGTCTCGGAGATCTCGTACTCCCGACACACGTCCCGCACCGAGCGATCCCCGCGCAGGCCAGCCAGCACGACCTCGGTCTTCTGCTCGACGGTGAACTGCCGGTACTTCCTCTTCTCGCTCATCAGCCCTCCTGTGGGCATCAAGAGCGACCATCCTCCCCAAGCCCGACGAGCTCCGGAAGTGTCAACGACCCGACGGGGTCCTCGTCACG
>NZ_BMEB01000018.1 GCF_014636275.1 Cellulomonas carbonis
GGAGCCTGACCCGGTTTCCCGGACAGTTTTGGTTTGGGTGATCATGCCGCGGTGAGGGCGGCGGTGTGACGGTCCTCGAAGTCGTTCGGGGACCGGTAGCCGAGCCCGGAGTGGCGCCGGACGGGGTTGTAGAAGCCTTCGATCCACTCGAAGATCGCTGAGGCGAGCTCCTCGCGGGTGGTCCAGGTGCGGCGGTCCAGCAGCTCGCGCTGCATGGTGGACCAGAAGGACTCCATCATCGTGTTGTCCACGCTGGAGGCGACCCTGCCCATGGACCCGAGCAGGCCGGCGGAGCGCAGCCGGTGGCCGAAGATCCAGGAGGTGTACTGGGCTCCGCGGTCCGCGTGGACGATCGCTCCGGGGCCCGGCTGGCGGGTCCAGATCGCCATCTGCAGGGCGTCGACGACCAGCTCGGCGCGCATGTGGTCCGCGATCGACCATCCGACGATTTTGCGGGTGAAGACGTCCAGCACCGCGGCGCAGTAGACCTTCCCGGTGTTCGTGGCGTGCTCGGTGATGTCGGTGCACCACAACCGGTCCGGTCCGTCGGCGGTGAACTGGCGCCGGACCAGGTCCTCATGAGGCGCCGGCAGCGGGCGTTGACCACGGCGTTTGCGCCGGTGACAGACCCCGACCAGCCCGGCGGTGCGCATCAGCCGCGCGACGCGCTTGCGGCCGCAGGCAAGCCCAAGGCCGAGGCGCAGCTCGGCGTGGACCCGCGGCGCGCCGTAGGAGCACCGCGACATCTGGTGGACGGCCAGGATCGTCGCGGTGAGCTCGGCGTCGGCCAGCGACCGGGCTGAAGGCGGCCGGGTCGCCCAGTCGTAGTAGCCGGACCTGGAGACCTCGAGCACCCGGCAGGCCACCGCGACGGAGATCCCGTCCTCGGCGAGCTCACGGACCAGCCGGAACGTCATTTTGGGAGGACGTTCTCCCGGGCGAAGTAGGCGCTGGCGCGCTTGAGAATCTCGTTCTCCATCTCCAGCACCCGCGTCCGGCGACGCAGCTCGACCAGCTCCTTGCGCTCCTCGCTGGTCAGGCCCTCCCGCCGGCCGGCGTCGACGTCGTCCTGGGCCATCCACCGGCGCAGGCACGACTCGCTGATCCCCAGATCCGACGCGACCTTCGCGACCGGGTGCTGGCCGCTGCGGGCCAGGTCCACTGCTCGACGCCGGAACTCCGGCGGCTTGGCTGCAGGCACAAGGACTCCTCTCGGAGATGACATCGTCACCTCAGGACAGGTGTCCGGGGAAGCGGGTCAGGCTCC
>NZ_BMEB01000019.1 GCF_014636275.1 Cellulomonas carbonis
TGACCTGCCCCACGGCTCGGTTACCAGATCGGGTCTGGTGGTCCGGCTTCTCGAGAGAGAAGGTCTGGACCATGCCGAAGCCGTATCCGGCCGAGTTCCGCACCCGAGCGGTCGCGCTCGTGCGGGCCGGCAAACCCGCCAGCACCGTCGCCGGTGACCTGGGCATCAGCAGCAGCTGCTTGCAGAACTGGCTGCGCCAGGACCGCATCGACCGGGGCGAGATCGAAGGGGTCCCGCGGACCGAAAGCGCCGACCTCCGCCGCGCACGGGCGCGCATCCGGGAGCTGGAACGCGAGGTCGAGATCCTGCGCGTCGCCTCGAACCTGCTCGGGCAGGAGTCGCCGCACCCAAAAGGGTTCACCCGGTGATCGACACCCTCGTCGCCGCCGGGCATCCCGTCCTGACCTGCTGCCGCGTCCTCGGGGTCAGCAAGCCGGGCTACTACCGCTACCGCAACCGGACCACCTCCCAGACACAGCTGCGCCGGCAGTGGCTGACCGGGCTGATCCAAGAGGTCCACGTCGCATCTCGCGGCACCTACGGCTACCGGCGGGTCCACGCCGAGCTGACGATGGCGATGGACGTGACCGTCAGTTCGCGACTGGTCTTCATGCTCATGCACCACGCAGGGATCTACGGGCTGCCCGGTCCCGCCCGGGTCAAGCGGCTGCGAGGCGTCGTGACCGCGGGAGACCTGGTGAACCGCAAGTTCCACCGCGCCGGACCCAACGAGCTTTGGGTCACCGACATCACCGAGCACCCCACGCGTGAGGGCAAGCTCTACTGCTGCTGCGTGCTGGACACCTACAGCCGCAAGATCGTCGGCTGGTCGATCGACTCCACCCAGGACACCCGCCTGGTCCTGAACGCTCTCGACATGGCCCTCAGGAATCGAGACCCGGCACCCGGCGGCATCGTCCACGCCGACCACGGAGCCCAGTTCACCTCCTGGGCCTTCGGCGACCGGATCCGCCGAGCAGGGCTCATGCCCTCCTTCGGCACCGTCGGCGACGGACTCGACAACGCGATGATGGAGTCGTTCTGGTCCTCGATGCAGATCGAGCTCCTCGACCGCCAGCGATGGAACACCCGGGTCGAGCTCGCGAACGGGATCTTTGAGTACATCGAGATCTTCCACAACCGCCGCCGCCGGCACTCCAGCCTGGGCTACCTCAGCCCGATCGAGTTCGAACTACGCTCCGAACTGCCCCTCATCCCCGCCTGACCACCACACCACAAGTGGTAACCAGGGCGTGGGGCAGGTCA
>NZ_BMEB01000020.1 GCF_014636275.1 Cellulomonas carbonis
TCTCACAGCTAACATCATCCTCAATGGGGAAAAACTGAGAGCTTTTTCCCTGAGATCAGGAACACGACAGGGATGCCCACTCTCACCAGTGTTGTTTAACATAGTGTTGGAAGTTCTAGCATCAGCAATCAGACAACAAAAGGAAATCAAAGGCATCAAAATTGGCAAAGATGAAGTCAAGCTTTCACTTTTTGCAGATGATATGATATTATACATGGAAAATCCGATAGACTCCACCAAAAGTCTGCTAGAACTGATACATGAATTCAGCAAAGTTGCAGGATACAAAATCAATGTACAGAAATCAGTTGCATTCTTATACACTAACAATGAAGCAACAGAAAGACAAATAAAGAAACTGATCCCATTCACAATTGCACCAAGAAGCATAAAATACCTAGGAATAAATCTAACCAAAGATGTAAAAGATCTGTATGCTGAAAACTATAGAAAGCTTAAGAAGGAAATTGAAGAAGATATAAAGAAATGGAAAAACATTCCATGCTCATGGATTGGAAGAATAAATATTGTTAAAATGTCAATACTACCCAAAGCAATCTACACATTCAATGCAATCCCAATCAAAATAGCACCAGCATTCTTCACAGAGCTAGAAAAATAATCCTAAAATTTGTATGGAAGAAAAAAGATCCAGAATAGCCAAAGCAATCTTGAAAAAGAAAACCAAAGGGGGAAGCATCACAATTCCAGACTTCAAGCTGTATTACAAAGCTATATAATCATCAAGGCATCTGGTACTGGCACAAAAACAGACACATAGACCAATGGAACAGAGAACCCAGAAATGGACCCACAAATATATGGCCAACTAATCATTGAAAAAGCAGGAAAGAGTATCCAATGGAAAAAGACAGTCTTTTCAGCAAGGTATTGGGAAAACTATACATCACACACAGAAGAATGAACCT
>NZ_BMEB01000021.1 GCF_014636275.1 Cellulomonas carbonis
CCTGACCTGCGACACCGAACAGCAGGGACTCGACCGTGCCGGGCTCGAGGGCTCGGTCGAGGACAAGGGACATGAGGCGATGACCGCCGCTCTCGTCACCGTTCAGGCCCTGGCGCCGTACCCTCAGATCTGAGCAGGGCTGAGTGGCGGGGGCCTCCTCGGGCGAGCGGGTCGGCCGACCCCAGCTTCCTCAGACCGATCGGACAGCAGAACCTGCTTCCCCAAAAGATAAGTGTGCGCAGATTGCCCATTTGGGTGTGGCGGTTTCTAAGTTCTAGTGCAACACCCGGTCTGACCAGCACTATCAGACCGGGTGTTTCCACTGAACGAAGGAACACCCCCAATGACCTCGCAACCCAGACGTCCACGATTGCCCTTCGACGTCCTCGACGAACTCTTCTGGCTCCTCCTCGAAGGCAGACCACGATCAGCGATCGCTGACCACCTCGGCATCAACCTCAACACCGTCACCCGGTGGGCGCGGCGACTCGGCCTGCCCAAAGGCAGGACCGGCAGAATACTGTCCATGCCGACCACCATCGTTGCTGCCCCGGCACCACGCCACCGTGCTTACCATCGCCTGACGGTCGCTGATCGGATGACGATCCAAGCCGGCCTGCAATCAACCCCACCCTTGTCGATGAGAACCATCGCGACCCAGCTCGGTGTCGCCCCGTCAACGGTCTCCCGAGAGATCCGCCGCAACCGCATCATCGAGTACGACAAATCCAGCCCACACCCGGTCTATAGTGCTGCCGGCGCCCACGGCCGCACCTATGCCCGCCAGGCACGCAAGGAGCACCGCAGCAAACGTCTCGATAACCCGTGGCTGCGGGCTCACGTGATCAACGGGCTCAACGACAAGTGCTCGCCCGAACAGGTCGCCGGTAGGC
>NZ_BMEB01000022.1 GCF_014636275.1 Cellulomonas carbonis
TCGTCTGCAGACGTTTCGCTGTTTTCAGCGCCTCGCAGCTGGCATCGACAGCTGTCACTCTGACGCTGTAAGCGGCAAGCTCTCGAGTCAAAGCGCCGACTGAACAACCGATCTCGAGAATGTGGGAGAACGAGGTCGACGGGAGGTGGGACACAAGGGTCTCGCGTTTGGCGATTTCGTATTCGGAATCCCACACCGTCCACGGATCACTGCGTTCTCTGTGCACATCATCGAACACCGCCGACGCAGTGGACGCATCATTGATCCGCGAGCCTATTCCCTCCTGACCAGAGCTCGGCGATGCCGCACCGGATCTGAAATCTGTGAACACGAAGGTATCGTGGCTCCGGATGAAGTGTTCCAAATGGGCGCTGGTGAGGATCGCTTCGTCCCCGTGCTGATCCGACAGCGCTTCTGTCTGCGACGGGTAACACGCGAGCAGAGCATTTCGATCGAGACCTTGTGGGTCGGCTAAGATCCGCCAGGCCTGCCACCGAGGGTCTGTGGGAGCAGCCCAGTGCCAGAACCAGATGGGATACTCGAGCACTACGGCATGATGTGATCGCCCGATGTCCAGCGCCGCGGCGCCCACCGCCTCGTGGTCACAGTGCCCATCCCGGCTGTAAGGCGCAACGAGTGTCACCGGCCCATGTGATCGTGCGATCTCGTGTCGGATCACGTCTCTGATCTGGCTTGAATATTCGGGCAGCTGACCGTCGGGCAGATCGAGAAATCGACTGGAGTGCGCCTTG
>NZ_BMEB01000023.1 GCF_014636275.1 Cellulomonas carbonis
GGCACGTTGCGCATGTCACGGGCGAAGCGGTTGCGGTCCACCCGACCGAAGTCGAACGCACCCGTCTTCGAGTTGTGCACCAGCTTGATCGGGATGTACGACCCGTCCAACCAGTTCCCCTCGATGACCGACCCGGTCACCTTGTTCACGTTCGGCGTCAGGATGATCCCGAACCCCGCCTGCGGGTACTGGTAGTTCTGCGTCCCCGCGGTCTTGGACAACCACGCCGACAACGTGTTGTTCACGATCTGCACGTTCGACCCGCCCTGGATCTGGATCGCGTCGTTGTGCGTCTTGTTGTCCGAGTGGTTCGGGTCCGGGGAGAAGTACGCCAGGTCGTGCACGTAGCTCGACTCCACCCGCACGTTCGCCGCGGTCCCGTGGACGTTGTAGATCCCGAACCCGTCCACCACGTTCCACGTGTTCACCCGACGAGCCGTGTAGTCGTGCCCCAGCATCCCGTTGATCCAGTACGACGGGTAGTCCGGCACCAACGTCACGTCCTCCACCACCAGGTTCCGCACCCGCGAGTCGTTCGCGTTGATCAGACCCGTGTTGAACGACCCCTTGCCCGAACCCCGCACCCGCGAGTTCCGGATCGTCACGTCCGCCGCCTTGACCGTCACGAACCCGTAGACGTCCAGGTTCTCCAGCACCGTCCCCGGCGTCGTCACCACGATGTCCCCGACGTGCTTGCGCAACGTCGACCCCGGGCGCACACCCGTGTTCGACGCATCCGGCTT
>NZ_BMEB01000024.1 GCF_014636275.1 Cellulomonas carbonis
ACCAGGGGCCCAATCACGTGTGTGGCCTTGGCAGCCAAAGACGGATCCTGACCGGCAGCCTCCCTTGTGCCCTCAACTCAGCCCTTCGGGGAGACCACGGCCCTGCTGTGGGTTCGGCGCCTGGAGCCTCCTGGGAGCTAACCCTAACCCTAACCCTACCCCGAACAGGGACCCTCCACCGCAACCTAAGCCTGCCTCGAACCCTAACCCTGCAAGTGAGCCGCCTTCGGGCATGGGCCCTCACTTCAGCCCTCGAGGGAGATCGCGAGACTGGAGTCGATTCCGCCCTGGCGACGTCCCTGGACCAAACCCTAACCCTAGCTAAGGCTCTCTCCCCAAGAGGACCCAGTGCCAACGTGTGACAACGCCACGCGCCTGGCGTCCGGAAGAGGTGCAGGCTGACTCGGCATGGAACCTGGAAGCTCACCATGTGCTTTCCCAGCCTGTCTGCAGCTGAGCGAGAGGATTCCGGAGGCCTCCTCGAACAGGGGCCGATCGACGTCTGTGGCCTTGGCAGCCAAAGCCGGATCCTGACCGGCACCGTCCCTTGTGTCCTCAACTCAGCCCTTCGGGGAGACCACTGCCCTGCGGTGGGTTCGGCGCCTGGAGCCTCCTGGGACCTAACCCTAACCCTAACCCCACACCGAACGGGGACCCTCCACCGAAACCTAAGCCGGCCTCGAACCCTAAGCCTGCACTTGAGCCGCCTTGCCGCATGCGCCCTCACTTCAGCCCTC
>NZ_BMEB01000025.1 GCF_014636275.1 Cellulomonas carbonis
ACGACGCCAAGATCTACGCCGCGCTGGCCAAGAACCGCACCGCCCTGTACACACCCGGGGTCCTGACCACCCCGCGGCTGCTGCGCGAAGACCTGGACCGGATCATCACGCGCACCAGCATCTGCATCCAGCAGCACGTCGAGGTCCCCGGCCGCATCCCCTTGGACCGGTGGGGCACCCGGCGCACCACCAACTACGTCCAGCTCGTCATCGTCGACGAGTCCGAACGCCTGAGCCCCACCGCGCTCGAGCTTCTACGCGACCGATACGACCGCGACCAGATCGCCCTGATCCTGATCGGCATGCCCGGACTGGAGAAGCAGTTCACCCACTACCCCCAGTTCTACAGCCGCGTCGGCTTCGCCCATCAGTACCGGCCCCTAAGCACCGACGAGCTGCTCTTCGTCCTCCAACGCCACTGGCGCACCCTGGGCAAGACGCTGAATCCCGACGACTTCACGGACGCCCAGGCCATCGCCGCGATCAGCCGCATCACCCGCGGCAACTTCCGCCTCCTCGAGCGACTCTTCCCCCAGATCGAACGTGTCCTGAAGATCAACGAGCTGCAGACCATCACCAACGACGTCGTCGAAGCCGCCGCCAGCACCCTCGTCATCGGGACCACCTAGACACCGCCATCGATCAGCGCCAGCAGCCCGCCACATACCGGCGAAAGCCACA
>NZ_BMEB01000026.1 GCF_014636275.1 Cellulomonas carbonis
GTCGTCGAAGCCGCCGCCAGCACCCTCGTCATCGGGACCACCTAGACACCGCCATCGATCAGCGCCAGCAGCCCGCCACATACCGGCGAAAGCCACATCGACGATTGCCGCGTCTCCCGACCGCACTCGGGCCCAGGGCCAGCGCCCACGGGGCGTCGGCTGATCGGCCGATCGAGCGCCTGCCGTGAGACGCCCCCGGGGCGTGCGACGGCGGACGGTGTGGCCCGGTGGCGACCACGGCATGGGCTCTGCATCTCCGGGGCCTTACGTCGTCACGCAAGAGTTCGCTGGCCTGCTCCTCTCAACGCCGGCTGGCGGGACTCAACGTCTCACCCATCTCCCCGCGTCAGGACCTTGGTGGTACCGATCTCGGACCTACTTCTCAGACTTGTCGGCACCGGCACCGGCACCCCGCGATGTTCCTGCAGCGGATCGCCGCGTCCTTCCCCATGCGAACGATCACCGTCGCCCGGCGGCGAGACCGTGCGCCTCACGAGCGGGTCGATGACGTCGATGACCTGCCCGGACCCGGCCGTGCATGACGACCTCGTCCACCTCGCCCAACTCTTGACCACGTGTGCGCCTGACGTGGACCCCGTCGGCGTTGACGGGTCAGGTCGCTGCGGTTTGTAGGTCGGGGTCAGCCCAGGCCCGGGCGACCTCGGTGGGGGTGCGGTAGC
>NZ_BMEB01000027.1 GCF_014636275.1 Cellulomonas carbonis
TGGCATCGGAGGCGCGCTGGTGTGCGGAATCGAGGTCCTCGCCGAGGCCGTTGGCATCCTCGGCGAGTTTCTTGACGTTCGGGTCGTCCGGATAGTCCTCCTGCAGCTGCTTGATCCGGTCGTCCATGTCCCCGCGCACGGTGGTGCGGGCGTCGTCGAAGTCCCCTTCGGCGCGCTCGAGCTTCGGTCGCGCTCCGTCGACGACGTCATCGGCCTTGCGTTTGACGTCCTCGGCTTTCTTCGTCGCCTCATCGGCGGTATCTCGCAGCTCTGAGGTGCCGTCGGCGACCTGCCCGGCACCGTCGGCGAGTTTCTTCGAGCCGTTCTTCGCTTCGGTGGTGGATTTCGCCAGGGTATCGGCCCCGTCGGCGAGGTCGCCGCTGCCCTTCTTCAGCTCGCCCGCACCCTTATCGAGGTCGATGAGCCCGGTCTGCAGCGTTCCGATTCCTTTGTCGAGCTTCGTCGTCCCGTCCACGAGCTCTCCGGTGCCGTCGTGGAGTTGGCCTGCTCCGTCGTGCAGGTCGGACGCACCGTTTGCAGCTTTCTCCGCCTCCGAATGGATGTCGTTGAATCCGAGATAGACCTGGTTGACGTACTCGGCGGTCGTCGTCTTGCTCAGTCCGCCCTTGATCTCGGAGAGGATGGTCCCGGCCACCTGTCCGACGATGAAGTT
>NZ_BMEB01000028.1 GCF_014636275.1 Cellulomonas carbonis
ATCCTCGAGCGCTTCGACAGCACCGGAGACGTCACCCTTGAGGATGAGGTTGAGCATGTCGACCTTGCCCTCAGCCAGAGCCTTCGTGAAGTCCTCAAGGCTGATGCGCTTGCGACCGCGGGCCTGAGCGGCGTTGCGCTCGATGGCCTCGCGCTTCTCGGCGATCTGACGGGCCGTGCGGTCGTCATCGGTGGAGATGAACGAGTCACCGGCACGCGGGACGGACGACAGGCCGAGCACCTGCACGGGGCGGGAGGGCCCTGCCTCCTCGACGACGTTTCCGTTCTCGTCGAACATCGCACGCACACGTCCGTAGGCGGTGCCGCAGACGATGGCGTCGCCCTGACGCAGGGTGCCGGACTCGACGAGGACGGTGGCAACCGCACCGCGGCCCTTGTCGAGCTTGGCTTCGATCGCGATGCCGCGAGCGGACTTGTCGGGGTTCGCCCGCAGGTCCAGGGCCGCATCGGTGGTCAGCAGAACGGATTCGAGCAGCTGGTCGATGCCCTCGCGCTTGAGCGCGGAGATCGGCACGAACATGGTCTCGCCGCCGTATTCTTCGGCCACGAGGTTGTATTCGGTCAGCTGCTGCATGACCTTGGCGGGGTTGGCGCCTTCCTTGTCGATCTTGTTCAC
>NZ_BMEB01000029.1 GCF_014636275.1 Cellulomonas carbonis
GGCATTTACCCATGGGATACAGGTATGTTGTTTTGAAGGGACACATGCACCCCATGTTTATAGCAGCACTATCGACAATAGCCAAAGTATGGAAAGAGCCCAAATGTCCATCGACGGATGAATGGATAAAGAAGATGTGGTATATATACACAATGGAGTATTACTCGGCAATCAAAAAGAATGAAATCTTGCCATTTGCAACTACATGGATGGAACTGGAGGGTATTATGCTAAGTGAAATTAGAGAAAGACAAATATCATATGACTTCACTCATATGAGGACTTTAAGAGACAAAACAGATGAACATAAGGGAAGGGAAACAAAAATAATATAAAAACAGGGAGGGGAAGAAACATAAGAGACTCATAAATATGGAGAACAAACTGAGGGTTACTGGAGGGGTTGTGGGAGGGGGGATGGGCTAAATGGGTAAGGAGCATTAAGAAATCTATCCCTGAAATCATTGTTGCACTATATGCTAACTTGGATGTAAATTAAAACTTAATTAATTAAAAAAATAAAAACTGAATCTCCTATTGGAATTTCCAACTGCAGTTCAACCTCACAGGTTTCATCCCTTCTTCCAACAGTTCCACACGTCTGTCTTCCTCCCCCAAAGATAGAGCTCTTTGCAA
>NZ_BMEB01000030.1 GCF_014636275.1 Cellulomonas carbonis
GGGGCATTCAAGTGTATAGCCTGGAGCAATACTTAGAAAAGCTGAGAAACCGGGGAATAGATCCCGAGCAGTGTATCGAGCAGACATTCAAAGCCAACGAGCACCTTGAACTTCGCATGAGATGCTTTCAGGCAATCGAAGAGCTTCAAAAGCTTGACCCCGATCAAGGCGCAAAAGTCATTCTATTTTACGCACCTCCTTACCTGCCGCATAACTATTTGAAAGAAGATAGCGCAAGAGATCAGCTTTTGCAGCATGTGATTAAAGAAGCGGCTGACAAAACCGCTGAATCGACAGGCGAAACATTTGTCTTCAAAAAGTTTTTCCCCTACTTGGCAGACGGCAGTTTTTTATCACTGCACGAAACCGATGGCGAAATTGATTCTTTTATCAGGAACTTCCCTGGGTGGAATATGATTGGGACCATTCCGTTCAAAGACATACGCAAGCTGAATATTCCATCCATTAATATGGGCGTGTACGGAAAAGACGGCCATAAATGGACAGAACGAGTCTATAAACCGTACACATTTCATGTATTGCCTCTCCTCATACAGCAAACCACCGTTCATCTTTTGCAAAGCTACCGGATGACCATCACGGCAAAAGAACCAAAGGGGGAAG
>NZ_BMEB01000031.1 GCF_014636275.1 Cellulomonas carbonis
GTGGGGCCACGGAATCGGGCAGCACCGCCTCGGTGTCGATGCGGAACCACCACACATCGATCGTCGACGGCAGTTCCCTCACGGACAACCCTGCCTCGGCGCGCGCCTTCGACCATCTGCCGTCGGCGGCGATGACAAGTGGTGCGCGGAGTTCGAGGGTGGCCGGGGTGGGAACGTCGGTGGCGGGTTCAGCACGTTTCCCGTGGGGAACGTCGGTATCTTCGGACTGTGGGGCCGCCTCGGCGACGGTCGAATTCCGGGCACGGAGACCGACCACACGGTCTCCGTCCCAGATCAACGAGGCGGCCTCGACGCCCATCCGCAGGTCGAAGTTCGAGTCGTTCTCGCCCGCTTTTGCGAGCAGGTTGAGGAAGTCCCACTGGGGCGCGATCGTCATGAACGGATGGGGCAGGTTGAGCCGCGTGAAATCGGCGAGCAGAATGTCCTGGCCGCCTCGCCCGGTCAGGGTCACTCCTTCTACGCGGCGATGAGCAATGCGGGCGAACTCGTGGTAAAGGCCGAGTTCGTCGAGCAGTCGCAGAGTGGACGGGTGGATGGTGTCACCGCGGAAGTCGCGGAAGAAATCCTCGTGCTTCTCGAGCACCACGACCTTCACTCCG
>NZ_BMEB01000032.1 GCF_014636275.1 Cellulomonas carbonis
GCCTCGTCGTCGCGGCCACCGGCGTCGGTGCCGCGGATATGGTGGCGACCCTGGTGGCCGGCAGCCAGTTCGGCTACGGACTGCTGTGGGCAGTGATCGTCGGCGTCATCCTCAAGATCGTCCTCGTCGAAGGAGCCGGCAGGTTCAGCCTCGCGACCGGCAAGACGATCTTCGAGGGGTGGCGATCGCTCGGCCGCTGGACCACGTGGTACTTCGGGCCGTACATCATCATCTGGGGCTTCGTCTACGGAGCCACGGCGATGAGTTCGGCGGCGCTTCCGCTGGCCGCGCTCTTCCCCGGCCTCAACCTCACAGTGTGGTCGGTGCTCATGGGCCTGGCCGGCTTCGTCATGGTGTGGTTCGGCCGCTACGGCGTGTTCGAGAAGATCACCGCCGTCCTCGTCGGGATCATGTTCATCACCGTCGTGGGACTGGCGATCATCGCCGCCCCGAACATTCCCGATATGCTCACCGGACTGATCCCCATCATCCCCGAGGGCGGAGTGATCTACACGCTCGCGCTCGCCGGAGGCGTCGGCGGCACCATCACCCTGGCCGCCTACGGCTACTGGCTGCGTGAGAAGGGCTGGCACACTCCGAAGTGGATGCGG
>NZ_BMEB01000033.1 GCF_014636275.1 Cellulomonas carbonis
CGGGGATCAGCGACATTCTCGAACCGCTCGCCGGCGGCTTCAGTGCCGCCCTGGCCGTCATCGTGCTCACCGTCCTGGTCCGCGCCGTGCTCATCCCCGTCGGGGTGTCCCAGGTCAGGGCAGGCATCACTCGGAAACGACTGGCCCCGAAGATCAAAGAGCTGCAGACGAAGTACAAGAAGCAGCCCGAACTCATGCAGCAGAAGCTCATGGAGCTGTACAAAGAGGAGAATGCCTCCCCCTTCGCCGGATGCCTGCCGGTGCTGGCACAGACCCCAGTGCTCATGGCCGTCTATGGCCTCTTCATCAATGCGACGATCGGCGGGCACGCCAATGAGCTGCTCGGGCATACGCTCTTCGGCCTGCCTCTCAACACGAGCTTCGTCAGACTGCTCGGCGCCGGCGATCTGACCGGCACCGCGATCACGGTCTACCTCATCCTCGTCGTCCTCATCGCCGTCGTCGCCGGGTTCTCCCGACACCTGCTCACCCCGGCCACACCCGAGACCCCGCCCGCTCCCCCGACGAAGACCGGGGCAGATGCTCCGGCGATGCCGGATCTGTCAGGAGTGATGAAGACCCTGAGCTTCATGCCCTTCCTCACCGC
>NZ_BMEB01000034.1 GCF_014636275.1 Cellulomonas carbonis
CCTGCCCCCGCAGGCCACCCCGTCGACGGTGGTCCTCGACGCGAAGGGCCGCGCCGCGGCCAGAGTCGTCGGTGAGATCGATGCCTCGACTCTCAAGGGACTCATCGAGGACGTGCTGGCCGAGTGAGTGGACTCGGGGCGGACTTCGCCCAGACCGTCCTCTCCGGACCGCTGCTGCTGGCTGCCGGCGCAGCGGCCCTGGCCGGACTCGTCTCGTTCGCCTCCCCGTGCGTGCTGCCCCTGGTCCCCGGCTATGTCGGGTACGTCACCGGGCTGTCCGGATCATCGCTGAGGGACAAGCAGACGTGGCGAGTGGTCGTGGGCATCAGCCTGTTCGTCCTCGGCTTCACCGTCGTCTTCGTGCTGCTGGGGACCAGCTTCTCCGCGCTGGGAGCGCTGTTCTCCCAATGGCAGTCGGTCATCCTCCGCGTCCTCGGCGTCATCGTCATCCTCGCCGGTTTCGTATTCATGGGCGGATTCGGTCTGCTGCAGAACGAACGTCGCATCCGTGCCAGACCGAAGGCCGGACTCTGGGGCGCACCGGTGCTCGGAGCGACCTTCGCCCTCGGGTGGGCACCCTGCGTGGGACCGACCCTGTCGGCGGTG
>NZ_BMEB01000035.1 GCF_014636275.1 Cellulomonas carbonis
TGAGGAGGAGACTCCCGACCAGGTGTCGGCATCCCACGGGTTGACCGGGGTCGGCAGGTCGGGATGGTGACCGGTGAACGCTCCCTCGGTCAGCCGCAGTTTGCCGAGGACGACGGCTCCGGCGGTTCGCAGTCGAGCGACGACGGTGGCATCGAAATCTGGGCGGAAGTCCGCATGGATCGTGGTGCCCGCACCGGTCGGTGCATCGTGAGTGTTCGCAAGATCCTTCGCCGCCACGGGGACACCGTGCAGATCGCCGAGCCAGTTGCCGCGGGACAGGAGGGAATCGGCGCGGTCGGCCTCGGCGAGGGCCGATTCGGCCATGACCGTGGCGAAGGCCTGCAGTCGGGGCTCGAGGCTATCGATGCGTTCGAGCATCGCTTCGGTGACCTCACGCGAGGACAGCTGCCTGGTTCGGATGAGTGTCGAGACTTCGTGGAGCTCGAGGAACGGGATCTCGGTGCTCGTCGGTGTGGTCATCATGCCTCCCTGCATCGGTTTCCATCACCTTAGCCGATCTTCTCACCAGGGTGAACAGTCATCTACGGGGCTATTCTCCGGCCAGTTCCCGCAGTGCTTGGATGTGTGCCTCGAGACGTCTGCTCC
>NZ_BMEB01000036.1 GCF_014636275.1 Cellulomonas carbonis
GAGCTGACCCTCGGCCGCGGGCTCACCGTCTGGCAGGGGACGGTGGCGATGTTGATGCAGCGAGCGGGCTTGAAGGGCATCGGTGGGCGACCGAAGTGGCGTCGCCCACACCCGGACCTGATCTCCACCGACCTCGTGGACCGACGGTTCCGCCGCGAGGGCCTGGACCAGCTGTGGGTCACCGACATCACCGAGCACCACACCCGCGAGGGCAAGGTCTACTGCGCCGTCGTGCTGGACGTGTGCTCCCGCCGGGTCGTGGGCTGGTCCATCGACTCCTCGCCGACCGCCGCACTGGTGACGAACGCGCTCGGGATGGCGATCGACTCCCGGCGACCGCCGCCCGGCACGGTCATCCATTCTGATCATGGAGTGCAGTTCGGTTCGTGGGCGTTCACCCGACGCGCGAAGGACTCCGGCCTGGTGCCCTCTATGGGCTCGATCGGGGACTGCTACGACAACGCCGTCATCGAGTCGTTCTGGTCCCGCATGCAGGTCGAGCTCCTGGACCGCCAGCGCTGGCGCACCCGGTTGGAGCTGGCGAACGCGATCTTCGAGTACCTCGAGATCTTCCACAACCGCCAGCGCCGGCACTCCGC
>NZ_BMEB01000037.1:0-291 GCF_014636275.1 Cellulomonas carbonis
TACTCCGGCTGGGTGTCCTCGACCGAGGACTACCTCGAGCAGATGGTCGCCGCGTGCGCGGCCGGGGACTTCACCCGCATCGGCGAGATCACCGAATCCCACGCCCTGCGCATGCACGGACTCATCCAGTCCACCGTGCCGCCGATCCGGTTCCTCAATCCGACCAGCCACGCGATCTTCGACGCCGTGGCCGAAGCCCGCGAGTCGGGGATCGAAGCCTATTCGACCGCCGATGCCGGCCCGAACGTCGCCGTCATCGTCCGCCCCCATGACGCCGAGGCGCTGGCCGAG
>NZ_BMEB01000037.1:301-599 GCF_014636275.1 Cellulomonas carbonis
CCGGCTTCGGCGACGTCCGCGTCGTCGGACCCGGACCGGGAGCCCACCTGCTCACCGCCGCCGACGCAGTCCCGCCCGCACACGCAGTGAACCCGGCTGCGGGTGAGGGCAGCCGGACATGATCGAGACCCGGGCACCCGGCAAGCTGTTCATCGCCGGCGAGTACGCCGTCGTCGAGCCCGGACAGCCCGCCGTGCTCATCGCCGTCGACCGGTGCATCACCGTCCGGCTGACCGAGAGCGAAGGCGCCGGCCGCATCCATTCGAGCGAATACGGTCAGGCTCCCGTCGTGTGGCGG
>NZ_BMEB01000038.1:0-312 GCF_014636275.1 Cellulomonas carbonis
CTCAACACGGCTGATCTTGTCGTGGATGCGGATGACGGTGCCTTCGTAGTCACCGAAGAGCTCCTCGTCGAGCTTCTCACCCTCGCGCAGGCCGGTATAGACGATCTCGGTGTTCTGATTCGACATCGCAACCAGACTCCGGGCGATGTCGACGATGCGCACGGGTTCACCCATGTCGAGAACCATGACGTAGCCGTCCTCGCCGATCGTCGCCGCCTGCAGCACCAGCTGGCATGCCTCCGGGATCGTCATGAAGAAGCGTCGGACCTCCGGATCGGTGACCGTGATCGGACCGCCCTGTCTGATCTGTTC
>NZ_BMEB01000038.1:322-598 GCF_014636275.1 Cellulomonas carbonis
CCGAGAGGTAGGTGCCTGGCGACTTCGCTGCGAATCCGCTGACGAGTCTTTCGGCGATCCGTTTGCTCCGGCCGAGCTCGCTCGTCGGTGCGGCGGCCTTGTCCGTCGAGATGTTGACGAAGGTTTCGACTCCGACTGCGCGTGCTGCTTCGAGGACGTTGAGGGTGCCGTGGACATTCGTCTTCCACGCCTCCTCGGGGAACCGCTGCAGCATCGGCAGATGTTTGAGCGCCGCCGCGTGGAAGACGATCTGCGGCTTCGCCTCGGCGAAGACAT
>NZ_BMEB01000039.1 GCF_014636275.1 Cellulomonas carbonis
GGCAGCATTATGCTGTAAAGAAAAAATATTGACAAAAACAATCTTAAAAGCTATAATCATGTTTGTTGCTTTCCTGAGGTGATACAAATGAAATGGACGATTTATCAGCTGCATCAAATGCCAAAACAAAGTTTTGAGTTTGATGAAACAGTTGAGTTAAATGAGCTGACAAAGCTGAATTCTGACATTCGCCGCATTTCTCCCGTTCGGGTGAAGGGCAGAGCGGATATCAAATCAAAACAGGTTTCGTTTGATTTTACAATTTCAGGCGAAATGCTTTTGCCATGCTCAAGAACACTCGTTGATGTTCCGTATCCATTTGAAATTTCAACAAAAGAACTGTTTATATTTCATCACACGGATGATATAGAAGATGATGACGTTCACATTGTTGAGGACGATACTATCGACATAACTCCGATCGTGAAAGAAGAAATTCTTTTAGAAATCCCTATGCAAATCTTTTGTGAATCTGAACAAGAAAAAGGAGCTGCTCCTCAAGAAGGAAAGGATTGGCAAGTCATTTCGGAAGAAGACAAGAAGAATCAAGTTGATCCGAGACTTGCAGCCCTTGAAAAGCTCTTAAAACAAGATG
>NZ_BMEB01000040.1 GCF_014636275.1 Cellulomonas carbonis
TTCTTCTCTCTACTCTCGACATGTTCGTCATGTTTATCCCTCCTCACATGTTCAAAACGAATCTGACAGGCAAACACGGCATCAATGATAAAATGCGCCGTCATCGGAACAAATAAGTTGCCGGTCCATTCATACATCAGACCGAGCAAAAAGCTGATTGCTGTCACCATAATAAATAACAGCCATTTTGACAAATACCGAAAGTGCAGAGCGGCAAATATAAGGCTGGCCGTCCATAAACCGATATGAGTCTGCAGCACTCCTCTGAATAACATTTCTTCCGCGAAAGCAATCAGAAGCGTTAAAAATATAATATGAGGGATTGACCTCTTACTGAATATTTTTTTATTGATTCCGCCGTCATCATATAAATGAGACGGAAACCATTTCATTACTGCCATATCGGCTAAAATAACAATAACAGCTATAGAAACACCATACCAGATGATTCGCATATCGCGAATGTCCCAGAGCTTTAATACGTCCCGTACATCCTCAAAAAAGAACAGTCCTGCTGCAGCAGCGGCAAAGATGATGAGTAGCTGCGTCAAATATAACTGCTTCAGCATATCATGGTCAGTCATATGCT
>NZ_BMEB01000041.1 GCF_014636275.1 Cellulomonas carbonis
GGTCGGCTGCGATGCGTCGGCGGACCGGGGCGCGTCTCTGTGCGACTGGGTGCCGGCGTCGGCCGGCCGAGTCTCTGCGGAGGTGCCTGCGGCTTCTCCGACCTCGGGTGTGCCCAGCCGTTCCGGTTCGACGATGTCGAATCCGGCGGTGAAGTCCGAAACCGCCATCAGTCTTGGCTCCTCTCCGCAGCGGTCGGGGCCGCGGCCGGACGCAGATGGTGGACGTCTCCGGCGCTTAAGCACACCTGATCGTCGATGATGAGGTCGGCTCCTGCGTCCAGCCCCGTGGCGGTGCCGATGATGTCGGAACCGTCAGGCTTCTCCACCCGAACCCGCGACCCGAGCGTCACCATATGATCACGCACTCTCCGCGCTGTGCGGCTGTCGCGGAAATCCTCATCTCCATAGTCGATCAGCTCTCTGTAGCAGGGGATCAGTGTGCCGAGAATCGAGACTAGCAATGCTTCATGATCAATTTCTGAACCGTCGATTCCGGTTTCGATCGCTATTGAGCTCGCGTCTTCGCGCGGCAGATCAGCAGGCTCCAACCGGGTGTTCAGCCCCATCCCCAACACGATCTGCGGTCCG
>NZ_BMEB01000042.1 GCF_014636275.1 Cellulomonas carbonis
GATCGCGTGCACCGGCATCGAATACTGCAAACTCGCCATCGTCGAGACCAAGCAGACCGCAGCCGACACCATCACGAAGCTCGAAGAGCGCCTCGCCGACATCGAGGAGCTGCCCCACCCGATCAGCTTCCACCTCAACGGCTGCCCGAACTCCTGCGCCCGCATCCAGACCGCCGACATCGGGCTCAAAGGCCAGATCGTCACCACCGACGAAGGCGAACAGGTCCCCGGATTCCAGGTCCACGCCGGCGGAGGCCTGGCCTCGAAAGACCGCGACGAGGCCGGACTCGGCCGCACCGTCCGTGGACTCAAGGTCACCGCCGAGAACCTCAGCGACTACGTCGAGAAACTCGTCCGTCGCTTCCTCGCCGGGCGTGGGGAGACCGAGACTTTCTCCGAATGGGCCCACCGCGTTGACGAGGAGGAACTGGTATGACCCGCCCCATCGAGGAACTCAAGGCCCTCGCCGAGGCGGGTGCCCGTGAACTCGCCGGTGACCCGGAGAACGGTGTTCCCGAGGCCAACCCCGCCGACGTCATCCGCTGGGTGTCCCGGAACTTCGACACCGCGGCCT
>NZ_BMEB01000043.1 GCF_014636275.1 Cellulomonas carbonis
CCCGTGGTCATCCGCTACGACCCCAGAGACATCACCGAGATCCGCGTCTTCGACCACGACCAGTTCCTGTGCACCGCCGTCGACCAGGACCACCACGGGCAGCAGGTCAGCCTCAAGGACGTCCAGGCCGCCCGCAACGCGCGTCGCCGCGCCCTGCGCCGGGGCATCAACGAGCGGATCGCCGTCGTCGCCGCCCACATCCCCGATGCCGCGGCCAGGCCAGTGCCGCCGCGGGTGCCGAGCGTGGCGCGGCTCAAGGTCTACAGGGAGGACCTCAGGTGAGCGAACGCTTCATCGTGACCAAGGAGCACCGCCGGTTCACTGAGTTCGCCGACTCCGTCCGGCGCGGGCGCACCATCGGGCTGTGCTTCGGACCGGCCGGGGTCGGCAAGACCGTCTCAGCACGCCGCTACGCCCACTGGGACCAAGCCCACGAGCTGCTCACCGAGTGGGGCCCACGCAGCGACAACGACGCCAAGATCTACGCCGCGCTGGCCAAGAACCGCACCGCCCTGTACACACCCGGGGTCCTGACCACCCCGCGGCTGCTGCGCGAAGACCTGGA
>NZ_BMEB01000044.1 GCF_014636275.1 Cellulomonas carbonis
AAAGACTGAATATTTAAACAATTATGTAAAAGGTGTGCTGATTAGATTGAATAAGCTTATTGAACGAGAAAAAACTGTATATTATAAGGAAAAGCCCGACCCGTCTTCCTTGGGGTTTGGACAATATTTTACAGATTATATGTTTGTGATGGACTACGAAGAGGGGATTGGATGGCATCATCCGAGAATTGCGCCGTACGCACCGCTTACGCTTGATCCGTCTTCATCTGTTTTTCATTACGGCCAGGCTGTTTTTGAAGGATTAAAAGCATACAGAACAGACGACGGCAGGGTGCTGCTGTTCCGTCCGGATCAAAATATCAAACGGCTGAACAGATCGTGTGAGCGCATGAGCATGCCCCCTTTAGACGAAGAGCTGGTGCTTGAGGCATTGACGCACTTAGTTGAGCTGGAGAAAGATTGGGTTCCAAAGGAAAAAGGAACGTCACTGTATATTCGTCCTTTTGTCATTGCCACAGAACCGAGTCTCGGTGTGAAGGCATCCAGGAGCTATACATTTATGATCGTGCTTTCGCCTGTCGGCTCCTATTATGGCGACGATCA
>NZ_BMEB01000045.1 GCF_014636275.1 Cellulomonas carbonis
GAGATGGACACGGTTGGCAATGATATGAAGATTGAGATCTGGTCGGACATCGCCTGCCCCTGGTGCTATATCGGAAAACGTCGCTTCGAGGATGCCCTCGACGGCTTCGCTCACAAGGATGACGTCGACGTCCAATGGCGCAGCTTCCAGCTCGACCCGAGCCTGCCCGATCACTTCGACGGCACCGAAACCGAATACCTCAGTCAGATGAAGGGCATGCCCGCCGCTCAGGTGCGACAGATGTTCGACCATGTCACACAGCAGGCCGCCGGAGTCGGCCTGAACTACGACTTCGACTCGATCGTCGTGGCCAACAGCTTCACCGCCCACCGCTTCCTCCACTTCGCCAAGACCCACGGACTCATGTCCGAGGCCAAGGAGAGGCTGCTCTCGGGCCACTTCGAGAAGGGTCGCGACATCGGTGACGTCGACTACCTCGCCGAGGTGGGACGTGAGATCGGCCTCGATCCCGACGAGGTCCGCCGGATCCTCGCAACCGATGAATTCTCGGATGACGTACGGGCCGACATCAGTGAGGCCCGCTCGCTCGGCGCCAATGGAGT
>NZ_BMEB01000046.1 GCF_014636275.1 Cellulomonas carbonis
GGAGGTTAAGGAATCTGTAAGCTTAAAAACTTTATCTCCGATCCTATCGATTTGATCCCCCTGCCGGCCTCAATCATAGTGGGTATGCAATTATACAAATCGTTACCGATTAAAACTAGCCTGTCAGATTGTCCAAATGACTTTCCTGTTTTACTCTGCTATTCAGGTAGAATCACGAGTGAAAAATAGAGCCACAAGACATGTAACAGCACTTAAAATAGTTTTAAAATTTAAAAATAAAAGTATCTATTCTTTTAAATGTTATAATATCCGATAAAACTTTACTCATCTTTTTATTACTGGAGGAAAATAAAATTGATAGGCAATTCTAGCAAAGACAATTTTGGCCAGCAACAGAAATTGTCTAGAGGCCTTAAAAACAGGCATATACAATTAATGGCGATTGGAGGTGCAATCGGTACAGGTTTATTTTTAGGTTCAGGTAAATCCATCCATTTTGCAGGACCATCCATTTTATTTGCTTACTTGATCACCGGCGTATTTTGCTTTTTCATTATGCGTTCGCTCGGAGAACTGCTCTTATCAAATGCGGGATACCACT
>NZ_BMEB01000047.1 GCF_014636275.1 Cellulomonas carbonis
TGCAGCCCGACTGATCATCATCGCACTTGACCAGGCGAAGCCCACCCAATTCCTGGGGCCCATTCCGCACGTGCTGAGAAGTCTGTGCTTTGTGTATGAAGGGCGAGCTTCGGCCGCGGCGAAGCTGCTGGTGGAGAGTCTGCAGGTTCAGCTTCTGCCGACGACAGGCGTACTTAGCGCACGGTTCTCGGCCATCGTCAACATCGTCAGCTTCGTGCTGGCCGCTGCGGGCGAGGGGAAGGCCCTGCAGGGCTTGGCCGAGCGGATGAGTCCACCGAGTCCGGGGTACTCGGTCGTCAAAGCGCGTCAGGCCTTCGTCTTCGGGCAGCATGATCCGCTGTGGACCGCCACAGGGCAGTTGTTGGCCGGCGATGAGGGGCCCAGGCTCAAGAACTCAGCCATGGCTCTGCGCGCCGACATGCTCCACCACGAGGGCCGTTCTGCTGAGGCGCTGGAGGCCTTCGTCGACATGCTCGACTACTGCGCGATCACCGCATCGGTGCTTGCCGTCACTCAGTTGTCGAAGTCTGCTCGAGAGGCGCTCATTCCCGTTTCGGCC
>NZ_BMEB01000048.1 GCF_014636275.1 Cellulomonas carbonis
GGCGACCTTGGCCACGGCGGCCGCGATGTCGCGGAGGTTGTCCGCGTCGAGGGCGTTGCGGGACTCGGGTCCGTCGAGGACGAGCTCGGCGATCGGGCCGCGGTTCTTCAGTTGGATCTCGGTCATGGATGCTCCTTTGCGTGTCCTGTCAGTGTGGTGCGGCCGGTGCCCGCCGGGCGGACGCCCGTGGTCACCAGGTGTAGAAACCCTGTCCGGTCTTGCGGCCGAGTTCACCGGCGGCGACCTTGTCCTTCAGTATCTGCGGGGGTGTGAAGCGCTCACCGATCTCCGCTGCGAGGTGCTCGGCGATGCCGAGGCGCACATCGAGGCCGACGATGTCCGTCGTCTTCAGCGGCCCGGCCGGATGCCGGTAGCCAAGGGTCATGGCCCGGTCGATGTCCTCCGCACTGGCGACGCCGTCTTCGACCATCCGCATCGCTTCCAAAGCGAGAGCCACGCCGAGGCGGGAGGAGGCGAATCCGGGCGAGTCCTTCACCGTGATCGCAGTCTTCCCCAGACCCGTCACCCATTCCTTGGCGACGTCGACGAGCTTGGGAT
>NZ_BMEB01000049.1 GCF_014636275.1 Cellulomonas carbonis
GGATTCGGGCTCGTCTTGGTTCGGCAGGCGGTGAGCCGCCTCGGCGGACATATCGATGTCGATTCCGATGGCGGTGCGATCTTCACGGTGACGCTTCCACTGGGGGACATCGACGCGGCCGGCGATTACGATTCTTCGGAGAGCCACACCACGGATGGTGAGGATTCGAGTCAGGATCGGGCGGAAGGAGACTCACGTGAGCGATGATGCCGCGCTGCGGGTGCTCATCGTCGAAGACGATCCGATGACGGCACAGGCGCACGCGGACTTCGTGGACCGCGTGCCGGGATTTGAGGTGGCCGGAACCTTCCTGGGCGGACATGAGGCGATCGAACGCTTCGACGAACTCGCTGCTGCAGGCAGCCCCGTCGATATCGTTCTGCTCGATATGAACCTCACGGATTCGCACGGCCTCGAGGTCGCCGGGCGGCTGAACTCCCGCGGTCAGGACGTCGACATCATCGCGATCACCGCGGTGCGGCACCTGCAGGTCATCCGTTCGGCGATCTCGTCGGGCATCACCCAGTACGTCATCAAGCCGTTCACCCCGGA
>NZ_BMEB01000050.1 GCF_014636275.1 Cellulomonas carbonis
GGTCATTCATCGACCCGCTGCTGACGCAGGTGACGCCGCGGCACAAGGGCGAACTCGATGCCGAAGCCATGGCCGAGGCCGCGAGCGAGGTCCAAGGGCTACACGACTTCCTGCCGTTCTGCAAACCCCGGGAGGGCGCGACGACGATCCGCACCCTCCACGAACTGCGAGTCTCGCGCGATCAGGATGCTGTGATCACCATTGATCTGCGCGCCGACGCCTTCTGCCATCACATGGTCCGTGCACTCGTCGGCGGATTGATCAAGGTCGGATCCGGCAATTGGGCGGTGACCCGCCCGGCCGAACTCATCGCCGAGGCGGACGCCGGGCTGACTCCGGATGTGCCCATGTTCGTCACGCCTGCCGAAGGACTCGTCCTCACCGAGGTCGGCTATCCGGCACCCGAGGACTACGCGGCTTGCAACGCCCAGACGATGGCCCGCCGCGACCAGGAATAGGCCGACGGTTCGTCGGGTCGTCGGCAGAAGCATCAAGCCGCCTTTTATCCCGCGAGTCGCGATCATGTGAGAATTCCTCTTTCCAGTTGTGAG
>NZ_BMEB01000051.1 GCF_014636275.1 Cellulomonas carbonis
CCTCGACCCGGTCTCATTGTGCCCGCCTGCGGCATGAGGGTCGAGGGATTCCCGCATCGATTGCGGGAATCACCCCGACCATTGCGGTCTCACGCCCGGGATTCAGACGAGGCGGATCCAGACGAAGTGCGTCAGGCGACGGCCTCGACGTCATCGAAGCTCGCGGTGTCGATGACGACGCGGAACTGCACGTCTCCGGCCACGACCCGGTCGTAGGCGGCGTCCGCCTCGGTGACGGGGATCGTCTCGATCTTCGCGGCGATGCCGTGTTCGGCGCAGAGGTCGAGCATCTCCTGGGTCTCGGCGATGCCGCCTATGTTCGATCCGGCGATCGCCTTGGCCCCGCCGATGACGGCACCGAAGGAGGACTCCTGCTTCTCCGGCGGGAGGCCGACGACGGCCATGACCCCGCGCGGCCCCAGCAGACGCAGGTAGCGGTTGACGGGGATGTCGGCGCTGATCGTGTTGAGGATGAGGTCGAACTCGCCGGCGTGGTCGGAAAAGAAGTTCTCGTCGGTGGTGGCGAGCATCCGCTGCGCGCCGAGATC
>NZ_BMEB01000052.1 GCF_014636275.1 Cellulomonas carbonis
TAGATTTTTTCTAGTGAAAGAATAAGAAAAGACATAAGTTCTATTTTATCACTCTGTTATAGGTTAAGTTATTACGGTGTTTCATTATATACTGAATTTAAACACCCTTGACATTATGGGAATTTTTAAAACAGGTTAAAAGGAAGTTCTATAAGAACTCCCTAGTTTAATATTATTTGGTCAAAATCTAAAACCAAAAAATCTATTTTTATCTTCATTGTTTCTATCTAATTTTGCAACAATCATACCTTTCGACTCTAATTCTTGAAGGTCATCTAATAATAATTCATTTTTATTTATTGTTACAAAATATTGTCCGATCCTATTCTCTAACAGACTTGAATTGATATGTTTTAATAATGTACCTTTTACATGAGGATCAGGATTAGAATAAGATCCGTCATGAATTAAAATATTCAAACTACACTTATTTATACACCTGTATAAAAACCAAGTAAGATCAAATATATTTATCTTCATATGGAGTCTACCATGTGAACGTTCATCCGGTATAGAACAAGAAATTTTGATCCTTCCTGTAGT
>NZ_BMEB01000053.1 GCF_014636275.1 Cellulomonas carbonis
GAAGAAGGCTCTTCGGCGTCATAATGACGAGCGGTCTGATTTCTTCACGAAGCAGCATTTTAGCCTGTCTTCTTAAAATATGGAAATACTGTGCCGCGCTTGTCAGGTTGGCAACCGTCCAGTTGTTTTCCGCTGCAAGCTGCAGGAATCGCTCAATTCTTCCGCTTGAGTGCTCAGGCCCCTGTCCCTCGTAACCGTGCGGGAGCAGCATGACTAATCCGGATTTTTGGCCCCATTTCGCGCGTCCGGCAGAAATAAATTGGTCAAAATACACTTGAGCAGCGTTGGCAAAATCTCCGTACTGTGCTTCCCACAAAACAAGCGTTTCCGGTGAATGCACGTTATAGCCGTATTCAAAACCGAGAACCGATCCTTCAGACAGCGGGCTGTTATGAACAGCAAATGATGTGCTGCAGTCAGATAAGTGATGAAGCGGCACAAATTCTTTGCCCGTCTCACTGTCATGAAGCACAAGGTTTCTTTGGGCGAACGTTCCGCGCTCGGAATCCTGTCCTGTTAAACGAATCGGTGTTCCGTCTTT
>NZ_BMEB01000054.1 GCF_014636275.1 Cellulomonas carbonis
CGGCTCGGGCTGACCGAGTGAGTTGACGAGTTCTCCGGCGAGCGTGCGCAGTTTGATATTGCGATGCGATGAGGCCCTCTTGAGAATGGTGACAGCTTCATCCTGGCTGCAGGCCGCCTGGGCCATCGTGATTCCGATGGCCACGTCGATGACGGTGCGCGATTCCATCGCCCGCTGTCGGTGTTCGGCTGCCTCGGCGAAGCGGGCGGTTCGGACCGCCACTCGCAACGACCTCTTCACCGGTTCCACGAATCTCTGCACGGCCGACAGCGTCGGCTCCCCGAAGCTGTGGGGTTGCATGGCGTAGAAGGTTATGACCGCTTGCGCAGTGTCGTCGATGCCGAGCGGGACCGCCACCAAGCTTCGCAGATCGTGAAGCACAGCGATCTCCATGAAGTCTCGCCAGCGCTTCTCTTCCTCGGCGTCCTCGACGCAGATGATCGCACCGGTCTTCTTCGCCTCCACACGCGGTCCCGCTCCGAGGTAGGTGTGGATGTCTTCGAATCGTCTCGCTGCGTCGTCGCTGCCGCAGACAATGGT
>NZ_BMEB01000055.1 GCF_014636275.1 Cellulomonas carbonis
GGCGGCCAGCCGCTGGACCAGGTTGATCTCGGTGCCGATGGCGAACGTCGTCGGTTCGGTCGCCTGTTCGATGGCCTTCGTGATGTACGCGGTCGATCCGGCCTCATCGGCGGCCTCGACGGTCTCACGCGGGCATTCGGGGTGAACGATCACGCGCACGTCCGGGTGCTCAGTGCGGGCCTTGTCGATCTGGGCGGGGGTGAAGCGTTTGTGCACGGAGCAGAATCCCTGCCACAAGATGACCCGAGCCTCACGCAGCGTCTGCTCGTCGTTGTTGCCCATTGGCCTGGCGGGGTTCCACAGCGGCATCTCGTCGAGACCGATGCCCATGTTCACCGCGGTGTTGCGGCCCAGGTGCTGATCGGGGAAGAACAGGACCCGCTGCCCGCGTTCGAACGCCCATTCCAGAACCACCTCGGCGTTCGACGAGGTGCACACGATTCCGCCGTTGCGGCCGCAGAAGCCCTTGATCGCGGCCGAGGAGTTCATGTAGGTGACGGGGATGACCGGGACGCGACCGTCGGCATCGGCTTCGGTGCC
>NZ_BMEB01000056.1 GCF_014636275.1 Cellulomonas carbonis
GTCAGGCGCTCCCGACCGGGCCCGTGGATCCACTCGTGCAGGGTCGGTCCCATGATGCCGGGATTCTCGAGCAGGCAGGACTCGTCCGGGGAGATCGTGATGTCCTCGGTGCGCGAGTTCATCCACAGGTGCGGCGACTGTTCGGTCCGCCATATCCGCCCGGCTCCGGCCGGATACGGGTCGACGAGGTGGATGCGCAGGCCTGCCCCGGCGTCCGTGTTCGCGGCGATCGCGAGCAGGATGCCCAGGGTCTTCGGCCCGGCCCCGATGAAGGTGAGGTCGGCGCGGTGCCCGCCCGAATCGGATGCCGTCGACGCATCACCGCCGGTCGTGAGGTCCGCCGCAGCCGACGTCTTACGCATCGGCATAGAGGTTCACGGCCGGGGCGAGTCCGAGGCGGCCGCGCAGATCGCTCGCGTCGTTGCCGCCGCCCAGTGCCGCAACGACCTCAGGGGTGTCACGCAGTCCCGCCGCGTGCAGGGCGGGCAGGATCTCGGAGACGAGGCGGACGCTGAAGTCGAGTTGATTCTCAGCTGAC
>NZ_BMEB01000057.1 GCF_014636275.1 Cellulomonas carbonis
GATCGAGAACGCGTCCTTGGCCGGGTGTTCGCTGCGCCCCCGCCATTCGGCGTTCTTCGACCCGACGTAGGCGGTGTCGACCATGATCGGCTGGATCGGAGTGATCACGCCCTTGGCGATATCGGACCGGGACCAGCCGGAGTCGAAGTCCTCGCCGACGTAGCGGCTCGCATCCAGGTTGAGGGCCACCTCGGTGACGTTCTGGTCTTCGAGCGCTGCTGCGGTGTCTTCGGCCAGGGTCCGCAGTCCCCCGTGCCCGTTGACCGAACCGGGATCGGAGTCTCCGGCCGACAGGAGCACATCGCCGCCGCCGGTCAGCGTCAGGGTGTTCGTGTCCGCGTCGAAGTCCGTCGTCGTCGCCAGGCGCGTCTCCCCGCCGATCGCGGACAGTGAGGCGGCCGCTGTGAGCACCTTCGTCACGGAGGCGGGAGTGCGCGGCTTCGTCTCGTCCTTCGCGTAGAGGACGTCGTCGCTGATCCCGTCGCGAACCTCGAGGCCGAAGCCCTTGACCTTCGAATCCTTGAGCACGGCGTC
>NZ_BMEB01000058.1 GCF_014636275.1 Cellulomonas carbonis
TGATGCCCTGTTCGGGACCATCGGCGGGGGCAATCTCGAGATGACGGCCCTCACCCGTGCCCGGGAGCTGCTCTCCGAGGGGCAGACGGCTCCGGAGATGCTCACTCTGCGGCTCAACGACAAGGCTCCGGCCAAATACGGTCGCCAATGCTGCGGCGGAGAGGTCACCATGCTCTTCGAACCCCTGCCCGTGCCCGCCTCGGTGGCGATCTTCGGGATCGGCAACATCGGACTCGAGCTCACCCGGATCCTCGCCCGCCACGATCTCGACCTGACCGTGTCCGATTCACGGCCGGAACAGCTCGAAGCTCTCGATGAGTTGGAGGAGCCGGTGGCGCGGATCCGCCGCGAATTCGCTGTCGTCGGGGAAGAGGTGATCACGGAGCGGCCGGCCGGAGCGCACGTGGTCATCATGACCCATGACCATGCCGAGGACCTGCACCTGTGCTCCGCGGCGCTGACCCGCGGCGACCTCGGATCGGTCGGGCTCATCGGCTCGAACGCGAAATGGCAGCGCTTCCGCAAGAACCT
>NZ_BMEB01000059.1 GCF_014636275.1 Cellulomonas carbonis
CGCCGGCGTCGGCGCAAAGCCGATTTCCCCGAGGCCGACGGTGGTCAGTGGCGGTGGGCGCTGGTCATGGCCAATAACCTCGCGATCGTGGTGCTCGCCTTCCAGGTGTGCGCGATCTACATGTCCGGTGGTCTCTACAAAGCCGGCGGCAGTGCCTGGCAGCACGGCTTCGCCGTCTACAACCCCCTGCAGACACAGCAGTTCGGGACCTGGCCCGTTCTTTCCGACCTCGTCACCGCCTGGGGTCCGGTGGTCGTGGCGATCTCGTGGGCATCGGTGCTCTTCCAGTGTGCGTTCCCGTTCATGCTCTTCAACCGCTATACCCGCATCATCGGTCTGCTCGGCATCCTCGCCTTCCACTTGGGGATCGCTTTGCTCATGGGTCTGCCGTGGTTCTCGCTGACGATGATCGCCGTTGACGCGATCTTCATCCGCGACCGCAGCTTTGAGAAACTCAACGGAGCTTTAAAGCGGTGGTGGATCTCCAGCTCTGAGGGGGAGGAATGGGTGAGGGTAAACTCAGCGCGCC
>NZ_BMEB01000060.1:0-261 GCF_014636275.1 Cellulomonas carbonis
GTCCCGGAAGAACGCACCCGGACCAAGAACTTTAGCCGCCCCTCCATCCGAAGCGGCCAGATCTTGCAGCAGTCCGGCTGCCCTGGACGTCCGACCGATGGCTTGATAACAACGCGCCATATCGATCTTGTGATCGCGACCGAGTGGGGACAAGGAGTCGGAGGCGAGGAAATGTTCAATCGCCTCGGTGTGCTTGCCCATGCGCGCGGCAAGCACCGCGCGATCGCAAAGCCATTTCGGGTTGTCCAAGTGGTACCGACT
>NZ_BMEB01000060.1:271-526 GCF_014636275.1 Cellulomonas carbonis
GCGTGTCAAGACGCTTCCATAAAGGTGCGGTGGCTTCAGCCGAATACACGGCGGAATAAGCGTCCGCAACGCGATGTCCACCCCGGATGGCGACATGGTATTGCGCCACGGCGTCCTCGAAGTCGCCCAACTCATTAAGACATCGTCCACGACGAAAGGCAATATTTCCGGCGTCTGGCGCCAAATGTTGGGCAGCCTGGTAGGTGGCATCGGCAGCAACCCAATCTTTGGCGCGTTCAAGGGCGAATCCAAGTT
>NZ_BMEB01000061.1 GCF_014636275.1 Cellulomonas carbonis
GTCGTCACGGCCAACCTCGGCGAGGTCGTCGGCCTCTTCTTCGGCATCGGTCTCCTCGCCTCGGGGCTGGCCTCGAGCGCAGTCGGATCCTATGCGGGCGCCTCGATCATGCAGGGCCTGCTGCGGGTGAACATCCCGATCGTGTGGCAGCGCGCGTTCACGATGATCCCCGCGCTCATCGTTCTCGCCATCGGTGTCGACCCGACCTGGGCGCTCGTGCTCAGCCAGGTCGTGCTCAGCCTCGGCATCCCGTTTGCGATGATCCCCCTGGTCAGGCTCACGAGCAGCCGCCGCGTGATGGGCGAATTCGCGAACGCACGATGGATCACGCTCATCGCCGTGGCCGCCTCGGCGCTCATCGTCGCCCTCAACGTCTTCCTCATCGTTCTGCTCGCGCTCGGCGTCGACTGGCCCGAGCCGAGGCGGGGCGGCCGGCTTGGGTCGATGCGGATCGGACTCGTGTATTCGCTCGCTTACGGCGCATCGCTGCCAAGCGACGACCGATGAGTCCATGTCGAGGAGC
>NZ_BMEB01000062.1 GCF_014636275.1 Cellulomonas carbonis
GCGGAAATTTTACAGGCTAGTTGCATGATTTTAGCTTGTTAAGCAGAATGGAACTAGACTCTCCATCATCTCTTTCTCATTCTTTGGAAACTGCATTCTGCTAGGTTTGCTGCTTTTTTTAACAAACAGTGTTTTTCTATTTCACACAGCCATTAAATCCTCTGTTCGTCACATAACCGCTCTTACTCCAAATTGACAGTTTATCTGATTTTGCTTCTTGCTCATCTAGTCTGAATTGGTCTATGTATTTTGTGTTAGGCTCATATACATATGCTACTCTGGCCAATCCCTCTTTCAATAATGTCTCTTGAACAGATTTGCCGTCAACATAAACGTATGCTAACAGTCTTCCATACTTATCTCTGCGATCGCCTTTATCAAATTCCAGCTGTAGCTTACCGCTGTTGACCAATTCTTTATTTCGTTTCGACGCATCCTCACCGTATGGTTGAACACAAGAATTTGGTTTCTTCGTCTCAGGTGTATCAACGAGCAAGTAGCGAACTGTGTCTTTCTTTCCGT
>NZ_BMEB01000063.1 GCF_014636275.1 Cellulomonas carbonis
GCGTGACGTCGAAGACCTCTTCATCCGCGAAGCGAACTGCCACCGCGGAGCCGATTCCGGACAGGTCCGCATCGAGGAGGTCGTCGGACCCGATGGGACGACCCGCTATATCGTCTACGTCCCGGCCACCACCGACTGGTCTCCGAAGTCGGGTGACAATACGACGGACCTGACGACCAACGTGCAGGGCATGGCCGGCAACGACACCGTGATGCGCGAAATGGTGCGCCAGGCGATCGCCGATGCCGGGATCGGTCGCGGCGCCGAGGTCATGCTCGTCGGATATTCGCAGGGAGGAATCACCGCAGGCTCTCTGGCCGCGGACCCCGCGTTCCTCGACGATGTCAACGTCACTGCCCTGATGACGGTCGGTGCTCCGGTCTCCGATTTCGCCATCGATTCGGGAATCGACGTGCTTTCGATCGAGCACGAACAGGACCTCGTCCCCGATCTCGACGGCAATGAGAACCCGGCGACGAAGAACTGGTCGACGATCACTGTCGACTACGACCCCGACGAACT
>NZ_BMEB01000064.1 GCF_014636275.1 Cellulomonas carbonis
TCTGCGCAATGTCATTGACAAGCCGAAGCCGCAGATGACTGCGAGCGAACGCGATGCGGCCTACCAGGGGTACCTTGCGGACAGGCGTCGGCGCGGACTGACGAATGAGAATCCGCTGCCGGGTATCGACGGACCTCAGCAGCCGCCTCGGCGGTGAGTTGTCGGTATAGACGCGGCCCTTCCCACCTGGAAAGATGAACGCATGAGTGAGCCGACGAGCAACTGGACGACCGATCCTGCACCACTACTGCGCGCTGGGGAGGGATTCCGCCTCGGCGAGGTCGATCCCGAATCCACCCCCGGCTACGACGGGGACAAGAAGAGCGGGAAGAAAGATCTCGAAGCGCTGTCTGCTGAGCTCAACGACCTGCAGGAGCGCCTCTTCGCCGCCCACCACGACGAGGACTCCGGTCCCGCCGTCCTCCTCGTCCTGCAAGCCATGGACACGGCGGGCAAAGGCGGAATCGTCCGCCACGTCGTCGGAGCCGTCGATCCGCAGGGTGTCGAGCTCGCCGCC
>NZ_BMEB01000065.1 GCF_014636275.1 Cellulomonas carbonis
GACTGAGCGGCGACGCGGTCACGCTGTGCGGCATTGATCGAGTTCATCGAATCGCGGACCTTCGGGTCCGGGGTGATATCCGTGACCAGGCTGCTGACGATCTTGAAGCCGTAGCGCTTCATAGATTCCGAGAGCCGGCCCTCGACGTTCTCCGCGATATCGTCCTTCGACTCGAACGCCGTGTCCAGAGTCAGACCCGACAGCGCCGAACGAACGGTGTCGAAGACGTAGGAGCGGATCTGCTCCTCGGAGTTCGCCAGCTTGTAGTAGGCGTCGGCCACATTGTTCTCTTCGACGACGTACTGGACGGCGACGGGAACCGTGACGAAGACGTTGTCCTTCGTCTTCGACTCGATGTTGACCTCGAGCTGCTGGACGCGCAGCGAGATCGGCCGGCTCGTCGTCTCGATGAACGGCACCTTCGTGTTCAATCCCGGCTTCGCCACTTTCTTGAACTTGCCGAATCGCTCGACGATGACGTTCTCCTGCGTCTTCACCGTGAAGAACATGCTGGTG
>NZ_BMEB01000066.1 GCF_014636275.1 Cellulomonas carbonis
GGCTGCTGTTCGTCCTCGGTGCTGTGCTCGCCATCCTCATGGTTCCGCTGCGGTCGATGATGGAGGAGACCGAGACCTTCAAACGGCTGCAGCAGGCAGAGAAGGAGAAGAAGGGCACGAAGGACACGGCCCTCGAGCGCTCCCCGCTCATCACTGCGATCCTCGAACAGCCGCGGGCGATCCTCGTGGCCTTCCTCATCTCCTCGATCGGCTCGGTCAGCTACTTCCTCAACATCACCTATGTGCCCACGTACATCGAAGAGGTGGCGAAGGTTCCGAACTCCGGCTCCCTGGCCCTGGGCACGGTCGCGGCCGTCGTCGCCATCGTCGTCACTCCGTTCTTCGGCCTGGCCTCCGACAGGTTCGGGCGCAAACCCGCCCTGGCCGTTCTCATGGCTGTCTTCGTGTTCACGATCATTCCCGCATACGCTCTGCTGGGCGGCAGCTCCTCGAGTGGGGCGGTCTTCGGTGTTGCGTTCCTCGCAATTCCCGCCGCCGGGTGGAGCGCGGTGGCCG
>NZ_BMEB01000067.1 GCF_014636275.1 Cellulomonas carbonis
ATTCTCCGAGGCGATCATCTCGAGCGTCGACCGCTGGCGGCCCAGCTCGAGGTCGAGGACTTCGGCAATCTGCGGGTCGATGTCGGCAAGCGAAGCCTGCATCGAGTTTTCGGTCATGAGTACTCTCCTGTGGCATCCGATGATGGGAGCGAGGCAGCGCGCAAACCGCGGCCGTCACCCGGCACCATGCTAACAGCGACGCCGCCTGCTTCCGGGGCCGCGACCGCCATCCGGATGCCGACTCGGAGTGGGCGTTGAGCGCAGCCACCGATTAGGATCGAGTCCATGAGCTGCGAATGGATCCTGAGAGTCACCTGCCCCGATTCGACCGGCATCGTCCACGCCGTGACCGGGGTGCTCGCGGGCCTGGGCGGCAACATCACCGAATCCCAGCAGTTCTCCTCCCCCGATTCTCGTCAGTTCTTCCTGCGCCTGCAGTTCTCGACGCCTGCAGAGACCACGGCCCAGACCGTGGAAGGGGCACTCGCCGAGGTGGCTCCCCGGTTCGCGAT
>NZ_BMEB01000068.1 GCF_014636275.1 Cellulomonas carbonis
CTTCGGGGGTAATACGTATTCCTAAGTACAATACTAAAGAACAGTCAGCTATATAAAGAAATAGGGAGTATTTTTGAGAAAATGTGTTAAGTTAAATATACACTAATTATAGGAAGAAGGTGATCCCATGCCAAACAAAAGTAAACCCAATAGATTAATCAATGAGAAATCACCATATTTACTCCAACACGCCCACAACCCTGTGGACTGGTTCCCGTGGGGAGAAGAAGCTTTTGAAAAAGCAAAACGCGAAAACAAGCCGGTTCTGGTCAGCATCGGTTATTCGACTTGTCATTGGTGCCACGTGATGGCCCACGAAAGCTTTGAAGACGAAGAAATCGCGCGTCTTCTCAATGAACGGTTTGTGGCGATTAAAGTCGACCGGGAAGAGCGGCCTGATGTGGATTCTGTTTATATGAGAATCTGCCAGCTGATGACCGGGCAGGGCGGCTGGCCGCTGAATGTGTTTATCACGCCTGATCAAAAGCCGTTTTACGCGGGTACATATTTT
>NZ_BMEB01000069.1 GCF_014636275.1 Cellulomonas carbonis
GGCGGCAGGCTCTTGCGACCGGTGAGGTAGATGATCAGGCCGAGTGCCATACCGACCGCGGCGGCCCCGAATCCATAGTGGAATCCGATGTTCTTCTGCAGGAGTCCGGTGAGCAGCGGGCCGAGGAGGGCACCGATATTCACGCCCATGTAGAAGATGGTGAAGCCGGCGTCACGACGCGGGTCCTTCTCTTCGTAGAGTTCACCGACCAGTGCCGAGGCGTTCGCCTTGAGACCGCCCGAGCCGAGCGCAACAAGGATGAGGCCGACTGCCACTCCCCCGAAGCCGGGGATGAACGCCAGGCAGATGTGACCGATCATGATGATGATCGCGGAGTAGAAGAGGACCTTCTCCGCTCCGGCGAGGCGGTCGGCGATCCAGGCGCCGAGGATCGTGGCGAGGAAGACGGCACCGCCGTACGCACCGACGATGCCCACTGCCGTACCCTGCTCCATCCCCATGCCGCCGTCGGTGACGCTGAAGTAGAGGTAAATCGCGAGGATGCCGTTC
>NZ_BMEB01000070.1 GCF_014636275.1 Cellulomonas carbonis
AACAATGCTTGCGGCGTCGGTCACGGGCGCGGTGACAGAGCGATCAGCCCGCGGCGTCGGTGACGGTCGGCTGCTCGCGCAAGTAATGCGCGGTCAGCCTGCGTCGGGGACGACGGTGTATTCGAGGACGGGACGACCGGCCGAACCGTATCGGGGACGGCGTTCGAGCATGCCGGCGTCGGCCATGGATTCGAGGTAGCGGCGAGCGGTGACTCGGGAGACCCCGAGCCCTTCGGCCAGCTCTGCTGCGGACTGGCCGGGATTCTCATCGAGCAGGCTCTTCACCTCGGCTTGGACCGCATCGGGCACTCCCTTCGCGGTCGCCGCCACGGTGTGCGTGCGCAGAGCCGAGATCGCTTTGTCGACCTCGGTCTGGGTGACCTCGCCGTCGTTCGAATCCCCGCCGAGGCGGTTGCGGAAGGACGAATACGCCTCGAGTTTGGATTTGAAGACGGGGAAGGTGAAGGGCTTGATGATGTACTGGGCGACGCCGTAGGACAGAGCC
>NZ_BMEB01000071.1 GCF_014636275.1 Cellulomonas carbonis
CATCATCACTTTCAATGAGTGCGTCCGGCTGGGAGCGCGGTGTCAGCGTGCCGTCCGATTGGTATGTTCTGTCGGCGAACACTTCATTTGCGGTCTGAAGTCCGATCCGTTCTCCCGCTTTTACAAGCTCGCTCTCAGCAAGACCGAAAAGAATCAGGCCGGGATCAACCTTATAGACAGCTTTCGCGATAGCATCCGACAGTTTTTGATCGACTGCCGCCATATTGTATAAAGCGCCATGCGGCTTGACGTGCTGCATGTGAAGTCCCTCTGCTTTTAGAAAGCCAGAGAGCGCGCCAATTTGATAAACGACAAGATCATACGCTTCCTCAGGAGAAATCGCCATATTGCGGCGCCCAAAACCGAGTAAATCCGGCAAGCCCGGATGCGCACCCATTTTCACGCCTCTTTCTGCTGCAAGCGCGACGGTTTTTCGCATAACACTAGGATCTCCTGCATGAAATCCGCATGCGATATTCGCTGATGTCACATACTCTAAAATAT
>NZ_BMEB01000072.1 GCF_014636275.1 Cellulomonas carbonis
AGCAGGAGAGGCAAATCAGGGAGAAATTAGACTTTTTATCAGCCCTGGAGCAAACCATTTCATTGGTGAAAAAGCGGATGAAACGGCAGATGGAATATCCCGCGCTCGGTGAGGTGTTTGTTTTAGATGAAGAAGAAATACGGATCATTCAGACAGAGGCAGAAGGAATCGGGCCTGAAAACGTGCTCAACGCCTCCTACAGCAAATTAAAAAAATTTATCGAGTCAGCAGATGGATTTACGAACAATAGCTACGGCGCTACTTTCTCTTTTCAGCCCTACACCAGCATTGATGAAATGACTTACCGTCATATTTTCACACCTGTATTGACGAATAAACAGATTTCATCAATTACGCCGGATATGGAAATCACAACGATCCCTAAAGGGAGGTATGCGTGTATCGCGTATAATTTTTCGCCTGAACATTATTTTCTCAACTTACAGAAGCTTATCAAATATATCGCGGACCGCCAATTAACAGTTGTCAGTGATGTATACGAGT
>NZ_BMEB01000073.1 GCF_014636275.1 Cellulomonas carbonis
GCCCGATCCGGCTCAGGTCACCGGGCTCGAGGCGACCATTCCGCCGGAGGATGCGCACCTGGCGATCAGAATCATCACGGTCGCTGCCGGAGTCATCGGACTGTGTACGGCGCTGGGAGTCGGTGCGCTTCTGCGTCGGACTCGGAAGATGAGGGCGGTCGAGTCGATCGCCGAACGCGAAGCTCTGCGCAATGAGTCGCTCACGGCCGAGATCGCGCGGCAGTCGGAGCGAGAGCTCTTGGCACGCGAGCTTCACGACACGCTCTCCCACCGACTGTCGGTGATATCTCTGCATACCGGTGCCCTTGAGGTCGGGGCACGCACCGACCCCGAGGTCGCTGCGACGGCGTCTGCCCTGCGGGAGGAGGCCCGTGCGTCCATGGAGGATCTGCGTCATCTGGTGGGTGGTGTGAGGCGCGGAGATCTGGCCCGTCCGCGGCCTGGCCATGGCATCTCGTCGCCTCCGAGCCGTGCGACGATGTCAGCGATTCCCGAGCTCATCT